>JAXMCT010000001.1:0-2237 GCA_046349235.1 Hyphomicrobiales bacterium
TGGCTTCGGGGTCGCCGCGCAGGAGGCGGATGAGGGTACGGCGACCCCAACTCTGCTGGACGAGGGTGGCGAGGACTAGGTCGGCGGCTGTGGGGCCGTCTGCCTGCCCTTGTACGGCCGCGGGGGCAATCTGGAGGCCGCCGCCGCAGTTGTCGCAGACGCCACAGGGGGCGGGCTTGCCGCGAGTGGATGCGGCAGATTGGACGGCCGTGTGGCCGGGGGTGTGTACGGCTGACTGGCTGCCAAGATATTCGCCCAGGTAGACGTGGCGGCAGGTGCGGCTGTGAGCGTAGGCATCAATTTCCTGGATTCGCTGCTGTGCGACGGCAGCACGCTGGGTGACGAGGCTTTCGACGCGTTGGGCGGCGTTGCCTGGCGCAGGGAGGAGGCTCAACAGGGGCACCCGGCCGGCGGGGTAGTAGCGCAGCCAGCCGGCGGACTGCCAGGCCAGCAGGCAGGCTTCGAGGGATGCCATGGGAATGCCGGTTGCGGCGGCGAGGGAGACAAAATCGCCGGAGGCTGTGCTGTGTTCGTCCAGATTGGCGCGCTGGAGGAAGTCGTACAGGGCGCGGTCCACCTCGCCGCCGTCGGGGCGGCGTCCGCTGCGCTGCGGCAGGCGGTGAATGGTCAGCGTCTGGGGAGCATCATAGTGGCGCCGGATGAGGCCGGTTTGCTCGAGCACGCCAAGGAGGATGCGGGCGTGGGTCTGGGTCGAGCGCAAGGCGTCGGCGACGAGCGAGAGCGGCACGGGGCCGATGGCCTGCGTGCCAAGCGCCTGGCGGATGGCGGCGTAGGCGGTGCGCACGCTCTCGCCGCTGACCTGGTCTTGCGCGGCTAAGCGGAGCAAGGTGCGGCTGTCGCCTTCGGTATAGAGGAGGATACAATGGGCGGCTGCCCCGTCGCGGCCGGCGCGGCCGATCTCCTGATAGTAACCTTCGACCGAGCCGGGCAAGCCGCAGTGTACGATGAAACGAATATCCGGCTTGTCGACGCCCATGCCAAAGGCAACGGTGGCGACGATGACGGAGAGCTCGTTGCGCATAAAGCGGTCTTGGATTTCGGTGCGGTGGTCGAGGCCAGCGTGGTAGGCGGCGGCGGGCACGCCGTAGGCGGCGAGCAGTTCGGCCAATTCGTCGCAGCGCTTGCGGCTGCGAACGTAGACGACACCGGGGCCGCCGAGCTGGCGCAGGAGGGCGACGAGCGCTTCCTGCTGCTCTTCGTCATCGCGGACACGGATGGCGGTCAGATGGAGGTTGGACCGGAAGGAATCGCCGACGAGCACGCGCATGGCTGGCGGCTGTCCGGCCTGGCCGGTTTGACCGGTCTGGCTGCCGAGCAGCTGGCGTTCGATGTCGTGGCGCACGCGCGGTGGCGCGGTGGCGGTCATGGCCAGGATGGGGGGGCCGCCCAGATCGCGATGGGCCTGGGCCAGGTGCAGGTAATCGGGGCGAAAGTCGTGGCCCCAGATCGAAACACAGTGAGCCTCGTCGACCACGAGGCGGGCCACGCCGGCGCGGCGGAGGGCATGGATAAAGGGCAGCTGGCGCAGGCGTTCGGGCGCCACGTAGACGAGGCGGTATTGGCGGGTGGCGATGCGTTCGACGATGCGGCGCAGATCGTCGCCGTCGAGGCTGCTGTTGACGGCCACGGCCTGGCGGCGCAGGCCCGTGGGGAGGCCGTCGATCTGGTCTTTCATCAGGGCCACGAGCGGCGAGACGACGAGGGTAATGCCTTCACCGAGGAAAGCGGGAAGCTGGTAGCAGAGCGACTTACCGGCGCCGGTGGGCATGACCGCCAGGACATGTTCGCGGCGCTGGACGCAGGCGAGGACCTCGGCCTGGCCTGAAAGAAGCTTCGGGTAGCCAAACATGCGCTTAGCAGCAGCTTCCAACTCGTGACGTTCCTTGGTGGATACGGCTACTGAGGAGAGGGCTGCAGCAGGCGAAACCGGCGCCCAGTCCGAAGTGCCGGGAGTCCCCGCGCCGCCCTGGTGGTCGGAGCCAATGTGCGCGGCGGAGAAGCCATGAGTGCCAGGGCCGCTCTGCGCCCCAGCAGCGGGTTCCACGCGGGGTGGCGGGGCGGGGCTTGTAAGCTGGCGGGCATTGGCCAGGAGTGCCTGCATTTCTGTAACCTCGCGGTCGAAGCGGTCGACCAATTCCTGGTTGAGCGCGCGCACGCGATGGGCGTCGCCGGTCACGTGGAGGAGGCGGCGCAGGTCAGCGATCTCTTCGACGGAG
>JAXMCT010000002.1:0-13184 GCA_046349235.1 Hyphomicrobiales bacterium
CGCGCTGGTGCCAGTAGGGGTAGATGGTGTCGAGCTCGGAGACGGCATCCAGGCGCGCCACCTGCTCGGCGGTGAGATTCCAGCCGACGGCGCCGAGGTTGTCGCGCAGCTGGGCTTCGTCGCGGGCGCCGATGATGACGCTGGCCACCGTCGGGCGCTGGAGCAGCCAGTTGAGTGAGACCTGCGCCACGGTCTTGCCGGTTTCCGCACTGATGGCGTCGAGCACGTCGATTACGCTGTATAACCACTCGTCGGCGATGGCCGGGCCCTCGCCCGCACCCTGGGCGACGCGGCTGCCGGCGGGCATCGGCTGCTCCCGGCGGAACTTGCCGCTCAACCGCCCCTGCGACAGCGGACCCCAGACGATCGTGCTCACCTTCTGGTCGAGCCCCAGCGGCATCAGCTCCCACTCGAGCTCGCGGCGCAGCAGCGAGTAGTGCGCCTGGTGCGCCACATAGCGCGACCAGCCGTAGCGATCGGAAGCCGCCAGCGACTTCATCAGGTGCCAACCCGAGAAGTTCGAGCAGGCGATATAGCGCACCTTGCCGCTCTGCACCAGCGTATCCAGCGCCCGCAGCGTCTCCTCCACCGATGTGCGGGCGTCAAAGCCGTGGATCGTGTAGACGTCGACATAATCCGTCTGCAGACGGCGCAGGCTCTGTTCGCACGAGCGGATCAGGTGGAAGCGCGAGGAGCCTACGTCGTTGGGGTCGTCGCTCATCCCAAAGGTCGCCTTGGTGGCCAGCAGCACCTTGTCGCGGCGGCCTTTGACTGCCTCGCCCAGGATCTCCTCCGACTGGCCGAACGAATAGACGTCCGCCGTGTCGAACATGTTGACGCCGGCCTCCAGGCAGAGGTCGACCAGGCGGGTGGCCTCCTTCACGTCGCTGGAACCCCACTTGCCAAAGAAGGGGTGGTTGCCGCCAAAGGTCCCCGTGCCAAAGGACAGGACCGGGACGCTGAACCCCGAGCTGCCGAGTACTCGATATTCCATCTGTATTTCTCCCTGCGTGATTAAGCGATATGGTTTTGCGTGTGCCTCCTGACTTTAGTGCACGCGATCGCCCGCCGTCAAGTCCTGCGCGCTCAGACTGGAAGCTGCCCGCCCGCAGGGCAAATTAGGTGTGGGAGACAGGCGTGCTACAATGGTTTTATCCCAACGCAAATCTATTTTTACGCCTCCCTGCACCTGCTGGCAGCTGCCCGAAGGCGCCGCACGATTCCCAGCCTGCGTTGGCGCTTATCTTCCAACCAGCATGCGCGATCCACGCCGCCATTGTCCTTTCTGCGCCGCCTGTGGAGGGATAGACCATGATCAGCGAATTTTCGAGTGATGGCCAGATCCAGCTGCACTACCAGGAGCTGGCCGAACACCTGCCCAACAGCCTCCTGTTTATTTTGGATCGCCACCTGCACGTGGTGTTCGCCGGCGGCAGCCCCCTGGCTAGGTCGAGCCGGCTGCGCACCGCCATCGTCGGCATGCCGCTGGCCGGGATCATGCCGACGGCCGTGCTTGCCCAGGCGGAGCCTCACCTGCTTGCTGCGCTTGGAGGGATCGAGCAGAGCTACGTGCTGAACTACCCTACCGGTGAAGTCTTCGACGTACGTGCGGCGCCGCTGACCGGCGCACGGCGGCAGTACAGCCCACGTTCTGGTCGTCGCCGCCGACATCACTGCGCGCACGCGCCGAAGAATCCGAACGCCTGCTGGAGAAGAGGCTGCGGCTGGCGATGCAGGCGGTAAACGTGGGCCTTTGGGACTGGGACCTGGTCACCAACCGGGTGCACCACTCGCGCGAGTGGAAGCGGCAGCTTGGCTATGTCGATGACGAGATCGGCGACGACTTTGAGGAGTGGGCGCGGCGGGTCCATCCGGAAGACCTGGCGCACGCGCATGCGACTGCGCTCAGGTTTGTGGCTGCACCCTGGCCTAACTATGAGCAAGAGTTTCGCATGCGTCACAAGGACGGTTCCTACCGTTGATCCCTCTCGCGGCCGTTGGTGTATGACGAACACGGCACCCCCATTCACATGATTGGCTCGCATATCGACATTTCCGAAAAAAGCGTTGAACTGGCACGGGTGGAGTCCGAACAATTTGCCCGCGCCACGCTCGACGGCCTGTCGGCCCACATTGCTATCATCGATGCCGACGGCACGATCGTGGCCGTCAACCGCGCCTGGCGCGAGTTTGGGGCACAGAATCTTCCTGCAAATTTGCCGCCAAGCCCGCCGGCGGATGTAGGGGCTGCGGCCCGCACCCGCAGCCTGCGCGAAGGGGCAAATTATGTGGCGGTGTGCCGGGCGGCTGCCGCCGGGGGCTGTAGCGAGGCGCAGCAGTGGCTGGACGGCATGGCGGCCGTCCTGGCGGGCGAGACCGACCTGGCGGAGTTTGAGTATCCCTGCCACAGCCCCAGCGAGCAGCGCTGGTTTGTCGTGCGCATCTCGCGCATGCCGGTGGGCGACCCGCCGCGGCTGGTGGTCGCCCACGAAAACATCACGGGGCGCAAGCTGGTCGAGCTGGAGCGCGAACAGCTGCAGCGGCAGGAGGCGGCTGGCAGCCGTCGGCCAGCTGGCGGCGGGCATCGCCCATGACTTTAACAACATCATGTCGGTCATCTCCATCTACGCCGAGCTGTTGGCGGCGCGCCGAGCCTCACCGCAAAAGAGCGCAGCCAGACGCAGACAATCATGGCGCAGGCCGAACGCGCCACGCGCATGATCCGCCAGATCCTCGATTTCAGCCGCCAGTCGGTGTTTGAGCGGCAGGGGTTGGACCTGCTGCCGCTGCTCAAGGAGCAGGTGAAGCTGCTGCGCCAGACGCTGCCGGAGAGCATCGAGCTGCAGCTCGATGCCCAGCAGGGCGAATACCGTGTGCTGGCCGACCCCACGCGCATCCAGCAGCTGATCATGAACCTGGCCGTCAACGCCCGCGATGCGATGCCGGCCGCCTGCGGGCTGCTGCGGATTGAATTGGGGCGCCTGCAACTGGGTCCGAGGCCTCGCCGCCGTTCCCGGGCATGGCCCCGGGCGACTGGCTGCGGCTTGTGGTGAGCGACACGGGCAGCGGCATCGCTCCTGATAACCTCACCCACATCTTTGAGCCGTTCTTCACCACCAAGGCATTGGGCAAGGGTACCGGCCTGGGCCTGGCGCAGGTGCACGGGATCGTAGCGCTGCACGACGGCCACATTACCGTGGCGAGCGAGCTGGGGGCCGGCACAACCTTCACCATCTATCTGCCTGCGCTGGTTGCGGCTGGGGAACCACGTACCCGGGCAGCGGTGCACGGGCTGCTGCCGCATGGGCACGGCGAATCCATCCTGGTCGTGGAGGACGAGGGTGCGGTGCGCGCTCGGTCGTCGACCTGCTGGTGCTGTGTCACTACCGGGTGGCGCAGGCTGCCAACGGCGAGGAGGCGCTCACCTGGCTGCTGGAGGGGCGCGGCGAGGCGGACCTGATCATCAGCGATGTCGTCATGCCGCGCCTTGGCGGCATCGGCCTCGTCAAGGCGCTGCGGCAGAAGGGCGTGCGCACGCCGGTCATCTTGATGAGCGGGCACCCCTTCGACGAGGACCGCACGGGCCTGGACGGCGCCGGCGTCGTCGCGCGGTTGGACAAGCCGCCCAGCACCTGGCTGCTGGCCAATGCCGTGGCACAGGCGTTGGGCGGGCCAGCGGCGTGAGCGGCGAGGTACCCCCACCTCCTGGAAGTGCCCCACCTCCTGGAAGTGCCCCACTTCCTGGAAGTGCCCCACCTCCTGGAAGTGCCCCACCTCCTGGAAGTGCCCCACCTCCTGGAAGTGCCCCCAAGTTGCCTACGCAGATTCAAATGCCTAAGGCTGTTCGACAAACGGCTGGACCACACCGTGGATGATCTTCCCCCAAAATATCGCCTCATACTGCCGGTCCCATGCGCTGGCGCAGACATCCACTAGTATTTACGGCCACCGATTCCAGAACCCACTCAACGCCACATCGCGCCCAAAACTCGCGCCAAGGCCCGGCTCCCACACCACCAGGTGCCGTGAATACCAGGGCGTAAACACTACCCGCCCAGCGGGCAGCACACATCCACCCGCGTACGCGCCCTGGCCAATCGCAGGCACCGGCAAAAATTCCTGCACCGGCGCATACGTGTCGTCCGCTGGATCCCAGATGCGGCAGTCCACCAGGTCGCCGTTTTGCCCCGCCACCACCAGCACCCGTCCGTCGGCGAGCAGCGCGCCGCCGGCGTGATAGCCGCCGGGATGCGAGGGGGGCGTGGTGACGGGGCAGGAGTCCGTCTCAGGGTCAAAGATCACGGTTTTCCCCTCGCCATAGCTGATCGGCAGGAGCACTCGCCCGTCCGGGAGCAGCACCCCACTGCCACAGCTCGCCCCACCCAGGTCCACGGCCACCACTGCCAGGCTGTCGGCTGCGGGGGCGTAGACCAGCGCACCCGGCGCCTGGTTGGGCACGAGCAGCACGCGGCCGTCGGGCAGCAGCTGCCCACCCGTGAAGTCGGCCCCTGTCTGCAGCTCCGGGGGCGTGGCGGCCGCCGAGACGGTCATGGTGTCCGCCCGCGGGTCGTAGAGCAGGGGGCTCGTCGCACTCCACGGTATCAGCAGGACCCGGCCGTCGGGCAGCAGCACGCAGCTGTTGTATCCGGTTACCACGGCTTCCCCCGCCGGCGTCAGCCGGTCGAGTTCGGGGTCGTAGACATACGCCTGCGCGCTCGCGCTGGTCCACGCGGGCACCAGGAACACCCGCCCATCCTGGAGCAGGCAGCCGCCGCCAAACTCGGCCCCGCTGCCTGCCTCCCAGGGTACCTCCACCTGGTGCATGCTCCCTGTGTGCGGATCCCAGATGTGCGGCTTGATCACCGCGGTCCGCACCCCCGACTGCCCCGGCATAAAGAAGACGCGGCCGTCCGCCAGCAGGATCGCGGCACAGAACAGCCCCTGGCCGTCATCTGGATCAAGCGTGAAGGCGTTCTCCATCACCGTGAGCGAGGGATCGAGGCCGTGGCACCTGGCGATCGCAGCCTGCAGGTGCGGCTGGATGCGCTCGACGAAGGCCGGCGGCGCGGTCCGGCGCCAGGAGAGCAGCCCCTCGACCGTCCCTAGCACCATCCCGCTGGCGGTGCGGTCGCTGAGAAAAGTTACTATCACCTGCGCGCCCACCGGATAGCGCGCCGCGTTCAACGTCGGCAGCACCGCATCCTCGACCCCGCCTGACCACAAGTAGAGGCGGACGCGCGCATCAATGCCGTCCATGCCGAGGACCACGCCCAGCGCCGTGCGCAGGACACCTGCTTCGCCCGAAATCATCTCCATCATCCCATCACCCTCCTATCGTCGCTTCCAGAAACTGAGTTTCTCAAAGAAACTCAGATTCTTTTTCTTCGTGGATTCTCAGCCCTGCCACACCCCAAACGAGTTCACTTCCGCGAGCTCCAGCCGCTGCCGCAGCCGGCCGCGGTCCCACGTCTCCGTGATGCCGACGACACGCACGTCCGTCGCATCCACCGTCACCACGTCATACAGCTCGATCCCCAGGTTGGCCGCGGCCTCGATCCAGCCGAACGAGAGCCCGGCCGCCAGCTTGGCCGCCTCCGCCGCTACCCGGGCTGCCAACGAGCCATCGGCCCAAGCCATCGACCGGTCCACCGCCACATAGGGCGCGGGCCGCACTCCATCTGGAGGACGGGCGCCATTACTGCCTGCCCGTACACCCGCCATCGCCCAGGCCTCGCCCGTCGTCGCCGACGCGCCGGCCCGCAGCCCCACTGCGACGAACAGCCGCGTCTCCCGCCCATCATGCGTCAGCGCCCAGTCGGCGATCTCGTGCGTCCCATACCCTTCCGCCAGCCCGTGCGGCGACACGTACGTGTAGCTCGACGCCAGGGGCAGGGGGAGAAACTCGATACGCGTATGGTCCTGCGCGACGTCGGCCCCATCGCTGCGCAGCGCCACCGCCTGGTCTGCCAGGTACCGCCACATGGCGCCCAGCCCCGACTCATTGGCACTCCAGAGAAAGCCGGGCGATGGATAGACGGCGTTGGGCAGGGTGCCCGTGCCCTTGGTCGTCAGCCCTGCCCAGTGGCAGATGGCTTCTACGTCGGCCATGCGCAGCCGGTCGTTCTTCATCAGCACCTTGGCCCGCCGCGGCCGCATGTGCGCCAGGACACCCAGCGCATCGAGCGCCAGCACCGCGAGCGTGTCGCGGCGATAGGTCACGGCCGCCACCCGGAAGGCCAGCGACTGCGTGCCTGACGCCGCCCCCACGCTCAGCGTGCGGTCCAGCCAGAGCATGTCCCCCACATAGACATCGGGCGGATAGACGGCCCCAAACCCCTCGACCGCCGGACCGGCAGAAGGTGTGAGCGAGGGCAGCGCCGAGCCCTGCCGCGCCAGCTCCAGCTGCAGCACCCCGCCGCCCGAGCTGGTCACGTCGCAGCGGTAGGTGGTCGGCGTATAGGTCCGCTCCGCCAGATCGAGGGCTGCGTCTGACTGGGCCGACGCCCACACTTCGCCGGCGCCGACCAGCCAGGCGCGCCGGCCCCCTGCCAGGGGCTGCAGCGTCTCGCCGCTGACCGTGCCCCCACCGGCCGGGGTGTCAGCCGGACCCAAGAAGACCGGCTCTTCCATGTCGGCGTTGCCGGGCAGCGCATAGAGCGAGGCGACAAACCAATACCCGGCCGCCGCCCGCTCCTGCATGGCGAACAGGTAGGCCCCGCCGCCCTCGCCAAAGCGCACCCGATCGTAGGCCGCGGCACCGGCGACGCCGGCGCGGTCCACCACTGTGCGGCTGCCCCACGCCGTAAACACGCCGCTGCTGTTCACTTGGACCCCCTGGCACGCCAGGCTGTTCCAGCCCGTCCCAGCGGCATCGTAGTCGGTGCCATATAGGTACACATATGCCCGGCAGTTTGGCGCTGCTTCGGGCCCAGGCCGCACCCCTGCCACCTGCCAATGGCCATAGTTCGCCGGGTGCTGCTCGCGCCAAGTGACCCACCCTCCACCGGCATCATGGAAGCCCAGGACGACCGGGATCCCCTTTGTGTTGTAGCCGTTGCAGACGCAAAGCCACGTGGATCCGTATGCGTTGACGCTGATGTTGTTGAACCCCAAGTAGTTAAGCCCGCCGTCGTAGGCCACCACCGGCGCGCCCCAACTGACCCCGTCGTCCGTCGAGCGGACGCAGTACAGCTTCCCGCCGTCGCCATACAGGACCCGGATCTCGCTGCCGATGCGGCCGGCGCCCGGTGTCGATTCCTTGGCGTCGCTGCTGGTCAATGCCGCCACCGGCACCGGCGCCGCCGTCAACGCACTTGTCGCCGCACTCGGCCAGCTTGTCCCGCTGCCCGTCCAGTTGGTAACGGTGAAGCGCTGTACCCCGATCTTCCCGGCGGCCGCAGACCGCAGGACGCGCAGGATGGTACCCCCCTGCGCGCAGGCACAGGCCGCCGCCGTGACATGGGGGTCGCCGTACGGGAGGTTGGCGGAGGTGTGCTTGAAGAGAGGGCGCCACAGCAGCGGGTCACCGGTAAGGGTGCTGCGGCGCTTGCAGCGGACGGTGACCGTGGCCAGCGCGTCCGGGTGGGATTGCACTTCGAGCAGCTCTGCGCTCAATGCACGCACGGGCTAGAGTCCCATCTTCGGCCAGGCCGGCGCCGGCCCCGCGTCCGGCAGCACCATGCCTTCAAACTGCCGCCGGTATATTTCCGCCAACTCCTTGCACGCGGTCAGGTCACTCGGGGCCGTGCTTGGGCGGCGGGAGAGCTGGCGGTAGCGGATCAGGTAGGCATGGGCGGCGGCGGCCAGGAGCAGGGTGCGCTCGGCTGATGGCGGCAGGGTCGTCGCCTGGGCGGCGCTGAGGCCTTGGACGGTGTAGAGTTTGCGGTAGCGCACCCGCAGGACCTGGCCGGCCGTCGCGGCCTCCGGCAGCATCACCATGCCGGGTGCGGTCAGCCGCCAGGGCACCGCCGCCGTCCGCCATTCGCTGGTGGCTTCCCACGGTGTGGCGAGGGCGAGGATCTGCTGGGGCGCCAGGGTGTTGAGGTCCTGCTCGGCGCCGGGCGTTGATACCGTGAACGACACCTCGATCGGCGGCAGCCAGGCGTTGAGGTCGGCGAGGCCTTGCGTGAGGGCCTCGGCCAGGACGGGGTCTTCCCACCCGTCGGTGGCCAAGGAGGCGCCGGCAAGGGAGAGGAGGGCGGTTTTAAGGGTGGTGGCGGTTGTGGTCATGGCTCAGCCTTTCTCTAAGACACTTCCTGGAGGTGGGTACCTCCTGGAGGTGGGGTACTTCCTGGAGGTGGGTACTTCCTGGAGGTGGGTACCTCCTGGAGGTGGGGTACTTCCTGGAGGTGTCGCCTATGCCAGGCGCGCCCGGATGGTGGCCAGGGCTTTGTCGCCGATGCCGTCGACGGCCAGCAGCGCCTCGTCCGGCGCCGCGGCAACCGCGTCGATTGACGTGTAGCCGGCACGGACGAGAACGGCGGCCAGCCGCGCATTGCCCAACTGCTGGGCCAAGTGCTCCATGGCGGTGGGCTCGGGAGCCGGGCCGGGGTTGCTGCCACCGATGAGCGTGCGCAGTTCGGCGACTGCAGCCTCTAACGCCAGCAGGCGGTCGGCGATTCCCCCAGCGACCCCTTGGTCGCCTGCGCCGGCCATCAGACCGTCCCTTCCAGCAGCCACAGGTGGACGTCGTAGTCGGCGGTGGGCGTGGTGCCGCCGGCGAGGTTGACGTCGAGCGTGACGGCGGCGCCGGCGGCGATGGGGACGGCGACCTTGCTGCCGCCGAGATGGCCCGCCTTCCACTCGCCGGCGGTGCCGGCCGTGTTGGCGGCGAGGGCTTTGACGGCCTCGGTTTCGCCGACGTTGACGTCGACGGTGAAGCCGGTGGGGGTGCCGGTGAAGGCTTCGGGATAGAGGGTGACGCCGACGAGGGTGAGGCCAACGGGGGCGATGAAGCCGTGGACGGCGTCGGCGTCGCCCTGGGCCTGGCTGCTGAAGGAGATACAGAGTAGGTTGCTCATATGGGATCCTTGTCTGAACCTTGATTTGTTGGATTTTGTTGATTAGGGCGATGTGCCGGGGAGGGGGAAACGTGCCGGGGACGTTCGGACGTCCCCGGCACGTTTCCCCCTCCCCGGCACATGGTCGTCAACTCGCGACGTTGTTCTTGCCCACCCCAACATGTGTCGCCACGCCGTAGGCCCACCAGTCACGGATCTTGATGGGCAGGGTGTCGTTGGTGAACATCAGCCCTGCTGTCTCCGAGCGCACCTCGTAGATTTCTGGGAGGGCGTGGATGCCGCCCTGGGGCGCGCTGGCATACGCCATCTGGATCACGGGGTGGAGGCGCGGGTCGACGATCTGGGCCCAGTCGGTGGCGTCGGTCCATTCGGGGACGACGACGGGGATCGGGCGTGGGTCGCCCAGGCGGGATTCGCCGTAGGGGTTGACGGTCTGGGCGGTGCCGCCGCTGTTGGGCTTGCCCACGTCGCCGGTGCCGTAGCCGAAGACTTCGAGGGCGGTGTCGTAGAGGTCCACCGGGAGCAGGGCGAAGGTGGGCCAGAGGCCGAGCTTGGAGCCGGTGCCGGGGACGGTCTGGCTGAAGATGCGCTTGCGGGCGGCGGCCCATTCGGCGGCGGAGAAGGCCACGGTGGCCAGGTTGCTGTGGTTGGCGTGGAAGAGGGCGGTGCTGTCGTCGACCATCGTGGGGCCGGCGCCACTGGCTGCGGTGAAGATGCCCCCGATGGCGGCGCTGCGGGTGCGGATAGCGGCCTTGACCAGCTCGCGCGGGATCGCCTGCATCTTGGCGATGTCGGAGCGGCGGAACATCTCGAGGGTGATGCCGACGTAGACGCCGCGCTTGCCGAAGGCCATGCTCTCGCGGGCGTCGCCGGTGACGGCCTCGGTGTAGGCGGCGCCTTCGGCGACCGTGGGCAGGTTGGCGAGGCCGTCGACCATGACCAGGTCGATGTCCTGCGTGCTGCCGTCGTGGGCGACGACGTCGACGATCCGCTCGTACCAGCGGAAGGTCGCCAGGTTGTCGTAGTGCTGGCGGACGACCTTGTTGAGGCTGTTGCGCGCCAGGCCGGGGAGGGTGGTCGTGGAGGCGGCCGAGAGCCGGCTGTGGTCGGGGTTGTAGACGCCGTAGAAGTCGACGTCGCCCGTCACTGCGAGGTAGACATCGCGCACGTTGCGCAGGGAGGGCGGCGGCACCGGGCCACCTTGGACGCCGAGGCACCAGTCCAGCGCCTCCTGCATGTCGTCCAGCCCCGTGCGCAGGTCGCGGGCGGTCAGCGGGTGCAGGCCGGAGACGACGGTGGGCTGGGCGGCTGCGGCGAGGACCGCCTTCTGTGCCGCGATGAGGCGGTCGACCTCCGCCATGTCCAGGCACTCCGGCTGCTGGCCGCCCCCTGCTTGCTGGGCGACCTGGCGGATGAGGTTTTGCGCCGCGTCCGGCAGGCCGGACCCCTCCAGCGCCGTCTCCAGCTGCAGGCGGCTGCGGGCGAGCTTGAGGTCCTTGAGTTCGGCATGCAGGTCGGCGCGGAGGGCGAGGAGATCGGGTGGGACGAGAGCGAGCGCGCCGGCGGGGTCCCGCCCCAGGCTCGGCGCAACAGGTTCTTCTGGGGCCGAGGTAGTTGGCGCCGAGCGAGGGGCGGAAACGATGGGTGCCACTTGTTCGGCTATTGGTTGTTCCATGATGTGCTCCTTGAAAGGTAGTAACGCTGATAGTAGTTCGCTGAGGATCTGGGTGCCCGCCGAGGCAGGCACGTTGACTGCCGAAATCTCGCGGCCGAGGGGCTCGATCTGCACCATTTCGCAGAGCTGCTCATGGCCGTGCACTGGGTACATTCGCCCTGGCACATGGGGGCACTCGCTGCCAAAGACATCCTTGCTGCAGACCGAACAGAGGGTTGCGCCGCGCTTGAACCAGGAAATTGAGAAGCGATCGATGCGCCCGGCGAGAAAGTCCCGGATGCCTTCTTCTGTGGTCAGCCTGACCTGCGCGTGCATCTCGCTGCGATCGGGCCCGTCCATCCAACATGCCGTTACAATTCCGTCGCGTGCGGCGATGTCCTGCATGTCGTGGTTGCGGAGGAAGGGGACACCCACAAAGCTCGCCGCAAACGCATCCATCTCCTCGGCGCGGAAACGGACGTAGTTCCAGTTGGGATAGGCGGACCGGAACACGATCGCTTCAAACTCCAGCTCTTGGAGTTCGCCCGCCGCCTGCTGCTTGCGCAGCTCCGTGCGGTCCAAGCCGGCCCAAAGCACACAAGCCTCGGCCACCGCCGGCTCACTGGCCAACAACATCTCCGGCGAATTGTCCTTCATTGGTCCCCCTCTGCCCGTCGTTCATATGTTTCGTGGCCTTCGTGGATCATCTGTGCGATCTCCCCCTCTGTAATCTGCTCGCCGGCGAACTTTACAAACCAGCGCAGCGCCAGCTTGCGGTACGCCGGCCCATTCCCCACCAGCTGCGCCACGGTGCTCAAGCCGGACGCCAGCTGCATGGCGGCCTGCGCCAGCTTCTGATTGTCCTCGACGCTGATATCCGGCAGCACCGCCGTGATGTCGGCGGCCGTCACGTTGTGGCGCAGCCGCCGTTCGCCGGCGACATAGCGGCGCCAGGCCACCAACAGGAGGTCGGTGAGCAGCCAGGCCAGGTACGCCTGGCGCCGGCGCAGGAACCGCCGGCGCATCTCCGTCATCACCTGGCCGGTGGCGAGGTTGGAATCCTCGCCTTCTCCTAGATCGAGGAGGGAGGTGCCGGGGCCGCCGGCGACGATCATCCAGCGGATGGCGCGGCCGTCGTTGGCGGCGTCGTTGGCGTTGAGGTTGGGGGCAACGGCGGTCCACGACTCTTGTTCGTCGGCGATGATGACGCTGCCGGGTTCGGGGGGCTGGCGGTAGCGTTCGGCTAACTCCGTGCGGAGGCGGGCGGGCGCTTTGACGACCCAGAGGAAGGCGCGCACGCCGGCGTTGAGGCGGACGCGATCTTCGAGCCAGCGCGAGTAGCGCTTGAGCCAGGGGAGGATCGGCGCCAGGTCCGACTCGCCGCGCAGGGCGCCCACCGGCCGGTTCACGGCGTAGTGGAGCATCACGGGCGTCGCGAGGTTCGCCGCGTCTGGGTGCAGGGGCGACACCCACCAGCGTTCATCTGCACCCGGGAGGCCCATCTCCCGATAGCGCAGCTCCGCCTCGTAGTCCCCTTCGCGCCACGCGATGCGTTCGACGATCGAGGCGGGTACACAGCGGACGGTGGAGGTGCGGTCCTGCGGGTTGGTGAAGAGAATGGGGAAGATCTCGCCGGCCCGGCACAGTTCGTCGCACCATTCGGGGATGCGCTGGTCCATCTGGTTGCGCCCCCAGAAGTCGTCGATAAAGCGCTGGAGGGGCGCGTATTCGCTGCGCAGGGTGATGCCGTTGCCGACCACATAGGCGGTGACCATGCCGACGAGGCGGCGGGCGAGGGGATTCTGCCGCCACGCCTCGCGGGCGTCGTCCATCTCCCGCTGCAGCTCCCCCCAGCCCTTATCGGCCACGCCCTGCGGCGGGACGATTGGGATGAAGGCATCATGCGGCCGGCCGGGAGGGACCAGCGTCACGGCGGCGAGCCAGGTGGCAAAACGTTGGATCGGGGTCATAGGTCGCTGTCTCACCAATTGCTCCTATCGTAGACAGACAAGGGATCCGCCTGCACGATCATCGTGCTCGCGCCGACATCCGGTTTCCACGCCACGGCCGCGATCGCCAGGGCAAAGGCGTCTGCCCGGTCGTCGTGGAGTCCTGCGGGCGCGCGCAGGGTGGAGGCCTCGATCGAGGCCAGCTGCGCCGCCGTTTCGCTGCCCCGAATTACGCAGGCGCCCTCCCGCACGGCGTCGGCGAGTAGGCCATAGAGGAGCGGCTTGCCCTTGACCGTGCTGAGCCAGCCGGGCCGGCCGTCGCAGCCTTCGAGCACACGCAGGCTGCCGAGGCGCTGCAGCTCCCGGATCAGCAGGTGGCCGTGGTTGTTGCGTTCCGCCATCACGTCGGCGTTGTTGTACCAGCGGCCGAGTTCGTCGAGATAGGCGGCGAAGGTGGAGGGTTCGATCTTGCCTGTCAGTTCGGCCACCTGCGCCCAGGATTCGGCGTCGAGGACGGTGGCGGCGGATTCGTCGCTGTTGGGGTTGCCTTCGGCGGGGTCG
>JAXMCT010000003.1:0-9045 GCA_046349235.1 Hyphomicrobiales bacterium
AGTTTCTCGGCCAGGGAGAGGTGTGCGGCGAGCGGGTGCGTGCCGTGGAGACGGGGCATGAGCAGGTAGGGCCAGCCGAAGATAGCGGTTGTGGGATCGAGCAGGTAGGGGTGAGCGACGGGAACCTGTGTGCGCGCATGCAGCAGCGCGGCCCCGAACTGCTCCTTGGGGAACTGCCAGGGATAATGCGGGCTGCCGCGCAGGACGTACTGCCCCTGCGTGCTTGTCACGAAGACGTTCTGGCCAAAGAGGCCACCGGCGATGGGGGCGGCCGCGACAAAGTCGCCCAGCGCAAAGCGTGCGAGGGCAGCCCCGAACTGCTCGGGGGCCAGTGCTCCCAGCCGCTGCGAATATACCTGTGGCGTCGAATTGCTGCCTGGCACCGGTGCTCCTTGGGCTGCGTTGATGGTCGTTTTACTTTGCCACTATCTTGGGCTGGTGTCTAGATTTTTGGGGGGCGGTAGGATGCGGGGCCGTCTGCAGTGTAGGCGGGCACAAGGTCCGGCGGTGGGAGGTGTCGCCGCCAAGGGTGGGTTGTTGCCGCCGGACCTTATGCCCCTACGGATCGCGTTGTCACCCTCTTACCCCATCACCCTCTCACCCTCTCAGATTTTCCCTGTATCATATTTCTGCCGGTTGCCCGCCCGCACTGCCAGTGGTAGACTTAGCCGTCCAAGCGCAAAATGCCCCGGCGTAGACCAACAATACATCTGAACACTGACCTGCATTTCGTGGAGGTGCACCGACATGGCGCAAGGCAAGTATCCCGAATGGATGGGGAAGATGCGCGGGCTGACCGCGGAGGAGCTGGCCGAGTTCTTGGCCGGGCCCGTGGTGGCGCGCGTGGCGACGGTGGACGAGGAGGGGATGCCGTACATTACGCCCGTGTGGGAGGAGTGGGACGGCGAGTCGATGTGGATCGTGCCGCGCGAGCGGTCGGCGTGGGTGCGGCACCTGCTGAGCAACCCGAATGTGGCGATCTCGTGCGCGCTGGACAACAGCCCGTATACGCGGGTGCTGATGCGCGGGCGGGCGGAGATCGCGTTTGGGCCGGCGCCGATGGCGGGGGCGTGTTTGGCGATCGCCCGGCGGATGGCGGTGCGGTATTTAGGGGAGCATGGGCCGGAGTATTTGGAGCCGACGGCGGACCGGCCGCGATATCTTATCAAGTTCACGCCGACCAAGGTTACGTCGTGGGAAGGCGTGGAGTGGGCGGAGAAGTATACGAAGCCTCAGACGGCGGGGCAGGCGGGGTAGGTGAGCAGTGGGGGCCTCGTGCAGAGCAGGAGGGGCCTCCTGTAGAACAGGAGGGCACAAGGTCCGGCGGTGGGGGATTCGTCGCGATTGGTGACGGTTTTCCGCCGGACCTTATGCCCCTACGATATGCGCTGCGGCGCGGACACGGCCAGGAATTCGCGCAGCGCGGCGAGGAGCTGGTCGATGTCGGCGGCGGTGATGGCGTTGCCCATGTGGCCGACGCGGATGACGTAGGGCTTGTAGGGGCCGAAGCCGGCGGTTATTTTGAGCCCGTGCTCCTGGGCCAGGTAGCGGATGATGGCCTGCGAGTCGACGCCTTCGGGGCAGAAGGCGGCGGTGAGGACGGGGGCCATCAGGGCCGGCGGGACGAAGAGGCGCATGCCGAGGTCTTCGAGGCCGCCGCGCAGGTGGGCCGCCAGCTGTTCGTAGCGGGCGAAGCGGGCGTCAAGGCCTTCGGCCAGCAGCGATTGGAGGGCGGCGCGCAGGGCGAGGATCACGGAGCAGGGCATGGTCACGGGGAAGGGGTGCCAGTCGCCCCAGTTTTCGACGTACCACTGCCAGCGGCGCAGGTCGAGGTACCAGGAGCGCGGGTACTCCGGCTGGTTGGCGATGGCCCCCCAGGCGCGATCGTTGACGGCGACGATGCCAAGGCCGGCCACGCCGCCCAGGCACTTTTGCGAGCCGGAGACGCAGACGTCGACGCCCCATTCGTCCATCGGCAGCGGCGTGCCGCCCAGCGAGGAGACGGCGTCGGCCATGATCAGGCGGTTGTGCTTGCGGGCGACGGCGGCCAGCTCCTGGAGGGGATTGAGCACGCTGGTCGAGGTTTCGAGGTGGACGACGACGATGCCGGCCAGGCCGGGGTCGACTGCAAGGGCCGCGTCAAAGGCCTCGGGGGGCAGCGGCTGGTCGGGCGGGATGTCGACGATGACGGGCACGACGCCGTTGGCTGCGAGGATCTCGCGCCAGCGGTGGCCGAAGTGGCCGTTGATGCCCAGCAGGACGCGCTGGCCCGGCGCAAAGACCGACTGTACGGCGGCGTCGGCCGCCAGGCTGCCTGAGCCGGGAAGCATGAAGACCTTGCCTTCGGTGCCGAAGACGCGGCGGAGCAGGTCGATCGTCTCGTTGTGGACGGACACCCAGTAGTCGCCGTAGTGCGCCTCCACGGGACGGGAGAGCCAATCCAAAACAGTGTCTTCAACTTCGGTGGGACCTGGAATCAGAAGCTTGGTATGCATACACGTATCCTTTGTGGTGAGCGGGATGGTTCTCGCCAATATACCATGTGCGGGGGCCTGAGACCATGAGCGAGCAGGCAATCGGGCTTACGCGTGCCTCGGCCTCCGTGCGGCGGCGGCGGTTCCTGCTGCGGTACGGGGTGTACCTGTCGCTGTTGGTGCTGCTGGTCGCGGCGGCGGTCGTTACGCCGTCGATCTACAGCCGGAACCTGCTCTTCCTGATCCTGCGGCAGGCGTCGCAGCTGGGGCTGGTCGCCATCGGGCAGACGCTTGTGATGCTGGTGGCGGGGCTCGACCTGTCGGTCACGGGCGTGCTGGTGCTGACGTCGGTGGTCATCGCGCAGGTGAGCGGGGGGCAGGATGCGGGGATCTTGCCCGCCGTGGCGCTGGCGTTGGGGCTGGGGGCGCTGATCGGGATCGGCAACGGGCTGCTGGTGACCAAGCGCAACGTGCCGCCGTTTGTGGCGACGCTGGGGATGCTGGTGCTGGTCAACGGGGCGACGCTGGCGTACACACGGGGGATTCCCAGCGGGCAGGTGCCCGAGGCGCTGGGGACGTTGGGAGCGGCGTTGGGGCCGCTGCCGATCTCGTTTCTGCTGTGGGTGGGGTTCACGGCGCTCTTCAGCCTGCTGCTGTACGCCACGCCGTGGGGGCGGCGCGTGCATGCGGTGGGGGCCAACCGGGAGGCGGCGCGGCTGTCGGGATTGGCAGTGGACCGGACGAAGATCGCCGTGTATGTGATCTGCTCGCTGATGGCGGTGGTGGCGGGGGTAGTGCTCAGCGGGTATGTGGGGTATGTCGACCGGTACTTGGGGCGCGGGTTTGACCTGGATTCGATCACGGCGGCCGTCATTGGTGGGACGGCGTTCACCGGGGGGCGGGCCAGCCTGCTGGGGACGATGGCGGGCGTGCTGCTGGTGCAGGTATTAAGCAGCATGCTGTTGGTGTTGGGGTTGGACATCGAGGTGCAGCTGGTGGTGAAGGGGCTGGTGGTGATTGCGGCCGTGGCGCTGTACTCGAGTTTTGAGCAGGAGGCGTGAGGTAGGGGGTACTTCCTGGAGGTGGGGGTACTTCCTGGAAGTGGGGGTACCTCCTGGAGGTGGTGTTGAGATGGGTTATTTGTAGCAACCACGATAAGGAGAAACGACTGATGTACACACGTAAGCTGCGAATGTTTTCGATCTTGGCCTTGATGAGTATTCTCGTCGGGCTGCTGGGCGCGTGCGCGGCGGTGGGACCGGCGCCGGCGGCTGCGCCTGCGGGGGAAGCTACGGCCGAGGCTACGGCGGCGGCTGCGGAAGAAGCGACGACCGAGGCGGCTGCCGCACCGGCTGCTGCTACCAGCGACAACCCGTACCTCGACAGCGTCCTGCGGCGCAAGGACGAGACGTACGACACGACCCCATTTAAGAAGGACGGCCCGTACCGCATCGCCCTGGCTGCCCAGGGGCCGACGAACTCGTGGGCGGCGCTCTTTGACGAGCATGCCCGCGCCCATGTCGACGAGCTGGGTAAGGATGTCGTGTCCGAGCTGCTCTATGCGGACGCCAACGGCAGCGCCGACACGCAGGTGCCGCAGGTCGAGGACCTGCTGAGCCAGGATCCGGATGCCCTGATCCTGGTGCCCATGGGCCGCGCGGCTTTGAGCGCCCCCGTGGAACGCGCGATGGCGCAGGGCGTGCCGGTCATCCTCTGCGCCAGCGGCGTGGAGACCGACGACTTCGTCACCGAGGTCGGCACCAATCTCTTCGACAGCGGCAGCAGTATGGCGCAGTGGGTGGTGGACCAGCTGGGCGGCAAGGGCACCATCGTGCAGATGAACGGCATCCCGGGCGTCGACACGGCGGAGATCATGGCGCAGGGCGCCACCTCGGTCTGGGCCAAGAACCCCGACATCAAGGTGCTGGACACGCAGTACGGCAACTGGTCGACGGCCGAGGCCAAGAAGATCGCCGAGCAGTGGATCGCGCAGTACGGCGACCAGATCCAGGCTATCTGGTCGGGCGGCGCGCAGATGTCGCAGGGCATTATCGAGGCTTATCTCGAGGCCGGGCTGCCGATTCCGCCGTTGGCCGGCGGCGAGTATTCGAATGGGTTCCTGCGGCTGGCGAAGGAGAACAACCTCAAGTTTGCCGGCTGGCAGTATCCGAATGCGATGAGCATCATCTGCATCGACGAGGCGATCAAGGTGTTGAAGGGCGAGCCGGTCAAGCGGTTTATCGACTTCAAGGATGTGCTGCCCGAGACGGCGACGCTCAACAGCGAGGACATCGACAAGCTGTACAACCCCGCTTGGAGCGACGACGTGTTTGGGCCGATCTTCCTGTCGGAAGCGAAGATGAAGGAATTGGGCTACCAGAAGTAGACGTGGTCAATGTCCCCGGGACGTAGCGAACGCTCGCGTTCGTAGACGTCCCGGGGACATGTTTGGGTTGGGGAGCATTCATGCCAGTCCAAGAAGTTACCAGCGCGGCGCCCGCCGATGCTTCAGCAGACAGCGTGCTGCTGGAGATGCGCAATATTACGAAGACCTTTGGCGGCATCCATGCGCTGCGCGATGTGTCGCTGCGCTGCCGGCTGGGGACGGTGCATGCCTTGCTGGGGGAGAACGGGGCGGGGAAGTCGACGCTGATCAAGATCCTGTCGGGCGCCTACCAGGCGGATGGGGGGACGATCGACTTTGGCGGCAAGAGCTTCGCGCATCTCACCACGCGGCAGGCGCTCGAGCTGGGCATTCGCATCATTTACCAGGAACTCAACCTGCTGCCGTATATGACGGTGGCAGAGAACATCTTTCTTGGCGACGAGCCGCGCACGGCGGTACGGCTGGTCGATACGGGGGCGATGCGGCGACAGGCGGGGGCCCTTCTGCAGCAGCTGGGGGTGGCGATCGCACCCGACACGCCCGTGGGTGAGCTGACAGTCGCCGGGCAGCAGATGGTGGAGATTGCCAAGGCGCTGTCGCGGCGGGCAGAGCTGATCGTGATGGACGAGCCGTCGGCTATCCTTGCCGGGCACGAGCTGGAGCAGCTTTTTGCCACGATCCGCTCGCTCAAGGAGCAGGGCGTCACCATCATTTATATCTCGCACCGGCTGAACGAGATTTTTGAGATCGCCGACGAGGTGACGGTGCTCAAGGACGGCGCCGTGGTCGGCACCGCACCGGTCGCCGGCGTGACGCGGCGGGAGCTGGTGCAGATGATGGTCGGGCGGCCGCTCGAGGAGATCTTTCCCAAGGCCACGACTGCGCCGGGGGAGGTGGTGCTGGCCGTCGCGGGGCTGGCGGCCGATTCGGGGCAGGCGGGGACCGCGGCCGTGCGCGACGTGAGCTTCTCCGTGCGGGCGGGGGAGATCGTGGGCGTGGCCGGGATGGTGGGTTCGGGGCGCACCGAGCTGGTGCGGGCGATCTTTGGCGCCGACCCCGTCACCGGCGGGAGCGTGACGATCGGCGGGGCGCCGCTGCGGGCGCGGTCGCCGCAAGGGGCCATCCGGGCGGGGCTGGCGCTGGTGCCCGAGGACCGCAAGACGCAGGGGCTTTTTATCACGCAGCCGATCCGCCACAACATTTCGCTGCTCGTGCTCCCGCGACTGGCGCGGTGGGGGCTGCTGCGGCGGGGGGCCGAGGACACGCTGATCGCCGATGCGCGGCAGATGCTGTCGATCCAGATGCAGTCGGCGGACCAGGCGGTGCAGTATCTCAGCGGCGGCAACCAGCAGAAGGTGGTGCTCGCCAAGTGGCTCGAGACGACGCCCAAGGTGATCATCTTTGACGAGCCGACGCGGGGGATCGACGTGGGGGCCAAGCTGGAGATCTACCACCTGATGCGGCGGCTGGCCGACCGGGGGGCGGCGATCCTAATGATCTCGTCCGATTTGCCCGAGGTGTTGGGGATGAGCGACCGCATTTTGGTGATGCATGCCGGCGAGTGTGTGGGCGAGTTGGCCGCCGCCGATGCGAGCGAAGAGAAGATAGTCGAATTGGCCACCACCGGCCGCCTGGAACAGCGAGTGCTAAGCGCATGACGAGCACCACGATCGCCCCAACACCTGCATCCAATCCACTCGCCGTCCTATGGCGTCGCCATGCGCCGCTGGTGGTGATCTACGGGCTGCTGATCGTCCTGTTTTTGCTGGCGGCGTTTCTGTCCGACCGGTTTTTGACCGCGCGCAACCTGTCCAACCTGCTGCGACAGGCGGGGTTTCTCGGGATCGTGGCGATTGGGCAGACGGTGGTGATCTTGTCGGGCGGCATCGACCTGTCGGTGGGGTCGGTGGTCAAGCTCTCGGTGCTCGTGGCGGCGCTGGTGATGAACGGGCACGAGAACAACATGTGGCTGGGGATTGCGGCCGTGTTGGGATTAGGGGTGGTCATCGGGCTGCTCAATGCCACGGTGATCACGCGGCTGCATGTGGCGCCGTTTATCGCCACGCTGGGCGCGTACGGCATTTTGCGGGGGATTTCGCTGTGGATTACCACCAAGCCGGTGGGGCGGGCGTCGCCCGCGTGGCTGCACTTTTACGACAGTGCCGTGGGGCCGATCGCGGGGCCGGCGGCGCTGTTTTTGGTGCTGCTGGTGGTGATGATGGTCGTGCTGCGGCGGACGCGGTTTGGGCGGTATGTCTATGCCATTGGCGGCAGCGAGCAGGTGGCGCGGCTGTCGGGGATTCCGATCACGCGGGTCAAGTACGGGATTTACACGCTGTGCAGCGTGATGGCGGCGCTGACGGGGTTGCTCTATCTCAGCCGGATGGGGGTAGGCGACCCTGTGGTGGGGGATGGGCTCGAACTGCAATCGGTGACGGCGGTGATATTGGGTGGCACGAGTCTTTTTGGCGGCCGCGGCGGGCTGGTGGGGACGCTGGGGGGCGTGCTGCTGCTGGCGCTGATGGGCAATTTGCTGGTGATTTTGAATGTCAACCAGTGGTATCAGCAGCTGATCCAGGGGCTGGTGATCATTGCTGCCGTGGCGTTGTATAAGCAGAAGGGGCGGCAGTAAGCGACACCTCCAGGAGGTGGGGGTACTTCCTGGAAGTGGGTACACCTCCTGGAGGTGTCGTTCTACATTAGGTTGGGGGGGACGCCTAGCTGGCGGAAGGCCGCGGCGGCCTGGTCGACGTGCTGCTTGCCGCCGCGCAGGGAGATCTGGAGGTGGCCGGGGAGCAGGGCGTCGAAGTCGAGGGCGGCGGCCTTGGCGACGCTGGAGGCGTAGGCGTCGATGCGGCAGTCGTGGATGTTCTGGAGCAGATGCGGCCGCCCCAGAAGACGAGATCGGCGCCGAGCAGGTAGGTGCGGTCGCCGCCGTGAATGTGGAAGCTCAGGTGGCCGTCGCAGTGGCCGGGGGTTTCCCAGACGTCGAGCGCCGGTTGCCGACTCCACCTCGTCGCCCTCGCGCACTTCCCGGTGGACGGGGCAGGGCGGGAGGTGGTAGTCGGGCGGGTAGAAGCCGGCGGCCTTGGCGACGTCGAGCGCCACGGCATGTTCGTCGCCGCTGCGGATGACGGGCGCGGCGATGTACGAGGCGATGACCTCGGCGTCGAGCCGCGCGCAGGCCTCGGCGGCGGCGCCGACGTGGTCGCAGTGGTAGTGGGTGAGGATGAGCTTGCGCACGCGGCTGGGGTCGAGGCCGTCGTCGCGCATGTTCTGGAGCACCAGGTCGAAGTCGCCGGCGAGGCCCAGGCCGGGGTCGACGAGGGCGAGTTCGCCGTTCCCGCTGTCGAGGACGTAGACGTGGCAGTCGAGCGGGCCGGAGATGCCAAAGCCAAAACGGCCGCCGCCGACCACATAGACATCACGCGTGAGTTTCATGGTGTGCCGCCTTTATGCTGCCTGGAGGACGAAGTAGTTGCCGGGGTTCCAGGACTGGCAGACCAGGTAGAGCTCGCCCCCGTGGCTGTAGAGCAGGACGTTGTGCAGGTGCTGCGCAAGATCGACGCCGAGTTCTTCCTTGGGACGGATCGTCGAGAGCAGCTCGTAGCTCTGTGCGTCGAGAATGTAGATGGGGGCGGGGCGGCCTTCCTGGGGGTCGAGCAGGCAGCCGATGGCGGCGTACCAGCGGCCGCGGTATTCGGCGTAGCTGATGCCGCAGGGCCAGGCGCCGGCGGGCAGCTTGTAGGAGCCGATAAAATGGCCGTCGGTGCCGTGGGCCTGGATGCGGGAGTGGGGGCGGTCGGCGATATCCAGGTGGTGGTGGACCGGGTTGAAGTTGAGGCCGTGGGCGGTGCCGAATTTGCCGTCTTCGGTGGGGCTCTCGGTCTTGCCGCCAAAGATGCGGGTCCAGCGCTGCGTGGCGGCGTCGACCCCGCTGATATAGTTGGCGCCGTAGCCGTCGGCGATGAGGAGCTCGCCGCCGACCAGGAGGGTGTCGGTCGGCTTATAGGGCACGTCGGGCGATTGGTATTCCTCGAAGACCGGGCGCGGCAGCACGTAGTCGACGGCGCCGTCGAGGGTGATGACGGCCACCAGTTGGTCGTCGTTGGCGGGGAGGAAGAGGCGCCACTTGCCGTCGAACTGGCCGATCTTGGTGCTGTGGAAGTTGAGGTCGCCGAGGTT
>JAXMCT010000004.1:0-2687 GCA_046349235.1 Hyphomicrobiales bacterium
AACGAGCGGCGCAGCCCGCTCGACCAGATGATCAGCGGGCAGGCGCCCGGCTGTTTCTGCGAGCACTGCCGGCGCGAGGCGATGAGCCGCGGGATCGACCCCGAACCCCTGCGCAAGGCAATGCTCGTCGTCTGGGAGTACTTCCAAGCGGCGCGGGCCGGAAACAAGTTTGTGGACGGCGCCCTGATCGAGTTTCTGCGCGTGCTGCTCGCCAATCCCGAGATCCTGCTCTGGGAGCGCTTCTGGCTCGAACGCAACAAGGACCTCGACCGGGAGCTGTATGGGCTGGTCAAGTGGTGCAGCCCCGACCTGGAGTTTGGGCTCAACATCTGGAACCGCAACCACTTCAACCCCTTCCGCAAGGCGCAGTGGCCATGGGCCGAGCAGACGCGCTACGCCGATTGGGTCAAGCCAATCACCTACCAGCACCAGTCGGGGCAGGTCTACATGAAGGAGATGGGGGATTTACACAAGACCTTCCTCGCCGACTTCACGCCCCAGGAGGTCACGCCGCTGATGTACAAGCTGCTGGGGCTGCAGGAAGCGCCGTGGGACAACCTGATGGCCGCGGGGATGGATCCGGACACCTACGTGTACGGCCAGTGCGCCGACGCCGTGCGCGGTGTGGGGGGCAAGATTCCGGTCTACATGGGGATCGGTGTGGACGCGCCGCGCGTCCATCCGGACCAGGCGCGCTGCACGCCCGACATCGTCTACCGCAGCGTGCTGGCCACCTATCGCGCCGGCGGCCGGGGCGTCATCTTTGCGCCCAACTATGCCAGCATGTCGCTGGCCAATCTCGACGGCGCCGCGCGTGCGCTGACGGAACTGGGGTTGATGGCATGACACAGGTACGCATCTTTCTCGCCGATCCCATGATGCGGAGCGAGCAGCTGGCTGCCATTCGGCGCCAGCTGCCGGAGGACTGGCTGCTGACGAGCGAGCCCGAGGGCGCCGCCGCCATTCTCACCGAAAACGTCGGCGTAACCGCCGCCATGATCGACGCGGCCGGGCCGTCGCTACGCCTCGTCGCGCGGCTTGACACCGGGTCGGCGGAGGTGCCGGACGACCTGCCCGTGCCCGCCGTCGACCTGCCCAACACCGCGCTGGTGGGGGTCGCCGAGCACACCATCCTGCTGATGATGGTGCTCAGCCGCCACCTGCTCGACGTGATCGCCCGGACCGGGACGCAGGCGTGGATGCCCGAACGAAGCACGCCGATCCTGACCGACCAGAAGAAGTACACCTACAACTGGATCGGCCTGCACGACTTTGGCGTGCTCTACCGCAAGACGCTGGGTATTGTCGGGCTGGGGCTCATCGGCCGTGCCGTGGCAGTGCGGGCACGGGCCTTTGGCATGCGTGTGCTCTACACCCAGCGCCGCCGTCACGACCCTGCGCTGGAGGCTAGCCTGGGCGTCACCTACTGCCCGATCGACGAACTGTTGGGAGCGAGCGACTTCGTCTCGCTGCACCACCGCTTTGACGACTCGCCGGGCGGCAACGACCGCCATTTCGGCGCCGCCGAATTTGGAGCGATGAAGCCATCGGCGTACTTTATCAACACGGCGCGCGGCCGTCTCGTCGACGAGGACGCGCTCGTCACAGCCCTGCAGTCCGGCGAGATCGCCGGCGCGGCGCTCGACGTTTTTCGCTACGAACCGCTGCCGCCCGACCACCCGTTCTTTGCCCTGGCCGGCGACAGGCTGATCCTGACGCCGCACGTGGCCGGCGCGCCCATTGCCGAGGCCTGGCAGACGATCGCCGAGGAACTGGTCGAACACGTGCGGGCCGCCCTCTAACACATCCAACAACATCAACAGTCATTAGGAGCAATCATCATGCCTGAACCAGCTGCCTGGCGCTACCAAAAAATCATCCGCCCGCTCTTCGACCCGCCGGCGGAACAGGGGATCCTCCTCGGCCGTGTCTTGACCTGCGTGGGCGACGAGGTCATCGAAGAGGGGTTTGTCGAAATCGAGGGCGGCAAAATTACCGCCGTGGGGCGCGCCGCCGACCTGGGCGAGAAGGCCACCGCAGCGCAAACCACCGGCGGCACCATCCTGCCCGGCCTCACCAACAGCCATGCCCATCTTGCCTGGGACGGTATCCATGACCTGGCGCGGCAGTCGATGGACGACGCGCCCGAGATCAGCGCCTACAAGTCGGCCGGCAACATGCTCATCAGCCTGCGGGCCGGTGTGACCACCGTGCGCGACCTGGGGATGAACCAGGCCAACTTCTTTGCCAAGCAGGCGGTGGTCCAGGGCATCTTCCCGGGCCCGCGCCTGCTCATCTGCGGCGAGGCGATCATCCAGACCGGCGGCCACACCTACTGGTGCTGCCGCGAGGCGAGCGGCCCCGACGAGATGCGGCGCGCCGTGCGCGAGCAGGTGCGCGGTGGGGCCGACCTGATCAAGATCATGGCCTGCCACGACACGCTCGAGTTCACGGACGAAGAACTGCGCGCCGTCATCGACGAGTCACACCGCAACGGGCTGCCCATCACGGCGCATGCGACCTACGACGCGTGCATCAATCGCGTCGCCGAGTTTGGCGTCGACTGCGTAGAGCACGGCGGCAGCATGAGCGACGCCACGATCCAACTGCTGCTCGACAAGAAGATTCCGATCGTCACGACCTTTGCGCCGCTGGTTATGCAGAGCGTGCCCGAGGTGGCGCGGCAG
>JAXMCT010000005.1:0-2567 GCA_046349235.1 Hyphomicrobiales bacterium
AAGGCGCCCGGGGTGGACGAGGTCGCGCTCATGGCTTCTGTCCGCGACGCGCACCGGTGGCAGGGGGCGCGGCTCGCCGCCCAGAATCCCACCGGCAAGCCCTTCGACGTGCTCTTTCCGAGCAGCTATCCCGTGGTCGAGGGCGCAGCATGACAGGCGAATCGGCGGTAACCCTGATCGAGGGCGGCACGGTGGTCGGCTGCCAGGAAGGTGCTCCGCATGGGCTGGGGCACGTGCTGCTGCCGGACGCACAGGTGGCCTATGTGGGGGATCGCATTACCTTTGTCGGCCGCGGCTATGGGGGACCGGTGGACACGCGCATCAATGCACGGGGCAAGCTCGTTATCCCCGGCCTGATCAACCACCACATGGCCTTTGGCATCCACATGCAGCTCGCGCGGCTCGACTACGCCACACCCCACTCCTACAACAGCAGCCTGGGGATGGGGGTGCAGCCCGAGCGGGCCTACCATGGTGCCGGCCCGGGACCGGCCGACTGGCGTGCCAGCGCCGAGTTTGCCATGGCCGGCGCGCTGCGCAGCGGGACGACCACCTTTGTCATGGTGCCCAACTATGGCCGCCATCCCTACCGCGGCCGGCTGGGGAGCGACGAGGAGCTGGTCGAGTGCGTGGGTCGCAGCGGGCTGCGTGCCTACCTGGCGCTGCCGCACATGTCGGGCGGTGTGCGCGGCAAGCCCGACGGCACGATCGAGTGGGCACAGCTCGACGCAGCGGGTTGGGAGGGGCTCGAGCAGGCGGTCGAGTTTGCCCGCGGCTACAACGGCGCCTGCGGCGACCGCATTCGCACCTTTCTCTTTCCCTACCAGGCCGACAACTGCTCGCCGGCGCTGCTGACCGCCACCAAGCTGGCGGCGCGCGAGCTCGAATGCCCCATCAAGATCCACACGGCCCAGTACCTGCTGGATTTTCAGGAGGTCGTCCGGCGGCGGGGTAAGACGCCGATCGAGTACCTGTACGATCTCGGCTTCCTCGGCCCCGAGGTGTCGGTCGCCCACGCCATCTTTACGCCGCGCCATCCCTGGACGGCTTACCCGGCGGGGGCCGACGACGATACCCGGCGCCTGGTAGCGAGCGGCGCCAGCGTCGCCCACTGCCCGGTGGTCTATGCGCGCACCGGCTACGTGCTCCATTCCTTTTCGCACTATGTGCGGGCGGGTATTCCCGTATCGCTGGGCACCGATACCTCGCCGCACGACATGATGATGGAGATGCGGACGGCCGCGCTTCTTTGCAAGCTTTCCGAAGCCGACGCCACGGCCGGCACAGCACGGGAAATCTTTGACGCCGCTACTTTGGGCGGCGCCAAGGCCCTCCAGCGCGACGATCTCGGCCGGCTCTCCCCCGGCGCCAAGGCCGACATCGTGCTCGTCGATCTCCAGCAGACGCACCTGGCGCCCGTGGCCGCAATCGATCCCATCAAGGCGCTGGTCTACTGTGCCCGCGGCGACGACGTCGACACAGTAATCGTCGACGGGGTGACGCGGGTGGCTGGCGGGGCCGTGCTGGGGGCCGATCTTGACGGTCTCTGGGCCGGCGCCGAGCGCTTCAATGCCCGGCTGACCGCCAGTGTCGGGCAGCTGTATTATCGCAATCAACCACTCTCCGCCTGCTACGAACCTGCCTTTCCGGATTGGCAGGAGAAAGAAGGATCTGCATGAGCTTGAGCACGACGCCAAGCGTATCCAATCCCGTACCCGCGCTCTCGCGTAAGATCCAGGCGCTGCAAGGGGGCGCCGAAACCTCGTTTACGCGCATGCTGCGGTTGGCGGGCCAGACGCCCAACCTGATCACGCTCGGCCGCGGCGACCCGGATGTGGCCACGCCGCCGCACATCGTCGAGGCGGCGGTCAAGGTGCTGCAGACCCAGCACGTCAACTACACGCCGCCGCCTGGGATGCCGGCGCTGCGCGAGGCGATTGCCGAAAAGCTGCTGCGCGAGAACGGCCTGCGCTACGAGGCGCTGAGCGAGATCCTGGTCACGTGCGGCGCGCAGGAGGCGATCTCGGTCATCATGCAGACGCTGCTCGACCCCGGCGACGAGGTGCTGCTGCCCGACCCCTTCTACACGGCGTATGAGATGGCGATCGGGCTGGCGCACGGCACGGTGGTGCACGTCCCGACCTACGCCGAGCAGGATTTCGAGGTGCAACCGGCGGAGATCGCGGCGCGCATCACGCCGCGCTCGCGCATCATCGTGCTGGTCTCGCCCAGCAACCCCACCGGCGGTATCATCTCGGTCGCCGCCCTTGAGGAGATTGCCGCGCTGGCGATCCAGCACAACCTCATCGTCGTCTCCGATGAGCTGTATGAGAAGGTGTTGTTTGACGGTGCAAAGGCCCAGAGCATTGCCCGGCTGCCCGGGATGCGCGAGCGGACGATCATCATCAACGGCTTCTCCAAAACCTACTGCATGACCGGGTTCCGCGTCGGCTACCTGGCGGGTCCGGCGGCATTGATGGGCGCATTGCAGGAGCCGCACCACATCTTTACGATCTGTGCGCCCACCGCCAGCCAGCACGCCGCCTTAGCCGCGCTGCGCGGCGACC
>JAXMCT010000006.1:0-1731 GCA_046349235.1 Hyphomicrobiales bacterium
CTGCTCGCGTCCGATTTCCTGGTCCGCTACCGCGTCTCGTTCACGTCCCCGCGCCGGGAGGTCGCCGCCGCATGAGCCTCGAGGTCGCGGTCCCGGTCATCATGACCATCATCAGCGCCGCCACGCCCTTGCTGCTGGCAGGCATCGGCGAGCTCGTGGTCGAGCGCTCGGGCGTGCTCAATCTGGGCGTCGAGGGCATGATGCTCGCCGGTGCGGTCACCGCCTTCGCGGTCACCTTCTCCACGGGCAGCTACACCGCCGGCATTCTGGCCGCAGCACTCGCGGGAGTGCTGCTGGCCCTGATCTTCGGCGTGCTCACGCTCACCCTGGTGAGCAACCAGGTGGCGACCGGCCTCGCCCTGACCCTGTTCGGCCTCGGGCTGAGCGCCCTGGTCGGCGGCGGCTTCGTCGGCTCGCCGGTCGATCCCCTGCCGAACCTCGCGATCCCGGGCCTGTCGGACATTCCGGTCATCGGGCCGATCGTTTTCGGCCAGGACGTGCTGGTCTATTTGTCGGTGGCGCTCACCATCGGCGTCGCCTGGTTCCTGCGCCGCACCCGCGGCGGCATGATCCTGCGCGCCTGCGGCGACTCGGACGTCTCCGCGCACTCGATCGGCTACGACGTGATCCGCATCCGCTACTTGGCCGTCCTGTTCGGCGGCCTGTGCGCGGGGCTGGGCGGCGCCTTCCTCTCGCTCGCCTACACGCCGATGTGGGTCGAGAACATGACGGCCGGCCGCGGCTGGATCGCGCTGGCGCTGGTGGTGTTCGCCTCCTGGCGGCCGCTGCGCCTCTTCGCCGGCGCCTATCTCTTCGGCGGCGTCACCATCCTCCAGCTCTACGTGCAGGGGATGGGCGGCATCGGCGTGCCGGCGCAGGTGATGTCGATGCTGCCCTACCTCGCCACCATCGTCGTGCTCACCATCATCTCGGTCGGCTCCGTGCGCGGCAGGCTTGACGCGCCCGCCTGCCTGGGCAAGCCGTTCCGCCCAGCGACCTGAGCGATGCCCACCAACACGAGGGAGAACAAGGAATGACACTCCACCTCCGGCGCCGTGGCTTCGTGCTCGGCACCGCCGCCACCGGCCTCGGCCTCGCCGCGGGGCTGCGCCCGGCCTGGGCCCAGGAGCCGCTCAAGGTCGGTTTCGTCTATGTCGGCCCCAAGAGCGACAATGGTTGGAGCTACCGCCACGAGGTCGGCCGCCAGGAGGTCGAGAAGGCGTTCCCCGGCAAGGTGACGACCTCTTTCGTCGAGAACGTCCCCGAAGGCCCCGACGCCGAGCGCGTGATCCGCAAGCTGGCGAGCGACGGTCACGGCCTGATCTTCACCACCTCGTTCGGCTTCATGAACCCGACCTTGAAGGTGGCCAAGCAGTTCCCGAACGTGAAGTTCGAGCACGCCACCGGCTACCAGACCACGCCCAACGTCGCGGTCTACAATGCCCGCTTCTACGAGGGACGGGCGGTGATCGGCACCATGGCCGGCATGATGAGCAAGTCCGGCGTGGTGGGCTATATCGGCTCGTTCCCGATCCCCGAGGTGGTGATGGGCATCAACGCCTTCACCCTCGCCGCGCAGAAGGTCAACCCGGCGATCCAGACCAAGGTGGTGTGGGTGAACTCGTGGCACGATCCGGGCAAGGAAGGCGATGCCGCCAAGACCCTGAGGGACCAGGGTGCCGACATCATCAGCCAGCACACCGACAGCGCCGCCCCGCTGCAGCAGGCCGA
>JAXMCT010000007.1:0-1702 GCA_046349235.1 Hyphomicrobiales bacterium
AGAAGCCCGCTCGTATCCTGGCGCTCCTCGAAGCGGACCTCGGCAAGACCGAAGGCGCGGCCGTCGTGTTCGCTGCGACCCGCAGGAATGCCGAGACGCTCGCCGAGTTCATCGCAACTGCCGGCTGGTCGTGCGCTCACTTCCACGCGGGGCTAGCAGCCTGTCGGGCTTTGCCGCCCGGTAGAATGCGGCATTGTTGCTGGAGCCTGATTGCATGAGCCGATTTCGACCGATTGACCGCGACACCGGGTACCTGCTGCCGCCCTCGGTGCAAGACTGGCTGCCGGAATCGCACTTGGCGCGCTACGTGGTGGATGTGGTCGAAGGGCTGGACCTGTCGGAGCTGGAGCGCCCGTATGCGGGCCGGGGCACGGATGCCTATCATCCGGGGCTGCTGCTGTCGCTGCTCATCTACGGCTACGCCACGGGCACCCATTCCAGCCGCAAGATCGAGCGGGCCACCTACGATTCGCTCGCCTTTCGCTTCATTGCCTGCGACCAGCATCCGGACCACGACACGCTGGCCAGCTTCCGTCGCCGCTTTGGCAAGGAGTTCGCCGCGATCTTCGTTCAGGTGCTGCAAGTGGCGCGGGAGAACCAGCTCTCGCGCTTTGGCACCGTGAGCCTGGACGGCACCAAGATCCACGCCAATGCGAGCCGGCACAGTGCGCTCTCGTATGAGCACGCCGCGAAGATCGAAGCGCAACTCCAGGCCGAAGTGCAGGAGCTGCTCGAGCTGGCGGAAGCCGCCGACCAAAGTGGGGCTCCCGAGGGTCTCAACCTGCCCGAAGAGATCAAGCGGCGGGAGGACCGGCTGGCGGCCATCGCGGCGGCGAAGGCCAAGATCGAGGCGCGGGCGAAGGCGCGCCATGAGCGCGAGCAGGCCGAATGCCAGGCGAAGATGGCCGCCCGCGAGGCCAAGGCAAAGGCCACCGGCAGGAAGCCGGGCGGCCAGCCGCCGCAGCCCCCGCCGGCGGGCCCGCGCGCGGACGATCAGGTGAATCTCACCGACGAGGACTCGCGCATCATGAAGGTGGCCGGCGGCGGCTTCGAGCAGTGCTACAACGCCCACGGCGCGGTGGATACCGAATCGCTGCTGGTGATCGCCCCCCACGTCACCCAGGCGGGCAACGACAAAGAGCAGGTCGCCCCCATGGTGGCCAAGATCCAGGCGCTGCCCGAAGGGCTGAACGCAGCGGCGACCCTGCTTGCCGACAGCGGTTTTTTCAGCCAGAAGAACGTCGAGACCTGCCGGCTCGCCCAGATCGAACCGCTGATCGCCGTGGGGCGCGACGCACATCATTCGCACTGGCGCCACCGTTTCCAGGAGCCGGCCGCGCTCACTGGGCTGGCCAGCCATGTCGAACAGATGAAGCACGCGCTCAAGACCAAAGCGGGCCGGGCCGCCTATGCGCTGCGCAAACAGACGGTGGAGCCGGTGTTCGGCATCATCAAGTCGGTGATGGGCTTCCGCCAGTTCCTGCTGCGCGGACTGGCGAATGTCCAGAACGAATGGACGCTGGTGTGTCTGGCGTGGAATGTGAAGCGCCTGGCCGTATTGCGTCTGCAGTAAGAAACCAGGACAGGAGCATTGCGATCTCATCGCCGAACAACCTGATCTCGGTACGAAACACCGCACTTCATCTCGCATCATGAAATCCAACCACCGAACACGTTGTCGGACAAGCTCAAGTCCGACAGG
>JAXMCT010000008.1:0-556698 GCA_046349235.1 Hyphomicrobiales bacterium
CGAAGCCATTCTCTTTGCCACTGCCGTTCCCGTCGACGTGGCGCACCTCAGGACCTTCCTGCCCGAGGGCACGGACGTCGCGGGGTTGCTGGCCGACCTCAAGGCCAACTATGCCAATCGTGGCGTGAACCTCGTCGAGGTAGCGGGCAAGTGGCTGTTCCGCACTTCGGATGACCTCAGCTATCTTCTGCGCCGCGAGAAGGTGGAGGAGCGCAAGCTCTCCAAGGCCGCGATGGAGACGCTGGCGATCATCGCATATCACCAGGCAGTCACGCGCGCCGAGATCGAGGACATCCGCGGCGTCGCCATTTCCAAGGGTACGCTGGACCAGCTGCTCGAGATCGGCTGGGTGCGCATGCGCGGCCGCCGCAAGACGCCGGGACGCCCGGTGACCTATGGCACGACGGAGGCCTTCCTCAACCATTTCGGCCTCAACGAGGTGGGCGACCTGCCGGGCCTGCAGGAGCTGAAGGGGGCAGGGTTGCTCGACGCCAACCTGCCTCCGGGCTTCGACATTCCGATGCCGCGGAGCAGCGACGACCTGCTGCCCGACGAGGAGCCGCTGGACGGCACCGAGACAGATCAGCTGCCGCTCGAAATGCACCTGCCCGAAGCCAGCGAGGAACCGGGTTCCGAATAGACGTCGTCACACGGGGCGGGAACCCGCCCCGGCACGGCGCGTTCCGCTGGCATGAGCGCTCCTCCGCGGACGACGTCCCCGACATTGTCATCGATCTTCGCTGCGCTGCTGGTCGGAGCCGGGGTGCGGGGCCTGCGCAGGCTGCTGGGTCCTGGCGAGGAACGGCGTCCACCCCGCAGCGGGTTTGCCGCCGATCTTCCTCCGCCGGCCGCGCCTGGCTGGTGGTCCATCCTCAGGCGCACCTTTTCCGAGGTGAACAGCGACCGGGTGCAGGCAGTGGCGGGCGGTGTCACCTTCTACGGCCTGCTTTCGCTGTTTCCCGCAGTGACGGTGCTGGTCTCGTTCTATGGCCTGTTCGCCGATCCGGCATCGATCTCGCCGCAGTTGCAGGCCTTGGGCAGCGTCCTGCCGGGCGGAGCGCTCGGCATCGTCAGCGAGCAGATTTCGCGCATCACTGCAACCGACCAGTCGAAGCTGGGCCTTGCTGCCATCCTCGGCCTGGTGGTGGCAGGGTGGAGTGCCAATGCCGCCACGAAGGCCATGATGGATGCACTCAACATTGCCTATGAGGTGGAGGAGAAGCGCAGCTTCATCGTGCTGAACCTCGTGTCGCTGGGCTTCACGTTGGCGGCCATCATCGGGCTCATCGTGATGATCACGGTGATTGCGGCCGTTCCGGTGATCCTGAAGATGTTCTACCTCGGTGCGACCGGTGACGTGCTGCTGTGGGCCGGGCGCTGGCCGGCGACGCTGGTGCTGATCTGGCTGGCAGTTGCGGTCGTCTACCGGTGGGGGCCGAGCCGGCCCGGCGTGGCATGGCGCTGGATCACCCCCGGCAGCGTGCTCGCCAGCATCGCGCTCGTGGCCTTCTCGATGCTGTTCTCCTGGTATGCCGCCAGCATCGGCCATTTCGATGCCACCTATGGCTCGCTCGGTGCGGTGATCGGCTTCCTGTTGTGGATGTGGCTGTCGATCACCATCGTGCTGGTGGGGGCGGAGCTCGATGCCGAAATCGAAGCCGCCGGCAGGCGCGACGGACAAGGTCCTCCGTCGACGGAGGATCAGCCGAGATAGGCACCCGCCACTGCCCAGCCGAGGTTCGTGCAGTCCAAGGCGTTGGGGCCGAACTTCTCCGCCACGGCCGTGACGCCCTTGACGCCCCGCTCCGAATTGCCCTTGGCATCGATGCGGGGAGCAATCAGGCCAGTCAGGCGGTCAGGTGCCTGTGCGCCGCGCGGCGGCCCGCGCGATGGCAGCTTCGGCACGCTGGATGATCTCCGGGTTGCCGGTGGCCACCGCGTTCCACAGGAAGGCACGCACCACCGCGGGGTGGTTCAGGTGGTCGGCGACGTCGAACCGCCGCCCGGGCATCTCACGCGAATCATCAGCGCTCATGATCCCAGTATGGCGGGGCCGCGGGCGCTGACCACCGCCATATGTTCATCTATTCACAGCTGGATGTAGGTGTTCTTGACCTGGCAGTACTTGTCCATGGCGTGGAGCGACTTGTCGCGGCCGATGCCGGATTGCTTGTAGCCGCCGAAGGGGTTGGTGATGTCGGAGCCCCAGACGTTGTTGACCACCACCGTGCCGGCCTTGAGGCGGCGCGACAGGCGATGGGCGCGGCTCACGTCCCTGGTCCACAGGTTGGCCTGCAGGCCGTAGATCGAGTCATTGGCGATGCGTACCGCCTCGTCCTCGTCCTTGAAGGTGACGGCGACGACGACCGGGCCGAAGATTTCCTCCTGGGCGATCTTCATGTCGTTCCGCACGTCGGTGAACACGGTGGGCTCGATATAGGCGCCGCCCGTATCCTTGCGGGCCTGGGCGCCGCCGGCAGCGATCTTCGCACCTTCCTCGCGGCCCGCGGCGATGTAGCCGAGCACGCGGTTCATCTGGTCGGTGTCGACCACCGCACCCATGGCGGTGGCGGGGTCGAGCGGGTCGGACGGGGCCCAGGGCTTGGCGTGCTTCGCCACGAGGGCCACGAACTCGTCCCTGATCTTGTCCTCGACGAGGATGCGGGTGGGCGCGTTGCAGCTCTGGCCGGAATTGTAGAACACGCCGTCGGCCGAGGTCTTGGCGATGTGCTCGAGATTGCCGGCATCGGCGAAGACGATGTTGGGCGACTTGCCGCCGGTCTCGAGGGAAACGTGCTTCATGTTGGATTCGCCCGCATAGCGCAGGAAATACTTGCCGACGACGGTCGAGCCGGTGAAGGCCACCATGTCGACGTCCATGTGGCGGCCCAGCGCCTGGCCTGCGGTTTCGCCGAAGCCCGGGAGAACCTGCAGCACGCCATCGGGGATGCCAGCCTCGGCGGCGAGCTCGGCGATGCGCAGCGCGGTGAGCGGCGACTGCTCGGCGGGCTTGAGGATGATCGAGTTGCCGGTGGCGAGCGCAGGCCCGAGCTTCCACGAGGCCATCATCAGCGGATAGTTCCACGGCACCACGGCGGCGACGACGCCGATCGGCTCGCGGGTGATGAGGGAGACGCTGTCGGGGCGGAAGGGCGCCACCTCGTCATAGACCTTGTCGGCGGCCTCGGCATACCACTGGATGGCCTGGATCGAGCCGGGGATGTCGCCGCCCGCCGCGGCCGAGATGGGCTTGCCCATGTCGAGCGTCTCGAGGAGCGCGAGCTCGTCCTTGTGCTTGGCCATCAGCTCGGCGAGCTTCAGCATCACCTTCTTGCGCTTGCCCGGATGGCAGGACGACCACGAACCCTTCTCGAACACGGCGCGCGCCGCGGCGACCGCGCGGTTCACGTCCTCGCCGTCGCATTCGGCGACCTTGGTCAGCACCCGGCCGTCGATGGGGGAGACGCAGTCGAATGTCTTGCCCGAGGCCGCGGCCACGTACTTGCCGTTAATGAAGGCCTGGTTGCGGTAGCTGAGCGAGGGGATCATGGCGCGGTAGTCGACGGGCATGGGTCTCTCCGGGGTTGAACGGAATTCACGGGATCATGGGCCGGAAAATGCGAAAGGCACCGCCCGGGGGCGATGCCTTTTCGACTTAAAACGCTAGGCCCAAGATTACTTGATCTTGGTTTCCTTGAACTCGACGTGCTTGCGCGCGACGGGGTCGTACTTCTTGAACGACAGCTTGTCGGTCTTGGTGCGCGAGTTCTTCTTGGTCACGTAGAAGTAGCCGGTGTCGGCGCTCGACGCGAGCTTGATCTTGATAACGTTGCCTTTGGCCATAATGGTCTCCAAACCGGGAATTTGGGGCCGATAGACCCGAAAAGGCGGGCAAAGTCAAGGCGCGGCGGAAATCTCGTCCTCGACCCAGTTTTTGGCCCGGAAATACTGGAAAGAGGCGGGGCATTCGGGGGGCGGCAGGCGGCCCTTGTCGAGGAAGGGTTTGAGCCTTTTCAAGGCGTCGATGGTGATCAGCGGCAGGTCCAGCGAGGCGATCTCGTCGAGCGTCAGCCAGGACAGGGTGAGCAGTTCGCCGCCGCCGTCATGGTGCGGCTGGTCGATGTTGGAGAGGTTCTCGGCATCGGCCACGAAGAACCGGGAATCATAGCGCCGGGTGCGACCAGGGGGCGTGATCGCCCGCATGAACAGGGTGAGGCCCGATAGGTCCGGGGCATCCTCGAGGCGGCTCCGGCCGAACAGCAGTCCCGCTTCCTCCCAGGTCTCGCGCACGGCGGCATAGGCGAGGCCGCGGGCCCGGGTGGCCGAGGGCTTGCCACGCATGCGGTGGAGGAGCTTGGCCAGCGTCGCCGGGTGCAGGTCCTTGCCCGGCTTCACGCGGCAGTCGGCGGCATCGAGCCGTCCACCGGGGAAGACGTACTTGTTGGGCATGAAGGCGTGGCCCTGGGCGCGCTGGCCCATGAGGATGCGGGGGGCGCCCGTACCGCGCCGGACCAGCATCAGGGTGGCGGAGTCCTTCGGCTTGAGGACTTTCGCGTGGACCTTGGAACCGGCGAATTCCGAGTGGTCGTAGGTCATTCCCCGTCCTGACGATGGGCGGGGTCAAATCCGTGCATGCGAAGCGCCCATTGCAACCCGACGATGGCACCCTTGACGGCCGGCATCAGCGCGAAGGTGAGTGACAGGGTGATGGCCGTCCACAGCATGAAGTGAACGGGAAGGGACGGCGACCAGAGCCGCTCCACCACCAGCACCATGGGGATCACGATGTGGCCGACGATGAACATGGTGAAATAGGGTGGTGCGTCATCAGCGCGCTGGTGGTGCAGTTCCTCGCCGCAGGAGGGACAATTGTCAGCCACCTTGAGATAGTTGCCAAACATGCGTCCCTGGCCACAGGCCGGGCAGGAACAGGTGAAGCCGCGCCACATGGCCTGCTTCCAGGAGCGCGGCCCCGGGAGTTCGTGGGCTGGGGATTCGAGGGTCAAAGTCATGGGAGCGGAGGATGGGGGCGGGAGGCATCGAAAAAAAGACGGATTTGCCGCGCGCGACGGTCTGACGCGGTCATTTCACGGATTCTTCCAGAAGTTGATCCATGCTGCCGACCTGAATCTGGCCGAGTCTCGGATATTCCAGGTCGGCGATCACATAGAGGGTGAGCGTAACAATCGCCGCGAAACCGATGACATGAAACCAGTTGGGCGCGCGTGAGCGCAGCATGGCATGGCCTCCCAGCAGGGCGCAGACCAGCGCGGTGACGAGCAGCATGAAGAAGATCGGCCAGGGTGGATGGACCTGCATGGCCGCCGCCCGCGTCGTGGTGATATCGATCATCGCATTGATGGCCGGCAGCAACAGCATGTTGGCGGCGGGCGGCGCATCGGGCTGACGGCTGGCCGCGACAGCAAGCTTCCAGATCTCGGCCTGTATGTCCTTCGACCTGGCGAGGGCTTCGTTGAAGCTCTCCGGTGAAGGGTTTCCCTGGAAGGTGGCAACGCGGGAGCCGACATAGCGATGGAAGGCGTCCCGCAGGGCGGGCTGCGCGGTGTCCGGCAACAAGTCGATGCGAAGATACACGGTGCCGATATCGTTGGCCTCGGTCACGATCATGGCGCGACGTTCGTCGAAGCGCGATGCGGCGCTCGAAAACGTGAAGGCGACCAGAAGACCGAGCATCGCGAAGACGACGCCATCCACCGCGCCGGTTCCGGCTTCGAGCACGCCGGCATCGCGCGCCATGCGACGGCGTCCGATACGCCGGCCGGCCTCCATGATCGCAACCAGGATGATGAACAGTACCACCCCGAAAGTGACAGGAGTCTCGAGGAACGACATGACCATTACGGACCTCCCGGCATGTTCACTGCTTGTACGCCAAGTTTGGCGCGCAGATTCGACAGCAACCGGGATGATTGCCGCGGCCGGATTCTGATGCAAGGGCAGCGCGGTTGTCAGGTTCTCCAGCTGTGGGCTTGCGACCGGGGGCAAAGCCCAAAGGCCTTGCGGCGCGAGTTCACGGCGGGAATGGCCCTGATCCTACCGCCTGCGCGCCTTGCTGCCTCTGAACGGCTTTCGTGCGGTCCGGATGGCTCTCCGGTTGGCGGGCTTGCCTTCCTTGCCCTCCGAGACCACCTCGAAGCGCATGCCGCCGGAGACAGGGGTGGCCTCCACCAGTTTCACCTCGAGCCGGTCGCCCAGCTGGTAGGTGTCGCCGGAGCGTTCGCCGATCAGTGCGTGGCGGGCCTTGTCGTAGACGAAGTACTCGCGGCCCAGCGTGGTGACGGGCACGAAGCCGTCGGCCCCGTTATCGTCCAGCTTCACGAAGAGCCCGGCGCTGACCACGCCGCCGATGCGGCCGCGGAAGGTGGCGCCTGTGTGCCCGGCGAGGAAGGTTGCGATCAGGCGGTCGATGGTCTCGCGCTCGGCCGCCATGGCGCGGCGCTCGGCGTCCGAAATCATCTCGGCGGTCTCCGGCAGGCGTGCGATGTCATCCGCACTCAGGCCGTCCGAACCGAAGCCCAGCGCGGTGATCAGCGCCCGATGGACGATGAGGTCGGCGTAGCGGCGGATCGGCGAGGTGAAATGCGCATAGCGCCGCAGTGACAGGCCGAAATGGCCCTTGTTGTCCGGGTTGTAGATGGCCTGGGCCTGTGTGCGCAGCACGACCTCGTTGACCACGTGCTGATAATCCTTGCCCTCAACTTCCTTCAATAACTTATTGAAATGCTTGGGGCGCATGACCTGGCCAAGCGGCAGACTCATGTTCACGGTGCGCAGGAATTCGGCCAGCGCGCGGACCTTCTCCTCGGATGGCTGCTCATGGATGCGGAAGAGCAGCGGGGTCTTGCGGTTCTCGAGTTCCTCGGCGGCGGCCACGTTGGCCTGGATCATGAACTCCTCGACAAGCTTGTGGGCGTCGAGGCGCTCGGGCGTCACCACCCGCTCGATGAGGCCGTGGGCGTCGAGAACCAGCCGGCGCTCCGGCAGGTCCAGTTCAAGGGGTTCGCGGGCGTTGCGGCCCTTGAGAAGGATGGCGTAAGCCGCCCAGAGGGGCTTCAGCACGCGTTCCAGCAACGGCTCGGTCTTGTCGTTGGGGCGACCGTCAATCGCCGCTTGCGCCTCCTCATAGGCGAGCTTGGCGGCGGAGCGCATGATGACGCGCTCGAAGCGGTGCTTGGTCTTGCGCCCTGACTTGTCGAAACTCATGAAGCAGGCCAGCGCCGGGCGCTCCTCCTTCTCGCGCAGGGAGCAGAGGTCGTTGGAGATGCGCTCCGGCAACATCGGCACCACGCGGTCGGGGAAATAGACCGAGTTGCCGCGGATGCGGGCCTCGCGGTCCAAGGCCGTGCCGGGGCGGACATAGGCCGCGACATCGGCGATGGCGACGATGACGTTGGCGCCGCCGGTGGCCTCGTCGATTTCGGCCCAGACGGCGTCGTCATGGTCGCGCGCGTCCCTGGGGTCGATGGTGAGGAGGGGCACGTGGCGGAGGTCGGTGCGGTGCTCGCGCGAGAAGGGCTTCAGACTCTCGGCTTCGCGCAGCACGCGTTCGGGGAATTCATTGGGAATGCCGTGGTGGTGGATGGCGATCAGCGAGATGTTGCGCTGGTCGTTCATGTTGCCGAGCCGCTCGCGCACCCGGGCCGACGGCAGGCCGTGGCCGCGTTCCTTGACGATCTCGGCCTCGACCAGTTCGCCGTTCACCGCGCCGTTCTCGTCGCCCTTCTTCACCTGCAGCTCGTTGCGTGCCTTCTTGTCCACCGGAACGATGCGGGCCCCGAGGCCCGGGATCACGCGGAACACACCCAGCACCTTGTTGGAGCGGTCGGAGAGGGTCTTGATGACCCGGCCACGGTACTTGTAACGGCCATCCCTGGAGGGCTGGATCTTGGCCAGCACCCGGTCGCCCTTGCGGGGTGCCTTCTCGGCGCCCTCGATCACCACATGCGGCGGCTTGCCGGCCTGGCGCTCGTCCCATTCGACGGGCTCGGCATAGGCCTCGCCGTCGCGGTCGGTACCGATCACTTCGAGCACGGTGACGGGGGGAAGCGAGGAGCGGTCGATCAGCTTGCGGGCGCGCTTGGCCAAAAGGCCCTTTTCCTCCATGCGCTTCAGCAGCGCCTTGAGGCCGATCTTGTCTCCTCCCTTGATGTCAAAATGGCGGGAGATCTCGCGCTTGCCGACAATATTCGGCGAGGACTGGATGAACTCCAGGACATCGGCCTCGGTGGGGAGCTTGGGCGGGGGAGCGGGGCGTCTTGCCATGGATCAAGGATTAGCCGGGAAACAGGCCGGAAATCCAGCGGATTGCCGCAAGGTCCCCGTTTACAGGCGGGGCATCCGGGATTAACCCGGAGGACGATTGTGAAGGATTTGTGACATGCTCGACTGGTTCAAGAAGCTGATGCCGAAGGAAGAGAAATTCTTCGACCTGTTCGAGGCCCATGCCGCGAAGGCGCAGGAGGCGGCGCGTTCACTGCGCTCCATCGTCGAGGGCGGGCCCGACATGGCAAACCACTGTCGGGCGCTGTCACGCGAGGAAGAGGAGGCGGACGCTATTTCATACGAGGTGATGCAGGCGATCCGGCGCAGCTTCATCACGCCCTTCGACCGCTCCGACATCAAGGCGCTGTCGGCGGCGCTCGACGACGCCATCGACCAGATGAACAAGACCGGCAAGACCGTCATGCTCTACGACGTCGACCATTTCGAGCCGAACATGAAGGCCATGGCCGACAAGGTGATCGCCATGGCGGACCTGCTCGCCGAGGGCCTGCCGCTGATGCGCAACGTCGGGCAGAACTCGGCGAAGCTCCATGCTTTGACTGGCAAGCTCACCGCGCTCGAGGGCGAGTCAGATGATCTCAACGACAAGGGCCTGAGCGCGCTGTTCAAGGGCCGCGCCAAGCAGGACCCGCTGGCCTTCGTCATCGGCTCCGAACTCTACGACCACCTCGAGAAGGTGTGCGACCGCTTCGAGGATGTCGCCCACGTGATGAGCGACATCGTCATCGAGCACGTCTGAGCGCGGACCGGGGACCATGGGCCTTTCCATCACGCTGGTGCTGCTGATCGTCGTGGCGCTCGCCTTCGACTTCATGAACGGGCTGCACGACGCCGCGAACTCGATCGCCACCATCGTGTCGACGCGCGTGCTGAAGCCGCAATATGCGGTGGTCTGGGCGGCCTCGTTCAACTTCATAGCCTTCTTCATCTTTGGCGTTCATGTTGCTGATACCATTGGGAAAGGTCTGGTTGACCCGGGCATCGTAGATGACGCCGTGGTGTTCGGGGCGCTGGGCGGCGCCATCGCCTGGAACGCCATCACCTGGTGGGGCGGCATCCCGTCTTCATCGTCGCATGCGCTGATCGGCGGCATGGTCGGCGCCGGTGTCGCCAAGGCTGGCTTCTCGTCGATCATCTGGGGTGGGCTCAGCAAGACCATCTATGCGATCGTGCTGTCGCCCTTCGTCGGCTTCAGCCTGGCATTGCTGCTGGTGCTGCTGGTGAGTTGGGCCTTCCTGCGCTCGTCGCCCGCCTTCGCCGACAAATTCTCACGTAAGTCGCAGCTGGTCTCGGCGGCTCTCTATTCGCTGGGGCACGGTTCCAACGATGCCCAGAAGACGGCGGGGCTGATTGCCGTACTGCTCTATTCGCATGGCGTTTACTCCGAGTTTACCGTGCCGGGCTGGGTGATCCTGGCCTGCTACACGGTGATGGGCATCGGCACGCTGCTGGGCGGCTGGCGCATCGTTCACACCATGGGCTCCAAGATCACGCGGCTGACGCCGATGCAGGGTTCCTGCGCCGAGACGGCGGGGGCACTCACGCTGTTCGGGGCCACCTACATGGGCATTCCGGTATCGACAACCCACACCATCACGGCGGCGATCGTCGGGGTGGGGGCGGCGAAGCGCGTCTCGGCGGTGCGCTGGAACGTGGCGACGGGCATCGTCTATGCATGGGTCATCACCATGCCGGCGGCTGCGGTGATCGCGGGGCTGTTCTATTGGCTCGGAAAGGCCGTGTTCTGAGCAGGAACCACTTATTTACCGAATTATTGTCAAGCTATGGCTCCCGTTATGACTGATCGTGGGGCTCGAATCGCTTGCTCTGGACAGGTGCCGTGAAGAAGCCGGGAATGAAGAAGCAATATGCAGCCTTGCCGTGGCGATATACCGGGGCAGGTCGCGAGGTATTGCTGATCTCGTCGCGCGACACCGGGCGCTGGGTGATCCCCAAGGGCTGGCCGATCAAGGGACTCACTCCTGCCGAGACGGCGGCGCGCGAGGCCTATGAGGAAGCGGGCCTGGGCGGCCAGGTCAGCAAGAAGCCGATCGGCGAATTCGAGTACGGCAAGCGCCTGAACAATGGCAAGGTCCAGCCGACCAAGGTGGAGGTCTTCGCCCTCGAACAGATGGTGCAGCACCCGGATTGGCCCGAGCAGGGCCAGCGCAAGATGCAGTGGTTCTCGGTTCCGGACGCTGCGGAGGCCGTCGAGGAGCAGGAACTGAAGGTGATCATCCGCCGCCTGAAGTAGGCCGCGCGTCCTTCGCCACCGGCCGACTGGCTAGGCCGCTTCCTTCGGAGATTTCGCAGATTTCGCAGCCTTCTTGGCGGCCTTCTTCGCGGGCTTCTTTGCCGCTGCCTTCTTTGCAGGAGCCTTCTTTGCCGGAGCCTTCTTTGCCGGAGCCTTCTTTGCAGGAGCCTTCCTGGCGGCGACCTTCTTGGCTGCCGTCTTCTTCGACGGGCTCTTGCCCTCGCGCTCGGCGATGAGTGCGATGGCCTCGTCCATGGTCAGCTGTTCCGGGTCCTTGTCCTTCGGCAGGGTGGCATTGATCTTGCCGAACTTCACATATGGGCCGTACTTGCCCTTCATCACCTGCACGTTGCCGCCACCCGACGGGTGAGGGCCCAGGTCCTTCAGCGCGCCGGCCTTGGGGCGCTGGAAGCCGCGGGCCTTCTTCTCGGCGATGATGTCCACCGCGCGGTTGATGCCGATGGTGAAGACGTCCTCCGGGCTCTCGAGATTGGCATAGGTGCCGTCATGCAGCACGAAGGGTCCGAAGCGGCCGAAGTTGGCGACGATGGGCTTGCCGGTTTCCGGGTGCAGGCCCACCTCGCGCGGCAATGACAGGAGCTTCAGCGCCTCTTCGAGCGTGATGTCCTCGGGCTTCTTGTTGCGCGGGATCGAGGCGCGCTGCGGCTTCTCGCCCTCGACCGCCTCGCCGAGCTGCAGATAGGGGCCGAAGCGGCCCACCCGGCGCGTCACCTTCTCGCCGGTCTCGGGATCGACGCCGAGCAGCACGCCTTCGGCGGGAACCGCTTCCGCGCCCTCGGCACCCGGCGTCATCGGGCGGGTGTACTTGCATTCGGGGTAGTTCGAACAGCCGATGAAGGAGCCGAACTTGCCGAGCTTGAGCGAGAGCTGGCCGCCGCCGCAGGAGGGGCAGGCGCGGGCATCGCCGCCATCTTCCTTGGGCGGAAAGATGTGGGGCGCCAGAATGTCGTTCAGTGCATCGAGCACATTGGTGACGCGCAGTTCCTTGACGTCGTCGAGTGCTGCGGTGAAGTCGCGCCAGAAGTCGCGCAGCACCTGCTTCCAGTCGATCTCGCCGGCCGATACCTTGTCGAGCTTCTCCTCGAGGTCAGCGGTGAAGTCATACTCGACGTAGCGGCGGAAGAAGCTCTCGAGGAAGGCGGTGACAACGCGGCCCTTGTCCTCGGGGATCAGGCGCTTCTTGTCGAGACGGACGTAGCCGCGCGTGCGCAGCGTCTCCATGATGGAGACATAGGTCGAGGGGCGGCCGATGCCGAGCTCTTCCATCTTCTTGATGAGGGAGGCTTCCGAGTAGCGTGGCGGCGGTTCGGTGAAATGCTGCACGCCCTCGATCTTCTTCACGCCGATCGAGTCGCCGCGCGCCATGGCCGGCAGGCGCTTCGAGTCCTCGTCCTCGGCGTCGTCGAGGCCTTCCTGGTAGACGCGCAGGAAGCCGTCGAACTTCACCACCGAGCCGTTGGCACGGAAGGAGTAGTGCTTGCCGTCCTTGCCTTCGGTGCCGATGTCGGCGGTGGTGCGCTCGAGGTCGGCGCTTTCCATCTGCGAGGCAATGGTGCGCTTCCAGATCAGTTCGTAGAGCGCGAACTGGTCGTCATCGAGGGTGCGGCGCACGTCGTTCGGGTGGCGCGACATCTCGGTGGGGCGGATGGCCTCGTGAGCCTCCTGGGCGTTCTTGGCCTTGGTGGTGTAGAGGCGCGGCGTCGGCGGCACATAGGGCTCACCGAAATTCCTCAGGATGGCGTTGCGGGTTGCGGCGATCGCCTCAGGCGCCATGTCGACGCCGTCCGTTCGCATGTAGGTGATGAGGCCCACCGTCTCGCCGCCGAGTTCGACACCCTCGTAGAGGCGCTGGGCGATCTGCATGGTGCGGGCGGACGAGAAACCGAGCTTGCGCGAAGCCTCCTGCTGCAGGGTGGAGGTGCGGAAGGGCGGGTAGGGGTGACGCTTGGCGGGCTTCGATTCGATCGAATCCACCTTGAAGGGCTGACCCTTGACGGCCTGTTCGATGGCACGCGCCGAGGCTTCGTCCGGGAGGTCGAGCTTGCCGAGCCGCTTGCCGCCAATGGCGTTGAGCGCGGCCTCGAACTCCTGGCCCTTCGGGGTGACGAAGGTGCCGTCTATGGTCCAGTATTCCTGGGCGCGGAAGGCTTCGATCTCGAGCTCGCGGTCGCAGATCAGGCGCAGCGCCACCGACTGCACGCGGCCGGCCGAACGCGAGCCCGGCAGCTTGCGCCACAACACGGGGGAGAGCGAGAAGCCGACGAGATAGTCGAGCGCCCGGCGCGCCAGATAGGCATCGACCAGCGGCGCGTCGACCTCGCGGGGGTGCTGCATGGCCTCGAGCACCGAGGACTTGGTGATGGCGTTGAAGACGACGCGCTGCACGGCCTTGCCCTTGAGCGCACCCTTCCTCCGCAGCACCTCCATGACGTGCCAGGAAATCGCCTCGCCTTCACGATCGGGGTCGGTGGCGAGGATCAGTCGATCATCGGTCTTGAGGGCTGCCGCAATGTCAGACAGCCGCTTGGCGGACTTGCCATCGACCTCCCAATCCATCTCGAAATCGGCGTCGGGACGCACCGAACCATCTTTCGGGGGCAGGTCACGGACATGGCCATAGGAGGCCAGGACCTTGAAATCCTTGCCTAAATACTTATTGATGGTCTTGGCCTTGGCCGGTGATTCAACGACGACGACTGTCATACATGGTCCCGTTCAGGTTTCAGGGCCTCATATAGGCATCGTCCTTCCGGTTCAAGCCGAGGCAAATTTTGACGCAGCACCAGCCTCATTCAAGCTTAAGTTGCTTTATATTCAGAAAGGCACGTATAGAGTGCGATCTTGGAAAGTGACGCAACTGGAGGATGGCATGGACGGACGGCGCGCAGAGGCCCCCAAGGCCGCACCCTTGCTGGTGGAGGTGGGGCAGAAGGCGCCCCCGACCCTCGCCGAGCGCCAGCGTGAAGTGGCGGAATACCTGAGCGACATGATCCTCGAACTGCGCAACCTCGCGCGCTCCGTCCAGCTTCATACCGTCATGGTACCGCTGGAGTTCGCCTATTATGAAGCCTTCGGCAGCGCCCACAAGGTGGAAGTGCCACCGGGTGAGCTGGAGCGCATCAAGACGCTGTCGCGGGCCGCCGATACCCTCGACGGTGATCCCCGGAACGGCGGCATCTAGAGGGGGTGCCGATCCGCGCCCAGGGGTTCGGCGTGGGCGATGACACGGCGGATGTCGGGAAAACGATCCTTCAGGCCAGCCTCGACGCGGTCGATGTCGTCATGGATCTGCTCCACCGTGTCGACTGGAGAACAGCGGCAATGATAATGCAGGAACAGCCCTTCCTCGTTGCGCCTGAGGCGGATCGAGTGGAGATCGGTCAGTCGCGGATGCGCCGCCGCGAACCGCTGCAGGGCGCCTGACACCTCAGCCGTGAGCGCCGGTGGCGCGTCCTGCCCCTGCAGCATGCGGTCCGGTTGGGGCTCGATATGACTCTCGACCTCGACGTCGCTGCCGAGTTCGCCCCGGATCGCGTCTTCCAGGTCGGTAGCCCGGTCGTGGGCCTCGCCCAGCGGCATGGAGCCGTCGACCTCGAGGTCGAAGCTGATCGCCAGTCGTCCGCCGATCTGCTGGGCGTTGAGGTGATGGATGGCGAGATTGCGCCGGCTGGCGATGAGCATCACCTTCTGGAACACCGTCTCGCTGTCGAGCGCCACGGGATTGGCCGTCACCGTGATGTCGGCATTGGGAAAGCGGTTCTGAACCGCGGCGGTGATTGCGTCCTTGGTCCTCACGATGTCGTCGATGGGCATGGTGCGGGCCACTTCCACGACGATGGAGGTGAACATGGTGGCGCCCGCCGGCCGCAACCTTATGGATTTCAGCGCAAGCACGCCGTGCACATCGTCAACGAGGCCGCGGACGATTTCGGTGGCACCGGCAGGAGCGGCATCGAGCAGGGTGTTCAGGGTGCGGGCACCGAGCTCCCACCCGGCATGCGCGATGAAGGCAGAAACGACAAGCGCGGCAACGGAGTCCGCTGCCGGAACGCCCAGCCAGACGGCGCCGAGGCCGACCAGCACGACCGCCGAACTCCACATGTCGGACGAGAAATGAAGGGCGTCGGCCTCGAGCGCCTCGCTGGAGGTTCTTTCCGCCACTCGCTTCAGCGCACGGGCGCGGTTGTAGTCGATCACGATCGAGACCACGATGATGGCGATGGCCCACCAGGTGACCTCCACCTCGTGGGTGTCCTCGCCCAGAAGGCGGCGGATCGCCTCCCAGCTGATCCAGCCGGTGGTGAGGAAGAGCAGACCCGTTTCCACCAAGGCGGCGATGCTCTCGATCTTGGCATGGCCATAGTGATGCTCGTCGTCGGCCGGCCGGTCGCTGACCCTTATGGCAAAATAGGTAACGATGGTGGCGCCAAAGTCGATGAGGCTGTGGATTGCCTCCGAGAGGATGCCGAGCGAGCCGGTGAGCATGGCGGCGACGAGCTTGCCACCCGCCATCGCCGCGCTGGCCGCCATGGAGACCAGGGCCACGGTCTGCTTTTCGGAACTGGACATGGCCTTGTGTAACCCCCGGTCGGGTGCTCCTCAAGCCATACCTTTCCGGCATATGGACCAGCGGCATGGGCAGTTGCGGATCAGTGTGGAAAAGTGCTGCTCTCGCTGCCAGCAACCATGCCGACCGACGTCACGACAACCGACTTTCCGCTGCCGCGCCGAGCCGGGGCCTATACCTTCGCGTCGCTGTTTGCGGTCGAAAGCTTCGTGCGTTCGCTCAACTCCACCGTCATCTCGCTGCAGGCCTACGACATCCTCGGGGCAGCCCAGAAGGTGAGCATGCTGTCGACGGTGGTGTCGCTCACAGTGCTCTCCGCCACGCTTCTGCTGCCCTTCCTGCTTGGTCGCATGCGGCGGCGCTGGGCCTATACGCTGGGCGTATCCATGATGATGGCGGCGAGCCTCGCGCTGGCAAGCCACGTGCTGGCGGGGCAGGCCATGGGCATGTTGCTGCGCAACCTCGGCGCAGCCGTGCTCAACATAACGCTGCAGCTCTACATCATGGAGAATATCAAGCGGACCGACCTGGCGCGCTCGGAACCGATCCGCCTGAGCCTGTCCACCGCCTCGTGGACGGTGGGTCCGGCCCTCGGTGTCTCGCTCTACGTGAGCTTCGGCCCATGGGGGCCACAACTTCTCGCCATCGTCGCGGCGGCCGTGCTGCTGGCGCTATTCTGGTGGCTCCGCCTCTCCGACAATGCGGGTGCCCTGTCGTCGGGCAATCTCGAGGCATTCAACCCGCTGGTGAACGTCAGGCGCTTTCTCGCCCAGCCGCGGCTTCGCCTGGCCTGGCTCATCGCCTTCGGGCGCTCCTGCTTCTGGACCACCTTCTTCATCTACGGCCCGCTGCTGCTGGTCGAGGCAGGGCTCGACAAGCGGGTGGGCGGCTACATGATTTCAGCCAGCCAGATTCTTCTGGTCACTGCCTGGTTCGCCGGGCGCTTCGCGCGGAGCTATGGTGTGCGTTCCGTGCTGGTCGTCGCCTTCGTCGTCTGCGCCATGGCATCACTGGGGGCGGGGCTTGCCGGGACGGCTTCTCCCTATGCCGCCATCATCTGCCTGCTGGGAGGTTCCGTCTCGGCATCGGCAATCGACGGGGTGGGCGGCATTCCCTTCCTTCGCGCAGTGCGCCACCATGAACGCCAGAAGATGGCCGCGGTCTACCGCACCTACATCGACTGCTCGGAACTGATCCCCGCCTTCGTGTTCGCCATTGCGCTGCTGTGGCTGCCGATCGGGGCGGTTTTCGTCATCCTTTCCGTGGCGCTGGCCGCCGTGGGCTACGTCGCCTGGCGGTTCCTCCCGAAGTCGCTCTGACGGGTCTGCGGCGCGACACGGCGAAGCCGGAGACCACGCAGGCGAGGGCCGCCACAATGTGCCAGGTAATCGGCTCTCCCAGGACTGCCCAGGCCAGCAGCACGCCGGACACCGGCATGAAGTAGCTGGCCATGCTCATGAAGCTCTGGCCGACCGTGACCGTGATGCTGGCGCGCAGCAGGTAGGCGAGCCCGGTGCATACGAGACCCAGGTAGAGCGCGGCCAGCATGGCGGTTCCGGTGAGATGCGGCAGCGGGTCATGTGCCAGAAGGACCAGCGGGGTGAGGGCGATGACGCCTACTCCCATGTTGACCGCCGTCATCATCGGCACGCTGGTGCCACGCACGAAGCGGATGAGGGTTCCGGCCGCCACGTAGCACAGCATGCCCGTCCATACTGCGGCATAGGCAACGGCATCGAAGCCGATTCCCTGTGCGAGTTCCGGTGCCACGACGAGGGCGAGGCCTGCGAAGCCGAGCACCATGCCGAGGATCTTGCCGCCGGTGAAGCGGTCGTCGGGCGTCGTGAAATGAGCCGCCACCATGGTGGCGAGCGGACCCACCCCCATGATGAGCGACGTGACACCGGCGGGAATGTGCAGTTCCGCCCAGGAGATGAGGAAAAACGGCCCCACCGTGTTGAGCAGGCTCATGGCGATGATCACGGTCCAGTCCCCGGGGGTTGGCGGCAGCGGATCCTTCCGCCACCAGGCGAAGAGGGCGATGGGCACGAACGCGATGGCGACGCGGATCATCACCAGCCACAGGGGCCCGGTCTCGTGCACGGACAACTTGATCGCCAGGAAGGCCGAACCCCAGATGGTCCCGAGCAGCGTGATCTTCAGGAGGTCGGCGAGCGTGGGATGGCGTAATGTGGCGGGTGAAGGCATTTCACTTGACGGCCGGCGCGGAGGCAGGCGAGGAAGCATGGGAACAACTGGCGGGGGAACCGGAATGCCACAGAACATCGTCGTGGGCCACAAGCAACTGATGGCGGAGGCCGAGGCCGAAGTGGAGAGCATGCCCGCTGCCGACGCCGTCGCCGTTCTGGGCCAGCCCGACATCGCCATCATCGATATCCGCGATCCGCGCGAGATCGAGCGCGAGGGTCGCATCCCGGGGTCCTTCCATGCGCCGCGCGGCATGCTTGAGTTCTGGGTCGACCCCGAGAGCCCCTATCACAAGTCCATTTTCGCGGAAGAAAAGAAGTTCATCATCCATTGCGCATCGGGCTGGCGCTCGCTGCTCGCCACGCAGGTCCTTCAGCGCATGGGACTGAAGCCCGTGGTCAACCTCAAGGGTGGCTTCGCGGCCTGGAAGGAAGCAGGCGGTCCGGTCGAGAAGGTGGAAAAGAAGTGAGCAACATACATCTGGTCATCGGCAACAAGAACTACTCCTCATGGTCGCTCAGGCCGTGGATGGCCCTCTCCATGGCGGGGATCCCGTTCCGCGAAACGGTGATACCGCTCGACACCCCGGAGACGGCGAAGCTGATCGCCGAGCATTCGGGCGCGGGGCGGGTGCCGGTGCTCTATCACAGGCGGCAGGTGGTGTGGGAATCCCTCGCCATCATGGAGTATCTCGCCGAGTTGTTTCCCGAGAAGGGGCTATGGCCGAGGACGGTGTCGGCGCGTGCCGTGGCCCGCGCCGTGGCGAACGAGATGCACGCAGGCTTCGGCGCCTTGCGCAACGCCTGCCCGATGAACATCAGGCGCAAGCCCAGGCCGGTGCCGCTGAGCGATGCCGTGAAGCGCGACATTGCCCGCATCGAGCAGTTGTGGCGGGAGTGCCGCGCCAAGTTCGGCAAGGGCGGAAAGTTCCTTTTCGGCAAATTCTCCATCGCCGATGCGATGTATACGCCGGTGGTCTCTCGCTTCGAGACCTTCGCCATACCGGTGGCGGAGGACACGCGCACCTACATGGACACGGTCCTCAACACGGAGGCGTTCCGCGCCTGGCGCGAGGCCGCGCTGAAGGAGACCTGGATCGTGCCCACCGACGAGGTTGACTAGCCGCTCGCCTGGACGATCACGGGGTCATCGGTGGACAGCACCATGACCGGCGTGCCGACCTCCACCTTGTCATAGAGATCGGCAACATGTTCGTTGAGCATGCGGATGCAGCCAGACGACACCGACTTGCCGATCGAGTTCGGCTGGTTGGTGCCGTGGATGCGATAGAGCGTGTCGACCCCGTCCTGATAGAGGTAGAGGGCGCGCGCGCCCAGCGGATTGTCGGGTCCGCCGGGCTGACCGTTGGCCCAGCGCCGGGCCTTTTCATCGCGCAGCACCATGTCGCGGGGCGGCACCCAGCGGGGCCAGCGGCGTTTCATGCCGATCACCGCAGCGCCCGACCACGCGAAGCCCTCGCGGCCGACCCCGACGCCATAGCGGCGGGCCGTACCGTCGCCGTTCACAAGGTAGAGGAAGTGCTGCAGTGGATCGACCACGATGGTGCCGGCTGCTGCAACGTCCGGCATGGGCACCGTCTGGGGCTGGAATTCGGCGGGAAGTCTGATGGCCGCCGGCGTTATGGGGTAGTCGATCTCAGCCTCCGCCGCCGGAAGTTGTTCCGGGTCGAGGGAGGTGGGGCCGAGTTCCATGTCATAGAGCGATGGCTGCGGCACAGGCCGCAGATTGTCCATGTTGGTGGATGGATGGATGATGCGGGGCAGTTTCCCCTGCGCCACTGCCGCAGTGGACAGCAGCCCGAAAGCGAGGCCCGACCACGCGAATTGACGACGGCTGATGCTGCGCATGGATGTTCTCCCACAGGCTAGGACCTGGAGAGACAAACGACGCGGGCCAGCAAGGGTTCCGAGGCGGCGACGCAGGGGAAGCTAGTGCGTGATGCGCGCGGGGGCGGCAATCGCCTCGCCATTATAGGTCCAGTGGATGCCGCACTCGGTCTTGGCGGAGCCTGCCCAGCGACCGGCGCGCGGGTCAGCCGATGTGCCGCCCGGCTGGGTGCAGGGCTCGCAGCCGATGGAGAAGTAGCCGATCTCGGTCAGCGGGTGAGCGGGCAGGCCGTGCGTGGTCATGTAGGCTGCGATGTCCAGCGCCGAGAAGCCGGCCAGCGGCTCGACCTTGAGACGGTCATCGGCGATCGACAGGAAGTCGAGCGTGGCGCGCGCCGCGCCATGGTAGCGCTTGCGGCCGGAGATCGTTACCTCGAAGCCCTCGAGCGCCTTCTGCAGAGGCAGTGTCTTGCGGATGTGGCAGCAGGCGTCGGCATTCAGCTTGTGCAGCGTGCCGTCGGCATCATGTGCCGCGAGGTCCGTTTCGTCCGGCGTGATGGTGCGCACGCCGGTGAGGCCCAGCAGGTCGATCAGCTTGGCGCGGTAGGAGAGCGTCTCCCAGAAGTGCTTGCCGGTGTCGAGAAAGATGATCGGCGTCGTCTTGTCGACCTGCGCCACCATGTGCAACAGAACAGCCGATTCCGCGCCGAAGGACGACACGACGGCGGCCTTGCCCGCGAAGTCGCGCAGGATCGGGCCCAGCAGCTGCTCGCCCTCGAGTCCGGCGTAGCTTTCGAAGATACTCCTGTCCATGGCGGCTCAGCCGGCGTGCGGCTGCTCGAGCCAGGGCTCGGCGTCGGTGTGGCGCTCGGTCCAGATCTCAGCCTCCGCACCGCGCCGGAACAGGCCGCGCTGGTAGGCGAGCGACATCTGGTGCGAGGCCTTCGCCCAGGCCTCGAGAGGGAAGCGGTCGCCGATCTCGAAGGCATCGAAGCCCACCTGCAGCATGAACTGCAGCTGATCGGGCAGCACGTTGCCCGTGGCGCGCAGTTCTCCGCGATAGCCCATCTCGCGCAGCGCGCGGGCAATCGAATAGGCCCGCCCGTCGTTGAAGGCGGGGAAGGGCAGCACGATCAGCGACAGGCCCGGCAGGAAGGTGCCGAGCGCCTCCGGGCGGTCGGTATTGGAGAGGCACAGGCCCAGCCGGCTGCGCCGCCGCGAGAGCTCCCCCCACTCCTTGAGAAGCCGCGCGAAGGGCACCGTCACGTCGCCGGCGCTGGGAAGCTGGCTCTCGGCGTCGGCGTGGATCCAGGTATCGGGCACCAGCACGTTGTTCTTAAGCAGTGGCATAGAGGGCCTCCTTGAAGGGCTTGGCGCCGAGACGGCGGTAGGTGGCGAGGAACTCCTCGCCGGGCACGCGGTGCTTCAGATAGGTGTCGAGGATGGTCTCGATGGCATCCGCCACCTCGTGGCCGGCGAAGCCAGGGCCAAGGATGGTGCCGATCGATGCGTTCTCGGCGGAGGAACCGCCGAGGGTGATCTGGTAGAATTCCTCGCCCTTCTTGTCGAGGCCAAGGATGCCGATGTGGCCCACGTGGTGGTGGCCGCAGGCATTGATGCAGCCCGAGATGTTGATCTTGAGCTTGCCGATCTCGTCCTGCTTCTGCGAATCCGCGAACTTGCGCGAGATCGACTGGGCGACGGGAATCGAGCGGGCGGTGGCGAGCGCGCAATAGTCGAGTCCGGGGCAGGCGATGATGTCGCCCGCCAGCCCGTAATTGGCGGCGGCGAGGTCCGCCTTCTCGAGCGCCTCAAAGACGGCGAAGAGGTCATCCTTCTTCACATGCGGCAGCACGATGTTCTGCGCGTGGCTGACGCGCAGCTCGTCGGAGCCGTAGCGCTCGGCCAAGTCGGCCATCACGCGCATCTGTTCGGCGGTGGCATCCCCCGGAATGCTGCCCTCGGGTTTCAGCGATACATTGACGATGGCATAGCCATCGACGCGGTGGGGGCCGAGGTTGTTCTTCGCCCAGCGCGCGAAAGCCGGGTTGGCGAGTTTCGCATCCTCGAAACCGGCGGACCAGCGCGGCAGCTTCTCGAAGGCGGGCGGCGCGAAGTAGGCGGCAATGCGGGCGAGCTCTCGCTCCTCGACTTCCGTCGTCGGGTGCGGGCGGCGGGCATATTCGGCCTCGACTTCGGACTTGAACCTGTCGGCGCCGATCTCGTGCACCAGGATCTTGATGCGCGCCTTGTACTTGTTGTCGCGGCGGCCGTAGAGATTGTAGACGCGCAGGATGGCCTCGAGATAGCCGACGAGCTCGTGCTGGGGCAGGAAGTCCCGGACCGTCACACCCACCATCGGTGTGCGGCCGAGGCCGCCACCGACGATCACTTCCCAGCCGATCTCGCCCGCGCCGCTGCGGTGCAGCCTGAGGCCGATATCGTGCACCTTCACGGCGGCACGGTCATGCGGGGCGCCGGTCACGGCGATCTTGAACTTGCGCGGCAGGAAGGAAAACTCGGGGTGGAGCGAGGACCACTGGCGCAGGAGTTCGCCCACGGGGCGCGGATCGGCGATCTCATCCGCGGCAGCACCGGCCCAGTGATCGGTGGTCACGTTGCGGATGCAGTTGCCGGAGGTCTGGATGGCATGCATCTCGACTTCGGCCAGCGCGTCGAGAATGTCTGGTGCGTCCTCGAGCTTGATCCAGTTGTACTGGATGTTCTGACGCGTGGTGAAATGGCCGTAGCCCTTGTCGAATTTCTCGGCGATCAGCGCCAGCTGGCGCATCTGCCGGCCCGACAGCGTGCCGTAGGGAATGGCGACGCGCAGCATGTAGGCGTGGAGCTGGAGATAGAGGCCGTTCATCAGGCGAAGCGGCCGGAACTCGTCCTCGGTCAGGGAACCCGACAGGCGGCGTTCCGTCTGGTTGCGGAACTGGCTGGTACGTTCACGCACGAACTGGTGGTCGAACTCGTCGTAGCGGTACATCTGAAATCACTCTCCCTCGGGGGCGGCGAAGCCGGCACCCTTGCCCTCGGCCTGCTTGCCGAGGTCCAGTCTCACTGTGGGGCCCAGGGCCCGCATGCGCTCGCGGATGTGGCCAGCGCGCACGCGGCCGTCGAGCCGCTCGGCATCGATCAGGTAGGACCCGGTCACGATGGTTTTCCTCTCGTCTTCGCGGGCGCGCGCTTCCAATGCGGCGGCGGCCTGCGGCTCGATCGCCAGCACGGCATCGTCAATCACCTCGCTCCACTCGCCGCCGCGGGTGAGGAACACGGCGATACCGTCGCGCAGGCGGTTGGCGGTGACGAGTTGGCCCTTCTCCGGAGTGCTCATGATGCGGCTCTCAACAGTTCTTCACGAATGTCCTCGCGGATGGGAAATGCAATGACTTCGGCGGGTCTTGGTGCCGCCACCGAGGGGATGGTCTCGAAGGAGATGCCCTCGGCGGCGACCGACACGGTCTCTTCCAGCGAAACCTCGCCGGCGGTGAGGCGCACCACCAGCTTGCCCGCGCCGGCATCGGCCAGCAGCACGTCGGTGGCGCCGTCATAGAGTTCGCCCTTCACGGCGACGCGCACGGCGTCACGGCGGGCGAGTTCGAGGATCGCCTGGGCCACGGCGTGGTCATGTACGATCACGTCCGCTTCCTGCAGCTTGCGCTGCGCCTTGATGGTGAGGAGTTCGGGATCATCGGAGCCGAGGCTCACGAAGGCGACACGACCCTGCGGTGCCTGCGCTTCGGCCGCGAACAGGTTCTCGACGCCGGCCAGATAGTTGCAGGACTCGCCTGCCAGGAAGGCCTCGCGCACATCGCCGAAGAAGAAACGGTACCAGAAGCCGCGGCGGCGGCTGCCGGGCGGGATGTTCTCCGCCACGCGGTCGCGCAGTGCGGCTGCGGCCGTGGCGAGCTCGCCCAGCGCCTGGGGCAGCATGGCATCGATGCGGGCGCGCAGGCCCTGGCCAAGGATTGGCGCGGTGCCTTCCGTGCCGATCGCCACGACGACCGGATCACGGTCGACGATCGAGGGAACGATGAAGGAGGAAATGTCGGGGTTGTCTACGGCATTCACCGGAATGCCCAGCGCCTTGGCATCCTCCGCCACCCGCTCGTTCAGGACAGCATCGGCGGAATAGACGAGAGCGGCCCCATCAAGCAGCCCGGCGTGATAACCCCTGGCGATCCAGTTGACGCGCGGCTCGGAGGACAGTTCATCGTGCAAGGATGGCGCGATGACGTTGATGACGGCGCCCGTCTTCAGCAGCAGGCGGACCTTGCGCAGGGCTTCTTCGGAGCCGCCCACCACGGTGACCGGCCGGTCCTGAATGTCGATGAAGATCGGAAAGTAACGCATGTCATCCGCTCCGGCTGCTACTCGTTCGCTGTTCCAAACGTTCGGTCTTCCGTACGGTTCTCGATCTAGGTCACGAATTCGTTTGAACTTCAGAACGAAAACGCGGTATCAAGGGACTGGCGGAACACCAATAATGAGACTGTTCGTTTTAACGAACGCTAGTTCTAAGTTCAGGACGACGAAATGTCAACGCGCCGCGGCCGGAAAAACGCCCCTTCACAGGACTTTGACCCGACGCCCTCTCTGGGCAAGACGATCCAGCGCCTGCGCAAGGCCTACAACATGTCGCTCGGCGATCTGTCGGAGCAGTCGGGGGTGGCCAAATCGATCATCTCCCAGATCGAGCGGAACGAGACGAATCCAACCCTTTCAACGGTTTACCGGCTTTCCCGCGCGCTCGACACCACGATCGACGAGGTGCTCCGCACCGAGGGTGCCCAGCTCTTCCTCGAGCACCAGTCGAAGTCCGGTGTGCCGATCCTCGAGAGCCAGGACGGGCTGTGCCGTTTGGCCATCGCCGGTCCCCTCAACCTGGTCGAGCAGGTGCAGTGGTATGATTTCCGGGCCAAGTCCGGAGGCGTGCTCGAATCCGACCCCCATCCGCAGGGTACGGTGGAGCATCTCTACCTGCTGGCCGGCGAACTCGATGTAACGACGGGCGAGGAAACACGACGCGTGAAACAGGGTGAAACCCTGCGCTTCCGGGGTGACCTGCCGCACAAGATCGTCAATGTCGGCGAGGGGGAGGCCCACGCCACGATGGTGCTGGTGCTCCGGCAGCTTGGATCCGGGGATAGCGGCGGCTAGAGAGGCGAGGCCAGTCTATGCGGCGCAAGCTCGTGCTCACGACCGACCTCGTGGCCAGGGTGGACCGAAAGATAGCCCAGGACCATTTGCCGCCGGACCCTGACCGCGAGCCCATGTCTGAGGCCGACTACACCGACGCGGTATCGGCGATCATCACGCAGCATGGCCCGGGACCGATTTGGGTCTTCGCCTATGGTTCCCTGCTGTGGAACCCGGGTTTCGTTTTCGTCGAACGCCGACATGCCACGCTGCGCGGCTGGCACCGCGCATTCTGCATGAAGCTGTCGCGTTTCCGAGGTTCGCCCGAGCAGCCCGGGCTGATGCTGGCGCTCGACCATGGCGGTTCATGCAAAGGCGAAGTCTACCGCATTGCCGAGGACGCCGTGGCCAGCGAACTCGGCAAGCTGTTGCGCCGGGAGGTGCCGTTCCGCCGCGTCGCCAGTGCCTGGCGCTGGGTTGAGGTCGATATCGCGGGAAAACGGCAGAAGGCGCTCACATTCTATGCAGGCATGCGCCGCGACCGCTTTTACGTCGATCTCCCGTTGCACGCACAGGCCCACATGCTGGCACGTGCCGCGGGGTTTGGCGGATCCGGCGCGGCCTATCTGCACTTCACGGTGATGAAGCTCGAAGAGCTTGGCATTCACGACACCTATCTCTGGGAGCTGCAACATCTCGTGGCAGCAGAAATCAGGGCCCTGTCAGGCGAGTGACACAGCGCCGTCGGGATGGCGGTTGACGCGTCCGGCGAGTGACAGCTCCAGCAGCAGCGCAGAAAGCATTGCTGCATCGAGTCCGCTTTCGCGGACCAGGTCATCCAGGTCGATCGGATTGGGTGACAGGAGATCAAGGAGCTTCCGCATCTCCGCGGTGCCAGGTTCGCGCGGAGGAAGCGGCGGCGGATCGGGCTCGGAGAAATACGTGTGCCGCGGACCGCCGCCTCCGAGCTCCTCCAGCACGTCGTGCGATGACATGAGGAGGGTGGCACCATCACGGATCAGACGGTTGGTGCCTTCGCAGCGGGGGTCGAGCGGTGAGCCCGGCACGGCGAACACTTCGCGGCCCTGCTCGGCGGCAAGGCGTGCAGTGATCAGCGAGCCGGAGCGCAACGCCGCCTCGACGACCACAAGAGCGCGGGACAGGCCGGAGATGATGCGGTTGCGGCGCGGGAAGAACTCGGCCTTGGGTTCCGTCCCCGGTACCTGCTCCGACACGATCAGGCCCCGCGCGCCGATCGCCGCATGCAGCGCTGCATTCTCCGGCGGGTAGATGACGTCGAGCCCGCCTGCCACGACGGCGATGGTTCCGCTGTCGAGCGCAGCTTCATGAGCCGCTGTGTCGATGCCACGGGCCAGACCCGAGACGATGACGTGACCCGCCGCGCCGATATCGTGGGCGAGTTGGCGGGAGAACTTGCGAGCGACGGCGGAGGCGTTGCGAGCGCCGACGATGCCGACGCAGCTGCCGTTGAGCAGGGCGGCGTTGCCCTTGATCCAGAGAACGGGAGGACATGGATCGACCTGGCGCAGAAGCGCCGGATAGTCCGGCTCTATGCTGCACAGCAAACGAGCGCCAAAGGTCGCGGCATGCGCCATGGCGCGCGTGGCGGTGTCCCTGCTGAAGATGCGGGGTGGTCGGTTGAGGCCGCCCTTTCGGCTCAAGTCGGGAAGGGCGCGCAGCGCTTCGCTCGCGGTATGATATCGTTTGATGAGAGACTTGAAGGTGCTGGGCCCGACATTTTCGCTACGGGAGAGGATCAGCCAGTCGAGGCGTTCCTCGTCGCTCAGCGGGCCTTCACCCATTCAAGTGTCCATCATGCAGGTTTCGACTTTCCGATGCGCGGTTCCTCGCCCTTGAGGAGGCGTGCGATGTTGGCGCGGTGGGTGACGAAGATCGCCGCCCCCATGATGACGGCGGGCAGGATCAGGTCGCCGCGCCCGAGCGCCCAGGCGGCAATGGGCGAGACGACGCTGGCGGTCAGCGCTGAGAGCGACGAGATGCGGAACAGCCAGGCCATGACGATCCACACCGCGAGGAAGATCAGGCCGAGGGGCCAGAACAGGCCGAACAGCACACCGATGTTGGTGGCCACACCCTTGCCGCCCTTGAAGTTGAGCCACATCGGGAACAGGTGGCCGAAGAAGGCGGCGAGCCCGCCGAGGATGCCGGCCTCGGGCCCGTAGAGCCATCCCATCAGCGCGGCGGGAACCGTGCCCTTCAGCGCGTCGAGGATCAGGGTGAGGGCAGCGACCTTCTTGTTCCCCGTGCGCAGCACGTTGGTGGCGCCGATGTTGCCCGAGCCGATCGAGCGGATGTCACCGAGCCCCGCCGCCTTGGTGAGCAGCAGGCCGAAGGGAATGGTGCCGCAGAGATAGCCGAACACCAGCGCGATGATCATTTCGAGGCCGGAGCCCATCTCTCCCCCATGCACGGATTGGTCAGGCCGAAGCGTAGGCGAAGACGCTCTCGCCCGCAACGACGGTCTCGACGGCACGGCCTTCCAGCGTGCGGTGCTCGAAGGGCGAGTTCTTGGCGCGCGAGCGGAGCACGTCCTCCTCGACCGTCCACGACAGGTTGAGATCGACGAGGGCGAAGTCGGCCGGAGCGCCCGGCGCGAGGCGGCCGGTTTCGAGCCCGAGGATTTCGGCGGGCTTCGAAGACATGGCCTCGACCAGGCGGGCGAGAGGCACGCCCTCGTTGTGGTGCAACCCGAGTGCGGCAGAGAGCATTGTCTCCAGCCCGATGGCGCCATAGGCAGCCTCGGCGAAGGGCAGGCGCTTGGTATCGGCACTCTGCGGGTCGTGGCCCGAGACGATGACGTCGATCGTGCCGTCGATGACCGCTTCTACCAGCGCGCGGCGATCGTCTTCGGCGCGCAGCGGCGGCGAGAGCTTGAAGAAGGTGCGGTAGGCGCCGATGTCGTTCTCGTTGAGCACGAGATGGTGGATTGACACGCCGCAGGTGACGGGCAGGCCCCTGGACTTGGCGGCACGGATGACCTCCACCGAATGGCGGCTCGAAATCTGCGAGGCGTGGTAGCGGGCGCCGGTCATCTCGACGAGGCGCAGGTCGCGCTCCAGCATGATGACCTCGGACATGGCCGGGTTGCCGGAGAGGCCGAGGCGCGATGCCGCCTCGCCGGCATTCATGACGCCGGAAGACAGCATGGGCTCCTCGACGTGCTGCACGACCAGGAGGTCGAAGTCCTTGGCATAGGTCAGCGCGCGGCGGAACACATTGGCATTGACCAATGACTTGGTGCCCTCGGTGATGGCCACCGCGCCGGCTTCCTTGAGGAGGCCGATCTCGGTCATCAACTCGCCGTTGAGCCCCTTGGTGATCGCCGCCATGGGCGCGACGCGCACCGAGGCGGTGTCACGCGCCCGCCTGAGGATGAAGTCGACGATCGCCGCGTCGTCCACCACCGGCTGGGTGTTGGGCATGACGATCATGGTGGTGACGCCACCCGCCGCAGCCGCCTCCGAGGCGCTCGCCAGCGTCTCGCGGTATTCGGTGCCGGGTTCACCCGTGAAGACCCGCATGTCGATCAGGCCGGGAACGAGGGTGAGGCCCTTGCAGTCGGTCACGGTTGCCGACGAGCCGACGCTGTCCTTCGTCACCTTCGGGCCGACGTCGAGGATCCAGCCATCCTCGATGAGGATTCCGCCCCTGCCGTTGAGACCCTGGGCGGGGGCGACGATGTTGGCGTTCACATAGGCGCGGCGGCGGGCGTTCTGGCGGGCAGGGGTGATCATGCATTGCCTCCGCCGGGAATGTTGCGCGACAGCGCGTCGAGCACCGCCATGCGCACGGCCACGCCCATCTCCACCTGCTCGCGGATCACCGACTGCACACCGTCGGCGACGTCGGAGTCGATCTCGATGCCGCGGTTCATCGGGCCGGGGTGCATCACCATGGCGTCGGGCTTGGCGAGCTTCAGCGTCTCGGCGTTGAGGCTGTAGAAGCGGTAGTATTCGCGGATCGACGGCACGAAGGCGCCGGTCATGCGTTCGAGCTGCAGGCGCAGCATCATGACGACGTCAGCACCCTTCAGTCCTGTCTCCATGCTGCGATGGACCTCGACGCCGAAATTCGCGATGCCGGCGGGAAGCAGCGTCGATGGCGCCACGACGCGCACATGGGCGCCGAGCTTGTTGAGCAGGTGGATGTTGGAGCGCGCCACGCGCGAATGCAGCACGTCGCCGCAGATGGCGACCGTCAGGCCCTCGAAGTTCTGCTTGTGGCGGCGGATGGTGAGCGCGTCGAGCAGCGCCTGGGTCGGGTGCTCGTGCTGGCCGTCGCCGGCGTTGATGACCGCGCAGGAGACCTTCTGGGCGAGGAGCTCGGCGGCCCCGGAGGATTGGTGCCGCACCACGAGGAAGTCGGGCTGCATGGCATTGATGGTCATCGCCGTGTCGAGCAGCGTCTCGCCCTTGGAGACCGAGGAGGTGGCGACCGCCATGTTCATGACGTCGGCGCCGAGCCGTTTGCCGGCGATCTCGAAGGAGGATTGCGTGCGGGTCGAGGCTTCGAAGAACAGGTTGACCTGGGTCCTGCCCTGGAGCACGGGCTGCCGCTTGTCGGTCTGGCGGCTCACCTCCACATAGCGCTCGGCCAGGTCGAGGAGGCGGATGGCTTCAAGGGAGGAGATATCGTCGATGGCCAGCAGGTGCTGGCGCTTGAGGAGCGGAGGGCGGGCTTCGCGTGTCATTAAAGCCGGGTGTGTAAGCGCTATTTCAGGCCCCGGCAAGCCTCATCTCGGGCCTGTGCACAGGGCGGTTAACGCACCCCCGCCAGCCACAGGACCAGCGGGATGGTCACCACCGCCGCGATCACCTGCATGGTCAGCATGTTGGCCACCATGGGGGCGTCGCCCCCCATCTTGCGGGCCAGCACATAGGCCCCGGATCCGGTGGGAACCGCGCCGCACAGGAGGGCCACCGCGAAGGCCTCGCCATGCACCCCCATCAGCCACAGGGTGGCCGCCATCAGGGCCGGCATGGCGAGCAGCTTCAGCACCACGGCCAAGGCCACCGGCGGCCATTCCTTCACCACCGAGCCCACCCGCAGCCCCGCGCCGACGGTGAGGAGCGCAAGGCCCAGCGCGCCGCGTCCGATCATGTCCAGCACCTGCAGCGCCATGGCGGGGAGTTCCAGCCCCGAGAGTTGCCAGGCGACGCCGCCGAGCGAGGAGAAGACGAAAGGGTTCTTGAGGATGGACAGCAGAAGCTGGCCGGGAGACACGTAGGTCTCGTGCGCGAAGCGGGCCATGACGATGACGCACAGGATGTTGAGCAGCGGCGTCATCGCGGCGGCACTCACCGCACCCAGCGACAGCGCCTGGGCCCCGAAGGTCAGCGGGATGATGGCGAAGGCGATGAAGGTGTGCCAGCGTGCGGCACCCTGGACGAGCGAGGTGAACTGCGGCCCGTTGATGCCGAGCCCCGCCATCAGCGGCCGGCTGAACAGCACCAGCAGCCCGATTATCACGATCACCGAGATCGCCATGGCGCCCGCCATCTGCAGCACCGGCACATGGCTGAAATCCGCGGCCGCGATCTCCTTGAAGATGATCACCGGGAACAGCACGAAATAGCAGACGTGGTCGAGCCCCGCCCACTTCTCGGTCGAGATCACCTCGGTCTTGCGGAGCGCGAAGCCCACGAGGATGACGATGAAGACCGGGAGGAGGGCGAGGAAGATCGTGGTCATCGGAGCGAGTCGAGTGCGGCCTGCAGGATCCACGCGGCGGCGAGCTTGTCGATCACCTCGTCGCGCTTGGCGCGCGAGGCATCGGCCTGGATCAGCATGCGCTCCACCGCGGCGGTCGACAGGCGCTCGTCCCAGAACACGATGGGGATGGGCGACAGCCGGGCGAAGTTGCGCGCGAAGGAGCGGGTGGACTGGCAGCGCGGCCCCTCGGTGCCGTCCATGTTGACGGGAAGCCCGAGGATGATGAGCCCGATGTTCTCCGCCGCCGCGATGGCGATCAGCCGCTCGGCATCCTGGGTGAACTTCTTGCGGGCGATGGTCTCGACCGGCGTGGCGATCATCCGCGTCCGGTCGCTGGTGGCGACGCCGATGGTTTTGGTCCCGAGGTCGAGCCCCATCAGCCGCCGGTCGGGCGGGATGGAGGCAATGGCGTCGGGCAGGGTGAGGTCAGGGGCGGCCATGGGCACCGTTTAGCCGTTCCCGCCACGGGCGCAAGCAACCTCGGTTGTCGCTTACTTTCGACCCGCCGGAACCGCCAGCGCCAAGCCGATGATCACCAGCGCCACGCCCGCTCCGAAGCTCAGGTCCAGCCGGTCGCCGAACATCCAGGCCGAGGCCGCGATGCCGAACAGCGGCTGCAGATACTGGATCGCCGCCGCGATGGGGGCAGGCACCGTGCGCAGGATGCGGATCCACATGAACAGGCCGGCTACCGTCACCAGCAGGCCCAGATAGGCGGCGCACAGGATGGCGACGAGGCTCGGCGACATCGGCGTCGTTGCCACCTCCATCCCCGCGAAGGGCAGCAGCGAGAGCAGGCCGAACAGCGTGGTCCAGGTCACCACCGGCACGGAGCCATAGCTGCGTGTCAGGTCGACGCTCCACACATAGTAGAAGGCGATGGCCGCCGCCGAGACCAGCAGGATGATGACGCCCCCGAGGCTCGAGTCGAGCAGAGACGCCGCGCCCCCGCCGCGCCCCAGGGCGATGATGGCGATGCCGAGGAAGGCCGCCAGCAGGCCGGCCTTCTGGCGCAGCGACACTGGCTGTCCCAGGCGGAAGGCGGCGAACACCACGGTGAACAGCGGGATGGTGGCCGAGATGATGGTGGCGACCGAGGCCGAGGTGCGCGCCACGCCGAGGTTCTGGCCCAGCTGACCGATGCCGATGCCGGCAACGCCCAGCACCGCCGCCGTGCCCAGCGCCTTCCACGGCAGGCGCGCCTTGCCGATGGTGAGCAGCAGGAGCGGCGGCACGGCGATGGCGAAGCGCAGCGTGGTCAGCGTCACCGGCGGCAGCGTCTCCAGCGCCAGCTTGATGACCGGGATCGACAGGCCCCAGATCAGCGCCAGCAGCAGCATGAAGGCGTAGTTGCCGGCCGAGACGTGCGTGTCCGCCGTGGGCATGCTGGCGCGGTTGGGGGAGGTCATGGTTGCAGAAACGTTCCTCGATATCGCCGATTCCGGCAGCGCTTGCCGGAATTGCTACGGCGCGCAAGGCTTGCCGACAAACCATTTGTGGTCACATAATGTGTGAGCAATGCTCACAGGTCCCTGCACATGCTCCAGCGCCTGCCACCCCTCCAGACCTTGCGTGCCTTCGAGGCCGCGGGACGGCTCCTGAGTATGAGCCGGGCGGCGGAGGAGCTGAACCTCACCCACGGCGCGGTAAGCCGCCACATCAAGACCCTCGAGGACGACCTCGGTCTGCCGCTATTCACCCGCCACACCCGGCGCATTGCGCTTACGGCGGAAGGCGCTTTGCTGCTCGCCACCGTGGGCCGGGTGCTCGGCGAACTCGCCCAGCAGGCCGCAAGCCTGCGCAGCCGCAACGCCAACCCGCGCCTCACCATCAGCACCACCTTCTCCTTCGCCAGCAAGTGGCTCGAGCCTCGCCTGCACCGCCTCCGCCTGCGGCACCCGGATTTCGACATCCATCTCGACGTCACCGACCAGACGGTGGACGTGAGCGGCGGCAGCTTCGATGCGGCGATCCGCTATGGCGGCGGGCGCTATCCGCATGCCGTGACCGAGCGCATCATGGATGAGACGCTGACCCCGGTGTGCAACCCCTCCTACTGGAAGCGCCACGCGCGCGGCCTCGGCGCGCGCGAGCTTCCGGCGGCGACGCTGCTGCACGAGGACCGCATGGCGGTGGACTGGCCGCAGTGGCTGGCCCGCGCGGGCGTCAGCGTGCGGCCGGGGGCGCGCAGTGCCGCCTACAGCCATGGCAGCATGGCCATCGAAGCCGCGATCCGTGGTGAGGGCATCGCCCTTGGCCGCAGCGTGCTGGTGCGCGAAGACCTGCTGGCCGGCCGCCTGATCGCCCCATTCGCCGCGCTGCAGGTCGATGCGGGGCGGGGCTATGATCTCGTCTACGCCGCGCGCAACCGGGCCGACGCCAAGATCGTCGCCCTGCGCAACTGGCTGAACGAAGAGGTGCGCGCCTTCCTGTCTGACAGGCGCTGACGGCATGGCTCCTCCCGTTCAGGGCGCGAAACCGCCGCCTTGCCATTGCCGTAAGGGCGGGGGATACATCCCCTCAGCCAAGGAGTGCCTCTGATGAAGATCACCTATCACGGCCATTCGGCCTTCCGCGTCGAGACAGGCAAGTCCGTCATTCTCATCGACCCGTTCTTCACCGGAAATCCGGCCGCCAAGGTCGGATGGCAGGAAGCGTCCCAGGGCCTCACCCACCTGCTGCTCACCCACGGCCACGGCGACCACACGGGCGACTCGCTCGAGATCCTCAAGGCCACCGGCGCGACGCTCGTCTCGAACTTCGAGATCTGCATGTGGCTCAATGCCAAGGGAATCGACAACTACAGCCCCGGCAACCATGGCGGACGCATCAGCTTCGACGACTTCGACGTCGTCTTCACGAATGCCTGGCACTCGTCGTCCGACACAAATGGCGGCAACCCGGTCTATCTCGGCAATCCCACCGGTTTCGTGATCGAACCGAAGACGGAGACGGACAAGACGCTCTACGTCGCCGGCGATACCGGCCTGTCCTACGACATGAAACTCATCAACGAGCTCTACAAGCCCGTGATCGGCATCATCCCCATCGGTGATCGTTTTACCATGGGCGGCGACCAGGCAGCCTATGCCTGTCAGCACTTCTTCAATTTCCGCACGGTGATCCCCTGCCACTATGCCTCCTTCAAGGGCTTCGTGGCGGATGACGCCTCCACTTTCCTCAAGGCCATGGGTCCCGACGCGGGCAAGGTGCGCGTCATGGCTCCTGGCGAAACGGTGAGCCTGTAATGACCAAGACATCCGAACGGCCCGTCGGCCCTGTCGTCGATCCCCTTCCGCCCGGTTCCCGGCCCGACATGCGGCCGCTGCACGGCCGCTGGGCGCTGCTGGAGCCCGTCTCGGCGGAGAAACACGCCAAGGATCTCTATGCCTCCTTCAAGGACAGCGATCCCGAAGGCAACGTCTGGACCTACCTCGGCTACGGCCCGTGGCAGAGCTACGAGCAGTTCGAGGCCTGGGTGAGGGAACGTGAGGCGTCGCGTGACCCGTGGTTTTATGCCTTCATCCACCGGGCAACGGGACGGGCGGTCGGCATGGGTTCGTTCATGCGCTGCGACGCACCCAATGGCGTGATCGAGATCGGCCATATCTGGATGTCGCCCGGCCTGCAGCAGACGCGGGAAGCGACGGAAATCATCTTCCTGATGATCCGCCACTGCTTCGACGACCTGGGATCGCGCCGCCTCGAATGGAAATGCGACGCGCTCAACGCCCCCTCGCGCAAGGCGGCGGAGCGTTTCGGCTTCCAGTTCGAGGGCATTTTCCGCCAGCACCTGATCGTCAAGGGCCGCAACCGGGACACCGCCTGGTTCGCCATGCTGGACAAGGACTGGCCGCGCATCCGGGCCGGTTTCGAGCGCTGGCTGCGGCCGGAGAATTTCGACGAGAAGGGCCGCCAGAAAGCCAAGTTGCAGGTGGCCTGAGCGGGTGCTATTCCGCGCCTCCAGAACTCCAAGGGATTGATTTCATGTCGGTCGACCAGAAAACCGTGAAGCGGGTGGCGCGGCTTGCGCGCCTCAAGGTCCAGGACGAGGACGTGCCTCGGCTGGCGGGCGAGCTCAACGCCATCCTCGGCTTCATCGAGCAGCTGAACGAGGTCGACGTCGCCAATGTCGAGCCGATGACCTCGGTCGTCAGCATGAAGATGAAGATGCGCAAGGACGAGGTCACCGACGGCCACTATCCGGAGAAGATCGTCGCCAACGCCCCGGCCAAGGATGATGACTTCTTCATGGTTCCCAAGGTGGTGGAGTAGACCCGATGACCAGCCTCACCGCCCTCACCATCGCCGCGGCCCGCGACGGCCTGAAGAAGAAGCAGTTCACCGCCCTCGAACTGACCGATGCCTATCTCGCCGCCATGGAGAAGGCGCGGGTGCTCAACGCCTATGTCGTCGAGACGCCTGAGAAGGCGCGCGACATGGCGAGGGCCTCTGACGCGCGGCTCGCCGCCGGCAAGGGCGGGGCGCTGGAAGGCATCCCGCTCGGCATCAAGGACCTGTTCGCCACCGAAGGCATCCACACTCAGGCCTGCAGCCACGTGCTCGACGGCTTCAAGCCGCAGTATGAATCGACCGTCTCCGCCAACCTGTGGCGCGATGGTGCGGTGATGCTCGGCAAGCTCAACATGGACGAGTTCGCCATGGGCTCGTCCAACGAGACCAGCTACTACGGCAACGTCATCAACCCGTGGAAGCGCAAGAACTCGAACGCGGCCCTGGTGCCCGGCGGCTCGTCGGGTGGCTCCGCCGCCGCCGTCGCCGCTCATATCTGTGCCGCCGCCACCGCGACCGACACCGGCGGCTCGATCCGCCAGCCCGCCGCCTTCACCGGCACGGTGGGCATCAAGCCGACCTATGGCCGCTGCTCGCGCTGGGGCATCGTCGCCTTCGCCTCATCGTTGGACCAGGCGGGGCCCATCGCGCGCGACGTGCGCGACGCGGCCATCATGCTGAAGTCGATGGCGAGCGTCGACCCGAAGGATACGACCTCGGTCGACCTTCCCGTGCCGGACTACGAGGCCGCAATCGGCCGCCCGATCAAGGGACTGCGCGTCGGCATCCCGAAGGAATACCGGGTCGACGGCATGCCCGCCGAAATCGATGCGCTGTGGAGCAAGGGCGCCGAATGGCTGAAGGCGCAGGGTGCCGAGATCGTCGAGATCTCGCTCCCCCATACCAAGTATGCGCTGCCCGCCTATTATATCGTGGCCCCGGCGGAGGCCTCGTCCAACCTCGCGCGCTATGACGGCGTGCGTTACGGCCTGCGCGTGCCGGGCGACGACATCGTCGACATGTACGAAAACTCGCGTGCCGCCGGCTTCGGCCGCGAGGTGCAGCGCCGCATCCTGATCGGCACCTACGTTTTGTCGGCAGGTTACTATGACGCCTATTATGTCCGCGCCCAGAAGGTCCGTACGCTGATCAAGCAGGATTTCGAGAAGGCCTGGGACAAGGTGGACGTGGTGCTCACCCCGGCGACCCCCAGCCCCGCCTTCGCGCCGGGCGAGATCACCGATCCCGTCCAGATGTACCTGAACGACATCTTCACGGTTACGGTGAACATGGCGGGCCTCCCCGGCATCGCGGTGCCAGCGGGACTTTCCGCCGACGGCCTGCCGCTCGGTCTCCAGCTCATCGGCAAGCCCTTCGGCGAGGAGACCCTGTTCCAGGCCGCCGCCGCCATCGAGCAGGCGGCCGGTGGCTACACCGCGCCGCAGTGGTGGTGAGAGCAGGGGCCTAGTACCCACTGATCGATTATCATGCCCGGGCTCGTCCCGGGCATCCATTTTGGTGCCCTCAAAAGAAGATGGCCGGGACAAGCCCGGCCATGTTGTTGAGTGCGAATTGTCGAAGCCTCACTTCGGCTGCGGCACGACCCGCAGGTAAGGCTTCAGCGTCTTCCAGCCACCCGGGAATTTCTCCTTGGCAGCCTCATCCGACAGCGAGGCAAGGATGATCACGTCGTCGCCCTGCTTCCAGTCGGCAGGCGTTGCCACCGATTTCTGGGCTGTGAGCTGGAGGGAATCCACCACGCGGACGATTTCGTTGAAGTTGCGGCCAGTGCTCATCGGGTATGAAGCGATGAACTTGATCTTCTTGTCCGGGCCTATGATGAACACGTTGCGCACCGTGGCGTTGTCCGCCGCAGTGCGGCCCTTGGCATTGCCCGAGGCATTGGGGTGGATCATTCCGTAGAGCTTGGCAACCGAGAGGTCCTCGTCGCCGATCATCGGATAGTTCACCGTGGCGCCGGTGACGTCCTTGATGTCGTCCTTCCAGCGTTTGTGGTCCTCGACCGAGTCGATCGATATGCCGATCAGCTTCACGCCGCGCTTGTCGAAATCATGCTTCATCTTGGCGACCGAGCCCAGCTCGGTGGTGCAGACGGGGGTGAAGTCCTTGGGGTGGGAGAAGAACACCACCCAGGAGCCATCGATGTAGTCGTGGAACTTCAGCCGTCCTTCGGTGGTGTTGGCCTCGAAGTCCGGTGCGATGTCGCCAATTTGAAGTGTCATGGATCTCTCCTTCTATATATACTCTATCGATATTATAGCCTATATCCCATTCCGAACAAGCTATACCCCATTCGGACAGCTGCGAGACCGGTTTTGCGGGAATCGCAGCTTATGGGCTAGGGTCCGGCCTTCACCGGAGAAACGGCGTCATGAAGTATATCATTTCCTTTCCTGCGCTCGCCATCGTGATTGCGGCATATCTGCTGATGGCTGCGGGCGGCGACATGGTGATCGACGGCGATGCCTATTCGATGACGCTCGCCTCGGGTGTGGAAATGACATTGCGCGGGGGCGATTTCTTCGTGATCGCAGGTCTTGCGGCGCTGCTCGTCGAGATGATCAAGGCGGCCCGGCCCGGGCGGGTGGCGGTGCTCGATCATTCCCTTTCGGTCGTCACTTTCGTTGTGGCGCTGGTCAGTTTCCTGCTGGTCGACTACGCGGGAACGGCCACCTTCTTCATCCTCACGCTGATGACGCTGATGGATGTCATCGCGGGTTTCGCGATCTCCCTCTTCGCCGCCAGGCGCGACCTTGCAATCGACTGAATTTCAGTAGACGCCGGGGATCAGTCGATAACGGGTCCGCGCGCAGAAGTCCCTGTACGCGTCATTGCGGCCGAGCAGTCGCTCCTCGATGTGGATCCGCCAGAGGTAGAGCGACCAGATCATGGTAAAGAGGACGACGTTCCAGCCCACCGGTCCCGCCAGCATCATGCCTGCCTGCACCACGAAGTAACCCAGATACATGGGATGCCTGACGAACTGGTAGGCTCCGCCCGACTTTATTCCGCGGTCTGCCGGCAGGATTCCGAAGCTGCGGCGCAACGACAGCTTGGCGTAGATATGCAGCAGCGTGCCCGTCAGCATCATGATGATGCAGGCGCCCTCTGAAATGACGTACTGACCCGAGTTCGGCACGGCAAGCAGTGGCAGTAACGTGGCGAGGAGGGCAATCGCACAGTCCATCGGCCGCTTGCAGATCTGGATGGCCTCTCTCCGTGTACTGATGAAAATCATCAGGATCGTCTGGTCAAACACATAGAGGGCATCGACCGGATTGAGATCCCGCACGAAGGAGTACGCGAACATGAAGAAGAAATACCCGTAGAGCAGCAAGAACGCATAGGGCTCCAACCAGAACAACAGATGGAATAAGCGTTCTCGGCGCGGCACGGACACCCCAGTTCACGAATCGACTTAGGGTGACATTCTGACCGTTCAGTCAGCAATGAAAACTTCGGCCGCGTGGCAGCTATGACTTTATTCGATTGCCCTTCGGGTCATAGAACGACTGCAGCTGCACCTTGGCCGCGTATCGCTTCCAGGCCAACTCAACCTCCCATTTAGCACCCTCGATCCACTCACGCGTCACGCCCTCCTGGTTGTGGACGTATCCGAGGCCCAGCGAGAGGTCCACACGGTGGCCCCAGGCGCCAGACGTGGTGGAGCCGACCAGTACGCCGTTCCGGTAGATCGGCTCCTCGTGGTAGATCATCGGGGCGCTGTCCGAATTGTCCTCGAGTGCCAGGCACACGAAGCGCTTCGACAGCACGGGCAGGGCCTTCTGCTTCAGCAGGGCCTCGCGGCCGATGAAGCCACCCGGCTTGTCCCATGCGACGGCGAAGCCAAGACCGGCTTCCAGCGGCGTATCCTCGTCGGCGATGTCGTGGCCCCAGTGGCGGTAGGCCTTCTCGGTGCGGCAGTTGTTCATGGTGTGCATGCCGGCAGGCGTGAGCCCGAACTCCTTGCCCGCGGCCTGCAGAACTTCGAAGACATGCGCGGTGAATTCGGTGGGAATGTAAAGCTCCCAGCCCAGCTCGCCGACATAGGTGATGCGGCTCGCGCGCACGCGCGCATAGCCGATCTCCAGCTCCTTCGAGGTGCCGAAGGGGAAAGCGGCATTCGAGAGGTCGGCGCCCGATAGCTTCTCGAGCAGGGCTCGCGACTTCGGTCCCATCACCGCGATCATCGGCAGGCCGGAGGTGATGTCGGTCGCCACGCAATGTGCATCAGGCGGCGTGTGGCGCTTCAGCCAGGCCATGTCGCGCGTCTGGGGTGCTGCACCCGTTACGACGAGGAACTTGTTCTCCTCGAGCCTGGTAACTGTGAGGTCCGCCTCGATGCCACCGCGGTCATTGAGCCACTGCGTGTATACGATCCTGCCCGGCTCGACATCGACATCGGCGGCGGAGATGCGGTTCAGCACCCTCATCGCGTCGCGGCCCTCGACGGAATACTTGGCGAAGCTCGACTGGTCGAAGAATGCACAGTTGGTCATCAGCTGCTTGGCTTCGTAGTCCGCGCAGGGGAACCAGTTCTGGCGGCCGTAGGAGTATTCGTACTCCGGCGTTACTCCACCGCGGGCATACCAGTTGGGGCGTTCCCAGCCGTTTACCTCACCGAACACGGCCCCCAGGTCCTTCTCGTAATGATAAAGCGGCGAACGGCGCACGCCGCGTGCCGTCTCCGCCTGGCGGTAGGGCCAGTGCATGGCGTAAAGCAGCCCCAAAGATTCCGAGACGCGCTCGCGCACGTAGTTCTTGACCGACTGGAACGGGTGGATGCGGCGGATGTCCATGCCGGTCACGTCCATCGGCGGATGGCCGTTCTTGATCCACTTCGAGAGGACGAGGCCAGCTCCGCCCGAGGACTGGATGCCGATCGAGTTGAAGCCCGCCGCCACATAGACGTTCTTCACTTCCGGCGCCTCGCCGAGATAGTACTTCACGTCCGGCGTGAAGCTCTCGGGCCCGTTGAAGAACAGCTGGATGCCCGCCGTCTCCAGCAGCGGCACGCGGTTGATGGCGTTGGCGAGGATCGGCTCGAAGTGGTCCATGTCTTCGGGCAGCGTCACGAAGGCATGCTCCTCGTCGATGCCGCCGCCGCCCCACGGCTTCGCCTTCGGCTCGAAGGCGCCGACCATCAGCTTGCCGGCATCCTCCTTGTAGTAGGTGCATTCGTCGGGCACGCGGACGACAGGCATGTTGCGGGGAAGCTCGGCAATCGGCTCCGACACGATGTAGAAATGCTCGCAGGCGTGCAGCGGGATGTTGACACCGATGGAGCGCCCGAGGTCGCGCGACCACATGCCGGAGGCCACCACCACCTTGTCAGCCATGATCGTGCCGTCGCTCGTCTCGACGCCATAGGCGGCGCCATCCTTGGTGAGGATGCGGGTGACCTTGACGTTCTCCAGCACCTTGGCGCCCCTCGAGCGCGCGCCCTGGGCCAGTGCCTGAGTCACGTCAATCGGGTTCACCTGTCCGTCCTTCGGCAGGAACACGCCACCCTTGACGTTCTCCATGTTGTAATGCGGCAGTCGCTCGTGGATCTCGCCCGTGGAGATCACCTGCACGTCGAGGCCGAAGTTCTTGGCCATGGAGGCGCCGCGGATCAGTTCCTCGAGGCGGCCGTCGGTGAGGGCCACCGAGATCGAACCGTTCTGCTTGAAGCCGGTGGCCTGGCCGGTTTCCTTCTCCAGCCCTTCGAACAGCGTGGTGGTGTACTTGGCCAGTTCGGTGAGGTTCCGCGTGGCGCGCAGCTGACCGACGAGACCGGCCGCGTGCCAGGTCGTGCCGGAGGTCAGCTGCTTCCGCTCCAGCAGCACGACGTCGGTGATCCCCTCCTTGGTCAGGTGGTAGGCGATCGAACAGCCGACGATGCCGCCGCCGATGATCACGACGTCGGCGCGGGCGGGCAGGGACTTGGTCATGGAAAAAGGACTCCGGATCAGATGGTGAATTCTTCTAACAGGGGAGCAGGTACAACCGGAAGCGCCAAACCGCCTCACGGGAGCAGGCCAGCGCCTCACCAACCGGTATGCGGCGGCCTGACGTTTTCCCGGCCCGCGTGCTGCCCCTTGGAGCGCCATGGGTGTAGTATGGCGGTCATTCCAGGACGTCACGAGGGAGGGAGGATTGCCATGTCCGCTTACAATGTCGTGCGTTTCAAGGTGAAGCCGGGGATGCAGAAGGCCTTTGAAGATGCCCACCGGGTGGAGCCGGATTTCAAGGGCTTCCACGGCGGCGCCCTGATCAAGACGGGCGATGACACATACTGCTTCGTCGGCTGCTGGGAGAACTTCGACCGGATTGCCGCCGCCCGGCCCCAGATGATTGCCATGCTGGACAGTTTCCGGCCCATGCTGCGAGAGTTCGGGAATGGCCTCGGCGTCACCGATCCGGTGTCCGGAGAGGCGGTCGTGGAGTTCCACGCCAGCCCGGTCTGAAGCGGCGGTCCAGCGGCCAAATTCCTTTGCAGGCGGAATCCGTTTGGACTAAATCCGTTCGAAACAACGAACGGATCGTTCCATGCATCAGGGTGACATTTCTCCGGCCGAGGCCTACCAGCGGCTCCAGAACAACCCCTCCGCGGTGCTCATCGACGTGCGCACCCAGCCCGAATGGGTGTTCGTCGGCGTGCCTGCGGTCGAACGCCTCATCCGCCTGTCCTGGCAGGTTTTTCCCTCGATGCAGGTGAACGGCAACTTCGTCGCCGAGGTGGAGCAGATGGGACTGCCGAAGGACGCCGAGATCCTGTGCATCTGCCGTTCCGGCGCGCGCTCGGCCTCGGCCGCCTCGGCGCTGACCCAGGCCGGCTATTCCAACGCCTGGAACGTGGCGCAGGGCTTCGAGGGCGACAAGGATGCAACGGGCCATCGCGGCACGCTGGGTGGCTGGAAGGCCGCCGGCCTGCCCTGGGTCCAGAGCTAGGAAGACCGAGGCGATGAAGAAGCACAAGTCCGATCCCAAGTCCTGGGGTGACGCCACCAAGCTGGTGCGCGGCGGTCTGCACCGCACCGAGCATGGCGAGACCTCCGAGGCTCTCTTCCTCAATTCGGGCTTCGTCTATGATGAGCCGGAAACCGCCGAGCGCCGCTTCTCGGGCGAGGATGACGGCTATGTCTATGGCCGCTACGGCAACCCCACCGTATCGATGTTCGAGGACCGTCTCGCCCTGCTGGAAGGTGCCGAAGCCTGCTACGCGCTCGCCTCCGGCATGTCGGCGGTCTTCGGCGCGCTCGCCTGCCAGCTCAAGGCGGGCGATCACCTGGTGTCGTCGAAGGCGCTGTTCGGCTCCTGCTACCAGATCGTCACCTCGATCCTGCCGCGCTTCGGCATCCGCACCACGCTGGTCGACGGCAAGGACCTGAACGCCTGGAAGGAGGCCATCACGTCGGACACCAAGTGCGTGTTCCTCGAGACGCCGTCCAACCCCGGCCTCGAAGTCACCGATCTCGAGGCCGTCTGCGCCATCGCCCGGGCCAAGGGTGCGAATGTCGTGGTCGACAACATCTTCGCCACGCCGATCCTGCAGCGCCCGCTCACCTACGGTGCCGACGTGATCGTCTATTCCGGCACCAAGCACATGGACGGGCAGGGCCGCGTCCTCGGCGGCGCCATCATGTCGACCAAGAAGTTCAAGGAAGAGCTGTTGAAGCCCTTCCTGCGCCACACCGGACCGTCGATATCGCCGTTCAACGCCTGGGTGCTCTTGAAGGGTCTCGAGACCCTCAAGCTCCGCGTCGAGGCGCAGAGCCATTCGGCCATGAAGGTGGCGCAGGCGCTGGAGGCCATGCCGGGCGTGGCCCGCGTGCTCTACCCGCATCTCGACTCCCATCCGCAGGCCGCACTCGGCCGCAAGCAGATGAAGCTTGGTGGCACCATGGTGACCTTCGAGGTCGAGGGTGGCAAGAAGAAGGCCTTCGACCTGCTGCGCCATCTGGCCATCATCGACATCTCGAACAATCTGGGCGACGCCAAGTCGTTGATCACCCATCCGGCCTCGACCACGCACCGCAACATCGGTGCGGAAGCCCGCGCCATGATGGGCATCACCGACGGCATGGTGCGCCTTTCTGTCGGACTGGAAGAGACTGACGACTTGATTGCCGACTTAAAGCAGGCGATGGCGGCGTAGGCTCTGTTCACGCGCAAGATTTTCGTTTCATCGGTCCCGGCGAAAGCCGGGACCCCGCTTTCTCTCCTCACGCGCTGAATCCAGGCGGGCCCCGGCTTTCGCCGGGGTGACGGGGCGTGGGGGAGGTGATAGCTTCCACCCCATGCCGGGGGCTTCACATGACGATCTTCACGACGGCGGGGCGAACCGTCCGCCACGCACTCATTTCTCTCGTCCTCACCGCAGGCGCCGCCATGGCCGCTGACCCGGTGCCATTGCCCGACACCATTTCTCCGCAGGCCAGGGCCGTCATCGAATTCCTCGAGTCCGCGGGCCTCAAGCAGCTCAAGGCGCCGGATCCCGCCGACCTGTCGGGCTGGAAGGCGCTGCACGAGGCGCAGGAGAAGCTGCTGGAGGAGCCGAACCGCCAGGTACTCGGCCAACTCGGCGCATCGATCACGGAATGGCGGGTGAACGACGTCATCCCCGTGCTCGACATCCGGCCAAAGGGCTGGCGCGACGACGGGCGGGTGATCGTCTACATCCATGGCGGGGGCTTCACGCTGTTCAGCGCGCGCTCCATGGCGGGGTTGGGCGCACTGGTGGCCGAGGCCGCGGGGATGCGGGTGATTTCCATCGACTACACAAACGCCCCTTCCTTTAACTGGGAGGGCATCCAGGCGCAGGTCTCGCTGGTGTTCGCCGACCTCGTCGCCAAGGGCACGCCGCTGAACCGCATGGCGATCTTCGGCGACTCTGCCGGCGGCAATCTCGCCATCGCCACGGTGCTTAACCTGCGCGATGCCGGCGTCGGGATGCCCGCTGCCGTGCTGCTGTTCTCGCCCTGGGCCGATCTTTCCAACACCGGCGACACCGCGATCACGCTGCCGCAGGCAGATCCGACGCTCTCCTATGACGGCTTTCTGCACAATTCGGCGCTGGCCTATGCCGGTGCTCTCGACCTGAAGGACCCGCGCATCTCGCCGCTCTATGCCGACTTCGCCAAGGGTTTTCCGCCCACCATGATCCAGGACGGCACCCGCACCATCCTGCTCTCCACCAGCGTGCGCACCTACCGGGCGCTGAAGGCGGCGAAGGTGGATGCCACGCTCGATCTCTACGAAGGCATGTGGCACGTCTTCCAGGGCGCTCCCGCACCGGAGGCCGAGGACGCGCTCGCCAGCGCGGGCGCCTTCCTTAAGCAACGACTTAAGTAATCTCATGCCGTTCACGGTGCAAATCGCGATACTCGGGGAACCCAATGATGGATGACGTCTTCACCCCTCGCATCTCCCGGAGGTCTGACGAACGCATTACGCCGTCGAAGCCGCGGCCTGCAATCTGCCCCGATGCTATTGCGACGGGGTAATTGTTTCCGTCCTTGATCAGCCCGTCGGCGGCTGATGACGGATCAGACGATGGCGAAGGCCACGTCGCGGATCGACGTCTTGGCGAGGCTCGAATGGAGCGCACATTCGGCAGCGCGCAGCGGGCCGGACAGGATCTGGCCTAGCTGGGCGGCAACCGGGCACTGCGAGTGCGGGTCCGTCTTGTGCATGCGGAAGACGTTTTCGTCTTCAACGGCGAAATAGACGTCGGCCAAGCTGATCTCGCCCGGATCCTTGTTGAGCTCGAAGCCGCCCGCGCGGCCTGCCACCGACTTGACGAGGTGGGCCTTCTCCAGTTCGGTCATCAGCCGGCGGATCACCACCGGGTTGGTGTGCACGCTTTCGGCCACCATGGCCGAGCACACGGGGCCCTTGCCCTTGAACCGGGCGAGGACACTCATGGCGTGGACGGCGACGACGAAACGGCTGCTGCTCAACATAATGGTAACTCCGAGAGTTACATCGGCACGGTGGCCCCAAAGGTCAAGCGAATAAATGGGATGGGGTGAGGGGATTGTTAACCGAGTCCGCCGAAAGCTGCGACAGGAATCAACGGGACCTGGGCCATGCGCCGCTTCGACTTCGTCGTCACCTGTGTCTGCTGCGCGCTGCTCGGCTATTTCGGCTGGCACGCCTACAAGGGCCCGCGCGGCTTTCCCTACCGCGACGGACTCGCGACCAAAGTGGCGTCGCTCAAGGACAAATACGAAAGCATGCAGCAGCAGCGTGAGAAGCTGGAGGGAAAGGTGTCTCTGCTGCGCCCCGAAAGCATTGATCCCGACCTCCTCGACGAACTTGCCCGCGGCAATCTCGAACTGGCCAAGCCCACCGACGTCGTGGCCTTCACGTCACGGTAATTTCCAAGCGAAATCCATAGCGTAAACCAAAATCTGGTTAACCGCTAAAACCCCCTGCTTTCTCAAGCCTTTAATGCTATGTATCAGGACATTGGTCATGGCTGGAGGAAGCATTCATGGCAGTCAAGTCGGCCTATATCTCGAAGAAATCGGCCAAGGGTGAGAAGCCTAATCTCACCAACAGCGGCTTTACGACGGAGGAGGAGCTCCTCGCATACCGCGAAATGCTGCTGATCCGCCGCTTCGAGGAGAAGGCGGGCCAGCTCTATGGCATGGGCTTCATCGGCGGCTTCTGCCACCTCTACATCGGCCAGGAGGCGGTCGTCGTCGGCATGGAAATGGCCCAGAAGGAGGGTGACCAGGTCATCACCTCCTACCGCGATCACGGCCACATGCTGGCCGCCGGCATGGACCCCAAGGGCGTCATGGCGGAGCTCACCGGCCGAAAGGGCGGGCTGTCCAAGGGCAAGGGCGGCTCCATGCACATGTTCTCCAAGGACAAGCAGTTCTACGGCGGCCACGGCATCGTGGGTGCCCAGGTGCCGCTGGGGGCGGGCCTTGCCTTCGCCAACAAGTATCGCGGCAACGACAATGTCTCGGTCGCCTATTTCGGCGACGGTGCGGCCAACCAGGGCCAGGTCTACGAGACCTTCAACATGGCCTCGATCTGGAAGCTGCCGGTGATCTTCGTGATCGAGAACAACCGCTATGCCATGGGCACCGCGGCCTCACGCTCGACGGCTGTCTCCGAGCAACTGGGCGCACGCGGCGCGGCCTTCGGCATCCCCTATGAGCAGGTCGACGGCATGGACGTCCGCGCCGTGCGCGATGCCGCCGAGCGCGCCATCGCTCATTGTCGCTCGGGCGAGGGGCCCTACATTCTCGAGATGATGACGTATCGCTACCGCGGCCACTCCATGTCCGACCCTGCCAAGTACCGCTCCAAGGAAGAAGTGCAGAAGATGCGCGAGGAGCATGACCCGATCGAGCAGGTGAAGGCCCGCATCCTCAACGCCAAGCTCGCCACCGAGGACGATCTCAAGAAGATCGATGCCGAGATCCGCGCCGTCGTCACCGAGGCTGCGGAATTCGCCCAGAACGATCCGGAGCCGGATCCTTCCGAGCTCTACACCGACATCTACGTGAACGCCTGAGCCGGGGACGCCAATGCCATCCATCCTCATGCCCGCCCTCTCGCCCACCATGGAAGAGGGCAAGCTCGCCAAGTGGCTGAAGAACGTCGGCGACATGGTGAAGTCCGGCGATGTCATCGCCGAGATCGAGACCGACAAGGCGACCATGGAAGTGGAAGCCGTGGACGAAGGTCCGCTGACCGCCATCCTGGTGCCGGCCGGCACCGAGAACGTGAAGGTCAACACGCCCATCGCCGTAATCGGCGAGGCCGATGCCGCTCCGGCTCCCCAGGCGGAAGCGCCGAAGCCCGCCGAAGCCCCGAAGGCCGATGCTCCCGCCGTCGCGGCACCCGCCGTTCTCGTGGCCGCGCATGCGGCCGACCCGGAGGTTCCCGCCGGCACGGAGGTGGTGTCCATGACGGTGCGCGAGGCCTTGCGCGAGGCCATGTCGGAGGAGATGCGGCGCGATCCGGACGTCTTCCTGATGGGTGAGGAGGTCGGCCAGTACCAGGGCGCCTACAAGATTTCGCAGGGCATGCTCGACGAGTTCGGCGAGAGGCGCGTCATCGATACGCCGATCACCGAACACGGCTTCACCGGCCTCGCGGTGGGTGCGGCCTTCGCCGGGCTGAAGCCCATCGTCGAGTTCATGACCTTCAACTTCGCCATGCAGGCGATCGACCAGATCATCAACTCCGCCGCCAAGACGCATTACATGTCGGGCGGACAGCTCAACTGTTCCATCGTGTTCCGCGGCGCATCGGGTGCCGCCGCCCGCGTCGCCGCCCAGCACAGCCAGGACTATGCCGCCTGGTACGGCCACATCCCCGGCCTCAAGGTGGTGCAGCCCTATAGCGCCGCCGATGCCAAGGGCCTGCTGAAGTCGGCGATCCGCGATCCCAATCCCGTGGTCTTCCTCGAGAACGAGATCCTCTACGGCAAGAGCTTCGAGGTGCCCAAGGTCGAGGACTGGCTGGTGCCGATCGGCAAGGCGCGCATCGCGCGCGCCGGCCACCACGTCACCATCGTCTCCTTCGGCATCGGCATGACCTATGCCTTGGCCGCCGCCGACAAGCTCGCGGCCGAGGGCATCGAGGCCGAGGTCATCGATCTCCGCACCATCCGCCCGATGGATCTTCCGACCATCATCGAGAGCGTGAAGAAGACCAACCGCTGCGTCTGCGTGGAGGAGGGCTTCCCGCAGTTCTCGGTGACTAGCGAAATCGCCGCTCAGGTGATGACGCATGCCTTCGACTACCTCGACGCGCCCGTCGCCCGCGTCGCCGGCAAGGACGTACCCATGCCCTATGCGGCCAATCTCGAGAAACTGGCGCTGCCCAATGCCGATGAGGTGGTCGCCGCTGCAAAGGCTGTGCTCTATGTCTAGGCTCCAACGTTCTGATTTGGTGGACATGGTCGAGGGTGCGCTGAAGCGGTTGGGAGGAGAAGGTTCAATCGTTGAGGTGGCCAAAGATATCTGGAACCATCACAAGTCGGACCTCGAGAGCTCGGGTGACCTCTTCTACACGTGGCAGTATGATATGCGCTGGGCGTGTCAGAAGCTGAGAGATACCAACAAAGTTGTAATTGGCGGGGCCAAGGGTCGGAATTCTTGGCGACTGCTTAGAACCTAATTCCGAGAAAGCGGAGAGCGATGTCTGACCACGATCACCACCATCATCACAACCACCACGGCGAGATGCATCCACACCAGCTGGAGCCGCCGCACGAGGTGTTCCACGATCCCAAGGCGGGCGAGGTGGCCCGCGCCTGGATCACCAACGGTGGCCTGAGCCTCTCGCTCCACGCCATGGCCTTCGGCACGCCCGACGTGTGGGGCCACGTGCTGGCCGGCATGGCGCAGCAGGTCGCGGCCGCCTGCGCCGAGATGGGCCACGGCAACCCGTCGGACAATTTCGCCGCCATTCGCAAGGTGCTGAACGAAGACCTGACCAAGGTCGCCGCCCAGCTCTCGCCGCTCGCCAACAAGGGCTGAGCGCCGCCTGCCGACGACAAGCATCGCCGGGGCGGTGTCCCGGCGGTGAAGGCCAAGAGGAATGGGGAACTCCGACGATGCCCGTGAACGTGCTCATGCCCGCCCTGTCGCCCACCATGGAAAAGGGCAAGCTTGCGAAGTGGCTCAAGAAGGAAGGCGACGCCGTGAAGTCCGGCGACGTGCTCGCCGAGATCGAGACCGACAAGGCGACGATGGAAGTCGAGGCCGTCGATGAAGGCACCGTCGGCAAGCTGCTGGTCCCCGCCGGCACGGAGGACGTGGCTGTGAACACGCCGATCGCCGTGATCCTCGGCGAGGGTGAGAAGATGGGCGACGCGCCCAAGCCCGCAACCCTGGTCGCCGGTCCCAAACCCGCGCAGGACCCCGCTGCAGCACCTGCACCGGCAGCCCCGGTGCCGTCCGCGCCCATCGCCGGGGCGGCGAAGCCCGAAGGCTCCACCCGCGTCTTCGCCTCGCCGCTCGCCCGCCGGGTGGCGAAACAGAAGGGCATCGACATCGCGGCGCTGCTCGGCTCCGGCCCCCATGGCCGCATCGTGCTGAAGGACGTCGAGAGTGCCAAGCCCGGTGCTGCGCCCGCGGCGAAATCCGCCGCTCCGGCGCTCGCCACGCCGCCGTCCGACGAGCAGGTGCTGAAGCTCTTCGCCGAAGGCTCCTACGAGCTCGTGCCGCACGACACGATGCGCAAGGTCATCGCCCGCCGCCTCGTCGAGTCGAAACAGACCATCCCGCATTTCTACGTCTCGGTCGATGTCACCCTCGATCACCTGCTCGACCTGCGCGAGCGCCTGAACCTGCAGGCGCCGAAGGACAAGGAGGGCAAGCCCGGCTGGAAGATCTCGGTCAACGACTTCATCATCAAGGCCATGGCCATGGCGCTGATGAAGGTGCCGGATGCCAACGTCACCTGGACCGAGAACGCCATGGTGAAGCACAAGCATGCCGACATCGGTGTCGCCGTGTCGATCCCCGGCGGCCTCATCACGCCCATCGTCCGCAACGCCGAGACCAAGGGCCTCGCCCAGATTTCGACCGAGATGAAGGACTACGCGACGCGTGCCAGGAACCGCAAGCTGAAGCCCGAGGAATATACCGGCGGCTCCGCCGCGGTCTCCAACATGGGCATGATGAACGTCAGGAACTTCGCCGCCATCGTCAACCCGCCGCACGCCTCGATCCTCGCCGTGGGCTCGGGCGAGCGCCGCCCGGTGGTGCGCGGCAACGACATCGTCATCGAACAGCAGATGACCATCACGCTCTCCACCGACCACCGCTGCATCGACGGCGCGCTGGGCGCCGAGTTCATCGGCGCCATCAAGGCCTATCTCGAAGAACCCGGCCTGATGCTGGTGTGAGGCGGAGATGAAGCACATCCTCGCCTTCGGCGACAGCCTGACCTGGGGCTTCATCGCCAGCACATTCGAGCGCCATCCCTTCGACGTGCGCTGGCCCAACGTGCTGGCGGCGGGGCTGGGCGGCAAGGCCCGCGTCATCGAGGAGGGCCACAATGGCCGCACCACGGTGTTCGACGATCCCACCACCTTCGACGACCGAAACGGGGCGAAGGCGCTGCCCATGCTGCTGTCGAGCCACACGCCGCTCGACCTCGTCATCATCATGCTCGGCACCAACGACATCAAGTTCGCCAACCGCTGCCGCGCCTTCGACGCCTCGATGGGCATGGTGCGGCTGGTACAGATCGTGCAGACCTTCCCCTATCTCGAGTGGGCGCCGAAGCCGCAGGTGCTGGTGGTGGCGCCGCCGGCTCTCGTTCCGACGACGGATGAATGGTTCAACGACTTGTGGGGCCATGCCATCGCGGAGTCGAAGCTGTTCGGCAGGCACTACGCCCGCGTGGCAGAGGAGATGGGAGTCCATTTCTTCGACGCCGGGACGGTGGCGACCGCCGACAAGACCGACGGCGGGCACCTCGATGCCGCAAACACCAAGGCCATCGGCACGGCGCTCGTGCCGGTGGTGAAGAGGATTTTGGAATTGTAATTCGATTTATGATGCCGTCATCCCGGCGAAAGCCGGGACCCCGCTTTGGGCGGTTGAAGCGGGGCCCCGGCTTTCGCCGGGGTGACGGACCTTAGAGAGTGAGGACACCATGGCCGACACCAGTTTCGACATCATCATCATCGGCGGCGGCCCCGGCGGCTATGTCGCTGCGATCAGGGCGGCACAGCTCGGCTTCAAGACCGCGGTGGTGGAACGCGAGCACCTCGGCGGCATCTGCCTCAACTGGGGCTGCATCCCGACCAAGGCGCTGCTGCGCTCGGCCGAGATCTACCATTACATGAAGCACGCCAAGAACTACGGGCTCTCGGCCGACAACATCTCCTTCGATTCGGCCGCCGTCGTCCAGCGCTCGCGCGGCGTCTCGGGCCGGCTCAACGGCGGCGTCACCATGCTGCTGAAGAAGAACAAGGTCTCGGTGATCTGGGGCGAGGCGAAGCTGGCGAAGCCCAACGAGATCGTGGTGACGACCCCCACCAAGCCCGCCGTCCAGCCGCAGAACCCGGAACCCAAGGACAAGCTGGGGCCAGGCACCTACACCGCGAAGAACATCATCATAGCCACCGGCGCGCGGCCCCGCGTGCTGCCGGGGCTCGAGCCCGACGGCAAGCTGGTCTGGACCTATTTCGAGGCCATGGTGCCGAAAGCGATGCCGAAATCGCTGCTGGTCGTCGGCTCCGGCGCCATCGGCATCGAGTTCGCCTCCTTCTACAACGCCATGGGCGTCGACGTGATGGTGGTCGAGGTGATGGACCAGATCATGCCGGTGGAAGACGCCGAGATTTCCAAGCTCGCGCAGAAACAGCTGGAGAAGCAGGGCCTCAAGATCAAGCTGGCGGCGAAAGTCACCAAGCTCGACCGCCATGCCGACAGCGTCACGGCCACCATCGAGTCCAACGGCAAGTCGGAGCAGATCACCGTCGACCGCGTCATCTCCGCCGTCGGCGTCCAGGGCAACATCGAGAACCTCGGACTAGAGGCGCTCGGCGTTAAGACCGAGAAGGGCTGCATCGTGACTGATGGCTTCGGCCGCACCAATGTCCCGGGCATCTATGCCATCGGCGACGTGGCGGGCCCGCCGATGCTGGCCCACAAGGCCGAGCACGAGGGCGTCATCTGCGTCGAGAAGATCAAGGGCCTCGACGTTCACCCGATGAAGAAGGAGCAGATCCCCGGCTGCACCTATTGCCACCCGCAGGTGGCGAGCGTCGGGCTGACCGAGGCCAAGGCCAAGGCCGCCGGCTACGAACTGAAGGTCGGGCGCTTCCCCTTCCTGGCCAATGGCAAGGCGATTGCGCTGGGCGAGGACCAGGGCCTGGTCAAGACCATCTTCGACGCCAAGACCGGGCGCCTGCTGGGCGCCCACATGGTGGGGGCGGAGGTCACCGAGCTGATCCAGGGCTTCGTCGTCGCCATGGGGCTGGAAACCACCGAGGAGGAGCTGATGCACACCGTGTTCCCGCATCCCACCCTCTCGGAAATGATGCACGAGAGCGTGCTCGACGCCTATGGCCGCGTCATCCACTTGTGACGGCGGGGCAGGGCCGCCCGCTTGATGGCGGGCCCTGCAGCGCCTATCTTTGCAAATTCAAGGGACGGGAGAGAGACACATGGAACCCAACCACCTCATGGACCTCGGCGGCGGCGTCGGCTGGATCGGCACGCTGTTCATCGGTGCACTCGCCGGCATCATTGCCGACCGGGTGATGAAGACCGACCACGGCCTGCTGATGAACATCGTCATCGGCATCATCGGCTCCTACATCGGCGCCTTCCTCGCCAATGCGCTGGGCATCCAGCTGGGCGAGATCTTCAGCGGCTGGTTCTGGGGCAACCTGATCGTCGCGGCCATCGGCGCCGTCGTGCTGATCTGGGTCCTCAGGCTCCTCAGGGGCCGATAGAACAAGAGCAATGGTCACCCTCGTCGACAACAAGCCGAAGCCCCGACATCCCGAGAAGGCGCACAGGCCCGACACGCCGATTCTGAAGAAGCCGGAGTGGATCAGGGTCAAGGCGCCGGGCTCGGCGGTCTATGGGGAAACCCAGAAGATCGTTCGCGACAACAAGCTGGTGACCGTCTGCGAGGAGGCGGGCTGCCCCAACATCGGCGAGTGCTGGTCGAAGAAGCATGCCACCTTCATGATCATGGGCGACACCTGCACGAGGGCCTGCGCCTTCTGCAACGTGAAGACTGGCATGCCGGACGCCCTCGTAGCCGATGAACCCGAGAAGGTGGCGGACGCCATCGCCCGCATGGGCCTGTCGCATGCCGTCATCACCTCGGTCGATCGTGACGATCTGGCGGATGGCGGTGCGAAGCACTTCGCCCGCACCATCGCGGCGATCCGCAAGGCCTCGCCCTCGACCACCATCGAGGTGCTGACACCCGACTTCCTCAAGAAAGAGGGCGCCCTCGAGATCGTCGTCGAGGCGAAGCCGGACGTGTTCAACCACAATCTCGAAACCGTGCCGGCGCTCTATCTCAGGATCAGGCCGGGTGCGCGCTACTTCCATTCGCTGCGTCTCCTCCAGCGGGTGAAGGAGTTGGACCCCGCCATGTTCACCAAGTCCGGTATCATGGTGGGCCTGGGCGAGACGCGCGAGCAGGTGATGCAGGTGATGGACGACATGCGCTCGGCCGACATCGACTTCATCACCATCGGCCAATATCTCCAGCCTACCCGCAAGCACGCCGCGATCGACCGGTTCGTGACGCCCGAGGAGTTCAAGGGCTACGAGACCATCGCCTATGCCAAGGGCTTTCTCATGGTCGCCGCGACACCGCTGACGCGCTCCTCGCACCACGCAGGGGATGATTTCGCCAGGCTCCGCGCTGCCAGGACCCAGCGCGGCTGATGCCCAAGTTCAGCGTTACGCGTTCCGTTCCGTACACGGCGGACCAGGTCTTCGCCATCGCGCGCGACGTGGCCCGCTACAAAGAATTCCTGCCGCTGGTGAAGCGCTCCCTGGTGCGCAATGTCCGCACCGACGAGCGAGGCAACGAGCTTTTCGAGGGGGAACTCACCGTTGCCTACCAGAAGCTCGGCATCGAGGAATCGATGATGAGCCGCGTCACTGTCGACCCCGCCGCCCTGACCGTCACCGCGCGTTCCGACCAGGGTCCGGTGAAGTACCTCGTCTCCGAGTGGAAGATCGTGCCCACGGCCGAGAACCGCTGCGACATCAACTTCTCGGTCGACTACCAGCTCAAGAGCCGCATGCTGCAGATGGTTCTGTCCGGCATGTTCGACATGGCGGTGCGGAAGATCATGTCCGCCTTCGAGGAGCGGGCGCGCCAGCTCTATGGGCCCGCGATCTCGTAGGCCATCGCGACCGCCGCCCGCACCGTCTCCAGCCGCACCTCTTCGCGCCCGATGTCGCCGAGCCGTAGTTCGCGGTGCAGGGTGGTATGTCGCTTTCGGGCCGCCGCGCAATGCACAAGGCCGACCGGCTTCGTCGCGGTTCCGCCGCCAGGGCCTGCAACGCCCGTCACCGCCACGGCCACATCCGCCGCGCTATGGGCGATCGCCCCCTCCGCCATGGCCCGCGCCACCTCTTCGCTCACCGCGCCATGATTGGAGATGAGAGCCGCGGGAACGCCGATCATGCGCATCTTCGCAGTGTTGGAGTATGTGACGAAGCCGCAGTCCAGCACGTCCGACGATCCGCTTACGGAGGTTATCAGCCCTGCAATCAGCCCGCCGGTGCAGCTCTCGGCCGTGGCGAGCATGAGACGCTTCCGCCGCAGGATGTCGATGAGGCCGGAGACGGCGGCAATGAGGTCAGAAGGGAACATGGTGTCCTGCTTCATGGATGGAGCCCTCATCCGGCCGTTCGGCCAGCATCTCCCATCCTGCGGACGAGAGAAGATGCCCGCCAGGGCAGACGAGGGGCACTTGCCGCCAGTCCTACCGTCATTGCTTGGTAATCTGCCACGCTTGGTCCGGCACCACCTTCACGCTGTAGGTCGCATCAGCGCAGGTCAGCACATAAACCGGCAGTTCGGGTTTCGACGCGGCCTGGTCTCGCGTGGCGCTCACCGGGTCCTGGCAGGAAAAGCCCTGGTTGCGCACCTGGTCGGCGACGATCGTCGCATCGATCGACGAGTCATCCGCCAGCGCTCCACCAGCCGTGAGCACGAGCGCCGCAACGGCAAGAACAGACGTCTTCATCCGCATTCCCTTTCTCACGGCAATCGCACCGTCACCGTCGCAAAGGCCATGATGCCTTCCTTGCGGCCGATGGCGCCGAGTTTCTCCATGGTAGTGGCCTTGACGGCGATCCGTGTCGGATCGACATGCAGCAGCGGCGCCAGATAGGCGCGCATCGCCGCGACGTGCGGCGAAATCTTCGGCGCCTCCGCCAGGATGGTGATGTCGGCATTGGCGACAAGGCCGCGTTTCGCTTCCAGAAGCTCCACCGCCTTCGCCAGGAAGATGCGCGAGGCGGCCCCCTTCCACTGCGGGTCGCTTGGCGGGAAATGCGTGCCTATGTCGCCCTCGCCGATGGTGCCGAGGATCGCGTCCGTCAGCGCGTGCATGGCGACGTCGGCATCCGAATGACCCTTGAGCTTCTGCGAATGCGGAATGGGTATGCCGCACAGGACCACGGCATCGCCCTCGTCGAAGGGGTGGACGTCAATACCCTGGCCGACCCGTATGTCGGGTCGCGCCTGCAACTGGCGCCCGGTCATGTCGCGGTCGGCCATCACGATGTCATCGCCCGTCGTCAGCTTGCGGTTTTCAAGATCGCCCGGGATCATGGATATGGCCATGCCGGCATGTTCGGCAACGGAGGCATCATCGGTGAGGCCCTGGGTCTGTTCGGCCTCCGCCTTGCGATAGGCGGCAAGTATCCCGTCATAAAGGAAGCCCTGCGGTGTCTGCGCGGTCCAGATCGCGGCACGGTCAACCGTGCGGCTCACCATGCCGCCGGGCGCGAATTTCAATGTCTCGGCCACCGGCATTCCCGGCACGGCAGCGGGAAACCGGTCGAGCCAGCTGATGACGCTGGCGATCAGATCGGCGGTGACGAAGGGGCGGGCGGCATCGTGAATCAGCACCTTGTCCGGGTTGTGGCGCGCCACGGCCTCGATGCCGATCCGGCAGGATTCCTGGCGGGTGCCCCCGCCGATGACGGGCAGGGGAATGTCGAGGCCCTGCACGGCCTCGGCGAACATGTCCTCATGGCCCTCGCCGATCACCGGCTGGACGTGGTCGACGGCAGGGTGGTCCAGAAAGGCCCGGCAGGTCCACCAGATCACGGGGCGGCCCCCGATCAACTGATACTGTTTCGGCCGTTCGCCCCCTGCGCGCAAGCCGGAGCCCCCGGCCACGATCACTGCCGCAACTGTCATGTGACTGCTCTAGCAAGCGCATTCCGGGCCTGCAAGAAAGGGACTTGACGCAGTGCAACACAAGGTTATCCTGCCAATAAATTGAACACGGATGACAGCTGATTAAATAATGGGCATTAAGATCGGACCCATCGAGACGCGAAACCGGGTGTTCCTGGCGCCGATGTCCGGCGTTACGGACCATCCCTTCCGCACGACGGCCCACGAGCATGGTGCCGGCCTGGTCGTCAGCGAGATGGTGGCGAGCGAGGAACTCGTCAACGCGCGACCTGACATGCTGCGCCGCGCGCTCGGCGCGGAGTCGCTTTCGCCTTTCGTCATTCAGCTTGCCGGTCGCGAACCGCACTGGATGGCCGAGGGCGTTCGCGTGGCGCAGGACATGGGTGCGGAGATCATCGACATCAACATGGGCTGCCCGGCGCGTGAGGTAACGGGCGGGCTTTCGGGTTCGGCGCTGATGCGCAACCTCGACCATGCCGAGAAATTGATCGAGGCCACCGTGCAGGCCGCTTCCGTGCCGGTGACGCTCAAGATGCGGCTGGGCTGGGACCACAACTCCCTCAATGCGCCGGAACTCGCACGGCGCGCCGAGCAGCAGGGCGTGGCACTGGTTACCGTGCACGGCCGCACCCGCTGCCAGTTCTATGGCGGCAAGGCGGACTGGACGGCGATTGCGCGGGTGCGCGAGGCGATCTCCATTCCGCTCATCGCCAATGGCGATGGCGAGTCGGTGGCCGATGCACGCGATATGCTGGCGAAATCCGGTGCTGATGGCGTGATGATCGGGCGCGGCGCCTATGGCAGGCCGTGGTGGCCGGGCGTCATCGCCGAGGGCCTCGATCAAGGCACGGGCCGCGGCGAACCTTCGCTCGCCGAGGAGGCCCGCATCGTGGCCGAGCATCACGAGCGCATCCTCGATGCCCATGGGCACCACCATGGCAACCGGGTGGCGCGCAAGCATATCGGCTGGACCATCAACCGCCTCGCCGAGCGCAGCCATCTCGCGCCGGAGCTGGCTGCCGAATGGCGTGCCACCCTGCTGCGCACCAACGACAACGAAGCGGTGCGCCAGGGGCTGCGCCGGCTCTACGACACCGTCCGGGAAAGGGCAGCGGCATGAATGCACCCGTGAAGGCGAGCGCGCCGGCGCCCGACGCCCCGCTGCCGAAGGCCGTGGTGGATGCACTGCCCAATCCACTCATCGTGCTCGACGCGGACGAGCGCATCTGCCTCGCCAATGTCGCAGCGGAGGATTACTTCCAGGCCTCGAGCAACGTGCTGCTGCGCCACAAGCTTGGCGATCTCGTGCCGTTCTCGAGCCCGGTCTTCGGCTCGATCGCCCAGGCCCGGGCGAGCGCCGGCGTGGTCAACGAATACTCCGTCGCCGTCGGCACGCCGCGTCTCGGCGGCGAGCGCCTCGTCGATGTCCAGGCCACCCTGATGCATGACGACCCGCGCTACGTCATCCTCATGCTGCTCGAACGCTCCATGGCGCACAAGATCGACCGCCAGCTCACCTCGCGGGGTGCCGCGCGCTCGGTCTCCGGCATGGCCACCATGCTGGCGCACGAGATCAAGAACCCGCTCGCCGGCATCCGCGGCGCGGCGCAATTGCTGGAGCCGGCGCTCGGCTCGGAAGACCGCGCGCTCGCCCGGCTGATCTGCGAGGAGACCGACCGAATCCGCGATCTCGTCGACCAGATGGAGGTGTTCTCCGACGAACGCCCGCTGGAGAAGAATCCGGTCAACATCCATGCCGTGCTGGAGCGGGTGAAGCGCCTCGTCATCGCCGGCATCGGGCAGGGGGTGAGCGTTCGCGAGGACTATGATCCGTCGCTGCCCCCTGTGCTCGGCAACAAGGACCAGCTGGTGCAGGTGTTCCTCAACCTCGCCAAGAATGCCGCCGAGGCGATCCAGAACAATGGCGAGGCAGGCGAAGTCCTGCTCACCACAGCCTTCCGACCGGGCATCCGCCTCACCGTGCCCGGTACCTCCGAGCGCATCACCTTGCCGCTCGAGGTCTGTGTGCATGACACGGGGCCCGGCGTTCCGGAAGAACTCCGCCCCAACATCTTCGATCCCTTCGTGACGACGAAGCCCGGCGGCAAGGGTCTGGGCCTGGCGCTCGTCGCCAAGATTGTGCGCGACCATGGCGGTATCATCGAATGCGTCGGGCGCGAGCGCGGCACCACCTTCCGCGTTCTGCTGCCCATGTTGCGCGGCACCGAGGCGCCCAGGGATTTTGAAGGAGACAGCAAGCAATGAGCGGCAAGACGGTTCTGATCGCCGACGATGACAGCGCCATCCGCACGGTGCTCAGCCAGGCGTTGAGCCGGGCCGGTTATGCCGTGCGCTCCACCGCCACGGCGGGCGCCCTGTGGCGCTGGGTGACGGAAGGCCAGGGCGATGCGGTCGTCACCGACGTGGTGCTGCCAGACGAGAACGCCTTCGACGTCATCCCGCGCATCAAGAAGCTGCGTCCGACGCTTCCCGTCATCGTGATGAGCGCCAAGAATACCATCATGACGGCGATCACCGCCGCCGAGCGTGGCGCCTACGACTACCTGCCCAAACCCTTCGACCTCAATGCGCTGGTGCAGACTGTCGGCCGGGCGCTGGAGCAATCGCAAAGGCCGGTCCCTGTCGGCGGCGGCAGCCAGTCCGAGTCGCTCCCCATCGTCGGCCGCTCGCCTGCCATGCAGGAAATCTACCGCATCATCGCGAGGCTCACGCAGACCGACCTCACGGTCATGATCGTGGGTGAGTCGGGCACCGGCAAGGAACTGGTGGCGCGCGCGCTCCACGATTTCGGGCGGCGTCGCAAGGGCCCCTTCGTCGCCGTCAACATGGCCGCGATCCCGCGCGAGCTGATCGAGTCGGAACTCTTCGGCCATGAGAAGGGATCCTTCACCGGCGCCACGTCGCGCATGGCCGGTCGCTTCGAGCAGGCCGAGGGCGGAACGCTGTTCCTCGACGAGATTGGCGATATGCCGCTCGAAGCCCAGACGCGCCTGCTGCGCGTTCTGCAGCAGGGCGAATACACCACGGTGGGCGGCAATGCGCCGATCAAGACCAATGTCCGCATCATCACGGCCACCCACCGCGACCTGCGCCAGCTCATCAACCAGGGCAGCTTTCGCGAGGATCTGTTCTACCGTCTCAACGTGGTGCCGCTGCGCCTGCCGCCGCTGCGCGAGCGCAGCGAGGACATTCCCGACCTCGTCCGCCACTTCTTGGCGCATGCCGTCAAGGAGGGGCTGCCCCGCAAGGAACTGACGCGCGATGCGGTCGAGCGCCTGCAGGCGCACCGCTGGCCGGGAAACGTGCGCGAGCTCGAGAACCTGCTGCGCCGCCTGGTGGCGATCGAGATCGAGGACACCATTTCCGCCGCCGCCATCGAGCGCGAACTCGCCACGGTTCCGGTACAGCCTTCGGTGGAGCCGGCGGACTTTTCCGGGGCCAGCCTGCCGGAATTCATGGAGAACTATCTGTCGCGCTATTTCGCCAGCTTCGGCACGGGCCTGCCGCCGGCCGGCCTGTACGAGCGCATCCTGGCCGACGTCGAGCCGGCACTTCTGCGTGCCGTGCTCGCCGCCACCTCTGGAAACCAGCTTCGGGCCGCCGAACTGCTTGGGATCAACCGCAATACGCTGCGGGTCAAGCTGCGCGACCGCCAGGTGAAGGTAATCCGCGGCCTGTCCTGACGTGAGGGCACTGTCGCAAATGGGCCACATTTGGTGTTGATTTCCTGCAACAGGTTCTGCTGAACAGGTTGCATGATCGAACGCACGCAAATCAGGCTGCTCGACCGCGTCCGCCGTTTCACCGGGGTCGCGGGTTTCGTGCTCGTTCTGACGGGCGTGGCCTGCGGCCTTGCGACTTTCGCCATCCTGACCGGCATGACGCCGATCACGCCGACCAGCGAGAACACCTATCTCCTGATGCTGGTCAACGGCGTCGTCCTGCTGGTGTTGGCGCTGCTGATCCTCGGGCAGATCCTGTTCCTGCTCATCGAGCGGCGCAATGGCACGCCTGGCGCCTCACTGCAGCTGCGCCTCGTCTCGCTGTTCAGCGTCATCGCCGTGGTTCCGGCCATCGTGGTGGCAGTCTTCGCCACGGTGACGCTCAACCGTGGTCTCGACGCCTGGTTCTCGCAGCGCACGCGCGCCATCGTCGACTCCGCCGTCTATGTGGCCGAGACCTATGTGCATGATCATGGCGAGGCGGTGCGCAACGACGTTGCCCAGATCGCCTCCGATCTGTCGCAGCACCGCGAGCTCTACGACAAGGATCCCAACAACTTTTTCCGCCGCGTCGCCAACCACGCGCTGCTGCACGGGCTGCCCGCCATCTTCATTTTCGACCCAGCGCAACAGAAGGACGGCAAGCAGGAATTCATCGCCCGAGTCGTGGCGCGGGAGAATTTCGCTTTCTTCCCGCCAAGCAAGACCTATCTCGAGCAGGCTGACAAGGGTGAGCTCGTCGTCATCCAGCCGGGCGAGGGCGGCAACGTCGTCCGCGGGCTGATCAAGCTCCCGAATTTCCCCAATGCCTATCTGATGGTCTACCGGATCATCAATCCCTCGGTGCAGAAGCAGCTGCGCGATGCGCAGGAGGCCAAGAACGAATACGACCGGCTGATGTCGCAACGCCTCGGCGTGCAGCTCACCTTCGGCATGATGTTCGCGCTCGTCGGCTTCATCCTGCTCCTGGCGGCGATCTGGGTCGGCCTGTGGTTCTCCGACAAGGTGGTGGCACCGGTCGTGCGGCTGCTCGATGCGGCGCGCCGCGTATCGGGTGGCGAGCTCGACGCCAAGGTGACGGTGGTCGAAGGCCCGAAGGACCTGCAGACGCTGTCAAACACCTTCAACCTGATGACCGATCACCTGAAGCAGCAGCGCGACGATCTGGTGACCGCCAGCGACGCCATCGACGCGCGCCGCCGCTTCACCGAGGCCATGCTGGCGGGCGTCAGCGCCGGCGTCATCGGCATCGATCCATCGGGGCGCATATCGCTGGTCAACCGCTCCGGTCTCAACCTGCTCGGGCGCGGCGAGAGCGAGCTCATCGGCGAGCCCGCCGAGGTCGCGCTCGCGCCCTTCCTGCCGATCTTCGAGCAGGCGCTCACCAGGCCCTCCGGCTTTGCCGAAGGACAGGTCGATATCGAGCGCAAGGGGGAAAGCCGCAGCCTGTTCGCGCGCGTCACGACCGAAAGTTCGGAAGATGCAGCACACGGCCACGTGCTGACCTTCGACGACATCACCGACCTCGTGTCGGCGCAGCGCAACTCGGCCTGGGCCGATATCGCGCGCCGCATCGCGCACGAGATCAAGAATCCGCTCACCCCGATCCAGCTTTCCGCAGAGCGCCTCAAGCGCAAGTACGGCGGCCAGATCCACACCGACAAGCATGTCTTCGACCAGTGCACCGACACCATCATCCGCCAGGTCGGCGACATCGGCCGGATGGTGGATGAATTCTCCTCCTTCGCGCGCATGCCCAAGGCGATCCCGGAGCCGCAGGAACTCGCAGCCATCGTGCGCGAGGCCACCGTTCTGCAGCGCGTTTCGTCTTCGGACATCGACATCGAACTCGACGTCAGCCACGGCGAATTCGTCTTTCCCTTCGATCGCCGCCTCATCACCCAGGCCATCACCAACCTCGTCAAGAATGCCCGCGAGTCGATCGAGACCCGTCTGCAGGGCCAGCCGGAGCCACGCGGACACATCGAGGTGGTCGCGGGCCTGCGCGACGAGCACCCTTTCATCCGCGTCACCGACAATGGCATCGGGCTGCCGCGCGAAAACCGCCACCGCCTTGCCGAGCCCTACATGACGACCCGCGAGAAGGGCACCGGACTCGGCCTCGCCATCGTCAAGCGCATCATGGAGGAACATGGTGGCCGCCTCGTCCTCGAGGATGCGCCTGCCGTCGACGGCATTCAGGGTGCCCGGGTCACACTCCTTTTCGACAAGATCGCCGCCCAGTCGAGCGCGGCCGAATGAAAGTACGGATAGACTGATGGCTGCAGACATTCTCATCATCGATGACGAGGCCGACATCCGGGAGCTCATTGCGGGCATCCTGGAGGATGAAGGCTACGAGACCCGGCTTGCCCACAATTCCGATGCAGCACAGGCAGAGGTGGCCCAGCGCCGCCCGTCGCTCATCATCCTCGACATCTGGCTGATGGGGTCCCGCCTCGATGGCCTCGACCTCCTCAACATCATCAAGGAGAAGCATCCCGAGGTTCCGGTGATCATCATCTCGGGCCACGGCAACATCGAGACGGCCGTCGCCGCCATCAAGCGCGGCGCCTATGAATATATCGAGAAGCCGTTCAAGGCGGACCGGCTGCTGCTGGTGGTTGGCCGCGCGCTCGAAACCTCGCGGCTGAAGCGCGAGAACGAGGATCTCAAGGGCCGGTCTGGCGCGGAGACGGAGCTGCTCGGCAATTCGGCCGCAATGCGCCAGCTGCGGCAGCTCTTGAAGAAGATCGCGCCGTCGAACAGCCGCGTACTGATCACCGGGCCCATGGGTGCTGGCAAAGAGCTCGCGGCGCGCACACTGCATGCCATGTCGCTTCGGGCGGCCGGTCCCTTCGTGACGCTGAGTGCCGCCACCATGGCACCGGAACGCATGGAGGAAGAGCTGTTCGGCGTCGAAGACGGTTCCGGCGCCACCCGCCGCGTCGGCGCGCTCGAGGAGGCGCATGGCGGAACGCTCTACATCGACGAGCTGGCCGACATGCCGATCGAGACACAGGGCAAGGTGCTGCGCGTGCTGGTGGACCAGACCTTCCAGCGCGTCGGTGGCGCCAAGAAAGTGAAGGTCGATATCCGCGTCGTGTCCTCGACCAGCCGCGACCTGCCGGGGCTCATCGCCATCGGCCGTTTCCGCGAGGATCTCTATCACCGGCTCGGCGTGGTGCCGGTCGAGGTGCCGGGTCTCACGGAGCGGCGGGAAGACATTCCCGACCTGATCCACCATTTCACCCGGAGCTATTCGGCCGCCTCCGGACAACCCATCCGCAAGTTCGCCGAGGATGCGATTGCCGTGCTCCAGACCCGGGAGTGGGCAGGCAACGTCCGCGAGCTGCGCAACAACGTCGAGCGTATCCTGATCCTGGCGAGCGGCGAGGGCACGTCGGAAATCACCGCCGCCATGCTCCCGTCGGACACGGGCGGCTCAGGTGCGGCAGCTGCAACCTTCGGGATCGAGCATCTCCTGGTTCATCCGCTGCGCGAGGCGCGCGAGGCATTCGAGCGCGATTACATCACTGCCCAGCTCGGCCGCTTCGGCGGGAACATTTCAAGGACCGCCCAATTCATCGGCATGGAACGGTCCGCACTGCACCGCAAGATCAAGCTTCTCGGCCTGACCGGCCGAAGCGAGGAAGACACGGAACTGTGAAATTTTCCGCAGCCCCGTTTCGTGATAAGTTGACACCCGCCGACATGGCCCGAACAAAAGAACAGGTAGAAAAGAGATGGCCCAAGAAAAGCAGCAGAACCTGCAGGACACGTTCCTCAACCACGTGCGCAAGCAGAAGATTCCGGTAACGGTGTTCCTCGTCAACGGCGTCAAGCTCCAGGGTGTCATCACCTGGTTTGACAACTTCTGCGTTCTGCTGCGCCGGGACGGCATGTCACAGCTCGTCTACAAGCACGCCATCTCGACCATCATGCCGGGCGGGCCGATCAGCCTGTTCGACGAGGAGCAGGCAGGCGGTTGACGACGCGTGACAAGAGCGGGAGCGGCCATGGCGTCGACTTCCAGATCGAAGGCAAGGCCGCAACCCGCGCCATCGTACTCCACATCGACCGGCGCGACCGCAACGCGGCCGCAACCTCTGACCGCGCCGTGGAGGCGCGGCTCGAGGAGGCCGTTGGACTGGCACTCGCCATCGACCTCGAAGTCGAGGCGGCGATCGTCGCTCCCGTCACCGCGCCCAAGCCTGCAACGTTGCTGGGCTCGGGCAAGGTGGAAGAAATCGCCGAACGGGTGAAGGAGACGGAGGCCGAACTGGTCGTCGTCAACGCCCAGCTTTCGCCCATACAGCAACGCAACCTCGAGAAGGCCTGGGGCGCCAAGGTGCTGGACCGCACCGGCCTCATTCTCGAGATCTTCGGCCGCCGTGCCTCGACGCGCGAAGGCACGCTCCAGGTCGAACTCGCTCACCTGCAGTACCAGAAAAGCCGCCTCGTCCGGTCATGGACCCACTTGGAGCGCCAGCGCGGCGGCTTCGGCTTTCTCGGCGGCCCGGGCGAAAGCCAGCTGGAAGCCGACAGGCGTCTCATCCAGGAGCGCATCAGCCGCATCGAAGGCCAACTCGAGAGCGTCAAGAAAACCCGCGCGCTGCATCGCAAGGGCAGGGCGCGCGTCCCCTATCCCGTGGTCGCACTGGTTGGCTACACCAATGCGGGCAAGTCGACGCTGTTCAACCGCCTCAGCGGTGCGGAGGTTTTCGCCAAGGACCTGCTGTTCGCGACGCTCGATCCCACCATGCGGGTGATCGCGCTGCCACATGGCCGCAAGATCATCCTCTCCGACACTGTGGGATTCATTTCCGATCTTCCCACCTCGCTCATCGCCGCTTTCCGCGCCACGCTGGAAGAGGTGCTCTCGGCGGACGTGATCCTGCACGTGCGCGACATCGCGCATGATGACTCGGACGCCCAGGCCGAGGACGTCAATCGCGTGCTGGAGGAACTCGGCATCGACGAGCTCCGCCGTTCACACATCATCGAGGTGTGGAACAAACTCGACCTTCTGCCTCCGGATGAGCGCGCCGCGCGCGAGGCGCAGGCGCTCAGGAAGCCCGGTTGCGTGCTGGTCTCGGCGGTAACGGGCGAAGGCCTCGGTCCGTTGCTCGAACTCGTCGAGGGCCGCCTTGGCGCCGACGACCCGCTTTACGAAGTGCTGCTCGATCCTGAGGATGGACAGGGACAGGCCTGGCTCCACGACCGCGGCGAGGTGCTCAGCCGCCGCAACTTCGCCGACGGCCGCATCCTGATGAAGGTGCGCCTCACCGCCGACAAGGCCGGCCAGGCCCAGGCCCGCTTCGGCACGGCGATGAAACTGCTGGGCCAGCGGAAGAAGGTGGCAGCGGAGTAGGGATGAGCGCCCGATTGTCCTTGCCCGCTGAACGAGCAAGGCATTTTCGACGCAGCATCCTCAGCCGCTCGAAATCCCCAGTTTTCGGAAACAATCATAGACAAGCTATTCGAGTCAGCGCAGCTCGTGAGTTGCGGCCGCGTTGCCCTTCATGGTCGTGCGCGCTGACCCCAAATGCACGCGGTCGAGGATTTGCAGCTGCATGCTCTTTCTCGGGTGTTCAAGACACTGACGGGTTTCGCACGATCGCTTCAATGATGTTCTGTCGTGCCAGCGATCAACCGTATCGCCGCGAGACGGCGCGCAGCACCCATTCGACGTTGGCAGCCGCCCACAGGCGGTTGCGGGCGAAGGGCGGGCTCTTCTCGATGTTGGAACGGACGAGGCGAAGCCACACCAGCAGCACCACCGCGCGCATCGCATCCGGATCGCGGGTCCATTCGCCGCCGCTGCCCTTCAGCGCCTCGACCTGCGAAAACCACGTGAGTTCCTCGTCGCTCCAGCGGCCTTCGGCGACGAGGTCAGCCACCACGTTGCCGAGTTGGCGGCCGGTTAGGGATCGACGCAGGGTGATGGCAAGCTGGCAGATGTCGAAATTGGGCGGAGCGTCATGTCCGGAGCGGTCCCAGTCGATGATTCCGGCAATTGCGCTCCGACCGGAGTTCCGGTCTCCCTCCATCCACGCATTGTCGACGATGAGATTGCCCGGGCAGTAATCGCCATGATACCAGCCCGAGCTGACCGGTCGGCCCTCGAAGTGGCGCACCAGGTAGCTGTTCAGGATATCGATCGCCCGCGCGCGTGTGGCTCCGGAGGTGATCGTCCGCACGACGCCTCCCACAACCGCGCAGGACTTCTCCACCCATTCGACCGCCCATGCCGCATCGGCAGGACGCAACGAGCTGCCCAGCGCCTGGAGTGACGAGATGGCATCGGATGCAGCGACGAGAACCGCCGTCCGGCTGTCTGCATCCTTGACAGTGAGCCGACCGTCGTGGCCTGCGATATAGCTTTCGAGCGACCAGGTGGTGCGTGCGATCTCGCCGAGGGCGAGAATGTCGGGAACGCGGAAGCCGCAGTGGCGGGTTGTATTTTCCGCCGCAAGTTGTTGAAGGTTTCCCGCCTGCCGCTGCAGGGCTTTCATGCCGCTCGGCATGCCGCTGCGCTTTAGAATGGCGCGCGTCGCGGGAGGAATGGCAAAACCGCGCACGAATGAGGCGGAGTCCGATGCTTCACCGATGAAGTCGATGCGCACATGGGGAAGCGATGGCATTTCGCCGAGATGCTGCCACGTCGAGATCGGAAACGTGTTCACGCTGCGGAGAAAGCTCTCGACGTCTGTATCCGACCTGCGGCTCGATGCACCCTTACGTCTGCGGAGCCCGCTGTCGGAGGCGACTTTCGCCGCGCACTCGACTCCTTGCATCAGCAGGCAGATGCACTGGCCGGCGAGATCGAGGGAAGGATGGCTCACACGAAGCACTCTCTTGGGCAATCTTGCAACTCAGGTCATCGCCCGCAAGGTTCGAAGCAGGGCTCAAACTTACCCCAAAAAATCTGCGTAAGTTCCCTGTATTAATAGCTGAGCGTTCAGTGGTGAATCCATGGCACTTCGGTTTAGGTGGACGATCTAAACCAGGGTTTAGACCATTTGCGGAAAAAGCGCGGAGGAACGGGAGGCAGATCAACTTGAAGGTGTGCTGATGCGTGATCGAGGCGATCCTGACTCGTGCTCACACAGGGACGGAATGGTCCGATTCAGCCGAAGCGACGGGAGGAGGCCGGAGAGGCCCTCATAGCCCCTTCGCCTTTGCCTCGTCCCACAGCCCATCCATCTCCTCGAGCGTCGACTGCTTCGGCTCTTTTCCCTGGTCGGCGAGACGTGCCTCGACATGCGCGAAGCGGCGCTCGAACTTGGCATTGGTGCCGCGCAGCGCCGCCTCGGGGTCGATCCCCAGGTGGCGGGCCACATTGGCCATCGCGAACAGCAGGTCGCCGAACTCCTCGGCCTTCTTCTCCTGCGGGGCGGCGCGGAACTCGGCGATCTCCTCGGCGATCTTGTCGTAGACGTTCTCGACCGACGGCCAGTCGAAGCCGACTTTCGCCGCCCTGGCCTGCAGCTTCAGGGCGCGGGTGAGGCCGGGAAGGGCGAGTGGAATGCCATCGAGCGTGCCCTGCTTCGGCTTGTCCTTGCGCTCCTCAGCCTTGCGGTCCTCCCAGAAGCCCTTGGCCAAGGTCGCCGAGCGTGCCTCGTCGTCGCCGAACACGTGGGGGTGGCGGCGGATCATCTTCTTGTTCACCGCCTCGACAACGTCGTCGAAGGCGAAACTGCCTTCCTCATCCGCCATCTGGGCGTGGTAGACCGACTGGAGCAGGAGGTCGCCCAGCTCCTCGCAGAGCTCGGACCGGGAGCCTCTCTGGATGGCATCCGCCACCTCATAGGCCTCCTCGATGGTGTAGGGCGCAATGGTCTCGAAATTCTGCTCGAGGTCCCACGGGCAGCCGGTCACCGGCGTCCGCAGCGCCTTCATGATGGCGCGCAGGGTCTCGATCTTGCGGGGATCCATATCGGCAGGGTTCTGGCTCATGGCTGGGGAGTAGCCGATCCCGCCGAAAAGGGCTACCCGGAGATCATGCAGGACAGACTCTTCGAAGATCCCGATCTCGTCCAGTTCTACGATGCCGAGAACGGCTGGGGAGACGACACGCGTTACTGCCTCGCCATGGCGGAGCAGGCGGCAAGCGTCCTCGACCTCGGCTGCGGCACCGGGCTCCTTGCCGCCGCCCTTGGCGGCCCGCGGGAGGTCTGGGGCGTCGACCCTGCAGGCGCCATGCTGGAGGTGGCACGCCACCGCCCGGGAGGCTCGGCCGTCACCTGGGTGAAGGCAGACGGACGCAGCGTGCGGCTCGGGCGCCGCTTCGACCTCGTGGTCCTGACCGGTCATGCCTTCCAGTGCTTCCTCACGGATGCCGATCAGCGTGCACTCTGTGAAACGATTGCAGCCCACCTGGCCCCCGGAGGCCGGTTCATCTTCGACTCCCGCAACCCGGCACGGGAGGAATGGCGGGAGTGGGTGCCGGAACTCTCGGGCAGGGAGTTCGATCTTCCACCGCATGGCCGCATTGCCGCCTGGAACGATGTCAGCATCGATCCGGCGACGCACATCGTCACCTACGAGACGTGCTACCGCACGGCCTCGGGCAGCATCCAGAAAGCAACTTCCCGCATCCGTTTTGCCACACGAAACGACATCGCTCACCGCATCGCCGAAGCAGGGCTGAAGGTCGAGCGCTGGCTCGGCGACTGGCATGGCGCGCCCTGCGGTGAGACGTCACCCGAGATCATCCCCATCGGTGGGCTCGCGTAAATCCATGCGATCAGTCACCGCATCATTCCAGCGGCAACCATCATCCAAGTCGTCCGTGGCTGCGGTGAGAGCTGGGATTCCTCTGATGCACCAACCCGGAGAATACGGGATGACAGCATCCGTTGTCCTGATGGAGAAGAAGAGTATGGCGACCTTCGCCGCAGCTCAACCAACTATGACCCACCATTCGCATAATATATATTATGGAATATATTTGCGTGTGCCGGAACCGCAGTTATCAGCCCCCGTCAAGGACTTGAGCTGATATCCAAACGTCTCACTTGAGCGGTGCCTGTTTCGGCCACGTCATCGGCTTGCAGGTCGTGACCTTCTCGCTGTAGTCCTTCGTCCATTCGGTGCGGCGGCAGTCGAACCAATATGGCGTCTGCTTCTGCCATGTCGTGCCCGCGAACTTCGATGCCAGCAACTGCTGCGCCGCCTTTGAATACCTTCCGTGTCCGCCATGCCAGTTGCAGCCGTAGCGCGTCGTGCGGACCGCCAGCGCCAATGCTTCGGGTGCTCCGTCCTTGCCACCCGAAGCCTTGGCCCAGTCGATTGCAGCGTCAGACAGACGCTCAGGCCCCTGGGCCATGCGGGACAATGCACCGAGCTCCTTCCAGTCCACGGCCTTGACCATGGGATGGGCTTTCAGCACCGCATCGCGCTTCGCCGCCAGCGGCTGGCGCAGCGCCGGGTCATAGGCATCGCCGAGGCGCTTCATCTGGTAGTCGAAATAGACCGGGAACCCGGCCATGTCGTCGCTCTGCTGGCGCAATGCACCGAGCTGGCGGTCGGGTTCGTATGGGCACCACCAGTTCTTGTCGTTGGGATTGTAGTTGTCGATCTCAGTGAAGCTGTCGGGTCTGATCGACTCGTTCTGCCAGCCGCCCGGCATCGACACGAGGATGTTGTGCGGCGGGCTCCTCAATATGGTTAACAGCCGCTGGTTTCGCGGCGAGATGCCCGGGTAATCAGCCTTCACCTTGTCGAAAATCTCTTTGATTTCAGGGTTCAGGGCATGCAGCGTGGCGAGGTGGTCGCCATCCACCTTGCGCTTCAGGCCATAGTCCCTGGTCCACGCCGCGCGGGCCAGCAGCGCCCGGTCGCGCGGGGTGAAGCTCTGGTCGGCGGCCAGTTCCCACAAGGTCTTGGTGGGCAGGAAATTGAAGGTGATGTCGGACAGCGGGTCGCTGCTGCGCAGCACGGCATCTTTCCAGTGGACGCGATCCTCGGCGATCAGCGCCAGCAGCGCCGAGAACCGGTTCCTGTCAGTCGTCTGGTCGCCGCCGGGAAGGCTGTTCAGCACATCCGGCGTGATCAGCTGGTCGCGCAGCTTTCGGGCTTCGGCCGTATCGCCCTGCGAGGCCATGTACTGCGCCAGATTGTAGAGCGCGAGGCCGGAATAGGCGCGGGTTGACTTGATCGGCGCGGCGGCAAGCCCCTGCTCCGCCTCGTCGTACTTGCCCGCCAGCGCCGAGAGCCGGGTGGCATGATTGAGCAGGAAGCCGGCAGCCGCGGTCTCGGGCGCGGTGCCACAGCTCTTCACCGCTGCGTCCATGGCCTGGTTCGCCTGCGACCACAGCTCGGCGCGCGCGGCATCGTCGGTCTTTGCGGCAAGCGCCTTGAGCATCTGCAGGGTCGGGCCCGACAGCTTTGCGCCGGTCGGCTGCACTGCGAGGGCCTTGCCGATGTAGTTCGTCATGCTGGCCTGCCACTTGTCGCCGACGAGGCTCCATGGCGCCAACTGGTACTTCTGGTTCGCAGACTGGCCAGCCATCATCCACAGCGCCATGGGCTGTTGGCGCGACGCGTCGACGATGGATTTCGATATGGTGGCGTCGGCGGGCAGCGTGCCATCGAGCCACCAGTCGCCATCCTTGCCGCGGATGCCGACGAAATCGATGTCGTAGAGCGCGATCCCGTATTGCCGTTTCATGTCGTCGCTGGCCAGGATGGCTTCGCTCGGGGTTTCGAGGATGGCGATGTCACCACCGATGATGCCGGACCAGCCTTGGGCTGTGTCTTCCTGGTTTGCGATATAGCCCAACAGTTGCTGGGTGATCTGGTGCACGGAGGACAGCGACGGATCGGCCAGGATCGCCTCGGCGGCGGCCCGCGCCTCGACCGGCTGCTTGGCGTTGGCAAGAAGGTTGGCAATGTTGTAGGCGGCCGCGGCGCGGTGGATGGAATTGGACGAAGCGATCGCCTTGAACAACGGAATGGCCTTTGGCTTGTCGCGGTAGAAAGCGATTGATGCCTCCTGATAGGCGCGGTCGACCTTCTGTCGGTTGGCGACCGCTGGCTCGTCCACAAGCGGCTCCGGCAGCGCCACTTCGCCATCGTCGCTCGAACAGGCGCGGATCACCTGTTGCTGGGCCATAAGCCATTGTTTTATATAGGGATCCTGAGCCCCGAGCTGGTCGATGCGGGTTTTCAGAACGGACAGCGGATAGCCGATGCGGCAGTTCCATCCGACGTTCTGCAAATCCTGCTCTTCCGGCAGGATCTGGGTGACGAGCTTGCGCCACTCCTCCTGCTGCGACCAGGTGTCACCATCGGCCGAACCGGGCTCGATCATCGGATCGCCCAGCCCCTGCAGAACCCGCCAAGACCGGGCGCTGAACGGCTCCTGAGCATAGCGATCGATGCTTGCGGCGAGCTTCGCGGGATCGCAGGAAGATGCGTCCTGGGCCAGCGTCGGTCCGGCGAGGATCGCCAGCGCCGTGAGGCTGGCGGCAACGTGTTTCATCATTGTTGTCGAAGCTCCGTCCGCTGGTCAGAAGACCAGTTCAAGGCCATCATAGGCCGGTTCGATACCCGCCGGAAGTTCCTTCACCAGCGTCGCAAAATCCAGGTCGACATGGAGATTGGTGATGACGGCGCGCTTGGGCCTGATGCGGGCGATCCAGTCGAGCGTCTGCGGCAGGCTCCAGTGGCTGGGGTGCGGTGTGCGCCGCAGGGCATCGACGATCCACAGGTCGAGGTTTTCGAGATGGCGCAGGCTCGCGTCGGGAACGCCATCGATGTCCGGCGTATAGACCATGTCTCCGATGCGGAACCCGAGCGCGTCGATGGTGCCGTGCTGGACCTGGAAGGGCATGGCCGTGATGGTGCCCCCTGCACCCTCGATGCTCACCGGCTTTCCAGCCTCCATCGGGTTCAGGTTGAGGATGGGCGGGTAGTCGCTGCCGGGGGCACTGTAGAAACAGTAGGCAAACCGGGTGGTCAGCATGCGGCCTGTGGCATCATCCGCCCAAACCTCGACGCGCTGCCGCTTGAGCAGGAAGAAAGCGCGCAAGTCGTCGATGCCATGGGTGTGATCAGCGTGCTCATGGGTATAAAGCACGGCGTCGATGTCGCGTGTTCCGGAGCTCAGCATCTGCTCACGGAGATCTGGCGAAGTATCGACAAGCAAACGGGTTTCACCCCTCAAGCTCGACAGGCTGACCAGCACCGAGCAGCGTCGGCGCCGGTTCTTCGGGTTTGATGGGTCACATCGCCCCCAATCGTTGCCGACCCGCGGCACGCCGCCCGAGGAGCCCGAACCGAGGATCGTGACTTTCCGTGTCATGCGTAGCGGGCGGGCCGTGGTGTTTTCGAGAACAGGCGGAAGAAATTGTCCGAGGTGATGCGAGCCATCTCCTCGACCGGCAAGTTGCGCGTCTTGGCCAGCACTTCCAACGTCTTGACGACAAAGGCAGGCTCGTTGGTCTTGCCGCGGAACGGCAAGGGCGCGAGATAGGGGGAGTCGGTTTCGACGATGATGCGGTCGAGTGGAAGGGCCGCTGCCGTCTCACGCAGATCCTCGGCGGACTTGTAGGTCAGGATACCGGAAAAGGAAACGTAACCTCCTATTTTCACGGCAAAATCTGCAAGACGCCGGTGCGACGTGAAGCAATGCAGCAGAGGCACGAAGGGTCCCAGCGCGTATTCCTCCGCAAGGATGGCGATGGTGTCGTCTTCGGCCTCCCGGCTGTGGATGACCAGCGGCAGGTTGGCGCGACGGGCGGCATGAATGTGGACAAAGAAGTTCGCTTCCTGTGCCTCGCGTGGGCTGAGGTCATAGTGATAGTCGAGTCCGACCTCGCCGATACCAACGCATTTGGCGTGTTGCGCCAGTCGCACCAACTCTTCCGCCGTAACCCCGAGCTCCTCGTGTGCATTGTGAGGATGAGTGCCTACCGTGAAGAAAACATTCGGGTTTTCCTCAGCAATGCGACGCAGATTGTCATAGCTTCTGACGCGCGAGGAGATCGACACCATGAGCCCCACGCCCGCCTCCTCGGCACGCGCCAGGATGGCGGGCAGGTTCTCTTCCATGCCCTCGAAATCGAGGTGGCAGTGGCTATCGACGACGAGCATCAGACCTTCGCCACCTCTTCTTCGACGTAGCGCGGGAAGATCGGCGCCGGCGCCGGAAGCGGCGTTCCGGATACCAGCCGCTTGTGCAGGTCAGCGAAGCTTCTTGCGTTGTTGTCGACGCTCAGCAGATGCAAGAGCGATGCTGCCGATGCCGGAATGTAGGGCTGCGCCATGATGCCGATGACGCGCAGCACATCGGCCGTCACATAGAGCACGGTCTCCATCCGGGCCGGGTCGGTCTTCTTCAGCGCCCAGGGTTCCTGGCCTGCGAAGTACCGGTTGGCCTCCGCCACGACCCGCCAGATGGCATCCAGCGCCTTGTTGATGGAATGGGTTTCATGCGCCGCCCTTGCCTCGCCGTGGATGGCGTCGGCGGCGGCCAGGATTTCCAGGTCGGCCTCGCTGAACTCGCCGTGCTTCGGCACCACGCCGCCGCAGTTCTTGGCGATCATCGACAGCGAACGCTGTGCGAGGTTGCCGAGATCGTTGGCGAGGTCGGCGTTGATACGGTTGACGATGGCCTCGTGGCTGTAGTTGCCGTCCTGGCCGAAGGGCACCTCGCGCAGGAAGAAATAGCGCGTCTGGTCGACGCCATAGGCCTTCACCAGGTCGGACGGCGACACCACGTTGCCGACCGACTTCGACATCTTCTCGCCGCGGCTGAACAGGAAGCCGTGGACCACCACCTGGTCCGGCACGGGGAGACCGGCGGAGAGCAGGAAGGCAGGCCAGTAGATGGCGTGGAAGCGGGTGATGTCCTTGCCGATGACATGGGCCGAGGCCGGCCAAAAATGGGCGCGCGGCGCATGGGTGTCGGGGAAGCCGGTGGCCGAGAGATAGTTGGTCAGCGCGTCGACCCAGACATACATCACGTGCTTCGGGTCGTCCGGAACCTGGACGCCCCAGTCGAAGGTGGTGCGCGAGATCGACAGGTCGTTGAGGCCGCGCTTCACGAAGGCGACGATCTCGTTGCGGTAATGCTCCGGCACGATGAAGTCCGGGCGCTTCTCGTAGAGTTCGAGCAGCTTCGGGGCATAGGCCGAGAGCTTGAAGAAATAGCTCTCCTCCTCCACCCATTCGACCGGCGTGCCGGTCTTGATGGCGAAGCGGCGGCCGTCGCGTTCCTCGATCTCGTCCTCGCCGTAATAGGCCTCGTCGCGGACCGAGTACCAGCCGGAATACTTGGAGAGATAGATGTCGCCGTTGGCGGCCATGCGGCGCCAGATTTCCTGGACCGAGTCCTTGTGGCGCTGCTGGGTCGTCCGCAGGATGTCGTCGGCGCGCGCGTTGAGCTCGTCGCCCATCGCCTCGAACTGGGCGGCGGTGCGGTCGGCGAGTTCAAGCGGCGTCAGCCCCTCGCGGGCTGCCGTCTGCTGCATCTTCTGGCCATGCTCGTCCATGCCGGTGACGAACAGCACGTCATAGCCGTCGAGCCGCTTGAAGCGGGCGATGGCATCCGTCGCGATGCGCTCGTAGGCGTGGCCGATGTGGGGCGCGCCGTTGGCATAGGGAATGGCCGTGGTGATGTAGAATTTCGGTTTCGACATGTTCTTCGATCTAATTGAATTCAGGAGGCCTTCAGAGCCTCTTCGAGACGCATCAGCGCATCGGTGACCGTCTGGCGGCGGTCGAGGTTTAGGGCATCCGCCTGCCGGAGGGAAGCATTGATGTCGTCATGCGCCCGGGCCAGCGCCTCGCCATGGCCATGGAGCCCGGCGGACCGCGCCTGCTCGGCCGTCCAGCCCACCAGCAGCTCGCAGAACACGTAATAGTCCTCCGCCGTCTCGCGGCCGGAAAAGGCAGCGGCGATCTCCACCGCCATGGCGGGCGACAGCTTGGAACGCTTGAGAAACTCGCCGAAGGCAGCCGCCCCGCGCGAACCGATCAGGTCCATCGCCTTGCCGGGACTGCCGCGGGAAAGCTCCGCTGCCTCGCGGAGCGCCCCCTCCTCCGCCTCGACGGCACCCGGCGGGAGGTGGCGCAGCACCTTCAGCGTCTCGTCGGTCGAGAGCGGCGCCATGGGCAGATGCAGGCAGCGCGACCGGATGGTGCGCATGAGCCGCCCCGGTTGGTTGCAGACGATGAGGAAGATCGATTGTTTCGGCGGTTCCTCGATCACCTTGAGCAGCGCATTGGCGGATTCCGAATTGAGATCGTCGGCCGCATCGACGATGGCAACACGCCAGCCACCGGCGCCGGAGGTACGGGCGAAGAAGCCCTGGGCGTCACGCGCGTCATCGACCGCAATCTCAGTCTTGAGCCTTTTGGCACGCTGGTCGACCGCGCGCTCGATGACGAGGAGGTCGGGGTGCGAGGCAGCCGCCACCTGGCGGAAGGCATGGCCCTCGGGCGCGATGTGCAGCGTCGTGTGGGCCTGGGCGCCATGGGCGGTGGGAACCTGCAGCAGGAACCTGGCGAAGCGGTAGGCGAGCGTCGCCTTGCCGATGCCCTTGGGGCCCGACAGCAGCCAGGCATGATGCAGCTTGCCCGCCTGGTGCGCCTGCAGGAGGCGCGCCTCGGTCGCCTTGTGGCCCACCAGTTCGGAGGCGCGGCGCGGGTGCCACGGAACGTCGCGCGGGTCCTTGAACTCCTCGGCCATCAGAGGGCGCCCTCGACGATGGACCAGACGTCTTCGGCCACGGCCTCGATGTCCTGTGAGGCATCGACCAGCCGGCAGCGCTTCGGTTCGCGGCGCAGGATGTCGAGAAAGCCCTCACGGAGTTTCTGGTGGAAGGCGAGGCCCTTGCGCTCATAGCGGTCCTCGGCAATCGCGTCGCCGCGCGATTTGGCGCGGGCGAGGCCGATGGCGGGATCGAGGTCGAAGACCAGCGTCAGATTCGGCCGCGTCGGTCCGACGATGCCCCTCTCAAGCGCATCGATGAAGCCCATGTCGCAGCCGCCGGCATAGCCCTGGTAGGCGCGGGTCGAATCCATGAAACGGTCGCACAGCACGGTGCGGCCGGCAGCGAGTGCAGGGCGGATGACCTGCTCGAGGTGCTGCTCGCGCGCCGCGTAGTTCAGCAGTGCCTCCGACTTGGGCGTCCAGCGCGCGACGTCGCCCGAGACGAGGAGACCACGCACCGCTTCGGCTTCCGGCGTGCCACCGGGCTCGCGGGTAATGAGCAGGTCCCTGCCCCGGTCCTGCAACAGCGCCGCCAGGCGGCGGATCTGCGTCGACTTGCCGGAGCCTTCGCCCCCCTCGAAGGTGATGAACAGCGCGGGCATCGGCCTAGCTGCCGAAGACCATGATGAAGACGGAGTCGACAGCGCGCGACCACATGGATTCCTCGGCTGAAACCGAATTGGCGGTAACCACCGGCACGTCCGCCACCGTCACGCCATCGACGATGAAGCGCACCGAGCCCACTTGCTTGTTGGCTTCCACCGGCGCCAGCAGCGGGCCGGTATAGGAGAGCTTCATTTCCGCCATGGCCTGTTCCTGCGGTGTCAGGGCCACGCGCACGTCCGCCGCCGCCAGCAGCGGTACGTGGCGGGCTGTTCCACCCCACACGCGGGCCTGGCCGACGCGATCGCCCTTGGCATAGACATCGACAGTGCGGAACTGCTTGAATCCCCAGTCGAGGAGGCCCTGGGCTTCCTGCTTGCGGTCGTTGATGCTCTTCAGCCCGGCGATCACCATGATGAGACGCCGTCCGTCACGTGCCGCCGACCCGATGAGACCGTAGCCGGCCTCCTTGGTGTAGCCGGTCTTCATGCCGTCGGCCCCGGGATAGTCCTTCAGCAACGGATTGCGGTTCTGCTGCCTGATGTTGTTCCAGGTGAATTCCGGGATCGAGTAGTACTTGTAGTACTCCGGGAAGGTGTTGATGATGTATCGCGCGAGCACGGCCAGGTCGCGCACACTCATCTTGTGATCGGGATCGGGAAGGCCCGTGGCGTTCTTGAACGTGGCGTTGGTTGCGCCGAGTTCATGTGCACGCCTCGTCATCTGCTCGGCGAATGCCTGTTCGCTGCCTGCCATGTTCTCGGCGATGACGATGCAGGCATCATTGGCCGACTGCACGACGACGCCCTTGATGAGGTCATCAAGGGCAATCTCGGAATTGAGCTCGGCATACATGGTCGAGCCGCCGGAGGACGCACCGCCGCGCTTCCAGGCGTCCTGGCTCACCTTGAATTTCTGGTCGAGGGTGAGCTTGCCCGCCTTCAGCGCCTCGAAGACCATGATCATGGTCATCAGCTTGCTCATCGAGGCGGGGGGCACGGGCTCGTCGGCGTTCTTCTCGAACAGCACGCGGCCGGTACGGGCATCGATCAGGATCGCCTCCGCCGCCTTGGATACGAAGGGTTCGTCGGGCTTGGTCTGGGCAAGAGGGGACGATGGTCCCGGCAGCACCAGCAGCAGGCAGGCGGCCACGACGTAACAAGCGACTCGGTGCAAACGCGCGACTGACCTCATGGGCACAGGCTAGTGGCCTTCCAGCCCGAAATCAACGCGACGGATGGTTGTGGAGAACAGCAGTGCCATCGACGGGCGAGCCCCCCTGCCCGGGCATCGTTCCATGGCGCCCTATGGCGCGGCGGCGGCACCTGGCGTAGGAACGCGGCCACATTTCAAGGAGTGATCCCATGCCGGTGTTTCGCGGCTCCGCCGCCCACATCCATTACCAGCAGACCGGGGCCGGGCCAGACGTGGTTTGGGTCGGTGGCGGAGGGACGCAGGGCAAGGACTGGCAGCGGTTCCAGACACCGGATTTCGACGACCGGTACCGCAGCATGGTTTTCGACAACCGCGGCATCGGCCTCACGACCTGCGACGCACCGCTGCCCTGGCCCATCGAGGTGTTTTCGAACGACCTCGCCGAACTGGTGCGTGGCGTGTGCGGCGGGCCTGTGCGGCTGATCGGGACGTCGCTTGGATCGGCCATCGTTCAGCAGCTGGCCATCGATCATCCCGACCTCGTGAGTTGTGCCATCGTCATGGGAACCGGAGCGTGGAGCACGGGCTGGGGCTGGGACTACCAGATTGCCGAGATCGAGTTCCGCCAGAAGGGTGGCCGCCTCGACGGCCTGATGGGTGCCACGCACTATGCCAGCATGCTCTATCCCGCCCGTGCCCTGGGTGATCGGGTGTTGTGGCCGAAGCTCAAGGCGCTGCTGATGGAGTGGATGGAGTCCGGCGAGAACGAAGACTCCCTGGTGCCGCAGTGGGATGCCTCGCTCCGCTTCGACCAGCGCGAGCAGCTGGTCACGGTGCGGGTTCCGATGCACGTCATCGCCTTCGAGGAGGACGTGCAGGCGCCACCGCAGGACGGCGAAGAGCTGGCAGCCCTCGTGCCAGGGGCCGAGTTGCACCTGCTCAAGGGGATGGGACACGGTTCCTGGTATGGGCACGCGCACGGCGAAATCAACGCATACCTCGCACGCATTCTGGCGCGTTACCCCTGAAGGCGGAAGCGCCTATTGCAACGAGGCCTGAACGTCTTCCGTCTTGATCATGCGGGCGTCCGAGAAGCCGGCCGACTGGGCGTCGGACAGGGCCGTCTGGGCATCGTCGGCATCCGAGATGGGGCCGAGGCGGACGCGGTAGACAGGGCCTGCCGCGCCCGACAGCTCGATGAACTGCACCGGCCAGATGGCGGAGAACTGGTCGCGGGCGCGCGCTGCATTGCTGCCGTCCGAAAAGGAGCCGAGCTGGATGAAGTAGCTGACCTCGCCCGTCGGGGCGGCCACGGCCGGAGCTTCAGGCGGCGGCTGGTAGGCGACAGTCTCGACGACAGGCGGGGCCGCCTTCCGGGCGGGCTTGACCTGCGCCACCATCACGCTGTCGTCGGAGGACTTGCCGCGCCGACGGTCGGCGGCGGCGATCAGCGAGCGGTTGGGCGTGCCCTTCTCGAGTTCGGTGTTCATCGCCATCAGGTGCTTGCCGCCGTTGTCGTTGATCGGCGCGGGACCGAGATACTGCACGCGCACCTTCGTCGTGCCTTTCTCGAGATAGCCGAGCTCGCTGGCTGCCTGCTTCGAGAGATCCATGATGCGGGTATTGACGAAGGGACCGCGGTCATTGACGCGGACCACGATCTCGCGCCCATTGTCGAGGTTGGTCACCTTGACGTAGCTCGGCAGCGGCAGCGTGGCGCTTGCGGCGGTGAGACGGTTCATGTCGAACCATTCGCCGTTCGAGGTCTTGCGGCGATTGAAGTCTTCGCCATACCAGGAGGCCACGCCCTTCTTGTCGTATCCGGGCTGTTCCTTCGGTTCGAACCACTGGCCGGCCACCTGATAGGGCTTGCCGACAAAATATTTGCCGCCGCCCCACGGCACCGGGCCCTTGCCCGGATAGATCGGGCTGCCCTTGCCTGCGAAGGGATCGCGGCTCGCCGTGTGCTTGTGCGACGCACAGCCCGCGATCGCGAGACCCATGGCCAGGAGAACTATTCCGTTCCGCGCGAGACGCAACATACCGACACTCCGCCCAAAGGCCCTTGCGCACGCGTGGCGCAAATGATTCCGCTCGTCGAGGAGTTTGCGCCCGCAGCGTAAACGGGGCGTTGGGAAGTATGGTTAACCGAAGCTTGCCGAGGCCCTACTCGGCGGCCGCGCTCTTGCCCTGCAGGCGCTCGATATTGGCCTGCGCCTTGTCATTGCCGGCGGCGAGAGCCTGCTGGTAGAGGTCGAGCGCCTTGGTCTTGTCCATTGTGGCGCCCCAGCCCATTTCGTACATGCCGCCAAGGTTGTTGAGGCCCCAGGGGTCGCGCTGCTCGGCAGCGGCCTGGAACAGCATGAAGGCCTTGTTCAGGTCGCGTGCCACGCCCTTGCCCTCGAGGTAGAGCATGCCGAGGTTGTTCTGGGCATCCGCGAGTTTCTGGTCGGCTGCCTTCTGGTACCATTCGGCGGCCTTGGTGAGGTCCACCTCGGTGCCACGGCCTTGCTGGTAGGCCTGGCCGAGCGCATCCATGGCCGGCGCGAAGCCCTTGGCGGCGGCGTCCTGGTAGAGCTTCAGCGCCGTGGGATAGTCCTGCTTGAGGCCCTTGGTGCCGCGCGAGACGAGGCGCGCCAGGTGGTACTGGGCCTCGACATTGCCCTGCAGCGCCGCCTGGCGGAACCAGCGGGCAGCCTCGGCCTCGTCCATGGCGACACTCTTGCCGGTCTCATAGGCGAGTCCCACCTGGTACTGGGCGTCGACGTCACCGACCTTGGCGAGCGTCAGCTGCTTGTCGAAGGGGAGTTCCTCCAGCGACTGCGCAGCGGCGGGTGCGGCGAGCAGCAGGAAGGCTGCGAGGGCGATGGCAGGATGGCGCATGGGCTGTCTTTTCACTCAATCGACACGAACGAATTTCAGGGACTTGCAGAGCACGCCGGCCACGCAGCCGTTGACCTTCATGGTCGTGGGTCCGATGAGCTCCAGGGAGGACGAATAGGTGTTGCCGTCGTCCGGGTTGTAGATCGTGCCGGACCACGTGCCATGCCCGTCAGGCCGCATGTTGGAGAGGATGGTGAGGCCGACCACCGGACGCTGGCGCAGCGCCGGATTGGGGTTTTCCTTGTCGAGCCGCGGACGGCCCTTGTCGTCGCGGGGCTTCTTGAGGGCGACCACCCGGCCGCACAGGCCGCCGCCGCAGGGCGTCACCCGCACCGTGACCTTGCCGTTGGACATCCGCCACGTACCGGTGGGGCTCTCCGCCAGCGCCTGCCCCGTCATCGTCGCCAGCCCGAGGGCGAGCCCCGTCACCGCCATCATCCGCATACCTGAAACCTCCGCACTCCCGCCATGCGCCCAGACCCGATCATGCCCGATTGCCGGGAAATAGGGGAAGGGTTATCGTCACCGGCCTCAGCACAGGAGATCATGATGGGGAACCTCGCGACGCTCAAGACCGCAAAAACTCTTGAAACCGATGAGTGGCAATTGCGTGTCGACCTTGCGGCGGCTTTCAGGCTCGCGGCCCGCTACGACTGGCACGAGGCGGTGGCGAACCACCTCAGCCTCGCCGTCTCGGCCGATGGCAAGAAGTTCCTCATGAACCCGCGCTGGAAGCACTTCTCGCGCATCAAGGCGTCGGAACTGCTGCTCCTCGACACCGACGACAAGTCCACGATGGACCGTCCCGATGCCCCTGACCTCACCGCCTGGTGCATCCACGGCCGCATGCATGCCACGGTGCCGCAGGCGCGTTGCATCATCCATCTGCATCCGCCCTACTCCACCGCCGTCGCGTCGCTCGCCAACCCCGAGATCCTGCCGATCGACCAGAACACCGCGCGCTTCTACAACCGCGTGGCCTTCGACATGGACTATGGCGGCATGGCCAATACCGAGGAGGAAGGCGACCGCCTCGGCCGCCTGCTCGGCAACAAGCAGATGATGATGATGGGCAATCACGGCATGCTGGTCTGCGCCAGCACCGTGGCCGAGGCCTTCGACCTCACCTACTATTTCGAGCGCGCCTGCCGCAATCTGGTGCTGGCCTATTCGACCGGCCAGAAGCTGCATGTGATGAGCCCAGCAGTGGCCGAGAAGACCGCCCAGGAATGGGAGGCCGACCGCGAACAGTTCAAGTCGCACTTCGCCGAAATGAAGGAAATTCTCGACGCGGAGGATCCCTCCTACGCCGATTGACGGATGAGCCCGTGACCGACCCGGCGGAGCCCCCGCGGCTTCGCCGGCGCGGGCTTCAGCCCGTCACATGCCGGCGCAGGCGCGCGGCGCAGCTGGCACGATAGTTATGCGCCCGGACGAACTCCCGCGCCATCCAGCCCATGGGGACGGCAGCCACCAGCGCTTCCATCACGTATACCATCTGTCGGACCCTCGTTCAGCCTGAACCAGAGGCTGCACCCAATTCGTTAACGAACGGCTAAGACTTGCCACGCGGCGCGTGTTGACAGTTTCCCGGCGGCTGGGGCAAGGAAACAGGCCTGCACGTCACGGAGGGGTGGCAGAGCGGTCGATTGCGGCGGTCTTGAAAACCGTTGAGGGGTCAAACCCTCCGGGGGTTCGAATCCCTCCCCCTCCGCCAAATCTCCTGTAAGCTCGTCTTGTCGATGTTCGGGGCGAACCTCGTTCTGCCGCGGGGCACTTTTCTTTGTGATCCCGGATGCTTATATTTGCTTTAACAACTTCGCGAGATGCATTTCATGGCCACGAGCGCCGTCGTCCGGACTGACGTCAACAAACGATTCCACCACACGGCGCTGCAGGTCATCTGCACCGGCGTGCTGGCCTGGCTCCTGCTCAGCGTCTATCGCGGGGTCATCCTCAACCAGCCAGACAACTGGATGGATGTGGTCAGGTCGGTGCCGTCCGGCGTCGCAGCCAGCTTCTACGATCTCGTCTTCATCGCATCCGTCTCGGCCGCCGCCATCATCCTGCTGTACCTGGCAAGGCCCCTCCGTGCCCTCGGCATCATCATTGCCGTGCTGTTCTACGTCGTCATCGCGGCCTCGCTCGCCTGGGGCTTCGCCAATATCAATCTCGTCAAGACGCTGGGAGAACCCTTCACCTTCCAGTGGCTGGTCTATGGTGACTTCCTGCAGAACGACGACGCCCGCTCGGCCATGGCAGACGCCTTCAACCTGCGTGACTTCTCGATCCTCTGGGGTGCCATCCTGGTGGTCTTCCTCCTTGGCTACCTCGCGGCCAGGCTGTGGCGGGGACTGGGGCAGACCGCGCATCGCATCGTGCTGGGGGCAATCGTTCTCGTCGTCGGCGTTGCCACGGTGGGCTCCGGCTATCACGTCGAGGCCGGGGCCCTGCCCGTGAGCAAGCTGCAGAACCCCGTCGTGCACTTCGTGGAATCCGCCCTGCTCAGCCCCACGCCGGTGGTCCTCACCATGCCGGCCAATCCCAACGATCCGGACGTGGCCAGTGTCGGCGAGCGGCCGCCCGAGGCCTCTCGCCTCAAGGCGCCCGATCCCAACCCGGTCAAGAACGTCCTCGTCTACATCATGGAGTCGGTGCCGGCGAAGTACATCGAGACCTATGGCGGCAAGTACGCGGTGACGCCCAACATCAAGAACTACGCCGGGGATGCCATCCGCTTCGACAACATCTACGCCCATGCACCCTCGACGAACTACACGCTGTTCTCGCTCTTCTCCTCGCTCTACAACGACATTTCCTACATCGGCATGACGGGCAGCAATCCCTACCTGAAGGTCAACTCGCTTTCCAACATGCTGTCGAAGAACGGCTTCCGCACGGCGTTCTTCTGGAGCGCGGATTCGCGCTTTCAGCGGGTCGACGAGTTCCTGCTGAACAAGGGCCTGGACGTCATCCAGGACTACCGTGGCCAGGCTTGCGACCTGCCGACCTACAAGCTCAGCACCGACGACTGGAAGAATGCCGACTACAACAACGACCTGTGCACCGCCGAGGCCACGATCAACTGGATCAACCAGGACCCGGACAAACCGTTCTTCGCCATGATGTTCACGGCGATGACCCACTATCCCTACCAGGTCACCATGGACCCCAACGCCTCGACGCAGTCGGGAACCGCCGGTCCGGTGCAGCTGGTGCACTATTCCGACGACGAGAAATTCAATTCCTATCTCAACGCCCTGCGGATCGGCGACATGGCCTTCGGCAAGATCCTCGACGACCTCAAGCAGTCAGGCAAGCTCGACTCCACGCTCGTGGTTGTTCTGGGCGACCATGGCGAGGCCTTCGGCGAACACGGCACCTACAGCCACGCCAGCGCCATCTACGAGGAGAATGTCCACATTCCCCTCATGTTCATCAACAGCCACCTGTTCCATGGCGAGAACGACACCAAGATCGGCGGCGTCATCGACATCGCGCCAACGATCTTCGACATTCTCGGCCTCAAGATGCCCGACGAGTGGCAGGGCCGCAGCCTGTTCAGCACCGACCGCCCGAACAAGACCTTCTTCTTCGCGCCATGGCGCGGCGTGCAGTTCGGCTATCGCGAGGATGATCGCAAGGTCATCTTCAACGCCCATACGGGCAAGATCGAAGTCTACGACCTCAAGACCGACCCGGGCGAAACCAGGAACCTGTTCGGAGAAAGCGTCACCGACTCCACGGCGGTGCTGCAACCGATCGCCGACTGGGTTCAGTCCCAGCGGCCCCGTATCGCCAACCTGATCGCCAACCAGAGCAAGGCCAAGCCGGGTTGCGGCGTCACCTCCATCGTCATCGAGGCCGGCGGCACGCAGTACATTGCCCCGCCACGCTTCCAGGTGCTTCTGGATGGCAAGCTGGTGTCGGAGATCGATGTTCCCGGCAAGGTCAGCCGCGCGGCCACGTCCAAGGACTCCGTGGCGGAGATGAAGGCCGCGGCGTCGGATACGAGGCCCTTCACCATCGACCTTCCGGGAGACGTCAATCCCCAGATGATCGAGATCCGCTTCGTCAACGACTTGTGGGGCACGCCAGAAAACCCGGGCGACCGCAACCTGTTCATCAAGAGCGTGCGGGTGAACGGCGTGCAGATGCCCGACACCCGGCTCCATGCCGACGAGAACTCGCATGGCTATACCGACAACACCGGAACGGCGATCTACGAGGACGGCTCGCTGTGGGTTTCCGGCCCATTTGGAGAGAATTGCAATTGAGCCCAGCTTCGGATACAGGAGCAGCAACGACATCAACCTAGTGTTGTCGCCGACCGCTGTATATCTCGATGGTGGGAATCCCCGCGCAGCGCTAGACTAAACTCGCTTGTTACCGGTCAAATTCACCGGTCACGAAAGGTCTTTTTCATTACGGCAACCTGTGGGCGGCACCCCTGCTTCCCCGACAGATCAGGAGCATGAAACATGACATCCAGGATTGGCATGAGCGCCATGGCTCTCCTTGCCAGCGCCTTCCTCTGCGCGGCAGGTGCGGAGGCGGACACCGCGGTCCAAGTGCGCCTGCAGGGTTCGGGTACCCTGCCAGCGCCTGGAACGAAGGTTCCGATGAAGTTTCCCAAAATCACCGCCCAAGCCTTCCCGGTGGAGAATGCCGGAAACGACTCGGCGCCGGTCACCGGCACTGCGTCGGTCTCGGCCAGGGCGAGCGCGCTGTCCAACATGCGGTCCGGTTCGGGCGTGACCCCGATGGCCTATGGCAACAGCTCCGACAAGTGGCCCTATTCTTCCGCGCGCGTCGCATCCTCATCGTCCAGCCTCGGAACGTCGGCGCTGGAGAACCCGGTGACCGCTTCTCCCTATCGCCAGACCGGTCTCCTGCTGATGGACTTCGGTGGCCTCACCTATCAATGCACGGCCTCACTGATCATGCCGAACGTGCTGGTGACGGCTGCGCACTGCGTGCAGGACTTCGGTCTTGGTGCAGCCGGCTCCGCAACGAACATCCGGTGGATTCCCGCCAACACGGGCGATCCCTTCAATGCCGCGGAAGCACCCTTCGGCGTCTGGCAGGCGAAGACTTTCGCGATCTCCACGAGCTACTACAGCGGCTATGATACCTGCGCCAAGAGTGCCCGTGGCATCGTCTGCAACAATGACCTTGCATTGGTCAGCCTCTACCCGCAGGGAAGCAACAAGGCAGCGGCCGTTCTCGGCAACGCCTATTACTACGGATGGAACGGCTACTCCTACATCAAGTCGCCGGCCTTCAAGAACATGGTCGTCGCCGACATCACAGAGCTTGGCTACCCTGTCGCCTTCGATGACGGCGAGCAGATGCAGAGGAACAATTCCCTCGGCAAGTACATCGTGTCCAAGGGGGCGAAGACGACGAACCGCAAGCCACTGCTCAACACGCAACTTGGCACGCCGCTGACCGGCGGATCGAGCGGCGGACCGTGGCTGGTGAACTTCGGCACGCCCGCCGTGCTGGATCCCACCTACGCCAGCATGGGCAACGCTGCGCTGAACAATGTCGTGGTCGGTGTCACGAGCTATGGCTACGTGACACCCGGCCTCAACGTCCAGGGCGCCTCGTTCTTCGGCCAGAACTACGAGTGGCCCGGCGCGGATTATGGCGGCTACGGCGGGGGCAACATCGGCGGCCTGATGCAGTTCATGTGCACGACGGTCGACCCGGCCGCTTGCCTGCCCTGAGGCCTGCAACCTAAGAAAACCGGCACGCCGCGGAAACGCGCGTGCCGGTTTTCCTTTGCCTCGAGCAATGCCGGAAAGGTTGCGGAGCAAGGTTAATTCATGAAGAGACACATATAGTAATCTAGATAGCTTGCCGAGAATCCTTACGTAGCTACACTTGTGGACACTGAACAGGCCAACACGGCTAACCGTAAGCAAGCTGAAACCAACATTCTCTGGCAGGTAAAAATGTCTGACATCGCTTCCGCCTCCGTCATGACCGCCGGCTCGTTCGTCAGCTACTACGGCGTCCCGAGCTTCGTTCCGGGCCGCTTCTCAGTTTGGCTTTTCGCCGAACATCAGCGGAAGCATGGCTATCGCGTAGACGATGGCCGCAAGGGCCAGGGGGTAGACGGTTCCGCGTCCCACCAGCGCCGCGGCGATAACGCCGCCTGAGAAGAAGCAGCCGATCGACAGCACACGGCGCAGCCTGTTGGGATGTGACCCCTCACCCAGGCGTGACTCCGAAAGCAGCGCCGTGAGCGTCAAAGTCATCACATTGGTCGCCAGATCCTGAACGCCGTGCCGGCGGAGAATTGCGGTCTGGAGGCCCATGCCAAGGGCAAGAAGCGCGGTTATGGCGCGCCCCAGCACCTCGCTCCCATTCGGTTCATAGCCCCAGCAGATCGCCGCCGCGGCAGCGATCGTCCCCCACACGATCAGGAAACCTGTTCGGCGCACCGCGCGCTCCTGCTGCAGGCTCAGCAGCCTGCCCCCCAGTATGGCGCCGATGGCAAAGGCGGCCAGCGGCCACAGGTAGCGTGACGACCGCTCGAAGGTGCCGCCCGAGCCCACGTCCATGGCCATCAGCAGGATGTTGCCCGTCATCATCTCCGCAAAGACGCCACCGAGGGCCTTGATGCAGGTGACGTCGATGAGGCCGCAGACTGCAGCCACCATGTAGAGCCCCGGCCGCACGTCCCGCGCCCATTGCCCGATCAAGCCGCCCTTCTCCATCACGCCGCCCCTCTGCCGAAGGCGTTGGATTAGCGCCGGATGGTGGCTTGCGGAAGTGCTAGAAGCGATACTTGATGGTGGCGCGGGCCACGTTGATGCTGACGTCCGCCTTGCCCTTTTCCTTCACGCTGCCCCAGTCGGCATTCAGCGTGTCGTCACCCAGCGAGACATCGGCCTTGGAGCCCCAGTCATAGGTGCCAAGGTCGACATAGAGATATTCGGCACCCAGCACCCAGCGGCCCTGCGCATATTCGATGCCGCCGCCGAGCGTCCAGCCTGCCTTCCAGCCCTCGTCCTGGCCCTTCCATGTGGCGTAGTCGCCGGCATCGTCATAGGCCTCGAGCGTCTGCTTGATCTTGGTCTTGCCGTAGGCGAGGCCGCCGGTGCCGTAGATCAGCACATTGTTCGCGGCATAGCCCAGGCGGGCGCGCAGCGTGCCGTAGCTGTTGGTCTGATAGCTGATCTTGTCGCTGGCGATGGTGTTCTCGGGTGGCAGGACCTGGCTCATCACGTCGCTGACGTTGTTCTTCACCGTGTTGTCGAAGCCGAGGTAGTTGAAATCGGCCTCGGCGCCGATGACGAAGTTGGCATACTGCCAGTTATAGCCGGCCAGCACGCCGCCGGTGAAACCGGTGTCTCCGGCGTCCGCGGTGCTGTCCAGCCCGTCGATCAAATCGAGCGTGTCCTGGTCGAGCACGTCCTGGCCGGCATAGGTGTAGTTCTGCCGGAACTTCGTGGTGTTGAAGGCCGCGCCCGCATTGAGGCCCACATAACCGCCCGACCAGTCATAGGTGGAACCCGCGAGTCCGATGTCGCCTGCCAGAGCAGCCGGCGCGCAAAGGCCGAGCGACAGGACGGTGCAGGATGCAAGAAGCAGTTTCTTCATGAGGCTCTCCAGCGATTCTTAGCGATTTCTCAACCAAAGATCGCAGGAAATGCCTTACGAAATATGAATCCGGTCAAGTTCCTTTAGATATCGATTTCACAAAGTGATGGCCCGAACGTGAAAGCTCCGCGCACGGAGGTCCGTGCGCGGAGCCTGAAGGTGAAGTGCCCTTCGCAGTCCGCTAGAGCGGCGTGTACTGGATCGGCCCGGCGGTGAGGCGCATGCCATCGGAAGTGATGGGAAGGCAGGTCGAGGGCGTACCCTTGGGCAGCCAGCTCGTCGGGTTGCGGGCCTGGCACAGCTTTCCGGCAGAGGCCTGCCAGATGCCGGTTCCGGTGCCCTTGCCCGCCTGGTCGTATTCGAAGGTACCGTCGCGATAGAAGGTTACGGTGCCCTTCATGTTGGGGGCGGCATAGGTGAACTTGCGCTCGGCAAGTGCATTGGTGATGTCGCCTGCCGACAGCGCGTTGCCGACCGGCAAGGGGCCGGGCGCTGGCGCCGTGGCCACCGGTGCTGCCGGCACGGCCGGAGCGAGGTCCGGCGTCGACTTGCTGGAAGCGCAGGCGGCGAGCCCGAGGGCCGCAACCGTCAGCATCAGGCCGGAAACGCCGCGGGCGTAGCGCATCGCATCAGACTCCTTCGGCCAGCACCACCACGCGGGTGCCGATGGGAACGCGGCGATAGAGATCTTCCACGTCCTGGTTGATCATGCGGATGCAGCCGGACGAGGCATTGTGGCCGATCGACATCGGGTCCGTCGTGCCGTGGATGCGATAGAGCGTGTCCTGGCCGTTCTGGAACAGGTAGAGCGCGCGGGCGCCCAGCGGGTTGTCGGGGCCGCCCGGCATGCCGTTGGCCCACTTCGCCTTTTCGGGCACGCGGGCGATCATTTCCTTGGGCGGCGTCCAGCGCGGCCACATGACCTTGCGGCCGATATCGGCGAGGCCGGCCCAGCGGAAGCCGTCCTTGCCCACGGCGCAGCCCCAGCGCAGTGCCTGGCCACCTTGCTGCACGAGGTAGATCTGGCGATTCGGCGTGTCGACGATGATGGTGCCGGGCCATTGGCGGCCGGTATAGGCGACGGTCGCCGGACGGAAGGCCGCGGGCAGCTTGCTGTAGTCGAACGGCGGCAGCGGATATGGATCGTCGTCGGTACTCTGCGGGAGGGCCGCAGTGGACAGGGGCACCGTCAGCATGGCAGCGGACGCTCCGGTCAATAGGGCGCGGCGGGAAAGCATCATGGTCCTCTCGTCGGATCTCTGAACGTCGGTCACTTGTTCGTACCAAATTGGGGGGTAAACGCTAAGTACATATTAACGATAACTCGCAAGTTGTGCGGGATTGTCTTCCCGCATGCAATTGAACTCGAATTAATGCAACTGTAGATTACACCGACCATCGCCCGCCTTTCACGATTTCACCCGGAGATTCGCAGGGTCGAACAGTGGCGTCAGGTGAAGTGCCGCCTTCACGACGTCCTTGGCAACGACGAGTTCATAGCGTCCGCTGGTCAACCAGGCTTCGTCCACACCGTCGGCATGGCGCACATAGCCGTATCCAATGGGGCTGCCCACCGTGTAGCCAAAACCACCACTGGTCAGATAGCCGGCGAACTGGCCATCGCGCAGGATGGTTTCGCGGCCGAGCAGCACCACGTCATCGCGCTCGGTGGTGAAGCCCGCCAGCATCTTCGCCAGCGGCTTCGCGGAAACCGCCTCGGATGCGGCGCGGCCGATGAAGTCCTCGTTCGACCTGAGCTTCACGGCCCAGCCCAGCCCGGCATGGAAGGGCGAATCGTTGGGCGTGATGTCGGCGCCCCAGGCGCGATAGCCCTTCTCGAGGCGGAGGGATTCGATGGCGCGGTAGCCCGCGGGTGCGATGCCATGGCTCTGGCCTGCCGCCATGAGGGCGTCGAACACCTCGCCGATGGCGCCGATCGGCACATGCAGCTCCCAGCCCAGTTCACCGACATAGGTGATGCGCAGGGCCCGCACCTTCGCCCCGGCGATCTCGATCTCGCGCACCGCGCCGAAAGGAAAACCGCCATTGCTCACGTCGGCCCTGGTGACCTTGGCGAGGATGTCGCGCGAGGCCGGCCCCATCAGCGACAGCGTGCCCCACTGTTCGGTGACGTCGGTGAGGCTCGCATCGAGGCCGGGGCGGATGTGCTCGGCGATCCATGCGAAGTCGTGGGTGCGGAAGCCAGTGCCGGTGACGATGTAGAAATGATCCTCCGCCAGCTGCGCCACCGTCAGGTCGCACTCGATGCCGCCACGGCTGTTGAGCATCTGGGTGTAGGTGAGCTTGCCGGGGCCCCGCGCCACGCGGTTGGCGGCGATGAAGGAGATGGCCTCTGCCGCGCCCCGGCCCTTCAGCTCATACTTGGCGAAGGACGACTGGTCGAACAGCCCTGCCCGCTCGCGCACCGCGCGATGTTCCTCGCCGACATGCGGGAACCAGTTCTGGCGGCCCATCGAATAGACATCCTTCGGCACCACTCCCTTGGGCGCGAACCAGTTGGGCCGCTCCCAGCCGAGCTTCGACCCGAAGCACGCATTGAGGCGCTTGAGCCGCTCATAGAGCGGCGACACGATGCGTGGCCGGCCGCTCTGGTACTCCTCATGCGGGAAGCCCACCGTGTAGTGCTTGCCATAGGCCTCGAGCGTTCTTTCGCAAGTCCAGTCGCGGTCCTTGTGCAGGTCGGAGAAGCGGCGGATGTCGACAACCCACAGGTCCATCGGCGCTTCGCCCTTCGCCGCCCATTCGGCCAGCACCCAGCCGGCCCCGCCGCCGGAGGCGATGCCGAAGGCGTTGAAGCCGGCGCCTACATAGAAGTTCTTCAGCTCCGGCGCCTGGCCCAAAATGAAGTTGCCGTCGGGCGTGAAGCTCTCGGGCCCGTTGATCATCTTCTTGATGCCGGTCTGCGCCAGTGCGGGCACGCGCGCCAGCGCCTCGCCCATGTGCTGCTCGAAATGATCCCAGTCGTCCTCGAAGAGCTGGAACTCGAAATCGCCCGGCACGTCGCCCGTGGTCCACGGGATCGGGTTCGGCTCGTAGCCGCCGAAAACGAGGCCGCCGACCTCTTCCTTGAAATAGGTGCGCCGGTCCGGGTCGCGCAGCGTCGCGGCATCGGGGCTCAGGCCCTCCACCTTCTCGGTGATGATGTACTGGTGCTTCACCGGCTGCAGCGGCACGGAGACGCCGGCCATGGCGCCGATCTGGCGGGCCCACTGGCCGCCGCAGTTGATCACCGTCTCGCAGGCGATGGTACCCTGGTTGGTGCGGATCGCCGTCACCCGGCCTTGCGCGATGTCGAAGCCCTCGACACGGCATCCTTCGACGATCTTCGCGCCATGCATGCGGGCACCCTTGGCCAGCGACTGCGCGATGTCGGAGGGCGAGGCCTGCCCGTCGGTCGGCAGCCAGGACGCGCCGACGAGGTCGGAAACATCCATCAGCGGCCACATCTTCTTCACGTCCTCCGGCGAGATCAGGTGCATCTCCATGCCGAAGCTCTGCGCCGTCGTGGCGAGGCGGCGATATTCCGTCCAGCGGTCCTGGTTGGTGGCGAGCCGCAGGCAGCCTGTCATCTTCCAGCCGGTGGCGAGCCCCGTCTCTTCGTCGAGCCGCTTGTAGAGGTCGACCGAGTATTTCAGCACCTGGGTGATCGACGCCGACGAGCGCAATTGCCCGACGAGGCCCGCCGCATGCCAGGTGGAGCCGGAGGTGAGCTTGTTCTGCTCCAGCAGCACCACGTCGGCCTTGTGGTCCCGCGCCAGGTGATAGGCCGTCGAACAGCCGATGATGCCGCCGCCGATCACCACATATTGCGCATGCGAAGGAAGTGTCATGATGTGTCCTGTTGTGTGCGGAGGCATGATGGAAGAAGTCGGGGCAGATTTCACCCCCTATCTCGACGCGCCATCCATGCCCCTCCCGCATCCTCACCCCGCCCTCCAAGCCCTTGTTCAAGCGCCGAGTCTCCGCCATCCTCCGGCGCAACACCGGGAGGAACAACATGAACATTCTGGTCATCGGCGGCGGCGGCATGGTCGGCGTCAAGCTGATCAACAGGCTGGCCAGGGACGGCAGGCTGGGCGACGCGCCAATCACGAAGATCATCCGCCACGACGTGGTGCTTTCACCCCCGCCGCCCGCGTCCGCCTTCCCCATCGAGACGCTGATCGGCGACCTCTCGACGCCCGGCGAGGCGGAAAAGCTGGTCGCGCTGAAACCCGACGTGATCTTCCACCTCGCGGCCATCGTCTCGGGCGAGGCCGAGGCCGATTTCGAGAAGGGCTACCGCATTAACCTCGACGGCACGCGCTATCTCTTCGAAGCGATCAGAAAGGCGGGCGGCGGCTACAGGCCGAAGGTGATCTTCACCTCCTCCATCGCGGTGTTCGGCGCGCCCTTCCCGGATGCGATTCCGGACGAGTTCTTCAACACCCCGCTCACCAGCTACGGCACCCAGAAGACCATATGCGAATTGCTGCTGGCGGATTATTCGCGCCGCGGCTTCTTCGATGGCGTGGGCCTGCGCTTCCCGACGATCTGCGTGCGCCCGGGCAAGCCCAACCTTGCGGCCTCGGGCTTCTTCTCCAACATCATCCGCGAGCCGCTGGCCGGCCAGGAGGCCGTGCTGCCGGTGCCGGAGGACGTGCGCCACTGGCACGCCAGCCCCCGCGCCGCCGTCGGCTTCCTGATCCACGCCGCCACCATGGACACCGCTGCCCTGGGGGCGCGGCGCAACGTGACGCTCCCCGGCGTTTCCTGCACGGTGGGCGAACAGATCGAGGCCTTGCGCAAGGTGGCGGGCGACAAGGTGGTGGCCCGCATCCGGCGCGAGCCCAACGAGACCATCATGAAGATCGTCGCCGGCTGGCCGCGCAACTTCGAGGCGAAGCGCGGCCGCGAACTTGGCTTCAAGGCCGAGAACAGCTTCGAGGACATCATCCGCGTCCACATCGAGGACGAGCTCGGCGGCAAGATCGCTTGATGACGAGGACGGCCACGGTTGAGCAGCTCGCGCCCTTCTCGCTCGCCGTGCTGCGGGCGGCAGGCGCCGACGAGGCGTCAGCCGAGGCCGCCACCTGGGCCATGCTGCATGCCTCGCTCCATGGCGTGGACAGCCATGGCATCCGGCTTCTGCCCTTCTATGCCGACTGCCTGCGGAACGGCATCGCCAAGCCGGTGCCGAACGTCACCGTCACCTACCCGCGCCGCGCCGTGGCGCTGGTCGATGCCGATGACGGGCTCGGCCATATCGCCATGTACCGCGCCATGGACGAGGCCTGCGCGCTCGCCCGCGACTGCGGGATCGGCATGGCGAGCGTCATCAACTCCACCCATTTCGGCGCCGCCGGGGCCTATACGCTGGCGGCGGCGGATGCCGGCTTCATCGGCTTCGCCTGCTGCAACTCCGGCGCCTTCGTCGTGCCGCATGGCGGGTCGAAGCCCATCCACGGCACCAGCCCGATCTCGCTTTCCGCCCCCAATCCCGGCGGCGATCCCTTCCTGCTCGACATGGCGACGAGCGCCGTGCCGTGGAACAAGGTTCTGAGATATCGCACCGAAGGCATTGAATTGCCTGAGGGAGTTGCCGTCGATGCAAGCGGCGCCTTCGTCACCGATCCCGCTGCCGCCATGGCACTCGCCCCCGTCGGCGGGCCGGAGTTCGGCTACAAGGGCGCGGGCCTTGCGGGGCTCACGGAGGTGCTGGGCGGCATCCTCACCGGCATGCGGCTCTCCTCCGACCAGGACGGGCTGGCGCTGGGCGACACCAAGGTCGGCCACTTCGTCATGGCTATCGACCCCACCCTGTTCATGACGCTCGAGGCCTTCGGGATCGGCGTCCAGACCTATCTCGACCGCTTCAAGGCCCAGCCCGGCACCCATGCCGCGGGCGGCCCGGAATGGGAGCGCCGCCGCATCCGCGAGGCCGAGGGCATCCCGCTGCCCGATGGCCTTTGCGCCGAACTCGCCGAGGCGGCGGCCAAGGCCGGGGTGGCCCTGGAGTTCTGATGGCGCCAGACCTCAAGGAGAACCGCACCCGCGGCATCCTGTGGATGCTGGCCACCATGTTCTGCTTCATCTCGCTCGACACGATGATGAAGTACCTGATGGAGAGCTATTCCCTCGTTCAGGTCACCTGGGCCCGCTTCTTCTTCGCCACGGTTGTCGCCGTGGTCGCCTGCGGGCCGAGGATCGGCAGGCTGGCGGTCAGCCGCCATCCGAAGCAGCAGCTGCTGCGCTCCGTCTTCCTGATGTCGACGACCGGCCTGTTCAACGCTGGCATCCGCACCGTGCCGCTGGCCACCGCCACCACCATCATGTTCCTCAACCCCGTGCTGGTCACCGTACTGGCCATTCCATTGCTGGGCGAGAAGGTGGGGCTGCAGCGCTGGATCGGCGTGCTGCTGGGTTTCCTCGGCGCCGTCATCGTGGTCAGGCCCTGGCAGGAGGGCATGGGCGTTTACGGCTATGGCGTCGTCTTCCTGCTCGCCGCCGCCGTGCTCAACGCCAATTACCAGATCCTCACAAGGCGGGTGCGCGGCGACGACCCGCTCACCTCGCTGCTCTACACCGCCACGGCGGGTGCGGTGGTGACGAGCCTGCTGGTGCCGTGGTTCTGGCAGTGGCCGAAACCCTTCGATTGGGTACTGCTGATGGGTACGGGCTTGGCGGGAGGCCTTGGCCACCTGTTCCTCATCCGCTCGTTCCGGGCGGCACCTGCCTCGGTGGTGGCGCCCTTCTCCTATTCCTCGCTGGTCTGGGCCACGGTGTTCGGCTTCGTCATCTGGGGCGACTGGCCGGACCTGTGGACCTGGGCGGGTGCAGCGCTTATCATCGGGTCGGGACTTTACATCTTTTCGAGGGAACGAAGGGCATGAAGACCGTTGAATTCACCGCCATGAAGGACGGCACCGCGGAGGAATACCTGTTCTTGAAGCCACTCGAGGACGAGCACGTCAAGGGTACCGCCGACCGCGTCCTGCGCGAACTCCGCCTGCAGGAGGAGGAGACGCTGCCGGGCTACAAGATCTCCCGCCTCACCCACGGCCTGCAGTCGGCGACGCGCGCCCTGAACGAAGGGGCCGACATCGACTGGGTGGTGGGCGCCCTCCTCCACGACATCGGCGATGGCTTGGCACCCCAGAACCACGACAAGTTCGCCGCCGAGATCCTGCGCCCCTACATGCGCGAGGAGGTGGTCTGGACGGTCGAGCACCACGCCTCGTTCCAGATGTACTACTACGCCCATCACTACGGCTGGAACCAGCATGAGCGCGAGAAGTACCGCGCCTCGCCCTACTACCAGTCCTGCGTCGATTTCTGCGAGCGCTGGGACCAGTCCTCCTTCGACCCGGCCTACCCGACGAAGGACCTCGATTTCTTCGTACCCATGGTGCGCGAGGTCTTCGCCCGCAAGGCGCATGATCCGGCAGTGCAGCAGAAGGGCGTGGTCAAGGGCATTCCGCCGGTCGTCGCCGCCGCCGAATAGCCCAATACGCCGCAAGCAGACCTGAAATGCCGCGCCGTGGCTGGCAGGGCGCCCTGTGCCCGGCCATGCTGAGGACATGACTCAGTCCACCCCCGCGCTCAGCCGGAACCTGATTGGCGTTCTGTCCCTCTGTGCGGGGGTGTTCGTATTCTCGACGCAGGACGCGATCCTGAAGGGGCTCAGCGGCAGCCATGCGGTGACGCTGGCCATCGTGCTGCGCTCCGTGGTGGGCCTTCCCATCCTGTTCGCCATGGTGTGGTACGAGAAGGGCCCCTCGGCCCTGAAGACGAGGAACTGGAAGCTGCTGATCGCCCGCGGGCTCATCCTGCTCACCTCCTACACCACCTATTACATGGCCTTCCCGGCGCTTCCCCTGGCCGAGGCGGTGGCGCTGTTCTTCACCTCGCCGATCTTCGTCACCATCCTCGCCGCCCTGTTCCTGCGAGAGAAGGTGACTCTCAAGGCCTGGGCCGCGGTGATCATGGGCTTCATCGGCGTCCTCATCATCCTGCGCCCCGGCACGGGACTGTTCGAGCCGGCGGCTCTCCTGAGCCTCCTCAGCGCCGCGGCCTACGCGCTGTCGATGGTGCTGGCACGGCGCTACAGCGCGGATGAGGCCACCACCGTCATGGCCTTCTACGTCAATGCCGTCTACATGGTGGCCGCCGCCGCGATCGCGTTGCTGTTCCACCTGCTCGGCATCACCCATGCGGCGCATCCGAGCCTCGAATTCCTGGTCAGGCCCTGGGCCATGCCGGACCTGCGCGACCTGGCGCTGATGGGCCTGTGCGGCATCATCGCGGCGCTGGGCATGACGCTCCTGACCCACGCCTACCGCCTGGCCAAGGCCAACCTCGTCACGGTGTTCGAATACACGGGAATGCTGTGGGTGCCGCTGTGGGGCTTCCTGTTCTTCGCCGAAATCCCGAAGTGGACCACGGTGATCGGCACGGTGATCATCATCGCCGCCGGCATCTTCGCGGTGCGGAGTGCGAAGGCCTAGGGCGCCACCTGCTCGCTCAGGATCTTGAAATCGCCGACATAGCTCTTCGCCCCGCCCGGCGCGCCGACGACGCGCAGCCACAGGCCCTTGCCGGTCTCGCCGCCGGGAATGGCGAAAGTCCGCGGTTCTGACGACTGCGGCAGGTCGAAGCTCATCACCGGTCGGCCGGCGGCGCCGATTTCGCCCTCGGGAAGCACCATGACATCCACCGACTTCGCCATGCTGGCGGGATCGACGCCGGCGGGCGGCTGGTACTCGAGCGCGGTCACCTGCTCCGCCGCGTCGCCCTTGAACAGCACGAGGACGTTGACCTCGCTGTCCGGCGGGTTGATGGCGAGGAAAGTGTCGTCCTGGCCGTCGAACAGGCTGCCGAAATTGTAGCGTCCGTCGCTGCCGTCCTTGAGGGCGGCGGAGAAGCTGGCCCCTTCGGCCAGGTTCACGGTGCGGGTGGCCAGGGCCGGCGCTTCGGACTTCGAAACCGTTTCGTTGGGCACTACGGCATCCGCCTTCTGCGGATCGACCGACACCACCACGTTCACTGGCGGCTGGATTGCCTGGTGCGGCTGGAAGGTCTGATAGGCGGCGAGCCCGACGCCGGCAATCGCCGCCAGGCTCGATATGACGATGTGGAAATTGGTGAGCTTCACCGAGTTAGGCTTTGAGGATGCTGCGTCCTGCATATGTCGCCTGGGATCCGAGTTCTTCCTCGATGCGAAGAAGCTGATTGTACTTGGCCAGCCGGTCCGAGCGGGCGAGCGAGCCGGTCTTGATCTGACCGCAGTTTGTGGCGACAGCAAGGTCGGCGATGGTCGAATCCTCGGTTTCCCCCGAGCGGTGCGACATGACGGCGGAATAGCTCGCCTTGTGCGCCATCTCGACGGCTTCCAGCGTTTCCGTCAGCGAGCCGATCTGGTTCACCTTGACCAGGATCGAGTTGGCGATGCCCTCGGAAATGCCCTTCTTCAGGCGCTTGGTGTTGGTCACGAACAGGTCGTCGCCGACCAGCTGGTGGGTCTTGCCGATGAGCTGGGTCACCTGCTTCCAGCCGTCCCAGTCGTCCTCCGACATGCCGTCCTCGATCGAGAAGATGGGGTAGGCCTTCGCCAGCTTGGCGAGGTACTCGGCCTGCTCCGTGATCGAGCGCTTCTTGCCCTCGCCCTCGTAGTCATAGGCGCCGTTCTTGAAGAACTCGGTCGCCGCACAGTCGAGCGCCAGGTAGACGTCCTTGCCCGGCTTGTAGCCCGCCTGCTCCACCGCCTTCATCACGAAGTCGAGTGCCGCTTCCGCCGACGGCAGGTTCGGCGCGAAGCCGCCCTCGTCGCCCACGTTCGTGTTGTGGCCGGCCTTCTTCAGCGCACCCTTCAGCGTGTGGAAGATCTCGGCCCCCATGCGCAGGCCCTCGCGGAAACTCTCGGCCCCCACCGGCATGATCATGAATTCCTGGAAGTCGATCGGGTTGTCGGCATGCACGCCGCCATTGATGATGTTCATCATCGGCACCGGCAGCACGCGGGCCGCGGCCCCGCCGACATAGCGGTAGAGCGGCAGCCCGGCGGCTTCGGCCGCCGCCTTGGCGACGCTGAGCGACACGCCGAGGATGGCATTGGCGCCGAGGCGCGCCTTGTTGGGCGTGCCGTCGAGCTCGATCATCGCCTGGTCGATGGCGATCTGGTCCTCGGCCTCCATGCCGGCCAAGGCATCGAAGAGCTCGCCGTTGACGGCGGCCACCGCCTTGGTGACGCCCTTTCCGAGGTAGCGCGCCTTGTCGCCGTCGCGCAGTTCCACCGCCTCGTGGGCGCCGGTCGAGGCCCCCGAGGGCACGGCGGCGCGGCCCATCGAGCCGTCTTCCAGCACCACGTCCACCTCCACAGTCGGGTTGCCGCGGCTGTCGAGAATTTCGCGGGCGGTGATGTCGATGATGGTGGTCATGGCCGTGTCCCTTGATGTGCGCCGATCAGGGCTGGCGTTATGGCCGGGCCGAATGGCGTTTGCAAGACGGTTGCCACCTCCGCTCCGTCACCCAGCGAGAGCTGGGGCCCAGCTTTCGGGTAACGGGTGAGGCGCTATTGGTTTTTCGCCACCTTGTCGAGCGCCATCAGCGTCCGCAGCAGCCCTTCCAGCTTGTCGAGCGGCACCATGTTGGGCCCGTCGGAGGGCGCATTGTCCGGGTCCTCATGCGTCTCGATGAACACCCCCGCGACACCCACCGCAACGGCGGCGCGTGCCAGAACCGGCACCATGCGGCGGTCGCCGCCCGAGGACGCGCCCTGCCCGCCCGGCTGCTGTACGGAATGGGTGGCATCGAAAATCACCGGCGCACCCATCGCTTCCATGATCGGCAGCGCCCGCATGTCGGAGACGAGCGTGTTGTAGCCGAAGGAGGCGCCGCGCTCGGTCAGCAGGACGTTGGGATTGCCGCTCTCCACGATCTTGGCCAGCACGTTCTTCATGTCCCACGGGGCGAGGAACTGGCCCTTCTTGACGTTGACGATGCGCCCCGTCTTGGCGGCGGCGATCAGCAGGTCGGTCTGACGGCACAGGAAGGCGGGAATCTGCAGCACGTCGACGACGCTCGCCACCTCGGCGCACTGGCCGTTCTCGTGCACGTCGGTCAGCACCGCGAGGTCAAGCTCCTTGCGAATGTCCGCGAACACGGCGAGCGACCTGTCGAGGCCCATGCCGCGCTGGCCCTTGAGGCTGGTGCGGTTGGCCTTGTCGAAGCTCGACTTGTAGACCAGCCCGATGCCGAGCCGCGTGCACATTTCCTTGAGGCGTCCTGCCATCATGAAGGCATGTTCGCGGCTCTCCATCTGGCAGGGGCCGGCGATGAGCGAAAGCGGCAGGCTGTTGCCGAACTTCACGTGGTGGGTGGAAACGATGGCGTTGGGGGTCATTGCTTTGGATACACCAGGAATGTGCCCGAACCGTGGGCATAAAGTTTGCCGTTCTCGCCGGTGAGCTTCGCATCCGCGGTCAGCATGGTGCGCCCGGCGTGGATCACCGTGCCGGTGCAGATCAGCCGCTTCACCGAGGCGTCGATCTTGCCGACGTAGTTCACCTTGAGTTCGATCGTGCCGTAGCCGATGTTGGCCGGCAGCTTGGTCTGCACCGCGCAGCCAGTCGCGCTGTCGATCAGCGTCGCCGCATAACCGCCGTGCAGGCGCATCTGCGGGTTGAAATACCTGGGCGAGGGAAACGCCTCGAAGGTGGCGCTGCCGTCGTCGACGGCGATCAGCCGGAAGTTCATGGTCTCGGCCATGGCCGAACCATGCCAGTCCTTCAGCAGGTCCCGCAGATAGTCGAGCCCGCTCTGCGGATGATGGTTCTTGCCTTCGGCGTTCATGGCCGTCCTATGACTTTGGGGCCGCCGTCAGGACGGCCACCGGCTGGGCGATGTTTATGCCCGCATCGCGCAGCCGCGACAACAGCGTGAAGCGAATGTCACTTGCGACCTGAGAGCCCATCAGCACGTCCGCCACGAAGGCGCGCACCACGAATTCCAGGCCGTTCTTGCCGAAACTGGTGAGGAGGACGGTGGGCGCCGGGTGGCTCAGCACCTTGGGATGGGCCTTGGTGACTTCCAGGAGAAGGCGCTTCATCACATCTGCATCGGTGTCGTAGTCGACGACGAGGTCGATCGAGAAACGGCCCATGTCGTCGTTGTGGGTCCAGTTCTTGACGGCCTCGGTGACGAGCGCCGAATTGGGCAGGATGATCGAGCAGGAATCGAACGTCTCGATCTCGGTCGAGCGCACGTTGATGCGCCTGACGATACCCTCACCCTCCGGCAGCGACACCCAGTCGCCCACCCGGATCGGCCGTTCGGCCAGCAGGATGACGCCCGACACGAAATTGTTGATGATCGACTGCAGGCCGAGGCCGATACCGAGGCCGAGCGCGCCGGCGATGATGGCGAGGCTCGAGAAGTCGACGCCTGCCGCAGTGAGCGCGAAGACGCCGGCGAGGAAGTAGCCGATGTAGCTCGCCCCCGTCAGGATCGAGTCCTGCACGCCTTTCTTGATGCGCGTGTCGGCGAGGATGCGGCGGTCCAGCCAGCTGTTGAACAGCTTGGTGGCCACGACGCCGGCCACCAGGATCGCCAGCATGATGGCCAGCGTGCCGGGCAGGATGGTCACATCGCCGATGGTGATGCCCAGTGCCAGCGTGTTGACGAGGCCGCGCATGTCGACCCAGTTCAAGGTCCACAGCAGCAGCAGAAGCGGGATGCCGGCCACCACCAGGATGAGGTCCACGATGGTCCGGAAGATCAGGCCGATGCGCTCGATGGCGCGCTCGCCCAGCCCGGTGATGCGGCGCAGGAAGATTCCGAAGTTCGACTGCGGGTCGAAACTCGCCTGCACCATGGCGTCGAGCAGGTGGTAGACAAGGAACACCAGCGTCACCACCATCGCGGTGCGGACGATCTGGTGGGCGAGGTAGTCGCCCAGCGCCAGGTAGCCCAGCGCCAGCGCGCCGAAGCCGATGAATATCAGCACCCAGACGACGGGAACGAGGTGGGTGGCCCACCCGAAATAGAGCTGCCTGCCCTCTGCGTCCGGAAGTCCCTGCTGGCGGCGCAGCACCAGCAGGATGATGCTGGACAGGACCAGGAGCGTCAGCGCCCCGAGTGCTGACTGGCCCTGGGTGTAGTTCAGGCTCAGGAACATGCCTGACGAGACCTGCCCCAGCTGGTAGTTGAAGGAGGCGACGAATGCCGTGAGACCAACCAGGATGGCGAACTGCGAGGCTGCCCGGTCGTCGAGGTCGACGATGCGGATCTCCGGTCGGCCGGGTGCCGCGACCCGGCGTCCCAGCACGTAATAGAAGATCGTCGTGAACACCATGTCGCGCAGCGCGTCCCATATCATCACCATGCGCGGCGTCGCATCGGTGAAGTAGCCGCTCGCCTCGAGTGCGAAGCGGATGGGCAGGAACAGGATGGCCAGCGCCGCGAAGGTCACGATCAGCGCGCGGAGGATGATCCATAGCCGCGTCATGTTGTCGATCGGGCGGCCCGAATTGGAATAACCCGTCAGCCAGCGCGCGAAGAACCGGTTGACGAGGCGGAAGCCGAGCCCGCATCCCACGATGATCAGCGGGATCAGCAGCAGTCCCAGCGGCTGCGCCGTCTGCGACACGTCTGACCACCAGTTGCGCAGCAGCAGCGCCAGACCGGTGAACAGCACGCCGATGCCCGCCAGCAAGTCGTACCAAAGGTTCGGATTGAGGATCGAGCGGCTGCGGTCGAAGATGCGACTGAAGAACTGGTCGCGCTGCATCACCGAGACGGACTTCGAGACCTGCTCCGATTCCACGGTGACCACGTCGAGCTGCGCCTTGATGCTTTGCAGCTTGTCGCGTGTCGCAGTCAGGTCGGCGCGGGACTGGGCAACCCCCTCGTCTTCCTTCTGGCCGGCGGCGGGTGCAGGTCCCAGCGAGTTCAGCTGCTGGGTGACCTCGCCCAGCGGCACCAGCAGCTTGAGCGACCGGTCGGCAGCTCCCGTGCGGATCTTTTCCAGCGCGATCTTGAGATTGGCGAGGTCTTGGTCGCTGAGATTGGGCCGCCGCAATTGCAGGCTGGCGGCGTCGAGATCGATGCGCAGTTGCTGCAGCGCACGGTCGGTCTCGCCGATGATCGCCCTGTCCAGCGCAACGGCCGCGGAAATGGCAAGGCACAGCGCAAGGAGCGCGGTCAGAAGCAGCCTTGCGGCACGCATGGCGCTAGACCAGCCGGCTCTGTTCGATCGCCGCCGCGATGAAGGATGAGAACAGCGGATGCGGATCGAAGGGCTTCGACTTCAGTTCCGGGTGATACTGCACGCCGACGAACCACGGATGGTCCGGATACTCGATCGTTTCCGGCAGCAGCCCGTCGGGCGACATGCCGGCAAAGCGCAGGCCCGCCTTCTCCAGCCTCTCGCGGTAATGGGTGTTCACCTCGTAGCGGTGGCGGTGGCGCTCGGAAATGTGCGTCGTGCCATAGATCTCGGCGATCTTGCTGCCGGGCTTCAGCTCCGCATCGAAGGCGCCGAGCCGCATGGTGCCGCCCAGGTCGCCGCCGGCCTTGCGGATCTCGAGCTCGTTGCCCTTCATCCACTCGGTCATGGTGCCGACCACCGGCTCCTTCGTCTCGCCGAACTCGGTGGAACTCGCGTCCTCGATGCCGCACAGCGAACGCGCCGCCTCGATGCAGGCCATCTGCATGCCGAAGCAGATGCCGAAATACGGCACCTTGCGGGTGCGCGCGAAGGTCGCCGCCTTGATCTTGCCCTCGGAGCCCCGTTCGCCGAAGCCGCCCGGAACGAGGATGCCGTGCACGCCCTCGAGGTAGGGTGCGGGGTCTTCCTTCTCGAAGATCTCCGACTCGATCCAGTCGAGGTTGACCTTCACCTTGTTGGCGATGCCGCCATGGACCAGCGCCTCCTGCAGCGACTTGTAGGCATCGAGCAGACCTGTGTACTTGCCCACCACCGCGATGTTCACCTCGCCCTCGGGCTGGGTGATGCGGCTCATGATCTCGCTCCATTGCGAGAGGTCGGGCTCGCGCACGTCCTTGAAACCGAAGATGTCGAGCACCTCCTTGTCCAGGCCCTCGTGATGGTAGGCGCGCGGCACGTCGTAGATCGACTTCACGTCCAGCGCCTGGATCACGGCGGAAGGCCGCACGTTGCAGAACAGCGCGATCTTGCGGCGCTCGTTCACCGGGATCTCGCGGTCGGCGCGGCACAGCAGGATGTCGGGCTGGATGCCGATGGAGCGCAGCTCCTTCACCGAGTGCTGGGTGGGCTTGGTCTTGAGTTCGCCCGCCGTCGGAATGAAGGGCAGCAGGGTCAGGTGGATGTAAAGGCTGTCGCCGCGCGGCTGTTCCTGGCCGAACTGGCGAATCGCCTCGAAGAACGGCAGGCCCTCGATGTCGCCCACCGTGCCGCCGATCTCGACCAGCACGAAGTCGTAGCCGTCATTCCCGGTGCGGACGAAGTCCTTGATGGCGTCGGTGACGTGCGGGATCACCTGCACGGTGCCACCGAGGAAGTCGCCACGCCGCTCCTTGGCGATGATCTCCTGGTAGATGCGGCCCGTCGTGATGTTGTCCTGCTTGTTGGCGTGGCGCCCGGTGAAGCGCTCGTAATGGCCGAGGTCGAGGTCGGTCTCGGCCCCGTCATCGGTGACGAAGACCTCGCCATGCTGGTACGGGCTCATGGTGCCCGGGTCGACGTTGAGATAGGGGTCGAGCTTCCTGAGCCGGACGGTGAAGCCGCGGGCCTGCAGCAGGGCACCCAGTGCCGCCGATGCCAGACCCTTGCCGAGAGAGGATACCACGCCGCCGGTGATGAAAATGTATCGCGCCATGGACCTTCACCCTATCTGCTTCAAATCACGTTTGAAAGCCCGGAAACGGGGTTTCCGGGCTTTGTGGATAACTCAACGGATACGCGACCTTACGGGCTGACCGGAACCTGCGGCTGGGCCGGCGCCGCTGGCGCCAGCTTGGGCAGCACGGACGAGTCGCCCGAACCCTGCGCCGGGGCCGCCGGCTGGCCGCCGGTGGACGAGGCAGGCGGCGCCACGCCATCGATCACCGAGCCCGACCCGCGGTGGGTGGCGATCACGGTGAGCGCGATCGACGTGCAGAAGAAAGCCACCGCCAGCCACGCCGTCGTGCGGGTCAGCGCATTGCCGACGCCGCGCGCCGTGAACAGGTTGCCCGCGGAACCCCCGCCGCCACCGCCGATTCCCAGCGCACCGCCTTCCGAACGCTGCAGCATCACCACGCCGATAAGCGCCAGGGCGACGATGAGATGAATGACGAGAATGACGGTTTCCATGAGCGTTCCGGGTCTTTCAGATCGAATTTCGGGGTCGGCTTTAGCCCCTTCATATGGGGAAAGCAACCGGCTGGGGCAAGCCGGTCGGTCGGAATGGGCAATTCGGGAGAATGCGCCTTTCTGGCACCGCGAGCGCGCGCTGTCAAGGACTATTTTCGGATATTCCGATTTTACTCGGATGCAGCGCCCGTCTTGTAGCGATACCGGAAGGTACAGCATGGCGCCCCTTCCATGATGGTCTGCTTGCGCTCCAGCGTGATGTTCGGGTCGTAGCCCTCGCAAAAGGTGCCGTCACGGTTGCACGACAGCAGGTGGCCGACCTTGCCCAGCCCCATTTCCTTGTAGGTTTCGGCATAACGGCAGCGGGTGATGTCGAAGTCGAAGGAGGTCTCGTCCGCCTTCAGAACCTTCATTTCCAGTGCCCCGTCGGCCGTCCAGTTCTCGTAGAGCTTGATGAAGTCGGCCATCGAGGTCTTGCCGCCCGCCTTCTCGGCGAAATACTTGCCCTCCGCCACCGCCGCCTTGCGGATCGCCGAGTCGAGTATGGCACTCGCCCGCGCCTCGCCCAGCTGGGCCACCATCTCGGCGTAGATCGGCCCGATGACCTGCGCCTGGAGCCTTCGCTTCGTTAAAGTGGGAATTTCAGACATCAGGCATAAACCTTTATAATTCCCAGGAAATCGGCTGCCTTCAGGCTGGCGCCGCCGACCAGCGCGCCATTCACGTTGGGCTGGCCCATCAGGTCCTCGGCGTTGGACGGCTTGACCGAGCCGCCATAGAGAATGCGCACCCCGGCCCCGTCCTTGCCCATCAGGCCAGCAAGTTCCTTGCGGATCAGCGCATGGACCTCGGCCACCTCGGCGGTGGTGGGGGTGAGCCCGGTGCCGATGGCCCAGACCGGCTCATAGGCGATCACCGTGTCGGAGGCTGTCGAGCCCTCCGGCAACGAACCTTTCAGCTGGCGGGTGACCACCTCCAGCGTCTTGCCGGCCTTGCGCTCCTCCAGCGTCTCGCCGATGCAGATGATGGCCTTGAGGCCGGCCTTCTGCGCGGCCCTGGCCTTCTTCTGCACGATCTCGTCGGTCTCGCCGTGGTTGGTGCGGCGCTCGGAATGGCCGACGATGACGGCGGTGCAGCCCGCCTCCTTCAGCATCTCGGCGGAGATGTCCCCGGTGTGGGCGCCCGAGGCGTTCCAGTGGCAGTCCTGGCCGCCGACCCTGATCTTCGAGCCCTTGAGCACCGACTTCACCCGGCGCACCAGGATCGCCGGCGGACAGACCATCACGTCGGCCTTCAGTTTCACGTCCTTCAGCATGGCGGCCAGGAGGCGCGGCTCCTTCAGCATGGCCACGCTACCGTTCATTTTCCAGTTTCCGGCGACCAGCGGCCGCGGCCCTTCACTTGCCATGATTGGATGCTCTCACTCCCTTGCGAAACAGCCTCTTAGCAGACGCATCCCGCACTTGCGAGGGGGTGTTCGCCTACCTATAGTGCGCCGCGCCCGACCGGGCCTGCAGTTTGAAAGGGACGTTTCGACATGATGGACACCATGCGCGTAGCCGCCAAGAGCTGGGTGGCGAAGCTCCTCATCGGCATGCTTGCCGTGAGCTTCGGCGTGTGGGGCATCGCCGACGTCTTCAAGTTCGGCGGCGCCAACGACCTCGTCAAGGTCGGTAGCCAGGAGATCACGGGCGATGCCTACAGCAAGGCCTTCCAGAACCGGCTGCAGGAGATCGCCCGGCAGACCGGCCAGGGCATCACGCCTGAGCAGGCCCGCGCCTTCGGCATCGACAAGGGTGTGCTCGCCTGGCTGATCCAGGGCGCCGCCCTCGACGACGAGGTGAAGAGCCTCAAGCTCGGCGTTTCCGACACGTACATGGCCCGGACCGCCATGGCCAATGCCGCCTTCCATGATTCGACCGGCAAGTTCAGTGCGGAGCGCTTCAAGCAGGTGCTGGCCCAGAATGGCTACAGCGAATCGACCTACTTCGGGCTCGAGCGCGAGCGCATCCTGCGCGAGGCGCTGTCGGCGACGGCCGGCGGCCAGGTACCGGTCAGCGAAGGGCTGCTCGCGGCGCAATACCAGTTCGACAACGAACAGCGCGATGCGCGCTATTTCATCGTCACCACCGCCGACAGCGAGGTGCAGGCGCCCACCGACGACGAGATCAAGAAGGAATACGAAACCCATCCGGAAGCCTACACGGCACCCGAGTACCGTTCCGTCGCCATCATGAAGGTCGAACCGTCCGACATCGCCGCCAAGATCACGCTCACCGACCAGGACCTCGCCGACGGCTACGCCAAGTACAAGTCGGAATACTTCACGCCCGAGAAGCGCACTGTCCTGCAGATCACGTTCCCCACCCTCGCCGACGCGCAAGCCGCCAAGGCCAGGATCGCCGGCGGCGAGGACTTCATGGCAGTGGCCACCAGTCGCGGTTTCACCGAGCAGGACGCCACCTTCGCCGACAAGACCAAGGCCGACTTCATCGACCCGGCGGTGGCCGATGCTGCGTTCTCGCTGCCCGAGGGCGCGGTCAGTGACCCGATCAAGGGCGCGCTGGCCACCACGCTGCTCAAGGTCAGCAAGGTCACGCCGGAACATCAGGGAACCCTCGACGAGGTGAAGCAGCAGCTGACCGACCGCCTGAAGCTCGAGCGGGCCGTGGACGAGATCCAGTCCACCTATGACGCGGTCGAGGATGCGCGCGCCGCCCAGACCAAGTTCGAAGACATCGCGGCCAAGGCCGGCATCCCCTTCACCCTGGTTGCCGCCACCGATGCGCAAGGCAAGGACAAGACCGGCAAGGACGTCGACATGCCGCACAGGGAAGACGTGGTGAAGGCTGCTTTCAACAGCGACGTCGGGGTTGAGAACGACGCGCTGTCGCTCGACAACGGCTATGTCTGGTACGAGGTGCGGGAAGTCGTTCCGGCGGCGCTGAAGCCCTTCGACCAGGTCAAGGACCAGGCCCGCGCCGCGGTGATCGCGGAGAAGGTCGCCGCTGCGTCCGAAGAGAAGGCCAAGAAACTGGTCGAGCGCGCCCGCGCCGGAACCAGCCTCGACACGCTCGCCGCCGAGGCGAAGGCTCAGGTTCAGAGCGCCCAGGGCATCAAGCGCACCGAGCAGGGTGCCAGCTTCGGTCCCGCCGCCGTGAAGGCGCTGTTCGCCGTGCCCGACACCGGCTTCGCCTATGCCGTCGAGACGGACGGCAAGGGCGCGCGCGTGATGCAGTCGGTGCCGGTCCTGCTGCCCGGCTTCGACCCCTCCTCGCCGGACGCCAAGAGCATCGCCGAGAAGCTGAAGCCGCAGGTGGCGGACGCCATGCTGATGGCCTATCTCAACGCGCTCCAGAACAAGGTCGGCGTCAGTGTCAACGAAGGGCTCTGGCAAAAGGTATCGGGACAACAGACGAATTGAGACCATCCCCCGTGACCCTTCTGCCGGAACACCCCAATGATCATCTCCCCCGACTACGACAGCTTCGCCCGGGCCTATGAGCAAGGCGCAGCGCAGATCGTATCGACCAGGCTCGTCGCCGACCTCGAGACGCCCGTCTCGGCAAAGCTGAAGCTGGCGCGCAACGCGCGCTACTCCTTCCTCCTGGAATCCGTGGAAGGCGGCGCGGTGCGCGGCCGCTACTCGATCATCGGCCTCAACCCCGACCTGATCTGGAAGGTCGAGGGTGGCAAGGCCCAGATCAACCGCAAGGCTTCGCTCGATCCCGACGGCTTCTTCGAGGACACCGGCCTCCACCCGCTCCAGTCGCTGCGCGCGCTGCTCGCCGAGAGCCGCATCAAGCTGGCGGAAGATGCGCCCCCCATGGCTGCCGGCGTCTTCGGCTACATGGGCTACGACATGGTGCGCTTCATGGAGGAGCTGCCGGAGCCCAACCCCGACACCCTCGGCCTCCCCGACTCGATGATGATCCGCCCCACCGTGATGGCGATCTTCGACAGCGTGCGGGACGAGGTCACCGTCACCTCCCCCGTCTATCCCGCCCCCGGTGTCTCGGCCAAGGCCGCCTATGCCCGGGCCGGCGAACGCATCGGCGACGTGGTGGACGCGCTCGACCGCCCGCTCGATCTGTCGCTGAAGGATGCCGATCTCTCGCCCATCGGCAATCCGCGCTCCAACACCACGCCCGAGGAATACAAGGCGATGGTGCTCAAGGCGAAGGACTACATCGCGGCGGGCGACATCTTCCAGGTCGTGCTCTCCCAGCGTTTCGAAACCGAGTTCACGCTGCCGCCCTTCGCGCTCTACCGCTCGCTGCGCCGGGTGAACCCGTCGCCCTTCCTCTACTACCTCGACTTCGACCGCTTCTCGGTGATCGGCTCGAGCCCTGAGATCCTGGTGCGGGTGCGCGATGGCAAGGTCACGATCCGCCCGATCGCCGGCACGCGCCGCCGCGGCGCAACTCCCGCCGAGGACCGAGCACTCGCCGCCGAACTCCTCGCCGACCCGAAGGAGCGCGCCGAGCACCTGATGCTGCTCGACCTCGGCCGCAACGACGTCGGCCGCGTCGCCGACATCGGCTCGATCAAGGTCACCGACCAGTTCATCCTCGAATATTACAGCCAGGTGATGCACATCGTGTCGAACGTCGAGGGCAGGCTCTCGAACAAGTTCGACGCCATCGACGCGCTGGTGGCCGGCTTCCCGGCCGGTACCGTGTCGGGTGCGCCGAAGGTGCGCGCCATGGAGATCATCGACGAGTTCGAGAAGAACAAGCGCGGCGTCTATGCCGGTTGCGTGGGCTACTTCTCGGCCGATGGGGAAATGGACACCTGCATCGTGCTGCGCACGGCGATCGTCAAGGACGGCAAGATGTATGTGCAGGCCGGCGCCGGCGTCGTCGCCGACAGCGTTCCCGAATCCGAACACCAGGAATGCGAGAACAAGGCCAAGGCGCTGTTCCGCGCCGCCGAGGAAGCGGTGCGCTTCGCCGGCCGGGCCGGGAGGGCGCAATGATCATCCTCATCGACAATTACGACAGCTTCACCTGGAACCTGTATCATTTCCTCGGCGACATCGGTGCGGAGACGGTGGTTCACCGCAACGACAGGATCAGCGTCGGCCAGGTGATCTCTGCCAAGCCCGAAGCCATCGTCATCTCCCCCGGCCCCGCCACGCCCAATGAAGCGGGCATCTGCCTCGAACTGATCGAGAAGGCTTCGGAGACGATTCCCGTCTTCGGCGTCTGCCTCGGCCTCCAGTCGATGGGCCAGACCTTCGGCGGCAAGGTGGTCCGCGCGCCCGCCCAGATGCATGGCAAGACCAGCCAGATCCACCACGCCGGCAAGGGCGTGTTCAAGGGCCTGCCGCAGGACTTCACTGCCACGCGCTACCACTCGCTCATCGTAGAGCGCGACAGCCTGCCGGACTGCCTCGAGGTGACGGCGGAAGCCGACGGCCTGATCATGGGCCTGCAGCACAAGACGCGGAACGTTCATGGCGTGCAGTTCCACCCGGAGTCGATTGCCTCCGAGCACGGCCATGCCATCCTGAAGAACTTCCTCGAACTGGCGAGGGCCCGCTGATGGCTGAACTGAAACCCCTGATCGCCAAGGTCGCGGCCGGTACGCCGCTCACCCGCGCGGAAGCGCGCGAGGCCTTCGACGTGATGATGTCGGGCGATGCCACGCCCTCGCAGATCGGCGGCTTCCTCATGGCGCTGCGGGTGCGCGGCGAAACGGTGGACGAGATCACCGGGGCCGTCGAGATCATGCGCGAGAAGATGCTGCCGGTCGACGCCCCCGCCGATGCCATCGACATCGTCGGCACCGGTGGTGACGCCTCGGGCTCCTACAACATCTCGACCTGCGCGGCCTTCGTCGCCGCCGGGGCGGGCCTCAAGGTGGCCAAGCACGGCAACCGTGCCCTCTCCTCGCGCTCGGGCGCGGCGGATGTGCTGATGGCGCTCGGCGTCAAGATCGACGTTCCGCCGGAGAAGATTTCGGAGTGCATCTCCGAGGCCGGCCTCGGCTTCATGTTTGCGCCGGCACATCACTCGTCGATGAAGTTCGTCGGCCCATCGCGTGTCGAGCTCGGCACGCGGACGATCTTCAACCTGCTCGGCCCCCTCTCCAACCCGGCCCGGGCGCGCCGCCAGGTCACCGGCGTGTTCTCGAAACAGTGGGTGGAGCCCCTCGCCCAGGTGCTGCAGAACCTCGGCTGCGAAGCCTGCTGGATCTGCCACGGCGAAGGCGGCATGGACGAGATCGTGCCCACCGGCACCACCTGGATCTCCGAACTCAAGGACGGCAAGATCACCTCCTTCACGCTGACACCGGAGGAAGCGGGCCTCGAGCGCTCGTCCTTCGAGCAGCTGAAGGGTGGCGATGCCGAACACAACGCCGACGCGCTGCGCCACGTGCTGGCCGGAAAGCCCTCCGCCTTCCGCGACGCCGCGGTGATGACGGCCGCCGCAGCACTCGTGGTGGCGGGTCGCGAGCCCGGCCTCAAGCAGGGAGTCGCCGCCGCGCAGAAGGCCATCGACACGGGCGCCGCCGAGGCGGCCCTCACCAAGCTCATCAAGGTATCGAACGACTGATGGCCACCATTCTCGACAAGATCGCCGCCTACAAGCGCGAGGAAGTGGCGAAGGCCAAGACGCTCACCACGCTGTCGGAGCTGGAGGCGCGTGCCAAGGCCGCGCCGCCGGTCCGCGGCTTCGCGAGGGCGCTCGATGCCAAGGCCGCCGCCGGCCAGTGGGGCCTTATCGCCGAGATCAAGAAGGCCAGCCCCTCGAAAGGCCTGATCCGTGCCGACTTCGATCCGCCGACACTGGCGAAAGCCTACGAGGCCGGAGGTGCGGCCTGCCTCTCCGTGCTCACCGACACGCCGTCCTTCCAGGGTGCGCCCGAGTTCCTCACCGCGGCCCGTGCTGCCTGTTCGCTGCCGGCGCTGCGCAAGGATTTCATGCTCGATACCTGGCAGGTCGTGGAGGCCCGCGCCTGGGGCGGCGACTGCATCCTGCTCATCATGGCGATGATCGACGATGCGCTCGCCGCCGAGCTCGAGAGCGCGGCGGAGCACTGGGGCCTCGACGTGCTGATCGAGGTGCACAACGAGGACGAGCTCGACCGCGCGCTGAAGCTCCGTTCCCGGATGATCGGGATCAACAACCGCGACCTCCACACCTTCGAGACGACGCTCGCGACGACGGAGCGCCTTGCCCCGCGCATCCCGAAGGAGCGCATGGTGGTGGGCGAGAGCGGGTTGTTTACCCCCGCCGACCTCGCCCGCCTCGCAAGCGTCAACGTCAACGCCTTCCTGATCGGCGAGAGTCTGATGCGGCAGCCCGACGTGACGGCCGCGACTCGTGCTATCCTGTGCAAACCATGAGCCGCCTCACCCATCTCGACGCCGAAGGCAACGCCCACATGGTGGACGTCTCCGAGAAGGACGTCACCAGCCGCAGCGCCACCGCCAAGGCGCTGGTCGAAATGCTGCCCGCCACGCTGGCCCTCATCCTCGAGGGCAAGGCCAAGAAGGGCGACGTCATCGCCACGGCCCGCATCGCCGGCATCATGGCGGCGAAGAAGACGCATGAGCTGATCCCGCTCTGCCACCCACTGATGATTTCCAAGGTCACGGTCGATTTCGCATCGGACACCACGGCCTCGACCATCGTGGTCACGGCTACCGTGAAGGTGGAAGGCAAGACCGGGGTGGAGATGGAGGCGCTCACCGCCTGCTCCGTCGCCTGCCTCACGCTCTACGACATGTGCAAGGCCGTCGACCGCGGCATGAAGATCACCAATCTCCGCCTCGTCGAGAAGGCCGGCGGCAAATCCGGACATTTCACCGCGGAGTAACGGCATGGCGCTCATCCCCGTCGAAGAGGCGCGCGCGCGCATCCTGAAGGGCGTGAAGCCGCTGCCGCCGGAGGCGGTGAAGCTCGAGCAGGCGCTCGGCCGCGTGCTGGCGAAACCTCTCAAGGCCGTGCGCCACCAGCCGCCCTTCGATGCCTCCGCCATGGACGGCTACGCCGTGCTCGCCGCCGATGTTGCCTCCACGCCCGCCACGTTGAAACTCATCGGCCTCTCCGCCGCGGGCCACGCCTTCGCGGGCAGGCTGAAGCCGGGCCAGTGCGTGCGCATCTTCACCGGCGCCCCGGTGCCGAAGGGTGCCGATGCCGTGGTCATCCAGGAGAACACCGAGGCCAGGGGCCAGGACATCACCATCCTGCAGCCCGTGAAGCCCGAGCAGAACATCCGCTTCGCCGGCCTCGACTTCCGCAAGGGCGAAGTGCTGTTACCCTCCGGGCTGAGGCTCGGCGCGCGTGACATCGGGCTCGCCGCCGCTGCCAACGCCCCGAAGCTCACCGTCCGCCGCCGCCCCGTCGTCGCCCTCATTGCAACGGGCGACGAGTTGGTGCTGCCCGGCGGCACGCCGCGCGCCGACCAGATCGTCTCCTCCAACAGCCACGCGCTCGCCGCCATGGCGGAGCATCTCGGCGCCGAGGTGATCAACCTCGGCATCGTCAAGGACGACCTGCGCGCCACCGAGCGCGCCATCGCGAAGGCCGCCAGGGCCGACATCCTGGTCACCACCGGCGGCGCCTCGGTCGGCGACCATGACTATGTGCAGGAGGCGCTGAAGAACTCGGGCGTCGCCATCGACTTCTGGAAGATCGCCATGCGGCCGGGCAAGCCCTTCATGTATGGCCGGCGCCGGGGCCAGCACGTGCTCGGCCTGCCCGGCAACCCGGTGTCCTCCCTGGTCTGCGCCCGGCTGTTCCTGAAGCCCCTCATCGATGCCCTTCTCGGCCTTCCGGTGGGCGACGACCTCGTCGAGGCCCGGCTCGGAGCGTCAATGAAAGAGAACGACAGCCGGCAGGACTATGTCCGGGCGACGCTCGTGGAGGCTGCGGACGGCACCCGCACGGCAACTCCCTTCAACAAGCAGGATTCATCGATGCAGCGCACCTTTCGCGAGGCCCGGGCGCTCATCGTCAGGCCCCCGAACGCCAAAGTGGCAGGTCCGGGTGACGTCGTAAAAATCTTACGTCTGGACTTCTGAACAGTTACGGAAAGTAAACACTTGCAGAACTAAAAGGGTACGGATATCTTTGTTTTGGATTTGTTCCGATTCCGGACAAAGAACAAAACGATCATCGAGAGACCCGGCCCATGCTGACGCGGAAGCAACTCGAACTCCTCCTGTTCATCAATGAGCGGTTGAAGGAGGAAGGCGTTCCCCCATCCTTCGAGGAGATGAAGGAAGCCCTGAACCTGCAGTCCAAGTCCGGCGTGCACCGCCTGATCGTGGCGCTCGAGGAGCGCGGCTTCCTGCGCCGCATGCCCAACCGGGCGCGCGCGCTTGAGGTGTTGAAGCTGCCGGACGCCCATTCCCCAAGCCTGACACCCAAGAAGGCATCCGGCTTCACGCCCAACGTCATCCAGGGCAATCTTGGCCGCGTCAAGCCGGTCACCACCACCACCGATGGCGCCCCGCGCGCTGCCGTCGTGCCGCTGATGGGCCGCATTGCAGCGGGCGTACCGATCTCGGCGATCCAGGACCATACGGCCAACATCGCCGTGCCGCCCGAGATGCTGTCCGGGGGCGAGCACTTCGCACTCGAGGTCAAGGGCGACTCGATGATCGACGCCGGGATCTTCGATGGCGACACGGTGATCATCCGCAAGGGCGACACAGCGCATAACGGCGACATCATCGTGGCCCTCGTCGACGACGAGGAGGCAACGCTCAAGCGCCTGCGCCGCAAGGGCGACTCGGTTGCCCTCGAGGCTGCCAACCCGTCCTATGAAACCCGCATCTTCGGGCCGGACCGGGTGCGCGTCCAGGGCCGCCTCATCGGGCTCCTTCGCAAGTATTGACGGCGCTCAGCCCGCTTCCTGTGCGGCAGGCCCTGCCCGGCATCTCCGGCCGGTTTGATACGGGCGCCGATTTCTTCTAAACCTCGCAGCACACCATCCATGTCGAGGAGCGCTGCCCATGAAGATCTACGGCGACCTGATCTCGCCCTTCGTCCGCATGACCATCGTCGCCGCCCATGAAGTCGGGCTTTCGGCCAAGGTACAGCACATCACCGAGGCGGTGAAGCCGACCGAGGTCAACGCCAGGCTCGCCAGCCTTTCGCCCATCGGCAAGATCCCGGTGCTGGAGACCGACCATGGCCATGGCATCTACGACTCGCGCGTCATCATCGAGTATCTGGCCCACGTGGCGGGCAACACCAACCTCATCCCGCACGAGCCCGCCAAGCGATTCCGCGTGCTCACCCTGCAGGCCCTGGGCCAGGGCCTCGCGGATGCCGCCGTCGCCTATCGTTACGAAACGGCAGCCCGCCCCAAGGGCCTGCAGTGGGAGGACTGGATGGCCCGCATCGAGACGCGCATCCACGCAAGCTTCGATGAGCTCGAGTCGAGCTGGATCGACCTCCTGCAGGAGGTGAACGCTGGGTCGATCGCCGCCGCCGTGACCCTGGCCTATGTCGATTTCCGCCTGCCGGACCTCAACTGGCGCAACGGCCACCCGAAGCTCGGCCATTGGCACCAGCACTTCTCCGGCCGCGACTCCATGCTGAAGACCGCGCTGGGCGCGAAATAGCTGCGGCAATGGCGTGCTTGCACGGCGGTGCGCGGAGGCCCATTTTCCGGTCATGAGTAGTTTCGATGTCATCGTGACCGGAGCAGGCCCCGCCGGGCTCGCGGCCGCCTGCCTCCTGGCCCTCGACGGTCGCCGCGTGGCCCTGGTGGCGAAGGAACAGGGCGATGCGACGGACCCTCGCACCGTCGCCCTCATGCAGCCTTCGATCCGCCTTCTCATGCATCTTGGCCTTTGGCCCGGGGAGATGAAGGGCGCGACCCAGCCCCTGAACAAGCTGCGCCTGGTCGACGATACGGGCTCGCTTTTCAAGGCACCGGTCATCACCTTCGATCCCGCCGAACTGGGCGAGGAGGCGTTCGGCTGGAACCTTCCGCTCGGCATCCTGATCCCCGCCCTCTTCGCCCGCGCCCATGAACTGGGAGTGATCTTCACCAGTGCCGATGCGGCATCGGTTCACGCGGCCTCCGATTCCGTCACGGTCACCACGACGGCTGGCCAGCAGCTCACGGCGCGGGTAGCGCTCGCGGCCGACGGCCGCAATTCCATGCTGCGCGAGGCGGCCGGCATCCGTACCAACCGCTGGTCCTATGACCAGACGGCGCTGGCCACCAGCTTCGATCACACCGGCCCACATGATGGCATTTCGACCGAGTACCACAAGGCCTCGGGCCCCTTCACCACCGTGCCGATGCCGGGCAACCGATCCGCCCTGGTCTGGATGGAGCGGCCGGCCCGCGCCGCCGAACTCATGCAGCTCTCGGACCGCGAGATTGCGGCCGAGATCCAGATCGGCACACATGGCGAACTCGGCTTGGTGTCAAACGTCGGACCGCGCCGGCTGTTTCCGATGCAGGGGCTGGTGGCGCGCGACTTTGCGCGCAACCGCATCATTCTCATCGGTGAGGCCGCGCATGTGGTGCCGCCCATCGGTGCCCAGGGCCTCAACATGTCGCTGCGCGACGCCGCCCAGGCTTCGGACCTGATGGAGGGAGAGGACGATCCCGGCACCCCCGCCATCATGGCGGCCTATGATGCGCACCGGCGCCGTGACGTGCAGCCGCGCCAGCAGGTGATCGACCTGATGAACCGTTCGCTCTTGTCGGGTTTCATGGTGCTCGAGACGGGGCGTGCCGCCGGGCTCGCCTTGCTTTCGCAGTTCGGCCCCCTGCGCCGTGCCGTCATGCAATATGGCCTGGCACCCTCCGCCGGGCTGCCGCGTGTGATGCGTCCGCCACAGTCGGCCGATGTTATTGAAGCGGAGGCGGCAGCACGGGGCTAGCCCCTTGCCTTCCGCCACCATCCTTGGCAATCAATGGTTATGGGCAACGCGTCGACCGCTAAATTTGGTATTGGTCAGGTAGTGCGCCACCGGCTCTTCTCATTCCGTGGCGTCATCTTCGACGTCGATCCGGTTTTTGCCAATACCGAGGAATGGTGGAACTCGATCCCGGAGGATATCCGCCCCCGCAAGGACCAGCCCTTCTACCACCTGCTCGCCGAGAACGAGGAGACCGAATACGTCGCCTATGTGTCGGAGCAGAACCTGCTCGTCGACGACACTGGCGAACCCGTCCGTCATCCGCAGGTGCGCGACTATTTCGAGGGCTATGACAGCCGCCGCAAGAGCTACCGCCCCCGCGACCTCCAGCACCATTAGGTGCCTCGAGAGAGGGCGCGCGGATCACGTCCGGGTAGGTGAGAGCCGGCAGCACCTGCGGCCGACCGTGGCCCCCCTGACCTATTTCTTCTTGAGCTTCTCGGCGGCCTTGTTGAGCTTGTCGCGATCGTTGCCGACCTTGTCGATCAGCTTGCGGGTCTGTTCAGCTGTGATGCCGTGCTTCCGCGCGAAATACGCGACCTCATAGCCTTGGCCCTTCGCGACCTTCTTGCGGTCCGCTGCGCCGGTCGACTTCTTGTTGTCAGCCATTTCCGTTCTCCTGTGGAGGGGTTGAACGCGCGACTCAACTGACCGGTTTCAATTATCGGGTGCAATGGCATCGAGTGGAAGCCTTCCTTGCTCCTCGCCGCAGCGGAAGGAGTCTCGCCTTGCCGCCCGCCCTCCGGTGAAAGCTCCTGACCGTCACAATCGCGGACTTTCCTTCATCTGCAGGCTGTCTTAAGCGTAAACCAAGGGATTCTTGACGGAGGGCGACATGGCATTCTCGGCGCGTGGCACAGGACTTGGGGTCGTGCTCATGATCTCGGGCCTGCTGGCGGGCTGTGACGATGGCGCACCGCAGCAGGCCGCTGCACCGGCAGCCCCGCCCGCCGTCACCGTGGTCCGGGTCGAGGCCAAGGATCTCCGCCCCACCGTCAGCTTCTCGGCCCGCGTCGAGGCGCTGAGCAAGGTCGATCTCCTCGCCCGCATCCAGGGCTATCTCGACAAGCAGAATTTCACGGAGGGCGCTACCGTCAAGACAGGCGACCTCCTCTATGTGATCGAGCAGGCACCCTACAAGGCCAAGGTCGACGCCGCCGAGGCTGCCGTCGCGGTGGCCGCCGCCCGGCTCGACCGCACCGAGATCGAGCTGAAACGGCAGACCACGCTGGTCAGCAAGGAAGCCTCCGCCCAGACCAAACTCGACGACGCCCGCACCGCCCGCAACGAGGCCAAGGGTCAGTACGACAAGCTGATGGCAGAGCTCGAGCAGGCAAAGCTCCAGCTCTCCTACACAGAAATCAAGGCCCCCATCGATGGCCGCATCGGCAAGTCGCTCCTCTCCGTCGGCAGCTTCGTCAGCCCTCAGAGCGGCACACTCGCCACCATTGTCCAGCAGGACCCCATTGGTGTCATCTTCCCGGTCAGCCAGCGCGACCTCCTCGCGGTGCGCGAGAAGATGGGCGAGAATGCCAAGCTCGCCGACCACACGGTCTATGTCGAGATCGGCAAGGGCAAGCGCTACCAGTACCCCGGAAAGGTGGACTTCCTCGACGTCGCCGTGAACACCGGCACCGATGCCGTCAACGTCCGTGCCACCTTCCCCAACCCGCAGGGGCTGCTTGTCGACGGCCAGCTGGTGACCGCGGTCGTGGAGTCTGAATCGGCCGAACCCACGCTGGTGGTGCCGGTCAATGCCGTGCAGATCGACCAGTCCGGCCCCTTCGTGCTGGTGGTCAACAGCGAGAAGAAGATCGAGGTGCGCCGCATCGAACTGTTGCGCCAGGACGCCAACTTCGTGGCCATCGCCAAGGGCCTCTCGGCGGGCGACCTCGTGGTGACCGAAGGGGTGCAGAAGGTGAGGCCGGGACAGGTCGTGGACGCCACCGAAGTCAAGCCGGAGGCCTGACGGATGTTTTCTGCGATCTTCATCGACCGCCCGCGCCTCGCGGTGGTCATCTCGCTCGTCATCACCATCGCCGGCTTTGTGGCGATGAAGCAAATTCCCATCGCCCAGTTTCCGGACATCGTGCCGCCCCAGGTGCAGGTGACGGCGAGCTATGCCGGCGCCGGCGCCGAGGTGGTGGAAAGCACGGTGGGACAGCCAATCGAGAGCCGCGTCGTCGGCGTCGACAACATGCTCTACATGAAGTCGACCAGCGGCAACGACGGCAGCTATACGCTCACCATCACCTTCGCCGTCGGAACCGATCCGGACATCAACACCGTCAACGTTCAGAACCGCGTGAAGCTCGCCGAGGCGCAGCTGCCGCAGGAGGTGCGCTCGCAGGGTGTGAGCGTGATGAAGAAATCCTCCGCCATCCTGCAGATGGTGGCCTTCACCTCGACCGACCCAAAGCAGGACCAGCTGTTCCTTTCGAACTACGTCACCATCAACCTGCTCGACAAGCTGAAGCGCGTGCGCGGCGTTGGCGACGTCAGCCTGCTCACCCCCACCGACTATTCGATGCGTATCTGGGTTGATCCGCAGCGTCTCGTCGACTACGAGATGGTGCCGACCGACATCATCAACGCACTGAAAAAGCAGAACGTGCAGGCCGCCATTGGCCGCATCGGCTCCTCGCCATCGCTTCCCGACCAGGCCTTCCAACTCTCGATTCAGGCGCAGGGCCGCCTCACCTCGCCGGAGGAATTCGGCAATGTTGTCATCCGCGCCACCGAGGGTGGTTCATTCGTGCGTCTCAAGGACGTGGCCCGCGTCGAACTTGGCGCCCGCCTGATGGAAACCATGGGCCGCCAGGATGGCTCGCCGGCCGCCGTCATCGGCATCTACCAGGCACCCGGTGGCAACGCCATCGCCAGCGCCGAGGCCGTGCTTCACATCCTCGAGGAGGCCAGGGCCGGCTTCCCTGAAGGCATGAACTACAAGGTCACCTATGACACCACCAAGTTCGTGGAGGAAAGCATCCACGAGGTGGTGAAGACCCTGCTCGAGGCCTTCGTGCTCGTCGTCATCGTGGTCTTCCTCTTCCTGGGATCGGTGCGCGCCACCATCATCCCGCTCATCGCCGTTCCCGTTTCACTCATCGGCACCTTCGCCGTGATGATGGCGTTGGGCTTCTCCGCCAACACCGTTTCCCTTCTGGCGCTGGTGCTCGCCATCGGCATCGTGGTCGATGACGCCATCGTGGTGGTCGAGGCGGTCGAGGCCAAGATGGAGGAAGACCCCACCCTCTCGCCGAAGGAGGCCGCCCGCAAGGCCATGGGCGAGATCACGGCGCCCATCATCGCCATCACCCTGGTCCTGATGTCGGTGTTCGTGCCGGTCGCTTTCATCCCCGGCATCTCGGGCCAGCTGTTCAAGCAGTTCGCGGTGGTCGTCACTGTCTCGATGATCATCTCGGCGATCAACGCCCTCACCCTTTCACCCGCCCTTTGCGGCGTGCTGCTGAAACACAGCCACGGCCCGAAGCGCTTCCCGATGCGCCAGATCATGGGTGGCATCAACATGGCACGAGACGGCTATGCGGCCATCGTCAAGCGGCTGGTGCGCCTCTCGATCATCGGCCTCATCGCGCTGGCGGTGATCTTCCCCGTCACCGGCTGGCTGTTCAAGGTCACGCCCCAGGGCTTCCTTCCCGCCGAGGATCAGGGCGCCATCTTCGGCGAGGTGATCCTGCCGGAGGGGTCTTCCGTCAACGTGACGGAAGCGGTGTCGAAGCAGGTGGCGGACATGGTGGGCAAGACACCCGGAGTGGCCAGCGTCATGACCGTCGTTGGCTATTCCATGCTCGACGGCCAGGTGAAATCCAATGCGGCCCTCATGGTTCTCACACTCGATCCCTTCGCGCAGCGCGCGTCACGCGAACTGTCGGTGTTTGGCCTCATTCCCAAGCTCACCGCCATGGGCCAGCAGGTCAAACGGGCAAACGTGATCTTCTACAATCTTCCGCCCATCATCGGCCTTGGCACCGGCTCCGGCTTCGAATTCCAGCTGCAGGACTTCTCCGGCGCGCCGCCGCGGGAGCTTGCTGCGGTGGCCCGCGGGCTTGTCTTCGCCGCCAACCAGAACCCGCAGCTGGCGCGCGTCTTCACGACCTTCTCGGCCAACACGCCGCAGCTCTACCTCGACATCGACCGCGACAAGGTGCAGACCCTCGGCATCGACCTTTCCGACGTCTTCGCCACACTTCAAGCCGTGCTTGGCGGGTCCTACGTCAACGACTTCAACCTGTTCGGCCGCACCTGGCAGGTGACGGTGCAGGGTGAGGCGGCCGACCGCTCCAAGATCGACGACATCTATCGGATCTCGGTGCGAAACAAGAAGGGCGAGATGGTTTCCATGCGCTCCTTCGCCGAGGCGCGCATGATTCTTGCGCCGCAGTCGGTCACCCGTTTCAACAACGTGCGGAGCGCCACCATCAACGGCAGTCCCGGTACAGGCTTCAGCTCCGGCCAGGCCATCACCGCGATGGAGCAGGTCGCGGCGTCCTCGCTTCCAAAGGGCTTCGGCTACGAATGGACAGGCACTGCCCTGCAGGAGAAGGAGGCGAGCGGCAAGACGACGATGATCCTCGGACTCGCCGTACTCTTCGCCTATCTTTTCCTCGTCGGCCTCTATGAAAGCTGGTCGATCCCAATCGCCGTGCTGCTATCGGTCTCGGCGGGCGTGCTGGGCTCGCTTCTGGCGCTCAAGCTCTCGGGCCTCTCCAACAACCTCTATGCCCAGATCGGCCTCGTGGTGCTGATCGCGCTCGCTGCCAAGAATGGCATCCTCATCGTCGAGTTCGCCATGGAGGCCCGGCGCAAGGGCCAGAGCATCCTCGAGGCTGCCACCACTGGCGCCAAGGAGCGGTTCCGCGCGGTGATGATGACGAGCTTCGCCTTCATCGCCGGCCTCATTCCGCTGGTCGTGGCCGAGGGAGCTGGCATGCTCAGCCGCCGCGGCGTCGGCACGACGGTGTTTGGCGGCATGCTGGGCGCATCCATCCTAGGCATCTTCCTCATCCCGCTGCTCTACGTCACCTTCCAGTGGGCGCGCGAGAAGGTGCACGGCTCGGGTGGAGACGGCGCGAGGGAAAATGTTCCGTCGGATGCGTCAGCGCCCTGACAACCGGACCTCGTGGACCGGGCACTGGTCTCAACCGCCATCATCGGCTATGAGGCTCGGCCCTTCCGGAGGAACCCATGACGCGCCGGCCCGGCAAATTCGCGATAATCTTCGTCTTCATCACCGTCTTCCTCGACATGGTGGGGTTCGGAATTGTCATGCCCGTGTTGCCGCGCCTTATCGAGCAGGTGAGCGGGGCCAATCTGGCGGGTGCAACGATCTGGGGCGGTTGGCTCTTCTTCGCCTATGGTGGAATGCAGTTCCTCTTTGGACCTGCGATCGGCAACCTGTCCGATGCGGTTGGGCGCAGGCCGGTGCTTCTGCTGTCGGTCTTCGGCCTGGCCGTCGACTACCTTCTCACGGGCTTCGCGCCCAACATGACATGGCTGTTCGTCGGCCGCGTTTTCGCGGGCATCTGTGGAGCCTCCTATACCACTGCCAATGCCTTTCTGGCTGACATCACCAAGCCGGAGGACCGCGCAAGGATGTTCGGAATGATGGGTGCAGCCTTCGGGTTGGGATTTGTCATCGGGCCAGCGATCGGAGGTCTGCTCGGTTCCTTCGGGCCGCGCGTGCCGTTCTTCGTGGCGGCCGGTCTTGCCATTCTCAATTTCATCTACGGCCTTCTGGTTCTCCCGGAGACTCTTGCCCCGGAGAACCGGCGGCCGTTCTCTCTGGCTCGTTCCAATCCCATCGGCGCGCTCAAGGTCTTCGCGAAATACCACGGCGTGGTTCCCCTCAGCGCCGTGATGTTCCTCTACTTCCTCGCCACCTCAGTCTACCCCGCCATCTGGGCCTTCTGGGGTATTGCGGCCTTCGGCTGGTCTGAGGCAACCATCGGACTCACGCTCGCGGCGTTCGGATTGATCACGGCGGTTGTGCAGGGTGGCCTGATGGGACCCGTCGTGAAGTTGATGGGCGAGTTCAACACGGCCGTGTTCGGCCTCGTGATGGCTGTCGTGGTTCTGGTCGGGTATGGACTGGCGCCTGGCCTGCTCACGGTCCTTGTACTGCTGGTCCTGCATGCACCGGAGGGCTTTGTGCACCCTGCCCTGACCGCGATCATGTCACACCAGGCACCCGCCGATGCGCAGGGTGAGATTCAGGGCGGCATCGCCAGCCTGCAGAGCATCGGGATGCTGCTTGGAACACTGCTTTTCGCTCAGGTCTTCGGCTGGTTCATGCAGCCCAATGCCATCATCACGTCGCCCAGCGTCGGCTATTTCCTTGCAGCGATCATGCTGGCAGGAACACTGGCCTTCTTCCTCACCCTGCGCAGCGTGCGGTCGGTTACTCCACAGTGACCGACTTGGCCAGGTTGCGAGGCTGGTCGACGTCGGTACCGATGAACACCGCGGCATGGTATGCCAGGAGCTGCACAGGCACTGCATAAAGCAATGGGCTTATGAAGGGATGCGCCTGCGGCACACGGATGGATAGAAACGCCTTGTGCTGGTTGTCCTTCATTCCGATATCATCCGTCAGCAGCACGATCCTGCCGCCTCGCGCAGCCACTTCTTCCATGTTCGATATGGTCTTGTCATAGAGCTCGTCGTGCGGGGCGATGACAATGACGGGAACGCTCTCGTCGATCAGCGCGATTGGCCCGTGCTTCAATTCGCCCGCTGCATAACCTTCGGCATGAATGTAGGAGATTTCCTTGAGCTTGAGCGCACCTTCGAGGGCAATGGGATAGTTGATGCCTCGCCCGAGGAACAGCACATCTTGCGCTTTCGCGATCTCCTGCGCCACGGCGGCGATATGTTTCTCGTCCTTGAGGATATCAGTCATGTATCGCGGTGCCATGATGAGCGCCGCGACCAGTTCCTTCTCCTCAGCCGCCGAGATGGTGCCGCGCAGCTTGCCTGCAAGTATGGCGAGGCAGGCAAGTGCCGTCAGCTGGCAAGTGAATGCCTTGGTGGAAGCAACGCCGATCTCCGGGCCGGCATAGGTCCGGAACACCAGTTCGCTTTCGCGCGCGATGGTCGATTCCGGCACGTTGACAATGGCAAGCGTATGCTGGCCCTGCGACTTGCAATATCGCAATGCGGCCAGCGTATCTGCCGTCTCTCCGGACTGAGACACGACGATCGCGAGACCATTTCGCGGCAGCGGCGCCTCGCGGTAGCGGAATTCCGATGCAATGTCGACTTCAGTGGGGAGACGCGCGATGCGCTCAAACCAGTATTTGGCGGCAAGGCCGGCATAAGAGGCTGTGCCACAGGCTGTAATCGTGATTCGATCGAGTTCAGCGAACGCGAACGGAAGCTCCTTCGGCACGCGGACCGTACGCTCGGAGAAATCGACATATTCAGCAAGCGTGTGCCCGATGACCTCCGGCTGTTCCTCGATTTCCTTGGCCATGAAGTGGCGATGGTTACCCTTGTCGACCAGCATGCTCGACGCCTGGCTGAAGCTGACCGGACGCGAGACGGGCTTTCCCGCGGCATCGAATATCTCCAGCGACTTGCGGGTCAGCACCGCCCAATCGCCGTCCTCAAGATAGGTAATTCGATTGGTGAAAGGCGACAGTGCAATGGCATCACTACCGACGAACATTTCGCCATTGCCATGGCCGATGGCGAGGGGTGGCCCGTTGCGGGCAGCGACCATCAGGTCTCCCTCTCCCTTGAACATGATCGCGAGAGCGAAGGCGCCCTGAAGGCGCGGGAGAACCGCTTTGACCGCCTCGCGCGGAGACTTGCCACGCTTGAGCTCCCGCGACAGGAGCTGAGCGACTACCTCGGTGTCCGTTTGAGTTGTGAATGTCGCACCACCTGCAATCAGTTCGTCCTTCAGATCGCGGAAGTTCTCGATGATTCCGTTGTGCACGACGACCACATCGCCAACGATATGCGGATGGGCATTGGTCTCTGTTACGCCTCCATGCGTAGCCCAGCGTGTGTGTCCGATGCCGGACGTACCCGACAATGGTTCGCGCGCCAGAAGACTCGCGAGGTTCTTGAGCTTTCCGACTGCGCGGCGCCGTTCTATTCCTTCTGCCGTCAGTGTGGATACACCGGCCGAGTCATACCCTCGATATTCAAGGCGGCGCAAAGCCTCGACAATGTTGTCCGCCACCGGTTCCTTGCCGAGGATGCCGACGATTCCGCACATGCATTAATCCTTACTTGCCATTGCGCGCGGCTTTCCGAGCCGCCATCATTTCCCGGAACCGCTTCGCCCAACCGTCCCGGAGTTCGAGTTCCGCACGAGCGATGGCCAGCGCGTCAGATGGAACATTGCGCGTGACGACACTCCCGGCGGCAATGGACGCACCGGCTCCCACCACCACGGGCGCCACGAGCGCGGTGTTGGACCCCACGAAGACACGTTCGCCAATATCGGTGACGTGCTTTTCGAATCCGTCATAATTGCAGGTGATCGTGCCTGCACCGATGTTGGTGCCAGCCCCCACCCGGGCATCACCGATGTACGAAAGGTGATTGGCCTTTACGCCTTTGCCGATGGCTGCCTTCTTCACTTCAACGAAGTTGCCGACATGTGCGGCTTCCCCGATTTCCGAGCCTGGACGCAGCCGCGCAAAGGGCCCGATCCGCGCTCCGGGTTGCACCTTTGCGCCCTCGATATGGGAAAAACCGAGAATCTCGACCCCGTTTCCGATCACCACCCCGGGCCCAAACACCACATGAGGCTCGATGACGACATCTTGGCCGATCACCGTATCGGCGGAAAAGTAGACTGTATCCGGCGCCACCAGCGTCGCGCCTCCGAGCATGTGGCGGCGGCGATAGGAGTTCTGCAGCGTTGCTTCGATCGCCGAGAGCTGCAGACGGTCGTTGACGCCGGCGACCTCGGCCTCCGGACACTGGGCAAGCCGACACACGGCACCCGAAGCGCTGACCAGTTCCACGAGATCGGTAAGATAGTACTCGCCCTTTGCGTTTGAGTTGCCCAACTTTGGCAGCTCAGACCACAGCAATGCGGACTCGATCGCGATGATGCCGGAATTGCAGAGTTTGATGGCCCGTTCCTCCGGGCTCGCATCAAGTTCTTCCTTGATCTTCACGATGTTGCCAAGCGCGTCCTGCAGCAAGCGCCCGTAACCATGAGGGTCATTCGCCTCGAAACCAAGAACGGCCATGCCGCCGTCGGCCAGTCCGGCCAGTTTCCTGAGGGTTCCTGCCGAGATCAGCGGCACGTCGCCGTAGAGCACGAGCACGATGCCTGTAAACCCTTCGAGCGCAGTCCTCGCCATCGAAACAGCGTGACCCGTGCCCAGACGCTCGACCTGCAAGGCTGGAACAACCTTCGGGCAAACACGTCGGGCCTCATCGAAGACGGCGCCCATGTCAGGCCCTCCAACGACGATGACCTCCCGAGGGTCCAGTTCGCTTGCAGCGTGCAATACATGGGCAATCAGGCTTCGCCCGGCAGCGCGGTGCAGCACCTTGGGGAGGGCCGATTTCATCCGCGTGCCTTTGCCCGCCGCGAGAACGATGATCGCGATGTCCGTCATTGGGAGTCTGGCCAAACAGTGAATCTCATGTGTCTCGGGTAGCATGTCCGGGGTTATGAGGCGATAGTCAGACACGGTGCAAATCAGTTGACCGTCTCCCCACCCCAAACTATGGTCCGCGCCCACTCGCCGGGCCTTTCTCCGGCTGTGGGCCCGTAGCTCAGCGGTAGAGCATCTGACTTTTAATCAGAGGGTCTCGGGTTCGATCCCCGACGGGCTCACCAATAATATCAGAGACTTAAGCGATCTATCCCAGCTTCTCAACCTGAAAGGCACCGATGAGAGCGATCCGTGACCCCTGAAGGGTCGCCTGGGCGGGACTGCACTTTCATCCTGGGTTCACTGCCACCTTCCTGTCTTGAACTGAGGTTGTCCCGAACATCGGAGTACGGCTTCCTGACCGCTGGGCGTCGCTCGGAGAACTCATCGTAATCCCCGCAGCCGGCGTCGCGTAGATAGCAACTAAACAACCTAAGAACCAACTTCACTTAGCATCTTATGCGTGCGCTTTGGCGATATACACCCACCGGTGCATCCCCAAATTGCGTAACCCAATTTCATGTTTCAGTATTAGTACTTACGTGGCTCCAACAGGTTAACTGTATTAGTACTCATTCGCCAAATTCTTGACGGAAATCAACATAACCACCATCTCAGATGCACTATAAGATGCATATGTACTCACCGCTTTCGGACACTCACGACTACGTGGGCTGCCCGCTCACCACCGTTCCGGAGGACGGATCAATGAAGACGTTCGGCATACTGAGGGCTGCAGTGCTCATCTGCTCGCTTGTCGGCGTGAGCGCAGTCTCGGCATTGGCCGACAATTCCATCAAGTTTCCGACATCGGAAAGGCTCATACCATTTCCCGGGATCAATCTGGGGGTCACGCAAGTCCGTGGTCAGGAGGCGATCGACCGCCTCGGAATACACCTTTCTGATGTTGCATCCTGGTATGGCAAGTCTCCCGATGAATTCCGCAAGGAACTCCTGAATGACACCCGAATGCATCTGGACCAGAACGGCCGCCTTTTTGAAGTGTGGGATCTCGACCAGATGGCTCCGCCACGTCAAGCTGACGGGTTTCAACATTCTTCGGTTCAGGATGGCGCCCTCACGGGCCTTGACCAGACCTTCTATCTTCACAGTCATCCGGGAGCCAATCGTACGATCTATCTCGACTTCACGGGAGCAACGATTAGCGGCACTGCTTGGAACGCCAGCCAGAAGAACCCGTCAATCGCAGCGGTGCCATTCGACCTGGACGGAAATCCTGGTTCATTCTCGGATACTGAACTTCAACGGATCCAGTACATCTGGCAAAGGGTAGCCGAAGACTACGCACCCTTCGATGTGGATGTAACTACCGAAGCACCTTCCCAGGACACCCTGACTCGTTCCGGGGTCAACGATCAGGTATTCGGCACGACCGTCGTGATTACCAAGAAGGACGGCGTCTACAATTGTAGCTGCGGTGGCATCGCCTATGTTGGTGTATTCGATGCCGTACCAGGCAGTCACCCTGCGGACTATTACAAGCCCGCCTTCGTGTTCTACGACATGCTGGCTTCCGGGAATGAGAAGGCTGTCGCCGAGGCAATTTCGCACGAAGCCGGACACAACATGGGACTTCACCATGATGGCCAGGGAAGCACGGAATATTATGCGGGCCAGGGCGATGACGCGAAGACGGGCTGGGCTCCCATCATGGGCGTGGGCTATTATCGTCCTCTCGTCCAGTTCAGCAAGGGTGAATACAGCGGCGCGAGCAACAAGGAAAACGACTTCGTCATTGCGCAGAATTTCGGTCTACCACTTCGCCTCGACGACTATGGCAGCACCACCACGACCGCGACGCCGTTTGTGCAGGCCCAATCGGGCAGCACCGCCTTTGGCAGTATGGATGGCGTCATCGAAACAGCTAGTGACCGGGACGTCTTTTCGATTGCTGCCGGGCCGGGCCCCCTGAGAGTTGACGTGCAGCCAGCCAACCGCTCGCCTGATGTCGATATCATAGTGAGTCTGCTCAATGCGAGTGGACAGGTATTGGCGTCGGACAATCCCCTGAACGCCTTGAATGCAACGCTCAACTACACCATTCCGGCGCAAGGAACCTACTTCCTGGAAGTGAAAGGAACCGGCCAGGGAGATCCCGCTGCGACCGGTTACTCCAGCTACGGAAGCGTGGGAAACTTTCGGCTGTCGGCGAGCTACTCCGCACCGGATGGAACACCTCCTACAGCAGTCATCGTGGCCACGCCCAATGACGGACCGGCCCCGCTGTCCGTAACTCTGGACGGCACGCCGTCCCGCGACGATGGCCAGGTCGCATTCTGGTACTGGGATTTCGGTGACGGAAACAATGACGTGACCGGCACGCTCTCCTCCGCGATCCATGTCTACCAGGTGGCAGGAAGCTATCTTGCAAGGCTGACGGTAGTTGACAACACAGGGCTCAGTTCCAGCACCACGCAGGTGATCAATGTCTCTGTTCCCGCACCGCAGGCCAGCGTGCTGAGCATCCAGGTCAACCCGAAGACAAATTCCAAGGGTAGCGCATGGGCCGTGGCAACCGTCGCCGTCGTCGACCAGATCGGAAAGCCGCTGAGGGGTGCAAAGGTTTCTGCCAACTGGAACGGGATCGTGAGCAAGTCGAGCACCGCGCTGACAAACAGGTATGGCCTGGTGAATTTCACTTCACCCAAGACAAAGGCGGTAGGGTGCTTCAACTTGACGGTAACAAACATTGTCTCAAGCGGTCATCCCTTCAACGCTTCGGCTCCCCGTACCTCTCAGGCGTGCCGATAAGTTCGCTGGTATCTCCCCCAGGCTAGGTCCGTGCGCCGGACGGCCTCCCTGCACTGGGTTTCTACCCTGGCCAAACATTCAAATGGCGACGCAAGTCTTTCGAACATGACGTTTTTAGGCGGCCTGTCGTTTCCGGAACTCGACTAGCGTGTCCCGATAAACAGCACGGGGCACACATGTCTGGTATCGAAGAACTCAAGGCGATACGGGAAGATTCGATCAAGGCAACGTCTGGCGGCCCGCCAACCCGAACCCAGAACCCCTTTTTTGGGGTTGGCCCAATTACCGACATGGCACGGGACGAGGCCGATAGCCGATTGATGCGTTTCGAGTTCGAGCACTGGCTGGAAGAGAACTACCGGAAGGTGGACGACACCGGTCGCGACGTTGGATGTTTCACCGCAGCGGAAATCGGTCGCTCGATGCACCGAGGATACCCGGCAGACAAGTTCCTGCTCGACATGATGCGGGAAATCCATCGCTACTTCGAGTTTCCGAAGGCTAACCGCCTGGCGGTTGGCCTGGGTGGCGGCCATTCGGGCTTCACCGTTTGCGCCCTGCACTTTCTCACGACCAATGACCCAAGCCAGCACGTCTATGTGGACACGCCAGTCCCCGAGTCGGATCTGGCCAAGGCTTCAGGCTTCTTCCGACAGAGCTGGGGCGCGCAAATCATCGAGATGATGCGCTTTGCCCGCAATGGTGACGAAGGACGGATACACTTCGCCAGGACCGAGGGTGCAATTCCGACTGCGGATCTGTTGGAACGCATGGGCACGAAGATTTTCTTCGGCGTCGGCCATGAGACGACGGGGGCCACAACCTATTCCCGTGCCGACATCGAGACTCTCATAGACTGGATTGACCGCAATCCCGTGGAGCATCACGCGGTGCTCGACGCCACATCAATGCTGGGAGCGATGCCCTGGGGAGATGAACTTGTCGCACAGGTGATGTCGAAGTGCTGCCTGTTCATGCCATTCCAGAAAGCCATTGGCGGCATCTCGGGTTACTTCCTGGTATCTCTCACACCCCAGGCTCTTGCATTGGTCGAGGCAAACCAGAAGACTCCGTCCTGGGCCATCCCCCGGCAATTGAAACTTGCAGCTCCTGTCGACCCAAAGATGCCCCTCTCCGGAGAGCGGACCGTGAAGCTCGGACCATTCTACGATCCGCAGGAAAACAGGATGGTCGGTGGTGTAATCAACACCTTTTCGACACTGGCGTTTGCGGAGACGACGTTTGGTCTGCTGCGGGTCGAGAAGAAGATTGGGTCCGTCAAGGAGATGAACAGGCGGTCGGAGCTGAATCGCGCCGCTCTCGACGAGTGGATGAGCAACTCGGACCTTCTCGAACTTGGTGTGGCGTCTCCGTCGCACCGGGGTGCAGCAGTGACCTTGATCAAGGTCTCAGACAAGCAGGTCAGCGATCCGGCCATTCACGCACGGATTATCGCGCGCTCGAAGCAACTGCTTTCATATGACGGCATCACTCACCCCAACGGTTCCCACGAACAAGGTCTCGACGTCGCACGATATGTAAATGCCTTCCCAGGAACACCTGGAGACTATCGGGCGTGGATCGGAGGTATCCGCCCGGCCGAGGACATTCACGCCCTTCTGGACAACATCAAATATGCCTATCATCGCGCCCGGATCGTGGTGATGGAGGAGGAGTTGGCGAAGCAGGGCGTCACCTACCCTGCCGCTGCAGTCACGGCTGAGCGGTCACGCAAGGACAACCCAGCGAAAGCCTACAAGGTCCTCGTCTGCGATCACGTCGGCCTCAAGTTCGACTCGGATGGAAGACCGGATCATTCGGCGGTGAAAGCCCATGTCATCGCGCAGGGTGCAATGTTCCACGATGGCCCATACTCTGCGGACACGGAACTCGCGCCCGGCATCCATTTCTTCTATCAGCCCCAGCTCTCGAAGCCCGACGAAATTCGCGCACGCACGGCGAGTGGGCAGTATGACGCCGTGATAGCGGCCGCTACTTTCTTGCCGCCGGAGTCCGAGTTTTCGGAGGGAGGCGTTCGCATCGGGGCCGGCACGGGCAACATGGGGTCTCGCTCATGGGGCGGCGGCAACGGTGAAGGCGGCAAGTCACCTCTCATGAACACGCCTTCCTTCAACAGCCGTGCTACGGCACAGATGGCCTTCAAGGCCCTGTTGAGAGTATTGCCCGATCTTCCGGTTGATGAACTCCATCGGCTCACCACCGAGGCCAAGTTCGACACCGGTCGCGACCTGGCGAATTTCCCGACCGAGAAGATCGAAGGAAAGCGGATCGGCATCATCGGGTACGGCAACATCGGTCGTGAGATGGCAAAGCTCGCACAAGCGTTTGGGATGGAGGTCGTCGTTCATGCACGTCCCCGCCACCGGGAGTGGATCGAGTCCGAGGGCTTCATCTACGCACCGACGCCGGAGGATGCAGCCAGAGGATCGGATGTCATATCCGTTCATACTGGGCTCGGCCCCCTGAATGCCGCGACCGGAAAGTTCGCGAATGCCAATGTCGTGAACGCGTCTGTCCTTTCCGAATTGAACAACGGATCGGTCGTTATTAATTATGATCGTGGCGAGTGCGTCGATGTGTCCGCCCTCCAGGCTGCACTAGCCAGCGGAAAAGTCCGCCATGCCGCCATCGACGCCGACCTCTTTGTGAACTCCGAGACGGGCGAAACCACGGGACCCATGGTGCCCTATCTTCCGCTTGCAGAAAGGTTTCCGGGGCGACTTGAACTTCTTCCCCATGCCGCCGCGGATACCGAGCATGTCTCGCGCGTCGAGGGCGCGAAGCAGGCAGTCGACCAGATCATCGGCGCAATACGCTATCGCGAGGTCGTCAATCTCAAGGGTGATCTGCCAGAAGGTTACAGTCTCGTGGGCTCAAAGACCGTGGCTGGCGTCGGCAAGTGCAATGGCCAGACCATCATGTCTGCTGTGCGAGGTGGAGAGGCCTCAACGGCGCGTGGTCAGGTCGAGACCATGGCTGCCATCTGGGCGGCACTCGCCTGCGCATCGACCGAGGAGAGACGCCGTACGCTGATCGAGCGACATGGTGCTGTCCTGGTCAAGCAGTTTAATGCCTATGCGACACTCATGCGGGAATTGGGCCTTGAGGGACCCTATGTCTGAGGGAGCGCTTTCTCTGCGAGCCTTGCCCAAAAGGCAGGGCCTTTCACCAGGAGGGCATCGTTGAAGTTGTAGCCCGGGTCATGGAGCATCGGCCCCGGGCCGGCGCCAAGACCGAAATAGCAGGACGGGACCACTTCTTGCATGGCAGAAAAATCCTCGGAGAACATGAAGGGGCCACGCAGGTCCACTTTAGCCGGATCCTGCCCCATTTCGATTGCGACCTCCCGAACGAGAGCAGCCTCGTCCGGTGTGTTGAAGCCCGCTGGATAGCTCCAGCTGTCCACGCCCATCTGGACATCCGCGGTGCATCCGTAGGACTTGGCATGAGCAATCGAGAGATCCTTGATACGATCAAGTATCAACTCTCGAACCGGCTTCGTGACCGTTCTGATGCCGATCAAGATCCTTACCTCGGCTGGTATCACCGTCGCCATGGACCCGCCATTGACTGCGCCTACCGTGACCACGGCGGGATCATGGGGGTCTACATTCCGAGACACGATGGTCTGGAGTGCCAGGACCAGACTGGAGGCGGCCACCACTGGATCGACGGACTTGTGAGGCAGGGCACCATGGCCGCCAGTGCCTTGAATGACAACCGTGAGAACATCGCATGATGCTGTGATGGGTCCTGGGCGGACCGAGATTTGCCCCTCCGGTTCACCCGGAAGGTTGTGAAGCGCGAAAACACGGTCGCACGGGAAGCGCGTGAAGAGGCCATCCTCGATCATCTTCATCGCACCGCCCTCGTCTTCCTCCGAAGGCTGGAATATGAGGCGGACGGTCCCGTCGAACTTGCGCGTCTCGGCAAGATAGCGGGCGAGACCCAACAGCATGGTCGTGTGTCCGTCATGGCCGCAGGCATGCATCTTGCCAGGATACTTGGACGCGTAAGGCAGGTTGGTCTGTTCCTCGATTGGCAACGCATCCATATCGGCGCGAATGCCTATCACACGCTCTGATGATCCCACCCGCAGCGATGCTACAACGCCCGTCCGCGCTATCCCCGTGGCAACATCGAAGCCGAGGCGGCGACATTCCTCCGCCACGATCCGCGCTGTGCGCTCCTCCTGAAACAGCATTTCCGGATGAGCATGAAGATCATGCCTGATGGCTGTCAGATCGGACAAATGCTTCCTGAGAATTTCCTCGATCATCGCTTTTGTGGGACCTTCCTCTCAATGTAATTGAAGGCCCAAACCGTGATGAACGTCAGGCACATGTAAATCACTGCCAGGAGCATCAGCGGCTCGTACACGATATAGGTGTCCTGGGTGATCCGGTTGCGGACGACTCCCGCCAGATCCATGACTGTTACCGTCATGGCTAGCGGCGTGGACTTCAACTGGAGGACAACCTCACCTGCCAAGGTCGGAAGAACCAATCTTACGGCCCGCGGAAACCAAACACGGCTGAGGACCTTCCAGGGCGACATGCCGAACGCACGCGCAGCTTCCAGTTCACCACGCGGCACGCCAAGAAAGGCGCCACGCATGATCTCTCCTTCATAGCCAGCAAAGCTGATCGTGAAGGCCAGTAGTGCATACCAGAATGCATCAAGTCTTATGAGCCACATGAAGTGGGTCCGGAACTCCGGGAACACCATTGCAATCTTCGGGAACAGCGAGCCTAGTCCGTAGTAAATCAGCCACAGCTGGAGCAGCAGCGGCGTACCGCGGATCACCGTACAGAAGCCACGAGCAAGGGCGGCAAGCCAGCGGGGGCCGGTGACCTGAACAAGACCAATCGGAATGGCGAATATCATCCCCAGAACACAGGACAATATCCATAGCAAGAGCGTCAGCCACAAGCCCTTGATGAGGAGAGGATAATAGGCTGCCATCCAGCTCCACTGCGACACTCTCAACAGCCAGTAGATGATGCCAGTCAGGATCGCGACGAGCAGAAGTACGACAACTCCCTTGATCAGCAACCTGATGAGGTCGAAGTTCATGCGAGCTTCCTCTGGCCACGCCGTACTCGCCGCTCAAGAGCGGCGAAGCCCTTCTGCGATACCAACGTGATCACCAGGTAGATAACGCCTGCTGCCATGAAGAATGTGAAGTAAAGCTTGGTGTTGCCGGCCGCCTGTCGCGTTGCGAGAGCCAGCTCGGTATAACCCACCACCGCGATCAGAGCGGTGTCTTTGGTAACGATGAGCCAAAGGTTCGCGAGCCCCGGAATAGCGTAAGGCAGCATGGACGGAATGGTGATCCGTCGAAAAATCAACCACGGTGACATGCCGTAGGCCCTTGCGGCCTCCATCTGCCCGAGTGGGATCGCCTGGATGGCGGCCCTTAGCACTTCTGTCGAATAGGCACCCTGAACGAAACCGAGCACTAGCACCGCGGCCGCAAAACCGTTGATAGCGATAGCAGAGAACCCCGAGCTCTCAAGAAGCTGGTTCAGGGTCGCTGTTCCCGCGTAGTAGAGGATGAGAATGAGGATCAACTCCGGCACGGCGCGCACCAGGGTGGTATATCCCTGCATGATCGAGCGCGTGAGCGTGCTGCCATAGAGCTTTGACATCGCGCCGACGATGCCGATCAGAAGTCCTAACGTGTAGGCGAGGACAGCAATGGCCACGCTGACAGCGGCACCCATGAGCAACTCATCGCCATAGCCAGTTGGGCCAAACGCGAGGATTTCAGGAAACCCGGGTTGACTGGCCATGTTCTTCCTTGGTGAATGACCTGCGCGGGAGAGACACCGCGCAGGCCGGTCTCTGTTCTACTGGTTCTCAGGCGTGACGAGAATGCCCTGAAGTTCAGGGTAATTCTTCGTGATCTCAGTGAACTTCTTCTGCTTGGCGAGTTCCGCGATAGCGGCGTTGATCTTCGCCTTCAGCGCCGTATCCTCCTTGCGGACACCGGCGCCCACGCCAAATCCGAGCACGCTCGTATCATCAGGAACCGTGCCCTTCAGTTCACAGCACTGCTTGCCCTGATCAGTCTTGAGAAAGGCATCGAGCGCAGTGGAGTCGGCCTGCACATAATCGACGCGCCCTGCAGCCAGATCGTTATTGGCCTCATCCTGGGTGGAGTATGTCTTTATCTCCGCACCGGCGGGCGCAAAGTACTTCTGCGCGTACCTCTCGTGCGTGGTTGATACCTGCACGCCGAGAACCTTGCCCTTGAGATGAGCGGGGGTGATATCCGTATCACCGTTCTTCTGCCCGATGACGTTCGACGGTGTGTTGTAATACATGTCCGAGAAGTCGATGGTCTTCTTGCGCTCATCGGTGATCGACATGGACGACCAGATCACGTCGATCTGCTTCGATGTGAGCGCTGGAATAATGCCGTCCCACGCCACTTCCACGAGTTCGCACTTCTCGTTCATCTGTGCACAGAGCGCGTTCATCAGGTCGATTTCCCAACCAATCCACTTGCCCGAAGCGTCCTTCGAGCTGTAGGGGGCGTATGGTTCAGCTGCGACGCCGAACTTGATGTCAGCCATGGCCGATGACGACGCTCCAGCCATCATGGCCACAGCGGCTGCCATAAGAACAATGCGACGGGTAAGCTTCATTCTCGTTACTCCCTGTTATCCGGGCAACTAATGACCCGGTTTGTTTAAGTCAAAAGCACCGACCCACGTCACGCATGCGCGGAAGAAACAAACTGGCGGCAACGCTCGCTCTTTGGCGCACCGAAGACTTGAGATGGAGATCCCTCTTCCTCGATCACTCCCTTGTAGAGATAGATCACGTGACTTGACACGCTGCGCGCGAACTTCATTTCATGGGTGACGAGGATCATGGTGCGGCCTTCGTCAGCCAGATCGCGAATGACTTTCAGCACCTCACCCACGAGTTCGGGGTCGAGGGCCGATGTCGGCTCGTCGAAGAGCATTACCTTCGGCTCCATGCACAAGGCACGGGCAATCGCCGCGCGCTGTTGCTGACCACCAGAGAGAAACGCGGGATACTGATCTCGCTTGTCGAAGAGACCAACCTTGTGAAGCAGCCTTTCCGCGCGATCAATTGCTTCAGCCCTCGACACACCAAGTACATGCACCGGCGCTTCGATGACATTCTGCAGCACCGTCATGTGTTGCCAGAGATTGAAGCTTTGGAACACCATCCCAAGTCGGGTACGGATCCGTTCAAGTTGCTTTCGGTCGGAAGGGTGGAGGTCGCCGTCCTTCTGGCGGGCAAGCGACACCTTCTCGCCCGTAACCTCAATTTCACCCTGGGTGGGCATCTCGAGGAAGTTGATGCAACGGAGAAACGTGGACTTTCCCGATCCAGAAGCCCCGATCATGGACACGACCGACCCCTCGCGAGCCGTCAACGAGACGCCTTTCAGGACCTCCAGATCGCCGAACTTCTTGTGAAGGTCCGTCACCTGGACCGCGACCGTACGGTCACCACTCACTCTCGCTGCAGCTTCCTGCACGCCTCGTCTCCCCGCGGGCCTCTTTGACCCTCATTCTTCTGCTGTGCACATTAACAAGAAAACCGGCAACTGCAATTGGGCAGTTTGCCGGTTTTCCTTCATTTTTCCGTCGCTTCGATAGGATTCGTCAGTCGGATTTCGCCTTTGGCTTGCGTCTCCCCGGCTTTTTGGGCCCCTTCTCACCGCCCTCGTCATCCGCTTCCACTGCAACAGGGGGGAGGGCCTTGCGGACCGGCCGGCGAGGCAATGCCTTCTCCTCATCCCGGCTGAGGTATTCGAAGTGCAAATCGTCACTCTTGAGCAGGATGCGCACCGTGCCGCCCTTCGTCAGCTTCCCGAACAAGACCTCTTCTGCCAATGGCTTCTTGACGTGCTCCTGGATGATCCGTGCGAGCGGCCTCGCACCCATCTGCTGGTCATAACCCTTCCGGGCCAGCCAATCTGCAGCATCAGACGAGAGCTCGATGTTCACCTGGCGCTCTGCCAACTGGGCCTCGAGCTGAAGGACGAACTTCTCGACAACCTTGCGAACCACTTCCGGGGGCAGGTGACCGAACGGAATGACAGCATCCAGCCGGTTCCTGAATTCCGGCGTGAAGAGCCGCTGGATGGCCTCCATGTCGTCACCATGGCGAACACTGTTGCCGAACCCTATCGCCTCCCGGGCCATATCCTGCGCGCCGGCGTTTGTCGTCATGATCAGGATGACGTTACGGAAGTCTACGGATTTGCCGTTGTGGTCAGTCAGTTTCCCGTGATCCATCACCTGCAGCAGGATGTTGAACAGGTCTGGGTGCGCTTTTTCGATTTCATCGAGCAACAGCACCGAATAGGGATGCTGGTCGATGCCATCGGTAAGCAGGCCTCCCTGGTCGAAACCAACATAGCCCGGAGGTGCGCCGATGAGCCGGGAAACCGAGTGCCGCTCCATGTATTCCGACATATCGAAGCGCAAGATGTTAACACCCATCACCTCGGCGAGGCGCTTAGCGACTTCGGTCTTGCCTACGCCAGTCGGACCGGAGAACAGATAGCTCCCGATCGGCTTCTCCGGTTCGCGCAAGCCAGCACGTGCGAGCTTGATCGACGCGGCGAGTGCGTCGATAGCCTTGTCCTGTCCGAAGACCATGCGCTTCAATTCAGCGTCGAGATTCTTCAGAACCGTCGCATCATCCTTGGTCACCGTCTTGGCGGGAATGCGTGCCATGGTGGCAACCGTCGCCTCGATCTCTGGAACGCCAATCACCTTGCGACGCTTGTCTTCGGCAAGAAGCATCTGGGATGCGCCCGTCTCATCGATCACATCGATCGCCTTGTCGGGCAGTTTGCGGTCGGCCATGTAGCGCGCGGAGAGCTGGACGGCCGTCTCAATGGCGTCATCGGTATAGCGGACCTTGTGGAAATCCTCGTAATAGGGTTTCAAGCCCTTCAGAATCTCAATGGCGTCCGGGATCGAGGGCTCGTTGACATCGATCTTCTGGAAGCGGCGAACCAGGGCCCGATCCTTCTCGAAATGCTGGCGATATTCCTTGTAGGTCGTCGAACCGATACAGCGCAGCGCGCCATTGGCGAGCGCGGGTTTCAGCAGATTGGACGCATCCATTGAGCCGCCGGAGGTCGCTCCCGCGCCGATCACGGTGTGAATCTCGTCAATGAACATGATCGCGCCGGGGCGGGACTCGATTTCCTTGACCACGGCCTTCAGGCGTTCCTCGAAATCGCCGCGATAGCGCGTCCCGGCCAGCAGCGCACCCATATCCAGCTGGTAAACCGTGCAGTTCAGCAACACCTCGGGAACATCGCCATTTATGATCTTGCGAGCAAGCCCTTCGGCGATCGCCGTCTTGCCGACGCCTGGATCACCCACGAATAGCGGATTGTTCTTCTGGCGGCGGCAAAGAATCTGGATTGTCCGGCGCACCTCGGACTCACGACCGATGAGAGGGTCAATCTTGCCTTCGCCAGCCTTCTTGTTGAGGTTGATGCAATAGGCGTCGAGCGCATCGCCCTCACCCTTCTTCTTGGCGCCTGTATCCTCATCTGAATTGCCCCCACCCTGCTGGTCCTGGTCTACTCCGCGAACGGGGCGCGTCTCCGACAAACCGGACCGTTTGGCAATTCCGTGGGAAATGTAGTTCACGGCGTCGTACCGCGTCATGTCCTGCTCCTGCAGGAAATAGGCGGCATGACTTTCACGCTCGGCAAAAATGGCCACGAGCACGTTGGCACCCGTCACCTCCTCACGTCCAGACGACTGCACGTGGATGACGGCGCGCTGGATGACCCGCTGGAACCCAGCCGTTGGCTTCGAATCTTCACGCTCGGCCGAGATCATCTGGCCAAGTTCATTGTCGATGTAGTTGGTCAAGCTGCGCCGGAGAACGTCAAGATCGACGTTGCATGCCTTCATGACCGCGGCTGCATCCTTGTCATCGGTCAATGACAACAACAGGTGTTCAAGGGTCGCATATTCGTGGCGCCGCTCGTTGGCCAGTGCAAGGGCGCGGTGCAGCGCCTTTTCGAGACTGCGGGAGAATGTCGGCATTGGCCTATTCCTTTTCCATCGTGCACTGCAGGGGATGCTGGTGGTTCCGGGCGAAATCCATGACTTGGGTCACCTTGGTCTCCGCCACTTCAAACGTATAAACCCCACACACTCCCACGCCCTTCTGATGGACGTGCAGCATGATGCGGGTTGCCTCTTCGCGTCCCTTGCCGAAAAACCGCTCGAGCACGTGCACGACGAATTCCATCGGCGTGTAGTCGTCGTTGAGCAGCAGCACCTTGTAGAGCGAAGGCTTCTTGGTCTTCGCCTCCGTCCGGGTGATCACCCCTGTCTGATTGTCGTCTCGATGGTTGGGCTGCTTCGGCATGGAATGGATTATATAGGTGCTTCGACCCGAATGTGGAGGGGGTATTCAGGAGGAAATCCTGGTGGGCGCTTGTGGTTGGGTACGCAGGACGCATGGCCTTGGTTTGTCCTGGGGTTCTGCCCCGGTGCCGGGACGTCCGGATCCACCCAGAACACACCGGGAGTGGTGGAGTTCCCGCCGTCCGATGCTCAGGAATTGTGCAGTGCGGGAGATCCGTCGGCAGTTCTCAGGCGGACGCAAGCTCGAGCAGTCGCTGGGTCATCGGGTGGGTGGCCCGACTCAGCAGGTCGCCGATACTGAAGTGATTGAACCCCTCTGCCTCCTCATAGCGGCAAGGGAGCCCCAACCCGGCCCAAGCTGCCGGAAGCGAACGGGCCTGACGACGGAATTCGAAGCTTTCCTCGGCCCCAACCCAGCTTTCGAGAGGGAGGCGGCTCGGCACTGGCCAAAGAAGTGGGCTGGCCGCAGCAGCCTGCACGGCCGTAAGCCTCAGATCGTCATTGTAGGCAGTAGCCATCAGGGGACGGAGGTCAAAGATGCCGCTGACCGACAAACAGGCCTTAACGAGATCTGACCGTGAGCCATAGAGTTGCCAGTCGGTGGCTGCCATCGCTGCGGCAAGGTGCCCGCCTGCCGAGTGGCCGGCCACCACCAGTCGCTGTTTCGTGGTCTCGCCCAGAAACAGGCAACATTGGCGGATCTCATCAATGATGTCCGTTACCCCTACTTCAGGGCAAAGGGAGTAGTTGGGAATGGCGACGTCGAACCCTGCCGCATTTGCGGGCCCGGCAACATGGCTGAAAACGGACTTGTCGAAACTCCGCCAGTAGCCACCGTGGATGAAGACGATCAATGTTCCCCTTCCAGCGCCATCCTCAGCAGGGAAGATATCCACCCGATTGCGCAACCGCGCGCCATAGGCAACGTCCAGCTGCCCGGGATGGGTCAACCGATATGCTGCTGCTTCCTCGTGCCACCGTGCGATGATCTGCGCATGGTCGGGCACCAGGATGCGGTTGTTGTATTCGGCTGAGATGTCCATCACGCCATCCTTCTCCTCAGAGGAATTGCCGGGCGGCCGCACCATGTGCCGAGCGCAATTGTTGGATGTCTACGCCCACGGGCATGCCATCCACAACCCGCCAGTCTCCGCCGATCATCACCCTGTCGGCGCGGTGGGCACCGCAAAGCACCAGTGCAGCCAGAGGATCGCCAGCCCCGGAAAACCTCAATTCGTCGAGAGTGTACAAAGCGAGATCTGCCTGCTTACCAACTGCAATCTCGCCAATATCATTTCTTCCGAGGCAAAGGGCGGACCCCTTGGTTGCCCAGCGAAGCGCGTCGAGATGGCTCACTGATGCATCGTAGGTGAGGCGGTTAATCATCAACGCGTGGCGAACCCCCTCCATGAGATTGGAAGCGTCGTTGGACGCCGATCCGTCGACGCCGAGGCCGACGGGTGCGCCTGCCGCCTCCAGGTCGCGTGTCCGGCATTGACCCGACGCGAGAACCATATTGGATGTGGGGCAATGGCAAACGCCGACACGGCGCTGCCCCAGCCTCTTGACCTCGTCGTCTGAAAAGTGAATTCCATGCGCGAGCCAAGTGCGATCATTCAGCCAGCCCACGCTCTCAAGATAGTCGAGCGGGGTCATTCCGAACATGGCCTTGCAGAATGCGTCCTCATCGTGCGTCTCGGCGAGGTGGGTGTGCAAGCGGCAATCATGTTTCTCAGCCAGAGCGCCACAGGCGCACATCAGGGACGTCGTGACGCTGAAGGGCGAACAGGGTGCGAGAGCGATCTGTATCATCGCCCCCTCGCCCCGCTCGTGATACTTCCCGATCACCCGCTCACAGTCTGCCAGAATAGTGTCCTCATCCTGGACAACGCTGTCAGGAGGAAGCCCACCGTCCTTTACCGACAAGTTCATCGAACCGCGCGTGACCGTCATTCGCATGCCGAGCTTGCGCGCTTCCTCGACCTGGATGTCCATTGCATCCTCGAGATTTGCCGGGAACAGATAATGGTGATCGGATGTTGTGGTCACCCCTGACATCAGCAATTCGGTTAGCGCCAGCCTCGTGGCCACCTGCAGCGTCTCTGGGGTTAGCCGTGACCACACCGGATAGAGTGCTCTCAACCAGTCGAAGAGTTTCTTGTTGATCGCCTGCGGGTGAGCGCGCGTGAGTGTTTGATAGAAATGGTGGTGGGTATTGACAAGGCCCGGCAGTACGACGTGCCGGGACGCATCGAATATGCTGTCCACCGGTCCGGAAGGCCGCTGTCCCAACGTCAGCAGTTCGGCAATTCGCCCATTTCGTATTACAATCCCTCCGGGTGCATCCGCAAGAACAGCCATCGGAGAGGCGAGCCATAGACTGCGCATTTGATACCTAAAGGTTTGCCGGGGTTGAACTTTGGGTGCACTTCGGGTCACAATACATGGCACGGGTCCAAGGGGCTGCCAAGAAGCGCTCCTCCGTGAGGCCCAACAGGGAGCAGACATTATGACGATCATGAAGACAGCGATTACATCGCTAGCAGCGCTGGCAGCCGTGGCAGGCATTGCCATGGCCCAGGAGGCGAAGACGGAAATCGGGGCCGGCGAGGGTCAGGTGGATATCGTTGCCTGGCCCGGGTACATCGAACGCGGCGAAACCGACAAGAACTACGACTGGGTCACCGGCTTCGAGAAGGAAACGGGCTGCAAGGTCAACGTCAAGACAGCAGCCACCTCGGACGAGATGGTGACCCTGATGAACCAGGGTGGCTTTGACCTTGTCACGGCTTCAGGCGATGCTTCGCTGCGCCTCGTGGCTGGCAAGAAGGTCCAGCCGATCAACATTTCGCTGATCAAGGACTGGGGCACGCTAGACGATCGTCTCAAGGATGCGCCGTGGCACACGGTCGATGGCATCCACTATGGAGTCCCCTATCAGTGGGGACCAAATGTGCTGGCATACAATACCAATGTCTTCAAGGAGGCTCCCAAGAGCTGGGCAGTGGTGTTCGAGGAGCAGACCCTTCCGGACGGCAAGTCCAACAAGGGTCGTGTGCAGGCCTATGATGGCCCGATCTATATAGCTGATGCTGCCCTCTTCCTGATGAAGACGAAACCTGCACTTGGCATCAAGAATCCCTACGAACTGAACCAGCAGCAGTTCGATGCGGCCATAGAGCTTCTGAAGGCGCAACGTCAGCTGGTCGGTCGCTACTGGCATGATGCCATGGTTCAGGTGGACGATTTCAAGAATGAGGGTGTCGTCGCCTCTTCCTCATGGCCTTTCCAGGTAAACCTGTTGCAGGCCGACAAGCAACCGGTCGCGTCAACTGTGCCAGACGAAGGGGCAACCGGTTGGGCCGACACCACCATGATGCACGCCAACGCGCCGCATCCGAATTGCGCCTATCTTTGGCTCAACCATTCATTGCAGCCCAAACTGCAGGGAGATCTTGCAGCATGGTTCGGCTCGGTTCCCACTGTTCCAGCCGCCTGCAAGGGCAATGAACTCCTGACAGACGCTGGTTGTGCCACGAACGGCTATGAGAACTTCGACAAGATCTGGTTCTGGCGGACGCCGACCTCAAAGTGCGAGGCCGGGGGCTGCGTTCCCTACTCTCAATGGGACAAGGCCTACCGTGAAGTGATGAGCCAATAACAGATTTACGACAGCAACGATCGACCCCGGCCCAATCCGGCCGGGGTCGTCAATTCAGGAACCATCATGCCAACAGCCGTCAGTTTCCAGCACGTGTCGCGCCACTTCGGGGTGGTCAAGGCCGTTGATGACGTGTCTCTTGACATCGCGGAAGGCGAATTCTTCGCCATGCTTGGTCCTTCCGGATCGGGGAAGACGACCTGTCTGCGCCTCATCGCTGGTTTCGAGCAGCCGACATCCGGGCACATTGAGATTTTCGGCGAAACCGCCGAGGGCCTTCCCCCATACAGGCGAAACGTCAATACCGTGTTCCAGGACTATGCGCTGTTCCCGCACATGACGGTCGGAGAGAACGTTGCATATGGCCTGATGATTAGGGGCGTAGCGCGAGCCGAACGTGAAGCCAGGGCGCTGGATGCGCTGTCCATGGTCAAGCTGAAGGGCTTCGACCAGCGCCGTCCATCGCAACTCTCCGGTGGCCAGCGGCAGCGCGTTGCACTTGCCCGCGCGCTCGTCAACCAGCCCAAGGTGCTCCTGCTGGACGAGCCGCTCGGTGCACTTGATCTCAAGCTTCGAGAGCAGATGCAGGAGGAACTCAAGGCCCTGCAGAAGCAACTTGGCATCACCTTCGTTTTCGTTACCCACGATCAGGGCGAAGCCTTGTCCATGGCCAATCGCGTGGCCATCTTCAACGATGGCAAGATCATCCAGGCCGGATCGCCTTCCGATGTCTATGAGCGCCCGCGGTCACGTTTCGTGGCTGACTTCGTGGGTTCCTCGAATGTGCTACCTCCGGATTTCGCAGCAGCGCATGGTGGAACCAGGGCATGGACAAGCCTCCGGCCGGAAAAGATCACCTTCCTTGCGGCGGGACAGGTGCCGAGTTCCGGTCACTTCGGCGCTTCTGGTCAAGTCACGTCGGTTCAGTATCAGGGTGCCGTCACCCGCGTCGCGACTGACATTGGGGGGGTGCGGATCGCTGTCGTCCTACCCGCTGGCTCGACGTCTGTCATAGAGGGCGAAAATGTAAGTCTCGTCTGGGCGGCCGACAGCCTCGTGGCCATGGAGCCGGCATGACGGCCGTTGTCACATCCCAGCCCCGGCAAGGTGGAATTTCGGAGTTCTTCTACCGAAACTCCAGACTTCTCACGCTTGCCCTGCTGCTGCCGCCGCTCTTGTGGATCGGAATCGTCTATCTCGGCTCGCTCTTTGCACTCCTCTTGCAGAGCTTCTATTCGCTTGATGAATTTTCCGGCCTTGTGGTCCATGACTTCACCCTGTCGACCTACGAACAGCTATTTACCGCATCGAACCTAACGATCATCCTGCGCACTGCAGTCATGGCAGCACTGGTGACGCTTGCCAGCGCCATCGTGGCCTTTCCAATTGCCTACTTTGCGGCACGCTACGCCCGCGGCGGGTGGAAGGCTATGTTCTACCTTGCCGTGATGATGCCCCTATGGTCGAGCTATCTCGTCAAGGTCTATGCGTGGAAACTTATCCTCGCCAAGGAAGGCATCATCACATGGGTCGCCGGCAGGCTTCATCTTGGCGGGATTCTGGATACCATCCTTTCACTGCCCATCATCGGTGGATCCTCCCTGTCCTTCAGTTACATCGGGACGTTCATCGTCTTCGTCTACATCTGGCTGCCCTACATGATCCTGCCGACGCAAGCGGCGCTCGAGAGGGTGCCGAAAAACTACATCGAGGCCGCCGCCGATCTCGGCGCCTCACCACGGCAGACGTTCCGAACGGTCATCCTGCCGCTCGCCCTGCCCGGGGTCATTGCCGGCTCCATTTTCACGTTCTCCCTGACGCTTGGCGACTACATCATTCCCCAGATTGTCGGGAATTCACGACCCTTCATCGGCACCACCGTCTATGCACTCCAGGGTACTGCAGGTGACATTCCGTTAGCGGCCGCCTTCACGGTGGTGCCCGTCGTCATCATGGGCGTCTATCTGGTGATTGCCCGTCGGATGGGAGCCTTCGATGCGCTCTGAACCCGGCGCTCCCATGCTCCTCCGGGCAGCGGCCATTGGCGGTCTGCTGTTCCTGCACGTTCCGTTGGCCCTGATCTTCCTTTATGCCTTCACCACAGAGGAAAAGAGCTTCCAGTTCCCGCCCCCGGGTCTGACGCTCCACTGGTTCTCTGTCACTTGGTTTGACAGGCCGGACATCTGGGGACCGCTCTGGCTGTCCCTGCGAGTAGCGGTCCTGGCAACCTTGATTGCTCTCGTGCTGGGAACGCTTGCGGCTGCCGCACTGTCACGGGCCAAATTCTACGGCAAGGATTCGTTGTCCCTGCTGTTCATCCTGCCGATCGCGCTCCCCGGCATCATCACCGGCATATCGCTTCGCTCGGCCTTCGACATCATGTCTATTCCCTTCTCGACATGGACGATCGTGCTGGGGCACGCCACATTTTGCATTGTTGTGGTCTACAACAATGCGCTTGCGCGCTTTCGCAGGCTTTCAGGCAGCATGATCGAGGCTTCCATGGATCTGGGCGCCAATGGCACTCAGACTTTCCGTCACGTGGTCTTGCCTCAGATCGCTTCTGCCTTGCTGGCTGGTGGAATGCTAGCCTTCGCGCTCTCCTTCGACGAAGTGATCGTTACCACCTTCACCGCCGGTCAGCAGGCAACGCTACCGATCTGGATGCTGAACGAACTGATCCGCCCCCGCCAGCGTCCCGTGACCAATGTCGTGGCATTGATCGTCATCGCGGTGACCTTCCTGCCAATCCTCGCGGCCTACTACCTGACGCGCGAGGGTGAACACACCGGCGGATCGGGAAAGTAGCCTAGCCCGGTTCGTTCTCGGCGAGCTTGGCGAAGCTCTCGAAAAACTGCGCGGAAAGTTGCTTGGCGGTCGGCTCGATGAAGCGCTGGGCGAGACTGGCGATCTTGCCGGTCACCTGGGCGTCGACGTCGTAGATAAGCCTGGTTCCCTCGGGCACATCTTCGAGGCGGACATTGGCGCCACCCACCGCACCACCCATCAGCGACTTTCCTTCCCCCTGAATGCGATAGCCATTGGGGGGGTCGAGATCCAAAAGCGTGACCGATCCCTTGAAGCTGGCCTTCACCGGGCCCATCTTCACCGTCACCTTGGCTTCCATTTCTGTGTCGGATTTCTTGGCGATCTCCTCGCAGCCCGGAATTGCCTGGCGCAGCACCTCGGGATCGTTCAGAGCCTGCCATACCTTCGTGCGCGGTACGGGGATGATCACCTCGTCCGTGAGTTTCATGTCATCGTCCTCCCATTTTTCGGCGATTATGCCGGGATATCGCCGCGCTTCCACTGTTCCTTCGTCGAAAGCCGGAATTCTTCGAAACGATTTTCGGAGATTGCGGTGCGGATGCCCTGCATCAGCGATTGATAATATGCAATGTTGGCCCACGACAACAACATCATGCCGAGAAGCTCCCCTGATCGGATCAGGTGATGGAGATAGGCTCGGGAATACTGCGACAGCGCCGGGCAAGGGTGTTCCGCGTCCAGAGGCCGCTCGTCGTCGGCGTGCCTTGCATTCCGGAGGTTGATCTTTCCAAAACGGGTGAAGGCCTGACCGTGGCGTCCGGAACGGGTCGGCAGCACGCAATCAAACATGTCAATGCCACGCGCAACCGATTCCAGAATGTCTTCCGGCGTTCCGACCCCCATCAGGTAACGCGGCCGATCCTCTGGCAGGTGCGGAATGGTGTGCTCGATGGCGAGCAGCATCAGGTCGTGGCCTTCACCCACGGCCAGTCCGCCGATGGCATAACCCTCGAAACCGATCGACTTCAGACCCTCCGCACTCTCCTTGCGAAGCCTCGGGTTGATGCCGCCCTGCACGATTCCGAAATTGCCCCGACCTGGCTGTCTGCCGAAGGCCCTGCGCGAGCGGTCCGCCCAACGCAGTGACAGCTGCATGGCCTTCTCGGCCTCCTTTTCGGTGTGCGGATACTGGATGCACTGGTCGAGTTGCATCTGGATGTCGGAGCCGAGAAGCCGCTGGATCTCCATCGCCCGCTCGGGAGAGAGCTCGTATTTCCGGCCATCGATGTGCGACTGGAACATTGCGGATTGCTCGGTGATCTTGCGGATCTTGGACAGCGACATGATCTGGAAGCCGCCGGAATCGGTGAGGATTGGCCGCTTCCATCCAATGAAATGATGAAGCCCCCCGAGTTTCGCCACCTCCTCAGCCCCAGGCCGGAGCATCAGATGATAGGTATTGCCCAGAATGATGTCCGCCCCGGTTTTCTCGACCTGGTCGAGGTAGAGTCCCTTCACCGTGCCCACCGTGCCCACCGGCATGAAGGCCGGGGTGCGGATGTCACCGTGGAGCGTGTGGACGGTGCCGAGCCGGGCGATGCCGTCCGTGCCGTGGAGCGTGAAGCCGAATTCTGGTGTCATGGTCCGGGGAATAGCAGGCTGGAGTCGCCGTAGGAATAGAACCGATAATCATGGCCAATGGCGTACTCATAGGCCGAGCGCATGCGATCTAGTCCGGCAAAGGCCGAGACAAGCATGAACAAGGTCGATTTTGGCAGGTGAAAGTTGGTGACCAGCAGGTCTACCGCGCGGAACCTGTAGCCGGGGGTGATGAAAATCTCCGTCGTGCCCGAGAATGGCTTTAGCCCCGAGCTTTCCAACAGGCGCAACGAAGTTGTGCCAACGGCCACGATACGTCCTCCTGCCGCCCGGGCGGCCACGAGACGTTGACACGTGGCTGCGGAGACTTCTCCCCACTCCGCATGCATCTTGTGGTCGTTCGTATCTTCCGACTTCACCGGCAAGAAGGTTCCCGCGCCGACGTGTAGCGTAACAAATTCTGTCGTAATTCCATTATCTTCCAGCCGTTTCATTAGCTGTGGTGTAAAGTGAAGTCCGGCCGTTGGCGCCGCCACTGCACCTTCTCTCTCCGCAAAAACGGTTTGATAGTCGGCCTTGTCCCGTTCGTCGGTTCCGCGCTTGCCGGCAATGTAGGGCGGAAGCGGCATGCTTCCAACCATCGCGATGGCTTCATCGAGTATCGGTCCGCCAAAGTCGAATGCGAACGTCACCTCGCCCGCTTCGCCTTTTTCTTCAACAGTCGCTTCCAACACCCCTAAAAGGCACACTTTTCCCTCGCCGCCGAAACGCACACGGTCACCCGTCTCAAGCTTTTTCGCCGGTTTGACGAAGGCCTTCCAGCGATGAGCATCGAGCCGCAGGTGAAGCAGCGCTTCGATCTTCGGGGTGGTTCCCAGCCGTCCGATCCGGTGACCGGAAAGTGCCGCGGGGATTACGCGCGTATTGTTGAAAACCAGCACATCCCCGGCCTGGAGCAGACTTGGGAGATCGTGGAAGATGCGATCCTCCAGCGCATCCGGTCGGACGACAAGCAGTTTGGAGGAGTCGCGCGGGGAGACCGGCCGGAGGGCAATGCGCTCCGGTGGCAGGTCAAAATCGAAGTCGGATACACGCATGCCAGTCCTTCGGGGATTATCCCGCCCCTAGGGGCCAGAACAGCTTACCGCCCAGACACCCAGTCCCGGCAGCGCGAGTGTACCCCCCGAAGCGTAGCCGTTCTCGATACCTTCCGTGTCGTCCGAGGCCTTGAACAGACGGAGGCGTGCCACGATCTGGGCCATGTTTTCGTCGGTCACGTCGATCAACATCTGGTCGGGCGTCTCGAAAGCCTGGCCAGTGGCGATGCGCGTGGCACCGTTTGCACCCGAGGTCGACCACGTCTTGCCCTGGGCCTCGATTTCGATGGCGTTGACCGCGATGACGTCCATCGCACCTAGCAGGACACGCATGCTGACCGTCTTTTCCGCGTCACCGCAGTCCACCCACTCCGTGGCATGCGCCGGTAGCGACATGCCAAAGAAGACCGAGACTGCGGCTACGCAGAGTCGTTTCATGTCATTTCGCGTCGGCCGCGACCTGCATCTTGGCGATCTTGTCGGGCTCACGCACGGGTTCGCCGCGCTTGATGCCGTCGACGATGTCCATGCCGTCCGTCACCTTGCCCCACACCGTGTACTGGCGATCAAGGAAGGTGGCGTCGCCGAAACAGATGAAGAACTGGCTGTTTGCCGAGTCCGGGTTCTGCGAGCGCGCCATGGAGCAGACGCCGCGAACGTGCGGCTCACGCGAGAATTCCTGCTTCAGGTTCGGCTTCTTGGAACCGCCCATGCCGGCGCTGCCGGGGCTGAAGCTTGCGGACGAGGTGTTGCCATACTGCACGTCACCGCCCTGGGCCATGAAGCCTTCGATCACGCGATGGAACACCACGCCGTCATATGCACCCTCACGGGCCAGTTCCTTGATGCGGGCGACATGGTTGGGCGCCAGATCCGGACGGAGTTCTATGGTGACGCGGCCCTTTGGCTCGCCCTTGGCGTTGGCCACGTCCAGATAAAGGGTGTTTTCGAGATCAGCCATGTCCTTACTCCACCGTGACCTTGATCATCTTGTCGGGGTTTGCCGGGGGTTCGCCTCGCTCGATCTTGTCGACACACTGCATGCCGGTTTCGTCGACCTGGCCCCAAACCGTGTACTGGCCGTTCAGGAAGTCCCCTGGTGCAAACATGATGAAGAACTGGCTGTTGGCGGAGTCCGGGTCACTGGAGCGCGCCATGCCGACGGTACCGCGCTTGAACGGCTCCGGGGTGAACTCCGCCTTGATGTCCGGAAGTTTCGAGCCACCCATGCCGGTACCTGTCGGGTCACCCGTCTGGGCCATGAAACCCTCGATCACACGGTGAAAGACGATTCCGTTGTAGAAGCCCTCTTTGGCCAATTTGGTGATCTGAGCCACGTGCTTGGGCGCGAGGTCCGGCCTGAGTGTGATCTCGAAGGAGCAACCCTTGCTCGTCTCTACCTTGAGTTTCTCCGCGGCGAGCGCCGGGGTCGCAATGAGGCCTGCCGCCAGCGCGGCCAATGCCAGTTTCCGGATCATGGTATCTCCCATTGTTGTCGGTGTCGTTCCTGAGGGGACAGGAACAAAATGTCAATGCGAAGGCTTGAGCGCCGTGGCCATGGCCTCCTGGGCCTCCTTCGGGATGAACAGGGTGATGTCACCACCCATCTTGGCGATCTGCTTGACCAGCGATGAGGCAATCATGCGGGTTGCGGGCGAGGCGGCGAGAAAGACTGTTTCGATGTCTGGCGCCATGGCGCCGTTCATTTGCCCCATCTGGACCTCATAGTCGAAGTCGGTTGCATCCCGAAGCCCGCGAATGATGACGCCAGCATGGTTCTTGCGCGCAGCATCGACGGCGAGACCGTCAAAAGTGGCGACCGTGATCTTGACGCCCGTATGCTCGGCAATGGGCTTGCTCACCTGCTCCAACACCGCAATACGCGTCTCGGCGGCAATCAACGCCTGCTTGCCATGGTGGACACCGACGCCGAGCACCAGCTTGTCCACCAGACGTGCAGCCCGCGCGATGATGTCAAGGTGTCCATAGGTTACCGGATCGAAGGAGCCCGGATAGAAACCGGTACGTGCCATATCAGCGCCCTCTCAATGCCATCCAAACGCCGCCGCCCATCAGGAAGCAGCCACTGACGATTTCCAGCGCCCGGATGCGTGAACGCGACAGGAAGCTCCCCGCCTTGCCCGCCATCAAAGCATACATGACGTCCCCGAAGCCGGCGATTGCCATGAAGGTAAGTCCGAGGATCAGGATCTGCTGCATCGCATTGCCGTCGGGTGTGATGAAAGGCGGGATCAGGGCCCCGAACAGCACCAGCATCTTGGGGTTGGACATGATGACAATGAAACCCTGCAGGAAGAAGCTACCCTTGGGCCGCGCCCGGTCCACGGCCACAGCGAGGTCGCCATTCGAACGGAACAGCTTGATCGCCAGCCAGACAAGGTAAAGCGCACCCGCCCAGCGCAGCACGTCGAACCACACGCCCATCACCTTGATCGCCGCTCCGAGCCCCAGTGCGGCGATTGCCAGCCAGATCACGAAACCGGCCTGGGTACCCGCCACATTCAGCAGGCCTGCCCGGTGGCCATAGCGCAGGCTGTTGGCAATGATCACCGTGACCGTCGGCCCCGGCACAAAGGCCAGCGCCGCCGCAGCGGCCGTGAAAGCGAGGTAGGATTCGAGCGTCATCGAAGTATCTCCAGGATGGGAGAAGCTAGCCACAGACCAGCCACCACTAGCAAGCCTCCGGATAGGTGGTCGATCAGCCTCAGCCGATCACCCGACAGGAAGTGCCGTGCCTGCCCCGCCAGAACCGCCAGAACGGCACCGGCCAAGGCACTGATAGCGACGAAAGTGGCCGCCAGCGCGAAAATCTGCGGGCCGGCAGGACTCTTTGGGTCAACGAAAGGTGGCAGAAAGGCCGCGAGGAAAAGCAGAACTTCCGGATTGGCTACCGCCACGAGGAAACCATCGCGGAACAACTCGCCGGTGGGGTTCTCGGAATACGTGCTCACCCGGGCCGCATTGCGAAGCCGGGCAATTCCCAGCCAGAAGAGGTAGATTGCGCCGCCCAGCCGGATCCAGTCGAACCACGTCTGCATGGTCACGGCGATCCAGGACAGGCCGAGACCGACGATCGCCAGCAGCAATGCGAAGCCAATAACGTTGCCGGCGACGGACACCATCCCGCCCCGCACCCCATAGCCGACGGAATTTGCGACGATCACCGACATGGCGGGACCGGGCTTCAGGAACAGCAGCGCACACGCCCCCGCGAATGCCAGAAGCACGCCGAGGGCCATCAGCCCTCGCTCTCCTCGCCATCCTCCTCGGTGATATGCTCGACCGAGACCACGTGTTCGTCATCCGCCGCGTTGATGACGATGACACCCTGCGTCGAGCGCCCCGCCTTCCGGATACCGTTGACCGGTGTGCGGATCAGCTGCCCGCCGTCCGTCACCAGCATGATCTGGTCGCCCTCTTCCACGGGGAAGCTTGCGACCAAGGGACCGTTGCGATCGTTCACCGCCATTGCGACGATGCCCTTTCCACCTCGCCCGGTAATGCGATACTCGTAGGACGACGTCCGTTTTCCGTAGCCGTTCGCAGAGATTGTGAGGATCACCTGCTCGGCAGCAGCCATCTCGGCATAGCGCTCCTGGGCGAGCGTCGTTTCGACGCCCACCTCTTCGTCACTGCCACTGGACTCTGCCTCTTCGCCTGCAACCGCGCGGGCCATTTTCAAGAACGCCGCCCGTTCGTCGGAAGAGGCATCGACGTGCCGGAGGATCGACATCGAGATGAGGCGATCGTCATCCTCAAGCCGAATGCCGCGCACGCCGCTCGAGTCTCGGCCCTTGAACACACGAACTTCGTCGACAGGGAAACGGATGCACTGCCCTTGCGCTGTCGTCAGCAGGACGTCGTCCCGCTCCGTGCAGATCTCGACGCCAGCGATCATGTCGCCATCGTCAAGCTTCATCGCGATCTTGCCCGCCCGGTTGATCTGCTCGAAATCCGAAATCTCGTTCCGCCGCACCGTGCCGGAGCGCGTGGCGAACATCAGGAACTGGCCTTCAGCCTCTGCCGCTGTTTCCGGCATGGGCAGGATCGTCGTAATGCGTTCGTCCTGCTCCAGCGGCAGCAAGTTGATCAGCGCCTTGCCACGCGACTGCGGATTGCCCATCGGCAGGCGCCAGACCTTCAAGCGATAGACCATGCCGGCAGACGAGAAGAAGAGGATCGGCGTGTGCGTCGAGGCGACGAACAGCTTCGTCACGAAATCCTCGTCCTTGGTACCCATGCCGGAACGGCCCTTGCCGCCTCTTCGCTGCGCGCGATAGGTCGAGAGCGGCACGCGCTTCACATAGCCGGCGTGGCTCACGGTCACCACCATGTCCTCGCGCTGAATCAGGTCCTCGTCCTCGACCTCGCCCTCGTTTTCGACGATTTCCGTGCGGCGCGGCGTGGCAAATTCGTTACGGATGGCCGAGAGCTCTTCCTTGATGATACCGAGCACACGGGCGCGCGAGCGCAGGATTTCGAGATAGTCCTTGATCTCATCGGCAAGCTTCTGCAGTTCCTCGGCGATCTCGTCCCGGCCCAGCGCGGTGAGGCGCTGCAGGCGGAGATCGAGAATGGCGCGGGCCTGCTCGTCTGAAAGGCGGTAGGTTCCCTCCTCCGTCAACGCGTGACGCGGGTCGGCGATGAGCGCAATCAAGGGCGCCATGTCCCTGGCCGGCCAGTCGCGTGCCATCAGCGCCTCGCGGGCCTCGGCAGCGTCCTTCGACGTGCGGATGAGGCGGATCACTTCATCGATGTTGGCAACTGCGATGGCAAGACCCACCAACACATGCGCGCGGTCGCGCGCCTTGTTGAGCAGGAACTTGGTGCGACGGGTAACGACCTCCTCGCGGAAGGCGACGAAAGCCTGCAGGAGGTCCTTCAGATTCATCAGTTCGGGACGTCCACCCGTGAGGCAGACGTTGTTGATCCCGAACGTCGACTGCAGCGGTGTGAAGCGATAGAGCTGATTGAGCACGATCTCGGCCATCGCATCGCGCTTCAGCTCGATGACCACGCGCATGCCCTGGCGATCTGACTCGTCGCGGATGTCGGAAATGCCTTCGAGTTTCTTCTCGCGAACGAGCTCGGCGATGCGCTCGATCATGAGCGCCTTGTTCACCTGATAGGGAATCTCGGTGACGATCAGCGCCTCGCGTTCCTTGCGGATCTCCTCCACCTCGACGCGCGCCCGCATTACGACGGAACCACGCCCGGTGTGCGAAGCGGACTTTATGCCGACACGGCCCAGGATCAACCCGCCCGTCGGAAAGTCAGGACCGGGTATGATGTCGATGAGCTCGTCGATACCGATACCGGGATTGTCGATCACGGCGATACACGCATCGATCACTTCACCCAGGTTATGCGGTGCCATGTTCGTCGCCATGCCAACGGCAATGCCACCCGACCCATTCACCAGGAGGTTGGGGAAGCGCGCCGGCAGCACTGTCGGCTCGCGTTCGGAGTTGTCGTAGTTGGCCTGGAACTCGACGGTGTCCTTGTCGATGTCTTCCAGCAACGCATGCGCGACCTTGGCCATGCGGGATTCAGTGTAACGCATGGCCGCAGGGGGATCGCCATCCACTGAGCCGAAGTTGCCCTGGCCATCGATGAGGGGAAGCCTGAGGGAAAAGTCCTGAGCCATGCGGACGAGCGCGTCGTAGATCGACTGGTCGCCGTGCGGGTGGTACTTGCCGATGACGTCGCCCACGATGCGAGCGGACTTGCGATAGGCCTTGTTCCAGTCGTAACCATTCTCGTTCATCGAGAACAAGATCCGACGATGCACGGGCTTCAACCCGTCACGTACATCGGGAAGAGCGCGGCTGACGATCACGCTCATCGCGTAATCCAGATAACTCTTCCGCATCTCCTCTTCGATGGAGATAGGGGCGATCTCGGATGGATTGGAAGGCGGAACAGAGCCCTTCTGGTCGTCGTTGTCGGCCACGTAAAACCTGTAATCTAGCCCAGGGAAAACACGCCAGACCGAAGCCTTGACGGCAACGATTCGGCAGTCTTCCCAATCTAGGTGTTGGGGCCCGCCGGCACAATGAAAAGCTGTTGATTTTCCGGCCTAATCGCCGTTTTTCGAGGGCCCTGGAACGATCGCCCCGAAGCCCCTCCCGAAGGGGCTCAGAAGGGAACTTCGTCGTCGAGGTCGCGAGCCGGAATCGTGGTGCGTCCACTGGTCCCGCCACGCGGCCGTTCCATCGGGCTGGACTGGCCGAACTCGTCACCGCCGCCATAACCGCCGCCGGCACCTTCGCCCGCTCCAGCGCGCCCGCCGATCATGGTCAAGACGCTATTGAAGCCCTGCAGTACGATCTCGGTCGAATACTTCTCGACACCGTCCTTGTCGGTGTACTTGCGGGTCTGCAGCTGGCCCTCGATGTAGACGGTGGACCCCTTCTTCAGGTACTGCTCGGCAACCTTGGCGAGACCTTCGCTGAAGATCACGACGCGGTGCCATTCCGTCTTTTCCTTGCGCTCGCCCGTGTTACGGTCACGCCAGCTTTCCGACGTGGCAATCGACAGGTTGACGATGGGCTTGCCGTCCTGTGTGTGGCGCACCTCCGGATCGCGGCCCAGATTGCCAACGAGAATGACCTTGTTCACCGATCCTGCCATGACACCACTCCTTGAATTCCGCGCACCCTAGTCGTTGCAGGCCACCCGCACAGCAGCACTCGGGGTCTTATCCACACTGGATATATAGTTCTCTTTTTGTTCCCACGCAAGCACTCTAGGCTCATCATATCCATGGAGATCGCGATGATCAGAACCCTCGAAACGGATAACGCCCCAAAGCCACTCTCCGCCTATGCGCAGGGCATTGAAGTTCCGCCTGGCCACCGGGTCGTGCATGTTTCGGGACAGGTGGGCGTGACGTTGGACGGGCAAATCCCCACCGATCCAGCACGCCAGCACGAACTCGCCTGGGAGAACGCCCTGGCCATCCTCGCGGCGACCGGTATGGACCACCGCCATATCGTGGACGCCCATGTCTACATCACGGAACGCTCTCATCTCGGCCTCTACCGCGCCACGCGCGACAGGTTCCTGAAAGGACACAGGCCCGCCGCGACGCTTCTCATCGTGGCAGGCCTGGCTGACGAAAGGCTGGTGGTCGAAGTCGACCTGGTGGCTGCGGCTGCGGAATCGGGCCCGGCCACATGAGCCCAAGCCGACTGAATTGATTAGCGGCGCTTGAGCAGGCCGAACAGCTGGGCACGACGGGCATGGGTGCGCTCCTTCGCAGGCGCAACATAGTGCTCAGCGTCCTTTGACTGCATCATGGCAGTCTGGTAAACATTTGAATATGTGTCCAAAATCCAGTTCATGATATTTCTCCTCAGTCTCTAAAACGACTTCCCTTGAACGCTTTCAATATGAAGCTTTCGCTCTTGCAACACAAACGGCAATAAACTACGCTTCCTGTAACAAAAACTCACAGGTGCACTGTTGGGACGCCGTCTGCCATCATTGAATGCCTTGAAGGCTTTCGAAGCCGCCGCGCGCCTCGAGAGCTTCACCGATGCGGCTGCCGAGCTGTTTGTGACCCATGCTGCCATCAGTCGTCATGTTCGCGACCTCGAGGATTGGTTGGGCACCCCCCTCTTCCTTCGCACCGGCCGTGGTGTCGAGCTGACCGAGGCTGGCCGGCGCTTCGCCCTGCGGCTCACACCCCTTTTCGACCAGCTGGCCGACGCCACCCGAGAGGCGGCAGCCGTTGGGGATGTCCGTCAGCTCAAGGTGAGCGTTGAGCCCTCCATCGCATCACGCTGGCTGGTGCCGCGGCTCGGACGCTTCAACGAACTTCACCCCGACATCGAACTGGCGATCGACCCGACCAGCAAGCTGGCCGATTTCAGGTCGGGGGAGGCAGACGTTGGACTGCGCTATGGCGCTGGCCAGTGGGACGATGTCGAGGCACAGAAGCTGACGGATGCAGTGATCTTCCCCGTCTGTGCGCCCAAACTGCTCAATGGTCGCAAGGATCTCAAGCCGGGCGAGCTGTCGGATTTCAATCTTCTGCATGAATCGCGCAAACAGTGGTGGGCGGACTGGCTGGAAGCGGCCGGCGTGAGCGGCGTCGAGGACTGGCGCGGAACGCTCTTTCAGAACCACCTTGCCATTGAGGCCGCCGAGGCCGGCCAGGGGTTCGCCCTTACCGACCAGGTGCTCGCGACCGACTCGCTCCTCGAAGGTTGGCTGGTGCGACCATTCAATTTCGACATGAAGGATCACTGGCATTACTGGATCGTGCGGGGAAAGGGTCAGAAGGAAACCGTTCCGGTACGCGCCTTCCGCGAGTGGATGATGGGCGAGATCGCAGATACCAACAGGAAATTTGCTCAGCTGAGCGGCCAGAAGCCGCCAGCCGTTGCGGGAAAGAGCACATCGGCTTAGCGTCCGGCGCAACGAAGCTCCCGGAATCGAGATCCATGGCCCGACCGAAATACGACTGCCTGAAGTGCCCCGGCTACTGCTGCTCCTATCCCGTCATTGAAGTGAAGGACAAAGATGCCGAGCGCATCGCCAAGCACTTTGGCCTGAGCCTCAAACAAGCCGAGAAGAAGTTCTTCAAGTCGGCACATGGCTACAAGCGCGTGATGCGTCGCCAGAACGACGAACACTTCGGAAAGATCTGCCAGTTTTTCGATACCACCGAACGGCGTTGCACCATCTATACCGCGAGGCCGTCGACCTGTCGGATTTTCCCCGGAGAAGGTCACTGCGGATACTACGACTTCCTGAAGTTCGAGCGCGCAGGCCAGGAAGACGAGACTTACATCTCGACCACCGATCACTCCGGCAACTGACGCTTCGCCAGAAGCTCGAAGCGCCATGCCAGCAACGTGCCGGTGAAGAAGAGGCCGATGGCCACGCCACCCCAAAGGCCCGGCGCGCCCCAGCCGAAGCGGAAGCCGAATACATAACCGCAGCCAAGCCCGATCAGCCAATAGCCGATGCCTGCGATGACCAGCGGCACCACGGCATCCTTGAGGCCGCGAAGTGCGTGCGAGGCGATCGCCTGCAGCCCGTCGAACACCTGGAACACGGCGGCGATCAGCAGCAGCCCCGTCACCAGCCCCGCGATCTTCCCGTAGTTCGGGTCGGCGGGATCCAGGAAAATGCGGCTGATGAGACCGGGAGCGAAGATCGGGACCGCCACAAGCAGCAGCGGCACACCGACACCTACCAGCATGCCGAGGTTGCCCGCCTGTCGCGCTGCGGCCGGGTCGCGTGCGCCGACGAAGTATGCGACGCGCACCATGGCGCCCTCAGATATGCCGAGCGATATGACGAAGGGGATGGCGATCCAGCCCATCACGATCTGGTATGAGGCCAATTCGACCGTGCCCATGATGCCTGACAACAGCGACGTGGCCGCGAACAGCCCCGATTCCATTGCCACGATTCCCGCCACCGGAAGCCCCAGCCGGACGAGCGGCCCATAGGCACTCGGCCCGCCGATCGTACCTTCATGAAGCGGCAGGCGGTTCCGCCGAATGATGAGAACGGTATAGGCCGCAAGGCAAAGAAACTTGAACCACATGGATACCGCCCAGGCGAAGCCGGCACCAGCGATACCCATGCGGGCGAAGCCGAAGCTGCCATGCACCAGCCCCTGCATGAGGAAGTAGTTGAGGATCACCGTGACCACGGTTACCGCAAGCACGAAGCCTGTTTTCATCATGGCCGCTGCGAAGCTCCGGAGCACGCCGAACCAGACGATCGGAAGCATCGCGAAAGCGAAACCCGTGTAATAGGGGCCGGCCAGTTCAATGACCTGGGGCTGCTGGCCCAGCGCGCGCAGCACGTGGCCGAGGTTCAGCACCACCACGGTGACCACAAGCCCGAGCAGACCGGACAGGATCATGCCGCGCACCAGTTCCGGCACGATCCGCTCGCGGCTCAATGCACCGCGCGCCTCGGACACCAGAACGCCCACCACCGAGAAGAAGCCCATCAGGATGATGCACATCTGATAGGACAGGTCAGTCGAAATGCCGGCCGCCGCAAGATCAATGGCCCCAAGCCGCCCTACCACCATCTTGGCGGTGATGATCATCATCACGTCGGCGAGGTAGGCGAAGATCAAAGGCAAGGCGATGACGATCAGCGCCTTCACCTCCAGCAAGCGGGGTGGTTTCACGATTCGAATCCTGACGTTGCGACAGGCTTACCGCTTGCCCTTAAACTAGGCAACTCCGGCTTCTTGTTGCACGAAACGGGTAATCTCGTTGAGAAAGACGTCGGCAAATTGCTGCAGCTTGGATTCACCCACCCCGTGCACTTCGCCAAAGTCCCACCGGGTCAGGGGCCGCCTGGCGGCCATGTCGATCAGGGTCCTGTCCGTGAACACGACATAGGCCGGCACCTTGCGTTCCCGCGCCAGCCTCGCGCGAAGCGACTTCAGCCGTTGCAGCAGTTCCTCTGAAACCCCACGTTCCTCGACCGCAGCCAGCACGTTGCGGGCGCGTTGAGCTTTTTTCGACGTCCGCACCGGGTCCTGCCGATAGCCAAAACGACCCTCGCCCCGCGCGAGTGCTTGCCCCTTGGCCGAGATCGACAGACCACCGAAGCCCGCCACGTCGATCGCGAGATACCCACCGCCCACCATCTGCCGGATCATCGACTGCCAGTGTTGCCGCCCATGAGTCTTGCCGATACCGAAGACCGGCAGGGATGAATGGCGGAGGGCCTCGCCCTTCTCGTTGGTCTTGCCGACGAGCACGTCGGCGATATGGGCTGCTCCGAACCGCTCCCCCGTCGCCCTCACGGCTTCCATCACCCATAGCGCCTCCGCCGTGCCGTCGACGAGATGCACGGGGTTGAGGCAAACGTCGCAGTTGCCGCAGGGCAGCGAGTCCTCGCCAAAATACAACAGCAGGTTCTGACGCCGGCATTCAGGTGCTTCGCAATAGGCCACCAGAGCATCAAGCCGCTTGTGTTCGCGGCGGCGGCGCTCATCGCCGCCTTCTTCCTGGTCGATGAAGCGTCGCCGCAGCTGGATGTCTCCAAGTCCGTAGACCATCTTCACGTCGGCCGGGTGACCGTCGCGTCCAGCGCGGCCGATCTCCTGGTAGTAGGCATCGAGAGACGACGGCAGGTCGGCGTGGAAGACGAACCTCACATCAGGCTTGTCGATGCCCATTCCAAAGGCGATAGTCGCGCAAACGATGACGCCTCTTTCCGTCATGAACAGGCTCTGCGCCTCCGCCCGCTCGTCGGCGCTCATGCCGGCATGATAGGCGATGGCGCGGAAGCCCTTGGAGACAAGATGGGCCGCCCATTCCTCGGTCGACCTGCGCGACAGCGCGTAGACGATACCGGATTGGCCTTCACGGCCGTCGAGGAAGTCGAGCAGCTGCTGCTTGGCATTGTCCTTGGGTGCCACGGCGAGGTGCAGGTTCGGCCGGTCGAAGCCCGCGACATAGACCTCGGCGTCACCGCCGAAGATCTTGGCAACGATGTCCCGACGCGTCGCCTCATCCGCTGTTGCCGTGAAGGCTCCGATCGGCACGCCCGGGAACGACTGCCGCAGACCTTTCAGCATGTCGTATTCAGGCCGAAACGATGGGCCCCATTGGGAGATGCAGTGCGCTTCGTCGATGGCAATGAGCTGAACATCGATCCGAGACAGGGCGGCAACCATCCGTTCGGTCATCAACCGTTCGGGCGAGAGATAGAGCAGCTTCACCTCGCCCGTCGTCACCCGCCGCCAGATGGCGACGTTCTCCTCTCGCTCCTGCGCCGAATTGATGCTTTCCGCTGCCACGCCGGCAAGCTTCAATGCCGCGACCTGGTCCTGCATCAGCGCCACCAAGGGCGATATGACGATGGCCACGCCGCCGCGTGCCAGCGCGGGCACCTGGTAACAAAGGGACTTGCCGGAACCCGTGGGCATCACGGCCAGGACGTTGCGGCCCTCAAGCAGTGTGGTGACGATGCCTTCCTGGCCGGGCCGGAAGCTCTCGTAGCCGAAGGTCTTGCGCAGAATGTCATGCGGTTTCACGTCTGGACGTCTAGCCGCTCCCAGGTGATTCGGGGTGTGCCATATCGATTACGCCTTGTGTGTGCCCTGCCGCATGGCTGCCCTTCATCTCCTGCGCGACGGAGTTGCGGGCGAGACATCGTCATTCTGGCATCGCAAGACATCGACAGGTTAGACAATGCCTTCCCTCCTCCAGCGCTATGCCACACCCCTGATCTTGGGACTGTTCCTCGTATCGCTCGTTTCCGGAACAGCACTCTTCTTTCATGTCGGACAGGGGACTTTCCGCGAGATGCACGAGTGGCTCAGCCTGGTGCTGGTCATTCCCTTCGTCCTCCACCTCTGGAAAAACTGGCGTCCCATGGTCAACTATTTCCGGAAACCCGCCCTGGGAATCGCACTCGGCCTGACGCTGGTCATGGCCATGCCCTTCGCCTTGCAGTCGACCTCGGGCAGCACCGACGGGCCTCCGCAATTCGCTCTTTCACACACCCTCCTGGGACACTCCGCAACCGTGCTTGCCCCCCTCCTCGACTCCACCCCGGAGGACGTGGTGACCGCCCTCCAGGCGGCTGGTTTTACGGCTGCCGGAATGGACCAGCCCCTCACCGACATCGCCAACCGATCCGGGAAGTCCGAGTTTGAGCTGGCTGCGACGCTGAACAGGATTTCGCATTAGAAAACGGCCCTCTGGGCTCTTATCTAACGATCTGTGGATAACTCCCAACACTGTGGACCGCGCCACGTACTAGCGTCGTGAGTGCGGTCCATGCTTGCGGATGTTCTCTTTTTGATCTAGTCGAGAGTCTATGCCAGAGCAAAAGAAAGTCCTGTCCATTCAGGGTGCCCGCGAGCACAACCTGAAGAATGTCTCACTGGAATTGCCGCGGGACAAACTGATTGTCTTCACTGGCCTTTCCGGTTCTGGCAAGTCGTCACTCGCGTTTGATACGATCTATGCCGAGGGCCAAAGGCGATACGTGGAGTCGCTCTCGGCCTATGCCCGCCAGTTCCTGGAGATGATGCAGAAGCCGGACGTCGACCAGATCGACGGTCTGTCGCCTGCTATCTCGATCGAGCAGAAGACCACCAGCCGCAACCCGCGTTCGACGGTGGGCACCGTCACCGAGATTTACGACTACATGCGCCTGCTTTTCGCCCGGATCGGCGTGGCCTACTCGCCTGCGACAGGACTTCCCATCGAAAGCCAGACCGTCACCCAGATGGTCGACAGGGTGATGGCGTTGCCAGAGGGCAGCCGCCTCTACCTGCTCGCCCCCATCGTGCGCGGCCGCAAGGGCGAATACCGCAAGGAACTCGCCGACCTGCAGAAAAAGGGCTTCACCCGCGTCAAGGTCGACGGCCAGTTTCACGAGATCGACAGCGTTCCCGCGCTTGACAAGAAGTTCAAGCACGACATCGACGTCGTGGTGGACCGCCTCGTGGTGCGCGAAGACATCGCCACGCGTCTTGCAGACAGTTTCGAAACCGCGCTGAAGCTCGCCGATGGACTTGCCGTGGCCGAGTTCGCCGACAAGCCGCTTCCAGCTTCCGCCACCTCCGAGGAAGGCGCCAACAAGTCGAAGAACGAGACGCATGAGCGCATCCTGTTCTCCGAGCGCTTCGCCTGCCCCGTCTCGGGCTTCACCATCGACGAGATCGAGCCGCGACTGTTCTCGTTCAACAATCCCTATGGCGCCTGCCCCAAATGCGACGGGCTGGGCACCGAGCTCCATTTCGAACCTGAACTCGTTGTGCCGGATCCCTCGCTCTCCATGAAGGCTGGGGCCATCCTGCCCTGGGCCCGCACCGGCAACACCTCGCCATACTACAACCAGACCCTCGAGGCCTTGGCGAAGCACTACAAGGTGTCGATGAACACGCCGTGGAAGGACATTCCGAAGAAGGCGCGTGAGGGCATCCTGTTCGGTACTGGCGATGATGAAGTCACCATCACCTATGACGACGGCATCCGCGCCTACAAGACGAAAAAGCCCTTCGAGGGCGTCATCGGCAACATCGAGCGGCGCTGGCGCGAAACCGACTCCGAGTGGATGAGGGAAGAACTCTCGAAATATCAGTCCGACCACCCTTGTTCGGAGTGCAACGGCTATCGGCTGAAGCCGCAGGCGCTCGCGGTGAAGATCGACCGCAAGCACATCGGCGAAATCTCGGCCATGTCGATCCGCGATGCCAACGAGTGGTTCGCGTCGCTGCCGAAGAAGCTGAAGGCCAAGGACCAGGAAATCGCCTCGCGCATCCTCAAGGAAATCCGCGACCGGCTGAAGTTCCTGGTCGACGTCGGCCTCGACTACCTCAACCTGTCGCGCACCTCCGGCACCCTGTCGGGCGGCGAGAGCCAGCGCATTAGGCTCGCCTCGCAAATCGGCTCCGGCCTCACCGGCGTGCTCTACGTGCTGGACGAACCCTCCATCGGCCTGCACCAGCGCGACAACGCGCGCCTGCTCGAAACCCTCGTGCACCTCCGTGATCTTGGCAACACCGTCATCGTCGTCGAGCATGATGAGGATGCCATTCGCCTGGCTGATTATGTCGTCGATATCGGCCCTGGCGCCGGCGTACATGGTGGACAGATCATTGCGCAGGGCACACCGGCCGAAATCATGGCCAACCCCAGGTCACTCACGGGCCAGTACCTCACCGGCCAGCAGGCCGTGCCGCTCCCCGGCATCCGTCGCAAGTGGGAGAAGGGCCGGTCGATCCGGGTCAAGGGCGCGCGCGCCAACAACCTGAAAAACGTCACGGCGGAAATCCCGCTCGGCGTCTTCACCTGCGTCACCGGCGTGTCGGGCGGCGGCAAGTCCACGCTTCTGATCGACACGGTCTACAAGGCCGCCGCGCGCAAGTTGATGGGCACGCGCGAGGCGCCGGCCGAGCATGACCGCATCGAGGGCCTCGAGATCCTCGACAAGATCATCGACATCGACCAGAGCCCCATCGGCCGAACGCCGCGCTCCAACCCCGCAACCTACACCGGCGCCTTCACGCCGATCCGCGACTGGTTCGCCGGCCTGCCGGAGGCCAAGGCGCGCGGCTACGAGCCGGGCCGCTTCTCGTTCAACGTGAAGGGCGGACGCTGCGAGACCTGCCAGGGCGACGGCGTCATCAAGATCGAGATGCACTTCCTGCCCGATGTCTACGTGACCTGCGATGCCTGCCACGGTCACCGCTACAATCGCGAGACGCTGGAGATCAAGTTCAAGGACAAGTCGATCGCCGACGTTCTCGAGATGACGGTCACCGAAGCAGCCGATTTCTTCCGCGCCGTTCCGTCCGTGCGCGACAAGATGGAGACGCTGGAACGCGTTGGCTTGGGCTACATCAAGGTCGGCCAGCAGGCAACGACGCTCTCGGGCGGTGAGGCGCAGCGCGTGAAACTGGCCAAGGAACTCTCCCGCCGCGCCACCGGCCGCACCCTCTACCTGCTCGACGAGCCGACCACGGGCCTGCACTTCCACGACGTGAAGAAGCTGCTCGAGGTGCTGCACGAGTTGGTCGACCAGGGCAACAGCGTGGTGGTGATCGAGCACAATCTCGAGGTCATCAAGACCGCCGACTGGATCATCGACCTCGGGCCGGAAGGCGGCGACGGCGGCGGCGAGATCGTGGTGGCCGGCACGCCGGAAGAGGTGGTGCGCGAGAAGCGCAGCTACACCGGCCAGTTCCTCAAGGACGTGCTGAAGCGCGGCAAGAGGCAGGCAGCGGAATAGTGTTCGTCTACTTCGCCTATGGCTCCAACATGTCCCGGCGGCAGATGCAGGAACGCTGCCCCGATCACGAATGCATCGGCAAGGCTGTCCTGAAGGACTATGCGCTGTGCTTTCCGCGCACATCACACATCAGGCATTGCGGTGTGGCTGGACTGATGGAGAAGCCTGGGGCGGAAGTCTGGGGTGTCGTCTACCGCCTGCACGACAAGGACCTCGCCGCACTCGACAGACGCGAGGGATATGACACCACGAGGTCGTTTCATGAGAACCGCTACACCCGTCAGTCTCTCCGTGTGCTGATGGATGACCGGGCAATCGACTGCTTCGTCTACGTGGCGCGGCACGAGCCGGGCGTGCATAATCCGAATGCGGAGTATCTCAGCACCATAATCGAGGGCGCGGAAGAGAACAGCCTGCCGCCGGACTATGTGGCAGCGCTGAAGGAGCTTCGTGCTGCGTCTTCTCCCGCTGCTTCAGCGGGAGAAGAAACAGACCCGTTGTGAAACAACGGGGAGATGAGGGGGAACTCCGGAACATCGGAACCTGCACCCGTGTCCCCTCACCTCCCCCCGCTTCGCCGGGGCCCTTCCTCTCCCGCGCTGCGGGAGAGGACAGCAAAGGCCCACGGCGCGCTTCGTAACGATTGTTTTCCTGTTCTAGGAGTGCCCCGCTAGCCCCCTAGCGAGCCCCTCAAGAACCCGCCCTCTGCCCCTCCCTGAGGCCTTGGAACAGCATTTGGGAGGGTCTCAGCCCCGCTCCTTCCGGAGCTTCGCCCAATACTCCAACCGCCGCTTCACCTCGCGCTCGAAACCGCGCTCGACGGGGTCGTAGTATTTCTCGCGTCCCAGGCCGTCGGGGAAATAGTTCTGGCCGGAGAAGGCATCCGGCTGGTCGTGGTCGTATCGATAGCCGGTGCCGTATTCCTGTTGCTTCATCAGCTTGGTCGGCGCGTTGAGGATGATCTTGGGGGGCATCAGAGAGCCAGTCTGCTTGGCCCGTTCGGTCGCGGCCTTGTAGGCGGTGTAGACGGCGTTCGACTTCGGTGCGGTCGCCACATAGACGACGGCCTGCGCGATCGCCAGTTCACCCTCCGGGCTGCCGAGGAAATCATAGGTCTCCTTCGCCGCCAGCGCCTGGTGCACGGCTTCGGGATCGGCCAGGCCCACGTCCTCGATCGCCATGCGCACCACGCGGCGCACGATGAACAGCGGGTCCTCGCCGGCACTCAGCATGCGCGCGAGGTAATAGAGCGCCGCATCCGGGTCCGAGCCCCGCACCGACTTGTGCAGGGCCGAGATCAGATTGTAATGCCCGTCCGATGCCTTGTCGTAGAGCGGCAGGCGCTTCTGCACGGTGCGCGCCAGCATCTCGGGTGTCAGCGGATCGCCGCCCTCGGGCACGGCGGCGAACACCTCCTCCAGCATGTTGAGGAAATAGCGCCCGTCGCCATCGGCCATGCCGGTCATCGCCTCGCGCGCCGCCGGGTCAGCGGGAAGCGCGCGGCGCTCGAACATCTCGGCGCGGCGTATCAGCGCCTGCATCGCCTCGTTGTCGAGCCGGTTCAGCACCAGCACCTGGGCGCGGGACAGAAGCGCGCCGTTCAGCTCGAAGCTCGGGTTCTCGGTCGTGGCGCCTACCAGGATGATCGTGCCGTCCTCGACGTAAGGAAGGAACGAGTCCTGCTGGGACTTGTTGAACCTGTGGATCTCGTCAACAAACAGAAGCGTGCCCCGCCCCTGCTCGCGCCGGATGCGCGCCTGCTCGAACACCTTCTTGAGATCGGCAACGCCTGAAAAGATCGCGGAGATCTGCTCGAAGGCGAGGCCGGTTTCGCCCGCCAGCAATCGGGCGATCGTGGTCTTGCCCGTTCCCGGTGGCCCCCACAGGACGATCGACGGGATGCGACCGGCGGCCAGCATCCGCGTGATCACGCCATCCGGACCCACGAGGTGGTCCTGCCCTACGACATCCGCCAGCTTCTGCGGTCGCAGCCGGTCCGCCAGCGGGCGCGGTGCGTCCTTGCCGAAGCCGGCGGACTCGAAGAGACTGGCCATCAGCCGCCAATGGCCAGTTTCAGGACCCGGCCGCCACGGTTGACAACGACACGCCACAGATTGGTTTCATCCGCAAGCGCGGCACTCAGTGCATCGACACTGTCCGTCTTGACGCCATTCACCTCGAGGACCACGTCGCCCGGCTTGAAGAAGCGCGCTGCGGGGGCTTTCTCGACCTTGTAGACCACGACCCCCGTCGCATCCGCCGGAAGTCCCAGCTCGTCCGCGACAGCGGGCGAGAGATTGGCAGCCGTGGCCCCGGCGAACGGGTTTGGTCCCTTGATCGCGGTGTCGTCACGCGCCACGGTCTCGGGCGCAGCAATCATCGTCACCTGGGTCTCCTTGCGATCACCCTTGCGCTGATACTCGACGATGATGGTTGCGCCAATCGCGGTGGTGGCTGAGCGGTAGCCTAGCTCCTGCGCGGTTTCCACCGGCTTTCCTTCCAGTGCCAGAACGATGTCGCCGCGCTTGAGACCCGCCTTCGCCAGGGGGCTGTCCGGATGCAGGCTCACGATCAAGGCGCCTTCGGGCCGCGCCATTCCCAGCGAAGTGGCGATATCGGGCGAAACGTCCTGAAGCTCAGCACCGAGCCATGGCCGCTTGATCGCGGCGCCTCCGCTTTCGGCAGTGGCGACCACGGTCTTCACCATGTTCGTCGGAATTGCGAATCCGATGCCGATTGAACCGCCGGATCGCGAAAAGATGGCCGTATTGATGCCCACCAATTCACCCCTCATGTTGACAAGCGCGCCACCGGAGTTGCCGGGGTTGATGGCCGCATCGGTCTGGATGAAGAACTGGTAGTCGCTCACACCGACCCTTGTGCGCGCGAGCGCCGAGATGATGCCGCTGGTCACCGTCTGGCCGACGCCGAAGGGGTTGCCGATGGCGAGAACGAGGTCACCCACTTCGAGTGCATCGGAATCGGCCAACGCAAGCGCCGGAAGCTGCTCGTCCGGAACCTCGATCTTGAGCACTGCGAGGTCGGTACGCTCGTCGGCGATCAGCACCTTCGCCTCGAACTCCCGCTTGTCGGAGAGAGCCACCTTGATGTCGGTGGCATTGGCGATGACGTGGTTGTTGGTGACGATGAGCCCATTCGGGTCGACAATCACGCCCGAACCCAGCGAACTTGCAACGCGCTCGCGCGGGCGTCCGAAGCTGCCGCCGTCACCAAAAAAGCGCCGGAAGAACGGATCCTGCATGAAACCGTTGGCGCCGCCCTGGTCTTCCACCAGCTTGCGCTGCGAGTAGACGTTGACCACCGCAGGTGCGGTGGTCTTGACCACCGGCGCGAAGCTGAGCTGCACTGCCGCAGCGGAGTCCGGCACGGCCTTGCTGTCGGCATGTACGACGGGGCTTGCCGACAGCAGCAGCAAGGCGGAGAGAATGGCAGGGAAGAAACGCATGTGACTCCTTATGGCGGCGCGTTGCGCGCCCTATCTGCGATCAAGCTTTGTCGACAAAATGACCGAGGTTTCGATCCGCGTGATGCCCGGGATCTGGCCGATGTCGTCGATCAGACGGTCCATGGCCTCGGATGACCCTGTCTTCACCTGGGCGATCAGGTCGAATTTTCCGCTGACGGTATGAAGCGTCTCGATCTGCGGGAACTTGGCGAGCATCCGCCCAACCTCGATCTGGCGGCGTGGCTCAACCGAGAAAGTCACGAAAGCGCGCATGCCACCCTGGTCCAGTTCCCGCGCCAGGCGGATCGAGTAGGCGGCGATCACCCCCGTCTCCTCCAGACGCTTCAGCCGGTCCTGCACCGTCGTGCGGGACAGCCCCAGCTTGCGGGCCAGCGACGCAACGGGCTCCCGCGAATCGACCTTCAGAAGGGCAATCAGCTCCTCGTCCTTGGGGGTGATCTGTACCATCGGCGAAATGCGGTCCGTATCCGTCAGAGTGACGACTCAGCCGTCATAATTCAGCACAACGCCGTGTGTAAACCAACAGGGCCGGACGTTATGTCTCGCCCTCTCGTTTTCCCTGATGTTTCCGGAGGTTTCGATGGCCCTGACTGCCCTGAACGTGGTGTCCGACCCCTATTATGCCGATGCCCTGGCGGTGGCCCGCGTCATGCAGCCTGAAGAAGCCGTGTTCTGCTTCAGCGCCGACCGGCTCAAGGCCCGCCTGGCGGTCTTTACCGCGGGCTTCCCGGGCAAGATCAGCTTCGCCGTCAAGTCCAACCCCTCGCGGGAGGTGGTCAACGCGCTCAGCGAAGCCGGCCTCACACACTGGGACGTCGCCTCGGTTCAGGAGATGGCGCTGGTTCACGCCGTGCAGCCGTCAGCACATTTTCACTATCACAATCCAGTCAAGTCGCGCCGCGAGATCCTCAACGCCTACAACCGGTACGGTTGCCGCCGCTTCGCTGTCGACGCGCGCGAGGAAGTGGCCAAGATTGCCGAGATCGTCGGCGACGACCGCTCGATCGAGATGGCCGTCCGCTTCGTGCTGCCACGTGATCGCGCCACCTCGGCGCATGACTTCTCGACCAAGTTCGGTGCACCCGAACATATCGCTGTCGAGCTGCTGCAGGACATCCAGCGCCGTGGCTACGTGCCGGTCATGACATTCCACCCCGGCTCACAGTCGCGCGATCCCAACGTCTACGTCCGCCACATCGAGGCCGCTCACCGCATCGCCAAGACGGCGGGCGTACATATCGGCAAGCTCAATGTCGGCGGCGGCTTTCCCGCCACATATCCTCTGAGCAAGCCCGCCCCTCTGGAGAGCTTCTTCACCCTCATCGCCGAGGCCACGACGCGTTACTTCGGCAACGGCACCGAACCGGAGCTCGAGTGCGAGCCGGGCCGTGGCCTTGTAGCGAGCTGCATGTCGCTTCTTGCGCGCATCAAGCTCGTCTGCTCGGATGGCGATGACATCTTCCTCAATGACGGCATCTACGGGGGGCTGATGGAGTTCATGCAGGCGCCGGAACTGCAGCCGCCCTACCGCGTCATCCGCGACGGCAAGCTCGTCGATGGCCCCACCAAGCCGTGGAAGGTGTTTGGCCCCACCTGCGATCCGCTGGACGTCTTGCCCACCAAGCTCGACCTGCCCACGGTCCTGCGCGATGAGGATTACGTGGAGTTCGGCACGCTCGGCGCCTATGGGATCGCCACAGCCACCATGTTCAATGGCTACGGCGATCATGCCGTCATACCGGTGGGAGACGTCTTCAACGGTTGAGGGGCTGTCTGCAGCTTGTATCATGCGGGGCCGGTCATGAAAGCCGGCCCCTTCCGCATCGCAACCCACCCAAACCCGCAAACAGAAAGGCGGCCTGTCAGCGACAGACCGCCTGCCCGTCCAACCTTTGCAGAAGATCAGTTGAACATCGAGTTGCGAACGGCAATGGCCACGGCCTGGGTCTTGGTATGGGCCCTGAGCTTGCTCATGGCGCGCGCAGCGTAAAGGTTTACAGCGCTGGTGCTCAGCTTGAGAATGGTGGCGGTCTCGGAAGCGGTCTTGCCTTCCGCGGCCCACATCAGCACTTCACGTTCGCGCGGGCTCAACTCGAACCCCTCGCCCATCGGGCGCTGCTGCGCCGCAATCAGCTTCTTGACACGCTGGTGGTAGTAGTGGGCGAACAAGTGCACCTCGTTAACCAACTCGCGGCGCACTTCTCCCCAGTGCCTGTCGTCGCAATCGAAGTTGATCGAAAACATCGCGTCGCCGACACCCAGTTCGCGGATGGGGATCGAGATGCCATGGCGGCCGATGCCATAGCGCTCCGCGATCTGATGAATATCCTTAACGGTGTCGTCCGTTGTGTAAGCCTCGTCCCAATCGAGAGGCAGGAGACGGCTGAAGCACAGGTGGAAGGCACTGTCCTTCAGCGGCGAGTATTCCTTCATATAAATTTGCGTATAGCTCTCGTCATAGGTGGAGAACCAGGTCATCCGGTCCGGAACGGCCCGCGACGACCCAAGGAACCAGTAGGACAGGTTCAGGACGCCGAAACGGTCACGCGCAGTCCGAAGAAAGTTAGCGGACTCCTTCTCGTCTGAGAAAGGTTCCTGCGCGGCGTTGAAGATATCAAATCGGCTGGTCATTGTTCTTTGCAATCGTTGTCTAGTTAGAGATCACCGTGTCTCAACGGCGAACACTCGACTCAACGAACGCAAGGACCGGGCCAAGTTTTTCACGGAAAAACCCGGGCGCGCAATGGCAAAGGGGCAGCTATTTCACTGCCCCTGTGTCAGAATGGTACTATAGTAGAAATCAAGCGGCGGCGTCGGCCGCCTCTTCGCCCTTCTGGGACGGGCCGGAATCCAGGCCCCGAGCGTTGACGTCGCGATCAACGAACTCGATCACCGCCATGGGAGCCTGGTCGCCGTAGCGGAAGCCGGCCTTCATGATGCGCAGATAGCCGCCGTTGCGCGAGGCGTAGCGCTTGGCCAGCACGTCGAACAGCTTCTTGACCTGGGTTTCGTCGCGGACCTGGGCCAGCGCCTGGCGGCGGGCGTGCAAGCCACCCTGCTTACCCAGCGTCACCAGCTTCTCGACCACCGGACGAAGGTCCTTGGCCTTCGGCAGCGTCGTGACGATCTGCTCATGCTTGATCAAAGCAGCAGCCATGTTGGCGAACATCGCCTCGCGATGCTCTGCCGTGCGGTTGAACCGGCGGCCCCTGAAACCATGACGCATAACCGTTCTCCTTCAATTCCCGGCGCGGCTCTCTGGCACGCGCCGATCTGGTTCTCAATAATGTTGTTCGTACTTCTTGGCGAGTTCTTCGATGTTCTCGGGCGGCCAGTTCGGCACTTCCATGCCGAGGTGCAGCCCCATCTGGGCCAGAACTTCCTTGATCTCGTTGAGCGACTTGCGGCCGAAGTTCGGTGTACGGAGCATTTCGGCCTCCGTCTTCTGGATCAGGTCGCCGATGTAGACGATGTTGTCGTTCTTCAGGCAGTTGGCGGACCGCACGGAGAGCTCCAGCTCGTCCACCTTCTTGAGCAGCGCGGCGTTGAACTCGAGCTCGGGGCGCGACTCCTCCACGATGGCCTTGGACGGCTCCGAGAAGTTGATGAACACCGAGAGCTGGTCCTGCAGGATGCGCGCGGCATAGGCGACGGCATCCTCAGGCGACACCGAGCCGTCGGTCTCAACGTTCATGATCAGCTTGTCGTAGTCGAGGATCTGACCCTCGCGGGTGTTCTCGATCTTGAACGACACGCGCTTCACCGGGCTGTAGATCGAGTCGACCGGGATCAGGCCGATCGGCGCATCTTCCGGACGGTTGCGCTCGGCCGAGACATAGCCCTTGCCGGTGGCGACGGTGAACTCGATGCGGATCTCGGCACCTTCGTCGAGGGTGCAGATCACGTGCTCGGGGTTGAGGATCTGGATGTCGCCCGAGGTCTGGATGTCGCCGGCGCGCACGACGCCCGGGCCATCCTTGCGGAGCATCAGGCGCTTCGGGCCTTCGCCCTGCATGCCGATGGCGATTTCCTTGATGTTCAGGATCATGTCGGTGACGTCTTCGCGTACACCGGCGATGGAGGAGAACTCATGCAGCACGCCGTCGATGTGGACGGAGGTCACGGCAGCACCCTGGAGAGAAGACAGCAGGATACGGCGGAGCGCATTGCCCAGCGTCGTGCCGAAGCCACGCTCGAGCGGCTCAGCCACGAAGGTGGCGATGCGGCGGCGGTCACGGCCCGGCTGCACATCGAGCTTCGACGGACGGATCAGTTCCTGCCAGTTCTTCTGGTTCACTTGCATCTTCTTGTGCTTCCTGTCGAAAATCCGGCTCCCCATTTCAGGGGAGCCATGCTTTCACAAAGATAACGATGAACCGCCCTGAAAATGCGGGGCGGCGGCGGGCTGCCTGAAGTTAGACGCGGCGGCGCTTCGGCGGACGGCAGCCGTTGTGCGGGATCGGCGTCACGTCGCGGATCGACGTCACCTGCAGTCCGCAGGCCTGCAGCGCGCGGAGAGCGGACTCACGACCGGCACCCGGACCGCAAACCTCGACCTCGACGGTGCGCATGCCATGCTCCATGGCGGCGCGGCCAACCTGCTCGGCAGCGACCTGGGCGGCATAGGGGGTCGACTTGCGCGAGCCCTTGAAGCCCAGCTTGCCCGAAGACGACCAGACGATGGCGTTGCCCTGGACGTCGGTGATGGTGATCATCGTGTTGTTGAACGACGAGTTCACGTGGACGACGCCGGAGGAGATGTTCTTGCGCTCTTTGCGGCGCGGACGTGCAGCTTCCTTAGCCATGTTCTTTCAGCCTTTACTTCTTCTTGCCGGCGATTGCCTTGGCGGGACCCTTGCGGGTGCGGGCATTGGTGTGGGTGCGCTGGCCGCGGACCGGCAGGCCCTTGCGGTGACGCAGGCCGCGGTAGCAGCCGAGGTCGACGAGGCGCTTGATGTTGATCGAGACCTCGCGGCGAAGGTCACCCTCGACCACGTAGTCGCGGTCGATCACTTCGCGGATGGCGAGGACTTCGGCGTCGGAAAGCTCGTTGACGCGCTTCGTCGGCTCGATCTTCGTCTTCTCGCAAATCTCGACCGCGTTCACCGGGCCGATGCCGAAGATATAGCGGAGCGAAATCGCCACCTGCTTGTTGGTCGGAATGTTGACGCCTGCAATACGGGCCACGCCTGTTCTCCTAATCACTTCAACGGTTTACGCCGCTGACTTCGTATGTGTTTTCAGCTTCGATCGGCTGCTTCCAAAGGCATAAGGCCGTACCCCAAGGGGTCTCTCCCCCTGAAGTCAGCCTGTCCTCGACCGAGATTGGCGCTGTATCTAGAGGGGAATCGCTTTCGCGTCAACTCCAGAACCGCGCAAGATCGGGTCTCAAACGCCCTTCAAAACAGCTTCGATCTGGCGGGTCACCTCAGCGATGTCCGCCATGCCGTCGATCGTCTTCAGCTTGCCCGTGCCGCCATAGTACTGAACCAGCGGCGCGGTCTGCTTGTTGTAGACAGCGAGACGATCACGGACCGTTTTCTCGTTGTCGTCGGCGCGGCGCGTGAACTGGGTTCCCCCGCACACATCGCACACACCTGAAACCTTGGGTTGCTCGAACCGGTCGTGATAGCCCTTGCCGCATTTGGCGCAGGTATAGCGGCCGGTGATGCGCTCCACGAGCGCCTCGTCGTCGACTTTCATCTCGATCACAGCATCGAGCGTGAGGCCCTTGCCGGAAAGCATGGTGTCCAGCGCCTCCGCCTGGGGCGTGTTGCGCGGGAAGCCGTCGAGGATGAAGCCCTTCTTCACGTCGGGCTGATCGAGCCGGTCGGCAATGATGCCGACCACCACGGCGTCGGGAACGAGCTCGCCCCGGTCCATGATTTCCTTGGCCTTGCGGCCCGTCTCGGTTCCGGCGGCGACCGCAGCGCGCAGCATGTCTCCGGTGGAGAGCTGCTTCATGCCATGCTTGTCTTCGATCAGCTTGGCCTGCGTACCCTTGCCGGCCCCCGGTGGCCCGAGAAGAATGATGTTCACCGCTTGCTACCCCTGAGCTTGGACTTCCTGATCAGGCCCTCGTACTGCTGGGCCAGAAGGTGTCCCTGCACCTGGGCGACGGTATCCATGGTCACGCTCACCACGATCAGCAGCGAGGTGCCGCCGAAATAGAAGGGAACGCCCGTGTAGCCGATGAGAAGTTCAGGCAACAAGCACACCAGCACCAGATAAAGCGCACCGATGAGGGTAATGCGAGTCAGCACATAGTCGATGTATTCCGCGGTGCGTTCGCCCGGACGGATGCCGGGGATGAAGCCGCCGTACTTCTTGAGATTGTCCGCCGTCTCGACCGGGTTGAACATGATCGAGGTGTAGAAGAAGGCGAAGAAGATGATGAGCAGCGCGTAGAGCAGCAGGAACAGCGGCTGGCCATGGCCGAGCATCGCAGTGAGCGAGTTCAGCCATTCGGGGCCCTGGCCCTTGGTGAAGTTGGCAACCGTGATGGGCAGCAACAGCAGCGAAGACGCGAAGATCGGCGGGATGACGCCAGACGTGTTCAGCTTCAGCGGCATATGCGAGCTTTCGCCCTGGAACATCTTGTTGCCGACCTGGCGCTTCGGATACTGGATCAGCAGCCGGCGCTGAGCGCGCTCCATCAGTACGATGAATGCGATGACCGCGAAAGCCAGGATGATGATGCCGAGGATCACGAAGGTCGAGACCTGGCCAGTGCGGCCCATCTCGAGCAGCCCCGCGATGCCATCCGGCAAGCGCGCCACGATGCCGGCGAAAATGATGAGCGATATACCGTTGCCGATGCCGCGCGAGGTGATCTGCTCGCCAAGCCACATCAGGAACACGGTGCCGCCTGTCAGGGTGATGACCGTCGACAGGCGGAAGAACATGCCGGGATCGACGACGAGGCTTCCCTGCCCTTCCAGTCCCACGGCAATGCCATAGGCCTGCAGTGCTGCGAGCAGCACGGTGCCATAACGGGTATATTGGTTGATCTTCTTGCGGCCCTGCTCGCCTTCCTTCTTCAGCGCCTCGAGCTGCGGTGAAACCGAGCTCATCAGCTGAATGATGATCGAGGCCGAGATGTACGGCATGATGTTGAGGGCGAAGATCGCCATGCGGCCGAGCGCGCCGCCGGCCAGGTTGTTCACCCAGCCCAGGATGCCGTTGGAATTCTGCGCGGCAAACTTCGCAAGCTGCACAGCGTCGACGCCGGGAATGGGAATGTAGCTGCCGAGGCGATAGACGATGAGGGCGCCGAGCGTGAACCAGATCCGCTTCTTCAAGTCTTCCGACTTGGCGAGCGCACCGAAGTTCAGGTTTGCGGCAAGTTGTTCTGCGGCTGATGCCATTTCATCGTCCTCGCAACGGTCTTGGGGCCCCTATGTGGGGCCCCCGACCAGTGCCTGCAAGCTTACTTAGCGTCCGGAGCCTTCTCGGCTGGCTTCAGCAGCTTGACCGAGCCGCCCGCCTTCTCGACCGCCGCAATCGCTCCGGCCGTCGCATGATAGACCTCGAAGGCAACCTTGGCCTTGAGTTCACCCTTGCCGAGCAGACGAACGCCACCCTTCGGCGCCGAGATGACGCCGGCGGCGACGAGAGCCGCGGCATTCACCGGGGCCTTCGCGTCGAGGCGCTTCGAGTCGATGGCGGCCTGCACGAGCGACAGGTTCACCTCGTTGTATTCGACGGCATTCGGCTTGTTGAAGCCGCGCTTCGGCAGACGGCGGTAGATGGGCATCTGGCCACCTTCGAAGCCGGCCTTGGCGCCGCCCTTGCGGGCCGTCTGGCCCTTGCCGCCACGACCCGCGGTCTTGCCGAGGCCGGAACCGATGCCGCGGCCCACACGCTTCTTGGCGTGGCGGGAACCCGGGTTGTCGGCAATTTCATTGAGCTTCATGGTCGCTCTTCCTTATTCCACGACGCGCACGAGGTGCGCGACCTTGGCGATCATGCCGCGAACCGCCGGGGTATCCTGGAGGGTCGAGGTCTTGTTCATCTTGTTCAGGCCGAGCCCGATCAGCGTCGCCTGCTGATCGGCAGGGCGGCGCGCGGGGCTTCCGACCTGCTGGATCGTCACCGTTTTCGAGGCCTTCTTGGCCGGGGCTTTCGCCATGATCAGGTTCCTTCTTACTCAGCGACGGCGTTGCCGCCACGGCGGCTCAGCACGTCGGCGACCTTCTTGCCGCGGCGAGAAGCGACGGCGCGCGGGCTCGTCTGCTTCTTCAAAGCGTCGAAGGTGGCGCGGACCATGTTGTAGGGGTTGGACGAGCCCTTGGACTTCGCAACGACGTCCTGCATGCCAACCGACTCGAAGACGGCGCGCATCGGGCCGCCCGCAATGATGCCGGTGCCGGGAGGAGCGGTGCGCAAGGTCACCTTGCCCGCACCCCAGCGGCCGTCGATGTCGTGGTGCAGGGTGCGGCCTTCGCGCAGCGGCACGCGGATCAGGCCGCGCTTCGCCGATTCCGTGGCCTTGCGCACGGCTTCCGGCACTTCACGCGCCTTGCCATGACCGAAGCCCACGCGGCCCTTCTGGTCGCCGACGACGACGAGTGCGGCAAAGCCGAAGCGCTTGCCGCCCTTCACCACCTTGGCGACGCGGTTGATGTGCACGAGCTTGTCGATGAACTCGCTGTCCCGCTCTTCCCGGTTGTCGCGGTCCTTGCGGTCACCGCGCTCCGAACGTTCCTTAGCCATATTGCTTTCCGCCTATCTTTCGCCGGAGATTAGAAGTTCAGGCCGCCCTCGCGGGCAGCGTCTGCGAGCGCCTTGACGCGCCCGTGATAGAGATAGCCGCCGCGATCGAACACGACGTCCTTGACGCCGGCCTTGATCGCGCGTTCGGCGATGAGCTTGCCGATCGCGACCGCCGCGTCCTTGTCGGCGCCGGTCTTGATCTTGCCCTTCAGGTCCTTCTCGATCGAGGACGCGGCGGCAACCGTCACGCCCTTCGAGTCATCGATGATCTGGGCATAGATGTTCTTGGACGAGCGGAACACCGACAGCCGCGGACGGAGCGCACCACGGGCGCCAAGCGCCTTGCGGACGCGGGCCTTGCGCAGGTCTTGTGATTTCGTAGCCATGGCCATCCCTTACTTCTTCTTGCCTTCCTTGCGGAAGATGTACTCGCCGGCATACTTGACGCCCTTGCCCTTGTAGGGTTCGGGGCCGCGGAAGTCGCGGATCTCGGCGGCGACCTGGCCGACGCGCTGCTTGTCGATGCCGGTGATCACGATCTCGGTCGGCTTCGGCGTCTTGATCTCGATGCCATCCGGAACCTGATAGTTGATGTCGTGGCTGTAACCGAGTGCCAGGTTCAGGGTCTTGCCCTGCGCCGCCGCACGATAACCCACGCCGGTGATCTCGAGCGTCTTGGAGTAACCCTCGGTCACACCCTTGATCATGTTGGCGATCATGGTGCGGGACATGCCCCAGGCCGAACGCGCCAGCTTGGTCTTGTCCTTCGGGTCGACCTTCACGGCGCCCTCTTCCATCTTCGCAATCACCTGGTCGGTGAGTACGAACTTCAGTTCGCCCTTGGGCCCCTTGACCGCGACATTGCTGCCAGCAAGGTTGACGGTCACGCCGGCCGGTACGGGAACTGGTTTCTTTCCGATACGAGACATGTGAGCGACCTCAGAACACGGTGCAGAGAACTTCGCCGCCCACGTTCTGGGTGCGGGCGTCGGCGTCCGACATCACACCCTTGGGCGTCGAAAGGATCGAAATGCCGAGACCGTTGTAGACGGTCGGCAGCGAACCCACGGAAACGTAGACGCGGCGGCCGGGCTTCGACACGCGGTGCAACTCACGGATCACCGGAGCGCCGTCGAAGTACTTCAGCTCAACCTCGATCTCGGCCTTGTTGTTGCCAAGCTGGACAACGGCAAAGCCGCGGATGAAGCCCTCGCCCTGCAGAACGTTCAGAACGTTCTCGCGCAGCTTGGAATGCGGCGTCGAAACCTTCGACTTGCCCCGCTCCTGCGCGTTGCGGATACGAGTCAGCATATCGCCGATCGGATCATTCACACTCATTATTCTCTCCTGAAGTCCGTATCTGTTACCAGCTCGACTTGACCATGCCCGGGATCAGACCCAGGTTGGACATCTCGCGAAGCGCCAGACGCGACATCTTGACTTTACGATAGTAGGCACGAGGACGACCCGTGATCTCGCAGCGATTGCGGATCCGGTTCTTGGCGGAATTGCGCGGAAGCTCGGCAAGCTTCAGCTGCGCGGTGAAGCGCTCTTCCATGGTGACGTCCTTGCTCTGGACGATCGCCTTCAGCTTCGCACGCTTGTTGGCGTACTGCTTCACCAACTTGCGGCGGCGGTTGTTCTTCTCTACCGAGCTCGTCTTAGCCATATGGGCTTTACCTCAGCTTGAACTGTTTTAAGCGGCCTTGCGGGCCGGCTTGCGGAACGGGAAGTTGAAGGCGTCGATCAGCGCGCGGGCCTCGGCATCGTTCTTCGCCGTGGTGCAGATGATGACGTCCATGCCCCAGACACGATCGATCTTGTCGTAGTCGATCTCCGGGAAAATGATGTGTTCCTTGATGCCGAAGGCGTAGTTGCCGTTGCCATCGAAGGAGCGGTCGGTCAAGCCGCGGAAGTCGCGAACGCGGGGAAGCGCGATGTTGATCAGCCTGTCGAGGAACTCATACATGCGCACCTTGCGGAGCGTCACCTTGGTGCCGATCGCCAGGTTCTCGCGGATCTTGAACTGTGCGATGGCCTTGCGGGACTTGGTGATCACGGGCTTCTGGCCGGCGATCTTCTCGAGTTCCGCGGCGGCGACGTTCACCAGCTTCGAGTCCGTGGTGGCCTCGCCCACGCCCATGTTCAGGACGATCTTGGTGATCTTCGGAACCTGCATGGCGTTGTCGTAGCCGAACTGCTTGATCAGCGCCGGACGCACGACCTCGTCATAGTGCTTGCGCAGACGCGGCACATAGTCTGCCGGTGCCGATTCCGAACCCGGAGCGGCCTTCGCGACGGGCGCGGCCTTTTCCTTCTTCGCCTTGGCCTCGGCGGCGGGCTTCTTCGCCGCAGCCTCGCCGGCGGGCTTCTTCGCCGCGGGCTTCTTTGCCTCTTCCTTAGCCATCGATCACTTCTCCCGAACGCTTGGCGACGCGCACCTTCTTGCCGTCACCGAGGGTCTTGTAGCCCACGCGGGTCGGCTTGCCGTCCTTCGGATCGATCAGAGCCAGGTTGGAAACCTGGATCGGAAGCTCCTTGGAGACGATGCCGCCTTCCTGGGCCGCGGTCTGCTTCTGGTGGCGCTTGGCCACGTTGATGCCGCGCACCACGGCGCGGTTCTCGGACGGGATGGTGCGAATGACTTCGCCCTGCTTGCCCTTGTCCTTGCCGGTGATGACGACAACCTTGTCGCCCTTCCGGATCTTGAGTTTCGCCGACATCAAAGCACCTCCGGTGCAAGCGAAATGATCTTCATCTGGTTCTTGGCACGCAGCTCGCGCGGAACTGGCCCGAAGATACGGGTGCCGACCGGTTCGCCCTGCGCATTGATGAGCACGGCGGCGTTGCGGTCGAAGCGGATCACCGAGCCATCCGGACGGCGGATGTCCTTGGCGGTGCGCACCACGATGGCCTTCATCACGGTACCCTTCTTGACGCGGCCGCGCGGGATGGCTTCCTTGATCGACACCACGATGATATCGCCCACAGAGGCATACTTGCGCTTCGAACCGCCCAGCACCTTGATGCACTGGACCCGGCGGGCGCCGGAATTGTCCGCCACATCGAGATTGGTTTCTTGCTGGATCATCTGATCACCCGTTCACTCTGGAGCCCAGGGGCCCCTGTTCTCTTTAAGCCTGACCCGCGGCGACCTTCTCGACGAGGGCCCAGCGCTTCTGCTTCGACAGCGGACGGGTTTCCTCGATACGGACGATGTCGCCGGCCTTGGCCTCGTTCTTCTCGTCGTGGGCATGGTACTTCTTCGAAAGACGAACCGTCTTCTTGAGCACCGGGTGACGCAGGCGGCGCTCGACAAGCACGACGATGGTCTTGTCGTTCTTGTCGCTCACCACGACGCCCTGCAGGATGCGCTTCGGCATTCTATTCTCTCCTACTTCGCGGCGGCCTGCTGCGACTGCACCGTCTTGAGACGGGCGATGTCGCGGCGGATCTGGCGGATGCGCGCGGTGTTCTCAACCTGGCCCGTCGCCTTCTGGAAGCGCAGATTGAACTGCTCCTTCTTGAGCTTCAGGATCTCGTCCTGGACCTGGTCCTTGGTCATGACGCGGATGTCGGTGGCCTTCATGGCAGTCAACCCTCTTATTCGCCGAGACGCGCGACGAAGCGCGTCTTGATCGGGAGCTTGGCGGCGGCCAGAGACAGCGACTCTTCCGCAACTTCGCGCGGAACGCCGTCGATTTCGAACAGCACGCGGCCGGGTTTCACGCGGGCGGCCCAGTATTCCGTCGAACCCTTGCCGGAGCCCATGCGGACTTCGGCCGGCTTCTTGGACACCGGAACGTCCGGGAACACGCGGATCCAGATGCGGCCGGCGCGCTTCATGCCACGCGCAAGCGCGCGGCGGGCGGCCTCGATCTGGCGGGCGGTAAGACGGTCCGGCTCGACGGCCTTGAGGCCGAAGGCGCCGAAGTCCAGCGTGTTGCAGCTGGTCGACTTGCCGTGGATGCGGCCCTTGAAGGCCTTTCGGAACTTGGTACGCTTCGGTTGCAGCATTTTCGCTAACCCTTAAATCCTCAAGCCGCGTCGCGGTCGCGGCGGCCGCGGGATTGGCCCGCATCGGCCGGTTCGTTCATGCGCTTGTCCTGCGCCATCGGATCATGCTCAAGGATTTCGCCCTTGAAGATCCAGACCTTCACACCGTTGGTGCCATAGGTCGTGAAGGCGGTCGCCGTGCCGTAGTCCACGTCGGCGCGCAGCGTATGGAGCGGCACGCGGCCCTCGCGGTACCATTCGACACGGGCGATTTCAGCACCGCCGAGACGGCCCGAGCAGGTGATCTTGATGCCCTCGGCGCCCATGCGCTGCGCGGACTGCACCGCACGCTTCATGGCGCGGCGGAAGGCCACGCGGCGCTCGAGCTGCTGGGCGATGTTCTCGGCCACCAGCGTCGCGTCGACTTCGGGCTTGCGCACTTCAACGATGTTGAGGTGCACTTCCGAGCCGGTCATGTCCTGAACCTTCTTGCGAAGCTTCTCGATGTCCGCGCCCTTCTTGCCGATGACCACGCCGGGGCGGGCCGAGTAGATCGTGACGCGGCACTTCTTGTGCGGACGCTCGATCAGGACCTTGGAAACGCCGGCCTGCTTCAGTTCCTTCTTGAGGTACTCGCGGATGGCGACGTCCTCGTGCAGCAGCTTGCCGTACTCGCGCGAATTGGCGAACCAGCGGGAATCCCAGGTGCGGTTGATCCCGAGGCGAAGGCCGATCGGATTGACTTTCTGACCCATCAGGCGGCCTCCTTGCTTTCTTCGCGAACTTCGCGGACGATGATCGTCAGTTCACTGAAGAACTTCTCGATGCGGCCCACGCGGCCACGGGCGTTGGGCATCCAGCGCTTCATGACCAGGTTCTTGCCCACCCACGCCTGGGCGACGACCAGGTTGTTGATGTCGAGATCGTGGTTGTTCTCGGCATTGGCGATCGCCGACTCGAGCGTCTTCTTGACGTCCTTGGCGATGCGGCGGCGCGAGAAGGTGAGGTAGGCGAGCGCCTTGTCCACCTTCATGCCGCGGATCTCCGAGGCCACGTCATTGAGCTTGCGCGGCGAGATGCGGATCGACCGGGTGACGGCCTTCGCCTCGTTGTCCGGCAGAGCGCGCGGGCGTGCTTTCTTGCTCATGGCTTACTTGCCTCCGGCTTTCTTGTCGCCGGCGGTGTGGCCATGGAAGGTCCGGGTCGGCGCGAACTCGCCGAGCTTGTGACCCACCATTTCCTCCGACACGAGGACAGGAATGAACTTGTTGCCGTTGTGAACCTGGAACGTCAGGCCCACGAACTGCGGCAGGATGGTCGAGCGGCGGGACCAGGTCTTGATGGCCTGCGCGCGTCCACCGGTGCCGCGAGCGGCATCTGCCTTCTTGAGGAGGTACCCGTCGACGAACGGGCCTTTCCATACAGAGCGTGTCACGGTCTACCTCTTACTGCGACTTCTTGCGGTCGTGGCGCGACCGCACGATGAACTTCTGGGTCCGCTTGTTGGAGCGGGTCTTGGTGCCCTTCGTCGGCTTGCCCCAGGGCGTGGCCCAGTGCTTGCCGCCGTTGGTACGGCCACCGTTCGGATGGTCGACCGGGTTGCGGGCGATACCGCGCGAGATCGGGCGCTGGCCCTTCCAGCGGTTGCGGCCGGCCTTGCCGATCACTTCGTTCATGTGGTCGGGGTTCGAAACCGCGCCGACCGAGGCCATGCAGGTGGCGTCGATCATGCGGGTTTCACCCGACTTCAGCTTCAGGAGCACATAGCCCTGGTCGCGGCCCGCCACCATGGCGTAGGTGCCGGCCGAGCGGGCCAGCGTGCCGCCCTTGCCGGGCTTTGTCTCGATGTTGTGGACGATGGTGCCCACCGGCATGGCGCCGAGCGGCATCGCATTGCCGGGCTTCACGTCGACCGACTTGCCGGAGATGACCTGGTCACCCACGGCCAGGCGCTGCGGCGCGAGGATGTAGGCCAGCTCGCCATCGGCATACTTGATCAGCGCGATGAAGGCGGTGCGGTTCGGATCGTACTCCAGGCGCTCCACCACGGCGGCGACGTCGTGCTTGGTGCGCTTGAAGTCGACCATGCGGTAGGACTTCTTGTGTCCGCCGCCCTGGCCGCGCGTCGTGATGCGGCCGCCGTTGCCGCGGCCGCCGTTCTTCGACAGGCCTTCGACAAGCGACTTGACGGGTTTGCCCTTCCACAGCTGGCTGCGGTCGACCTGGATCAGGTGGCGGCGGCCGGCGCTGGTGGGGTTGAAAGTCTTGAGTGCCATTGTTCTATCTCACCACTCAGAGGCCAGTCGTGACGTCGAGGCGCTGGCCCTCTTCGAGGGTCACATAGGCCTTCTTGACGTCGCTCAGCATGGCCAGCTGGCCCTTGAAGCGGCGCTGCTTGCCCTTGCGCACCAGCGTGTTGACCGACTTCACCTTGACGCCGAACAGACCCTCGACGGCCTTCTTGATGGCCGGCTTGGTGGCGTCCCTGGCGACGTTGAAGACGATCGTGTTGCTCTCGGAGACCAGCGTCGCCTTTTCGGTGATCGCCGGGCTCTTGATGATGTCGTAGTAGTGTTCCTTGCTCACTTGAACCGCGCCTCCAGCGCTTCGACGGCCGCCTTGGTCAGCACGAGCTTCTTGCGGCGCAGGATGTCGTAGACGTTGATGCCCTGGATCGGCAGCACATCGATGTTCGGGATGCTGCGGGCGGCCTTGGCGAAGCTGTCGTTCACCGCGGCGCCGTCGATGATCAGCGCGTTGACGAGGCCGAGCTTCTCGAAGGCGTTGACCAGCGTCTTGGTCTTGCCGTCCGAGGCGGCGGCGTCGAGGATCAGCAGCGACTGGTCCTTTGCCTTCGCCGAGATGGCGTGGCGCAGGCCGAGGGCGCGGATCTTCTTGTTCAGCGACGTCTCGTGGCTGCGCGAACGGGGGCCGAAGGCCTTGCCGCCGCCGACGAAGATGCCGGCCTTGCGCGAACCGTGACGGGCACCGCCCGAACCCTTCTGGGGACCGAGCTTCTTGGTGGTGCGGGAAATCTCGCCACGCGACTTGGCCTGGTGCGTGCCCTGCTGGCGCTTGTTGAGCTGCCACTGGATCACGCGGTGGATCAGGTCGGCGCGCGGCTCGAGACCGAAGATGTGGTCGGCGAGCTCAATGCTGCCGGCGGTCTTCGCCTCGATGGTGTGAATATCGGCTTTCATATCCGTCAACCCTTACTCTGCTGCCGGAGCCGCGGCGGCTTCGGGAAGCTTGAACGCGCCCGGCTTCGGAGCGCTGTCCGGAAGCTTGCGCTTCACGGCATCGCGCACGGAAACCCACGCACCCTTGACGCCCGGGACCGAGCCCTTGACCATGATCAGGCCGCGGTCGAGATCCGTCTTCACGACGACGATGTTCTGCGTCGTGGTGGTCTCGGCACCGAGGTGGCCAGGCATCTTCTTGTTCTTGAAGACCTTGCCGGGATCCTGGCGGTTACCGGTGGAACCGATCGAGCGGTGGCTGATCGACACGCCGTGCGTGGCGCGCAGACCGCCGAAGTTCCAGCGCTTGATACCGCCGGCGAAGCCCTTGCCCATCGAGGTCGCGGTCACGTCCACGAACTGGCCGGGCACGAAATGCTCGACGGTGATTTCGGCACCCACCGGGATGATGTTCTCGGGGGACACACGGAATTCCTTCAGCTTCCGCTTCGGCTCGACCTTGGCCACGGCAAAATGGCCACGCTCGGCCTTGGTCAGCCGCTTGATCTTCGGGACGCCAGCACCAAGCTGCAGGGCAGTGTAACCGTCCTTGTCGCTCGTCTTCTGAGCGACGACCTGACAGTTATCGACCTTCAACACGGTCACGGGGACAACGACGCCCTCGTCCGTGTAAATGCGGGTCATGCCCAGCTTCTGTGCGATGAGACCAGAACGCATCGCTTCACTCCTTCAAAGCTCTAGGACTTAGAGCTTGATTTCAACATCGACACCGGCAGCGAGATCGAGCTTCATCAAAGCATCGACAGTCTGCGGGGTCGGATCGACGATATCGAGCAGGCGGCGGTGGGTCCGCATCTCGAACTGCTCACGGCTCTTCTTGTCGACGTGCGGCGAACGGTTCACGGTGAACCGTTCGATCCGGGTCGGAAGGGGCACCGGGCCCCTCACCTGCGCGCCGGTCCGCTTGGCCGTGTTGACGATCTCGCGCGTCGACGTGTCGAGGATGCGATGATCGAAGGCCTTGAGGCGGATACGGATGTTCTGACGTTGCATTTCTTTATCCGCCCTTAGTCAGTGATCTTGGCGACGACGCCGGCGCCGACGGTACGGCCGCCTTCACGGATGGCGAAGCGCAGCTTCTCTTCCATGGCGATCGGCGTGATCAGCTCGACGTCGAAGGAGATGTTGTCGCCAGGCATCACCATTTCCGTGCCGGCCGGCAGCGTCACCACGCCCGTCACGTCGGTCGTGCGGAAGTAGAACTGCGGACGGTAGTTGGCAAAGAACGGCGTGTGACGGCCACCCTCTTCCTTGGTCAGGATGTAGGCCTCGGCCTTGAACTTCTTGTGCGGCTTCACGGAGCCGGGCTTGCACAGCACCTGGCCACGCTCCACGCCCTCGCGGTCAACGCCGCGCAGCAGCGCGCCGATGTTGTCGCCCGCCTCGCCCGAGTCGAGCAGCTTGCGGAACATCTCGACACCCGTGACGGTCGTCTTCTGGGTGTCGCGGATGCCGACGATCTCGACTTCCTCGCCAACCTTCACGATGCCGCGCTCGACGCGGCCGGTCACCACCGTGCCGCGGCCCGAGATCGAGAACACGTCCTCGATCGGCATCAGGAACGGCTGGTCCTTCGGACGCTCCGGCTGCGGAATGTAGGCGTCGACCGCCTCCATCAGCTTCAGCACGGCGTCACGGCCGATCTCGGGGTTCTTGCCCTCGAGCGCGCACAGCGCCGAGCCACGGATGATCGGAATGTCGTCGCCCGGGAACTGGTAGGACGAGAGCAGCTCGCGCACTTCCATCTCGACCAGGTCCAGAAGCTCCGGATCGTCGACCATGTCGACCTTGTTCATGAACACAACCAGCGCCGGAACGCCGACCTGGCGGGCCAGCAGGATGTGCTCGCGGGTCTGCGGCATCGGGCCGTCGGCAGCCGACACCACCAGGATCGCGCCGTCCATCTGCGCGGCACCGGTGATCATGTTCTTCACGTAGTCGGCGTGGCCGGGGCAGTCGACGTGCGCATAGTGGCGCTTCTGCGTCTGGTACTCGACGTGCGCGGTGTTGATGGTGATGCCGCGGGCGCGCTCTTCCGGCGCCTTGTCGATCTGGTCATACGCCGTGAACGTGGCGCCGCCCGACTCGGCCAGAACCTTGGTGATCGCTGCCGTCAGCGACGTCTTGCCGTGGTCAACGTGGCCAATCGTGCCAATGTTGCAGTGCGGCTTGTCGCGGTTGAATTTCTCTTTGGCCATCGGATGTCTCCGTTCTCAGCTTAATTAGGCGTATTTCTTCTTGATCTCTTCGGCCACCTGGCCCGGAACCTGGGCGTAGTGGTCGAACTGCATGGTGTAGGACGCGCGTCCCTGGCTCATCGAACGAAGGTTGTTGATGTAGCCGAACATGTTGGCGAGCGGCACCAGTGCGTTGATGATGTTGGCGTTGCCGCGCATCGAGGTGCCGACGATCTGGCCGCGCCTAGAATTGAGGTCGCCGATCACCGAACCGACGAACTCTTCCGGCGAGGTGACCTCGACCTTCATCATCGGCTCGAGCAGCACCGCACCAGCATTCTCGAAGGCTTCGCGCATTGCCGCACGGGTGGCGATTTCGAAGGCGATCGCGGAGGAGTCGACTTCGTGGTAAGCGCCGTCGATCAGCGCGACCTTGAGGTCGACCACCGGGAAGCCGATGAGCGGACCGGAGGTCAGCACCGAGTTCAGGCCCTTTTCGACGCCGGGGATGTATTCCTTCGGCACCGAGCCGCCGACGATGCGGGACTCGAAGGCGTTGCCGGCACCGGCCTCGTTCGGCTCGATCTCGAGGATGACGCGGGCGAACTGGCCCGTGCCGCCGGTCTGCTTCTTGTGGGTGTAGTCCTTGGTCACCTTGCGGGTAATCGCCTCACGGTAGGCGACCTGCGGGGCGCCGACCTGGACCTCGACCTTGTGGGTGCGCTTCAGGATGTCGACCTTGATGTCGAGGTGAAGTTCGCCCATGCCCTTGATGATGGTCTCGCCGGACTCGCTATCGGTCGAGACGCGGAAGGACGGATCTTCGGCAGCGAGCTTGTGCAGCGCCACGGCCATCTTTTCCTGGTCGCCCTTGGTCTTGGGCTCGACCTTCATCTCGATGACGGGATCCGGGAATTCCATCTTCTCGAGGATGACGGGCTTGTTCGGGTCGCACAGCGTGTCGCCGGTGCGGCTGTCCTTCAGGCCCACGAGGGCGACGATGTCGCCGGCATAGGCTTCCGAGATTTCCTCGCGGTTGTTGGCGTGCATGAGAACCATGCGGCCGACGCGCTCGGACTTCTCGCGGGTCGAGTTGAGGAGCGACATGCCCTTGGTGAGCACGCCGGAATAGATGCGGCAGAAGGTCAGGATGCCGTACTGGTCATCCATGAGCTTGAAGGCCAGCAGCGACAGCGGCGCCTCGTCCGACGACGGTCGGGTGGTCTCCTCGCCGGTCTTGGGGTCGATGCCCTTGATGGCCGGACGGTCGAGCGGCGACGGCAGGTAGTCGACGACGGCGTCGAGCAGCGGCTGCACGCCCTTGTTCTTGAAGGCAGAGCCGCAGAGCACGGGGAAGAAGGCGCCGGTCAGGACGGCCTTGCGCAGCAGCTTCTTGATGGTCGGATTGTCGATTTCCTTGCCATTCAGGTAGTCGTCCATGGCCTGGTCGTCGAGTTCGGCACAAGCCTCGATCATCTCGGCGCGGGCCTGTTCGGCGGCGGCGAGGAGGTCGGCCGGAATGTCTTCATCGTGGAACTTGGCGCCGAGCGCCTCGTCTTCCCAGACCACGGCCTTCATGCGGACGAGGTCGATGATGCCCTTGAAGTTGGCTTCGGAGCCGATCGGCAGCTGGATCGGAACCGGGCGGGCGCCGAGGCGCTCCTTGATGTCCTTGATGCACTGCTCGAAGGACGCGCCCGTCTTGTCCATCTTGTTGCAGAACACGATGCGCGGGACGGAGTACTTGTCGCCCTGGCGCCACACGGTCTCGGTCTGGGGTTCAACACCCTGGTTCGAGTCGAGCACGCAGACCGCACCGTCGAGCACGCGCAGCGAACGCTCGACTTCGATGGTGAAGTCGACGTGGCCGGGGGTGTCGATGATGTTCATCCGCTTGCCGTTCCAGAAAGCGGTGGTGGCGGCGGAGGTGATGGTGATGCCGCGCTCCTGCTCCTGCTCCATGAAGTCCATGGTCGCGGCACCGTCATGGACTTCGCCGATCTTGTGGGACTTGCCGGTGTAATAGAGGATGCGCTCGGTGGTCGTCGTCTTGCCGGCATCGATGTGGGCCATGATGCCGAAGTTACGATAGTCCTCGAGTTGGTGGGCGCGGGCCATAATCTTCGTGTCCTGTAGCTCTTACCAGCGGTAGTGCGAGAAGGCGCGGTTCGCTTCCGCCATCTTGTGGGTGTCTTCGCGCTTCTTCACGGCGGTGCCGCGGTTCTGCGAGGCGTCGAGCAGCTCGCCCGACAGACGGTCGACCATGGTGGTCTCGTTGCGGTTCCTCGCCGCGGTGATGATCCAGCGGATGGCGAGGGCCTGGCGGCGCTCGGTGCGGACTTCGACGGGGACCTGGTAGGTGGCGCCGCCGACGCGGCGGGAGCGGACCTCGATGGCCGGAGCCACGTTGTTGAGGGCCTCGTGGAACACCTGGATCGGGTCGGCCTTGGCCTTCGCCTGGATCTTGTCGAAGGCGCCGTAGACGATGCCTTCGGCAACCGACTTCTTGCCCTCGTACATAAGGTTGTTCATGAACTTCGAGACGACGAGGTCGCCGAACTTCGGATCCGGATTGATTTCACGCTTCTCGGCGCGATGACGACGCGACATTTCTGAGTCTCCCCGATCTTACTTCGGACGCTTCGCGCCGTACTTCGAACGGCGCTGACGACGCTTGACGATGCCCTGGGTGTCGAGCACGCCGCGGATGATGTGATAGCGAACGCCGGGAAGGTCCTTCACGCGGCCGCCGCGGATCATCACCACCGAGTGTTCCTGAAGGTTATGACCTTCACCCGGGATGTAGCTCACGACCTCGAAGCCGTTGGTGAGGCGAACCTTGGCCACCTTGCGCAGAGCCGAGTTCGGCTTCTTCGGCGTGGTGGTGTAGACGCGCGTGCAAACGCCGCGCTTCTGCGGGCAGGCCTGCATCGCCGGGACCTTGTTGCGGTAGGTCGGCGCCTGGCGCGGCTTGCGAATTAGCTGGTTGATCGTCGGCATTGTGGCCTTGTCTCTACCTTCGAACCCGATTGCACATAACAAAAACACCGGCGCGGTCCGGGCTCTTGGATCGCGCAGTGCTCAAAACCAGAGGACCATGGAGCCGGCAGGGCCCACAGGGTCGTGACCTTGAATGTCCTTCTTCGCTGCCCTCGAAAGCGTTTCGGTGCGCGAAGCACCGACGGGCCTGCCGTTGGGAAGCGTGGCGGGTTCTACGGGCGGGAGCGCGCGCTGTCAACCCCAAAAAGCGGCCATTTTGCCGGTCGAAAGGGCGTTTCTCGGCGCTTTGCCGGTGCCCATTGTGCGCTGCACCTACAATTCTACGCCTCCCGGCACCTCATTGCCACAATGAATCGTTGTCCGGCCACATGGATGCCCGGTTCGGACCCGATTCTTCGCCCCGACGGCGACTTCGACCCCCCGGAAACAGGCAGAAAGGAAGAATCGCATGGCGTCCTCGCCCCTCAAGGTCTGGTGGCATGAACTGAACACCTGGGAACCCGACGAGGCCCGGCACTTCTACAGTGCGACTCTCGGCTGGGACTTCCAGCCGACCACCCTGCCCGACGGCACCCGCTACTGGGTCGCCCACAAGGACGGCCGCGCCGTGGGCGGCATCTTCCAGCTGACCGAGCCGGACTTCGAGGGGATCCCCTCGCACTGGATGACCTACCTGGCGGTCGACGACATCGCCGCCGCCCAGAAGCGGGCGGAGCAGGTGGGGGGCGAGATCCTGCGGCCGGCCTTCCGGCTGCCGGGGGTGGGCCGCCTGTCGATCGTGGCCGACACCTCCGGTGCGGTCATCGGGCTGATCCAGCCCGACGACCACACGGCAGAGTTGCGAACGCCTGTCCACTAGTTCGGGCGGCGCTGGCGCTACCCGCAGCCCAGAAAGGGAGGTTTCCTCGCGGCGGAACGAGGAAACCTCCCTGCCGTGCCTGCCCTGCTTCCCATAGCACTCGCCTCCGGCCTGGTGTTTCTCGCTGCCATCGTGCGTGGCTATTCCGGCTTCGGCTTCTCGCTCCTCGCCATAACCTCGCTGTCCCTGATCTTCGCGCCGGCCCAGGTCATCCCGGCAATCTTCATGCTGGAGATCGCGGCGAGCCTGCATATGCTGCCGTCGATCTGGCGTGACGTGCATTGGCGTTCGCTGGCCTTCCTGCTGGCGGGAACCGTGATCGGAACGCCGGTGGGCGTCTATTTCCTCGCCAACGTGCCGCAGGCACCGATGACCCTGGCGCTGGCGGTGTTCGTGCTGGTGGCGACGCTCCTGCTGTGGCGCGGCTTCGCCCTGAAGTCGATGCCCAACGGCCCGGCCACGCTGGCGGTGGGTGCTGCGACCGGCATTGCCAACGGCGCCTTCGGCATCGGCGGACCGCCGGTGATCCTGTTCTACTTCGCCAGCCCCGCCGGGCACGCTGCCGGCCGGGCCTCGCTCATCGCCTTCTTCATCATGACCGACGTGACCGGCCTGTTCTTCCTCGCCCGCGAGGGACTGGTGACGCGCGGCTCGGGCCTGCTGGCTCTGGCCTTCCTGCCGGCACTGGCGGCGGGCGTCTGGCTCGGCGCGCGGATCTTCAAGTCGGCCGACCCCGCGCGCTTCCGCAGGATCGTGCTGGTGATCCTCGCCTGCCTCGCGGTGATGACCGCCGCCAAGGCCGTGCTCGGATTCTGAGCCGGGGGGTGACCGGCATCACATCACGGCGGCGAGTCGGCCGCTAGGGAGGGGCCACACACACCAAGCCTGACGGAGACCCGCCATGACCACCCTTCCCCTCGCCCTGCCCTTCACCTCGCGCCTCGGCCGCGGTCTCGCCTCGCTGCTCCACCCGGTCCGGCGCAGCAGAGCCATCGCCGAACTCTCGGCGCTGGATGAGCGCCTGCTGCGCGACATCGGCCTCAGCCGCCTCGACGTCGACGACATGCGCCGCATGTGGTGAGGCCCGCCCTGGCAAGAGCCCCGGCATCTCCGGGACTTTTTTGCCTCATCCGGACTTCGGCGCGCCGGGGCAGATTGGCGCGACCTTCTCATGCATCGCAGCGATGTCGCGCTGGGCGCTTTCGACGAGGCTGTTCCCCGCCCAGCCGAACTCCTCGACCGAAATCAGGCCCTTCAGCATCAGTGTCTTGATGTCGGCGACGAGGATATGCTGAGGAACGTGATCCTTGGCGCTCCGCAACACGGCATTCGGCGCGGCGCTGATGTCCTCGGAGATCGAGTCGATCTCCTTCCAGTCCTCGGCCTGCTGGCGCTGCGAGTTGCGCTCGTGCCTGACCTTGGAGGCCATGTAGCCGAGCTTGAAACCCTGAGTCTGGACCTTGCCGATCATTTGCAGCGAGGCCACGGCGAAGGCGCGGTCGAAGGCGGCCGCATCCGTGCTGTATTGCTGCAGCACCGCGACGAGATGGCGTCGCTCTTCCGGCTGGCAGAGGCGCGAGACATTGCTGGTCAGATAGCATCGAAGCTGGCGGCCGTTGGGCAGGTTCCTCGTCCAGCCCCTGCCGCAACTGGCATCGAGCGGCGAGACATAGTCCGCCGCCGCACTTGCGCCGGTGATCGCCCCCAGCACCCCGCCCCACGGATAGGAATTGAACGCCACGACGCTGGCCACCACGATGGCGACCCCAAGCACCGCCGATGCGGCGAACCCCATGAAAATCGCGAAGCCGGATGTTCCGGTCCCGTCGGGATCATCCTCGATCGGGACCTGATCGGAGGGCGGGCGAGGCATTGGCCTTGAAGTGGACCCCGCGGGCGGCTGGCCCCGCCTTCCAAAGCTCCCCATGTTGCTCTCTTTCGTAGTATTTATCTCCAATACGATACAACGAGGCGAAGGGAAAGGCGATCGGGCGGCGCAAAGCTTCAAACCGACAAGGGCTGAGCGCAGAGATGGTGTCTCTGCGCGTAGTCCATCAGACGCAAGAGTGGGCCCTCGCCGGGAAGTGACGGCAAGGCGGGAGGACTAGATGTCCAGCCCCTCCTCGCTCACGAACTCCGCCCGCTCCGAAATGAAGTTGAACCGCTCCTCGGGCTTGTTGCCCATGAGCTGCTCAACCGTTTTCGCCGTGGCGGTGCGGGCCGCGTCCTCGAGGGTGACGCGGAGCAGATGGCGCTTCTTGGGATCCATCGTCGTTTCTTTAAGCTGAGACGGAAGCATTTCACCCAAGCCCTTGAAACGGCTCACTTCTACCTTGCCGCGGCCCGACATCTCGGTGCGCATCAGCTCCTCGCGGTGCCTTTCGTCGCGGGCGTAGGCGACCTTGGGGCCTTGGGCCAGCTTGTAGAGCGGCGGCACGGCCAGGTAGAGGTGGCCCTCGTCGATCAGCGCCGGCATCTGGCGGTAGAAGAAGGTCATCAGCAGCGAGGCGATGTGGGCGCCGTCGACGTCGGCGTCGGTCATGATGATGATCTTGTCGTAGCGCAGGTCTTCCTCGCGATAGGAGGAGCCGGTGCCGCAGCCCAAGGCCTGGATGAGGTCGGCGAGCTGCTGGTTCTGGCTGAGCTTGTCCTTCGTCGCCGAGGCGACGTTGAGGATCTTGCCGCGCAGCGGCAGCACGGCCTGGGTCTCGCGGTTCCTCGCCTGCTTGGCGGAGCCGCCGGCCGAGTCGCCCTCGACGATGAAGAGTTCGGAACCGTCCTTCTGCGTCGCCGAGCAATCGGCGAGCTTGCCGGGAAGGCGGAGCTTCCGCACCGCGGTCTTGCGCGAGACGTCCTTTTCCTGGCGGCGCTTGATGCGCTCCTCGGCGCGCTCGATGATGAAGTTGAGCAGGCGGTCGGCCTGGGCCGGATGGCCGGTGAGCCAATGGTCGAAATGATCGCGCACCGCGTTCTCGACGATGCGCATGGCCTCGACCGTCGCCAGCTTGTCCTTGGTCTGGCCCTGGAACTCCGGCTCGCGGATGAAGACGGAGAGCAGCGCGCCCGACGAGGTCATCACGTCGTCCGCGGTGATCACCGCGGCGCGCTTGTTCTGGGTCATCTCGGCGTAGTTGCGGATCGACTTGGTCAGCGCGGTGCGCAGGCCCTGCTCATGCGTGCCGCCCTCGGGCGTCGGGATGGTGTTGCAGTAAGACGAGGAGAAGCCGTCGTCGCCGCCGAACCACGCCACGGCCCATTCGACCGTACCGTGGCTTCCTTCCTTTTCCACCCGGCCGGAGAAGATCTCGTCGACCACGCGGTGCTTGCCTTCCAGCCGCTCGGCCAGGAAGTCCTTCAGGCCGCCGGGGAAATGCAGAACGGCCTTCTCCGGCGTCTCCTTGTCCTTGATCAGCGAGGCATCGCAAGACCAGCGGATCTCGACGCCACCGAACAGGTAGGACTTGGAACGCGACATCTTGTAGAGGCGCGCCGCCGAAAATGCGGTGTTGCCCTTGCCGAAGATCTGCTCGTCGGGATGGAACGACACCCTGGTGCCGCGCCGGCCGGAGACCTTGCCGAGGCTCTCTATGGCGCCCACGGGCTTGCCGCGGCGGAATTCCTGGCGATAGAGCTGCTGGCCACGGGCCACCTCCACGATCACGTGGTCCGACAGGGCGTTCACCACCGAGACGCCGACGCCGTGCAGGCCGCCCGATGTCTCGTAGGCGCCGGAGTCGAACTTGCCGCCGGCATGCAGCGTGGTCATGATGACCTCGAGGGCCGACTTGTCCTTGAACTTCGGGTGCGGGTCGACCGGGATGCCGCGGCCATTGTCGGTGACGGCGAGATAGCCATCCGCGGTGTAGCTGACGTCGATCCAGGTGGCGTGGCCGGCCACGGCCTCGTCCATGGCGTTGTCGAGCACTTCGGCGAAGAGGTGGTGCAGCGCCTTCTCGTCGGTGCCACCGATATACATGCCCGGGCGGCGGCGGACAGGCTCCAGCCCCTCCAGCACCTCGATGTCGGCGGCGGTGTAGCTCTCCTCGCCGCGCGACCTGGCGGGCGCCTTGGCAGAAGACGGCCGCGACGCTGCGGGAAGATCGTCAAAGAGGGAGTCGGAGGCCTTGGTGGACTTGCTGGCGGGCTTGGCCATTCTTGTTCCTGAATCGTTTCAGGCGGTGAGTATCCCCTGATGGGGGTGGCTTGCAACACTTGACTTCCGGGCCCCGGCGCGGGCCTTCTTTGCACATGCCTGCGCCCGTGCTGATCGCCAACCGCCCCACGCTTCCCCGACTCCTGCTGCTGTTCTGGGTGGCGGAGATCGCGGTCGGGTTGCTTTTCGGTGCGGCAGGTTACGGGCTGCTCGGGCCATCCGAGAACGGCGGAGCGGTGGTGCTCATCGTCATGGGCGCGGTCCTCACCCTCGCGGGACTCGTCATGGCGGGCCACTGCTGGCGCGTCGCACGGCTCTCGGGGAATGCCATCGAGATGACCGATGCCGGGCTGATGGACCGGCGCCTCTCGGTGCGCCCGATCGCATGGGAGGCCATCAGCTGGAAGGTGATCTTCAACGGTCGCTCCTATGCCCTGCAGATGGACGTGGCCGAACCCGAACGGTCTGCGGCAGGAATCACCTGGTCGGCGCGCGCACTTGGCCTGTTCAGCAGGTTGTTGCGCCAGCCGGAATTCAACGTAGCGTCGCTGGGAACCGGCTTGTCTGCCCATGGACTTGCCGAACGCATGAGGGACTTCCGCAGTCCGATGGTCTGAAACCGACCACTTGCCGACATTTGGCGGCTTGATTGCTTGACATCGCAATCAAGGGGGAGTTTACTCACAGACAACAAAATTGCTTCGCAGCAATCGACTCAATCAAAGGGGATTGGCCCAGCCCGCTGCGGGGAAAACGGCTGGACAATGGGAGAAACGCATGTCTGACCTCAAGCAACGCATTGAGGCGATGTACAAACGCGATGTGCTGGTCGCATACGCGTTCGTCATCGGCCTCTGGTTCGCGGTCATCTTCGTGATGATCTTCAGCTGGAACCTCGCACCCGAGGGTCCGTGGCGCATCATCCTTCTGATCGGTGGCGCCGCCGTCCTCCTCTTCAACACCGCGTCGATGAGCGCGCTGGTGAGACACTACAAGGAAGACAAGGACTTCATCTACGGCCTCGACATCAAGCATCTCGACGAGATGCGCGGCCACCGGCACTGAGGGAGATGAGGCAACATGGCTAGATACACTCCTCCGCATCAGGGCAAGTTCGGGCAGATCATCGACGTGCTTGTGCTGCTCATCCTGATCATCGGCGCGCTGCGCGTGCCGCTGTGGCTCGACCTCGCGGGCGGTGCCAAGACACCCGCCCCGTTCAACCCCACCGCAACCTGGGCCGACCTCGGACAAGACACACCGGAGAAGATCGCCGCCTACAACGCGCTGGGCTTCGACAATCCGGACAACGAAGCTCTGCAGAACATCATCACGGCCCGCTACGATTACACCATCAACTATCTCGAACTCATGGTGATGATCATCGTGGTGATCGGCTACTTCTTCCTCATCATCAAGTTCTCGGGCGAGGAATACAAGGAAGTCATTGCCGAGAAATTCGGCGACAGGAAATAGGGGCAGGCCATGCATTTCTGGAATTACATGGAATACGCGGCCTGGATCCTCTCCGTGATCTTCGGCCTCTACATCGTGATCGACTGGTTCAGGATCGAGTCGTCCTACTCCGAGGAGGCACTCACCTCTTCGCGTGAAGGCGAACTCGAAGCCATGACCGAACAGCACAAGATCTGAGGGCCTGACAATGGCAAATGCATCCGAAGCTGCCGGCGGAAAGGTCGAGAAGATCAGCCTGCTGCGCGTTCTGGGTCCGGCGCACGTGTGGGCGCTGGGCGTCGGCATCGTGCTCGTCGGCGAGTACATGGGCTGGAACTTCGCAGTCGGCAAGGGCGGCGCCTATGCCGCGCTGATCGCCTGCTGGTTCGCCGGCCTGCTCTATACCTGCGTGGCCATGATCGACTCCGAGGTGACGTCGACCGTCGCCGCGGCCGGCGGCCAGTACACGCAGGCCAAGCACATCATCGGCCCGCTGATGGCCTTCAACGTCGGCCTCTACCTGGTGTTCGCCTACACCATGCTGGAAGCCGCCAACGCCATCACGCTGGGCTACCTCGTCAGCCAGGTGGCTGCCCTTTCTGGATACACGGGCGAACTCAACCAGACGCCGTTCATCGTGCTGACGATCCTGTTCCTGGCCTGGCTCAATTACAGGGGCGTGCTGGCCACGCTGAACTTCAACCTGGTCATCACGGCCGTGGCGTTCATCGCCATCATCGTGCTGTTCCTCTCGACGCTGACCGGCACGACGCAGTTGCACCATGCCGGACTGATGAGCGGCGGCGCCTCGCTGCCCTATGGCCCGATCGGCGTGGTCGCGGCCATGCACTTCGGCCTGTGGTACTATCTCGGCATCGAGGGCACCACGCAGGCCGCGGAAGAAGTCCGCAGCCCGGCGCGCGCCCTGCCCTTCGGCACCATGGCGGGCATCATCACGCTGCTCATTGCTGCCACCCTCACCTGGTATGTCTGCACCGGCATCCTGCCGTGGGAGTTTCTCGGCGACGGCGTGAACGGCTCGGTGGCTCCGCTGTTCGACGCCAGCCGCCTGTCGGGCTCGACCTTCCTGATGGTGCTGCTCGGCATCGGCACGATGTTCTCGACCATGGCCTCGGCCAACGGCTGCATCAACGATGCCTCGCGCGCCTGGTTCGCCATGGGCCGCGACCATTACCTGCCGCAGTGGTTCGGCGCCGTGCATCCGCGGTACAGGACGCCCTTCCGGTCGATCATCTTCCTGGTTCCCATCGCCATCATCTTCGCGCTGGGTGCACCGCTGGACCAGGTGATCACCTTCTCGATCCTGTCCGGTCTGCTGGAGTACACCTTCATGCCGATCAACGTGATCCTGTTCCGCCGCAAGTGGCCGCTCGACACCATCAAGCGCGGCTATGTGCACCCGTTCCACCCGGTCCCGGCCATCGTGCTGCTCATGCTCTGCGCGGTCACCTATTTCGCGGTGTTCCTCGGCTATGGCACGCAGCTGATCGCCATGGTCGGCTTCTATATCGTGGTCTCGCTGTGGTTCCACTTCTGGCGCTACCGCTTCGTGAGACGCGGTGACCAGTTCACCATGCCGTGGCCACGCCCGCGCGGTTACTGACGGAACGCGCCTGACACGCGAACAGCCCTGGCCCGCCTCCCCCGAGGCGGGCCAGTTCCATGGCGGGGAACGCGATTGACCATCACCAACATCCTTCTGGCTCTGGCCGCCGCGATCGCCGGCACCGGCCTCCTCTATGCGCTGACCGGCACCGTGCGGGATGGCCGGCAGCGTGCCGCACGCCGGGCCGCATTCCTCGACGAGGTCCAGTCCCTGTTCTCGGGCGGCCTGAAGAAGCTGAAGCCGGACGGCTTTCCGCGCATTTCTGGCACCTATCGCGACCTTACCTTTGACATACAGCTGGTGCCCGACACACTGAACTTCCGCAAGCTCCCCAGCCTGTGGCTGCTGGTGAGCCTGCCCGAGCCGATGCCTGTCAGGGCTACATTCGACCTGATGATGCGGCCTCGCGGCGTGGAAACATTCTCGAAGTACAATGAGCTTCCGGTGCAGATGGCCGCCGATCCGGCTTTCCCGCATGACTGCTCGGTGCGGACCGATGCACCGGCCCTGCTGCCGCCGCGCCAGCTCCTGCTCAAGCATACTGCGATCCTCGACGACGAGCGTGCCAAGGAACTCCTGATCTCGCCGAAGGGCCTGCGCATCGTATGGCTGGCGGAAGAGGCCAACCGGGGCCGTTATCTGCTGTTCCGCGACAGTGAAATGGGTTTGTCGCCACTTCCGGCGGCGCAGGTCAGACCGCTGCTTGATTACCTCGTCGCGCTGCGAGCAGACTTGCTGGCACATCCGGAGACCAATTCATGAGTCCTGCCCCCGCCGCACCCGAAACGCGCCCGATGAATCCCCTCGCCGTGCTGGCGCTCGCTATCCTGCTGCCGGACTCGGGACAAGTCTTCAACCGCGAGCCGCATCGCGGGCTCATCTTCCTGTTCTTCATGTTCCTGCTCGGAGCCTTCACCATCCTGACGGCAAAGCCCGAGGTCTCGATCGTCGGCAAGCTGGCCGGCGGGCTGTTCGTCTATGCGATTTCGGTGTTCGACGCCTACAAGCGGGCGAAGATACGCCATGAACTCTGGCGTTACGCACACGCCAAGGGCTGAAGCGCGCTCCATGGCGGGTTGCAGATTCTCCTTTTGAATGGCTGCCCTTCCCGCTATAGGCGCATCTCCAATCCCTCAAACACAGGAGTTCCGATGAAATGACCAACTGGCCCGTGCACGCCGCGTGGAATGGCCCCATCGTGATGATCGGCTTCGGCTCGATCGGACGGGGCACACTGCCGTTGATCCTCCGCCACATCAAGTGCGACCCGAAGCAGATCACGGTCATCGATCCCGACGCGTCCAGGAGTCAGCTGGCCGAAAAGCAGGGCGCCACCTTCATCAAGGCGGCGATCACCCGGAAGAACTACCGCCAGGTGCTGAAGCCGCTTCTCACCGCCGGTCCGGGTCCCGCCTTCATCGTGAACCTCTCGGTCGATGTCGACAGCCTCGACATCATGCGGCTGGCCCGCGAGACGCACGCTCTCTACATCGACACCGTCATCGAGCCGTGGGCCGGATTCTACTACAACAACAAGATGGCGCAGGGCGACCGCACCAACTACATGCTGCGCGAACGCATGCTCGACTTGAAGCGCGCGCTCGGCCCCGGCCCAACGGCGGTGTCATGCTGCGGCGCCAACCCCGGCATGGTGTCGTGGTTCGTGAAGCAGGCGCTGATGGACATCGCCAAGGCCACGAAGACCAAGGCAGCCGAGCCGACCACCCGCGACGGCTGGGCGAAGCTCATGAAGAAGCTTGGCGTCAAGGGTATCCACATTGCCGAGCGCGACACGCAGCGCGCCAAGCAGCCGAAACCCTTCGGCACCTTCGTGAATACCTGGTCGGTGGAAGGTTTCATCTCGGAGGGCCTGCAACCCGCCGAACTCGGCTGGGGCACACATGAAAAGAAGCTGCCGCCGAGGGGCCGCCGGCACAAGACCGGCTGCGGCGCGGCGATCTACATCGACAACCCGGGCGCAGACACACGGGTGCGGACCTGGACGCCGACCGAAGGCCCGCATTTCGGCTTCCTCGTCACCCACAACGAGGCAATCTCGATTGCGGATTATTTCACGGTGCGCTCCGGCCGCAAGGTGAGCTACCGCCCGACCTGCCACTATGCCTACCACCCGTCCAACGACGCCGTGCTGTCGTGGGTGGAGATGCTGGGAAATGGCGGCAAGCATCCGAAGAACTACTATGTGCTCGACGAGAGCCAGATCGCCGATGGCATGGATGAGCTCGGCGTGCTGCTCTACGGCCACAAGAAGAACGCATATTGGTTCGGCTCGCAGCTTTCGATCGAGGATGCGCGGAAGCTTGCCCCCTACCAGAGCGCCACTGGCCTGCAGGTGACCTCGGCCGTGCTGGCAGGCATGATCTGGGCGATCGAGAACCCGATGGCCGGCATCGTCGAAACCGATGAGATGGACTACAAGCGCTGTCTGGAGATCCAGACCCCCTATCTGGGTCCGGTGCGTGGGGTCTACACGTCATGGACGCCGCTCGACTCCGTCGTAGAGCTGTTCCCCTCCGATCTCGACCGCCGGGATGCCTGGCAATTCCAGAATATCCTGGTCCGCTGAACGGGACTTTCATGGCCGGGTTCGCCCGGCCATGATGTTTCCCGATTCGCATTGCAATCGAGGGACCATGACAATGCTCCGCCGCACCGCCCTCCTCGCAACGGCCTTCCTGGCCTTCTCCACGCTGGCCCAGGCCGCGCCCAGGCCCGGCATCGCCATGCTGGGCGACCCGGCCCTGCCCCCCGATTTCAAGAACCTGCCCTATGCCAATCCAGATGCTCCGCAGGGCGGCGAACTCCGCCAGGCCATCACCGGCTCCTTCGACAGCGTCAACCCCTTCATCGTGAAGGGGCAGCCTGTGACCGGAACGCGCACCTACGTGTTCGAAAGCCTGATGGGGCGGAACTGGAACGAGCCCTTCTCGCTCTATGGGCTGGTCGCGGAATCGATCGACGTGTCGGACGACCGCCAGACCTTCACCTTCAGGATCAGACCGGAGGCGAAATTCTCCGATGGCTCTCCCGTCACTTCCGCTGATGTCGTCTTCTCGATGGAGACGCTGCGCGACAAGGGCCGCCCGAACTTCAAGAATTCCTATTCCAAGATCACCAAGGTCGAGACGCCTGACGACCATACCGTGACCTTCCACCAGGAGGCGGGCGACCGCGAACTTCCGCTGATCGTCGGCCTGATGCCGATCCTGTCCAAGGCTGCCTGGCAAGGCAAGGACTTCGCCCAGACGACACTCGATCCGATGCTGGGAACCGGTCCCTATGTCATGGACAAGATCAAGGCAGGCGAAACCATCACGTTCCGGAAGAACCCGAACTACTGGGGAAAGGACCTGCCGATCAGCAAGGGTCTGTGGAACTTCGACACGGTGCGCTTCGACTATTACCGGGACGCCAATGCTGCCTTCGAGGCCTTCAAGTCGGGTCTCGCCGACGTGCGTATCGAGACGGAGCCGGGCCGCTGGAATACCGGCTATGATTTCCCCGCCGTGAAGGACGGCAAGATCACGCTGGAAAAGGTGGAGCAGAGAACGCCCGCACCGGCCTCCGGCTTCATCTTCAACACCCGCCGCCCGATCTTCGAAGATCCGCGCGTGCGCGAGGCGCTCGTCATGGCCTTCGACTTCGAGTGGGCCAACGCAAACCTGTTCAACAATGCCTACCACCGCACTTATGGCTACTACGGTGGCTCGGAACTCTCCTCCGAAGGCAAACCCATCGACGACGCCGAGAAGGAGGTGCTGGGCGATGCCCTCGGCAAGCTGCGCCCCGAATTCACAGACGGCACCTACAAGCTCCCCGTCAGTGACGGTTCAGGCCGTGACCGCAAGATGCTGAGAAAAGCCGTGGGCCTTCTCGCCGAGGCCGGTTGGAAGGTCAGTGACAAGGGCCTCGTCAACGACAAGGGCGAACCCTTCACCTTCACCATCCTCGTCAAGGACCGCGACCAGGAAAAGATCGCGCTGCACTACCAGCGCACGCTGCAGGCCATTGGCATCACGGCCAATGTGCGCATCATCGATGCGGCGCAATTCACCTCGCTGCAGAACAGCTATGACTACGACATGATTCCGGCCACATGGTTCAACTCGCTTTCGCCCGGCAATGAGCAAGTGCTCTATTTTGGCTCTGACGGTCGCACAGTGCCGGGCACGCGCAACTATCCGGGCATCGCCGATCCGGCGGTGGACCATGCGATCCAATCCATGCTGGATGCCAAGACGCGCGAGGATTATGTCGCGGCCGTCCATGCCGAGGACCGCCTGCTCACATCCGGTTTCTACATGGTGCCGTTCTATGATGCCGGCGGCCAGTGGGTGGCGCGCTGGAACTCCATCGGACGACCCGAGGTCCAACCACTGCCCGGCTTCGAGGCCACCACGCTCTGGCGCAACAAGTGAGCTTCACCGGCGCACCCCCGCCGGAGCGCCTGAACCTCGCACGCTACTGCCTTGCCGGAAAACCGCCCGAAAGGACCGCACTGATCGTCGCCGGAGCGGAGAATGAGGGGTGGAGCTATGGCGCGTTGCAAGACACCGTTCTGCGCATGGGCGAGGGACTGCGCAGGCTCGGGCTCGAACCGGGCGCACGACTGTTCATCCGCATGGGCAATTCCGTCGATTATGCGCTAACGTTCCTCGCCGCCAATGCCGTTGGCGCGGTGCCCGTCGCCGCGTCTCCCATGCTCACGCAGACCGAGGTGACGGCACTCGTCGCTTTCAGCGGAGCGGGCTTCCTGGCCTGGGATGGCCTGCTGCCCCTGCCCGCGCTGAACGACGTCACCATCCTGGCACCGCCGGACATCGCCCGCCTGAAGCAGGCACCTTCCGGATCCTATGTGGACACGGGCTCCAACGACCCCGCTTACATGATCTTCACCTCCGGCACATCGGGGATGCCCAAGGGTGTGCTACATGCCCAGCGCGCGATTTGGGGGCGGCGGCCGATGTATGAAGGCTGGTACGGCATTGGCCCCGACGACGTGATGTTGCACACGGGTGCCTTCAACTGGACCTACACACTTGGCACTGGGCTGTTCGACCCCTTCGCGAACGGCTGTACCTCCGTGGTCTATACGGGCGGGAAGGATGACGGCGTGTGGGCGCGGCTCATCGACGAACATGGCGTCACCATCATGGCCTCGGTCCCCGGCATCTACCGTCATCTCCTGCGCAGCGGCTTTCATCCCGGCGCCACGCTCCGCCATGGGCTGACAGCAGGCGAGGCGCTGGCCCGTCCCCTGCTCGATGGCTGGCGCGAGCAGACGGGGCGGGAACTCTACGAGGCGCTCGGGATGAGCGAGATTTCGACATACATCTCTTCCTCTCCCACGGTGCCGGTGAAGGCCGGTTCGCCGGGAAAGCCGCAGAAAGGTCGTTCGATCAGGATTCTCGACAATGGCGAGATCGCCGTGCACCGAAGCGATCCTGGCCTGTTTCTCGGCTACTGGGGTGAGGAGCGCTTCACGGCGGACTGGTTCGCGACGGGCGATACCGCCGAACTCGATGTCGAAGGCTATGTCTGGTGCCACGGCCGCGTCGACGACATGATGAATGCCGGTGGCTTCCGTGTCTCGCCGCTGGAGGTGGAGAGGGTGCTGCTGCAGCATTCAGATGTCGTCGATGCGGGAGTGCGCGAATGGCGCGTATCGGAAACGGCCACGATCATTGCGGCCTTTCTTGTCCTACGGGAAGGTGCACATGTTAACGAAGACGCCGTGATGGCCTTTGTCAGGGAGCGGCTCGCGGCCTATAAATGTCCGAAACAGATATGGTTCGTGCCTGCGCTCCCACGGACCGCCAACGGAAAGCTCAACCGGAAAGCGCTGGAGAAGCCCTGAGCATGGCTGACCGTTTCACCATCGACGTCGTGTCGGACGTCATCTGCCCCTGGTGCTTTCTCGGGAAACGCCGGCTCGATGCCGCGCTCGCGGCCCTCGACATGGACGTCTTCATCCGTTGGCGGCCCTACATGCTCGACGCGAGCATTCCGCCCGAAGGCCTCGACCGGCACGAATACATGCTCACCAAATTTGGCGCCGAGCGGCTGAAGACCATCCACGATCCGCTTATCGAGGCAGGGAGGGAATTGGACGTTCCCTATAATTTCGAGGCCATCACGCGAACCCCCAATACGCTCGATGCGCACCGCCTCATCCGCTGGGCCCACACGGTCGACCGCCAGAACGAGGTCGTCGAACGGCTGTTCGTGGCTTACTGGAGTGAGGGCAAGGACGTGGGCGACCGCGACGTGCTTGCTGCCTGCGCCGGTGATGCGGGCGTCAATGCCCGGCAGATCCGCGAACTGCTCGACACCGAGCAGGACGTCGAGGAGACCAGGGCAGAAATCCAGCACGCCACCAACATCGGCGTAACCGGCGTTCCGACCTTCATCCTGGCGCAGAGCTATGCGCTGGTGGGCGCGCAGTCGCCTGCCGTGCTGGTCGATGCCATCACCCGCGTGGCCAAGGAAACCGGCGAGACCTAGGCCGCCAGCTTCACCAGTGTCTGCATCAATTGTCGCGTTCCCTTGAGGCGCTCTTCCGGCGTTTCCCACTCGCGCATGACCACGAGCTTCATGTCAGGGCGGAGCTTGGCCTTGGCGCCTTGCCCCGTGATCCACTGCACCAGGGCCTGCGGGTTGGCAAAGGAGTCGCCCCGGAAAGCCATGACGGCACCTTTCGGCCCGGCATCCACGCTCTGCACGTTGGCGGTCCGGCAAAGCAATTTGATCGAGACGACAGAGATCAGATGGTTGACCTCCTCCGGCAGTGGCCCGAAACGGTCACGCAGTTCGGCGCCAAAGGAGTCGACGGCCTGCTGGTCATGCAAGTCGGCAAGGCGGCGATAGAGGCCCAGGCGCACCTGCAGATCCTCCACATAGGTCTCCGGAATCAGCACCGAAGTGCCGATATTGATTTGCGGTGACCATTGGCCATCCGACTCCAGCGTGTCCTCGCCGGTCCGGAGCTTGGCGACTGCCTCCTCGATCATCTGCTGATAGAGTTCGTAGCCAACTTCCTTGATGTGTCCGGACTGTTCGTCGCCCAGCAGGTTCCCCGCGCCGCGCAGATCCAGGTCATGGCTCGCCAGCGTGAAGCCCGCGCCCAGTGAATCGAGCGACTGCAGAACCTTGAGACGCTTGTCCGCGGCTTGCGTCAAGGTCTTGTTGGCCGGCGTCGTGAAGATCGCATAGGCGCGCTGCTTGGAGCGTCCGACGCGGCCACGCAGCTGATAGAGTTGTGCCAGTCCGAACATGTCGGCCCGGTGGATGATGAGCGTGTTGGCAGTGGAGATGTCGAGACCCGACTCCACGATGGTGGTGGAGAGCAATACATCGAACTTCCGGTCATAGAAGCCGGTCATGATGTCCTCGAGCTCGGTCGGCGCCATGCGGCCATGGGCCATGCGGAACTTCACTTCCGGTACCGTCTCGCGCAGGAAGGCGGCAATTTCGTCCAGGTCGGTGACGCGCGGCACCACGTAGAAGCTCTGGCCGCCGCGGAAGTGCTCGCGCAGCAGACTCTCGCGGATGATGACGGGATCAAAGGGGGTGATGTAGGTGCGGACCGCCAGCCGGTCCAGCGGCGGCGTGGTGATGAGCGAGAGTTCGCGCACGCCCGAGAGCGCCAGCTGCAGGGTGCGCGGGATGGGCGTGGCCGTCAGCGTCAGCACATGCACGTTGGTCCGCATCTCCTTCAGCCGCTCCTTGTGCTTGACGCCGAAGTGCTGTTCCTCGTCGATGATCATGAGCCCCAGGTCACGGAACTTGATCGACTCCGCCAGCAGCGCATGGGTGCCCACCACGATGTCGACGTCACCATTGGCGATGCCCGCCTTCACCTGGTCGAGCTCCTTCTTCGGCACCATGCGCGAGGCCTGCGCGATGTTGATGGGAAGGCCCTTGAACCGCGCCTGGAAAGTGGCGAAATGCTGCCGTGCAAGGAGCGTCGTCGGCACCACCACGGCCACCTGCTTGCCGTTCATGGCAGCCACGAAGGCCGAGCGCAGCGCAACCTCCGTCTTGCCGAACCCAACGTCGCCGCAGACGAGGCGGTCCATCGGGCGACCCTTCTGGAAGTCCTCGATGACGGCGTCGATGGCGGTAAGCTGGTCCTCAGTCTCCTCGTATGGGAAACGAGCGGCGAATTCCTCATAGGCTCCCTCGGGCGGCGGAAGCACGTCGCCCGGCTTCAGCTCGCGTGCGGCTGCCGTGCGGATCAGGCCCTCGGCGATCTTGAGGATGCGTTCCTTGAGCTTGGCCTTCTTGGCCTGCCAAGCGCCGCCTCCCAGCTTGTCCAGCTGCGCACCCTGCTCGTCCGAGCCATAGCGCGACAGGAGCTCGATGTTCTCGACCGGCAGGAACAGGCGATCGCCGCCGGCATAGATCAGAAACAGGCAGTCATGAGGCGCGCCCTGCACCTCGATGGTCCTGAGGCCCTCGAAACGGCCGATGCCGTGGTCGACATGCACCACGAGGTCGCCCGGACTTAGCGCCGAAAGCTCGCTGATGAAGTCGGAAGCCTTCCTGTTGCGCCGTCCCCGGCGAACCATGCGATCCCCGAGAATGTCCTGCTCGGAAATGATGGCGAAATCGTCGGTCTCGAAGCCCTCTTCAAGGCCCAGCACCAGAAGGCCGGCGATCGCCTTGTCCCAGGACAGGAACTCCGGCCAGTCTCTGGCGGCGGCCAGCGGCGCCACGTCATGGTCCTTGAGAATGGTCTCCATGCGTTCGCGCGAACCCTCGGTCCATGAGGCGATGGCGACACGGCGTCCGCCGCGGCGGATATCGTCGGCATGGGCTCTCACCGCCTCATAGACATTTCCGCCTGCCTGCGTGCGCTCGGCGGCAAAACTGCGGCCGCGACGGCCGCCGAAAGAAATGGCATTCGGGCTCTCGAAGGCCGAGAAGGCCAGTACAGTGTAATTGGTCTGGACTTCCGCCCACTGTGCCTCGGTCAAGTAGAGACTGGCGGGCTTCACCGGCTTGTAGGGAGCCGCGCCATAGGTTTCCTTCTTGTCCAGCGCCTCGCGCCGGGCATTGTAGAACTCCGACACCTGCTCCTGTCGCGCCGTTACAGCCTCGTCCGCCGAATGATCGAGTGTGATGACCGGGTCGTCGAGATAGTCGAACATCGTCGACAGGTCGTCGTAGAATAGGGGTAACCAGTGCTCCATGCCCTGGTACTTCCGCCCCGAGGTCACGCTCTCGTAGAGCGGATCGTTGATGTCGATGCCGCCGAAAGCCTCGGCATAGTTGACGCGGAACCTGCCGATCGAGGTTTCGTTCAGCAGTACCTCGTTGGCGGGGTTGAGCGCGAAGCGCTTGAGCGTCGTTGTGGTGCGCTGCGACTCCGGATCGAAGCTTCTGATCGATTCCAGCGTGTCTCCGAAGAAGTCGAGGCGCACCGGCGCGTCCGACCCTGGCGGAAAGATGTCGATGATGCCGCCGCGTACCGCGAAGTCGCCCGGATCCACCACGGTGCCCGTCCGCGAAAAGCCGTTTTCCCCGAGATAGGAAATCAGCTGGTTGGAGTTCACCCGGTTGCCGGGCGCTGCCGAAAAGCTCTGCCCTTCGATCAGCGATCGCGGAACGACGCGCTGCAGCATGGCCGAGACGGTCGTGAGCAAGACCGTGGGCTTGCTCACGGGCTCCAGGAGCCGCGCCAGCGTGGCGAGCCTTCGGGCCACGATGTCAGCCACCGGCGAGACGCGGTCATAAGGCAGGCAGTCCCACGCGGGAAAGCGCAACACCTCGAGCTTGGGCGCGAAATAGGCGAGTTGGTCTGCCAGCACGGCGGCGCGCTGGTCGTCGACCGCCACGTGGACCACCACGCGCTTGTCCACGGCACCGGCGATCTCCGGCAGCAGCATGGCGTCCAGCCCCTGCGGCACGCCCGAAACGGTGGTACGGCCCGGCTGGGACAGCCGTGGCGTCAGCTTCGCAAGATCGATCATGGCGTGTAGGCGAGGACTTGGATCAGCAGTGGCGAGAGGTGTTCGGTGGGCACGTCGGCCTGTTTCGTCGCCCAGGACAGCATGTCCTGGTCGGGGATGTCCATGATGCGCTCGAGATCGGCGATATCCGCCGCCGTGAATCGGTCGAGATGTTTCGCCACGAAGCCGCCGAGGAGCAGGTCCATCTCCTTGATGCCACGGTGGGTGGCACGCCACAGGAGGCGCTTCCGGCGGGCTTCTGGCTCGGGGGTCAGGGTCATCAGAAGGGTCTCATGCCCCAAGCGCCCTTGCGCCGCAACCGGTTCCCGGTGAAATAGGCTCATGCGCCCACCGCTGCTCAATCCGCTGTTTGCCGGGGCCGCCGGCCTCAAGGGCATCGGTGCCAAGCTGGACAGACTCATGGCATCCTTCCTGCGGCCCGCGCATGGCATGCCGGGGGATACGACGCGCATCGTCGACCTGCTGTTCCACCTGCCCTCCGGCATCGTCGACCGCCGGTTCAGACCCAGGATCAACAACCTGCCGCGTGACGGCATCGTGACGGTGGAGGCAACCGTCATGCGTCATCGACCACCACCACCCGGCAACAGGCGGGTACCCTACAGGGTGGACGTGTCCGACGGAACCGGCCCGCTGACCCTCGTCTTCTTCCATGCCTATGCGGATTCGATCCGCCGGGCGTTACCCGAAGGCGAGACCCGCTTCATCTCCGGCAAGATCGATTGGTTTAACGACGAGCCGCAGATGGCGCATCCCGACCACATCGTCTCGGCCGACGAGTTCGGGCGCATGCCGCTGATCGAGCCGGTCTATCCGCTGACAGAGGGTCTGTCCGGCAAGGTCCTCGCCAAGGCCATCGCGCAGGCGCTGGCCACGCTGCCGGAACTGCCGGAATGGCAGGACCTGCCCTTCCTGCAGCGCCACGGCTGGCCGGCCTTCGGCGCGGCGCTTCGCGCCCTGCATCACCCGGACGCACCGACCGCCGTCGGCCTCGAGAGTGCCGCACGGCGCCGGCTGGCATATGACGAACTGCTGGCGAACCAGCTCGCCCTCTCACTCGTCCGCGCCAGCATGAAGCGGGCGCAGGGGCGCAAGCTGCCGGGTACCGGCGATCTTCGTGCCAAGCTCGTCCAGGCACTCCCCTACAGCCTCACCAGCGCGCAGGCCGGGGCAGTGGACGACATCCTCCGCGACATGGCCTCGGGTGACCGCATGCTCCGCCTGCTGCAGGGCGACGTGGGCTCAGGCAAAACGGTGGTCGCGCTGCTGGCGTTGGCAACAGCCATTGAGAGTGGTGCCCAGGGCGCGCTGATGGTGCCGACCGAAATCCTCGCCCGCCAGCACCATGCGACACTTTCGAAGTACTGCGACGCGGCGGGCATCCCCGTCACGCTGCTCACGGGACGCGAAAAGGGCAAGGTGCGGGATGACATCCTGGCGCGTATCGCAGGGGGCGAGACCTCGCTCGTCGTCGGCACCCATGCGCTGTTCCAGGAGCATGTGGTGTTCAAGGATCTTGGTCTCGTCGTCATCGATGAGCAGCACCGCTTCGGCGTTCACCAGCGCCTGGCACTGCAGGCCAAGGCAGGCGGCGCAACTGATCTCCTGGTGATGACGGCGACACCGATCCCGCGCACGCTGGCCCTCACCGTCTATGGCGACATGGACGTCTCCAAGCTTACGGAGAAACCCGCCGGCCGCCTGCCCATCGACACCCGCGTCATCCCCATGGCGCGCATGGACGCCGTCATCGACGGCCTCGCCCGCTCCATGGCGCAGGGTAACCGCGCCTATTGGGTGTGCCCCCTCGTGGAGGAAAGCGAGCAGGTGGATCTCGCCGCAGCCGAGGAACGCTTCCTGCAGCTGGCCGCGCGGTTCAAGGGACAGGTGGGCCTCGTCCACGGCCGCATGAAGGGGCCCGACAAGGACCGTGTGATGCAGGAGTTCAAGGATGGCACGCTGAAGCTGCTCGTCTCCACCACCGTCATCGAGGTCGGTGTCGACGTGCCGGAGGCCACCGCAATCGTGATCGAGAATGCCGAGCGCTTCGGCCTCGCCCAACTGCACCAGCTGCGCGGGCGCGTCGGGCGCGGGAGCGGCAAGTCATCCTGCCTGCTGCTTTACCAGGAACCTCTGGGCGAGACGGCCAAGGCGCGGCTCTCCATCATGCGCGAGACCGAAGACGGCTTCCGCATCGCCGAGGAAGATTTGCGGCTGCGCGGTGCCGGCGAGATGCTGGGGACACGGCAATCGGGCCTCCCCCTGTTCCGCATGGCCGATCTTTCCGCCGACGGCGACCTGCTGCAAGCGGCGCGCGACGATGCGCAGCTGGTGCTGAACAAGGACCCGAAGTTGACCGGCGCGCGCGGCGAGGCGCTGCGCGTGCTGCTCTATCTCTTCGAGCGGGATGAGGCGATCAGGCTCCTGTCGGCAGGCTGAGGGCGGCCGCTGCTTCCTTCTCCGGCGGCATGGGCTTGTCCGGGAAGACGAGACCCATGGATATGACGAGCTTCAACCCGTCCTCGACACTCATATCCATGATCTTCACATCCGCGACGTCGACAAAGAAGACATAGCCGGACGTCGGGTTCGGTGTGGTCGAAACGTAAACGGCATACATGGGGCGGCCAACCTCGAGGCCGATCTGCCCGCCATCCACCTCGCGCGAAATGAACGCAATCGACCAGGCACCACGCCGCGGCCACTCGACAAGGCAGACATAGCGGAACGATGCGCCCTTCTGGGAGAACAGCGTCTCGAAGATCTGCTTCGAGCCCTTGTAGATCGATCTCACGACCGGCATCGCATTGAGGATCTTGTCCCAGATGGCGATCATGGTTCGCCCGGCGAGGTTCGCCGCCATGAAGCCGATCAGGGTGATGGCGATCAGCGCGAAGATCAGGCCGAAGCCCGGGATGCGGATCGGCAGGTAGGTGTCGGGGTTGTAGGACGCCGGCAGGAAGGGTTTGATCCATGAATCGAACAGTGTCACGAACCAGTAGGTCGCCCAAACCGTGATGGCGATGGGCGCTGTGATCACCAGTCCGGTAAAGAAATAGGCGCGCAGCTTTCCGAATACGGAACTCTGCGACTTGGTTTCGACGTCAACCGCCTTCACTTCGGGGCGGGGTTCAGCGGGATCAGGCATGGGCCCAGCAATTGACATGAATCGGGGCGGGATCACAAGCCCGCGGGTCCGACGTGCTGAAGGAGACCGGAGGCAGGCGGGGCCGCCTCCGGGGTTCGGGGTGGCATTTACCAACTTGCAAAGAACCACCGGCAGGTTGCTTCGCCCAGTGTTCCCGTTCCTCTATGCTGATTTCTTGCGAAACAGGGGGGATTCCTTGATGAAGGCGCGAATTTTGGCGACTGCCATGGCCCTCGCAGCGGCATGCCTGCCTGTGTCGGCCAACACCGTGCGCGACTGGAACTGGCTCAACGGCACGACATGGTATGTGCCCAAGAGTGGACTGCCGGCTTACATCTACGCACCCTCGCAGAACCAGCTGATCCCCGTGCAGGACCAGACTGTCTATACCATCACCGGATATCGCAACGGCTACTTCTGGGGCCGCACGGCGGCGAAGCTCGGCGACAACTCCATCTCCTGCAAGTCGCTCGTCGGGTCGGTGACGCCCGAGGGCAAGATATATCTGACCTTCACCGATTATCCCTATGTCGATGGCAGCACTACCACGATAGGTATCGGCACCATGGTGCTGAAGGGCATGCAGTGGACAATGGCCAACCAGATGTCCACCGGATCGTCTTCCGCCCAGATCGGGCATTGGGCCTACATGCTGCTGACGCGCCCCGGCTCCGCCTCATGGTATTCGCTGCCGGGGGTCGGCATGTCGGTGCCGGACTTCATGCAGACATGCATGGATGCGGCGCCAGAGACACCGGGCTAGTCGCCAGAAGCGGGCCTCACCTTTTCGGCAGGGTACTGATCGTCCCACACCTTGGCGCGGGCCTCGGCCTCGATGCGCTCGTCCTCGCCGACGCTTGCTTCAAGCTGCTGGGCACGGCTGAAGATCTCCGGGTTGTCTTCCGGCCGCGCTGACTGCTGTGCAAGAATGTACCACATCACGGCCCGCGTCCGGTCTGCATTGACGATCTGACCGGACCAATAGAGATCGCCAAGATATGCCTCCGCGGGAGCATAGCGCTTGCGGGCCGACGCCATCAGCCATTTCAGGCCCTGGCTCGGGTTCTTCTTCACACCCTCGCCCCTGATGCTCATCACGCCCAGCGCATATTGCGCGGCAGGGTGACCATAGGTGGTGGCGATCTTGAGATAGCTCTGGGCTGCGGCCTTCGGATCCGGCTGGATGCCGGCGTTGACGGCACCGGTGCGCTGGTAGTCGGCAAGCCGCACCATGGCGTCGACGGTGATCTTCAGGCGATTCGGGTCGGTCTCTTCCGGGTCGAAGTGATCCGCAACTCGTGAATAGTAGCTGTAGGCCATCGCGTCGTTGCGAGGCACGCCCACGCCCTGGCTGTACATGTGGCCGAGATACCAGTCGGCGACGATATTGCCGTCGTCAGATGCGTTGCGGAACAGCTTCAGGGCGCGGGCATAGTCGCCGTTCTTGTAGGCGCGCTTCGCCTTCTTCAGGTCGTCGGTCCAGAACGGGATGGAAATCTCGGGCAGGTGAATGTCGGGCGCGGCGGGAAGATAGGAATAGAATTCGGCGAGGGGGCCCTTCGCGTCATCGTCGGCAGCGGTGGCGGGTGCCAGCATGAATCCCATGGCACAGGCAGCAAGGGCGAGATTGCGGATGCTCCCATGCACCCGCCACTCGCCGCGCTGAGCCACCCGCCACATCACGATTCCTCAGGCCTCCCGGGCTGTCTTCGTCGGTGCGAAGCTCGAGGTATTGTGGGAATGACCCATGGTATCGACGCCACTCTCTCTTCTACGTTACGCGGGGCACACCCGAGAGCCGCCAAGACGCAGAACGCCGCCTCGCACGGTATTGGCCCCGTACGTTGGTCCGGCGTCGCTCCTGTCCTGAGCCCCTCTCAGTTTGCGCAGCGGAATCTCTTCCCCAGCACACGGCCTACGCTAGGGGGCAATTTGGGCGGATAAAAGGTTGAGATTCTGGCGGAATTGGACAGTTTTCACAAATCTGGGGGCTGTTGCATCCGCGCCACAGATGGCAAGCCTAGACAGCGAGTCCCGCCAGCATTCCCTCGTAGACAGCCTCCTCCGCCGTACGCGGGCTGAGTGCATCGCCAGCCAGTTCGTAGGGAATGGCGAGTTCCTCCAGCACCCTGCTCAGCCCGTCTTCCTGGAGGTTGGGTGTATTGAGAACGATGGTGTCCACGTCCTCCATCACCACCGCCTCGCGTGAGGGCGTGTGAATGAAATAGGCCGTCCGGCCATCGCCGCCATAGAGCCGCAGCCAGGGATGGACCTCGACGCCGAGTTTGTGCAGGCGCGCTACCTGTTCGAAGCGGACATAGGTCTGGATCGAGGCCGAGGCACAATGATGGTTGACGGCAAGACGGACGTTTGCACCTTCCGCTGCCAGCATCTCCGCGATGCCCGAGCCACCCCAGTCGCCCATCCAATCATAGACGATGACCTTCGGGCCGGTTGTGGCGCGGCCCGCCAGGATGTCGGCTACATGAACCATCTGGGCGGCCTCGCCCTCGAATGGCGGTGCGTGGGGCTTCGAACCGCTGGCAAGGATCACCGCATCCGGCCTTTCGGCCAACAGCAGGTCGCGTGTGACCTCGCTGCGGCGGTGGATGATGGCACCATGGCGCTCGGCCTCCGCCGTGAGGTTGGTGACGATACCACCGAATTCCGCTCGTCTGGGGAGGAGCTGGGCGAGCCTGGCCTGCCCGCCGGTCTGCGCCTCGCGCTCGTGGAGATGGACCTCGTGGCCTCGTTCGGCAGCCACGGCTGCCGCCTTGAGTCCGGCAGGTCCGCCCCCGACCACGATGATCTTCCGGCGCACCGCGGCCCGCGGCTTGGCGGAAAAGTCGAGTTCACGCCCTGTTTCCGGATGCTGGATGCATGAAATTGACAGGCCCAGCTGAAAATGCCCGATGCAGGCCTGGTTGCACCCGATGCAGGCCCGAATGTCGTCGGTCTTTCCGGCTCTTGCCTTGTTTGCCATCTCCGGGTCGGCGATCATGGCGCGGGTCATGCCGCACATGTCGGCGGAACCGGAAGCAAGCACCTGCTCGGCAATCTGGGGCTGGTTGATACGACCCGCCACAAACACAGCCTTGCCCGTCGCCTGCTTCACCTTCTGGGCGAAAGGAGCGACGTAAGCTGTTGAATTCGCCATGGAAGGCACGATGTGTGCCGCGCCAGAAGCGGTGGCAGACGTGCCCGCTATGACGTTCAGGTAATCAAGCTCGGGCGACAGCGCCCGGGCGATGGCAACCGAGTCGTCCTCGATCAGACCGTCCTCGTCGTGTTCATCACCCGACATTCGCATGCCGACGATGAACTCTTCCGGCACCAGCTTCCGAATGGCGGCAATGGCCTCCCGCGTGAAGCGCAGGCGGTTGTCGAATGATCCGCCATATTGGTCTTCCCGGCGGTTGACCCGCGGGTTCATGAACTGGGCTGGGAGATAACCGTGACTTGCCACAATCTCCACGCCGTCGGCCCCAGCCTCCGCCATGCGGCGGGCCGCCTGGGCGAAGCCATCGAGGATCTCGCCAATCATCGATTGCGAGAGCTCCCGCGGGATCACCTTGAACCGCTCGGACGGTGAATGTGACGGAGCAAAGGCAGGCTGCACCACGCCGTTGGGCCGGCCCAGAAGCTCGCGGCCCGGGTGGAAGAGCTGAACGAAAACCTTTGTGCCTTCCCTGTGGATCGCGTCCACAAGGTGGCTGAATGGCTTGATGCAGTCGTCCGAGGTGCCCATCAGCAGCGCTTCGGTGTAGCGCGACGTCTCATGGACGCCCACCACCTGGATGACGATGAGCCCCGCCCCGCCCTTTGCGCGCGCGCGCTGATAAGCAATCAGCGACTCGGATGGTAGTCCGCCTTCGGGCAAGTAGGTGTCATGGCCCGTCGAGAAGATGCGATTGCGGATCTCGATGGATTTCAGGGTGAAGGGCGAGAAGAGATGGGGAAAGCGCATGGCCGCAGTCTAACCAATGCCCGCCCCCAGCGTCGAGCCTCAGATGGAGCGTTCCTCGTATGCGATGAACCACTCCACCATCTCCGTCCACATCGTCTCGACCAGCGCCGGGTCGACGTTGTGGGCGCGTGCCAGCACCCGTACATGGTCGACCACCTGGCGGAACCGGGCATCATCGCGCGCCGGAAGGCCATCGCGCTTCTTGACCACGATTGCCTTCTCAACCCAGCGCTGGCGCTCTGCCAACGTTCGGACGAGGGTTTCATCGAGCCGGTCGATCTCCTTGCGGATATCGCTCATGGTGAGGTGCGGGGTGTTTGGCATGGGCAGCCTCATGCTCCGAACTGCGCGTTCCGTCAATTGGCCTCGTGCCGGGGTTGCGGCACGACCACCCATGGCCGCCGTCCCTGCTCGCCGCGGGCTGTCGTCACCGCCGCCCCGGCGTCATCGAGGCGGACGGCATGCGCTCCGTAGCGCCAAAGATCGAAGCGGTCGATGCGGAGGGACACGTGCCGGCAGGCGCCCCGCAACGGGAAGTCGGCGATGAGGATTTCGGCTCCGCCGCAGTCGATCTGACTGCTCTCCCCACCTGTCAGATAGACGATGCGCTTTCCCTTCACCTCGGCAAGGCAACGGCCGTCGTTGCAGGTCCAGCCGACTCGTTTGGCAGCCTCCCCCAAACTGGCCTCCTCGCCGTTCGCCTGCAGCCATTTCTCCACGGAGAAGCGCGCCCGGCGCGGCTGGGCGGGCACCAGATGACCGCTGGCATCGCGTAGCGCAACGTTCTGACCCGTCGTCTCGATCAGCAGGTCCGGCGGGAGAGGTGCGGCGCGCACGAGAAGACAGCCGGCTGCCATGATTACGACACCCGCGAGCCGCACCGGCCCCGCGAGCAGACAGAGCAACACCAGGCCCGAGGCCGCGATCACCATTGAAGGCAGCGGCGGTCGGGCAATCACCTCATTGGCGCCGGGCAGCTCCGCAACCTGATTGGAAATCACGATGACAAGCTCCAGGCCCTTGCCCATCACGGCCAGCGGCCAATGATAGAGGCCGAACGGCATCATCACGACGCCCAGCAAGGCGAAGGGCATGACGAGGATGCCCACCACCGGAATGGCCAGGCCGTTGGCCAGCACCCCGTATGGCGAAATGCGGCCAAAATGAAAGGCTGCCGGAAGCGACGAGGAGAAGCCGGCAATGAGCGAGGTGGCGAGGCTTGCCAAGAATGCGGTGATTGCCCAAGCCGCCATACGCCAGATCCAATGCCGCTGCGGGCCCTCCCCCGCATCCTGCCCCGACTTGTATTGCGCCCAGGCCTCGTAGAAGGCGACGAGCCCGAGGACCGCAAGGAAGGACATCTGAAAGCTCGCCTCGATCGCCGCTTCCGGGTCGAGAAGGAGGATGATCAGGGCGGCCAGCACGAGATTGCGCATCGACACGGCCGGGCGATCGACGATGACGGCGAAGAATACGATGGCCACCATGATGAAGGAACGCGCAGTGGCAACGCCACCATTCGCCAGCAGCATGTAGAACAGCCCCATCATCAGCGCTGCCGCTGCCGCCCACTTGCGGATCGGACAGCGCAGGGCAAGGCGCGGCACCAGCGCCAGGCCGGCGCGCACCGCCCAGAACACGCCGCCAGCCGCCAGCCACATGTGAAGGCCCGAAATCGAAAGGATGTGATAGAGCCCCGAAACCAGCAGGCTCCTGTTGATCTCCGGCGGTATCGTGCTGCGTTCGCCCGTGATCAGCGCTTCCGCGAAGGATGCATAGGGTTCCTCGAGCGCGGCATGGATGCGCGACCCCATAGCCTGCCGCAACGAGGAGAGCGCATCGTCCAGCGAAACCAGCCCGATCGGCGCATCCAGGACCTCGACTGCTGCGGAGGTGACGCGGCCCGTGCCGCCGATACCATCCAGCCAGAGACTTCGGCCATAGTCGAAGGCACCGGGTTCGACCGGCGATGGCAGCGGCGACAGGCGGGCCTTGAAGGAAATACGCGTGCCTGGGTGGATGACCCCCACCCTTTGTGGCACCGAGAGGCGCAACCGCTTTGGAAGGTGGGCGGGGGCGAAACCTTCAATGTAATCTGGCGCGATGACCAACATGAGACGCGTTCGGGAATTGCGATCCACGGAGATTGCGCGACCCGTTACCGCGACTTCGCCCGTGGTTGCCCTGAGCAGTGGCGTGGCGGCCCGCCAGGACTGGGCGCCCGCCAGGGCGAAACCACAGAGAACCAGTCCCGTCAGAAGCAGGAGACCGGCCGAGCGCCCGATCAAAACAAACGCAACGCCCAGCGTCGCGGCAATGGAGAGAAGCAGCAGTCCCGGTTCGTCGGGGAGCGAGAAATAGATCCCGATTCCAATGGATAGCGCGGGTGCGGACCACAGGAAGGTGCGGCCCTGCTGGGCTGCGAGTGAGGCGCGAAATGCCCCTGCCGTCCACGCCGCGCGGGGAGTTTGTTCCACTCCGGCATGGCCCATGAGGGCGGTGGACATCGCACTCCCCTTAACAGGCCGCTTCACGGTATGCTAAGCGGCGGCTTGCGTCACGCAATCACCTTCCCTTACGTCAGTCAATACGGAGAACGGCGTCATGTCATCGCCAGTGGTCACCCGCTTCGCCCCCTCGCCCACGGGGTACCTGCATATCGGCGGAGGGCGGACGGCGCTGTTCAACTGGGCCTATGCCAGGCACACCGGCGGAAAAATGCTGCTGCGGATTGAGGATACGGACCGCGAGCGGTCCACCGCCGACGCCATCGACGCGATCATCGAGGGGCTGACGTGGCTGGGCCTCGACTGGTCGGGAGAGCCGGTTTCGCAGTACGGGCGGGCGCAGCGGCACCGGCAGGTGGCGGAGGAGCTGCTGGCGCAGGGCAAGGCCTATCGCTGCTACTGCACGCCGGAGGACCTGGACGCCATGCGGGCCAAGGCCGAGGCCGAGAAGCGGCCGATCCGCTATGACGGGACATGGCGTGACCGCGACCCGTCGGAGGCGCCGGCAGGGGTGAAACCGGCCATCCGGTTCAAGGCACCGCAGCAGGGCGAGACCGTGATCGAGGATGCTGTCCAGGGCAGAGTCGTCATTCCGAACAAGGACTTGGACGATCTCATCATCCTGCGTTCGGATGGCAATCCGACCTATAACCTGTCGGTCGTGGTGGACGACCACGACATGGGCGTAACCCACATCATCAGGGGCGTGGACCACCTGACCAACGCGGCGCGGCAGACACAGATCTACCGGGCGATGGGATGGCGGGTGCCGCACATGTCGCATATTCCGCTGATCCACGGTCCGGATGGTGCAAAGCTTTCCAAGAGGCATGGTGCGCTCGGCGTCGAGGCCTATCGCGCCATGGGCTATCTCCCTGAAGCAATGAGGAATTATCTGGCCCGGCTGAGCTGGAGCCATGGCGATGACGAGATCTTTTCGACCGAGCAGCTGGTGGAGTGGTTCGACCTCGACGCCATCGGCAAGTCGGCGGCGCGCTTCGACTTTGCCAAGCTGGAGAACCTGAACGGCCATTACATCCGCCACATGGCGGATGACAAGCTGTTGATGTCGTTCATTGATTTCCTGCCGTACGCCGAGGGCGGCCCGGCCATGAAGGCGAAGATCGACGATGCGATGATGGTTAAGCTGATGCGTGCACTTCCGGGATTAAAGGAACGCGCCAAGACATTGGTGGAATTGAAGAATGGCGCCCAGTTCCTGTTTGCCGAGCGGCCACTGGCCATGGACGACAAGGCCCGGCAGATCATCAAGGATGGCGGCAAGGAGATGCTGGACGGCGTCCTCCCCGTTCTCGAGCAGGTTGCGAACTGGCAGGCCCATGACATTGAAAGCGCGGTGAAATCCCATGCCGAGACCCAAGGCCTGAAGCTTGGCAAGGTGGCGCAGCCGCTGCGCGCCGCGCTGACCGGCACCTCCACCTCGCCCGGCATTTTCGACGTGCTCGAGGTGCTCGGACGCGAAGAGTCTCTCGCCAGGTTGCGCGATCAGTCGTCGCCGTGACGTAACTTTCCGGTAGCAATGTGGTTGTTGCCGGTGTGCAAATGCGTAGCTGCCGTAGCACCACGGATGCCGTCCGGGATGCTACCGGATGGTGTTGCGGCAGACGCGCAAAACGCATGCTGCCGGAGCACCGCGGGAGATGACGGACAGCCATGCCCACCGTCGACCAAAGCATCAGGTCAGTGACGTTGACCTTTCTATGGTGCGATGCAATAGTTCGTGACCAGAAAAAGACAGAGATGGGAGCCCACAATGGCTGACGATCCGAAGAAGGCCGTCCTCGAACTCAGCGGTAAGTCGGTCGACATGCCGGTGAAGTCCGGCACGCTGGGGCCGGACGTGGTGGACATCACCAAGCTCTATGCCCAGACCGGCGCCTTCACCTTCGACCCGGGCTTCACCTCCACCGCCGCCTGCGAATCCAAGATCACCTACATCGACGGCGACGAGGGCGTGCTCCTGTACCGCGGCTACCCCATCGAGCAGCTGGCCGAGCACGGCGACTTCCTCGAGACCTGCTACCTGCTCTACTACGGCGAGCTTCCCACGCCGTCGCAGCGCAAGGAATTCGACAAGAACATCACCTACCACACCATGGTGCACGAGCAGATGACCCGGTTCTACCAGGGCTTCCGCCGCGACGCGCACCCGATGGCGGTGATGGTGGCGGTGGTCGGCGCCATGTCGGCCTTCTACCACGACTCGACCGACATCAACGACGCGCGCCAGCGCGAGATCGCCTGCCACCGGATGATCGCCAAGCTGCCGACGATCGCCGCCATGGCCTACAAGTACCATATCGGCCAGCCCTTCGTTTACCCGCAGAACTCGCTGTCCTATGCCGCCAACTTCCTGCGCATGTGCTTCGCCGTGCCGTGCGAGGAATATGTGGTGAACCCGATCCTGGCGCGCGCCATGGACCGCATCTTCATCCTGCATGCCGACCATGAGCAGAACGCCTCGACCTCGACGGTGCGTCTCGCCGGCTCGTCGGGCGCCAACCCCTTCGCCTGCATCGCCGCCGGCATCGCCTGCCTGTGGGGCCCCGCCCATGGCGGCGCCAACGAGGCCGCCCTCGAGATGCTGCAGCAGATCGGCGACCCGTCCAAGGTTCCGGAATTCATCGCCAAGGTGAAGGACAAGACCTCGCACATCCGGCTCATGGGCTTCGGCCACCGCGTCTACAAGAACTACGACCCGCGCGCCAAGATCATGCAGAAGACGGCGCACGAGGTGCTGACCGAACTGGGCATCAAGGACGACCCGCTGCTGGAAGTGGCGCGCGTGCTCGAAGCGGCAGCACTCTCCGACCCCTACTTCATCGAGCGCAAGCTCTACCCGAACGTCGACTTCTACTCGGGCATCATCCTGCGCGCGCTGGGCTTCCCCACCTCGATGTTCACCGTGCTGTTCGCGCTGGCCCGCACCGTGGGCTGGATCTCGCAGTGGAAGGAAATGATCGAGGACCCGGCCCAGAAGATCGGCCGTCCGCGCCAGCTCTACACCGGTGCGCCACGCCGCGACTATGTTCCGATGACGATGCGGGGCAAGTAAGCTTCACAGCATCCCCATCGAGAATGCCCGGCTGGAAGGCCGGGCATTTCCCTTTCTCTCCCCCAGTATAGGAGAGCCCACCAACGGGCCTGCCTCGACGCCAGGTGCCTAGTGGAGTGCCTGCAACTCGCTGACCGCCGGCGGCCATTCGGTGAAGGTGTAGGGGCAGAGCCTTGCCGCCTGCGCCAGCAGCGGGCGGGCCTCGTCACGATGCCCCTGCAGGAGCAGCCACTCTCCGGCATAAAAACCGAACTCGCAGGCCTGGTCGTCGGAACTGACCTTGCCGCGCACGGTCTCGAGGTCCGAGGTTCCGAGCAGCAGCTGGACGAGCGGCTCGGGCCACCCGTTCATCTTGAGCTTTGGGGCGGCTGATTGCAGAACCGACGGCCTGCCGGCGCGGCGGCGGGCAAGCTCCAGCCGCATCGCAAAATAGGGATCCGCCGGGGCGGCGCGGACAGCCAGATCGAATTCGCTCACCGCCTCGTCATAGTGCCCCGCCATGAAGGCCAGTGTGCCGAGCCAGTCATGGGCCTGATACGACTGGGGGTCGATGGCGAGCAGCTTGCGCAGCTCCGCCTCGGCGTCACCCATCCTGCCGAGCGACATTGCCGCCAGGGCGCGGACATCATAGCAGTAGGCGTAGCCCTGATCGATCTTCAGGGCGTCGCGGCAGATATCGAGCACGGCGGCGAAATCGCCCTTGCGCTGCAGGAGGTGGGCGAGCTGGCCATAGTCCCTGACGCCCGCACCCAGGGCGATGGCACGCTGATAATCGTGGATCGCATCGTCCGGACGGCCCGCAGCCTCATTCACCGCCGCACGCACGGAAAGAGCCAGCGCCGTGGGCATGAGATCGATCGACTTGCCGAGATCACTCAGAGCCTGCTCGCTGTCGCCCTTCTCAGACTCGATTTCACCGCGCCGCCGATAATAGCCGGCCTGATCGGTCTCCTGCCGCGTCAGCGATATTGCCTTGTCGAGATCGGACAGTGCGTCGTCGTACCTGCCGAGATCGTCGTAGACGAGTGCCCGGCCGGCGTAGACATCGGCGCTTGCCGGCGCAAGCTCCAGCGCCTGATCGTAGAATTCGAGCGCCTTGTCGTATTGCTTGGCGCCGAGAGCATCGAGGCCGAGGCCCGACAAGTGCAGGGTTTCACTTTCGACGGCCCGCGGGAACTCCCCGGCATGCGAAGTCAACCACTGACGCACGCGGCGCTCCGCTTCGGCCTGCTGCTCCGCCGTCAGGCGCTTGCTCAGTTCGTCGCGGCGGGGGCTTGCCACACCGTTTCCAAAGACCACGGCGATGCTCAGCCATGTCAGGGCCTGCACGTCATCCCGTTCGATATCCTGCCCGGAGGCGTAGATGTCGCCGAGCTCGCCCTGTGCCTGCGCATCGCCAAGCTCGGCAGCCGCCCGGATGTCACTGACCGAACCCCCGGCGTCGCCAGTGGCGCGCCGCGCCTCAGCCCTGATCCGCAGTGCGTCGGCGCTCCAGGGATTGATGGCGAGAACCGACGTCGCCTTGTCGATGGCCTTGCCATAGTCCTTTTCCTGCAAGGCCTGTTCGGCATCATAGCGCGGACCGGACGCGACGTGATCGAGCGCATTCCGCGCATTCCTTGCGATGACCGGGCTGGAACTGGAGCCGGCGAGCGTGCGGACGGTGCCGCCGAGGGCCTGGGCCGCTTGCGCGGTGGCGGGAATGTCGACCAGGCTCGGGTAGAGCCTCAGAGCCAGCGCTTGTGCGGACGGCACCCCGCCTGCAAGGGCAGATGCCATCTCCCGCATCAAGGCGTCGTTCTCCTGATAGGTCATCCCCGCCGCCGCAGCACAGGCAAGCCTGTCCGTGGGAGACCCTGGGCCGTCGCGGCAGGCGGCCACCCTGTCATGGACCTCGCGCCCGGGGTCGCCGACCTGCGCGAGGGTGATGGCGGCACGCAGCTTGACGTCGATCAGCATCTCGCTGGGCGGGGCGCCGGTGAGATCAGTGTAGAGTCCGTTGAACTGTGCGTTGGCAATGTCGAAGTCGTCCGTCAACGCCGTGACGATGGCGGGACGCGCCGCGGCAGCCACCGCGCCCATGTTGCCCAGGACGTCCAGGGCTGCCTGCATGTTCCACGGCCCCTCGGCCGCCAGCTGCCGGCGGTCGAGCGCGACCCGCACGAGCGCCGGTACGGCCGCCGTACCGATGACGGCGAGGGCGCCAGCATAGCTTTGTCGCGGCAACCACATCTCGTCACGGGTCATCAGCGCCTCAAGGTCGGGTATGAGATCGACGGCCGCCGGTCCATACGCGGCGATGCGATCGCTGATCGGCTCGCAGCGGCTGCGGCAGGCGTCCAACTGGCCGTGGAGATCGGCGATCCGCCTCTGGAACTCCGAATCCGACAAGCCCTTGCGTCCTTCGCCGGCGGCGCGCCGCTCGGCATCCAGGATCTGTTGCCACGTCATCTTCGCGGCTGACCCGCTGCGCTCCCTGAGGGCGTCCATGACCATGCCCGGCCCTGCCTTCATCGTGGCAAGCGTGAAGTCGAAGAAGGCTTCCGGCTGGTTGGCGACAGCACCCTGCCCGTCGCGGTTCATCAATCCGAGCAGGAAGTATCCTGTCGGAGCGGTGACGAGGGTCGCGGCGTCGAGTTCCTTGCGGGCCCGGGCAAAATCCATCTGCTCAAAGGCGTTGGTGGCCGCCTGGATATCCGCCCGTGCAACGGAAGACATCAGCGTCGAGATTGCCATTGCAACCGTCAGTGACACGCAGCATTTCATGCGAGCCTCCACCACGTAGCTGAAGCCTAGGGCAGTTTCAGAAAGGCGCCTTGCGGCAGGTCAACCGGCATCGATGCATCGCCGGACCGCCCCGGCGGCGCCATCCGGTCCCCCACCACGAGGACGGAGCTCCGCCGCCCGTGTTGGCGCTTGCCGCCCTCCGGCGGCTCCAACATAGTGCGGCGATGGAGCTTCTTCTCTTCGAACCGCACCTGGAGCACGCCGCGGGGCACTACAATCGGTATATCCGTGTTCTCGCCGGCGAGGCGGCCCGCCAGGGCTTCCGGCTGACCGTCGCCACGAGCAGCATCATCCAGCCGGGCCTGAAGGCGATGCTCGAAGCACGTGACGTCGAGATCCTGCCGGTATTCGATCCCACGCCGTTCCGGCTGCATGCCGATGCCGCGCGGCGGGCCGGAATTTCGCGGCAACTTTGCGGAGTTGCCCTGGACTGCCTGGCCCGTCGGCCCCTGGCACGGACGGCGTGGCTGTCGGGCACGGGGGCCCTCCTCGATGCCGCCTGCCTGTTCGCCACCACGACGCGCCAGCCCTTCGTGTTCCAGATGCTGGACTTCGCCAATGACTGGCCGTCGGGCGAACTGACGGCGCCCGAACCGCTGCGCGAGGCGGTGGCGAGGGCCACGGCCTGCGGCATGCGCATCCGGGTGCAGTCGAACTCTATCGCGCAACAGCTGCAGCGCGAGATCGGCACGCCGATCGGCGTGTTTCCGGCAATCCTCGACCTGCACCCGCTGAAACAGCGCCCTCGCCGACCGCGGCCGGTGATCGGCATGACCAACATGTTCCGGAACGCGAAGGACGGCAGCGGCGCGCTGCCCGCACTGATGGCGCACGGCGACCGGATCGCGCTGGTGCTGCATACCGGCCAGGACACCACGGTGGAGGCCGTGAACACGCTGAAGGCGCGTGTCGACGCCCTGGCGCGGCACCATCGCCTGAAACACGAGCAGGTGCAGATCGTGGCCGGGGTGCTGCCGCCGGAACAATATCTCGCGATGTGGCAGGGCCTCGACGCCACGCTCATGCCCTATGACCCGACGCGCTACGTGCGGCAGGGGTCGGGCGTGCTGTTCGAAAGCCTCGCCGATGCCATCATCCCCATCGTGCCGCTGGGCACGTCGATGGCGGCGAGCCTGACCGAACTGGACCTGGGGCTGACCTACGATCCCGCGGCGCATGGCAGCCTGCAGGGCGCCATCGGCCGTCTGCTCAGTGATTTCGAACGGCTGGCGGCGCGGCAGCGCGCCTTTGCGCCACTCTACCGCGAGGCCAATGCACCGGCGAAGGTCGTCGCTGCCCTGATGATGGATGATGCCCGATGACCGACGAGACGAGACTGGGGGTCTATGGCCTGGGCAAGCTCGGCCTGCCCTTGGCCGCGAGTTTTGCCGCCGCCGGTGTTCAAACATTCGGGATCGACGTGAACGCCCCGCTCGTGGCCGCACTCAGGCGCGGCGAGATCGCCTCGCGCGAGCCCGGACTTTCGGCGCTGCTCGGCACGGCAGGCCCCGCCCTGAGCTTCCACGAGGGCCCGCGGGGGCTGGACCTCACGGCCTCGCTCATCCAGGTGCCAACGCCGTCGAGCCCGGACGACCCGTCGTTCTCGGCGCGCTTCGTGCGCGACGCGGTGAGCGCCGCCTGCGAGGATGTGGCGCAGCGGACGCCCAGGCCGGCGCAGCACCTCGTCATCATTGCTTCGACCGTGATGCCCGGCACCCTTGCGGCCGAGATCCGGCCACTGGTCGCCGAGGCGGCGCGCCGCAGCGGCTGCCGCATCCGCCTTGCCTATGTGCCAGACCTGGTGGCCATCGGCGACGTGGTGCGGGGCTTCCACAAGCCGCCCTGCCTGATCATCGGGAGCGACGACACGGAAACGGCGGACGAGGTGGAGGCGCTGTATTGCAGGATCGTCGCCGCAGATGTGCCGCGGGCCCGGCTGAGCATCGCCGAGGCCGAGATGACCAAGGTGGCGTGGAACTTCTATTTCTGTTTCAAGATTTCCTTCGCCAACCTGCTGGCGCGCATTGCCGGGCAGGCCCACGACATCAACGTCGACCGGCTGACCGAGACGCTGGCGCTCGACAGCCGCATCGGCAAGGGCTTCCTGCGGGCGGGCATGGCCTTCGGCGGCCCATGCTTTCCGCGCGACGTCGACGCCACGCAGGCGCTGCTCGACAGGCTCGGGCTCGACCCGTCCATCGCGGCGGCGGTGCGCCAGTCGAACCAGAGCCACCTCGACTACATCGCCGGGCTGGTGCTGGCCGAGCGGCCGGCGGCAGCCGGTGTGGCAGGGCTGGCCTTCAAGGCGGGTACCGACGAGACGGTGCACTCGCCCTCCTTCGCGCTGATCGTGCAGCTGCTGGCGGCGGGCGTGGCGGTGCATGCCCATGATCCCTCGGGGCGGGCACGCACCGCGCTCAGGGCAGAGCCATGGGCCGCCGCCGTGACCTGCTGGGACAGCCTGGACGAACTCGTTGCGCACAGCGACGTGGTGGTGGCCGCCGTCAACGACCCGGCCCTGGCGCGCCTGCGCGACCTGGCCGGCACGGGAAAGACGATCATCGACCCCTGGGGCTTCCTGCCGCCGGGACCGCCTTCGCTGCGGCGGCCGGGCCGCGCGGGCTGAGCGGCATCAGCGCAGCGCCAGCTGCGACGCGATCCAGCGATAGGTTTCCTCGATGCCGGCGCGCAGCGGCAGGCTTGGCTCCCAACCGAGACGGGCGCGCAGCAGGCGGTTGTCGGAGTTGCGGCCCATGACGCCGATCGGCCCCGGCGCATTGCGCACGGCGATGCGCTTGCCGGAAATCTCGGCCACCATGCGGGCCAGGCCGTTGATCGAGATCATTTCCTCCGAGCCGATGTTGACCGGAACATCGACGTCCGAGCGCATCAGCCGCAGCGTACCCTCGATGCACTCGTCGACGAAGAGGAAGGAGCGCGTCTGGGTGCCGGGACCCCACACCTCGATCTCGCCGCCGTCGGGTGCTTCCGCCACCTTGCGGCACAGCGCTGCCGGCGCCTTCTCGCGTCCGCCCTCATAGGTGCCGAGAGGACCGAAGATGTTGTGATAGCGCGCGATCCGGACCCGCAGGCCATGCTGGCGCGCGGTGGCCATGTAGAGACGCTCGGAGAACAGCTTCTCCCAGCCATACTCGCTGTCCGGGTTGGCGGGATAGGCGCTCTCCTCGCAGCACACCGGGTTGGCGGGGTCCGTCTGGTTGAAGCTCGGATAGATGCAGGCGGAGGAGGAATAGAACACCGATCCGGCAGCCTTCATGCGCAGCGCCGCCTCGACGAGATTGAGGTTGACGAGCGCGGAGTTGCGCATGATGTCGGCATCGTGCGAGCCGGTGAAGATGTAGCCCGCCCCGCCCATGTCGGCGGCGAACTGATAGACCTCGTCGAAGCCGCCCTCGAGGACGCGCTCGACGAAATGGGCGTGGCGCAGGTCGCCGACATGGAAGTCGTCGGCCTCGGTGTCAGCGAAGGAAGGGTGCTTCAGATCGGCGCCACGGACGAAGGCGCCGTCCGCCTTGAGCCGGCGGACCATGTGGTTGCCGATGAAGCCCCCGGCCCCCAGCACCAATGCCCTTTTCCCCCGCATTCACCACCTCCCGAAGGCCTCCACAGGCACATATCAGCGCGGGAAAGCAATGACCAGCGGCGGGCTGGCGGGTGCCGGTGGCACCCCGCGGCGTGGTCCCCATGCCGTGCCGGGCCATTCTCCCGGTGTTTTCACGGGCTGTCTTCGGATCCGCCCGGATGTATATCCGGAGTGAGATCGAACCGCGCTTCGAGGAGACCGCCATGACAGCCACACGCAGCCTGATCGCCGCCCTCGCCGTTCTTGCCAGTTCCTGGGCCGCCCAGGGCGGCCGAGGTGGCGCTGGCGCCGTTCTACCAGAACGCCGCGACGCTGAAGGCGGAGGGGCCGCTGGGCGCGGTGCTGGCCAGGGGAAGAGGCGACGGCCATCCCCGACGCCCAAGCACGGCGCATCGTCGCCATCTCCTCCGACGTGCGCGGCAAGCCGAGCGCTACATCGAGCGCGCTGTTGATCGCGCCCAAGGGTGCTGCACCGGCCGAGGGACGCCCGATCCTCGCACGGGCCCATGGCACCACCGGCACGGCGCAGAGCTGTGGGCCCTCGCGGGTCAATGACCCGGCGCAGGACCTCAACGAATACTTCCTCGTCGGCGGCACCTCGTGGACCGATTTCGGCGTGCCAGCGGCAACGCGGTTCATCGCCAAGGGCTATGTGCTCGTCACCACCGACTACCAGGGCCTCGGCGCCGGCGGTGGTGCACATCAGTACATTGGCGGCGACGCGAGGGCGCGACGTCATCAACGCGGTGCGCGCCGCGGGCAACATGGGCCTTTCGGGCGGGGCGAAGAAGGCCGCCGTCTATGGCTGGTCGCAGGGCGGCGGCGCCACCATCACCGCGGCGAGCCTCGGCGACTACACCGCCCAGACCGGCACGGCCTTCGACGGCGTGAGCTTCGTCGGCTTCGTGGCGATGGCGCCCTTCGACATCGCGGTGGCGATGCCGCCGGGTGCCAGCGGTGCCGACGGTGCGCAGAAGGCGATGGCGACGCTCGTCTCGCAGTTCGGCGGCAACGTGTTCAACTTCGCCCACCTCGCCATGAACCTGGTGGGCCATGCCGCAGGCCTTCCCGGAACTGAAGCTCGGCGACGTGTTCACCGACGAGGGCGTGAAGGTGCTAAACGAGGTGTTCAGCAAGAAGTGCATGCATGCCGGCGCCGACACCATCAGCTTCGCCTATCCCGGCACCTTCATGAGCCTGATGAAGACGACACCCGACAACGCCGAGGCCTGGGGCAAGGCGATGATCGAAGGCAGCGTCGAGCCGAAGCCGCCGGTGGCCCCGGTGGCGATCTATTTCGGCGACAAGGACACCACGCTGCCGCCGATCATGGGCAAGCTCTACCAGGCGCAGATGTGCGCGCTGGGCGCCAACGTGTCGCGCACGCAGCTGCCGGGCGAGCAGAACCACTTCACCACCCCGCCCGTGGCCGAACAGTTCTATGTGCCGTGGATCGAGGACCGCTTCGCGGGGAAGCCACTGGAGAACGGCTGCCCGGCGCAGTGAGGCGCCTGGCCTGACGGGCGAGTCACTCCCCTCTTCACCGTGCCCCGGCTCGACCGGGGCATCCTTTTTCGCGGTCACCAAAAAAAAGGATCGCCCGGTCGAGCCGGGAGAAGGTGAGTGGGTGGAGAAGAGTGCGGACCGATGCCCGGGCCGGGCTGCAATGGCTGGGTCGAGCTGCTGCTCGCGACGGCCCCTTACGCGCCGCGTTCGTTCATCAGCATGGCGCCGATTTCGGCCTCGGCAACCTTCTTGCCCTCGACCATGGCCTCGGCCCAGTACTTCCACACGGGCGGGCGCTTGTTCGACAGCTTGACGTGGAAATGCACCGTGTCGCCCGGCACGACGGGCTTGCGGAAGCGGGCCTTGTCGATCGACATGAAGAAGACGAGCTTGCCGGCGTGCTCGTCGCCCAGGTGGTTCAGCACGAGGGCGCCGGCGGCCTGGGCCATGGCTTCGACCAGCAGCACGCCCGGCATCACCGGACGGCCCGGAAAGTGGCCCTGGAAGAACGGCTCGTTCATGGTGACGTTCTTGAGCGCAACCCCGCTCTCCTCGCCGTTCATGTCGTACATGCGGTCGATGAGCAGGAACGGATAGCGGTGCGGCAGGAGCTTCATGATCCGCGCGATGTCTGCCGTCTTCAGTTCCGGTGCTGCCGTGGCCTCGGTCATGCTTGCCCTCTCTCGCAAAACGTAACGGACGGCCCGGGGGCCGTCCGCGTGTCTCTTAAGCCTCGCGGGAGCGCCCGTCTAGAAGGCGGTGCCGACCGAGAAGCGGAAGTATTCGACCTTGTCGCGGTCCGCCTTGAGCACCGGATAGGCTGCCTCGAAGCGCAGCGGGCCGAAGGGCGAGGTCCAGATCAGGCCGCCGCCGACCGACAGGCGGAAGGCAGCCGAATCGTAGCTGGTGCAGTTGCGCGAGGCGGAGGTGGTGGGCGGCGTGTTGATGCCGTAGGAACAGTCGCCCTCGCCGGCAAGCACCGTGTCGACGCCGGAGTCGAACACCGTACCGAAGTCGCTGAACACCTCGCCGGTGATGCCCCACTGCTCGGGCAGGCCGACGGGGAAGGTCATTTCCACGGTGCCGATGGCATAGGTCTTGCCGCCGACCGCGTCGGTGCTGCCGTCGTTGCCGCGCTGGCGCGGGCCGACGCCGGCCTGCTGGAAGCCGCGGAAGGTGTCACCGCCGCGGAAGAAGCGGTCCTGCAGGCGGACATTGTTGCCATTGAAGGGCAACAGCTGGCCGGCGTTGCCTTCGATCTTCAGCACCACCGCATCCTCGTAGACCGGGATGAAGTACCAGGCGTGGGCCTCGAGCTTGCCGTAGTGGACGTCGCCGCCAAGACCGGCGACTTCGCCCTCGAGCTGACCACGGAAGCCGTTGGTGGGCTTCACCGGATTGTCGAGGTTGTCCCAGGTATAGGCCGCCGCGATGGCCGACTTGGTGGACTCGCCCTCGGTCTCGATGACGGCCGGTGCCGCCTGTGACTTGTCGATGCCGTCGACGTTGCGCCAGGTGAAGCCGTACTTGAGGGTGATGCCGCTGTTCTCGTCGATACGGAAGCCGGTGCGCAGCGCGAAGCCGAGCATCTGGCTGTTGTAGTTCGACTCGTTCTGGTTATCGACGTTGGTGGCGAAAACGTCGAAGCCGGCCGACAGCGGGAGGCCCATGAAGTAGGGGTTGGTGAAGCTGAAGGTGACGTTCTGCCGATACCAGCTCCCGGAGGTGTCGACCTTCACGTTGTAGCCCTTGCCGAGGAAGTTGCGTTCCTGCAGCGAGACCGAGCCGACGATGATGTCCGTGGTCGAATAGCCGAGAGAGAAGTTAATGGAGCCGGTCGACTTTTCCTGGACCTGGACGATCAGCACCACGCGGTCGGGCGCGGAGCCTTCCTGCTCGAGGAAGTCGATCTTGTCGAAGAAGTCGAGCGCGGTCAGGCGGCGGCGGGCGCGTTCGATGACCACGCGGTTGAAGGCGTCGCCCTCGTAGAGATTCAGTTCGCGGCGGATGACCTCGTCCTCGGTGCGGTAGTTGCCGACGATGTCGATGCGCTCGATGTAGGTGCGCGGGCCCTCGACGATGTTGTAGGTGATGTTGAGGTTCTTGTTGCCGGCGTCACGCGAGATGTCGGGGTTGACCTTGGCGAACACGAAGCCCTGGCGCGCCGCCTCGAGCGTCAGCTGCTCGACGGTCTTGTCGACCTTGGTCGAGTCGTAATAATCGCCCACACCGGTGCGAACCTGGGAGATGAGATCCTTGGAATCGAGCTGCGCGTCGCCGACATTCACCGCGACATCGGCGATCTTGTAACGCGGGCCCTCGTCGATTGTGTAGGTGATGGTGAAGCCGTCGCCCGCGGCGTTGAGCACCGCATCGGCGGAGATCACCTGCACGTCGGCGAAGCCGTTCCTCAGGTAGTAGCGGCGCAGCAGTTCCTTGTCGTACTCGAGGCGGTCGGCGTCGTAGTTGTCGTTGCGGTTGAAGAAGCGCCACCACGAATACTGCTGGGTGCCGATGACCGACTTGAGGTCGCCTGCGCTGAAGGCCTGGTTGCCGACAAAGTTGATCTGCTTGACCTTGGTCTCGCCGCCCTCGTTGATCTCGAAGACGAGGTCGACGCGGTTTTCCGGGAGGCGGATGATCTTGGGCGAGACCTGCACGGAGTAATAGCCGGCGCGCCGGTAGACGGCGATGATGCGGTTCACGTCGCTCAGGACCTTGGCGCGCGTGAACATCATGCGCTCCTTCAACTCGACTTCCTTCTGGAGGTCGGTATCCTTGACGTTGACGTTGCCCTCGAAATTCACCTGATTGATCATCGGGTTCTCGACGACGGTGACCACCAGCGTGCTGCCGCGGCGGTTGATCTGGACGTCGGAGAACAGGCCGGTCTGGAACAGGGCCTTGACGGAGGCATCGACCTTCTCGGCGGTCGCGTCCTGGCCGGGAGTTACCTGGACATAGGAGAGGATGGTGTCGTTCTCGATGCGCTGGTTGCCCTCGACCACTATCCGCGAAACGACCTCGGCATAGGCGGACGTAACGGCAAGGCCCGGCGTGGCGACGGGTGCGAGCACACTCAATACCAGGGCCAAAAAAGCAACGATAACAAACTTATAACGCATCAATTGGCCATTTCTAAACGCTAGCCGCCCCAACAGAATCCGTGTCGCCGAGGAGGGTTTTACCCACCCTGCGGCGCTTTGCAATTGAAACTTCCCCACGCACTCACCCACCAAACAGCACCGTTGCCACCCGCATGAGGTCGTTCCAGGTACCGACCACCATGAGCATGATCACCAGTGAAAAACCGATGCGGAAACCCCATTCCTGGGCGTTTTCGCCGAGCGGCCTGCCACGTATCGCCTCGACGGCGTAGTAAACCAAGTGTCCACCATCGAGCATAGGGATTGGAAAAAGGTTAAGGAGACCGATACTGACCGACAAAAAGGCAATCACCGCAACGAATTGCGAGAAGCCCATGGAGGCCGCGTCGCCCGCCGCCTTGGCCATGGAGATGGGGCCGCCGAGCTGGTCCGGGCTTTCCCGCCCGCTGACCAGCTTGCCGAGATAGCTGAAGGTGGACTGGACGATGAACCAGGTGCGCTCCACCCCGGTCTCGAGTGCCTTCACCGGGCCCATCTTCTCGTAACGGACGGGACCCATGGGGTCGCGCTTCACGCCGAGCAGGCCGATCCTGATCTTGCCGCCGAAATTGTCGGGCTCCTCGCGCAGCGTCGGCACCACCGTGAGGCTGATGCGCTGGCCGCCGCGGTCGAGGACAACGGCGAGCGGATCGCCCGCCCTGGTCATCACCGAACGCTGCAGGTCGGAGAAGTCCTCGATGGCGGCACCATCGACCGAGATGATGACATCGCCTTTGCGGATGCCCGCGGCCTCCGCCGCACTGCCCGCCACGACCTCGTCGACGCGCGGCTCGACCACCGGCTTGCCGATGATCATGAAGGCGCCGGCGAAGATGGCGATGGCCAGGATGAAATTGGCGATCGGCCCGGCGGCCACCACCGCGGCCCGCTGCCAGACCGGCTTGCCGTGGAAATTGCCCGGTTCCGACCTGGCACGCTCCAGCGCCTCGGCATCGGGCAGGCTCGCGGCATTGGCATCGCCGCGGAATCGCACGTAGCCGCCAAGCGGCAGCCACGCCACCTTCCAGCGCGTGCCCTTGCGGTCGTACCAGCCGAAGAGCTCGCGCCCGAAGCCGATCGAGAAGACCTCGATGTCGACACCGCACCAGCGCGCCACCAGGAAATGGCCCAGCTCGTGAATGAAAACGATTATGGTCAGCGCCACGAGGAAGGGCAGCGCGTAGAACACGCCGGTGTTCAGCGGCAGGTGCAATACGTCCGAGAGATTCATCCAACACTTCCCCGGCCCGTCACGGGGCCGTTGTTATCAACGGTCATGCCCTGGCGCAGCCAGCTGCCAGACGACGGGAGCAATGCGGCAAGATTTCGGCCAAATGGCGTCACCAGACCAGTATTCCGGCTCCCGCATGGTCCACCCCTGCCCGCAGCGCCCCGATGAGGGCTGCCGCTGCGGCAACCGCCACGAGGCCGTCCACCCGATCGATGACGCCGCCATGGCCGGGAATGAGGCGGCCCGAATCCTTGACGCCGTAATGGCGCTTCATGGCTGACTTGAACAGGTCGCCCCCCTGCTCCACCACCGCCAGCACCGCGGCGATGACGAGCAGCATCCACAGACCGGGCACGCCGAGCACCAGGCCGACGCAGAGGGCCGCAAGCGCGCTCCCCGCCATGGCCCCGCCCATGCCCGCCCAGGTCTTCTTGGGGCTGATGCGCGGGGCGAGCTTCGGTCCGCCGATGATGCGGCCGGCGAAATAGGCCAGGGTATCGGCCGCCCAGACCATGAGCATGACGAGCACGATCGACGCCACGCCATAGTCCGGGTCCTGGCGCAGCACGACGAGCGCGATCAGCGGCAGCGAGACATAGGGAACGCCGAGATAACGCCAGGCCGGGCCACCCGGCTGGCTGCGCGCCGCGGCGGCGGCCGAGAGCACGCTGAGCACCAGGATGGCGGCGATGCCGCCCGCAAGCCCGACGTCGAGCGGCAGCAGCGCGCCGCACATGGCGCTGGCCGCATGCAGCGCGAACTGCAGCGGATTGTCGCCGTGCACGATGTTCACCCATTCCTGGGCCATGAGGATGCCGATCAGCGCCACGAAGAGGTGGAACCAGATGCCCCCCGCCCAGACATCGGCGAGGACGGCGGGGATCAGCACCGCCGCGGAAAGAGCCCTGATGCCGAGATCGCCCCACTTGGCCGAGGAGGCTGGCGGCCCCTGGTTCATCAGGCGGTCTGCGCCTTGAGGCCGCCGAAGCGCCGGTCACGCGCGCGGAAGATCTCGATGGCGCGGGCGAGGCTCGCCGCGTCGAACTCCGGCCAGTATTCCGGAAGGTAGACGAACTCCGCATAGGCGCATTGCCAGAGCAGGAAGTTGGAGATGCGCTGCTCGCCGCCGGTGCGGATGAGGAGGTCGGGATCGGGAAGGCCGGCCGTGTCGAGATGGTTTGCGATGATGGCGGGCGTGATGTCGTCAGGCGCAATGCGGCCTTCCGCCACCTTCGTGGCGAGGGCGCGCACGGCGCGGGTGATTTCCTGGCGGCTGCCATAGCTGAAGGCGATGACCAGCTTGAGGCCGGTGTTGGCGCGCGTCAGCGCCTCTGCCTCCTCGAACATGCTGCGCAGCGGGGTCTCGAGGCCGTCGCGGTCGCCGATGATCATGATGCGGACGTTGGACTTGTGCAGATCGGCCACATCGGTGCGGATGAAGCGGCGCAGCAGTTCGAGCAGGAAGCGCACCTCGGCCTGGGGCCTGGACCAGTTTTCGGTGGAAAAGGAATAGAGGGTGAGGACGGCGATGCCCATGTCCGAGGCAGCGCGCACGGTGCGGCGCAGCGCCTCGACGCCCTGGCGGTGCCCGGCCGAGCGCGGCAGGCCGCGCTGCGTGGCCCAGCGGCCGTTGCCATCCATGATGATGGCGACGTGGCGGGGCGCGCAGGGAGCCTCGGGACCTTGCGTCATGGGTTCCGCCGCTTGCCTCACACCTGCATGATCTCTTGTTCCTTGTGCTTCAGAACCTGCTCGATGTCCTTGATGGTGTCATCGGTCATCTTCTGCACGTCGTCGGCCTTCTTCTTGTGGTCATCCTCGCTGATGAGGTGGGCCTTCTCGAGCTGCTTCAGGTGGTCCATGCCGTCGCGGCGCACGTTGCGCACGGCGATGCGGGCCTTTTCGGCATAGGTGTGCGCGACCTTGACGAGTTCCTTGCGGCGCTCCTGGGTGAGGTCGGGCATGCGGAGGCGGATGACCTGGCCCTCGGTCTGCGGGTTGAGGCCGAGGTTGGAGGCGCGGATGGCCTTCTCGACGGCGATGACGAGGCCCCTGTCCCAGACATTGATCTGCAGCATGCGCGGCTCGGGAACGGAGACCGACGCCACCTGGGCGAGTGGCATGTTGGCGCCATAGGCATCGACATGGATGGGCTCGAGCAGGCTCGAGGAGGCACGTCCGGTGCGCAACCCGCCGAAATCATGCCTCAGCGCGTCGATGGCGCCGTGCATGCGGCGCTTGAGGTCCTGCGCATCGAAATTGGGGGGCTGGGCCATGGCTTCAATCCTTCGTCACTGTGGTAAACAGCCCGCCGCCGCTGACCACTTCGAGCACGGCGCCGGGCTTCCTGATGGAGAAGACAACTACCGGAATCCCGTTGTCCCGCGCAAGGGCAATGGCGGCAGGATCCATGATCCGCAGGTCCTGGGCCAGGATCTCGCCGAAGGTGATCCTGTCGTAGCGCCGGGCGGAGGGGTCTTTCTTGGGATCGGCGGAATAGACGCCGTCGACGCTGGTGCCCTTGAACAGCGCATCGCAGCCGAGTTCGGCCGCCCGCAGCGCCGCGCCGGTATCGGTGGTGAAGAAGGGAAGCCCCGTGCCCGCCGCACAGATGATGATGCGCCCGGCCTCGAGGTGGTGGATGCCCTTGGCCCGGGAATAGGTCTCGCAAACGGTTGGCATGGCGATGGCCGAAAGCACCCGGGCATCCATGCCCTTGCGGGTGAGAACCCCCTGCATGGCCAGCGCATTCATGACCGTGGCCATGATGCCCATGTGGTCGGCCGAGACGCGGTCCATGCCCTTGGCCGCCCCGGCGAGGCCGCGGAAGATGTTGCCGCCGCCGATGACGAGGGCCAGCTGCACCCCGGTGGCAGCGACCGCCAGCACCTCGTCTGCCAGACGGCCAACCGTATCGAGGTCGATGCCATAGGGCTGGTTGCCCATGAGGACCTCGCCCGAGAGCTTGAGGAGGATGCGCTTGTAGCCGGGAGATGAGGACATGGTGGGGGGGTCCGCTGCTGAAGAACGGTTCACTCTAGAAGCCCGGCAACGATTCGTCACAGCGCCGCGAAGGGCGCCGACGCCCCTGGGTTGTGGGGCGCGTTTCAGGCTCAAGAAGGGGTTGGCTATTCACAGAAATTTCATCCCGGATGGCTTTTGCGCAATCGTCGATTGCTTACCCTCCTGTGACAAGCGTTTAACTTCGAACACCGTAGAAAAAGTGTCTGCGGAGTGCCTGCTTGCCTCATCGCTACCCCCAAACGGTGATTGCCACCGCCGGCCGCCGGCTCGAGGAATTTGCCTTGCAGCACCAGATCAGCCTTGGCCCGCTGGCCGACAGCGTGGGGATTGACATTGCCGACCTGCAGCGCCCGGAAAAGCGGATCGGTCTCGATGCCTTAATGCGGTTGCTGACCTGCTCGAGATCATCAGCGGCGACGACTGCCTGGGGCTGCGCTATGCGCTGCATTTCCGCCAGGGCGATTCCGGCGCCTTCGGCTTCGCCATCCTGCATGCCCCCAGCCTGCGCGAGGGCCTGCGCATCTACCAGAGCTACCAGCGCATCGTGGCCGACAATTCGCACTTCGACATCGCCGAGGAGCGCGACGAGGTGACCGTCAGCTGGCGCTACACCCGGATGATCGAGTATCCCGAGCAGTATACCGATTTCCGGGCGGGCCTGCTGGTCAAGGTGCTGCGCGGCTTCCTCGGGGCGGAGTGGACGCCCCGGCGGGTGGAACTCATGCGGCAGCGGCCCCGCAACACCAGCCTTCATCGCGTGCATTTCGGAGCCGGCGTCACCTTCCAGACCTCGTCGCTGAACAGCCTCACCTTCGCGTCCTCCGCCCTCGACGCACGCTCCGGCAGCGACGACCCGCGCCTGTTCGAGATGATGGAGGCCGCCTGCCGGATGGCACTCCAGGCCATCGACCGCAGCCGCGACCTGCGCCTGCAGGTGTCGGAGCACATTCTCGAGCTGTTGCCGTGGGGCGAGGCGAACCTCGCCCGCATCGCGGCGGCCATGGCAATGGGCGAGCGCAGCCTGCAGCGCCGCCTCAACGAGTTCGGAACGAATTTCGAGACGCTGGTCGAGGAAACCCGCCGCGACCTGTCGGACAGGCTGCTCGGCACCGACACGCCCCTGTCGGAGATCAGCTACCGCTGCGGCTATTCGAATGCCAGCGGCTATTCGCGCGCCGCGCGCGGCTGGTACGGCATGTCGCCGCTCGCCATGCGCCAGCGCCTGAAGCGGCCGCAAGACTTAACATGAGACGACAAGAGCCCCGGCTTCACAGGTGCCGGGGCATGGAGGCGGTCCACAACCTCTCCTACGATGGCGGGACTTCCGTTCCCTTCGGACACAGGTGCCGGAAGCGCGTCGCGACCCCCCTCGCGGCGGCCTCGATACCAGGACCAGGAACGTGCCTATGACAAAACTCACGACTTGCCAGCTCCCGCGATCGCGCGGCGGGCGGCCTGCCACGCGGAGCGAAACGCCGGGGGAGGCCATCGCCCCTGCCGGCCTCATCCCGCAGATGGCGCCACTCGCCTTCGACCAGATGATCATTGCCGGAAGTGACGAGGACGTGACGGCGGAGGAACTCTTCGACTGGGTGGCGCCGCTGCTCGCCGGCATTCCCGACGGGCGCTGGATGAGCTGCCAGTTCGACGCCGCCGAAGACGGACGGCTGTTCGCGCACTATCGCCACGGCGCAAGCAACACGGCCGTGTGCGTCGCCCTCGATGCCGACGCGCCGCTGACGCGCGACCTGCTGCGGCACCTGCCGGAGGCGGATTCGGTGACCATGCTCCTGCTCAGCGATTTCTCCAGCCAGGCGGTGATGCTGCTCGACAGCGTGGCGCGCTGGCTGAGCATCTATGACATCGATGAAGACAGCCTCGCACCCGTGGTGCGGCTGCTCGGAAGCTTCCAGAGCCTCCTCGCGCGGGCGTGACGGGGCGCCGCCCCGCCATCACGCACTCAACTCTGCGGGGCGAGCCACTTGAAAGGCTCGGCCGGCTTGAAATCCTTCGACACTTCGCCCGAGAGAATGGGGTTTCCCGTCAGGTCGAGCCGGAGGGTGGAGGCGCCTGCCTTGAGATCGAGCTTGCCGAGGTCGACCCAGAACACCGAAGGGGTGTGCACGCTTTCGAAGAAATAGCGCCCGGCGTCGAGATCCGCCACGGTGCGCCAGCGGGTGGCGGCGATGTTGGGGTTGGTGGGATCCTTCATGCCGAGCGGCACCGAGATGGCGCGGATCAGCGACATGACCTCGGCCACCGCGGCATCGTCCTTCAGGCCGGGCGGCACGGCGTTGAGCATCCAGCTCATGCGGGCAAAGCGGTCTGCCGCGCGGTTGGTGCCGGGCAGGAAATTGAGACCGCCCACCGTGTCCCAATAGGTGGAGATCGCCAGCTGCTGGTCGAAGGGCGGCGAATTGGTCATCACCGTGTACTGCTTGCCGTGATGGATGTTGAGCTTGCCGCCGATATATTCGAAAACCGCGGAGTCGCCCGACTTGTCGGTGATGGCGAGGTGGCCCGTCGCGGCATGGCCGTCGGGCAACACCGGGGCGACGATGGCGAAGGGCTGCTTCGCCAGCGCATCCACCGCTTCCGCCACCGTGGAATAGTTGTCGAGGACGTATTGCAGGTAGGCGCCGACCGAGAGCAACGGCTTGTCCGAGGTCTTGTAGTCGCCGTAGTCGCTCTCGGCGAGATAGAGCACGTTGCCGGCGAGCCCGGCGTCGTTGATGCCGTCGACCGTGGCGATGTTGTAGAAGCCCGAGATCACCGAGCCGTATTTTGACGTCCACTCGATGGAGCCCTCGCCCACGCCACCGTCGCGCTTCAGGCCGGCGGGGAAGGCCCAGAGATCGGTGCCGGTTTCCTCCGCCCAATCCATGGTGCGGCCGACGAGATGGTTGGTTCCCGCCCCCTGGTAGACGATGCGGGTGCAGGCGTCGGCGGCGGGGATGATGACGGCGGCGGTGGCAAGGGCGAGGATGGCTGTGAGTGTGCGTCGCATGGCGGTCTCCCTGTTTGGATGGCAACGCTAGCCAAAGCGGAAGAGTGCGTCCACCTTCCGTCTTCGTCCGCTGCTTCTGCGGAGGAAGACGGAACACGCTGCGAAGCAACGGGAGAGATAAGGATGACTTTTTTCCCGCGGGGTTCGCTTCCCCTCACCTACCCCGGCTGCGCCGGGGCCCCTTCGTCTCCCGCCTTGCGCGAGAGGACGAAAAAAGGCCCCGTTTCCGGGGCCTCTCGCTGTTCGGCGATGTGGGCCGGCTCAGTTGCCGGACATCTTGGCGACCTCGGCGGCGAAGTCGTCTTCCTTCTTCTCGATGCCCTCGCCCAGCTGCATGCGCACGAAGCCCGTGAGCTTGACGTCAGCGCCTGCGGCCTTGGCGGCCTCGGCGATGGCCTGCGTCACGGTCTTCGCACCGTCATGCACATAGGCCTGCTCGAGGAGGCAGTTCTCCTTGGCGAAGGTCTTGAGGCCCGAGGCCACGATCTTCTCCAGCACGTTGGCCGGCTTGCCGGCGTTCTTTTCCTCGAGGATCGCGGATTCACGCGCCAGCACGTCGGCGGGCACCTGCTCCAGCGTGAGGGCGACCGGGTTGGTCGCGGCGACGTGCATGGCGAGCATGCGGCCGAACTCGGCGAGCGAGGCCTTGTTGCCGGTCGACTCGAGCGCCACGATCACGCCGATCTTGCCCATGCCGGGGGCGATCTGGTTGTGGACGTAGGAGGCAATGACGCCGTCCTTGACCGAGAGCACCGCGGTGCGGCGCACCGTCATGTTCTCGCCGATGGCGGCGACCATCTCGGCCACGTATTCGGCAACGGCATGCGCCGAGCCCGGGACCTTCATGGTCTTGAGCACTTCGGTGTCGCCGTTGGCCTTGAGCGCCAGCTTCGAAATCTCGGCGACCATGGCCTGGAACTTCTCGTTGCGGGCGACGAAGTCGGTCTCGGAGTTGACCTCGACGACGGCACCGGTGGTGCCCTCCACCGCGACGGCGACGAGGCCCTCGGCGGCGACGCGGGTCGACTTCTTGGCGGCCTTGGCGAGGCCCTTGGCGCGCAGCCAGTCGACGGCGGCTTCCATGTCGCCGTTGGTGGCGGCGAGTGCCGCCTTGCAATCCATCATGCCCACGCCGGTCTTCTCGCGCAGGTCCTTCACCATTGCAGCCGTGATATCGGCCATGATCTACCTCTTGTGATTTGAAAGAGCGTGAGGCCTGCCGTGTTCATGCGGCAGGCCCCGTGACAGTCTCGTGACGGACGGGCCCGCTTATTCGGCGGCGGGCAGTTCTTCCGCGATCGGCTCCTCGGCGGCACCGATGTCGACACCCGAGCCCGACTGGGCGAGCGAGATGCCTTCGATGCAGGCGCGGCTGACGAGGTCGCAGTAGAGGGCGACGGCGCGGCCTGCATCGTCATTGCCCGGGATCGGGTAGGTGACGCCGGCGGGGTCCGAGTTGGTGTCGATCACCGCGATCACCGGGATGCCGAGACGGTTGGCTTCCTTGATGGCGATCTGCTCCTTGTTGGTGTCGATCACGAACAGCAGGTCGGGAACGCCGCCCATGTCCTTGATGCCGCCAAGGGCCTTGTCGAGCTTCTCCTTGGTGCGGGTGAGCTCGAGCATCTCGCGCTTGGTGAGGCCCGAATGCTCCTTGCCGAGCATCTCGTCGGTGGTGCGCAGCGTCTTGATGGAGTGCGAGATGGTCTTCCAGTTGGTGAGCGTGCCGCCGAGCCAGCGCGAGTTCACATAATATTGGGCAGAGCGCTTGGCCGAATCGGCGACGAGCTCCGAGGCCGAACGCTTGGTGCCGACGAACAGCACGCGGCCGCCCTTGGCAACGGTATCCGCCACGGCGACGAGCGCGGCGTGCAGCAGCGGGACGGTCTGCGAGAGATCGATGATGTGGATGCCGTTGCGGCTTCCGTAGATGTAGTTGCGCATCTTCGGGTTCCAGCGGTGGGTCTGGTGGCCGAAGTGAACGCCAGCTTCGAGCAGCTGACGCATGGTGAAATCAGGCAGTGCCATGCGGGTACGGTCCTTTTCCGGTTGATCCGCCGCGGAGAAAGTGACCGGGTTGCCCCGGCACCGGATGGATCTGGCACTATGTGGAGGCGAACCTCGTGTGCCGGAGCCTGTCTCCGCGTGTGAGTTGAGAGTTAACGGGGCGGGCTATAGCGGAGTGGCGGGGGAAAGGCAAGCGGAGGGGGTGGCTGCCCGTGCCGGGAAGTGCCGGCCGTCCACCCCCTCCGACCGTCATTCCGGCGAAAGCCGGAATCCAGCTTTCTTTCCCTGGGGTTACCGCCCGAAGCTGGATCCCGGCTTTCGCCGGGATGACGGCTTAAAGAGAGGGGGCTAGGTGTCCCGCTTCCTGGCCATGGTCAACCCGTCGCAGATCGGCACGAGGCAGATCTCCACCCGGTCGTCGGCGAGGATCTTGTCGTTCAGTGCGCGGATGGCGTTGGTGTCGTCGTCCTGCTTCGCCGGGTCGGCCACGTCGCCGTCCCACAGGGTGTTGTCGACCAGCACGAGGCCGCCGGGGCGGAGCAGCTTCAGGGCACCCTCGTAGTAGGCGTCGTAGCCGGACTTGTCGGCGTCGATGAAGGCGAGGTCATAGGTCCCGGCCTCGCCGGCGGCGAGCGCCCGGGCGATCACCGCGTTGCCGCCGTCGAGGTGGAGCGCGATGCGGTCGGCCACCCCGGCCTTCTGCCAGTAGCGCCGGGCGATATCGGTGAAGTCCTTCGAGACATCGGCGCAGGTGATGTGCTGGGCACCCGCCAGCGCCATGGCAAGCGAGGAATAGCCGGTGAAGGTGCCGAACTCGATGACCTTCCGCGCACCCATCAGCTTGACGAGGAGGCCCATGAAGGCGCCCTGCTCCGGCCCGATCTGCATCTGCGCGTCACCGCCGAGCTTTGCCGTTTCGGCGCGAAGCTCGCCGAGGACCGGTGCCTCGCGGCTGGCATGGGCGGCATAGTAGGCTTCGAGCGCGCCGGTGAGGCCGATGGTCTTTCCCATGAAATCACTCCATCACTTGTAGGCGGGGGGCTTGAAATTCTGCTGCCGGGGAACGAACAGCGCGTCGAGATGGCCGGTGCGGACGGCGAGTTCGGTCAGCGCGAAGGCGACGACGGAACCGGCAAGCGCCATGGTCATGTCCATCTGGGCATCCCAGATGTCGCCCTGGGTGCCGAGATAGGCCGCACCTGCTTCCGGGTTCACCACCTTGGCCGTCACCATCTCGAAGATCTCGAAGATCGCCGAGCCGGCGGTGTTGAGCGCTAGCGCGCAGATGCCGGCCAGAAGGCTCGAGGGCGTGACGAAGCGGATGAAGATCTCGCGCATCGGATAGAACAGCAGGAAGCCGAAGCTGAAATGGACCAGCCGGTCGAAGTGGTTGCGCTCCGACCCGAAGAGCCGGCCGATCCACCAGCCGAACGGCACCTCGGAATAGGTGTAGTGTGCGCCGACCTGGTGCAGGACGAGAAACACGAAAAGCAGCAGGCAGGACACATCGGACAGCGGCAGGCGGCGGAAGCCGAAGACGAGCACCAGCGCCATGACGGTGGGCAGCATGTTCTCCAGCCCCCAGTCGAAGCGATAGTGCGGGCTCCATGCCGACCACAGCCACGTGGCGGCATAGAGCACGACAAGCAGGATTACCGCCGGCCGCTCGGCAAGCCGGTTCGAGATCGGCGATACGGCGGTCGAGACCCTCATCCCTCAACCACCATCGGACGGCGCACGAAGTGCTGGTAGAGCCAGCCGATGCCGACCAGGCAGAAGCCCAGTCCCACGAAGCTCGCGATGCGCAGCAGGCCTTCGAGGTTCGACATGTCGCCGATGAAGACCTTGAGCACGACGAGCGCGAGTACCGCAAGCCCGGCGAGCCGCACCGGCTGGCGGGCGAGCTTGATGCCCGCCACGAAGAGCGCCAGGGCGAAGACCAGCCAGACCGCCGAATAGGCGTAATTCTCCGCCAGCGACTGCGAGAACGGCGTCAACATCATGCCCTGGAACACGCGCTTGGTCTGCAGCGTGATGTAGGCGAAGAGCAGCACCAGTGCGAGCCCATGGGCGGCGGGCGCGAACCTGCCCCAGCCGATGGCGCCGAGCCGGCGCGCGATGAGCATGATGAGCAGCACCGGAGCCAGATAGGCGAGCAGCAGCGCATTGAACACGAGGCCGCCCGGCACCGGCTCGCCCGTCACCACCGGGTTCAGCGCGAGGAGGCTAAGCCCGACGCCGCCGGCGGTGGACATGGCCAGAAGAATGCGGGCACCCCACAGCGCGATGAAGGATGAGAACAGCCGCTGCCGGTGCATCAGCCCATAGGCAGCGCCCGCCCAGGTGAGGATATGTGCCGCCATTTCGAGGAAGCGCGGATCCTCGTAGGTGATGCCGCCGCCGATGAGCACGCGGATCTCCAGCGACACGAGCGAGATGAGGAGGCCCAGGCTGATGCCTTCGAGCGCCACGGCGGAGCCCTCATGCCCGTGGCGGCGCAGCGCCTTGCTGCCGCCGTAGAACAAGAGGGCCGGCAGGCCGTAGCCATAGAGCACCCAATGCTCGCCCCAGGGCAGCCCCTTGTCATCGCTCCACAACTCGCGCGACACGAAGAGGCGCAGGGTGGCGAGGCTCGCCAGCGCGGCGGTGACGGGGCCGACGAGGCGCGGCTTCAGAACGCCCGAAAGCAGCGCATAGGCCAGCGACAGCGCGGCGATGGCGAGTGTGAGCCATACGCCATCGAGCAGACGGTCGAGCGCCATCACGAGAAGCGCCGCCGCGCCAAGCGCGAGGAGGCCGGCGCCGAGATCATCACCCTGCGGACGGCGGCTCCACAGCAGCGTGGCAAGCAGCAGCAGCACCGCGGCCGCTGCCGCGAGCAACGCCCAGGTGCCTTCGGCCAGCATGAAGTCGACCCGTGCCCAGGCCCCCCACAGGAAGAGGACGGAAGCGGCGGCGGCAAGCCCACCCCAGATGCGCGGTGCAGGCCGCCACAGCACACCGGCGATGCCGAGCAGCGTGATGGCGGCGCCGGAGCCCAGCATCCAGCCGAGGAAGCGCTGGGCCTGCGGGCCGGGGCTGCTGCTCCACGTCCAGATGCCCTGCTCGTCGAGCGTGATGGCGTGGAAAGCCGCTTCCGGCCAGCTGCCGAGGACTGCGAGCATGACGACGGCGGCACCGGGAGCCAGCAACACCAGCACGTCCTTGCGCCAGGCGAAGAAAGCCAGAAGCGCGAGACCGGCCGCCAGCAGCAGCAGCGCCGCATCGCCATGCCCGTCGCGCAGCACGAGGCCGACGAGCACGATGACGGAGCCGATGAGGCCTGCGACACCGACCGCCAGCGGCAGACGGAGTGCGGCGGCTAGCGCCGCAGGTCCCGACTCCTCGCGCAGCATCGATGGTCCTTCCAGCAGCAGCATGGAGGCGAGGCCAAGGACGAGCGCCGACAGGCCGACCGGCCAGACATCGGCCGCCGTGAACGGGCCGATGAGCCACAGGCCGCTCCACATCACCGTCCCCGCGATGGCCGCGAGGCCGAGCCACCACCAGGTCCGCCCGCGCAGGGTCAGCAGCGAGGCCGCGAGGATGATCAGCAGATAGGGGAAGAAGCTCCAGGCGCTCGGGTTGGTCGACGGGATCAGTGCCGGCGTGACATAGGAACCGAGGAGGCCGAGTGCCGCGATGAGCGGCCCCTGCCAGCGCGACAGCACCAGCGCACCCAGGCCCACGGCCGCCAGACCGATGAAGGCCGGCGTCGGGCTTATGATCTCGTAGAGCGCGTAGGCGGCATAGATCGAGGCGAAGAGCACCGCGAGACCGGCGGCCGAGAGTGCCGCTGGCACGTAATCTGGCGTGGCGCCCTCGGCCGGCGGCGAGCGACGGCGCAGCCAGTCGCCCGCGGCCACCAGTGCCGCACCCACGGCGAGGCCGAGCAGCACCTGCAGCACCGGCGGGATCAGGCCGTTGTCATAGGCATACTTGACGAAGAGCAGCCCGCCGATGGCGATGGCGACGCCGCCGATCCACACGAACCAGCGGCCGGCCAGAGCCTGCTCCATGTCGCGCGCGGGGCGCGGCGCGGCGGCTGCCTGCGTTACCGCAGCGCCGCGCGTCCAGGCGGCGGAGGATGCCTCCTGTTCGGCGACTTCGGCGTTGGCTGCCGCGACAGGTTCGGGCGCCGGCACGTCCTCGGCCATCTCGGGCAGCGGAGGCGCAAACTCGGCCTGTGGGGCGGCAGCGGGAGCGGTCGCCACACCGGAGGAGAGGTCGGCCCTGAGGCGGTCGATCTCCTGCCTGAGCTTGAAATTGGCGGTCTGCAGCTTCGACGTGCGATGCAGCGCGATGAGCGCCATCACGAAGGTGACGACGGCGATCAGAAAGGCGAATCCGTCCATTCCACTCTCCCCTTGCCGTCAAGATTACACGGTTGCGGGAGGAAACCGAAACTGGGAAAAGCGGCCATGGCTGCCCGCGACGATATACGCCTTTCGCTCAAATCGACCGGCCCGGTGACCTGGGACGTGTCCGGAGGGACGGTCGACTACCCTGAGGCGATGGCGCGGATGGATGCCCATGTCGAGGCGATCGCCAACGGCACCGAACCGGAGCGCGTGTGGCTGCTCGAACATCCGCCGCTCTACACGGCCGGCACCTCGGCGCATGAGGAAGACCTGGTCGAGCGCGGGCGCTTCCCGGTGTTCAAGACCGGCCGAGGCGGACAATATACCTATCACGGCCCGGGCCAGCGCGTGGCCTATGTGATGCTCGACCTGAAGCGGCGCGGCGGCGACGTGCGCGCCTTCGTGGCGGCGCTCGAGCAGTGGGTGATCGACACGCTCGACAAGTTCAACGTGAAGGGTGAGCGGCGCGAGGACCGGGTGGGCGTGTGGGTGCGGCGCGGATCGCGCGAGGACAAGATCGCCGCCATCGGCATCCGGGTGCGCCGCTGGGTGACCTTCCACGGCATCTCGATCAATGTCGAGCCGGACCTCGGGCACTTCAGCGGCATCGTGCCCTGCGGCATCCGCGAGCACGGGGTGACGAGCCTCGTCGACCTCGGGCTTCCCGTCACCATGGCCGACCTCGACGTGGCGCTGAAGAAGACCTTCAGGCCGATCTTCGGCTGATCACTGCTGCTGGGTTTCAGGCTGCTGGATGTCGGGCTGCTTCAGGTCCGGCAGCGCCTTCTGGCCGGCGGCCGGCGCCGACTTCATCGGCGGTAGGCCCATCTCCTCGCGCGCCTTGTTGATGAAGGGGCTGCAGGCGCCGCGCTCGAAATAGCCGTTGAAGGCGACGAAGGGTGTCGCCACGCGGGCTTCCGGATGGTCGCGGTAGAAGATGTTGATGGCCTGCGCCACCATGGCACCCTTGAGCTGCAGGCCCATGCCGCAGGCCCTGAGGCCGAGCGCACGGGCGGCAGTGTACTTGTTGTCGGCGGTGACCACGGTCATCACGTCGAAGATCGCCATGGCATAGGCGGCCTGGCCATCGGGACCGAGGCGCTGCCAGTCGGCGGCGTTCTTGATGAAGTCGGCGCGCGCCGGGCTGCCCAGCGACAGCGTTGCAAGAAGCGGCAGGGCAAGGCGGACGAGACGGCGCATCGGTGACTCCATGATTGCCGCCCTCATACGTCGTGCCCTGCCACCGGCGCAACTCCAAGCTTGTAATTGTGACTGCCAGTGTTACATAAGACCCGCCGCCCCGGCACCATCACAGAAGGATCGACCATGAAGCTCTATTATTCCCCCGGCGCCTGCTCGCTTGCCCCGCACATCGTGCTGAACGAACTGGGCCAGCCCTATGACCTCGAGAAGGTCGACCTGCGCGCCAAGAAGACCGAGACCGGGGCCGACTTCACCGCCATCAACGCCAAGGGCCAGGTGCCGACGCTGGATCTCGGCAAGGGCGAGATCCTCACCGAGGTCGCCACCATCCTGCAGTACCTCTCCGACAAGGCGAAGAACTCCGGCCTGCTGCCGGCCTTCGGCAGCATGGAGCGCTACCGCGCCATGGAGACGCTGAACTTCATCGCGTCGGAACTGCACAAGGGCATCGGCGGTCTGTTCAACCCGCAGATGCCGGAAGACGGCAAGAAGGCCATCATCGCGCGCGTCGAGCGCAGCCTCGGCTGGCTCGACAAGCAACTCGCAACGAAGCCCTACCTGCTGGGCGACACCTATTCGGTGGCCGATGCCTATGCCTTCACCGTGCTGGGCTGGACCAAGCACGTGAATGTCGACCTCTCGCCCTATGCCCACATCGTGGCCTATCTCGACCGCGTGGGCGCGCGCCCTGCGGTGCAGGCGGCGCTGAAGAAGGAAGGGCTGGCGTAAGACGCGCCCGCGACTTCCTGAAGACATCCACCACACTCACCTCGCCCGGGCTTGACCCGGGCGTCCTTTTTTGGGGGGCTGCGAAAAGGATGCCCCGGTCAAGCCGGGGCGACGTGAAAATCTCAAGAGCGGCAGTTTCTACACCGTCGGCCAGACCTCGAAGCCGCGCCACTCGCCCGGCGGATGTGGCTCACTCTTCACCTCGCGCACCAGCGACATGCGGGGGCCGCGGTGGCAGGCGACGATCATGGACTGGACGTCCTCCTCCTCGCCCATGAACACCGCCTCGACGCGGCCGTCGCTGCGGTTCCGCACCCAGCCCTTCAGGCCTCGCTCCTTCGCCTCGCGCTCGACATAGGCGCGGAAGCCCACGCCCTGCACCCTGCCCTCCACTGTCACATGAAGGGCCGTGATGCTCATGCGAATTCCATGATGACGGCGTCGACCTGCAGGCTGTCGCCCTGCTTGGCGTTGACCGACTTGATGGTGACGTCGCGCTCGGCGCGCAGGATGTTCTCCATCTTCATCGCCTCGACGATGGCCAGGGGCTCGCCCGCCTTCACCTCCTGGCCGACCACGGCCGGAATGGCGATGACCAGTCCCGGCATGGGGCAGAGCAGCTTCTTGGAGGTGTCGGCCGCCACCTTCTCCGGCATCAGCTTCGCCAGTTCCGCCTCGCGCTCGGTATAGACATGGGCCTCGAGCACCACGCCGCGGTAGGACAGCTTGTAGCCGTTGAGGATGCGCTTCACCTGCACCGTCACCTTGCCATCACCGAGATCGGCGGCGAAGACCGGCTGACCCGGCACCCAGCCGCAGGAATCGGCCAGCACGTCGGTGTCCTTCGAGATGGTGACGGGGATGAACTCCTTGCCGAGCTTGACGATGCGCGCCGTGGCGAGGTTGACGCCGTGATTCATCATCTGGCCGTTGATCAGGCGTTTCCTCCGGTTCTCGACATGGTCGAGCACGGTGGCCACCTTGGCGAGCGTCGACTTGATCTCGGGCGTGACCTCGTGGCCGGTGAAGCCGCCGGGGAACTCCTCGGCGATGAAGCCGGTGGACAGCGCACCCGATTGCCAGCGCGGGTTCTCCATGATGGCCGACAGGAAGGGAATGTTGTGCTGGATGCCGTCGATGTGGAAGGCATCGAGCGCCTCCGCCATCTTGCCGATGGCGGCCGAGCGGGTGGCCGCATGGGTGCACAGCTTGGCGATCATCGGATCGTAGTAGATCGAGATCTCGCCACCTTCATACACGCCCGTGTCGTTGCGCACCGTGATGCCATCCGCCACTTGTTCCGCTGGCGGACGATATTTCACGAGTCGGCCCGTCGAGGGAAGGAAGTTGCGATAGGGATCCTCGGCATAGATGCGGCTCTCGACGGCCCAGCCCTTCAGCTTGACGTCCGACTGCCTGATCTTCAGCTCCTCGCCGGCGGCGACGCGGATCATCTGCTCGACGAGGTCGATCCCCGTGATGAGTTCGGTGACCGGGTGTTCGACCTGGAGGCGGGTGTTCATCTCGAGGAAGAAGAACGAGCGGTCCTGGCCGGCGACGAACTCCACCGTGCCGGCGCTGTCGTAGTTCACTGCCTTGGCCAGCGCCACGGCCTGCTCGCCCATGGCCTTGCGGGTCTTCTCGTCGAGGAGCGGCGACGGGGCTTCCTCGATGACCTTCTGGTTCCTTCGCTGGATCGAGCATTCGCGCTCGCCCAGATAGATCACGTTGCCGTGCTTGTCGCCCAGCACCTGGATCTCGATGTGGCGCGGGTTGACGATGAACTTCTCGATGAACACGCGGTCATCGCCGAAGGACGACTTGGCCTCGGACTTGGCGCGGGTGAAGCCCTCCTTCACCTCGGCTTGCGAATAGGCGATGCGCATGCCCTTGCCGCCACCGCCGGCGGAGGCCTTGATCATGACGGGGTAGCCGATCTCGCCGGCGATCTTCACGGCTTCATCCGCGTCCTCGATGATGCCCATGTAGCCCGGCACGGTGGACACCTTCGCCGCCGCGGCGGCCTTCTTGGATTCGATCTTGTCGCCCATGGCGTCGATGGCGCCGGGGTTGGGGCCGATGAAGGTGATGCCGGCAGCGGCCAGCGCCTTGGGGAAGGCCGAGCGTTCGGAGAGGAAGCCGTAGCCCGGGTGCACGGCCTCGGCACCGGTCCTCTGGCAGGCCTCGACGATCTTCTCGATCAGGAGATAGGACTGGGCGGCGGCGGGCGGGCCGATGTGGACCTTTTCGTCCGCCATCTCGACGTGCAGCGCGCGGGCGTCGGCGTCGGAATAGACGGCCACCGTCTTGATGCCCATTCGGCGGGCGGTCTTGATGACGCGGCAGGCGATTTCGCCACGGTTGGCGATGAGGATCTTCTTGAACATGGCACCCCGGAATTGGCTTTTCGGGACAAGGTTCTAGACCGGACCGGGGGCCCCGGCAATCACACCAAAGGCGGGACCTCCCCCGGAAATTTCCCCCACTTTTTCCGGCACATGGGCTAGAAGCGGCGCATGAGCGAGCCAAATGACCTGATTTACGGCGTCCACCCGGTGGCCGAGGCGCTGAAGAACCCGAAGCGCAAGATCTATTCCCTCAAGGCCTCGAAGAACGCCGCCGACCGGCTGGCGGCCGAGATTGCCGCCCGCGGCATCACCCCCGAGATCGTGCACCCGCGCGACCTCGACAAGCGGCTGGGGGCGGAGGCCGTGCACCAGGGGCTGCTGATGGAGGCCAAACCCCTCGACCAGCCGCGCCTCGACAAGATCGAGAAATCCGGCATCGTCGTGCTGCTGGACCAGGTGACCGACCCGCACAATGTGGGCGCCATCCTGCGCACCTGCGCGGCCTTCAACGTGACTGCGCTGGTGGCCACGGCGCGGCACAGCCCGGAGGCCTCGGCCGTCCTCTTCAAATCGGCCTCCGGCGCCTACGAGCACGTGCCCTTCGTGAAGGTGACCAACCTCGCCCGCGCCATGGCGGAGCTGAAGGACTATGGCTTCCGCATCCTCGGCCTCGACAGCGACGCGCCGGAGGACATCGCCGCCGTTGACCGCGCACCGCCGGTCGCCATCGTGCTCGGTGCGGAGGGAAAGGGCCTGCGCCAGCTGACGCGGGAGAGCTGCGACCACCTGGTGCGCCTCGACATGAACGGGCCGATCCGCAGCCTCAACGTCTCCAACGCCTGCGCCGTGACGCTCTACGCGCTGACGCGCTAGGCCGGAGACCAGAATGGACAGCAGGGAAGACAGTATCGGCGTGGCGGGCGCGCTGTCGATCGGCGTGGGCGGCATCGTCGGCGGCGGCTTCTTCGCCACCTTCGGCATCACCGCGGCAGGTGCGGCGGGCGGTACGCCCATCGCCTTCCTGATCGGCGGCATCATCGCGCTTCTCACCGCCTATTCCTACATCGGCCTCACCATCGCCTATCCGGGACCGGGGGGCACGGTCTCCTTCATCACCCGGGCCTTCGGCTCCGGTCTCTTCGCCGCCACGCTGAACGTGCTGCTGATCCTGTGCTACGTCGCCATCATGAGCGTCTATGCCTTCGCGCTGGCGGGCTACACCGAGCCCTATCTGCCCGCGGCGCTGCGCTGGACGGGCACCCACCTCACCGCCTCCGCGGCACTCGTCATCCTCGCCCTCGTCAACTTCATCGGGCCGGGACTGGTGCAGAAATCCGAAAGCGTGTTCAACGCGGGCAAGCTCGCGGTGCTGGCGGTGTTCATCGCGGGCGGGCTGGTGCTGCCGGGGCTCGAATGGTCGCGGCTGGCGCCCGATACCTGGGCGAGTCCCATGGCCATCGTGGCCAGCGGCATGATCGGCTTCCTCGCCTATGAAGGATTCGAGCTGATCGCCAATGCCTCCGACCGCATCGCGGACCCGCGGCGAACCCTGCCCATCGCCTTCCTCGGCTCGGTGCTGATCGCCATTGTGATCTATGGCCTCGCCTTCATCGTGGGGCTGGGGCACCTGCCGCTCTCCGAACTGGTGGCGGCCAAGAACTTCGCCATCTCGCAGACGGGGGCGAGCTTCCTCGGTCCCTGGGGCTTCGGGCTGATGGCGGTGGGCGCGGTGCTGGCCTCGGCGTCGGCGATCACCGCCGACTATTTTGGCGCCTCTCGCCTGCCGCCGCAGCTTGCCTCCTTCTCCCGCCTGCCCTCGGCACTGAACCGCAGCCTCCACCAGCGCGAGATGCGCAGCCTGGTGATCATCGGCGTGCTGGCGCTGCTGGCCGTCAACTTCGTGCCCATCGAGGCGCTGTCCTCGGCCACCAGCGGCGGCTTCCTGCTGGTCTTCGCCGCCGTCAACGCCGCGGCGGTGCGGCTGGCGCCGCATACCGGCACCAGCCGGGTACTTCCCTCCCTCGCCACCCTGCTCTGCCTCGCGGCCCTGGGAGTGACGGTCTGGCAGTTCATGTCCGTGCCGGCGACGGTGATCCAGGCGGCAGCCATCGGCCTGATCGTCGTTGCGGCACTCGCCATCGAAGGCCTGACCCGCTGGATCGACGCCCGGACCAGCCGCCGCAGCACATCCGGCCAGGCCTGAGGCCGCCGAGCCTCTTCCCTGTTGCCATGGCGGCCCAAAGCGTAATAACCACGTCTGCATCGCCGGCTTAGCTCAGTTGGTAGAGCACCTGATTTGTAATCAGGGGGTCAGGGGTTCGAGTCCCTTAGCCGGCACCAGCCAAACCATGCGTCACGCCCACGCTCTACCTTTGCGCGAAGAATCCGAAACCCGGTCACGTGCACTGTGTCGTTCATACAACAACCACTGATCAAAGATTGGCGAATTCATGGCAACACCTTGCCAATCGAGTCCTCATTTGAGAACGTTTGCAACAACACTTCGATGGGAGATTCTTATGCGGATTTCAGCTTCCTTGTTTGCCCTCGCTGCGGTGCTGGGGTTCGGCGCGACGGCTGCGTCCGCTGCCGACATCGCCCCCGCCGCCTATGACTGGACGGGCTTCTACCTTGGCGTCAACGCCGGTGCGGCCTTCAACAACACCGACCTCCACAACACCCTCAGCTATATCGGCGCGGCCCCGATCACGTTCGACGACATCAACATCAACGGAAATGCCGATGATACGGCGTTCACCGGGGGCGCATTGCTGGGTTACAACTGGCAGATCGACCAGGTGGTTCTCGGCGTCGAGACCGACTTCAACTACGTTGGGTTCAACAACGATGCCCACAGGACGGTCAATGACTACGTCGGTGGTGGTGGCAACGACATCAGCCAGAGCCTTTCCGTCGACGGGAACTGGTTCGGCACCCTTCGCGGCCGGCTGGGTTTTGCAGTCGACAACTTCCTGATCTACGGCACCGGCGGTCTTGCCTATGGAAGCCCGGAAGCCGAATCGGATATGCGCATTTACACCGCCGCCGGCACTGAAATCGCGCGTTCGCGGGCTTCGGCCGACGACGTGAACTTCGGCTGGACCGCGGGTGCCGGCGTGGAATACGGCATCTCCAACTGGAGCCTCGGTGTCGAATATCTCTATGTCGACCTGGGCGAGACCGACTGGAGCGCCAACTTCACCGGCACTGCTCCCGACAAGGCTGATTTCAAGACCAAGGGTTCGGTCGATTACCAGTTCAGCACAGTCCGCGCGACGGCGAAGCTGCGCTTCTGATTTTCGTCCGCGCAGAATGGATGATGAGGGTCAGGCTCAGCCTGGCCCTTTCTTTTTTGGCGCCCAGTTCCGGTCACTCCTTCACCGCAAACACGATGTGACACGTCCCGGCGGCCATGCTAGGGATTGTGCGGTGCAACATAAGTGATCGGAAAAATTGGGAATGGCGGCGCGCAAACAACCACAAAGGGCTGACATCCCTGCCGGATCAGGCAGTGCCGGGAAGGACCGTGTGCTGGTTGACCTTGCCTTGCAGGGCGGCGGATCGCACGGGGCCTTCACATGGGGTGTGCTGGATCGGCTTCTCGAGGAGCCGTGGATGCACATCGAGGCGATATCGGGCACCTCCGCGGGCGCCATGAATGCTGCCGTGCTGGCGGATGGCTGGCTCAAGGGCGGCGCGGAGGGCGCGCGTGCGGCGCTGGAAAACTTCTGGTCGCAGGTGTCCAAGGCGGCTGCCTTCAGCCCCTTCCAGCGCACGCCGCTCGACAAGATGATGGGCCGCTGGTCGCTCGATCATTCGCCGGCCTATGTGGCGATCGACCTCATGACGCGGCTGGTCTCGCCTTATGACCTCAACCCGTCGGGCTACAACCCGCTGAAGCCGATCCTCGAGGAGGGCATCGACTTCGCGGCTCTCGCCAGGTCGCCCATCAAGCTTTTCATCACCGCCACCAATGTGCGCACCGGGCGCGGCCGCATCTTCCGCAATGCCGACATCACCGCCGATGTGCTGCTGGCGTCGGCCTGCCTGCCGACAATGTTCCAGGCGGTGGAGATCGACGGCGAGGCCTATTGGGATGGCGGCTATGCCGGCAACCCGACCATCACGCCGCTGGTGCGCGAGAGCGACGCCACCGACACCATCCTTGTGCAGATCAACCCGCGCGAGCGCACCGAGGTGCCGCGCACGGCGGCCGACATCATGAACCGGCTCAACGAGATCTCGTTCAATTCGCCGCTGATGAAGGAAATCCGCATGATCGCCCTGCTCCGCCAGGTGGCCGACCCCGGCACCGGCGAGGGCGCGCGCTGGGCCAGCATGCGCACCCACCGCATCCAGACCGCCAAGCTGGCGGAACTGGGCGCGTCGTCGAAGCTCAATGCCGAATGGGACTTCCTCGTCATGCTGCGCGACGAGGGCCGCGCCGTCGCCGATCGCTTCCTGGCGGAGCACGGCGGGGACATCGGCAAGCGATCGACCAGCGACATCGACGTGCTGCTGGCCGAGAGCTGAATCGGTATCCGCCGCCCCGTGACGTCCGCCTAGCGGCGGACGCAGTTGCGGTAGGAATAATTGTAATAGACGTTCCAGCGGCTGGTGGAGGCGAGGAGGCCCGCACCGCCACCGATCAGCGCGCCGCGGCCGGCATTGCGGCCGGTGTTGCGGCGGCTCTGGCTGGCGACAGCGCCGATGGCGGCACCGCCCGCGGCCGTTGCCGTGGTGCGCCGGGTGTTGCGGTCGGCATAGCGCCGCGCCTGCTGCGAGCACTGGCGGCTGCGCTGGTTGGAAACGCTGAGGTCGATGCCTCGGCGCTTGGCGCAGAGAATCCGGCGCCGTCACGATAACCGAAGCCGCCATGGCGAGACCGATCATCAATGCCCTGCTCAATGATTTGCGCATTTCAGTTCTCCTGGTTCGAGGTACACGCAAAACGCTAATACAGCCCAGCTTTCAACGCTAGGACAATCTTGGTCCGACGTCTGTCGATGGGTTGTTCAGAGAAAAACGCATGCCTGTCAGGATACCATGAGCGTCCTGGTAATCGGTGCCGGAAGCTTGGCGCTGTGGGTGAACTTTCGAACCCCGCCATAGAGGTCGACCGACGGCATCGAAAGTCGCACAGCGTAGATGCCGTAGTTTTTCGGTGCGAGCACCTTCCGACGGGAAGTCCTGGCCATAATAGTAGTCCACCGAAAGCGCCATCCGGGCCAGGGAGTCGAACACCTGGTTGCGCCAGCCCAGCCACCGCCCCGAACATAACTCGCCCCACCAACCTGCTCGCCCGCCGAGACGCCCAGCGAGTTGAGGCCGGTCGGCTCATGCACCACCGTCATCGACCCGGCGAGACGGCGGGTGTCGGGCGTATCCGGGTTGTCGAGCCACTGATAGCCCGCCGCGGCGCGGATCGCGAAATCCCCGACGGTGCCGTCCAGCGGATGGCGGCATCGTAATAGGTGGTGTTGTCCTCCTCGACGAGGACGTTCTTGCCCAGCGAGGTGGACAGCATCACGCCTTCCACCACCGGCGTGTCGTAGCGGGCGCGGAAGCGCCAGGGCGCCGTTGAGGTACTGTTGACCTGCCCGACCGTGACATTGGTCAGCTTGCCGTCGCTGTCGCGGAAGCGGAAGGGAGCCGAAGCCATCGGACGAGTCCGTGGCGCCCGCCACGAATGTGGCGGAATCGTCCAACCCCGCCGTGCCGTCGGAGGCCATGCTGCCCTGGCCGAGCGACACCGTGCCGAGGCTGCCCTCGCCCGCCACCTCGAACCAGCGCAGCGAAGCGCGGCTGCCAGTCGATGGCGTCCGGCGTGTAATCCTGCGAGACGAGGGCGCTGCTGCGCAGGCCGAGGCCGGTTTCGAAGGCGATGCGCGCAGGGTGATGCCATCGGCAGGCTCGACGATGGTGAAGCCGACGCGGGGATTCCAGTTGCCGTTGTCGACGAGGTTGCTCGTCGTCTCCTCGCCGTCGTTGAAGCCCTGGTAGGCCGGGTTGAGCTGGCCGTAGAAATTGATGACGCCACGCCCGAATGCATGTCGAAGGTCAGCGGCGGGCCGTAGGCATCGGACTCGATCGGCAGTTCCTCGATGAGGGCGTCGTAGTCGAAGTCGGTCAGGCCTTCCACAGGCGCTCGCCTGCGACAGCCAGGGCGCGAGGATAAAGGCAACGGAACATGCCAGAAGGTGATGTTTACCATTTCCGGGCACCTCCATCTGGGCGAGGTTCAGGCAGACCTGCACCGCCGCGGCCATGTCCTGCAGGCTGACCCACTCCAGCAGGCCGTGGATCATCGCCATGCCGGTGAAGATGTTGGGCGTGGGCACGCCCTGCTCGGTGAGCCGCGAGCCATCGGTGCCGCCGCGGATCGGGATCGAGCGGCTCGAGCCCACCTTGCGGCAGGCCGCGCGCGCCGGATCGACGGGCGTCATGTCCTTTTCGAGCCGATAGCGCATGTTGCGGTATTGCGGGGCGATGTGACGTCGATGGTGGCGCGCGGCTCGGCCTTCTGAATGTCGCTGCAGACCTTGCGGAGCAGCGCGGCCTGGTCGGCGAGGCCATCGACCTCGAATCCCGCAGAATGAATTTCAGCTCGGCTGCCGCGGCGGTGCCGCTCATCGCATAGAGATGGATGAAGCCGTCACGCCCGTCGGTCGTCTCGGGCGTCCGGCCTGTCATGCGGCAGGGCCTCGGCGATGCGGGCGGCAACGATGAGGGCGTTGACCAGCTTGCCCTTGGCCTGGCCCGGATGGATCGACACGCCGGTGACCTTCACCACGGCGCCATCGGCCGAGAAGGTCTCGTAGACGATCTCGCCGCTCGGCCCCGTCGAGCGTGTAGGCGAAATCGACGGCGAGATCGGCAGGCAGCATCAGGTACACGCCACGGCCACCTCCTCGTCCGGGAGGGTGAAGGCGATGCGGATCGGGCCATGGGGGATCGACGGATTGGCCAGCAGGTGGCGCGCCGCGATCATGATGGCGACGCCCGCCTTGTCGTCGGCACCCAGCAGCGTTGTGCCGCTGGCCGTCACGATGTCGTCGCCGACGCGCTGGGCGAGATAGGGCGACTGGGCGGGCGAGAGCAGGAGGTTGGCGTCGGCGGCGGTCTGTGCCGTCGCAGCGCAGCAGATGGACCGCCCGTGACGCGCGCCGCGCAGGCCCGGCGTGATATCGGCGCCGACGACGGCTATGCAGACCCACTTCGCGCGGTATGGCGGGGCTGTTGCGACTGCCCTGGTCAGTGAGGCGCATCGGCGTACCAGCGGCGCATCGGTTTCTCTGGCGACGCAGCAGTTCGAACTGGCAAACGGTGCCGGGCGAGGACGGCAAGGATATAATCAGCCATGCTCGTTCATTCCCGCCGCGCGCTGCAGGCCGTTCCTTTGGGTTCTGCATGGTCGATGCGGCGGGTCCCTTCTGAACGCCGCGTCTGGGCAGAACGTGGAAGCCAGCTCGGCAGCAATGTCAACGACCTCCGGATGATGGCGATGTAGGCGACTGAGTTGGCTCTGGCACTTCCCGACCGGCTGATGCAGAGTAGCCGCGGCGGCTTTGCCAGCACATCAGGATGGGTTCATTCATGGCAGGCATCGCGCAAGACATGTCATTCAGACCTCGAGCATGACCAGGCGGGATAGCTCGCCACCTGAATGCCGACTGAAGGCGGTGGCCACGACTGGCTGGCTGGGCGCTCGAGTGCCAGCGGCGATAGAACACTTCTGGCCACGGCGCGGCTGGCGCATCCGGTATCGAACGCAGCGCATGCCGGCCAGCCGCGGACGCGCTCGGCCCATGGTAGGGATGGCGAACGGCGGTCAGGTAGGGTCATCAGGAGGCCGACATGGCCGGCGGCGGCCATGGCCAGGCGTACTGACCGGCCGTCTTCAGTGCTGGAACATACCGCATGCCCTGCCTGAGCTGGGCGGCGCGCGGCACCCTGTGGCGCGGGCCGATCCTTCTGCTGGCGGTGGCGTATCGTCGCCGAGCAGGCCTCGCTGTCGCGGTAGGGCGCGGACAGGCCTCGCGAGGCCGGTAGACTCTGCTTCGCGCAGGGTCCGGGCCTTCGGCCGAGCAGGCGCTGGTGCATCGTCAGACCGCACCAGGCGGCGCAGTACAAAGGCGGCAGTTGAGCAACGGTCCTGGGGCTCGGCCGACTCCTCATCGTCGTGCCACCCGGCTGTCTGTGATTAAGGCTCCGGTGGATGGGCACCCGTCGATCTTCCTTTCTGCTGCAAAGGACATTGTAGTGTTGGTCGAGACCAGCGCCTCGCCGCAGATGGAGGTCCATAGCGCCGGGCGTGGTCGGTCGCCGCCGATGCAGGCCGACGTCGCGCGCCTCGCCTCCAGCAGGCGCACGAAGTTCGGCGGCGCGCGGTGATCCAGCTCGGCACGGGCGTTGCTGCTCGGCCGGATGCCGCCATCGAAGAACTGAGATGCCATCGGCCGGCTGCGCACCGGGCGGATCTCCAGCGGCTGCTGAGCATGCGCCTCCAGGCCGTTCGGCCTGCACCACGGCCGACGGCAACGGCCAGCGGACGTTCTCGACCACGGCAGCTGCTGGCACGTAGCCGAGCGGCGGTCTTCGGCCGATGTCGCGGGATTGCGCCAGCCCTGAGGGTCGAGCACCCGGGATCAGCGCTTGAGCACCGCGCCTTCGTGCGGGCGTTGGCGCGCTTTTTTTTTTTTTTTTTTTTTTGCGCGCGCGCTGTCCGCCGAGATGAAGCTCGAAGGCGGCGCTGCGCGTGGTATCGCCGCGGCGGCCTGGCCGTCTGGGGCGGTCGACTTGGCGAACTGCAGACGTGCCGTTGCTCTCGGCGGGCGTCGGCCTTCAGGCGTAGGCGGTGCGTGACCTCGCGCGCTTGCCGTCGGCTCGGCCGTTCCAGCGGGATTGCCGAGGAAGTTCCAGACGATGAGCATCAGCGTCCAGACCACCAGCAGCACCATGGTGTAGGGCAGCATGAGGGCGACGATGGTGCCGATGCCGGCATCCTTCACGTATTTCTGCGAGAAGCCGACCATCACCGCGAGGTAAACGTTGAGCGGCGTCCACCACGTTCATCGGGCTGTCGCCGACGCAGTAGGCGGCAAGCACCGGGTTGGGGTCGCCGCCCAGCCGCATGAACAGCGGGATGAACACCGGCGCGAGGATCCTTATGGCCAGCGCGCCGGTGAGGATGACGTCGATCAGCGCCGACGATGACGAACAGGATGATGTAGCCCGTCGTGCCGATCGGCGTGGTCTGCAGGAAGTCGGCGAGATTGACCGCCATGACGGTAGCGAGGTTGGTCCAGTTGAAGAAGGCGATGAAGTTGGCGATGACGAAGAGCAGGAAGATCATGCCCGCGAGGTTGCTCCACGTCTTGGTGACGAGGCCGATGGCGGCGGTGGCATCCTTGATGGTGCCCGCACCGCGCCCATAGGCGTAGCCGATCACCAGGAACAGCGAGCTGATCAGCACGATCAGGCCGCTCATGAAGGGCGAACCCGCCATGATGCCGCCGTCGACCTGGTTGCGCAGGATGCCCCCACGGGATGGGCGGCGCGGTGAGCGCCAGCACCACCAGCACGAAGCCGAGGAAGGCGCGCCCGGCGAGGCAAGAGGCCGCGCTGCTCGCTCTCCGACCTGTGCCGCCTCGAGCTTGGTCTCGCCCTTGTAGGGTCGAGCCGGGGGTTCGACGAAGCGGTCGGTGATGATGGTGCAGACGATGGCCATCAGGATCGACGAGGCGATCATGAAGTAGAGATTACCGACCAGCGAGATCTGCAGGTTGGGATTGACGGTGCGGATGGCGTCGTTCGTCACCTCGGTCAGCAGGGCGTCGGTGGGCGTCACGAAGACGTTGACGGGGAACGCGGCAACACCGAGAAGCCGGCGGCAAGGCCCGCCAGCGGGTAGCGGCCCATGCTGTGGAAGGCGGCGGCGGCCAGCGGCACCAGCACGAGGTAACCGGCATCGGCGGCGATCGACGAGAGCACGCCCGCCATGACGATCATGAAGGTGAAGATCGACTTCGGCGCCACGGCGACGAGCTTCCGCACCAGCGCGGCGATGAGGCCGGACTCTTCGGCCACGCCGACGCCGATCATCGCCACCAGGATGACGCCGACGCCGGTGAAGCCGAGGAAGTTGCTGACCGGGCTGGTCAGCATGAAGCGGATGCCGTCCGCCGACAGCAGGCTGCGCACCGCGGTGGTGCACTTCACGATGTCGTGCACCGTCTCGTCGTAGGCCTCGTAGGTGACCGAGGTGCCCATCACGCCGAACAGCACCGAAAAGGCGATGACGATGGCGGTGAGGATGGCAGATGATGGCGGGGTGCGGCACCGTGTTGCCGACCCGCTCCACGGTCGCGGAGAAAACCGGTGGCCGGCTTCGCTTCCGCCTCGCCCTTTGCTGCCGTCTTGCTCATGTCCCATTCCCCCTTGTCGTTCTCTCGTGTTGCCGGGCTTGCCGCCCGCCCTTGTGGTCCCCTGCCCTCAGAACCGCCAGATCAGCGGCACGATGAAGGTGGCGACGATGAAGAACCAGATCATCAGCGGCAGGCCGAGCTTCCAGTAGTCGCTGAAGGCATAGCCACCGGGACCCATGACCATGAGATTGGTCGGCGTGGCGATGGGCGTCCAGGAGAAGCCGCCGCGGCGATGGCCGTCGACATCAGCACCGGTTCGGCCGACATGCCCAGGACATGGCGGCGGCGATGCCGATCAGGATCACGATCAGCGCCGTCGCGGTGTTGGAGATGGCTTGGCCGAGCACGCCGGTCAGGATGAACAGCCCGCCCAGCGAGTGCATAGGGGCCAGATCGCCGACCGCCGCCACCAGGTATTCCGCCAGCATCTGCGCCGCACCGGTGCGTTCCATGGCGGTCGACAGCGGCATCATCGCTGCCATGATGACGGTCGTCCAGTTGATCGAGCGGTAGGCCTGCTCGATGTTCATGATGCCGAGCAGCACCACCGCGCCTGCCGCCAGCATGCCGGCGACCGCCGTCGGCACCACGCCGGTGGCGAGCAGCACCACCATGACCAGCAGGATGACCACGGCCGGCTTGGCGCCCGGTCCCATGGGCACCGCCTGGCGGCGCACCAGGTCGGGCGAGTTGACCACCAGCACGTCCGGATCGTCGAGGCGCTCGTCGAGGCGCCTTCCAGGTGCCCTGCAGCAGCAGCGTGTCGCCAGCCTGCAGCTTGGTGTCAGGTGCTTCGAGCGTCACCTCGGCGCGCGACACGGCGAGGATGATGAGGTCGCCGCTCTCCGTGACCATGCCGGGGAAGGCGGTGGTGCCGATGAGGCCGGAGCGCGGCGGGATCACCACCTCGGCGAAGGCCGGACTTGCGGTTGAACAGCGTGTCCTGGCTGCCGCCGGCGGTGCCGTCACCCTCCTCGCGCAGTGCGAGGTGGCTGTCGGCAGCGAAGCGCCGCGGCATCGGCGTCGCCCTTGAGGATCAGGTAATCGCCGTCGGCCAGCGTGTCGCGGCGCAGCGGCATGCCGGTGGCGCCGTCCTGCACGGCCACGAACTCGAGGGCCATGCTGGGCCTTGAGACCCGCCACGGCTTCACGCGGCGTACCGGCCAGCGGCAGGGTGGCCTTGACGCGCAGCCGGAACACGCCGCCCGACAGGCCATATTGTTCGACAAGCGTCTGCGCATGGCGGCTGAAGTCGGCCGGCATCGAGCGCCGTTGCGGAACGGCAGCAGCGCTTCTCGCCGAACAGCACGATGATCGCCATGGTGCCGATGAGCAGCGGCAGGCCGACCAGCGCGAGGCTCGAAGAAGCTGAAGCCGCGATGGCCGCGTCCTGCGCGGCCTCCGATACCAGCACGTTGACCGGCGAACCGGTGAGCGCGAGGAGCGAGCCGGCATGGGCCGAGAACACCAGCGGCATGAGCAACTGCGAGGGTGTTGCGCTTGAGCCGCACCGCGATGACCACGACGACGGGCAACGGCGCCGGCGATAGCGCCGTTGAGGCGATGATGGCGGTAAGGATGGCGCACCGAGGCTCATCATGAGAATGAGCAGACGCGGGCGGCTGTCCTCGCCCGCCTTCTCGATCAGAAGCTGGCGGCCCACAGGCGAGCGCCGGTCTTCTCCAGCGCCGTCGACACCACGAAGAGCGTCGCGATGAACATCACCGGATCGCCGTAGCCCGCCAGCGCATCGGGCAGCGGCAGGATGCCGAACTCGCCCACAGCGAAAGGCCAACGGCCATGGCGACGACCACCACCGGCAACCGGTTGGACACGAAGAGCACGACCGCAACGGCGATGATGAGAAAAATCGTTGTGACGTCGCTCATCGGCGGCTCCCCTTCAGCTTGTTGCCCGGCCTAACCGGCATCGAACTCCCCACACCCAACAGAACGGCTCTTGTACGGTCCCCTGAATTTTTCCGATCAGTCGGCACAGGTGGCGACATCCAACGAACCGAGATCGCCGCAACACACCTCGGATTCCTTGCTAAACATGAATGGTGCCAACCACAACCATTACCTTCCGAACGGTACATTACTTTTCCATAGATATTGAGATATTGTCCGACAATTCTCATCCTGTGCAGGAAACCCAGATCGCCTGCGGCCATTCCGGGCTTTACCCTCGGGGCGTTCCATGAAAGATAGCGGGCACGGCGAAGGACGTGGCGTCGCAATGCGGTCGCCGCGTGCACCACAGTTGCCGTCATGCTGCGGAGATTGCTTGAGCGACAGTGCGATCGCTATTCGCGATCATCGCCACGGTCGTGGTGCTGTTCATCTGGGGCCGCCTGCCGGTGATGCTGGTGGCGCTGATGGTGCCGCTGGCGCTGTTCCTTGGCATCCTGCCGCTCGAGCAGGTGTTCTCCGGCTTCGGCAACCCGGTGGTCATCTTCATCGCCAGCCTGTTCGTGGTGGCGGCGGGATTTCGAGCGTCGGGCATCGCGGCGTGGGTGTGCCGGTGGCTGTCGCGCGCCGTGGGCGACGGCCCGGTGCGCCTGTCGCTCCTCACCATGCTGCTGGTGGCAGTGCTGAGCCCGCTGGTGAGCCGACGGCGCCGTGGCGGCGCTGATGCCGGTGGCGGTGCTGATGTCGATCCGCCTGCGCCAGGCACCGTCGAAATTTCTCATGCCGCTGGCCTTCGCGTCCGCCGGCGGCTCGCTGCTGGCGCTGACCGGCACGGCGAAGAACGTGCTGGTGTCGAATGCCGCGGCAAGGTGCCGGCTATGGCGAGTTCGGCTTCTTCGAATTCGCCTGGGCCGGCGTGCCGCTGCTGGCCGGCACGCTGCTGATCGGCGACGCTCCTGGGCCTGGCTGCCGGGCGGCGACCGGCAACACTGCCGAGCGATTTCGACCAGCATGCCGAGACGCTGGCGACGCAATATGGCGTGGATGGCAACGCAAGGCTCTATAGCGTGACTGCGTCCTCGCCGCTTGTCGGCCAGCCGCATGACGCCGCGCGCGACACGCCCGGTATAGGCCTGCTGAACGTTACCGCGCTTCACGCGGCGGGGCACTGGGATTTTTTCGCAGCCGGTGACAAGCTCGTGCTGGGGGGCAGCGCCGGGCGCTCGCGGCCTTCGCGGCGCGCCACGGGCTTGCAGCACGAAGGTGCGCAACATCGGTTGCGGGCATGCTGTTCAACCGCAGCTCTGGTCTGGCGGAAGTCGTGGTGAAGCCACGCTCGAAAGCTGATCGGCCAGACCCTGCTGCCGGGCATGGTGACGGAGAGCCCGGCGCTTTGTGGTGGTGGCCGCACAGCGCCAGGGCGAAGAACCATCGGCAACGACAGCGTTGCAGCGCCGCTCGAGGCCGGCGACCGCGCTGATCCGGGGCAGCTGGGGCGCTGAGCACCATCACCAGCGACCCGGACGTGCTGGTCGTCGACCGGCCGGACGACGTGCGCCGCCAGGCGGTGCCGCTGGGGCCAGGCTCGGGCGTGATGCTGGCGATCCTCGCCGTCATGGTACTGGTGCTGGCGCTCGGGCTGCTGCCGGCCTCGGTGGGCGTTCTGCTGGCGGCGATGCGGTGATCGGGGCGGGCATCCTGACGGTGCCGCAGGCCTATCGCGCCATCGACTGGAACACCGTGGTGCTGGTGGCCTCCATGCTGCCGCTGGCCACAGCCATGTATGCTGACGGGTGCCGCGACGCAGATCGCCGACCCGTCGGTCGCCTCCCGCAACGGCTGGCGCAGCCCGGCGATGCTGCTGGCGGGCCTGTTCCTGTTCACCGCACTGCTCGGCCAGGTGATCTCCAACACTGCCACCACCATGATCATCATTCCCATCGCGGTGACCGCGGCGGCGGAGCTCGGCATTTCCGGTGAAGCAGTGCTGATGTCGCTCAACGTCGGCGCCTCGGCAGCGGCCTACACGCCCGTGGCCGCCACGTCGAACCTCATCGTCATGGGACCCGGCGGTTATCGCTTCGGCGACTACTGGAAGCTCGGCGCGGTGATGATGCTGCTCTACTTCGCCGTGGCGGTCTTCTGGGTGCCGCTGGTGTGGCGGTTCTGAGATGGACCGCACGGCAGCACGCCGTAAAAGAAACCAACGGATATTCCTGGACCAACGAGGAGGACAACACCTTGACATCGAACGCGGATCTCCTGGACGCCAAGGGCAGCCGAGGCCCACCTAATGCGCTTTCTGGCCATCGACGGCGTGACCGGCGAGGAGAAGGCCATCGGCGAGCCAGCGGTGATCGACAAGCTGGTCAAGGTGGGTATGCCGAAGAGCGCGATCCGCTTCGACGACGCTCATAAGCGCATTCCGGTGCCGACCGAGACCGGCAACCTGATCGTCGACCTGCCGGCAACAGCCGAGGGCCGCACCTGCTGTTCTCCACCCATCTCGACACCGTGCCGCTGTGCCGCGGTGCCGAAGCCGAAGATGGAAGGCCGCCGCATCGTCTCCGGTAGCACCACGGCGCTCGGCGGCGACAACCGCACCGGCTGCGGCGTGCTGGTGAGCTCGCCGAGACGCTGATCAAGCACAAGCTGCCGCACCCAAGATCACGCTGCTGTTCACGGTGCGCGAGGAAGCGGCCTGCACGGCGCGCGCGAGATGAACCCGAAGGACCTGGGTGGCCCCGTCATGTGCATCAACATCGACAGCCAGAAGCCCGAGGACATCATCACCGGCGCGGTGGGCCAGAGCTGGGAAGTCGAGATCAAGGGCCGCGCCTCGCCATGCCGGCCTCGCTCCCGACAAGGGCATCTCGGCGACGCTGGTCGGCGCGCTGGGCCTCGCCAATGCCCGCCGCGACGGCTGGTTCGGCAAGATCGAGATGGCCAGCGGCAAGGGCACGTCAATGTCGGCATCTTCGGCGGCAAGGACGGCAAGGCGGCGGGCGACGCCGCCAACGTGGTCACCGACTACGTATGGATGAAGGCGAGGCGCGCAGCAGCAGGTCGGCCTTCGCCGCGGCCGTGGCGGAAGCCTTCAAGGCCGCCTTCGAGGAGAGCGAAGCAGGCGGTAAAGGCCACCGACGGCGCCACAGCCGAAGTGAACTTCAGCCATGTGAAGGCCTACCCGCCCTTCAATCTCGCGGCAGACGCCCCGGCCGTCAGCCGCATCTGCCGCCATCAAGGCGGCGCTGGGCTCACCCCAATCTGGTGTTCTCGCCGGGCGGTCTCGATGCCAACTGGCTCGACCGGCTGCTCCCCACCGTGACCATCGGCGCGGGCAGCACAGGTGCACACGGTGAAGAATTCGTCGACCTCGACCAGTATGTCGCGGGCTGCAAGGTGGCGGTGGCGGCAACGCTGAAGGACTGAGCTCACGTCTCGAGGCGGGCGGTGGGAGGCTGCGGTACTGGCCTGCCGCCGCCTTGCATCTGGCGTCGGCGCGGGGCAGGAAGAGCCCAGTGCCAGCGCGAACAGCACCACGGCGGCGGCGATCGAAAGCGGCGACGAGATCTGCCAGCGGCGGGCGCCACGTTCAAGGCGGTCACCAGCGGCGCAGCGCGGTTGCTGGCGCGCTCGACCAGCGCGATGCCGGCGGCACCGGCGGTCGCCCGGCGGCAGGCGCGGGATCTGCGTGCCCGCCGCCGCGAGGCCCAGGCGACAAGTGCACCCGCCGCAACAGGCCGAGCAGAGTCGAACAGCACGCCGGGCTTCAGCGCATAGGTGGCGGAAACGCCCGTCACCGCGGCGAACAGGCTCCACTGCAGAAGCGTCGCCACGATGCCGGTGACGATCCACGCCACGACAGGAAGCGCATCACCCGGCACACGCCGGCCGGCCTGGCGCAGCAGCCGCGAAATGCACGACCAGCAGCGTGCTGCCAATGGCAGCGAGCGTGAGCAGCAGACCGGTGGCACCGCTGCCCGCGACATCCTTGAAGGCGATCTTGCCGAGCGCTCCGCCGGTGAGCGGCAAGCCGGCAAAGCCGAGGGCCAGGAAGGCGGCAAAGGCGAACTGCCACTTCGGCAGGGCACGGGCTTCGCCCGTGGCGCCGAGCAGAAGGAACAGGCCACCCTTGATGAGCACGTGATAGACGGCATAGAGCGCCACCACGGCCCCTGCCCCCGGCACGCCCGCCGCGAGCCCTGCCCCCAGCACGGCCGCCATCTGCCCGAGCTGGCTGATGCTCGAATAGGCGAGCACGCTGCGCGGATTGAACTGGGTGAGACCGACGAGAGCACCCCAGAAGGCCGAGATCAGCCCCGCCGCAATGATGAGAGTGCCCGCCACGGGCATCGCCGCATCATGCGGCAGGAAGCGGATGAGGCCGATGATGCCGGCCTTTGATGTGGCCCCGCTCAGCACCGCCGTAGCGGCGAGCGGCCCGGCCGCATAGGACATCGGCATCCAGCCATGCAGCGGCACCAGACCGATCTTCAGCCCGAAACCGATGACGACCAATGCAACAGCGGCGCCGCAGAATTCTGACTGCGGCAGCGCGTACATCACGGCGGAGATGGCAAGGCCATGGCCGGCAGCGGCCACCGCCATCAGCACGAAGGCCGCCAGGATCAGCCCCTCGCCGATCAGTGCTGCGGCCAGGGTGACGCGGCCGGCGCGGCGGTCATCGTCGCGGCCCGAGAAGGCGATGAGGCCATAGGCGGGCAGGCTGGCCAGCGCATAGAGCGCGTAGAAGTTCACCAGGTCGCCCGCCACGAAGATGCCGAGGCTGCCGGATAGCGTGAGCAGCCACCACAGGGCGAAGCGCGCCTGCTCCTGCTGCTGGCGCAGCCAGCGGCTCGCCGCGAAGCCGCCGACGATCCACAGCAGCGTCGATGCGGCGAGCATCAGTGCACCGGGCTGGTCCAGCACATAGGTCCAGCCGCCGGGCAGCGTGACCGAACTGACGCTATCGTCCCAGGCGTCAGGCAGCAGCAGCAGGCCCGGCAGCGGCGCCAGCCCGAGGGCGCGAACGACGATGGGTCGCAGCGGCAGCCACAGCAGCAGCGCGGCCATCGCCAGCGGCAGCAGGATCATCAGCGTGATCGCGAGCATCACGGCACCCTCCCGATCATGAGGAAGGAGATGGGACCGGGCGCCATGAACCCGATCGCCAGCGCCACCAGCGCCAGCGCGAGCGCGATCCACTGCCGGCCGCGTCCCACCGCGGCACATTGCACGCCGGTTGCCGGAGCCGCCATCATGCGCGCCAGCACGGCGAAGACATAGGCTCCCGCCAGCACGCCACCAGCGATGATGACGCCGGCCCACAGCCAGTGCCCCTCGGCCAGCGCCGCAACGAGCAGCAGGAACTTGGCAGAAAAGCCACCGCTCGGCGGCAGGCCCATCAGCGACAGGCCGGCAGCGGCAAAGGCGAGAACGGTGATCGGTGCGGCCCTGCCGAGCCCGCCCAGGTCCCTGATGCGGTCATGGCCCAGCACCTCGGCCGCAAGGCCGGCGGCGAGGAACATGCCGGCCTTGGCGAAGGCGTGCGCCACCACCTGCATCCAGGCGCCGGTCCATGCCGTGGCGGCCAGTTCGCCGCCGGTGCCCTGCGGCACCAGCGTGAAGACGAAGAACATGTAGCCGATCTGCGCCACCGTCGAATAGGCGACGAGCAGCTTGAGGCGCTGCTGGCGCAGCGCCGTGACGCTGCCGACGATCACCGCCAGTGACCCCAGCAGGGCCAGCATCTGCATGGCGTCGGGCGCGCGCAGCCCGGGGAAGGTGTCGAACCACAGCCGGATGAGCAGGAACAGGCTGCCCTTGACGACCAGCGCCGAGAGCACGGCGCTGCCGGCGGCAGGGGCGCCCGCATGGGCCGGCGGCAACCACAGGTGGAAGGGAAATAGCGCCGTCTTGGCGAGCAGGCCGACGGTGACGAAGCCCGCCGCCGCCAGCGTCGCCGCATTGGGCGTGGCGAGGGCGGCGATGTCCGCCGTGGCGAGCGTGCCGTAGGCGCCATAGATCAGCACGATGCCGAGCAGGTAGAGCATCGAGCCGAACACTGCGAACAGCAGGTAGCGCAGCGCGGCGCGCAGCGTTTCCGCGCCCCCCTTGATGGCGACCACCGGAATGGCGGCGAAGGTGAGGAGTTCGAGCCCGACATAGAGATTGAACAGGTCGGTGCTGGTGAACAGCAGGTTCAGCGCACTCGCCATGGCGAGCAGCGCCGACCAGAAGATGAGCGACAGCCGCGCTTCCGGCTTGTCCTTCGGCTGCGCGAAGTCCTTCCAGGCGAAGCCCGCGGCGCCAGCGAAGATCACCGCGCTCACCACCATCATCAGCGCCGAGATGCCGTCGGCCCGCAGGGTGATGCCGAGCGGCGGGTGGAAGCCACCCACCACATAGACCAGCGGCGCCTGCGTCGCCCACACCAGCAGGGCGACGCGGAAGGCCAGGTAAAGCTGCATCAGCAGCGCCGCCGCGACGATGAGGCGTGACCCGCGACCACCCAACCCGAGCAACGCCACCAGCGCCACGGCAGGCATGAGGATGGCCAGCACCAGCAGGCTGCCGCCCGCCGTCGCATCCGTCAGGGCAAGGGCCTGCAGCGGCATCACGACGCGTCATCCTCTTCGTCGATGGAGGCGATGCCGGCCTCGCCATGGAGGCGCAGCAGCAGCCCGACCGCGATCGCCGTGGCCGAGAAGGCAACGACGATGCCGGTGATGACGAGGGCCTGCGGAACCGGGTCGCCACCGAGCCCGGCCGCCGCACCGCGCCGGGCGATGGTGCCGAACAGCAGGAACACGCCCGAACCCAGCAGGTTGAGCGCCAGCAGCTTGCACAGCGGATGCGGGTTGACGATCAGCCCATAGATCGCGAACCCGATGAGTCCGGACCCGACAAGCCAGAACAGCAGCACGGCACTCATGGCGTGCCCTCGCCCTTCGGCGGCCCGGCGACGAGCAGGCCGAGGATGACGGCGATCGACAGCGTGAGCGCCACTTCCATCACAACGATCAGCGGCTTCGCATAACCCTCGGGATAGGCAAGGAACAGGCCCGGGACGATGAAGCCCATGAAACCGATGACGAGGAACACCGCCGGCCCCGCGATGATGGCGAGCCGCAGCAGCGGCGAGGAGACGCGCGGCACCCTGCGCACGCCTGCCACCATGACGAGGATCCACATCGCCGCCAGCACCGTGCCGCCCTGGAAGGCGCCGCCCGGCACATCCGCCCCTGCCCATGTCATGTAGATGGCGAAGACGAAGCCGATGGGCGGCAGGGAGCGGGCGAGCAGGTTGAGCACGCTGTTGGGCTGGCGGAACAGCTTGAAGCCCGGAACGCCGCCCCAGTCCTCGTCCTTCGCCAGCGCCCAGACTCCGAGCAGCGCCAGCAGCAGCACCACCTTCTCGAGCAGCGTGTCGAAGGCGCGGTAGACGAAGAGAACGCCCGCCACCGGATTGCCGAGGCCGCTCTCCGGCAGCCGCTCCAGCACCGGACCGGCGAGCGACACGGGTGCGCCCGGCAGCACGAAGGCGAGGGATGCAAGGCCGAGGGCGATCAGCACCGAAATGCCCGCCGCAAGCAGCTTCACGCTGCGGCCCGGGTGGACCACGCGGCGCGCGTCGGCGCCGGTGCGGTGCGCCGCGATGACCATGAGCATGCCGGTGGCGCCACTGCCGATGGCCGCCTCGGTGAGCGACACGTCGATGGCGAAGAGCCGCACCCAGGCCAGCGACAGCAGCAGGCCATAGGCGATGAAGATGATGACCGCCGTCATCATGTTGCGCGCCAGCATGCTCCAGGCGCCGACGCCGAGCAGCAGAAGCGCAAGGACGAGGTCGAAGCCGGTTTCCATCAGCGCTGCTCCTCCCCGCCCTTCACGCTGTGGGCAAGGATCTGTGTCACGATGGCGCCGGACAGTTGCACCAGCAGCCACACCGCCAGCAGCTTGAGTGCGGCGAGCCAGCCGAACTGCGGCATGAGGCCGAGGGTGACGAGGCCGAGGCCCAGATTGTCCACCTTGGTGAGGGCGTGAAGCCTGGTCAGCGTATCGGGGAAGCGCAGCAGTCCCATGGTGCCCGCGAGATAGAGCACGGCGCCGGCGGTGACGGCGAGGATGGTGAAAAGGTCAGTCATCGCCGGTGCTCCGCCAGTTGACGAAGCCCACCGAGGCGAAGACCGCGAGGATCGCGAGCATCAGCGCCACGTCGATGATCGCCGGCTGGCCCATGGCGGCGGCGAGCAGCAGCAGCACCGCCACCCCGCCGGAGCCGATGAGCTGCGAGGCCATGATGCGGTCGGCACTCTCCGGCCCGCGGAAGATGCGCACCAGCCCGCCCGCGATGGTGAGCAGAATGAACAGCGCCGCCGCAAGATAGAACGCGGTCAAGATGGCACCCGTTCGGCGAAAGCCGCGGAGAGCCGCGCCTCCTCCGCCGCCAGCTGCTCGGCAGCGGGCTGGGCGGTGTCGAGCACATGCACCGGCACCTGGTCGCCGTCACCGCTGCCGGTGGGCAGCGTTCCGGGCAACAGGCTGGCGAAGGTGAGGAAACTCTGCCGTCGAAGGCCGGGGGACAGCGAGGTGCGATAGGCGATGTTGCCGGGGCGCAGCGCCATGACGGGTGACAGCGCGATCCGCGCCACGCTGACGCCCGCCACCACGCTCTGCCACAGGAAACGCAGGAACAGGCCCAGTGCCTTGCCGGGCTTCAGCGCCAGCTCGCCGGGCGGCACGAGCTGCAGGCTGATCCAGGCGGCGGCGAATGCCGTCACCACCCCGGCGGCGAGGTCCTTCACCCCGGTACCGGCGAGAATGACCCAGAACACGAGATAGCCCACCGCCCGCAACAGGACGGTGGCCGGACGATTGCGGTCTGCAGCCTCGGCACTCATGCGTCTGTCCCCCGCTTGCCTCAGCTCTGCGGCGCCTGAACCTCTGACGGAGCCTTCACCGTCTGTTTCTGCTCGCGCCGCTCCTGCCAGCCGAACCAGGTGACATAGAGGGTGGGCAGGAAGATCAGCGTCAGCACCGTGGCGACCAGCAATCCGCCCATGATAGCGAAGGCCATGGGGCCCCAGAACACCGTCCAGGCAATGGGGATCATGCCGAGCACGGTCGAGACCGCGGTGAGCATGATCGGGCGGAAGCGGGCCGAGCAGGCGTCCACCGCCGCGTTCCACACGTCCTTGCCGGCATCGCGCTCCGCGTCGATCTGTCCGAGCAGGATCACCGCATTCTTGGTGATCATGCCGAGCAGCGCCAGGATGCCGAGAATGGCGACGAAGCCGAGCGGACGCCCTGACAGCAGCAGCGCGCCGACGACGCCGATCAGTCCCAGCGGCCCGACGCTCAGCACCATGATGAGGCGCTGGAAGCCCTGCAGCTGGAACATCAGCACCGAGAGCATGATGATCAGCATCACCGGAACCACGGCAAGCACCGAGGCCTGCGACTTCGCACTCTCCTCCACCGTGCCGCCGGTGGTGATGGCATAGCCGGCGGGCAACGTCTTCGAAAGTTCGGCGATGGGCTTGTCGAGGGCGCTCGTCACCTCCTCCGGCAGCACGCCGGGGCGGAGGTCGGACTGCACCGTCAGGTTCGGGGTGCGGTCGCGCCGCCAGATCAGCGGATATTCCTGCTCGTAGTCGAAGCTGGCGAACTGGGCGAGCGGCACGGTGCGGCCGTTGGGCAGCGGCACCTGCAGGGTGCGAAGCCCATCGAGCGACACGCGCTGGTCGCCGGTGGCGCGGGCCACCACATTCACCAGGTAGATGTCGTCCCGGATCTGCGTCACCGGCACGCCGGAGACCACCGTGTCGAGGATGCGGGCCACCGACTGCGAGCTCAAGCCCAGCTGGCGCGCCTCGTCCTGGTCGATGCGGATGCGCAGCTTGCGGGCCGGCTCCAGCCAATCGAAGTTGACGTTCTCGACATTGGGATTGGCCGAGACGGTGGCGGCGAGCTGCAGCGCGATGTCACGCACCTTCGAGATGTCCGGGCCGCTGACGCGATACTGGATCGGCCAGCCGACGGGCGGGCCCAGCTCCAGCGGATAGACGCGGCTGACCGCATTGGGAAAATCCTTGGCCAGCGCATCCTGCAGCTTCTTCTGCAGCCGGTCGCGCGCCGCCACGTCCTTCGCCACGATCACCGCCTGGCTGAAGAAGTCGTTGGGCAGCTGAACATTGAGCGGCAGGTAGAAGCGGATGGCGCCGCGGCCGACATAGCTCGACCAGCGGTCGACGTCCGGATCGTCCTTCAGCAGCGCGTCGAAGCGCTCGACCGCGCTCTCGGAGGCATAGATCGAGGAATTCTGCGGCAGGCTGAGGTCGACCAGCAGTTCCGGCCGGTCGGAGGACGGAAAGAACTGGCGCGGGATGAGCGGCATGGCGAGAAGCGAGGCGATGAACAGGCCGATGGTCACCGCGATGGTGAGGTACTTGACCTTGATGGCACCGGCGAGGAAGGCGCGATAGGCGCGGAACACGATGCCGGGGCCGCCCTCCTTCTTCTTCGGCGGCTTGAGGATGACGACGCCGAGCAGCGGCGCGAAGACCACCGCGACGAACCAGGAGACAACCAGTGCGATCGACACGACGGCGAAGAGCGAGAAGGTGTATTCGCCCGCCGAGCTCGCCGCGAAACCGACCGGCACGAAGCCCGCCATGGTGACGAAGGTGCCGGCCAGCATGGCATAGGCATAGGTGCGATAGGCGAAGGTCGCGGCCTTCATCTTGTCGTCGCCCTCGCCGAGCCGCGTCAGCATGGCGTCGGTCGTCGTCATCGCGTCGTCGACGAGCAGCGCCAGCGCGATGATCAGCGCGCCGAGCGAGATGCGCTGCATGTCGATCGAGGCGAAATCCATCGCCACGAAGACGATGGCCAGCGTCAGCGGAATCGCCGTGGCGATGACCAGGCCCGGCCGGACGCCGAGGCTGATGAAGCTGACGACCAGGATGATGGCGATCGCCTGCCACAGCGATTCCATGAACTCGGAAATCGCGCTGTCGACGGTGACGGCCTGGTCGGCCACCAGGATGGGCTCGATGCCCAGCGGCAATTCGGCCTTGGCGTCGTTCATCACGGTCGTGATGTTCTTGCCCAGCGCCAGGATGTCGCCGCCGTCGCGCATGGCGATGGCAATTCCGATGGCGGGCTGGCCATTGACCCGGAACAGCGGCTGCGGCGGGTCGGAATAGCCGCGGCGGATGGTGGCGATGTCGGACAGGCGCAGCATGCGGCCGTCGACGGCGAAATTGACGTTGGCGAGGTCCTGCTCGGAATCGAAGGCGCCCGAGACGCGCAGCGCGATGGACTCGTCGCCGGTCTCGATCTGGCCGGCCGGGCGGATGGCGTTCTGCGCCTGCAGCGCGGCGAGAAGCTGCGCGCGGTCGATGCCGAGGTTGGCGAGCTTCTCCATCGAGAACTCGATGTAGACCGTCTCGTCCTGAACGCCGAGCAGCTCGATCTTGGAGACGTCCGGCACGTTCAGCAGCTTGTCGCGCAGGGCTTCCACATGGTCGCGCAGTTCGCGGTGGTTGAAGCCGTCCGCCGTCACGCCATAGATGATGCCGAAGGTGTCGCCGAAATCGTCGTTGAAGCCGGGGCCGAGCACGCCGGCGGGCAGCGTGTGGCGCATGTCACCCACCGACTTGCGCACATGGTACCAGGTGTCGGCCACCTCCTGCGCATTGGTCTTGCCGTCGAGGTTGACGAAGATGGTCGAGACGCCGGCGCGGGTGAAGCTCCTGAGGAAGTCGAGATGCGGGGTTTCCTGCAGCGTGCGCTCCAGCCGCTCGGTCACCTGCTTCAGCGTTTCCTCGGTGGTGGCGCCGGGCCATTGCGCCTGCACCACCATGGTCTTGATGATGAAGGACGGGTCCTCGCTGCGGCCGAGGCGGTAGTAGGAGCCGAGGCCGGCGATGACCGCGAGGATCATCAGGTAGATGGTGATCGAACGGTGCTTCAGCGCCCATTCGGAGAGGTTGAAGCCACTCATTGCTGCGCCTCGAGCAGGCGCACCGGCTGGCCGGGATGCAGCGCCTGGACGCCGGCGGTGACGACCACGTCGCCCGACTTCAGCCCGTCGGCGATGGCCACCAGATATTCGCCGAAGCGCTTCACCTCGACCGGGCGCAGCGCCACGGTCTGGCTGGCGGAATCGACCACCCACACCGCCGGCTGCTGCTCGCTGCGGGTCAGCGCGCTGGCGGGAATTTCGATCACCGCATCCTGCGTGGTGGTCATGGTGCCGTTGACGGTGGCGCCGAGGCGCATCGCCTCGGGCGGGTTGTCGAGCGTCACCTTGACCTTGAAGGTGCGGGTGACGGGATCGGCCTGCGGCGAGACCTCGCGGACGTGGCCGCGCACCTTCACCGACGGATCATCGGCCAGCGCCACCATGATGTCCGGGTCGGCGGGTGCGTTGCGGATCACCTGCGAGGGCACGTCGAACACCGCGTCGCGGCCATCCTGGCGGGCGACGCGCACGATCATCTGGCCTGGCGTTACCACTTCACCCGCGAGCGGCCCGACGGTGGTGATGACGCCGTCCTGGTCGGCATGCAGTTCGGTGAAGCCCAGCAGGTCCTCGGCGGCGGAAAGCTGCGCCTCGGCGGCATCGACCTGCGCGGCGGCGGTCTTCTTGCCCTTTTCGGCGGTCTCATAGGTGGCGCGCGTCGCCCAGCCCTGGCGGAACAGGGTGCGCTGGCGGTCATAATGGCCGGCGGCCTGGTTGTATTGCGCCTGGGCGGCGGCCAGCGCGGCGGTGGCGGCGCGCAGCTGGTTCTCCTCGTTCTGGGATTCGAGGCGGGCGACGAGGTCGCCGCGCTGCAGGCGTTCGCCGAGCTTGCCGTTGTTCTCCAGCAGGCGGCCGCCGATCCGGAAAGCCAGCGGCACTTCGTCCTCGGCCTCGATGCGGCCGGTCAGCGTCAGGGCGGTGGCGCCGGTGCTTTCGGCGATGACCACGGTGCGCACCTGCCGGGGCGCTGCTGCCGGTGCTTCCGCCTCCTGCTTGCAGGCGGCAAGCAACGGAAGAAGCAGGATGATCGCCGCGACACTCGCCTGGCCAGACATGCCCTTGCGCATCAAACTCACCTCTCTCTGCAATCCAAAATCGTCATGGTTTCGCCCCTTATGAAACATCCGCCATGAGCGCACAACGATTCCGTTCAATCACGCAACCACCGCACACTACTCCTGCGGGCGATTTGACCCCCTTCACAACACCGCCGGCGCCCGCTTATAAGGGCCGCGTTTTGAACGGACGGCTCCGGCAGTGAATTCAATACGATACCTGATTGTGATGATGTTGGCCCTGGGGCTCGCGGCCTGTGCCGGTCCGACGGTCCAGTCGCTGCGCGACCCGGTTCCGGAGGCGCTCGTCAGCCAGTCGGCGGTGCCGGGCTACAACCACATTCGCTACTGGGGCGACGATGGCGCGGGCATCACCGCCGCGATGCTGGACGACATCACCGCGAAGCAGAAGGCGGCGGGGCTGTCGACCACCGTGCGCAACTTCCTCGCGGTGTCGGGTGGCGGCAGCAACGGCGCTTTCGGGGCAGGCCTGCTCACCGGCTGGACCAAGAGCGGCAAGCGGCCTGAATTCACCGTCGTCACCGGCGTCTCGACCGGATCGCTGATCGCCCCCTTCGCCTATCTCGGCCCGCCCTACGACGACCTGCTCACCCAGGCCTATACCCAGATCTCGGGCGACGACGTGTTCCGCCGCAAGCACGTGCTGCGCATCATCAGTTCGGCCTCGGCCGCCGACAGCACGCCGCTGCGCAACCTCGTGGCGCGCTACGTGACCGACCGGATGGTGGCCGACATCGCGGTGCAGAACAACCGCGGGCGCAAGCTGCTCGTCGGCACCACCAACCTCGATGCAGGCCGGCCGGTGGTGTGGGACATCGGCGCCATCGCCGCGAGCGGCGTGCCCGGCCGCAAGCAACTGATCCAGGACATTCTCGTCGCCTCTTCCTCGATCCCCGGCGTCTTCCCGCCGGTCAAGATCAAGGTGGTGGCCGACGGCCAGACCTTCGACGAGATGCACGTCGACGGCGGCACCTCGAACCAGGCCTTCCTGTTCCCCTCCGACTTCTCGGTGAAGGCCCATGACATCAAGCAGCAGCGCAGCGGCATCACCCGAACGCTCTACGTGATCCGCAACGGCAAGGTTTCGCCCGACTACCAGATGGTGAAGCCGCGGCTTGCCGCCATCGTCAGCCGTTCGATCAGCACGCTGATCACCACGCAGGGCATCGGCGATCTCTACCGCATGTATTCGAACGCCATGCGCGACGGCATCGCCTTCCGCGCCATCTGGGTGCCGGACAGCTTCACCATGGAAGAGCCGGCCCCCTTCGACCAGGCCTACATGAAGGCCCTCTACAAGGTCGGGCTCGAGATCGGCCGCAACGGCATTCCCTGGGCCACCCAGCCGCCGTGACCGCATCGGGCGGCTTTGCCTTTTCGCGGCCGCGGCTGTAAAGCCGACGCGAAACCGGGACTGCGGGGGCCGCAAGCGTGCAGAAGTTCAACCTGATCGTAACGTGCAAGGGGCGGCTGATGCACCTGAAGCAGACGCTGCCGCTGTTCTGCGCGCTGCCCGGCACCGAGGTGACAGTCGTCGACTATGGCTGCCCGGACCGCTGCGGCGACTGGGTGGAGGTGAATTTCCCCGGCGTGAAGGTGGTGCGCATCGACGACGACCCGGGCTTCAACCCGTCGCGCGCCCGCAACATCGCGGCGCAGGAGGCGAAGGCCGACTACCTGTTCTTCGTCGATGCCGACATCCTCGTCGATCCTGCCGCGATGGACGAGATCAACGCCGCCGTCACCCCGGAAACCTATGCGACCATCGACGTCGACGGCCGCGGCGACGGGTTGCGCGGGACATGCATCGTGCCGCGCACCATGTTCGAAGCCGTGGGCGGCTATGACGAGCTCCTGAAGCACTACGGCATGGAAGATACCGAACTCTATGCCCGGCTCACCGACTTCGGCTGCAAGGACGCCTTCATCACGCCCGCCGCCTTCACCGAAATCGCGCATGACGATGCCCTGCGCACCGCCTTCTTCCCGGCGAAGTCGATGCGCAAGCTGCGGCTGGTCGCGCAGTTCTACCAGGAATACGTCAAGGTCTTCCGACGCTCGCTGAAAGTTCCGCAGCTGGCGCTGGAGGACCGTGAGCAGATCCACGCCGCCGCCGTCTCGCTGGTCGACCAGCTCACCGCCGCCGCCGACCCGCGCAACGGGGCGCGGATCGGCCTCAAGCTTCCGGTGACGCGGCCCGAGGACAAGGTCGGCGGCGACATGGACTGGCAGTTCGAGCTGACCATGACCATGAAGCCGAAGGATCCGCTGGCCTTCCGCCAGAAATACCAGAACCCGCTCCTCTACCGGAAATAGGGCGCTCCGGGCCCCGCCGCGCGGGACCCGGTCCTAGGCTCAGCCCAGGTCGGGGATGCGCAGCACCTGGCCCGGATAGATCTTGTCCGGATGGCTCAGCATCGGCTTGTTGGCCTCGAAGATCAGCTGGTGCTTGGCGCCCGTCTTGTAGAAGTGCTCGGAGATCTTCCACAGGTTGTCGCCCTTCTTGACGGTGTAGAACACCGGCTCCCTGGCATCGGGCACCTTGACCTCGGCCTCGACCTTGGAGATGCCCTGGGTGTTGCCGATGGCGACGATCGCCTTCTCCAGCACCTCCTGGCTCGCGACGTCGCCGCGGATGATGGCGCGGTCGCCCTTCACCTCGACGGTCACCTTGTCGGTGCCGAGGCTGTGCGACTCCAGCTCCTTCTTCAGCGCCTCGGCGCTGGGAGCCTCCTCCTTGCCGCCGAGGCCCACGGCCTTGCCGGCCGACTTGAGGAAATCGAAGATACCCATGGTCTTGCTCCTTGCTTATGATCAGTTGCGGAGGCCGTTCTGACCGATGCAGCCTCTGGATGTCCATAGAAAAGAGGCTTTTTCAGCAAATGAGACTGCGAGATATCAGGTCTCGTATTTTTACTTAGTTCGAAGTGCTTGCGTTTGATCCTTTATTTTTCGACTCTTTCGAGATAATAAACAAAATGTAGAACGATAAACAGCCAGCACGGACACGTGTTGCGTGCGGTATGGAAAATAGCACAGGTTGCACGCTTCCCGGTTGTGTTATTCGCCAGGAAAACATGGAGTTTTTGTAATTCACCACAACTTATTAAACTTCCTTTTGTGATTGACCCTCCAGTCATTCATTTGATAACATTAAGATTGAAATTGCTTGGTTTATTGCCTCCTGAAGGTATAGCCACTTAACTTACATACAACTTGCCAAGTATCGAAGGCTGAACGCCAATGTTGAAGCGGAATGTCCGCAAGAGTGGTCGCCGGTTGTCCCTGACGGACGACACGCGCGGCTCCGTGCTACTCGAGGCCTCGCTGGTCATGCCGATGGTCGTGCTGCTGATCGCGGGCATCGCGGATTACGGCATTACCCTCTACCAGTATCACACGCTGTCGACCGCCACCGGCTCGGCCGTGCGCCAGCTGATCGTCAGCCGCGGCTTCGCCAATCCCTATGATGGCGTCACGGGCCAGTATGCGACCTGGGCCCCGAACATCACCGTGTTGGCGAGCCAGATCACGGTTTCCGTGGAAGACTCCGCGGGCGTGCTGCAGACCTGCAACAGCAACTCGACTTGCAAGACCGCGCTGGATGCCGCGGCAGGGCGGCAGGCCAAGGTCTCGCTCAACTTCCCCTGCACCACGACGTTTCTCCCGAACATGATTAGCCCGTGTCCCATCAAGGCTTCAGCAAGCGGAATGGTCGAATGATAAAGTCATTGCTCAGGAAACTGCTCAGGCTCCGCAAGGACGATGGCGGAGCTGCCCTGCTCTACGTCACCATCACCATCCCCGTCATATTTGCGATCACGTCGCTCGCGGTCGATGTGGGTTACGTCTTCTATCTGCGAACGAAGCTGCAGACGGCCGCCGACATGGGCGCCCTGGCCGGTGCATCGAAGCTCTATACGGACGATGCCCAGGCCGTCAAAGATCTCGCCACGACCTATGTGAACTACAATCTGCCGACGGACTGGACCACGGGCAAGACACCCGTCGCGACAGGCACGCCCGAAGTCAAGTGCCTCACCACCATAACCGCCATGGGCCTCACGTGTTCGAGCCTCAGCGGCGGTAACGCGCTGAAGGTCACAGTTACGGCGACGACGCCCCTGTTCTTCGCGACCGCGCTCGGCTTCAAGACGATCACCGTGTCCGCAAACTCCATGGTGTCCGGCGGTGGATCGTCCCCGCCTCCACTCAACGTGGCAATCGTTCTCGACGCGACCGCGTCGATGAACAGTGGGCTCGGCACCGACTGCGGCATTCTCAAGTGGAATAGCACCAAGAAGACCCCCACCAAGATCCAGTGCGCCAGCCTCGCAGCGAAAACGCTGCTCACGAAACTCTGGTCCTCGGTGGACCAGGTCGCGCTCTACACCTACCCCTCCTTCGACGCGCAAAGCATCGATGTGGTGACCTGCAAGACCGGCAACTCGGGAAAGCTGGGGCAGGTCCTGTACACGACGGCTGCCAAGCCGAACTACCAGATGTTCGATTTCACCGACAACTACATGGACACGGGCAGTCCCCCCACGGGAGGCCTCAAGACGGATTCGCCTCTGGTGCTGGCGATGGGCAAGAGCGCCACGACCGCCACATCGGGTGACCAGACGAACTGTAACGGGCTGGATGCCTCGGGCCTGGGCATCGGCACGTCCATCGCCGACGCCATCGCTCAGGCCCAGTCCGATTTGATCAAGGCCAATCAGGCGCTTGTCGATGCAAAGCAGCCCAAGCGCCAGAACGTGCTGATCGTCCTCAGCGACGGTGATGCCAACGGCAACTCGGGATCCCTGATGGGGCCGAGCTCGCCGGATGCCTTCGTCGCAGGAACCGACAGTTACGGGATCGGCTACAATCCCACCAAGTGGGTCATCGACGTCGACAAGATGAGCGACCAGTGCCAGGCCGCCGTTGCCGTCGCTGATGCCGCCGCAGCCGCGGGAACCTGGGTCTACTCCATCGCCTTTTCCGCATCCAACACTGCCAAGGGGTCCTGCTTCACCGACAGGCCATATACGAGAGTCACAAAGACGAAGACCTCATCTCCTGCCCTGACATCCGCCGATAACATCGTCAGCACGTGGACATGCTCCAAGTCCACGCCATGCAAGAAGGCCGCAGCAGCGCCGGATACGAGAGTTACGTCGACGATCGCCGCCTATAACTCGTCGTCAAAGACCCAAGTCGCGACCACGACATGGGGGGAAACCAGCACGACCACGTGCACCAAGGCCGACGGCAGCACCAGTGGCACCTGCACCGTGACACTGACCCCTTCGAAAGTCCAGAAAGACACCTACGATCTCAGTAAGTACGACATAACCGCCTGCAAGACCATGCAGGACATCGCGTCCGACGCCTCCAAGTTCTATTCGACGGATGGCGGCGTCTCCACGAATGGCAAGTGCCCGTCTGCCGCGAACCCGAACTTCACCGATCTCGTCTCGATCTTCAACAATGTCGCGGCGAGCATCATGAAGAAGCGGCGCATCCCCAGCGGCACGACCTGACGGGCCGGAATGCTGCCAGGGACTTGCATCGCGGCGGCGCATCCCGTTGATCGCGCATTGAACGGACTGTCATGAACGAAGACGGGATCCTGCTGCTTTCCTATGTTCTGGAAGTGCTGACCCTCGTCAGCATCGTCGTCGCCGCCATGGTCCTGTGGTTCAACTGGCGGGCCAAGCGGGCGGCGCGGCTGAAGGATGCCAGAACGCCGTCTTCGCGGCTGGGCGGCGCGCGTGGCGAGCGCCTGCGCAAGTAATTCCCGGTTCCACGTGGTTCCGCTTCTTCCGCCTTACACCTTGCCGTCGAGTGCTGCGATGATGCGCTCGGGCCCGAGGCTGGTGTCGCCGCCGAAGGGGTTGTCGATGATGATGTCGAGGGCGAGGATCACCCCCAGCGCACTCATCTGGATGAACACCACCTGCATGGCATAGCGCGTCAGCCGGTGCCGCCCGGCCAGCACGCAGGCCGAGAAGAAGAACAGCCCGATCATCAGCCACACCACGTCGGGAATGCCGTTGACCGAGGCCGCAAGGCGGTTGATGCGGCCATCCTCGATCTTGCGCAGCGAGTCGTTGAGATCGGACCCCAGGCTCGAGTTGGTTGCGGCGGCGCGGGGCTGCAGCCTGCGCACCTCGTCCCACAGCCGCGTCATGTACTGGTCGGCCACCGGCGAGAGCGACTGCGGGCGGCGTGACAGGCGCGGCCATTCATCCACGGCCACGCTCTTCACATAGCTGGCGAGCAGCGCCTGCGCGGCGCGTCCGTCCTCGCCCAGGCTCGCCAGGTCACGGTCCAGGCGGCGGATGGCGAGGCTCTCCTGCGTGATGTTGCGGTCGGCGTTGGCGAAGGCCGCCAGTTCGCTGGTGGTGATCAGGGCGAGCAGGAAGGCGATGAGCGCCAGGATCGAGTTGTGCACGCCCTCGCCCGCGTCGCGCTCGCCCTCCTCGCGCACGCGTGACCACCACAGCCGGTGCGACAGCCGGGCCACCAGCACGCCAAGCCCTCCGAAGCTCAGCGCGCACAGCAGCAGGATGAGCAGGTCGGGAAGCCTGAGGGAAAGATTGTAGAGGCCATCGATCATGCGGTTTTCCCCTCAGCGTCCGGTGAAGCGCGGCGGCCGCTTCTCGTGGAAGGCCGCCACCCCCTCGCGATAGTCCTCGCTGTCATAGACCATGCGGCGCATGTCCTGAAGGCGTTCGAAGGTCTGGGCGGCGATCGGCACCTCGTCGCTCAGCACGCGCAGCTGTTCCTTGATCACCGCCATGGCGAGCGGCGCCTTGGCCGCCATGCGCCGCGCAAGGTCCGAAGTGAAGGCGTCGATCTCGCCGGCGGGCACGAGCCAGTTGATGATCCCCCACTCCAGCGCCTGCTCCGCACCGGCCGGGGCCGCGGTGAAGAACAGTTCCTTGATCACGTTCAGCCGCAGCCGCCCCATGAAATGCAGCAGGCCCGTGGTGTTGTAGGGCACGCCGAGGTTGACCGGCGTGATGGCGAAACTCGCCGAGGGATCCGCCACCACAAGGTCGCAGCTCAGCACCATGTCGAAGGCGCCGCCCCAGACCGAGCCCGAAACCTTGGCGACGACCGGGCCGGGATAGCGCCGGATGGCGCGCAGCGTGTGCTCCAGCGGGTCGGCATAGCGCAGCGGGTCGAGGCCGCCCACCGGCAATTCGCCGATGTCGTGGCCCGAAGACCAGACCTTGGCCCCCGGTTCGGCCTGGAGGATCACCACCCGCACCGACTGCTGCTGGAAACCGGCGAGCGCCGCCGAGATCGCGTCCATCATGGCGTGGCTCAGCGCGTTGCGCCGGCTGGCACTGGTGAGCGTGATGGTGCCGATGCCGTCCGCCACGCTGCTGGCGATCACCGGCTTGTCGTCCTGTTCCATTCGGCCTCTCCCGTCCTGCATCATCGCCCGCAACCTGCCCCAGGTCTCCGCCCGGCGGATTGACGCGTGTCAACCCGCCTGGCATGGGCCAAAACACAACGGCGCCGGGGAAGACCTTCCACCGGCGCCGCGTCACCAACCCATTTCTGGAGTGTGCGCCCTTCTGGCACGTCCAGCGCGCGCTGTCAAGGACTTTATTCCGCCTCTCAGCGCTGTGCGATGTGCTCCGCCACCCGGTCGGCATCGTGCCAGACGCCCCAGATGAAGGGCGAGGCCCGCCGCGACAGCCATGCGAGGCCGAGGAAATAGAGCCCCGGCACCTTGGTCGAAACGCCACGGTCATGCGCCGGCCGACCCTTCTCGTCGAAGGCGTCGAACTTGATCCAGCCGAAGTCCAGCGCATAGCCCGTCGACCACACGATCGAGGTGACACCCGCCTGCTTCAGGTCCAGCGACAGGACCGGGTTCAGCGCGCAGTCCGGCATCGCCTCCAGCTTGCGGGCATCGGGCTCCGCGGGGAAGTCCAGCCGGTTGGCCGCGATGTGCGCATCCGCCTCGTCGAGCACGGACAGGTAATTGGCGTCGCCGGCCTCGATGTTGGCCTTGAGGTCCGGCGCGAATGTCATCTTGCCGTCGGCAAAGCCGTCGGTGCGGCCGACCAGCGTGATGCCGCGGTGCGCAAGGCGGCGGAAGTCCACCGTGTGGCCGCCATAGGCACCGCTCACCGCGATGGTCACGTGCTCCATGCCGGGGGCCACCGTCCTGGCGTTCCATTTGCCGAGGGCACCCAGCCACCACACGAAGTCCTTGCCGCGATAGGCGCGCGGCGGCCGGTCATGCGGGCCGACGGAAAGATAGACCTTGCGGCCGGCGCGCTGCAGCTCGTCGGCGATCTGTGCGCCGGACGAACCCGCTCCCACCACCAGCACGGCCCCGGGCGGCAACTGGTCCGGATTGCGGTAGTGGGCGGAATGGACCTGCAGGATGCCCGCCTCATCCGGCACCATCACCGGGCGGATCGGTTTCTGGAACGGGCCGGTCGCGGCCACCACGTTCTTCGCCTCGATCACGCCCGCCGCCGTCTCGGCGCGGAAGCTGCCATCGGCATTGCGGTGCAGCGCCGTCACCTCGACGCCGGTGCGCACTGGCGACTTGTGCAGCTTGGCATAGTCCTCGAGATAGCTGACGATCTCGTCGCGCGTGGCGAAGGCATCGCCGTCGCACTTGAATTCGAGATCGGGGAAGCGGTCGTGCCAGGCCGGGCCGTTGGCGACGAGCGAGTCCCAGCGTTCGGCGCGCCAGCGTTCGGCGATGCGCTTGCGCTCGAGCACCAGATGCTCCTTGCCGCGCTTGCCCAGATGCCCGCTCACCGCAAGGCCGGCCTGCCCGCCGCCGATGATGAGGGTTTCGACCTTTTCGACCGCCATGCCCGCCGTCCCTTTTCCGATGTGTGATCCGTGCCCTTCGTTCTACCGGAGATGCCTGCCGCGCGGCAGCATCATTTCGCCGCAGCCAGTCCGCGCTCCCAGTAGAAGGGACCGCTGGCAAGCCCCGTCACCTCGCGCCGCATCTCCTTCGCAACGGGGCCCGCATCCGCGTCGAACTCCTCGGCGTAGCGCCGTCCGGCCCACACCGCGGCCGCGATGGTGCCGGGCGCCAGCGCGTCTCCGACCAGCGTCACCGAGCGGAGGCCCGCCGCCTGCCACTCCGGCCGCCGCGTCTCGAGCTCGCGGGCCAGCGCGTTGTGCGGAAGCCTTGCCGTCACCGGCACCAGCGAACAGGCCTCGCGTCTCGTCTCGCGGCCGGTGAAGCCGCAGGCATAGGTGACGCTCGTGGCATCCGCCGTCACCAGGTGGTGGTGCGAGACGATCGTCACACCCATGTTCACCAGCCGATGCTGCACGAAGAGCTGCTCCATCGTCATCCGCATCCAGGTCGAGACTTCCGCCGCCGGCGTCACCACCGCCACCTCGAAGCCGTCCCTGGCCAGCAGCTCGGCCAGGACGCCGCCCATGTAGTAGTGGTCGTCGTCATAGACCACGACGCTGCGGTGCTTCGGGCGCCTGCCGGCCATCAGCTCGTCCGGTGACAGCACGTCGGCGCCATCCAGCGGAGCGGGCCTCAGCAACCGCCGCCCCACGCCGTCCTTGCGCCAGGCAGATCCCGTGGCAATCGCCACATGCTCGAAGCCGAAGCCCAGGATGTCGTCAGCCGTCAGCGCGCTGTCGCGGTAGAGCGTCACCCGCGTCGAGGCCTGGATCTGCCCCAGCCGGTAATCCGCCACGCGCTTCCAGGCCGAGAGGCCGGGCAGCTTCGCCTCGCGCAGCACGCGGCCTCCCGGCTCGCCCTGTTCGGCCAGTGCCACCTCGACGCCGCGGCGGCCCAGCATCATCGCCGCCTCGAGCCCGGCGGGACCGGCGCCGATGACCAGCACCCGCGCCGCCTCGTTCACCGGGCGGATCACCTCCGGGTGCCAGCCGCGCCGCCACTCGTCGCCGAAGCTCGGATTCTGCGTGCAGCGGCTGGGCGTCATGGTGAAGTCGCCCGCCACGCACATGTTGCAGCCGATGCATTCGCGGATGTCCTCGATGCGGCCCTCCTCGATCTTCTTCGGCAGATAGGGATCGGCGATCGAGGGTCGCGCCGCGCCGATCAGGTCGATCACGCCCTCGCGCACCAGCTTCACCATCAGGTCGGGCGAGGTGTAGCGCCCGACGCTGACGATGGGCTTCGTGGTCAGCGGCTTGATGCCCCGGATGAAGGGCAGCTGGTAGCCTTCCTCTGCGAAGCGCGAGGTTTGGCTGTCGTTCTCCCAGCCGGACAATGTCAGGTCCCACAGGTCGGGAAGTTCGGCGAGATGGCCGATGATGTCCTCGGCTTCCGCCGCGTGGATGCCCTCCTCGCCCACCATCTCGTCGACCGAGATGCGGCAGGGCACGGCGCAAGTGTCGCCCACCGCGTCCTTGGTGTCCTCGATCAGCTCCTTCAGGAAGCGCGCGCGGTTCTCCAGGCTGCCGCCATATTCGTCGCTGCGCTGGTTGAAGCGGCGGGACAGGAAATACATGGGCAGGCCGAACAGCTTGCCGGCATAGACATAGACGAGATCGAAACCGGCACGCTTGGCCCGCAGCGCGGCGTCGCGATGCCACTTGCGGAAGTTCCGGATGTCCTCCCTGTCCATGCCGCGCACCTGCACGGGGTCGCTGAAATAGCTGTAGACGGGAAGGTCCATCGGCCCCAGCGGGATTTCGCGCGAATAGAGGTTCGGCGCATTCATGCTGTTGTGGGCGAGCTGCAGCCCGGCCAGCGCGCCCTTCGACTTCACCGCTTCGGCGATGCGCGCCAGCATCGGCAGGTCCTGGTCGTCCCAGATGCGCAGTTCAATGAAGGGCGCGATGTCGCCCGTCGGGTGGATTTCCACCTGCTCGGTGCAGACGACACCCCAGCCGCCCTCCGCCTTGATCGCCCGCATGGTGGCCAGTGCCGTAGCGTCACGGTAGCCCATGCCGTTGCAGTGGGGCACCTGGTAGAAGCGGTTCCTGGTGGTCACCGGCCCGATCTTCACGGGTTCGAACAGGATGTCGTAGCGCGGGTCGCGGCTCATGGCGGTAAGCTCCATCGGAATTCTGCCCAAAGCTTATGCGCAGCGGCGGCCACGCGGCAATGCCGCATGGTCCGAGGCGCCATGTTCAAAAAAATGCTTTTCGGCCCGCGCGCTTAATGCTCCAATGCGCGCACCGGAACAGGGCCGCGAAGAACGGCCCGCCAGCCAACAATGGGCGTGGAAACAGAGGAACGAGGACCATGAGCATCAAGACCCTTCTCACACTGGCCACCGGCGCCGTTGCCGCCGTGGCGATGGCGGTGACCGCCAATGCCGGCACCATGCGGCTCGGCATGACGACCTGGGTGGGCTACGGCCCCATGTTCCTCGCCCGCGACAAGGGCTTCTTCAAGGAGAACGGCCTCGACGTCGACCTGCGCATCATCGAGGACGCCTCGATCTACATGGCGGCCGTCGCCTCCGGCGAGCTCGATGGCAATGCCTCGACGCTCGACGAGATCATGAAGTACCGCTCACCCGAATTCTGCTTCAAGGCGGTGACGGCCCTCGACGACAGCCACGGCGGCGACGGCGTGCTGGTGCATGAGGGCGTCAACTCGCTGAAGGACCTCAAGGGCCAGCAGGTCGGCATGAACGAAGGCTCGGTGTCGCAGTTCTGGTTCAACATCCTGCTCACCCGCGAGGGCATGACGGAGAAGGACGTCCAGATCACCAACATGACGGCGGATGATGCCGCTGCTGCCTTCATCGCCGGGCAGATTCCCGCCGCGGTGACATGGGAGCCCCACCTCTCGCTGGTGCGCGAGAAGAAGCAGGGCAAGGTGCTGATCGACTCCTCCCAGACGCCCGGCCTGATCGTCGACGTCGTCGACCTCACCTGCGATTACATCAAGAACAACCCGAAGGACGTGGAAGCCTTCAACAAGGGCCTGTTCAAGGCGGTGGAGTTCATCAAGACCAATCCGGACGAGGCCTATGCCATCATGGCCAAGGGTGTGGGCGGCTATCTCGAGAAGCCGGAGGATTTCGCCCAGGCCGCCAAGGGCGTGAACTTCTACGACCAGGCCCGCAACGTCGAGTTCTTCGGCACGCCCGAGAAGGGCGAGGCTCTCGACCTGATGACGATGGGCAACAAGATCTGGGGCGGCTTCCAGAAGATGAAGATGGACATCGGCTACAACGACCTGATCGACACCTCCTTCATCAATCCGAAGTAACACGGCCCGAGACCACCAACGCAGGGCGGGCTTGCACAGGCCCGCCTTGCTTCCATTCCGGACACCCCGATGCCCCGAAAACGCACGCTCCTGCAGAGCTTCACCACCCCCTTCGGCGAGGTTCCAGCCACCGCTGCGCTGATCGCCGCCAGCATCGTCTGGGCGCTGGTCATCGGCATCTGGGCCATCGCCTCCTATGGCGGCTTTGTCGCCGACATGTTCCTGCCCGTGCCGGGCGCGGTGATCCGCCGCGGCATCGCAATGGCCTCGGAAGGCACCTTGTTCGTGCACCTGTGGTCGAGCGTCAGGGTGGTGATCCTCGGCTTCCTGCTCTCCGCCGTCATCGCCGTGCCGCTGGGGCTCTACATGGGCACCTACAAGATCGTGCAGGCGGCGCTGGAACCGCTGGTCAATTTCATCCGCTACCTCCCCGTCACCTCGCTGGTGCCGCTGTTCATCCTGTGGATCGGCATCGGGCTCGGCCAGCGCGTGACGGTGATCTTCTTCGGCGTGTTCTTTTCCCAGCTCATCATGATCGCGGACGAGGCGCATGCCGTGTCGCGCGACCTGGTCAACGCCAGCTACACGCTGGGAACGAAGCGCAACGAGGCGATCTGGCACGTCATCTTCCCGGCGGCACTCCCCAACATCATCAACACGCTGCGCGTCACCATGGGCTGGGCCTGGACCTACCTCGTCGTGGCCGAGCTCGTGGCAGCCAATTCCGGTCTCGGCTTCATTTCGCTCAAGGCCATGCGCGGCTTCCAGGTGGACATCATCTTCCTGGCGATCCTGCTCATCGGGCTGCTGGGCCTGATCTCCGACATGAGCTTCCGGCTGCTGCGGCGCTGGCTCTGCCCGTGGGCTGCCTGAGCATGAAGAAGGGCAGCCTCTCCATCCAGGACGTCACGCTCACCTATGGCAAGGGCGACAAGCGCGTGCTGGCCCTCGACGGCATTTCCTTCGAGGTCCAGCCTAATGAGTTCACCGTCATCGTCGGCCCCTCGGGCTGCGGCAAGTCGAGCCTGCTCTACATTGCGGCGGGCCTCACCGAGGCGACCTCGGGCCAGATCCTCGCCTCGGGCAAGCCGGTGGAGGAGCCGGGTGCCGACCGCGGCATGGTGTTCCAGTCCTACACGCTCTTTCCCTGGCTCACGGTGCGACGCAACGTCGAATACGGCCTGCGCCGCAAGGGCATGCCGCAGGCCGAGCGCGCCAAGATCGTCGACCACTATCTGGACGAAGTCGGCCTCACCGCCTTCGCCGAGCACTACCCGAAGCAGCTGTCGGGCGGCATGATGCAGCGCGTGGCGATTGCGAGGGCGCTCGCCAACGACCCCGACATCCTGCTGATGGACGAGCCCTTCGGCGCGCTCGACAGCCAGACGCGCCACACCATGCAGAAGCTGCTGCTGCGCGTGTGGGAGCACTCGCACAAGACCGTGGCCTTCGTGACGCATGACATCGACGAGGCGATCCTGCTGGGCGACCGGGTGATCGTGATGACAGCGCGCCCCGGCAAGCTCAAGGCCGACATCCGCATCGACATCCCGCGCCCGCGCAACCCGGACGTGGAGCTGGAGCCGGACTTCATTGCCATGAAGCGCCGCATCCTGAACGAGCTGCGCGACGAGATCGACGAGGATCACTGACATGGCCGATCTCTCGCTCTTCGACATCACCGGCCAGAAGGCCCTCGTCACCGGCGCCAGCCGCGGCATCGGCCAGCAGCTTGCCGTCGCACTCGCCCGCGCCGGTGCGGAAGTGGCAATCACCGCGCGCGATGCCGGGGGCCTCGCCTCTTGCGCCGCGGCCATCACCAAGCTCGGCCGCAAGGCCGTGCCGCTGGCCCTCGACGTGCGCGACGTGGCGCAGGTGAAGGCCGTGGTCGACAGCGCCGCCGACGCGCTCGGCGGGCTCTCCATCCTCGTCAACAATGCCGGGGTGGAAGAAGTGAAGCCCTCGCTCGAGGTGACCGAGGCGATCTGGGACAAGATCCTCGACACCAACCTCAAGGGCGCCTTCTTCTGTGCCCAGGCGGCGGCGAAGCGCATGGCCGCGGGAGGCGCCATCGTCAACCTGTGCTCGCTCACCACCGAGGTCGGCATCCCCACCGCCGTACCCTACGGCTCGTCCAAGACCGGGCTGCTCGGCATGACGCGGGCGCTGGCTGCCGAATGGGCGCCGCTCGGCATCCGCGTCAACGCCATCGCGCCCGGCTATTTCCGCACCGCGATGACCGAGGTGTTCTACCGGAACGAGTCGTGGCAGCAGGCGATGAAGGCCAAGATTCCGATGGCGCGCTTCGGCGAGCTTGCCGATCTCGACGGCATCGCCGTTTTCCTCGCATCCCCAGCTTCAGCCTACATCACGGGCCAGTGCTTTCCCGTCGATGGCGGCTTCCTCGCCTCGATCTGAAAGGACACGCGCATGAAGTCCGTGAGGCTCTATGCCAAGGGCGATCTCCGCGTCGAGGACATCGCCGCTCCGCCTGCCCCGCAGCCGGGCTGGGTGACCCTCGCCGTCACCGCCGCCGGCATCTGCGGCTCGGACCTCCACAATTTTCGCACCGGGCAATGGATCAGCCGCAGCCCCTCGGTTCCCGGGCACGAGCTGACAGGCCGGGTGACGGCCCTCGGCGCGGGCGTCACGGGTCTCGCCATCGGCGACCGGGTGGTGGCCGACTCGCGCTTCTGGTGCGGCGACTGCGCCGCCTGCAGGGCGGGTGACCATCACCTCTGCGCCAGCCTCGGCTTCGTCGGCGAAGCCTGCGATGGCGGGTTTGCCGCGTTCTGCGCCCTGCCCGCCCGCCTGCTGCACCGGCTTCCTGATGACCTGCCCGACGATGTGGCCGTGCTGGCAGAGCCGGTTGCCGTGGCCCTCCATGCGGTGAAGCGCCTCGCGCCACAACGCGACGCCGCCGTGCTGGTCGCCGGCTGCGGTCCCATCGGAGGTCTTGCCGCGCTGGTGCTCGCCGCCCGCGGCCACAGCGATATTCGCGTGGCAGACCGCAATGCCCGGCGCCTTGCGCGCGTCTGCGAGGTGACGGGGGCACGGCCCGTCTCCCTCGACGCTGCCTCGGCGGGCAGCGGCATCCGCTTTGCCATCGAGGCCACCGGCAGCACCGCAGCGCTCACCGCACTCCTCGATTGTGTGGCAGGCGGCGGTGCCATTGCGCTGGTCGGCATCATGCACGGGCGCATCGAGCTTGACCCCAACCTGCTGGTCGAGCGCGAGGTGAGCCTTATCGGCTGCCACGCCTTCAGGGATGAATTGCCGGAGGCGATCAATCTGCTCGTCGGCGCCGCGTCGCAGGCGCGAGCCCTCGTCGAGCGTCACATCGGCATCGCGGAAGTGCCGGAGGCCTATGCGCGTCTGATCGCCGGGGACTCGCAAGGCCTCAAGACCCTGGTCCGGCCCTGAGCCATCAGCTGCGCTTGCGCGGCTTGGTGGCCTTCGCCGCGCCATTGGCCGCGACGGCGGCGCGGATGAGTTGCACGAAGGCCGCTTCATCCAGCCTGTCGCCCTCACGCAGGTCGATGGCGCGGCGCGTGTTGCCTTCGAGGCTGGCGTTGAACAGCTTGTGCGGATCGCTGAGCGAGGCTCCGCGCGCGAAGGTGAGCTTCACCACCTGCTTGTAGCTTTCACCGGTGCACAGGATGCCGCCGTGCGACCACACCGGCGTACCCCGCCACTTCCATTCCTCGACGACCTCCGGGATCGCCCTGTGGATGAGCTGCCGGATTTTCGCCAGCGTCTCGCCCCGCCAGTCGCCGAGTTCGGCGATGCGCCGGGTGATGTTCGCCGCAGGTGTACCCTCGTCCGCTGTCATGGCGCCTCCAGCTGTTGCGCGGCGGGCGCGGCCCCGTCAGATGCGCGCGCCGCTTGCCGCGTCGAAGAGATAACAGCGGGAAACGTCGAAATTCAGGCTGATCGGCGTCTCGAGCTCCTGGCGGAAGCTGCGGGCGCCCTTGGCCACCACCATCTGGTCGCCCGCCATGGCGGAAACCAGCGTCTGGTCGCCCGTCGGTTCCAGCGAATAGAGGGTCGAGTTGAGGTGGCCTTGCCCTGCGGCCGCCACCGAGATGTCCTCGGGCCGCACGCCCAGGATCACGCCGGTGCGGCTGCCCTTGCCCACGCCCTCGACGCGGGTCGAGGGCCCGATGAAGGTGCCGTTCTCGATGTCGCCCTTCAGCAGGTTCATCGGCGGCGAGCCGATGAAGCCGGCGACGAAGACATTGGCCGGGTTGTTGTAGACCTCGTCCGGCGTGCCGAGCTGCTGGATCCTGCCCTTGCTCATGATGGCGATGCGGTCGGCCAGCGTCATGGCCTCGATCTGGTCATGCGTCACATAGATCGTCGTGGTCTCCAGCCGGCGCTGGATGTGCTTCAGCTGGGCGCGCATGGTGAGGCGCAGCTTGGCATCGAGGTTGGACAGCGGCTCGTCCATCAGGAACACGCGCGGGTGGCGCACCACGGCGCGGGCCAGGGCCGCGCGCTGGCGCTGGCCGCCCGACAGGGCGCGCGGCTTGCGGTCGAGGAGGTCGCCGAGTTCCACAATGGCCGCGGCCTCGCGTACCATCTGGTCATGCTTCTCCTTCGGCACGCCGCGCATGCGCAGCGGAAAGCGGATGTTCTCGTAGATCGACATGTTGGGGTAGAGCGCGTAGGACTGGAACACCATCGCCACGTCGCGGTCGCGCGCGTCGACGTCGTTCACCTTCTCGCCGTCGATCAGGATCTCGCCACCCGTCGGGTCCTCCAGGCCGGCGATCATCCGCATGGTGGTTGTCTTGCCGCAGCCCGAGGGGCCGAGGAACACCATGAACTCCTTGTCGCGGATTTCGAGGTCGATCGCGTCCACGCCGACCACCGGCCCCCAGGCCTTGCTGATCTTGTCGAGGCTGATCGATGCCATGCGCTGCGCTCCCATTTTTTGGCGAGTGTTACACATCTGACACTAAATGCAAGATCGGAGCGTGATTGTTTCGGAATTGAACGCGAGAAACTCAGCATCTCGTGTTGAAGATCGCGGAATATCTTCTTCTTCGCACGCGCGATATCACTTCGCATCTGCGAAACGACGAGCAATTCCAACAAACAATACTTATTGACACTTGATGGTTCAAAAGTATCTTATTCCGGACATCCAGCAGTCAGGAGACCGGCATGCCGGCAGACGATATCCCGCGCGGCTCCCGCCGCATCGGCGCCACGACCGGACTTGCAGCGGACCTTGCCCGCCGCCTCGACAAGGAGGGCCGCCCCATTCGCGTGGGTCTCATCGGCTCGGGCGAGATGGGCACCGATATCGTCACCCAGTGCCAGCAGATGACCGGCATCACCGTGGCCGCCATCGCCGAGATCAACCTCGCCGCCGCGCGCAAGGCGCTCAGCATTTCCGGGCGACCCGATGACACCGTGATCGAGGCCTCCACGGCCTCCGCCTTCGGCTCCACGCTCGAGTCCGGCAAGACCGCCGTCACGCAGGATGCGCAGCTGGTCTGCACCTCGCCCCACATCGACGTGGTGATCGATGCCACCGGCAAGCCCGCGGTGGGCGCCGAGATCGGCCTCACCGCCATGGAGCACGGCAAGCACCTCGTGATGATGAACGTCGAAGCCGACGTCACCATCGGCGCCTACCTGGCGCGCGAGGCGAAGCGGCTGGGCGTGGTCTACACGCTGGGTGCGGGCGACGAGCCCTCCTCCACCATGGAGCTCGTCAATTTCGTCACCGGGCTGGGCTATCCCATCGTCGCCGCCGGCAAGGGCAAGAACAACCCGCTCAACATCGACGCGACGCCCGCCGAGTACATGGACGAGGCGAAGCGCCGCAACATGAACCCGCGCATGCTGGTGGAGTTCGTCGACGGTTCCAAGACCATGGTGGAGATGGCGGCCATCGCCAATGCCACGGGCCTTGTGCCAGACTGCCCCGGCATGCACGGCCCCGCGGCAACGCTGGACCAGCTCGAGAAGGTGCTGTGCCCCAAGGCCGACGGCGGTGTCCTGTCGAAGAAGGGCGTCGTCGACTATTCGATCGGCAAGGGCGTCGCCCCCGGCGTCTTCGTCATCGCCGAGATGGCGCATCCCCGGGTGCGCGAGCGCATGCATGACCTGAAGCTCGGCCCCGGCCCCTACTACACCTTCTACCGGCCCTACCACCTGACCAGCCTCGAGGTGCCGCTGTCCTGCGCCCGCGCCGTGCTCTACCACGCCGCCGACATGCAGCCGCTCGACGTGCCCTCGGCGGAGGTCTGCGCCGTGGCCAAGAAGGATCTCGCCCCCGGCGAGCGCCTCGATGCCATCGGCGAGTACACCTACCGCGCCTGGATCATGACCACCTCCGATGCGGCACGCGACAAGGCCATCCCCTGCGGGCTGCTCGAGAACGGCAAGGTCACGAAGCCCATCAGGAAGGGCGAACTGCTCACTTACGACAACTGCGCGGTGGATTCCTCCGCCCGCATCGTGGCGCTGCGCCAGCGCCAGGACGACATGCTGAAAGGAAGTGCCCGATGAATGCCCTCGGCAAGGTCAAGCCGAACGCCCGGCCCTTCTACCAGAAATACTCAGCCGACCAGCTGAAGCAGGCGCTGCGCAGGATGTACCTGATCCGCCGCTTCGAGGAAGGGGCGGAGGAAGCCTACATGCGTGGCCTCATCCACGGCACCATGCATCTCTCGATCGGCCAGGAAGGCTCCGCCGTCGGCGCCACCATGGGCCTGCGCAATTCCGACTACATCACCTCGACGCATCGCGGCCATGGCCACTGCATCGGCAAGGGGGCGGAACCCAGGCTGATGTTCGCCGAGTTCTTCGGCAAGGAGGAAGGCTATTGCCGCGGCCGCGGCGGCTCGATGCACATCGCCGACGTGGCGACGGGCAACCTCGGCGCCAACGGCATCGTCGGCGGCGGGCTGCCCATCGCGGTGGGTGCGGCGCTCGCCATCAAGAAGCAGAAGCGCGACGACGTCGCCATGTGCTTCTTCGGCGATGGTGCGTCCAACGAGGGCGCCTTCCACGAGGCGCTGAACATGGCGGCGGTGTGGAAACTCCCCGTGGTCTTCGTCTGCGAGAACAACAAGTACGGCATGTCGGTGTCGACCGAGCGCTCGATGGCGGTGGCCAATGTCGCCGACCGCGCCTCGGCCTATGGCATGCCCGGCGTCATCGCCGACGGCAATTCCATTGCCGACGTCGAGGAGGCGATTGCCGAGGCGATCGCGCGCGCCCGGCGCGGCGAGGGCCCGAGCCTCGTCGAGTGCAAGACCTACCGCACCCGCGGCCACTCGCGCTCCGACCGCAACCGCTACCGCACCAAGGAAGAGATCGAGGCGTGGAAGGCGCGCGACCCCATTCCGCATTTCGAATCCGAACTGATGGCGCACGGCATCGCGACGGAAGCGGAGGTGAACGCCATCCGCGAGTCGGCGGAAGCCGAGATCGCGGCAGGCATCGAGTTCGCCCGCCTCGGCACCAACCCCGATCCCGCCGAGGTCACCCGCGACGTCTATTCCAACGAGGCCGCGTGATGGCCACCCGCGAACTGACCTATGCCCAGGCCATCCAGGAGGCCCTCGCGCAGGCAATGGATGCCGATCCCGCCGTCTTCCTGATGGGCGAGGACATCGGCGTCTATGGCGGCGCCTTCCAGGTGACGGGCGACCTCGTGCACCGCTACGGCGAGGACCGCGTCATGGACGCGCCGATCTCGGAGCTCGGCCAGGCCGGCGTCGCGGTGGGTGCAGCGCTTGCCGGCTGCAAGCCGGTGCTGGAGTTCCAGTTCTCCGACTTCGCCACGCTGGCGATGGAGCAGATCGTCAACCAGGCGGCGAAGCTGCGCTTCATGCTGGGCGGCAAGGTCAACGTGCCCCTCGTCATGCGCTTCCCCGCCGGCTCCGGCACCGGGGCCGCGGCACAGCATTCACAGTCGCTCGATGCCTGGCTCGCCCATGTGCCGGGCCTCAAGGTGGTGCAGCCGTCGACGCCCGCCGACGTCAAGGGCATGCTGCTCGCCGCCATCGACGACCCGGACCCCGTCATGGTGTTCGAGCACAAGCTGCTCTACAAGATGAAGGGCGAGGTTCCGGAAGAGCCCTACCGCATCCCCATCGGCAAGGCCCACGTGGCGCGCGCCGGCGCGGACGTCACCGTCGTCGCCACCTCGATCATGGTGCACAAGTCGCTGGAAGCTGCCAGCACACTCGCCGCCGAGGGGATCGACGTCGAGGTCATCGACCTCCGTACGCTGCGCCCCATCGATACCGCCACCATCATCGAGAGCGTCAAGAAGACGTCGCGGCTGGCCTGCGTCTACGAGGGCGTGAAGACATTGGGCATCGGGGCCGAGATCAGCGCCCGCATCGCCGAGAGCGAGGCCTTCGACTATCTCGATGCGCCGATCCTGCGGCTGGGCGGGGCTGAGTCCCCCATCCCCTACAATCCCGAGCTCGAGAAGGCCGCCGTGCCGCAGGTCGCCGGCATCGTCGAGGGCCTGCGCAACCTCGTGAAGGGGCGGCTCTAGCATGCCGGTCGAAGTCATCCTGCCGCGCGTCGACATGGACATGGCGACGGGCAAGATCTCGAAGTGGCACTACAAGGATGGCGACCGCGTCACCCGCGGCGCCGCGCTGTTCGAGATCGAGACCGACAAGGCGGCCATGGAGATCGACAGCCCGGCCGACGGCATCCTGCGCCACATCGTGGTGAGCGAGGGCGGCAGCGCCGCCGTGGGTTCGGCCGTCGCCTGGATCTATGCCGAGGGCGAGGCGGTCACGGCCCCTGCCCCCGCCGCAGCCGCGCCCGTCAGCGCATCGGTCACCGCCGCACCATCGCCGTCGCCCGCCGCTGCCGCGCCGGCAGCCGTCGATGGTGAAGCACCGCGCGCCACGCCGCTGGCCCGCCGGCTCGCCCGCCAGGCGGGACTGGCCCTCGCCGCCATCTCCGGCACCGGCCCGCGCGGCCGCATCACCGCAGCCGACGTGCGCAGCGCCGGCGAGGCGAGGCCCGCTGCAGCCGCAGCTCCTTCGCCTGCTCCCGTCGCGTCGGGCGACTCGGTGCAGAAGCTCTATGCGCCTGGCAGCTTCGACGTGCTCCCCGTCGACGGCATGCGCCGCACCATCGCGGCCCGGCTCACCGAGTCGAAGCAGACCGTCCCGCATTTCTATCTCTCCGTCACCTGCACGCTCGACACGCTGCTGGCAACGCGCGAGCGGCTCAACGCCTCCGCCCCCAAGGGGGCGGACGGCAAGCCGCTGTGGAAGCTGTCGATCAACGACTTCATCATCAAGGCCATGGGCGTCGCCCTGCAGAAGGTGCCCGCCGCCAACGTCACCTGGGCGGGCGACGCGATCCTCCAGCACCGCACGTCCGACGTCGGCGTCGCGGTGGCGGTCGAGGGCGGGCTCTTCACGCCGGTCATCCGCAACGTGGAAACCAAGACCCTCACCGCCATCTCCGCCGAGATGAAGGAACTGGCCGCCAAGGCCCGGGCGCGCAAGCTCGTGCCGTCGGAATACCAGGGCGGCACAACGGCCATCTCCAACCTCGGCATGTACGGGATCGAGCAGTTCACCGCCATCATCAACCCGCCGCAGGCTACGATCCTCGCGGTGGGCTCCGCCGTCGAGCGCTTCGTGCCGGTCAAGGGCCAGCCGGTGCTGGCGAGCCAGCTCACCTGCACCCTGTCCTGCGACCACCGGGCGGTCGACGGCGCGGTCGGGGCACAGTTGCTCCAGGCCTTCCGCAGCCTTATTGAAGAGCCATTGCTGATGCTGGCCTGACGGCCCGACCGGGAGAGACCCTTGCCGCGCTACGATTATGTCTCGATGGGCTTCTACACCTATGACTGCCTCGGCTGGCCCTTCACGCAAGTGCCGCCCGGCGGCGGCACGGTGTTCATCGACGAGCTGACGCTTGCCGTCTCCGGGGCCGGTGGCACCGCGGCCATCGCCGCCGCCAAGATGGGGCTCGACACGCTGGCGGTCGCCGGCGTCGGCGAGGACCTCATGGGCGACTGGGTGCTGCAGCGCCTCGCCCATTTCGGCGTCGACACCTGGGGCGTGCAGCACCAGCCCGGCTGGAAGACCTCATCCTCCATCGTCACCACGCGGGCCGATGGTTCGCGCCCGGCGCTGCACATGAAGGGCGCCACCTCCAACTTCTTCGTCACCGACGAAATGATCCCGCGCGTCACCGACACGAAAGTGTTCCACGCCGGCGGCGTCGGCCTGATGGACGCGATGGACAAGGGCCAGACGGCCGTCGTCATGAAGGCTGCCAAGGCCAATGGCGCCACCACCACGGTCGACGTCTTCGCCGGAAGCCCGAAGGACCTCCCCGCCATCGCCCAGGTGCTGCCCTACACCGACTATTTCATGCCCTCGATCGAGGAGGCGCAGGCGCTATGCGCCCGCACCGACCATGCCGACACCGCGAAGTTCTTCCTCGACATGGGTGTGAAGGCCTGCGTGCTGACGCTGGGCGGCGACGGCGCCTATTACCATGACCGTGACGGCGTGAAATTCCACGTGCCCGCCTACGACATCACCGTGAAATGCACCTGCGGCTGTGGCGACGCCTTCGATGCAGGATTCGCGGTGGCGCTCGTCCACGGCTTCGACATGGACACGGCGGTGCGCTTTGCCCAGGCAACCTCGGCGCTCAACGCCACGGGGCTCGGCTCCCAGGCGGGGGTGAAGGACTTCGCCCATACGCTGGACTTCATGAAACGGACGCCGACGCGCAGCTGACGGCGCCGCGCCTGAATGAGATTGCACAGGCCTGCTCCACAGCCTAGCCTTGCGCCGGCGAAAGACGGCCCCTCCAGCCTGCCCGGCGGTACCCCCGATGACGGACCAAACCCATCCGATTTGCTCCATTCTCCTGCCCGCCTATGAGGCCGCCGGGTTCATTCAGGCCACGCTGGACAGCATTTCGGCGCAGACCTCGCCGAACATCGAAGTCGTCGTGTCGGTCGACCTGTGCGAGGATGCCACCTTCGACATCTGCATGGCGCATGCCGCGCGTGACTGCCGCTTCCGGGTTGTGAAACAGGGCGCCAGGCTGGGCTATGTCGGCAACTGCAATTTCCTGCTGGGCCAGGCGCGCACAGATTTCGCGCTCTTCGCTTTTCATGACGACCTGATCGCGCCAGACTATGTCGAAAAGCTCGCGGCCGCCCTTGTGACGCACCCCACAGCCGCCCTGAGCTATTCCGACATGGACATCACCTATGTCAACGGCGCGCGGGAGCATTGGGAGTTCACCGCGCTCGATGGCTTGACCAGCAGGACCGAGAGAGGCCTCAAGATGCTCGCTCGCATTCCGGGCTGGTGGGTTCCCAACCGCGGAATGTTCAGGATGTCCGCGGCCCGCCGGGTGAACGGGCTGAAGACCCATGACGCGGGCGAATACGCGCCCGACTGGCCCTGGCTCTTCCACCTCAGCCTGACTGGCGAATTTGTAAGGGTGCCGGAAACCCTGTGCTTCAAGTATTACAAGCCCCGCAGCCTGTCGCTCGGCTGGGAGAAGACCCCGGCGCAACTCTATGCCGTCAGCGTGGCATGCATGCGCGAGATCTGGACGTCGGATCTCACCAGCAGCGAGAAGGTGACTCTCGCGATGCCGCTCATGTCCTGGCTGGTGCAGAATCGCCCGCAGAACTATCTCGCCAATCCGGTGTGACGGGCCATGACCAGCCTCAAGCCAGATGATGACGAGTTTCTCGGCGGACAGGCCCGCCTCCTGCGGCTTGCGGATTCGATCGACCAACGGGGAAAGCTCCTGCCAATTCCCTTCGCCGAACTTCCCTTCGTGCCGCGGCGCTGCTTCTGCGTGAGCCAGGTTCCCGCCGGTACCGTGCGGGGTAAGCATGCCCATCGCGAAAGCTGGCAGCTGCTGATCTGCCTCAATGGGCGCATCGACGTGCTGATGCGCGATGGTCACGGCGAGGCGACGGTCCAGCTGACCGATGATTCATCCGCCCTCCTCATCGCTCCGCTGATCTGGACGCAGCAAACCTACCTGACGGATGGCGCCGTGCTGATGGTGCTGGCGAGCCATGAATTCGATCCGGGCTCCTACGTCACGGATGCCGGTGCGCTGGCATGACGGTGAACGCCGTGGCGATCCTTGGCGGAGGCATCATGGGATGTTCCGCCGCGCTGCGACTGGCGCGCCGCGGCATCAGTTCGGTCATCTTCGAGGAAGCGGAAGACCTGTTCATGGGCGCCAGCCGGTGGAACGAGGGAAAGATCCATCTGGGCTATCTCTACAGCGCCGATCCGTCGCTCCTGACAGCACGGAAGGTTCTGCCCGGCGGCCTGCAGTTCCGCAGCCTGGTGGAAGACCTCATCGAAACCTCCATCGCCGATGTCATCACGCAGGGCGATGACCTGTACCTGTGCCATGCTCGTTCCGTGGTCCAGCCGGATGCAATGGCCGATTACTTCCGCAAGGTTGACCAGCTGGTCCGCGACCGCATGGAACCCGGGGACTATCTGGCCGACCTCCGGTCGGCATCCTTCGCGGCGCTCGAGCCGGACAGGCTCCGGCGCATCAGCCCCGGCACGGAGATCGTGGCCGGCTTTTCCGTTCCCGAACGTTCGGTCGACACCGGCTGGATTGCCGATCGCTTCGTGGAAGCGGTGAAGGCGAATGCCAGGATCACGCGCCGCACCGGCACGCGGGTGCTCGGCGTCGCCGACCTGGCGGCAGGCGAGCGCTGGCAGGTGCTGACCCCTGCGGGCCGCGAAGGGCCTTTCGACTGCGTGGTCAATGCCCTGTGGCATGGCAGGCTGGCGGTCGACGACACCCTGCACCTGCCGCCGCCCCGCGAATGGTCGCACCGCTATCGTGCATCGATGTTCGTCAGGACCCGCACGCCGCTCGCCATTCCCAGCGCCGTCATCGCGGCGGGGCCTTTCGGCGACATCAAGAACTACAATGGCCGCGACTTCTATCTGTCCTGGTACCCCGCCGGACTGCTCGCGGAAGGCAGCGGCCTGTCGCCGCCCGTGGTGCCCACGCTCGACGCCACCCGGACCGCCGACATATCGCGCAGCATCATCGCAAGTCTCGAAACCTACATTCCGGCTGTCGGTGAGCTTGCGATGAACCTCGAGCGCCAGGCAATTGCCGGGGGGTGGGTCTATGCTGCGGCAACCGGCTCGCTTTCGGACCCGCAGGCCAGCCTGCACCACCGCGATGGTTTCGGCATCACCCGAATGGGGCGCTACCTTTCCGTCGACACCGGAAAATATTCTACCGCGCCCTGGCTGGCGAAGATTCTGGTGAGCCAGATTCTCGGAGAGACCTAGCGGAGCCGGTTTCAAGAACCCTTCCGTTCCCGTGGCGGCAAGCCGGACCTCAATCCGGCAGGTGGCACAGGTCCGGAAACCTACCCCTTTACCGCACCCATCGTCAGGCCGCGCGACAGGTGGTTCTGGATCAGGATCACCAGCAGCAGCGCCGGGAAGAAGGCGAGGAAGGCCACCAATGCAATGGCGTTGTAGATGATGCCGTCCGAACCGCCGGAAAAATTGGCCAGTGCCACCGACAGCGGATAGGCGTTCTTGGTGGCGATGATCAGCGTGAACAGGTACTCGTTCATGGCGAAGATCGCCGCGATCACCGCCGCGGTGATGATGCCCGGCAGGCACATCGGGATGATGATCGACCACAGGATGCGCAGGTCGGAGGCGCCGTCGGTGCGCGCCGCGTCCTCGATCTCGTGCGGAATGTCGATCATGTAGGAGCGGATGATCCAGACGACGATGGAGAGGTTCATCGCCGCATAGACCAGCATCAGCGCCCACACCGTGTCGAGCAGGCCCATGGCGCGGAACAGGAAGAAGATGGGAATGGCCACCGCCGCCGGCGCCATCATCTTGGTGGAGAGGATGTAGAAGCCGATGTCCTCGCGCCCGCGGTACTGGTAGCGCGCCAGCGAATAGGCGGCGGGAATGCCGAGAACCAGGCAGATGGCGACACTGCCCGACACCGAGATCACCGAATTCATGAAGTAATGCATGATCGGCCACTCGGCCCAGATCTTGGCCCAGGTCTCGATCGAGATGGTCGGGAAGTAGATCGGCTGCGGCGCGATGATCTCGTTTCGCGGCCGGAGCGCGATGGTGGCGAAGAAGATGATCGGCAACAGGCAGAACAGGCCCCACACGAGGAGCAGCACGGTGCGGCCGAGCGAGAAGCGCGAACCTTCCGCCATCACTCCCTCCCCGACCGGAAGAAGCGGCGCACGAAGCTCTGCGCGAGGATGATGGTGAGGATCAGCACCACGACGGAGGCCGCCGAGGCATAGCCGAACTCGAAGCTCTTGAAGCCGGTGCGGTAGATGAAATAGCTCACCGTCTCGGTGTCGCCGCCGGGGGACCCTTGCGTGATGATGTGGGGCGAGGCGAACATGGTCAGGATGTCGATGCCGCGAAGCACCAGCGCAATGGCGATGACCGGGCGCATCAGCGGCAGCGAGATGGCGAAGAAGATCTGCCCCCAGCGCGCGCCGTCGAGCCTGGCCGCCTCCTCGATCTCCTTGTCCTGGCCCTGCAGGGCGGCCACGAAGATGATGAACAGGAAGGGCACCCACTGCCACACGTCGGTCACCACCAGCACGCCGCGGGCAAGCCAGGTGGACCCCATGAAGTCGATGTTGTGGTCGACGAGTCCGATGCGCATCAGGAGGTCGCTGATGACGCGCCCGTCATTGAACAGCAGCTTGAACAGATAGGCCACTGCCGAGGGCATGAACAGCATCGGCAGCAGGAACACGATGCGCCAGCCGCGCACCAGGGGATCGCGGTAGACCAGCGCCGCCAGCGTCATGGCGATCACGAATTCCACCACCAGCGTGATGCCGCCGATGATCAGGGTGTTGGTCAGGCTGTGCCAGAAGGTTTCGTCGCGGAACAGGTCGGCATAGTTCTGGAAGCCGATGAAATCGAGCTTGAAGCGGCCCTGGTAGAAGCTCCGCCACAGCGCGAAGATGCCGGGATAGAGGGTGATGGCAAGAAGATAGAGAACCGCCGGCGCCACCAGCAGGTAAGGAAAGGCCTTGCGCCGGAGCGGGCTGCGGCGCCGCGCCATGCGCAAGGTCGAGGTGGGGAGGACGGCGTCGGTCATGAAACCTGCTTGCAGAGGTTACCCCTCCCCCGCCCACAGGGAGCGGAACGGGAGAGGGGCCGGAGTTTGCGTGTCAGAACGGCAGCGGCTTGCCCCTGCCCACCCACATGCCGGGCTTGGTCGCCGCGAAGTTCATCGGGTCCTTGCCCTGGTAGAAGCCGTTCTTGGTCATGATCTCCTTGACCTTCACGGCCGCCTGGTCGAGGGCCTCCTTTGGCTGCATCTCGCCCACCACCACCTTGTTGATCAGGAAGCCAATCTCCTGGTCGATCTGGAAGCCGTTGGGCAGGCGCGGCGCGCACCAGGCATAGTTCAGCTCCTCGCCCCACACCTTGGCGGGCTGCGACACCTTCTGCAGGTTCGCATTGGCGAGAACCGACTTGTAGCCCGGCGCCACGCCATTGGCGTTGGCCTCGTTCATCGCCATGATCGAGGCGGTGGTGAGGTAGGCGAGCATCAGGAAGGCAGCCTCCGGCTCCGGCGAGATCGCCGTCACGCAGGAAGTGGAACCGGCGATGTTCGGCGGCGCGAAGTTGCCGCCCTTGACGCGCGGCTCGAAGATGGTGAGCACGTCGTCGCCGATCTTCGACTGGTCGGGGCGCGTCGCCTGGGTGCCGGAGTCCTGCCACGAAATGTTGCAGGCGATCTGGCCGCCGAGCCATGCAGCGCGGTTGGTCGGCCAGTCGGCAGCGGCAACGCCCTCGATGGCGTGCTTTGACAGCGCCACGATGGTCTCGAGGCCCTTGACGCCGGCATCGCCGTTGAAGATCGGCTCCCAGTTCTCGTTGAACAGCTCGAGGCCATACTGCGCGGCGATGTGCTGCCAGGTGTAGGTGGCCCAGAAGCCGCGGCCGCACATCATGCCGATGCCGTTGACGCCCTTCTCCGCCTTGTTCAGTTCCGGCGCGATGCGCACCATGTCGTCATAGGTCTCGATCGACTTCACGCGGTCGGCGTCGATGCCGATCTTCTTGAAGATCGACGGGCGGATGTGGACCATCTGGATGTCGCAGTCGAAGGGAATGCCGAGGATGCCCTTGTCCGCCCAGTGGCCGTAGTTCAGCTGGTAGGTCTCGTAGAAGTCGTCGAAGGGAACACCCCACTTCGAAACATATTCATCGAGCGGCTTGAGGAAGCCCTGTGCCGCGAAGTCACCGAGCCATGGCGAGAAGAACTGGATGGCGTCGAAGCTGGCGTTCCCCGACAGGAACTCGGCCACCACCTTGTCGTACATCGAGTCGTCGGGGATGGCGACGAGCTCGATCTTGATGCCCGAGAGCTGGGCGAAGGGCTCGATCTGGTCCTGCGCCGATTCACGGTCGGCGGCGCCGATGGCGAAGCGCACGGTCTTGCCCGCATGCTCCTTGCGGATCGCCTCCCAGTCCACGGTGCGGATCCAGTCCTTCTTCGGATCCCACAGCTCGTCATTGTCGCCGAGCTTGTACTGCTCGCGATACTCCTTCTTCACCATGTTGCCGACGTTGATCTTGGCCAGCACGTCGGCCGGGTTCGGCAGGTTCTGCGCATAGGCGCGGCGGATGTTGACCAGCGGCACGGCACCCGTGCCGACGGCAAGGGCCGCGCCGGCGGCGGCGGTGGACTTCAGAAGCGAGCGGCGGGTGATCAGGCCCGACTTGGTGAGCGGCATGCGGTAGTCCTCCATGGGGTTCGGCCTGTGTCGTTGGCTCCTCGCCTCGCCGCAGGCCGGCGGCGGGCAGGATCATTCACATGAAAGATGGATAAGGCGGGGAGCGGCCATCCGCGATGCGCGGCGGCGGTGAACGAAACGACGACTGTCGGCAAGGGCAGCATGTCCGTTCCTCCCTGGGCGCAGCCCCGTTCTGTCGCGGGATCGGCGCCGATGGCAATTCATGTACTAAATACCACACGCATGCGCAAATGTTTCGTAATGACGCGCTGCAACAAGGTCTCGCATTGCGAAAAACCGGCGATGGTCCGTAACCGGCGTTCACCATCGCCGGCAAATCGCGCTGCTTTCCGGCGCGGGTGGCGATATGAAACATAAGTGTGTGCTTGCAGGCGTTAGTATCCTGCACCAGTATGAGAGATCGCAACCCGTCCGGGGCCTGAAGATGTTGGAGAAGACACAGACCCGCAAGAGTCGCCCTCTTTCGCCGGAGCGCGGCGCCGGCCGCATCGCCCGCAACCGCATGCGCATCGCCTGGATGTATTACGTCGAGGGGCTGACGCAGAACGAGATCGCCGACCGCCTCGGCATCGGCCGCGTCACGGTCGTCCGCAACATCAACGAGGCGATCAAGCAGCGCGAGGTGAAGATCTGGATCGAGGGCGAGGTCTCGGAATGCTTCGAGATCGAGGGCGAGTTGAAGAAGGCCTTCGGCTTCAAGGATGCCGTCGTGGTTCCCGAGCCGGTCAATGCCGAGAACATCCGCAAGTCCATCGGTGTCGCTGCCGGCATGTATCTCTCCGACACGCTGGAAGACGACATGACGGTGGGCGTCGGCTGGGGTGCCACGCTGTATGAATCGCTGGCCACGCTGGCGCCGCGCGACCTCGAGAACATGCAGGTCATCTCGCTGTTGGGCGGCATCGTGCAGGCCCGCAAGTTCAACCCGGCGGAATTCGCCTGGCAGTTCGCCCGCATCATGGGCGCCGACTGCTACCTGTTCCAGGCCCCTGCCGTGGTCGATTCACCTGAAACCCGCGAGGCGCTGATCGAGCGTTGCGGGTTGCGCGACATCTTCCGCCGCGCCGAGCGGCTGGACCTCGCCATCCTCAGCGTCGGCACCATGGCGCCCTCCTCCACCGCCTTCCGTTTCAACCTGATCAGCGACGAAGAGCGCGCCGAACTCCTCAAACTCGGTGCCGTGGGCGACATGCTGTTCAACTTCTATGACCGCGACGGCAGGCTGGTCGACCATCCGGTGAACCGCCGCATCATGTCGCTGCCGCTGGAGCAGCTGAGGAGCGTGCCCACCCGCGTTCTGGCCTCGGGCGGCAACGACAAGGTGGACTGCCTCTTGGGCGCCATCCGCCTCGCCGATGCCAATGTGCTGATCACCAACGAGGCGACGGCCCGCGAGCTCCTGCTGCGGAAGGGCTAGACGCCGCGCGCCTTCATGAAGCCCTGCGCGGCATTGCGCAACTTCCAGCCGAAGGCCAGCAGCACGAGGCCCACCAGCACCGCCGTTCCGGCAATGATCCAGATGATGCTCACCGCCGCGGTCGCCGGGTAGAACACGATGAGCAGGCCCAGCGCCGCCCCGGCGAGGCCGGCCAGCGCGAGAAGGCCCGGCTGCTCGATGTCCTTCCACATCACCAGCGCGCCGATCAGCTGGAGGAGGCCCGCCGCGATGTTCCAGAAGCCGATGAGGAGGACGACATAGGTGGTGGCGAAGCCGGGCGCCAGCAGGCAGACGAGGCCGGCCACGATACCGACGATGGCGGTGAGCAGGCTGGTGATCGAGGTGCCCTCGTCCTTGCCGCGGATGACGCCCCACAGGCCCAGGAGCCCGTCGACCAGCGCGTAGATGCCGAACAGCGTCACCACCACGGCGAGCGTCACCCCCGGATAGACGAAGGCGAGGATGCCGAACACCAGGCTCGCCAGGCCGCGCAGCAGGATGGTCCGCCACATCGCGGTAAAGAATTCGCGCATTGCCATGTCAATCTCCCCCAGTTTGGCTAGAATGGCCGCAAGCTAGCACAACTCACGCTGAGTCTGGAGCACGGATTGGACACGCAGACCCACGCCAAGTACGAACGGCTGATCGAGCGAACCCGGTCGATCCCGCCAACTCCCACGGTCGTCGTCCACCCCTGCGACGAGACCTCGCTCATGGGGGCGGTGGAGGCGGCGGGTCTCGGCATCATCACGCCCCTTCTCGTCGGCCCGCGCCGCAAGATCGAGGCGGTGGCGGAGAAGACCGGGATCGACATCTCGAAGTTTCGCCTGGAGGACGTTCCCCACAGCCATGCCGCCGCGGCGCGCGGGGTGGAGCTGATCCGCGCCGGCGATGGCGCGCTGCTGATGAAGGGGAGCCTCCACACCGACGAGCTGATGCACGAGGTCACCTCCTCGGCCACGGGCCTGCGCACGGCACGGCGCATCAGCCACGTCTTCGTGATGGACGTGCCGACCTATCCAGAGACCCTGTTCATCACCGATGCGGCCATCAACATCTTCCCCGATCTCGATACCAAGGTGGACATCGTCCAGAACGCCATCGACCTCCATGTCCAGATCGGGCTGGGCATGCCGCGCGTCGCCATCCTCTCGGCGGTGGAGACGGTGACGACCAAGATCCCCTCCACCATCGAGGCGGCCGCCCTGTGCAAGATGGCCGAGCGCGGCCAGATCACCGGCGGCATGGTCGACGGCCCACTGGCCTTCGACAATGCCATCGACCTCGATGCCGCGCGCATCAAGAACATCCACGGCGAGGTGGCGGGCCGCGCCCAGATCCTGGTCGTGCCGGATCTCGAGGCCGGCAACATGCTGGCCAAGAACCTCACCTTCCTGGCCAATGCCGATGCGGCCGGCCTGGTCGTCGGGGCTCGGGTGCCGATCGTGCTCACCTCGCGCGCCGACTCGGTGCGCGCGCGCATGGCGTCCTGCGCCATCGCGGCGCTCTATGCCCAGTCGCGCCCGGCGATTGCGGGGGAGTGATCCTCAGCCGCGGTCGATGATGCGGTCGGGAAGCTCGTCCACGCCTTCGGCCTTGGGGTCGGGGTGCTCGCCCTCCGCCCCGTCGCGCAGGATGCGGGTGGCCACCTTGTGCTTGACCTTGTTGGACGTGGGCTCCGGCCGGGTCTTGCCGTCGGCCTCCAAGTCCTTGGGGCTCTCCTCGCCCTCCCGGGCCGATTCGGCGAACTGGCGCAACGCCTCGGGGCGCTGGCCGTCCCGGTCCCCGAGGTCGTTCACCGCCTGCTGCAGAACCTCGCGTTCGGCGGCCTTTCCAGGGGTCTTGGGGGTTTCGTCGGTCATGGGAGCCTCCTGTGGGGGTTCGGACCCAAACCCGCGAGGGGCCGGACCGGTTCCCGGCGTGGAAATGTCCTTTTCGCTTGACAGGTTGGCCTTTGCGGTTCATGTCCGGAGCGTGGCCCGGATACCCGCGCCACTCTCAAACAGGAACCCGAAACCCAATGCCAAGCGACAGTCATAGTCGATCGACCATGCCGTTACTGGCGCGCGCGGGTTTCTGAGCTTTCTCGGTTCACCCGCCCGCCGCCGGTAACGGCTGGTCGGTAAGAGGTGAACCCAATGACCATCAAGTCTCTCTTTTCGTTCCGCAAGGCCGCCGTACAGGGCGGCCAGTCCGACGACGCCGGGATGATCGTCATCCTGATGATGGCGCTCGTCTTCGTTCCCATCGTCATCGCCCACGCCGCGGTGATGTGGCCGGCCAATGCCGGCGCCCAGCAGATCGCGGGCATGTTCAGTGCCCTGCTGAAAACCTTCTGAGCAAGACATGCCGGGCCCCTCACGGGGCCCGGTTCTCATTTCACCTGCAGGGTCTCGATATAGTCGACGACGTTGTCGATGCGCCGCTTGACCGTGGCCGCGTCGCCTTCGGCACCCCCCAGGCCCTCGGTCGCTTCCAGCGTGAACCACTTGCCCCACACCGGCATGTCGCGGTTGCCATGGGCGGCGACGTCGGCCTGCCCGTCGATGAACTGGATGACCTTGTCGCGCGGGAACGCGCCGTAGCGCCGGGTCAGCTGCGTCAGGTCCGGAGGCTTCTTCTCGAGCCGCGCGGCGATGCGCCCGTCGCCCTTGCCGCTCTCGCCATGGCAGCTCGAGCAATACATGTTGAAGTCATGCTCGCCGGAAACGCCGGCATTGGGGTCCGGGTCGTCCGCGGCGCGGAGCGGCGTGACCGAGAGAAGCAGGAGAGCGGCAAGAAGCGGGAGTTTGCGCATGTCGGTCACCGGATTGCGAGTCGCCTGCAACCTTAGCTCATCAGGAGTGGGTGAAAGAACAGCCGCGACGTCACACCCCTCCCGTGCCTCGGGGACCCTCAGCCCGCCGCGGGCTTCAGCTGCACACTCTCGCCGCAGCCGCAGGCCGAGACCTGGTTCGGGTTGTTGAACACGAAGCCCGATTTGAGCGCCGAGGTCTGGTAGTCCATCTCGGTGCCGAGCAGGAACATCATGGCCTTGGCGTCGATCAGCACCTTGACGCCCTTGTCCTCGACCACCTCGTCGAAGGGCTTCTGGTCCTCGGCCCATTCCATGGTGTATTCCATGCCCGCGCAGCCGCCGTTCTTGACGCCGACGCGCAGGCCCACGACCGGCTTTTCGGCCTTGGCCATGATCTCGCGCACGCGCTCGGCGGCGGCGTCGGTCAGCTTCATGATCTGGGGCCTGGGACGTGGATTGGCAGATGCCATGATGACCTTCCTTACCACATGTTCATTGCGACGCGGGCTTCTTCCGACATGCGGCTGTGGTCCCACGGCGGATCGAAGACGATGGTGGCGGTGCAGCTCTTGACGCCGGCAACCGCGGACACCGCATTCTCCACCCAGCCCGGCATGTCGCCGGCCACCGGGCAGCCGGGAGCCGTCAGCGTCATTTCGATGGCGACGTTCCGCTCGTCGTCGATATCGACCTTGTAGATCAAGCCGAGCTCGTAGATGTCGACCGGGATTTCCGGGTCGTAGACCGTCTTCAGCGCCGCCACGATGTCGTCGGTCAGGCGCGCCAGCTCATCCGGCGGGATGGCCGAGGGGTTCGGCGCATTGTCGGCAACGGGCGTGGTCTCGGTCGCGGCATCGGTCATCCGAAGATCCTCCGGGCAGAGATAAGCGCTTCCGCCAGAACATCAACCTCTTCGAGGGTGTTGTACATGGCGAACGAGGCGCGGCAGGTGGCGGTGACCCCGAACCGCTGCAGCAGCGGCTGGGTGCAATGGGTGCCGGCGCGGACGGCAACGCCCGCGCGGTCGATCACGGTGGCGACGTCATGGGCATGCGCCCCTTCCATGGTGAAGGAGACGATGGCGCCCTTGTGCTTCGCGCGGCCGAAGATGCGCAGGCTGTTGATCTCGGAGAGCCGCTCCATCGCCCGGTCGCGCAGCAGCGCCTCATGCGCCGCGATGTTGTCCAGCCCCACGCCGCGCATGTAGTCGAGCGCGGCGCCCAGCCCGATGGCCTGCACGATCGCCGGCGTGCCCGCCTCGAAGCGGTGCGGCGGGTCGTTGTAGGTCACGAAGTCGGTGCCCACTTCGGAGATCATCTCGCCGCCACCCTGATAGGGCGGCATCTTCGCCAGCAGGTCCTTCTTGCCATAGAGCACGCCGATGCCGGTGGGCCCATAGGTCTTGTGGCCGGTGAACACGAAGAAGTCCGCATCCAGCGCCTGCACGTCGATACCCATGTGCACCGCCGACTGCGAGCCGTCGACCAGCACCGGAATGCCCTTCGCATGGGCCAGCCTGATGACCTCCGCCACCGGCACGATGGTGCCGAGCGCGTTGGACATCTGGGTGATGGCCACGATCTTCGTCTTCGGCGTCAGCAGCTTCTCGAATTCCTCGAGCAGGAAGTTGCCATCATCGTCGATGGGGGCCCACTTCAGCACCGCGCCGTTGCGCTCGCGGTGGAAATTCCACGGCACGATGTTGGAATGGTGCTCGAGGATCGACAGCACGATCTCGTCGCCGGCCCCGATCACCATGCCGCCGAAGCTCTGCGCCACGAGGTTGATGGCCTCGGTGGCGTTGCGGGTGAAGATGACCTGCTCGGCCGAAGGAGCGTTGATAAAGCGCCTGACGCTCTCGCGCGCGTCCTCGAAGGCCTGGGTCGCGGCATTGGAGAGATAATGAAGCCCGCGATGCACGTTGGCGTATTCTTCGGTGTAGGCCTTCATGATCGCGTCGAGAACGGGCTTCGGCTTCTGGGCCGAGGCCGCGTTGTCGAGATAGACCAGCGGCTTGCCATAGACCTCGCGCGACAGGATCGGGAAATCCTTGCGGATGGCCTGGACGTCATAGGCCATCAGCCCTTCCTCCGGTGCTCGGTCAGCCAGCGCGTGGCGAAGTCCTCCAGCGCCGTGCGGATGCCGTCATGGTGGATCATGTCGAAGGCCTCGCCCACGAAGGCGGCGATCAGCAGCGCCTTCGCCTCGGCCTCCGGCACCCCGCGCGACTTCAGATAGAACACATGGTCGTGGTTCAGGTCGCCCGCCGTGGCGCCATGGCCGCAGGCCACGTCATCGGCATAGATCTCGAGTTCGGGCTTGGCATCGAACTCGGAGGTCTCGGACAGCAGCAACGCATGGCTCGACTGCTTGCCGTCGGTCTTCTGCGCACCCGGCCTGACGATCACCTTGCCCTGGAAGATGCCGCGGGCATGATCGTCCATCACGCACTTGAACAGTTCGCGGCTGGCGCAGTTGGGAACCTCATGGTCCACGACCAGGGCCGTATCCGCGTGCTGCTTGCCGGCCAGCAGATAGGCGCCGGAAATCTTGGCATCGGCGAACTCGCCGATGAAGCGGAATCTGCCATTCTGGCGGTTGAGCTTCGCGCCGGTGGTCAGCGTGAAATCCCGGAATGTCACGTTCTGGCCCACCACCACATGGGCATGGGCCAGGTGCACGGCATCATGCGACTCGAGTTCGACCTTCACACGGTCGAGCCGGGCATTGTGGCCGATGCGGATTTCCATCACCGAGTTGGCGAGGTAGCTGCCCGCCCCGATGTGGCTCTCGATGATGGTGGCCGAGGCATCGTCCGCGATCTCGATCACGTTGCGCGTCGCGATCGCGCGGGGCGCGGCATCGGTCGCCAGGAAGATCAGCTCGATGGGCGTGTCGACGTTGCCCTCGATCCGCAGCCGCGCGCCATCGGTGGCGAAGGCCACGTTCATCAGGTCCACCGGCTCTTCGATGGCCGCCTTGGACTCGACATAGGCATTGGCGAGCTTCGAATGCGCCGGGTCGTAATGTCCGTTGACGAACACCATGCGCGTCGCCGCCACGCCGCCGAACAGCGACTGGCCCAGCAGCTTCTCCACCTCGCCCGCCTTCGGCGTCACTTGCTGGCGCGGCGGATAGGGCTTGTCGATCAGCTGGCGCAGGTCGGTCCAGCGCCAGTCCTCCATGCGCCGGTGCGGCAGGGACAGGCCCAGCGCCTCTTCCGCCGGCGTCTTCTGGATGGCCGTGCTCATGCCGCGTCCTTGTCCTTGGTGAACTCGGCATAGCCCTTTTCCTCGAGTTCGAGGGCCAGGTGCTTGTCGCCGGACTTCACGATGCGGCCCCTCGACAGCACATGCACGAAGTCCGGCACGATGTAGTCGAGCAGGCGCTGGTAGTGGGTGATCACGATCATGGCGCGGTCGGGCGAGCGCAGTGCGTTGACGCCGTCGGCCACCACGCGCAGCGCGTCGATGTCGAGGCCGCTGTCGGTCTCGTCGAGGATGCACAGCGAGGGTTCGAGCACCGCCATCTGCAGGATCTCGGCGCGCTTCTTCTCGCCACCGGAGAAGCCCACGTTGACCGGGCGCTTCAGCATGTCCTGGCTGACGTTCAGCTTCGCCGCCCGGTCCTTGACGAGGCGCATGAAGTCCGGCGTCGAAAGCTCCTTCTCGCCGCGCGCCTTGCGCTGCGAATTGAGCGCCACCTTGAGGAACTGCATGGTGGCGACGCCGGGGATTTCGATCGGATACTGGAAAGCCAGGAACACGCCCTTGGCGGCGCGCTCTTCCGGCGGCATCTCCAGCAGGTCCTCGCCCTTGAAGGTGACCGAGCCTTCCGTCACCTCGTAGCCCTCGCGGCCAGCCAGCACGTAGGACAGCGTCGACTTGCCGGAGCCGTTCGGCCCCATGATGGCATGCACCTCGCCCGGCTTCACGGTCAGCGACAGGCCGCGGATGATCTCGCGGTCCTCGTCTTCGAGCTTCACATGCAGGTTGTCGATGTCGAGAAGGTTCACGGTGGTTCGCCTCAATGAGTGAAGTACTTGTAGCCGAGCGTGATGACGGCAAGGCCGATGGCGCCCTTGACGCCATCCGCCGCCGCCTTGGGCAGGGCCGTTTTCGGTTCCGTCGCGCGGTACTGGCCATAGCGGAACACCGCAAAGACCAGCGCCAGCCCGATGGGCAGTGCGATATCGAGGAAGGTCAGGGTCACCCGACGCTCCCTTCGAGAGAGATGCCGATCAGCTTCTGCGTCTCGGCCATGAATTCCATCGGAAGCTGCTGCAGCACGTCGCGCACGAAGCCGTTGACGATCAGCGCCACCGCCTCTTCCTGGCTGAGGCCGCGCGACATGCAGTAGAACATCTGGTCGTCGGAGATCTTCGACGTCGTCGCCTCGTGCTCGAACTGCGCCGTCGAGGTCTTGGACTCGATGTAGGGCACGGTATGCGCGCCGCACTTGTCGCCGATCAGCAGCGAGTCGCACTGGGTGAAGTTTCGGGCGTTCAACGCCTTGCGGTGCGCCGAGACGAGGCCGCGATAGGTGTTGTCGGAGCGGCCCGCCGCGATGCCCTTGGAGATGATGCGGCTCGAGCTGTTCTTGCCGAGGTGGATCATCTTGGTGCCGCTGTCGACCTGCTGGCGGCCGTTGGAGATGGCGATCGAGTAGAACTCGCCGCGCGAGTCCTCGCCGCGCAGGATGCAGCTCGGATATTTCCAGGTGATGGCCGAGCCGGTCTCCACCTGCGTCCAGCTGATCTTGGAGCGGGGCCCGCGGCAGTCGCCCCGCTTGGTGACGAAGTTGTAGACGCCGCCCTTGCCCTCGGCGTCGCCGGGGTACCAGTTCTGAACCGTCGAATACTTGATCTCGGCATCGTCGAGCGCGATCAGCTCGACCACGGCGGCATGCAGCTGGCTCTCGTCGCGCGTCGGCGCGGTGCAGCCTTCGAGATAGGAGACGTAGGACCCCTTGTCGGCGATGATCAGCGTGCGCTCGAACTGCCCGGTGTTCTTGGCATTCATGCGGAAATAGGTCGAGAGCTCCATCGGGCAACGCACGCCCGGCGGCACGTAGACGAAGGAGCCGTCGGAGAACACCGCGGCGTTGAGCGCGGCATAGTAGTTGTCGCCCTGCGGCACCACGGAGAAGAGATACTTCTTCACCAGCGCCGGGTGCTCGCGCAGCGCTTCCGAGATCGAGCAGAAGATCACCCCGGCCTTGGCCAGTTCCGCCTTGAAGGTGGTGACCACCGAGACCGAGTCGAACACCGCGTCCACCGCCACCTTGCCGGAGGCATATTCATTGCCCTCCTCGTCGAGCTCGCTCTTCTCGCCCTGCTTCCTCACACCGCTAAGGATTTCCTGTTCCTTCAGCGGAATGCCGAGCTTGGCATAGGTCTCGAGCAGCTTGGGATCGACCTCGTCGAGGCTCTTGGGCGCCGAGACGCTCTTCGGGGCGGCGTAGTAATAGAGGTCCTGGAAGTCGATCTTCGGGTAGTGGACCTTGGCCCAGGTCGGCTCTTCCATCTGCAGCCAGCGGCGATAGGCTTCCAGCCGAGCCTCCAGCATCCAGGCCGGCTCGTTCTTCTTGTTCGAGATGAAGCGGACGATGTCCTCGTTCAGCCCCTTCGGCGCATATTCGGACTCGATGTCGGTCGTGAAGCCGTACTTGTACTTGTCGACGTCGATGTCCTTGACGAGCGCAATCGTTTCAATATCAGCCATGTTTCCCTCAGGCAGCAGCCCTGGCCTTGTGGCGGTCGCGGATCTTGCGCCACGCGGCGGTGAAATGTTCGATGTCCTGTCCGGCGGTGTCCCAGCCCAGTGATACGCGGATGGCGGCCTCGGAGATTTCCGGCTTCACGCCCATCGCCGCCAGCACATGCGACTTCGCCACCTTGCCCGACGAGCAGGCCGAGCCGGAGGAGACCGCGACCCCCTCGAGGTCGAAGGCCATCAGCAGCGACTCGGCCTTCATGCCCGGAAAGGCGAAGCAGGTGGTGTTGGGAAGCCGCTCCACGTCCTTGCCGAAAATCACGGCACCCTCGAGTTCTGCCTCGAGGCGGTCACGCAGCGCCTTCACGTCCTGCTTCAGGCCGGCTGCGGCGCCGAAACCTGCAATCGCTGTCAGGTTTTCGGTTCCCGCCCGGCGGCGCAGCTCCTGGCCACCACCATGGAGCAACGGATCGACAACAACACCATCGCGGATGACAACCGCGCCGATGCCACAAGGTCCGCCCGACTTGTGCGCCGACAACGTCAGAAAATCCAACGGCAGCATCGCAAAATTAAACGGCATCTTGCCCAGAACCTGCACCGCATCGCTGTGCACCAGCGCACCATGCTGCTGCGCCAGGCGGATGACATCGGCAACGGGCTGCACCACGCCGGTCTCGTTGTTGGCCAGCATCACGCTCACCAGCGCCTTCGGCCCGTGCAGCAATTCCTCCAGCGCACCAAGGTCGATGACACCGTTGCCGTCCACCGGAATGATGCCCACGGGCTTGCCGGACGCCGTCGCGGCCTGCAGCACGGAAGGATGCTCCACGGCGGAAACGATAATCCTTTCAACGGGCGCGCCCTTGAGGACCATGTTGTTGGCCTCGCTGCCGCCCGAGGTGAACACCACCATCGGCGCAATCACGCCCACGGCGCGGGCCACCTGCTCGCGCGCATCGTCCATGATCTTGCGCGCCGCCCGCCCCTCGCCATGCACCGATGATGCGTTGCCGGCGCACTCCATCGCCGCCAGCATCGCCGCCTTCGCCTCCGGGCGCAGCCGCGATGTCGCGTTATGGTCGAGGTAGGTCCTCACGCCGCGGTTCCCTCGGGGTGGCGGTCCTTGGTCTGCTTGATCGTGGCGGCCAGCGCCAGATTGCGCTTCTCCACCACGTCCTCGAGTGAGATCGATGACAGGAACGACATCATCTGGCGGCCGAGGCTCGACCACAGGTCATGCGCGTTGCAGCGCTCGCCCTTCACGCAACCCTCGACGGCATCGCCGTTGCAGCGTGTGAACTGCAATTCCTCGTCAACGGCAGCAATGATTTTGGCTACCGGAATCTCGCTCATCGGCGTTGCCAGACGGTAGCCGCCGCCCGGCCCCCGCGCGCTTTCGACCAGCTTCTGCTTGCGCAGCTTTCCGAACAGCTGTTCGAGATATTCCTGGCTGATGTCCTGGCGTTCGGCGATCTCGGCCAGTGAAACCGGTTCGCCATCGGAATGCGTGGCGATATCGATCATCGCCATCACGGCATAACGGCCTTTGGTGCTCATCTTCATGGCACGAAATCCTTGATTTTGAACCCCTCACCCGTGCTAAAGGCGAGGGCTCAGTGACGGAGCTCTCCGTCAGTTTCGAACAATTCTAAACAGGGATATAGAAAACCCGAGTACTGGAGTCAATTATTCGGTGGGCCTTCCACCGGGTTTTTCCTGTAGCGGTTATCTCCCATGAGGATCAGAGATTTATGCCGGAAGTGATTTTCAGCGGGCCCGCGGGCCGCATCGAGGCGCGCTACCATCACTCCAAGGCCGCTGGATCGCCGATCGCCATTCTGCTCCACCCGCACCCGACCTTCGGCGGCACCATGAACAACCCCATCGTGCATGCCATGTACGAAATGTTCCAGAGCCGCGGCTTCTCGGTTTTACGCTTCAATTTCAGGGGTGTAGGGCGGTCGCAGGGGGTGTTCGAGAATGGCGCGGGCGAACTTTCAGATGCGGCTTCCGCACTCGACTGGCTGCAGTCGTTCAACCGCGAAGCCAAGATCTGCTGGATCGCCGGCGTTTCCTTCGGCGCCTGGATCTCGATGCAGCTGCTGATGCGGCGGCCCGAGATTTCCGGCTTCATTTCGGTTGCGCCGCTGGCCAAGCACTATGACTTCTCGTTCCTGGCGCCCTGCCCGGCCTCCGGGCTGTTCGTGAACGGCGAGAAGGACACGGTGACGCCCCCCGAGGCTGTCCACAGCCTGGTGTCCAAGCTCAAGACCCAGAAGGGAATTACCGTCGAGCACAAGGTGATCACGGGCGCCAACCACTTCTTCCAGGACAAGATCGACGAGCTGACCAAGATCTGCTCGACCTACCTCGACAAGCGCCTCGCGGCGGAAGGCCAGCTCTAATCAGCAATCGGGTGGCGCCTCAATGCGGGGCGGGAGAATGTGGGGCCCATGTCGCCGAACCACAATCATATTCCCCTCTCCGTCTGGGGCATGCTGCTGTTCCTTTCGGTCATCTGGGGCGGCAGCTATCTCTTTGTTGGAATTGCCGTAAAGGACCTTTCGCCGCTGGTCATCGTGATGGCGCGGGTGGTGCTGGCGGCCGCCGCGCTGCTGCCGTTGCACCTGCTGCTGATCGGGCCACTGCCGCGCGACCGGCAAGCCTGGACGGCGATCGTCGGGCTGTCGATCCTCAACAACGTCATCCCGTTCACCCTGATCGTGACGGGGCAGACGATGATCGCGTCGGGCCTCGCCTCGGTCATCAACGCCACCTCGCCGCTGTTCGGCGTGGCGTTCATCGCGGCGGCGGGGCTCGACCCGCTTATCCCACGGAAAGTGTTCGGCATTCTGATCGGCATCGTGGGCGTCGCGGTGCTCAAGGGCGGGTCGCTGTTCGGCGAGAATTCGCAGAGCATCGGCATCCTGCTGTGCCTGGGGGCGGCGGCGAGCTATGGCGTGGGCAGCCTGTGGGCGCGGATGAAGCTCAAGGACACGCCGCCGCTGAGCATGGCCACGGGCCAGCTGCTATGCTCGTCGGCGATCATGACGGTGCTCGCATTCAGCTTTGATTCTCCTAGCCAACTCCTTGATGCTTCGAAGGAAAGCTGGGCGTCACTGCTCGGCCTCTCGCTGTTGTCGACGTCCTTCGCCTACATCCTGTTCTTCCGCGTGGTGGCGAAATCGGGACCGGCCAATGTCCTTCTCGTTACCATGCTGATCCCCGTCTCGGCGATTGCCATGGGCATCGCCGTTCTGGGCGAAACCCTTGATAAGATGGAGATCCTGGGAACGTTGATCATCATGATGGCGCTCGTCGTGATCGATGGGCGGGCGCTGAAGTTTCTAGGGCCGCGCGACAAGACCGCCTGAGAGCGGCGTCCGCACCCCCGTGGTGCCGGGGAAGGTGATGGGCAGGCCCCGGAGACAGCGGACGGCCAGATAGGCCCAGGCTTCCGCCTCCATCGAGTCGCCATTCAATTTCACATCTTCCGCAGCGATTACAGGAGCTTGAAGGACATCCCTGAGAGCTTGAATCAAGGTTGGATTGAGCCTGCCGCCGCCGCAGATGATGAACAGTTGCGGCGGTTCCGGCACGAGACCGACGCTTGCCGCGATGGCTTCCGCGGTGAAACGCGTGAGCGTCGCCGCCCCATCGGCCGGCGATAGACCCTCGACAAGCGTCACATCGAAGCTGTTCCGGTCGAGAGACTTGGGTGCAGGCGTTGCAAAGAAGTCGCTTTTCAGTAGCTGCCCGAGCACATTTCGGTTGCTGTTGCCGCTTCCGCCAAGACGACCGTCAACATCATAGGGAATGTCCGTCCAGCGCTCGCACCAGTCATTGAGAAGCGCGTTGCCGGGACCGGTGTCGAAGGCGACCAGTTCACCCTGCCGCCCCACCCAGGTCATGTTGGCGACCCCGCCGATGTTGACGAAGGCCACCGGGCGCTCCGCTACCCCGCTGGCCAGAGCCCGGTGATAGACCGGGACCAGCGGCGCGCCCTGCCCGCCCGCCGCCACGTCGGCGGCACGCATGTCGTAGACGACCGCGATGCCGGTCCGGCGGGCGAGCGTCGGACCGAGGCCGAGCTGGACGGTCAGGCGGCGCTCCGGGCGGTGGATGACGGTCTGGCCATGGAAACCGATGACATCGATCTCGGCCGGAGTCAGGCCATGAGTGTCGAGAAATCGATTGACCACTTCAGCGTGCCATTCGGTGAGGGCGCGCTCGGCTTCTGCCAGGATGCCGGGGCGGGCATCGCGGGTGCCCAGCGACCTGGCCTGCTGGAGTGCATCGTGAAGCACGGCCTGCTGATCCGGCCGGTAGGGGTAGGTGGCGGCAGGACCGCGGCTGACGTGCGTCTCGCCATCGGTGCGCAGCAGCGCCACGTCGATGCCGTCGAGCGAAGTGCCGGACATGAGGCCGAGGGCGGTCACTGGTTTTGACAGGGCGGGCCTCCGTGGTAAGAGCCCGCAGCCGTTTTCGATTGCGAAAGTCCGAGTGCCATGAGCCAGTTCAAGTCCGATTTCCTCACCATACTGTCAGAGCGAGGCTTCATCCACCAGATCTCGGACCCCGAGGGGCTGGACGCTCAGGCCAAGGCGGGCAGGATCACCGGCTACATCGGCTTCGACGCCACCGCGACCTCGCTGCATGCCGGATCGCTCGTCCAGATCATGATGCTGCGCTGGATGCAGAAGACCGGGCACAAGCCGATCGCGCTGATGGGCGGGGGTACCACCAAGATCGGCGACCCCTCGTTCAAGGACGAGTCGCGCAAGATGCTGAGCGTGGAGCAGATCGCCACCAACCTCGCCGGCATCCGCCAAGTCTTCACCAAGTTCCTGTCCTTCGGCGACGGCCCGACCGATGCGCTGATGGCCAACAACGCCGACTGGCTGGACCACCTCAATTACATCGACTTCCTGCGCGACTATGGCGTGCACTTCACCATCAACCGCATGCTGAGCTTCGACTCGGTGAAGCTCCGCCTCGACCGCGAGCAGCCGCTCACCTTCCTCGAGTTCAACTACATGATCCTGCAGGGCTACGACTTCCTCGAGCTGTCGCGCCGCCACAACTGCGTGCTGCAGATGGGCGGCTCCGACCAATGGGGCAACATCGTCAACGGCATCGAGCTCGGCCGGCGCTGCGACCAGAAGCAGCTCTTCGCCCTCACCTCGCCCCTCCTCACCACCTCCTCCGGCGCAAAGATGGGCAAGACGGCCTCGGGCGCGGTGTGGCTCAACGCCGACCTCCTGTCACCCTATGACTACTGGCAGTACTGGCGGAACTCGGAGGACGCGGACGTCAGCCGTTTCCTCAAACTGTATACCGAGATGCCGATTGCAGAGATCGACAAGCTCGGCGCGCTCGGCGGCTCCGAGATCAACGAGGCCAAGAAGATCCTCGCCACCGAGGCGACTGCCATGCTGCATGGCCGCGCCGCGGCGAACGAGGCTGCCGAGACGGCGCGCCGCACCTTCGAGGAAGGCCAGAGTGCCGCCGGGCTCCCTTCCATCGCGCTCGACCTGGACGCCGGCACGGGGCTGCTGGCGGCCTGCGTGGCGGCAGGACTTGCGGCGTCGAACGGCGAAGCCCGGCGCTCGGTGCAGGGCGGGGCCATCCGCGTCAACGACCAGGCGGTGTCCGACGAGAAACTGGTGCTGACCCGGGCGCTGCTGGCCGATGGCGTGATCAAGCTGTCGATGGGCAAGAAGAAGCACGTGCTGGTGAAACCGGCCTAGAGTTCCATTTCATCGTGCTGGGCGACCAAAGGAAAAGGCGACCCGGCGGATGCCGCGCGCCGTCCCATGTCCGTGAGGACGGCAGCGCAGAGACACAGGACCAGCAACAGGATCGCGGCCGCCAGGACGTCGTGATCTGCCGCACGCTTCATCCCGTGGGCAGCCTTGGGGCACAAGGCAGGCGCGCAACATGGCAGCTACCCGGCAACCTTGAAGAGATGGCCCGGCCCCGGATGCCGGGATAAGCTTCAACGATCGTCGAAGCAGCCTCTACTTCCGCCACGGGCCGGAGGGAAGGTAAGGTCTCTTGCGTCACATCGTACCCATCATCTGGGAGACTGTCGGAGCGGACTTCGCCGCGGGCCAGGTGCTGGACCAGGATGCCTACTGCCGAAAGTTCCTTGCGATGCGCCCTGACCTGGAGCGGCGAGTCATCGAAACCGTGGTTTCCGAGGCGATGCGGTTTCACAGCGGTGCTGCACCCTCTCCGGACAGGACGTAGGCCCATCCCTTCACACCTCAACGCGGTCGCTTGAGAACGGCGGGGCGCGGGTCAAGAAGGCCGGGTATGCCGGCGAACTGTTCCTCCGGAGGCCCTCCTTCCAGATAGGTGAAGCCCACCCTGTCGGCGGCGCGCCATTCCGCCTTCACGCCGTGAGAGTCCATTGTTGGAAGAAATCGCACCTGCAGACCGCTGCCGAGCTGCATCTGCTCCGGCAAGCTGACCTCGACCCAGTCTCGCCCGGCCGCCATGATGCAACCGATGTGGATGCGCCTGCCGATTTCATCGATGATCTCAGCAAAGCGCATGGGGATGCTGCCGAACCGCTGTGCCACGACGAACCCTCCCGGGACATTTATCCAGGGTTGTGCAATGTGGCTTCGAGCTTAGTCCTCTGCGCAGGCCCCGCAAGCAACGGAACATAGCAAACTTCGCGACCGGGTAGCAAAATGCTGGGAAAGACGACATGGCGACGGCGTGGTCAGCCTTCGTCGGTCCAGCGGATAAAGCGGAGGCTGCGGATCAGGCCTTCACGCACTTCGTAGATGGCCATGATGTGAAGGGGGCCGGTTGGCAGGCCGAAGACCGTTTCCTTGTCGATGGCGTGGGTGGGGCCCTCGAGGCGCTGGTGAACGGTGCAGCGAAGCTGCGGATTCTCGGCAAAGCGACGGGCATAGACATTGCGGATCTCGTCCAGCCCGTTGCAGATCATCTGGCCGGTCACCAGGTCGGCGATGGTCGCGTCCGGTGCAAAGAGCGCGCAATATCCCTCGATGTCGTGGGCGTTGTAGACTTCGAGCTGGCGGTTGACGACGTCGCGGGGCGAAGGATGCGGCATGACCGGACTATAGGTGCCCCCTGCGTGATGTCCAGCGCAGGGGAACAGGTCCTGGGGATGGCCACGGTGCAGCCGCGGCGGGCGATGCCGCTGGATCTACCTGATGCGCCAGACCCTCACGCCCGCCACGCCGTTCTCGACGAGCGTGCGGCAGGTGAAGCGCATCGGCCGATGACGACGCGCGCAACCGTGGAGGCCGATGACGGATGCTCCCGGCGCAAAGAAGGAATCTCCCAGTTCCATGTCGCGGAACGGATACTTGCTCCTGCCGCGCTGCGGCGTCGGCAAGCCCTTGGTAATCTCGATCTCTTCGTCGAACCTGGTTGTCGCGGGTCCGCCGCGGCTCAGGGGATTTTCAAACAGGTTCATCAGTGCCTTGTCATATTCCATCTGAAGTACTCCTGACGACGAGAACATCGGTTACTGGCGTCCACCGACGCGCTGCTGAATCCTGTACGCGAATCGCACTCACCTATTCCGTCACTCGGACAGGCGCGGAAGATACGGGACGCTTCCTGACATCAACCTGACGAATCACCGGATGATTAAAGTTGCTTTCACTACTTTGCTGTTCCGTTGCGGCACGAAAAAATCGCTTCATGGCCATCGATGCCATGTTCTGCGGCAACGCCGCTGACGAACGGCGGTCGCGCTGCCCGCCGAAGGAATGCTCAAGAATGCCGGAAAAATGCAGGGAAATTAGCCCTCTCCCCCTCGCCGGAGGCAAAGGGGGAGAGGAAATCGAGCAGACGGGACTGCAATCGGCATCCGCTCATGCATTAACTCATATACTTGAATCGTTAATCCGGCAACCCAATAACTTAGTTCTGAAACGACATCTTGGTTGGCTGATTGATCAATCGCGGGGCAAGCGCAACAGCTTCATCTTCCGGTTCCCGTCCGTTCCCGCTGCCTGCGCGGCGAAAACGGAACGCTCACTGGCCGGGGCTCACCGGCTCTTCGGCACCCTTGCCAGTCTTCTTGACGGGCCTCATGGGTTCGCAGCGGCTGCTGTATTCGAAGAACTTGCGCAGGAAGCCCGGCGCCACGGCGGAAACCGGGTTCATCTGGAAATCGGGCTTGTCCACCGTTCCACCCATCGCGAAGGTGACGCCGATGATGCCCTGCCCCTTGCCGCCGGTGATGATGTCGCCCAGCAGCGGAATGTCGCCCAGGGCTGCGTTGAGCGCATAGGCGGGTGTGATCGTCCCGGCGATGTCGATCGCGCCGTCGGACTTGCGGATCAGGCCCGCCGCACTGGCGCCCAGTTCCGGCCCGCGCACCAGCGCTTCGCCGATGCAGATGAAGCGGCTGTCGGAGGTGAATGGCAGGGTCAGCTTCTTGAAGCTGAGGGCATCGCGCCGGGGGCCATCGCGGCGCGGCGCGTCGCGCTTCGGCTTGCCGCGGGCATCGAGCTCGGCGAGGGCTGCCTCGTTGCGCACCTCGAAGTCGCGCAGCGTCAGCTTGCCCTTGCGCACCAGCGCCCCATCATTGCTGAGGAGCGCGTAGAATTCGATCTGGCCGCCGGCCACCTTGGAATAGAGATTGGCGGCGCGGATGGCGGCCCCGCCATCACGCCCGTTGATGCGCATCTCGCGGCCGCCGTCCACCGGCGTCACCCGGAACACGATGGGCTGGCCCGAGAGGAACGTGCCGTTGATCTCGGCCGATGCGAGCCGCGAAGCCTTCGAGGTCAGGTTGCCGGAAACGCTGGTTATGATCTCGCCGAGGTTGGCGTAGACGCGGCCGACCGACAGGTTGACGTTGACCGTGCGCCCGGAGCTGGCCTTGGCCTCTTCCGCCGCCTGGGCGGCCTCGTCGCGGTTCTGGTTGCCGAACAGGCCGCGGATCAGCGGACGGGCATCGAAGCTGTCGCCCGTCACCTGCACGTCCATGACGTTGTCGGCCACCTTCACGTTCGCGGCGAAGCTGTTCAGGTCGGACAGCTTCATCTCGGTAAAGGTCGCCGAGCGCAGGCCCTGGCGCTTGGGGGCGAGCAGCATGCTGCCCTTGATCGACAGGTCCTGGCCCTTGATCTCGAGGTCCTCGACGCGCGGCCCCTTGTCGCCCTTCGAATAGAAGGTCATCCTGGCCGTCGTCTTGTCGATGGCGGGACGCGTCCAGCCGATCTGCTGGATGCGCATGTCGACCTCGCTGAGATCGGCGGCGATGTCCACCCTGCCCTGCGGATCGGCGAGATTGTCGATGGTCGCGGTGAACGCCACGGGCCCCCGCACGAAGGTGCCGAGGTCGATGCCGAGCGAACGGCGCTGCTCGCCATCGAGCGTGGCCTTGATGACGGCAGACTGCAGGAAGTCGGGCGCGGGCCCGCGCTGCCAGGTGAGCTGGGAGGGAATGCCGGCGATGCGCGCCGGGCCCTTGGCGGTGAGAACGCCATTCTCCATGGCAAGGTCGATCTTGCCTTCCGAAATGTCGACGCCGGGCAGCGCGTCCTTCAGTGCGGCGTTCAGCAGCCTGGCGGCCACGCTCACCTCGATGCGATCCGGCGGCAGCGGCTTGATCATCGGGAAAGCCAGGTTGACCTTCATCGTGGCGTCGCCCTGGAGCTTCGAGGTGTCGAGGCCGGTGTGACGGATGAGGTTGAGGTCTGGCTCGTCGAGATATTCGATGAGCGCCTGTGCGCCCGCCGCGATGTCGAGATCGAAGCGCGCCATGGTCTCCACCGCGAGGATATCCTTGGCGAACATGGTGCCAGCCGCCAGCCTGCCCTTGGCGCCCGAGGGCAACACCACATCGGCGCCGTCGATGCGCAGGGTGAAGTCGTTGTCGACCAGCCGGGCCTCGCCGGAGGCATTGATCAGCGGAGGCAGCTTCTTGAAATAGCCGCTGGTGACGCCCTCCATCCGCATGCTCATGTTGATCGAGCCCTCGGGCAGCTTGCGGGTGCGCTTGGCCAGCGCCATCGAGTCGGCCGGGAGCTTCACCGTGAACTCGCCCTCGGTGATGATGCCGTCCTGGACGTTCTCGTTGACGAAGGTGCGGGTCTTTTCCGCGATGATCGGTGGCCAGAGCTGCTTCAGCAGCGCCGCGGGCATCTGCTGCACCCGGCCGCCCATCATGATGGCCGGCGACTCCTCGCCGCCGGCGATCGAGCCCCTGAGCCGCACCGCGGCGTTGCCGGACCGCACCTGCAGGTCGTCGATGTCGAGGCGGGCCTCGTCGATCGAGGCGCGGCCGTTGAAGATCACCTGGTCGACGACGACGGGATTCCTGATCGAACCCTGGGCATCGATCGCGGCATTGCGGGCGCCGAGCGAGATGTCGATTGCGGTGAGCCTGCCATTGGCGCTGCGCTCGGGCGACAGGCGGCCCGTCATCTGGGCATGCGAGCTGCCGATCAGCAGCGTCGAGTCGGTGATGTTGATGCTGCCGGTGGCCGGGTCGTAGTCGGCGCGCAGCGAGCCCTCGTCGACGTTGAGGCGGCCGGCCAGGTATTCCGGCAGGTCGACGACGCCCGCCGCCGCCGTGAACTCGCCCACCGCACGGGTGACGAGGCCGGAGTCGGTCACCTCCATGTCGACACGGCCGGAGAGGGGCACGTCGACGCGGGCGAGCTTGGAGAAGGCGTAGATCTGGTCCGAGATCTTGGCGGGCGACAGGTCGCTCACATGGGCGCTGACCAGGAAAGAGTGCGTGTCGCGCCGGTAGGTGGCGCTGCCGCCGGCCTTCCAGTCGCCCGTCTGGTCGCCGCCATTGAGGACCGAGGCACTGGCCTCGACCTTGAAGCCGTCGGGCTGGCGAGTGAAGGCGAGGTCGGCGTTGCGGATGTTCCAGCTGGCATTGTTGGCCTCGTCGAAGAAGATGATGGAGGCATCGTCGATGTTGATGGCCTTGATGGAACTGATGCCGCCATCGTCGGGATTGCCGCTCACCAGGTCGATCAGGGCGGCGCCGGAGCCGTTGAAGGCGGGCTGCGCGGCGGGAGAGGCCTCCGTGCCCTGCAGGTCGGATTTGCCGGTGTTGCCGGCATCGATGGTGACCGACACGTCCTCCGACACCGGTTCGTCGAAGCCCAGCGCAAAGTTGCCCTCGAGATTGCGGCGGACCCGGATGGCCGGGCCGATGAGGGTGATCGAGGTGGGAACGACGTGACCCGACAGCAGCGCGCTCTCGTCGATGCCAAGCGAGGCGTGCGGGGCCGAGGCAAGGTAGGTGCCCTGCTTGTCGTTGAGGACGAGATCGTCGATGAGGACATGCGGGACGCCGCCCGAACCGGTGCGCTGCAGCGTGACGCCGCCGACCGTGACCGCCATATTGGGAAGGCTCTGGTTGATCTTGCTCTCGACGGTGCCGCGCAGGAAATCGAGCGACACGGGTCCCTGCGCCAGCCGCACGAAGACCGCGACGGCGAGAATCAGCAGAACGGCCACGACCGACATCAAGCTGTAAGCGCTTATCCTAGCAAGGCGCCGCAACGTCTTCCCGTTCCACTGACCTGATTCCGACCAAACATCTGCCACCGTGGCCCGCCTCAGGCAATTGAGAAAGCCACGCCATGGGATTTCCCCTCGTTTGGCCATCAAACATGGGCCAAAGCGTGGCTTGCAAATTGTTCATGTTCAGGAGTGGAAAGCCGGGCAATTCAGGGGTGCATAACGTTTGCGGACAGTTGCAGAAGGTTCATACGGCGCCCTCGTCCGGGATGTTGAGCAGGTGGCCGCAGGCCTTGCAGTGCACGGCATCCCGGTCATGCCGGGTGAGGCCACAGTCGGGGCACTTGAAGTAGACCTTGTCGGGCCGCAGCATGACCTGGACGAGGCGCAGGAACAGCGACACGCCGAAGATCATGATCACCACGGCGATCATCCGGCCGGTGGTGCCCTGCAGCACCACGTCGCCGAAGCCGGTGGTGGTGAGCGCCGTCACCGTGAAGTAGAGCGCATCGGCATAGTTGCCGATCTCGGGGTTGGAGAAGTGCTGGGTCTCGTAGACCAGCGCCGTCATGACGAAGATGAAGACCCCGAGGTTCAGCGCCGACATGACGAGCTGCTCGTTCTTGCGGAACCACGGGAAGTCGAGCCGGAGGCGCTTCACCATGGTGTAGGAGCGCAGCAGGCGCAGCACCCGGGCGACGCGGAGGAACGCGAACCCCTCGCCGACGATGGGTGCCAGCATCGAGACGATGACGACGATGTCGATGAGACCGTAGACGCTCAGCACCATGCGCAGCGGGCGGCGGGCGATCCACAGCCGGGCGGCAAAGTCGGCCAGCAGGATGAGGCCGATCACCGCATCGATGTATTCCGTGCCGGACCAGTGCAGGAACGACGTGGCGATGACGAAGGCGATGGTGACGAGATCAAAGGCGAGCAACCCATAGCGGAAGCGGTGGCTGGCCGGCACGTCGCCTTCATAGAGAGTCCAGACGTGCTCTCTCAGGGTCAGGGTCTTGGCCGCCGCGTCCATGGCCCATGGATAGGCCAGACGAAGCCCGCCGTCCAGATGGGCGGCGGGGATGTTTCGTCTGATTTCAAGCCGTTACTGAAGGACCCTCGCCGTCTTTGCAAGGCGGACGAGGTTGATGAACTCGGCCCGGTAGCCGAACTCGTCCCTGCCCTTGGCGGCATTGGCGAGCGCGATCACGTCGTCATAGGAATATGACCTGGTGAATTCGCCGCCACGCAGGATCTGGCCGAAGGCAGCGACCGCGGCGGCGAAGTTGGCCTCGCTGTCGGGCGTCTCGTCGGCGGCTGTGACGGGCTCGGTGATGAGATGGCTCTTGTCCTCGCCCGGCAGCTTGTAGCGGATCTTGACGAAGGCATATTCGCCGGCGGGCGTGCCGGCCTGTTCTGCCGTGCCGTAGCGCAACGGGTCGACAAGCTGGCCCCTGGAGCCCTTCGGCGTCACCTCGTAGAGGGCGGTGACGGTGTGGCCGGCGCCGATGTCGCCCGCGTCGACATGATCGTTGTTGAAGTCATCCTTGTTGAGGAGCCGCGTCTCGTAGCCGATGAGACGGTATTCCGAGACGGTGGCGGGGTTGAACTCGACCTGGATCTTGACGTCGTTGGCGATGGGGAAGAGCGTCGAGGTGGCCTCGTCGACCAGCACCTTGCGGGCCTCGCTGAGGCTGTCGATGTAGGCGGCGTTGCCGTTGCCGTTCTGGGCGAGCGCCTGCATCATCTCGTCGTTGTAGTTGCCCTCGCCGAAGCCGAGGACCGAGAGATAGACGCCCGTCTGGCGCTTCTTCTCGACGAAATCCTCGAGCTCGCGCGGGTCCGATATGCCGACGTTGAAATCGCCGTCGGTGGCGAGGATGACGCGGTTCACGCCCTGCTTGTCGAAGTTCTGCTCGGCGAGGTTATAGGCCTGGCGGATGCCCTCCGCCCCGGCGGTGGAGCCACCGGCGGAGAGATTGTCGAGGGCGGCGAGGATCTTGCCCTTTTCGGAAGCTTTCGTCGGCTCCAGCACGGTGCCAGCACTGCCGGCATAGGTGACGATCGACACCGTGTCGTCGGGGCCCAGCGTGTCGAGCAGCAGGCGGAAGGAGTTGAGCAGCAGCGGCAGCTTGTCCGGCTCGTCCATGGAGCCCGAGGTGTCGATGAGGAAGACGAGGTTGGAGTGGGGCTTCGCCTGGCCGTCGAGCGAAAAGCCCTTGATGCCGATGCGCATCAGCTTGGTGTCGGCATTCCACGGCGTCGGCATGAGGCTGACATTGGCCTTGAAGGGCTCGGCGCGGTCCTTTGGCCCGGCATAATCATAGGGGAAGTAGTTGACCATCTCCTCCACCCTCACGGCATCCTTGGGCGGCAGGGCGTTCTCCATCAGCGCGCGGCGCACGAAGCTGTAGGACGAGGTGTCGACGTCGATCGAGAAGGTGGAGAGCGGGTCGGTTGCCGCCTGCTTCACCGGGTTGGCCTCGAAATCCCTGAAGCGGTCGCGGCCTTCGGTGACGGAGGGCGGCAGCGCCGATAGAGTTCCCTGCTCCAGCTTGTCGTAGGCTTCGTTGACACTGACCGCGCCCGCCAGGCTGGCGGCGTCGCTCGAGGATTTCACATCGCTCTTGCGCAGTGCCTCGATTGCCGGCGCATTGGCCTGCCCCGCCGGCAGCATCTCGGCGACCTTGTCCTTGCCGCCGACGGGTTCGGCGGGCTTCCCTTCCGGTTGCGTCCTGTTCTTGGCGGGGGTGGCGATGGCAGAAACATCGGCAGGGGTGGCGGGCGGCGGCACGATCGCCGTCTCCTTCATCAGCTGATGAAATGCCGGGCTGCCGACCACCAGCAGGGTGAGGGCGGCAAGGCTCGCGCCGTAGACGAGGCCGTGGTTGAGATTGAAGCTGCGCATGTGAGTTCTCCGGTTCCAGATGTTGGCCATCCGGTTCCTGAGACGCGTCATCGCGCCGGCTTCTTGGGGAGCAGCTGAAATTTTTTCCGCGTGGGCCATGGCTGCGGCGATGGCATCGGAGCGCGAGCCCTCGTCGGCGCGGATGGGCGCCTCGTCGCGGAACAGCTTCTTCAGATCGTCAAAGTCGTGCATCGTCATTGTCCGCCATCGCCCGCAGGCGCTTCTTCACCTCGCTCATGCGCCAGGCCACGGTTCCCGCACTGATGCCGAGGATCGTGGCCGCGTCGTCCTGGGTCACGTCCTCGGCCAGGATGAGGAGTGCCGTTTCCCTGAGATCGGGCTTCAGCTGTCCGAGCGCCTGGTAAAGCCAGCGCACCCGCGCATCACTGTCGGCCCAGTCGGCTTGGCTGTCGGCCGCGAAGGCCGCGAAGCCCTGCTGCATCTCGCGCACCCTGCCCTGCCGCCGCCTGTGATCGCGGCAGGCGTTGAGCACCATTTGGTAGAGCCAGGTCGAGAAACGGCTGTCGCCGCGATAGGAGCCGACGCGCTCGACCAGCCTGATGCAGACTTCCTGCGCCACGTCCTGCGCGTCGGCCCTCGACCCCAGCAGCCGGTAGGAGAAGCGGAAGGCCGTGTCATGGTGGCGCTCCAGCAGGCGCTGCAGCGCCGGCCTGTCGCCCGATCCGGCCATCCTGGCCAGTGTCTCGTCCGTCCCGCTCATGTGTCGGAGAGTTAGACGCAGCGATTGGGCGGATTCTTGGGAGGCGCGAAAGATTATTTTCGGGCCGCCGGCTGCCGCGCTATACTCGGCCTGAAATCAAGGAGTTGAGAGAATGCCGAAGGGATACTGGATCGCCCATGTGACGGTGACGAACCCGGATCAGTACCAGCACTATGCCAGCGGCACGCGTGAGGCGTTCCAGAAATACGGCGCCAACATCCTGGCCCGCGGCGGGGCGTTCCACCAGCTCGAGGGTGATGGCCACCCGCGCAACGTGGTGATCGAGTTCCCCAGCCTGCAGGCGGCACTCGACTGCTACCACTCGCCGGAATACCAGGCGGCGAAGGCCAAGCGCGAGGGCGCGGGCATCGCCAACATCGTGCTGGTGGAGGGCGTCTAGGCGCTTTCCATGGCCGGGGTCCGTTGCTAAAGCCGGACCCAACGAGGGGTGACAGCGATGAAGCTAGCAATTGCCGGGGCAGCGGGCCGGATGGGCCGGGTGCTGACGCGCATCGTCAACGAGACGCCGGGGGCCGAGGTCGCAGGTGGGCTGGAGCCCAAGGGCTCGGCGCATGTCGGCGCCGACATGGGGGAACTCGCAGGGATTGGCAGGCTGGACGTGGCGATCACCGACGACCCGATCGCGCTCCTGACGCATGTCGACGGTGTCATCGACTTCACCGTGCCGCAGGCGACGCTGGCGCTGGTGGAGCTTTCTGCCCAGGCGCGCATCGTGCACGTGATCGGCACGACGGGCATCGACGAGGCCGGCGAGGCGAAGATCAGGGCGGCGGCGCGCCATGCCCGCATCGTCAAGTCCGGCAACATGAGCCTGGGCGTCAACCTGCTGGCCTCCATGGTGAAGAAGGTCGCCGCGGCGCTCGGCGAGGATTTCGACATCGAGGTGCTGGAAATGCATCACAAGCACAAGATCGACGCGCCCTCGGGCACCGCCCTGCTGCTCGGCCAGGCGGCGGCTGCCGGACGCAACATCGACCTGAAGAGCCGCTCGGTGCGCTCGCGCGATGGGCACACGGGTGCCAGGCCTGTGGGCGACATTGGCTTCGCCACGCTGCGCGGCGGCTCGGTGGTGGGCGAGCACACGGTGATGTTCGCAGGTGCGGCCGAACGCATCGAACTCACCCACAAGGCCGAGAGCCGGGACATCTTCGCGCGTGGTGCGGTGCGTGCTGCACTCTGGGCCTTCGACAAGAAGCCCGGCCTCTATTCGATGACCGACGTTTTGGGACTGGAGTGACACATGGACCGACTTCTCGTGCTCGTCCGCCATGGGCAGAGCGAATGGAACCTCAAGAACCTGTTCACCGGCTGGAAGGACCCGGACCTGACCGAGCAGGGCGTGGCCGAGGCGCATCGCGCCGGGCAGAAGCTGAAGGCCAAGGGCTTCCATTTCGACATCGCCTATACCAGCGCGCTCGGCCGCGCCCAGCGCACGCTGAAGATCATGCTCGACGAGCTGGGCCAGCCCGGCCTCGAGACGGTGAAGGACCAGGCGCTGAACGAGCGCGACTATGGCGACCTGACCGGCCTCAACAAGGACGACGCGCGCAAGAAGTGGGGCGAGGAGCAGGTGCACATCTGGCGCCGCTCCTATGACATCGCACCGCCGGGCGGCGAGAGCCTGAAGGATACGCTGGCCCGTTCGTTGCCCTACTACATGAAGCACATCCAGCCGGATGTGCTCTCCGGCAAGCGGGTGCTGGTGGCGGCGCACGGCAATTCGATCCGTTCACTGATCATGGCGATCGAGGGGCTGACGCCGGAGCAGATCCTGAAGCGGGAGCTCGATACGGGTGTTCCGGTGGTTTATCGGCTGGGTGCGGACTCGCGGCCGGTTTCGGTGGAAGTGCTGGCATAAGGGAACACTTCACCTCGTCAGGCACTGAGGGACTGCGTCCTCTCCCGCGAAGCGGGAGAGGAAGGGGACCAACGAAGTTGGGGAAGGTGAGGGACCTCGGGCTCCGAAAGCAGTTCAGCGCTTGCTTCCCCTCATCTCCCCGTTGCGTTCGCAACGGGTCCCTTCTTCTCCCGCTGAAGGAGCGGGAGAAGACCTACAGGCTCAAGCCCCGAGGCTCTCCTTCACCCGCCCCTGGAAGTAATGCACGCCCTGCTCATGGCGCGGTGACAAGGGTCCTGCGTGGTAGTTGCCGGCCTCGTAGTTGTGGTGGGTCTTGACGCAGATCTCGTAGTCCTCGCGCACCACGGCGAGGTTGCGGGCGATGGTGTCGGAGCGCTTTTCGTCCAACTCCGGTGCCAGGTCGGCGAAATAGAAGTGGTAGAGCTGCTCGGTGCGCTTCGTGCCGATGGGGTTGATGCGCGAGGTGTTCATGCCGCCCTCGAACAGCGAGAGCGTCCAGTTCGGCCACATCCACAGCCACTTGCCGCGATAGAACAGGCCCTCGCGCGGCGGCGCCGTCATGCGGATGAAGCCCTTGTGGGCGGTGGTCTTGAAGGCCTCGAAGTCGATGGCCGCGAAGAACTTCGGGTGGATGCCCGGGATATGGTAACCCTCGACGAAATTGTCGGTGTAGATCTTCCAGTTGGCGTCGAAGTTCACCGTTTCGGTGCGCACCGACTGATAGGTCTCGATCGGCTCGTCGGCGAGCTCGGCGACGAGATCGCCGAGCTGGGACACCAGATCTTCCTGCGGGTCGATGGCGACGAAGAGCAGGCCGCGCCAGGTGGCGACGTGGATCGGCTCCAGCGGCCAGTCCGCGGGGTTGAAGCCGGGTTCCTCGCCGAACCACGGCGCGTTGATGAGGCGGCCGTCATCGGCGAAGACCCACTGGTGATAGGGGCAGCGGATGGTGGCGCAGCGGCCCGTGCCCTCCTCCAGCAGCTGCGCGCCGCGATGGCGGCAGACATTGCGGAAGGCCCTGAGTTCACCGTCGCGGCCGCGGATGGCGAAGACCTTGATGCCGGCGATGTCGGCGGCGACATATTGGCCGCGCTCGGCCACCTGGCTGGCAGGCCCCAGCATCTGCCAGGTCTTGGCGAAAATCTCGTTGCGCTCGCGCGGCAGCACGGCGGGGTCGACATAGAGAGTGGGATCGAGGTTGAGCATGGGCAGGCACTCCTTCAGGGGCAAGAGTGCACGGAATTGAATGTGCCAGCAAGGGTGGAACCTGAAGTCTTCTCCCGCTTCTCCAGCGGGAGAAGAAGGGACCCATTGCGGAACGCAACGGGGAGATGAGGGGAAGAGTGTTGGTAGCTGCATGGTCGGAGACCGCGGCCCCTCACCTACCCCGACTTCGTCGGGGGCCCCCTCCTCTCCCGCTGTGCGGGAGAGGACGAAGAGCTTCCTATTCGATGTCCTCGATCACCTGGTCGCCGCCGCCCTTGACCTTGTGGGCGAGTGAGGCCTGGATGAAGTCCTCGACTTCGCCGTCGAGCACGTCGCCCGGCGAGGTGGAGGTGTGGCCGGTGCGCAGGTCCTTCACCAGCTGGTAGGGCTGGAGCACGTAGGAGCGGATCTGGTGGCCCCAGCCGATGTCGGTCTTCTTGGCGTTGGCGGCGTCGATCTTTTCCTGCTGCTTCTGCAGCTCCATTTCGTAGAGGCGGGCCTTCAGCATCTTGAGCGCGGTGGCGCGGTTCTTGTGCTGCGAGCGCTCGGCCTGGCAGGCGACGATGATGCCCGTGGGGATATGCGTGATGCGCACCGCGGAATCGGTGGTGTTGACGTGCTGGCCGCCCGCTCCGCTCGCGCGGTAGGTGTCGACCTTGAGATCGGACTCCACCACCACGATGTCGATGTTGTCGTCGACCACCGGGTAGACCCAGACGGACGAGAAGGAGGTGTGGCGCCGCGCGTTCGAGTCGTAGGGCGATATGCGCACCAGGCGATGCACGCCCGACTCGGTCTTGAGCTTGCCGTAGGCGTTGTGGCCCTTGATCTGGATGGTGCAGGACTTGATGCCGGCTTCTTCGCCCGCGTGCTCGTCCAGCACCTCGGCCTTGAAGCCATACTTGTTGGCATAGCGCAGATACATGCGCATCAGCATCGAGGCCCAGTCCTGGCTCTCGGTGCCGCCCGCACCGGCGTTGATCTGCAGGAAGGCGTCGTTGGCGTCGGCCTCGCCCGAGAGCAGCGTCTCGATCTCGGTCTCGGCCACGCGGGGCTTGAGAGAAAGGAGCGATTTCTCGGCCTCGCCGATGATCTGCGCATCGCCTTCCATCTCGCCCAGTTCGATCAGCTCGGTGTTGTCGGCGATCGCCTGCTCGAGATTGCGGATCATGCCGATGCGCTTGTCGAGGTCCTGACGCTCGCGCATCAGTTTCTGGGCCTTCTGGGGGTCGTTCCAGATCGACGGGTCTTCGGACTTGGCGTTCAGTTCGGCGAGGCGGCGGAGGGCATTGTCCCAGTCAAAGATGCCTCCTCAGCAGTCCGATCGACTGCTTCATGTCGTCGACGAGCGACGAGATTTCAGCGCGCATGATTTCTGCTCAAATTGAAAATGACGTTGAAGGGCTCAATAGAGGCCGCCGCCCTGCCCCGTCAACCCGCCACTGGCGGGGGGCTGGCCGGGCGATGGTGCCGTCTGGGCCGGGGTGGCACCTCCGGCATCGCCCTGCGAGGGGGGCACCAGCATGACGCCGCCATCGGCGTTGGGCGCACCGTTGGCCGCGACGGAGGACCCGTCGCCGATGATCTTGGTGGCATCCGGCGGCTCGTCGCCCGGCTTGAAGGCCTCGAGGATGACGCCGGGCTGGCCGAAGACGGCCCGCTTGCCGCTCTTGGCGTCGATCGGGATCAGCTCGATGGCGCGCGGCACGCGGAACGGCGTGGCCGGCTTGTCCTTGAGCGCCAGCTTCATGAAATCGGCAACGATGGGGGCGGCGAGTTCGCCGCCGGTGCGGCCCTTGCCCATCGGCTTCGGATTGTCGAAGCCGACATAGGTGCCGACCACGAGGTCGGGTGTGAACCCGATGAACCAGGCATCGCGCTCGTCGTTGGAGGTGCCGGTCTTGCCGGCCACCGGCTTGCCGACGGCCAGCACCTTCTTGCCGGTGCCGCGCTGCACCACGCCTTCCATCATCGAGGTGATCTGGTAGGCGGTATAGGGGTTCATCACCTGATCGCTCACGTCGATCAGCTCGGGTTCCGGCAGGTCGGGGGTCCAGACCGGGGCCATGCAACTGGCGCAGTCGCGCTTGTCGTGCTTGTAGATGGTCTTGCCGTAGCGGTCCTGGATGCGGTCGATGAGGGTGGGCTCGACGCGCTTGCCGCTGTTGTCGATCATCGCGTAGGCGGTGACCATCTTGAGCAGCGTCGTTTCGCCCGCACCCAGCGCCATGGCGAGCTGGGCGGGCAGCTTGTCGTAGATGCCGAGGCGCGTCGCGAGATCGATGATCTTGGCCATGCCGAGCTCGTTGGCGAGCCGCACCGTCATCACGTTGCGCGACTGCTCGATGCCGCGGCGCAGCGTGGCGGGGCCGAAGAACGACTTCTCGTAATTCTTCGGCTTCCACAGGGAACCGTCCGGCATCTTGAACTCGATGGGCGCGTCGAGCACCACGGAGGCTGGCGAATAGCCGTTGTCGAGGGCTGCCGCATAGACGATGGGCTTGAAGGACGAGCCCGGCTGGCGCAACGCCTGGACGGCGCGGTTGAACTGGCTGCGGCCATAGGAGAAGCCGCCCACCAGGGCCAGCACGCGGCCGGTGTGCGGGTCCATGGCGATCAATGCGCCATCGACCTCGGGAACCTGCATCAGGTGATAGTCGCCGGTGTCCTTGTTGGGTGCGACATAGACGATGTCGCCGGGCTTCAACACGTCCGAGGCCTTCTTGACCTCGGGGCCGAGCCTGGTGCCGTCGACATAGGCGCGGGCCCACTGCATCAGCTCGAGCGGGATCCTCGCCTTGTCACGCTCCGCGCTCAGCGTACCGTCTGGCTGGGTCTTGGGCTGCAGGCCGATGGTCGCGGCCTCGTCGCTGACGTCGAGCACCACGGCAACGCGCCAGGGCGCCATGTCGTCGGGCACCCTCTTGTCCTTCATCAGCAGCGCCCAGTCCGGCACGGCGCCGAGTTCACCGACCGCGATCGGACCGCGGAAGCCGCGCTTCCGGTCAAAGGCGATGAGGCCGCGGGCCAGCGACTGGCGGGCATAGAGCTGAAGCTTGGGATCGAGCGTGGTGCGGACCGAGAGGCCGCCTTTCTCCATCTTGTCCTTGCCGTAGAGTTCGATCAGTTCGCGGCGCACTTCCTCGGCGAAGCTCTCGGCGGCGAAGAGCTGGGCACCGAAGGGACGCGGCGTCACCACCAGCGGCTTGCCCTGGGCTTCCTTCATCTGCTCTTCGGTGATGTAGCCGTTGTCGTACATCTGGCCCAGCACCCAGTTGCGGCGCTCGATGGCGCGCTCCTTCTGGCGGAACGGGTGGTAGTTGTTGGGGCCCTTGGGCAGGGCCGCGAGATAGGCCATCTCCTCGAGCGACAGCTGGTCCAGCGACTTGCCGAAATAGTTGAGCGAGGCGGCGGCGACGCCATAGGAGTTCATGCCGAGGAAGATCTCGTTCAGGTAGAGCTCGAGGATCTGATCCTTGGTGAAGGTCTGCTCGATGCGGCGGACGAGGATCGCCTCCTTCAGCTTGCGGTCGAGCGAGCGCTCGTTGGTGAGGAGGAAGTTCTTGGCCACCTGCTGGGTGATGGTCGAGGCGCCGACGATCTGGCCCTTGCCGGTGAGCTTGACCTGGGCATAGCGATAGGCGGCGGCGGCGATGCCCTGCCAGTCGAGCCCGCCATGGGTAAAGAAGGTCTTGTCTTCCGCCGAGGTGAAGGCATCGATCAGCAGCTTGGGCATCTGGCTGACCGGCACGAAGAGGCGGCGCTCCTCGGCATATTCGGCCAGCATCGAGCCGTCGGCGGCGTAGATGCGGGTCATCACCGGCGGGGCATAGTTGGCAAGCTGGGTATAGTCGGGAAGGTCCTTCGAGGCGGTCCAGATCACATAGCCCACGCCCGCCGCACCGGCGACGAAGAACATGAACCCGACCGCGAACAACCACCCGAGAAAACGCAGCATTCTGTGAAACGACACCTGCCTGTTATGGTCCGCCCGATAACACAGCCGGCGGCCCCAGTTACAGTTAATTCGCTAGGGGCGGATTATGGCTCTTGGGTGGCAGGCGCAGGGCCCATCCGGCGGACGAGTCTCGGTGTTTTCGGGAGGTCGGCGGCGGGACCGGCCTTCAGTTCATGTCGGAGAGGCCACCGGCCGGCACCTGTACCGTGGCCACCGACTGCGGACTGATCTCGCGGATGAGTTTGCGGCGGAGCGCCATCGAGAAACCGGCATAGTCGCGGACGTCCATGACGAAGGCGGCGGGCCCGGTGATCACGTTGTGAGCATAATAGGCGGCGAGGGCCGGCTCATCGTCGGAGATCGCCAGCGCGTTGATCTCGACCTGCAGCGCCCGGGCCATGTCCCTCACCTCCGCCGGCACCGCGTTGCGCCGCTTGCCGCGGACGGCGGTGGTTTCCTTGCCATCGCCCGAGAGGTTGATGATCCGGCGCGCTGCACAGATGTCCGGCGATGTGAGCCTGGCGAGCGCGGCGGCGAGGCCTGCCCCGAGACCGGTGTCGCCGGTGACCTGGCGCGGCATGGCCTCGATCATGCGGGCAAAGCGCTCCGCGCCCTCCGGACCTTCGGCAATCACCCAGTCCGACTGGGCCTTGGGCGTGGCCTCAGCCCCCCAGAACACCGCGGAGATTGCAACGCGACCAGCGCGGCGAATGGCTTCGATCACCCCGGGATCACGGAAGGCGGCGGAGATTCCCCTCCTTTCGAGCAGGAATTCGCCCGCCGTGACGCTTGCCGAGCCATCGACCGCGAGCACCAGGGCCACGTCGTTGCAACTGTCCGCGGCCCCCGCCGGCGTGATGGGTGAGCCGGGAAGCAGGGGAAGCAGCAGCGTTGCGCCGAGGATCAGGCCTGTCTTCGCGAGTCCGCGCATCATCCATATCCTCCCATCGGGTCTGCACCAGGGGTCGGTTAGCCCAGCGTCAGGTGCAACCTTGCCGTGGAGATTACGGGCAAAGCCATCGATTGCGCCGTGATAAAAATCACATCAATTGCTGAGATTTAGTGCGGGTGATGCGTCGTCGGCCCGTGTCCCCGCGGCGACGGAGACGCACTCGCCCCTGGATTGAGGAGAGCTCCGGCGCATGTCGGCACTTCGGGGCGCTGTCGTCAGGGCGTTCTGGCGGCAAGCTGGGTGGCGAAGTAATCCTCGACGGCGCGGCCCATGGCGCGGGCCACCTTCTCCTGCCAGGCCGGAGAGGTGAGCTGGCTCTCGTCCTGCTTGCTCGACAGGAAGCCAAGTTCGACCAGAACCGAAGGCACGTCGGCCGCCTTGAGCACCATGAACCCCGCCGAGCGCATGGGCTTTCCGGTGAAGGCCGTCACCGGCGACATCTCGCTCACCGCCTTCTTGGCGAAGACCAGGGAATGGGTTTTCGACTCGCGCTGGGCAAGATCGATCAGGATGTCGGTCACTTCCTGGTTTTCGGCTTCGAGGTCGATGCCGGCAATGATGTCGGCACGGTTCTCCTTGTGGGCCAGCGCCTCTGCCTCGGCATCCGATGCCTTTTCCGACAGCGTGTAGATTGTGGCGCCGCGGGCATCGGCGCCCCTGACCGTGTCGGCATGGATGGCGATGAACAGGTCTGCCTGATTGTCGCGCGCGACCTTCACGCGCTCCCTGAGCGTGAGGAAGGTGTCATCCGAGCGGGTCATGACAACATCAATGTTCCCAGTGGCTTCCAGCACCTTCTTGAGCTTCAGCCCGAAGGCGAGGACGACGTCCTTCTCGCGCGTCTTGCGCACCCCGATGGCGCCGGGATCGATGCCGCCGTGGCCGGGGTCGATGACCACCAGCTTGTGCTCGCGCAACTTGGCCGGGCTCGCCGCCTTGCCCTCATCGGCCGGTGCAGCAGGAGGGGCTGCCGACGCGGTATCGGTGTCCGCCTCGGCGGCGAGCGTCGCGTCGAAGGTTTCCTTGCTGGTCTTGACGAGGTCGATGACGATGCGGGCCGGCTGCCCATCTTTCGGCTTCAGCAGGAAGGCCTTGTCGATGAGCACCGGACCATCGGTATCCAGCACGATGCGGCTGTGGCTGTCGTCGACCGGGCCGAAGCGATAGCGGCTGACCAGGCCGCGGGTGTCGTCGCCTGCGCCCACCGGGAGCGAGAAGGACACCTGCGGCAGGTCGATCATCACCCGATAGGGATTGGCCATGACATAGACGGTGTAGCCCACGGGGGCGGTCAGGTCGGCAACGAAACGGGTGCGCGTCTCATCGCCCGCCACGCGAGCCGCGGTGGCGACGGGGAGCCCGGTGGTGGCGGCGGCATCGGCGGGCGGCAGCCGGTAACCCGCGGCAAGGAACAGCGCGGCCAGAATCAGGCCCGGCAGCAGACGGGCTGCGGCCCAGCGGCAAGGACTGGCTGTTTCGAGCTTCATGCGGTTCGGCGGCACTGCGGGGTTGGGACTGGGACTCCAAGGCTAGGCTCCCCAGGGTTAATCAATGGTTGCCGTGCGCCCCTCAGAGGAAAGCTTGCAATTTGGCAACCTGCCCCATAAGAAGTCTAAGTCTCCTGAGGTCAGGGCCGCGAATCCGCGGCAGAATCGACTTCGGGTGGAGAATTTCGCGAGAAGCGAGGGTCCGGAGGCAGAATCTGCCAGCCCCGCTCGTCGCGGTCTAAGAGCGAGATCCTCTGACGGATCCGCCATTTGGAACCGTTCCGCTGAACCGGAACATAAGGAAATCCTGGGCATGTCCCACGCCACGACGAGCGCGCTGAACGAGGACCGGTCAAGACCGGCTCCCGTCGCCTGTTTGCCTCCGTCCGCTGGCTGGTCCCGCATGCCCCATTCGCGCTGCAGCACCCGCAACTCCCACAGGCGTCTCCTCACCGGAGCGGAGAACCTATCGGCATGCTTGCCGGGCTGGCGCAGAGGACGTGACTCATGGGCAGCAAGATGCTCATCGATGCCAGCCACCCCGAAGAGACCCGCGTCGTGGTCATCAAGGGCAACCGCATCGAGGAATTCGATTTCGAAAGCGCCGCACGCCGGCAGCTGAAAGGCAACATCTACCTCGCCAAGGTGACGCGCGTGGAGCCATCACTCCAGGCGGCCTTCGTGGAATATGGCGGCAACCGCCATGGCTTCCTCGCCTTCTCGGAAATCCACCCCGACTACTACCAGATTCCGCTCGCCGACCGGCTGGCCCTGCTTGCCGCCGAGGAGGAAGAGCACGCCCGTGAGGCCGAGGACGAAGACGACGAGGGCGAGGGCAATGGCCGCCGCCGGCGTGGCCGCGACCGTGACCGGGGCCGTGGCGGCCGCCGTGGCCAGCGCGGCGAGGAGACTGCCGAGGGCGGTAGTGTCGAGGAGATCACCGAATCCGAAGAAGAATACGCGGAGGACGCCGCGGCGGCCGGGGATGACTCCTTTGCCGAGGACCATGGTCCGGAGACCAATGAAGAGGAGAGCCCCGACTCGCATGTCCTGGACATGCAAGAGTCCGAGGTGATCGAGGGCGAGGCCGTCGAATACCACGACGAGACCGACGACGACGGCGACGACACGCCGCCGCGCGCCGAGCCGATGTCGACGAACCACGAAGACCCCTCGGTGTCCGAGCCCGTGGAAGAAGGTTCGGAGACTTCGGAGCCCGAAGCACAGATCGAGGCGCGCCTTTCCGAACCCGCGCCCGAGGCGGAAGCCCCCAGCGAGGCTGAGATGGAGGCGGCGGCCCCTGCCCCGCACGTTCAGCATGGCATGCCCGGCGAACTGGGCAATGGCATCGAGGAAGTGGGCGAGGACCCGGAGACGGTCCGCGTCGAGGAGATCGGTGCCGAGGACGCGCTCGAGGAAGTGCCGCAGCGCCGCCGCAAGGTGCAGCGCAAGCAGTACAAGATCCAGGAAGTGATCAAGCGCCGCCAGGTGATCCTGGTGCAGGTCGTGAAGGAAGAGCGCGGCAACAAGGGTGCCGCACTCACCACCTATCTCTCGCTCGCCGGCCGCTATTGCGTGCTGATGCCCAACACCGCGAGGGGTGGCGGCATCTCGCGCAAGATCACCGACTCGGGCGACCGCCGCCGCCTGAAGGACATGGTCAAGGAGATCGAGGTGCCGCAGGGCATGGGCCTGATCGTCCGCACCGCGGGCGCGCAGCGCACCAAGACCGAGATCAAGCGCGACTATGACTACCTGCTCCGCCTGTGGGAGAGCGTGCGCGACCTGACGCTGAAGAGCCAGGCTCCCGCCCTCGTCTACGAGGAAGGCAGCCTGGTGAAGCGCGCCATCCGCGACCTCTACACCAAGGACGTCGACGAGGTGATCGTCGAGGGCGACGAGGCTTACCGTGAAGTCAAGGACTTCATGAAGATGCTGATGCCGAGCCACGCCAAGAACGTGAAGCCCTACAAGGACTCGCGGCCGCTGTTCTCGCGCTACCAGGCGGAGAGCCAGCTCGACGCGCTGTATTCGCCCACCGTCACGCTGCCATCGGGCGGCTACATGGTGATCAACCAGACGGAAGCACTCGTCTCGGTCGACATCAACTCCGGCAAGGCGACGCGCGAGCACAACATCGAGGACACGGCCTACAAGACCAACCTCGAGGCGGCCGACGAGATCGCCCGCCAGCTGCGCCTGCGCGACTTGGCCGGTCTCGTGGTCATCGACTTCATCGACATGGAGGAGAAGCGCAACAACCGCAACGTCGAGCGCCGCCTGAAGGATGCGCTGAAGAACGACCGGGCGCGCATCCAGGTCGGGCACATCAGCCATTTCGGTCTGCTCGAAATGTCGCGCCAGCGCCTGCGTCCGGGCCTGCTCGAAGGCTCGTCGCGCACCTGCCCGCATTGCGAGGGCCGTGGCGTGGTGCGCTCGATCTCGTCCTGCGGACTTTCGGTGCTGCGGGCGATCGAGGAGCACCTGATCGCGCGCAAGCCCGAGAACCTGACGGTGAAGTGCACGCGCGAGATCGCCTTCTACATCCTCAACGAGAAGCGCGACAACCTGCTGTCGATCGAGACCACTTACGGCATCTCGGTGTTCGTGACGCCGAGTGACGATCTCAAGGGCTCGCAGGCGCTGATCGAACGCGCGGCCGAACGCAACATTCCGCCGCGCAAGGTCGTGGCGGCACCGGTTCGCATGGACTCGGCCTTCGAGGAGGAGGACGACGACATCGAGGCCGAGGCTGGCGAAGCCGAGAGCGAGGCCGACGACGAGAACGGTGCCGAGGAGACCAGCGAGGCCTCCGGCGAGGACCGCCAGAACGGCAATGGCGGCGAGCGCGAGGGCGGCCGCCGCCGCCGCCGCCGCCGCGGCCGCCGCGGCGGACGTGGCCGCGACGAGCCGACGCAGAATGCCCAGGGTGACGACGTGCCGGGCCTCGGCGACCAGCCCGACTTCGAGGCCGGTGATGATGACGAGGCCGGCGAGACCCCTGGCGAAGCCGGCGATGACACTGCCGAGGCCGCTCCGGCGACCGAGGGCGAGGATGGTGCCGAGGATGGCGAACGGCCGCGCCGCGGGCGTGGCCGCCGCGACCGCTGGGGCCGCAACCGCGACCGCGACCGGGGCGAACGCCCGCGCGGCGAGGACCGTGGCCGCCGCGAGGAGCGCCCCGAGGCTACTGGTGAACCTGCTGCGGAAACGCCGGACACCGCTCCGGCACCTGAACCTGCGCCCACTCCGGTGCCCGCCCCCACCACCGCTTCCCAGACCGTGACCGAGGCGCCGGCACCCGCCGAGCCGGCACGCCGCTGGCAGCCGCCCGCACCCACCGTGGCGCCTGCCGCCGTGGAGCGCAAGTCGGGCTGGTGGAGCAAGCGCTGATTACAAATTCGTCAGCCGGCCTTATGCCGGCTGACACCCCCGCGCCGGGCCTCAAACTCGCCTCATTCTCACCCGATTGACGGGCCGAGAGGCAGACGATCGATGCACGCTGGACGTTTCCTATATCGCGCCACGGCCCGCCTGATGGCGGTGCTGATGGCCTTCATGAGCGTGGCGCTGGCCCAGGCCGAGGCGCAGCAGCGCCAGAAGCCGCCGCCGCTCATCCGTGATGCTGAAATCGAGGGCCTTCTCCGCCTCTACACCAGGCCGATCTTCAAGGCGGCGGGCATCAACCCCAAGGCCGTGAAGGTCTATGTGCTCAACGACCGCCAGATCAACGCCTTCGTGGCGGGTGGGCAGCGCATCTTCATCAATACCGGATTGCTCCTGCAGTCCGACACGCCCAACGAGGTGATCGGCGTTCTGGCGCACGAGACCGGCCACATCGCCGGCGGCCACCTTGCGCGCATGGGCGTCGAGATCGACTCGGCCAACTACACCAAGGTCATCGGCATGCTGCTCGGCCTTGCCGCCATCGCCGGGGGCGTGGCCGCCGGCAACGGCGAGGTGGCACAGGCGGGCCAGGGCATCATGCTCGGCAGCCAGGGCCTCGCCCAGCGCAACTTCCTGACCTATGCGCGCGGCATGGAAGCCTCGGCCGACCAGGCCGCGCTCAAGTTCCTCAACGCCACGCACCAGTCGGCGCGCGGCATGCTCACGCTGTTCGAGAAGCTGGCGCGCGAGAACATCGCCGTACTGGCCGATGTCGACCCCTATGTGCTGTCGCATCCGATGCCGATGGACCGTATCCACAGCCTCGAGATCGAGGCCAAGAAGTCACCCTACTGGGACGCCAAGGACCCGCCGGCCCTGATCCTGCGACACCAGCTGGTGCAGGCCAAGCTGACGGGCTTCATCGGCGGGGCGCAGGCGGTGATGCAGAAATATCCTTCCGCCGACCAGTCGATGCCGGCGCGCTATGCCCGTGCCATCGCCATGTTCCGGCGCGGCGACATCAAGAACGCATTGCCGATCATCGACGGCCTCACCAAGGAACTGCCCGAAGATCCCTATTTCTGGGAACTCAAGGCCCAGGCGCTGCTCGAGAACGGTCGCGCCGCCGAAGCCGTTGCGCCCGTGCACAAGGCGCTGGAACTGCTGCCCGGCAACGGGTTGATCCAGATCCTCGGGGCGCAGGCCTATATCGATACCGGATCGCGCGAGAATGCCCAGCAGGCCATCAAGCTGCTGCGCCAGGCCCAGCGCAGCGAGGGCGAGACGGTGGAGACCTACCGGCTGCTGGCGCGCGCCTATGCCCTGGCGGGCGACGTGCCGCGCGCCGAACTCGCCACCGCCGAGGCTGCGCTGCTGATGGGAGACATGAAGCTGGCGATGGAGAAGGCCCGTTCCGCCCAGCAGTCCTTCAAGACAGGAACGCCCGAATGGACGCGGGCCAGCGACGTGATGAGCTTCGCCGGCCGCTGACCGAGATGGACTGAGCCGCCGCTTTGCGGCAAATAGAGACCCGAACAAAAAGGACGATACCCGATGACTTTCCGCTTCCGCCTCGCCGCCGCCGCTGCCGCGCTGCTGGCACTGACGCCCGCGGCCTTCGCCGACGGCAGCTTCAACGATGCCCAGAAGACGGAAATCGGCGAGATCGTCCGGCAATACCTGATGGACAACCCGGAGGTGCTGCTCGACGTTTCCAAGGCGCTCGAAGCCAAGCAGCAGCAGCGGGAAAACGACCAGCGCGCCAACGTGCTGCAGTCCAGCGCCAAGCAGATATTCCATTCGCCCGCCGATTACGTTGCCGGCAACCCGAAGGGCGACGTCACCATGGTCGAGTTCTTCGACTACAATTGCGGCTGGTGCAAGAAGGGCTTCCCCGAGGTGATGAGCCTCCTCGACAAGGATCCGAACCTGCGCTTCGTGCTGAAGGAATTCCCGATTTTCGGCGGCGATTCAGACTATGCCGCGATGGCCGCCATCGCCGCCAAGAAGCAGAACAAGTACTGGGACCTGCACAAGGCGCTGTTCGAGCACGAGGGCAAGGTCACCAAGGAGGTGGTGGACGAGACCGCCGTCAAGCAGGGGATCGACCTCGACAAGCTGAAGCAGGACATGAAGGATCCTTCCGTCGCCCAGGAACTTGCCGACAACCACGCCCTCGCCCAGTCGCTGGCGATCAACGGCACCCCGGGCTTCATCATCGACGACCAGGTGTCGCCGGGCTACCTGCCCGCCGACGGGCTGGCCCAGATGATCGACCAGGTTCGCAAGGACGGCGGCTGCAAGCTCTGCTGAGGACGGCTGAGGCCGCTTCCAACCTCCGCGGCGAACGCCTATAACTGGCCGACCGCCCTGGGGAATCGTGGGGATCGATGAAACCTGTCTTTGTGCTGAACGGCCCGAACCTGAACCTGCTCGGCCTGCGCGAGCCGGCCGTCTATGGCTCGGCCACGCTGAAGGACGTGGAGGCGCGCTGCCGCGCCCACGCGGCCACGCTCGGCCTCGCCATCGACTTCCGGCAGAGCAACAACGAAGGCGAACTGGTCGGCTGGATCCACGAGGCCCGCGACAAGGCCTCCGGCATCGCCATCAACGCCGGCGCCTACACCCATACCTCGGTGGCCCTCCACGATGCGCTCAAGGCTGCCGACCTGCCGTCGGTCGAGGTGCATCTGTCCAACGTCCACAAGCGCGAGGCCTTCCGCCACCACAGCTACATGGCGCCCGCCGTCAACGGCGTCATCTGCGGTTTCGGCACGGAGAGCTATGTGCTCGCCCTCACCGCGCTCCATTCCCTGCTCACCGCAAACAAGAAGGGTTGACCAATGCCCCCCTCGAAAAAGTCTGCGCCCAAATCCGCGCTCAACGATCCCGATCTCGAGCTCATCGCCAGCCTGGCGGAAATTCTCAACGGCACCGGCCTGAGCGAGATCGAGCTCGACCGCAAGGGCACCAAGTTCCGCGTCGCCAAGCAGGTGACGGCGGTTGCCACCGTCGCCTCGCCGCCGCCCGCCCCGGTGGTCCACGCCCATGCGGCCCCGGTGCATGACGTTCCCGCCGCGGCGAAGGGCAATGGCGATCACCCCGGCACGGTGAAGTCGCCGATGGTCGGCACCGTCTACATGGCGCCGGCTCCCGGCTCCGCCAATTTCATCGAAATCGGCGCGACGGTGAAGGAAGGCCAGACGCTGCTGATCATCGAAGCGATGAAGACGATGAACCAGATCCATGCACCGCGTGCCGGCAAGGTGACGGCGATCTATGTCGAGAACGGCCATCCGGTCGAATACGGCGAACCCCTCGTGGCGATCGAGTAGAGGCCGATGTTCGACAAGGTCCTCATCGCCAACCGGGGTGAAATCGCACTCCGCGTGCTGCGCGCCTGCCGCGAACTCGGCATCCAGACGGTGGCGGTGCATTCCACCGCCGACGCCGACGCCATGCACGTCCGCCTCGCCGACGAGAGCGTGTGCATCGGCCCGCCACCGGCACGCGACAGCTATCTCAACATCCCGGCGATCGTCGCGGCCTGCGAGATCACCGGCGCGGAGGCGGTGCACCCCGGCTACGGCTTCCTGTCCGAGAATGCCCGCTTCGCCGACATCCTGACCGAGCATGGCGTGAAGTTCATCGGCCCTTCGGCGGAGCACATCCGCATCATGGGCGACAAGATCACCGCGAAGCTCACCGCGCAGGAACTGGGTATCCCGGTGGTGCCCGGTTCCGAGGGCGGCGTCGGTGACATCGACGAAGCCAAGCGCGTGGCGAAGGACATCGGCTACCCGGTGATCATCAAGGCCACAGCCGGCGGCGGCGGACGCGGCATGAAGGTGGCCCGCACCGCGGCCGACCTCGAACTGGCGATGAGCACGGCGCAGTCCGAGGCCAAGGCGGCCTTCGGCAACGGCGACGTCTATATCGAGAAATACCTCGAAAAACCGCGCCACATCGAGATCCAGGTGCTGGGCGACGGCAAGGGCCGCGCCGTGCATCTGGGAGAGCGCGACTGCTCGCTGCAGCGCCGCCACCAGAAGATCTGGGAGGAGGCACATTCACCTGCCCTCAACGCCGCGCAGCGCGACGAGATCGGCGGCCGCGTGGCGCGCGCCATGGAAAAGCTCGGTTACGAGGGCGTCGGCACCATCGAGTTCCTCTACGAGAACGGCGAGTTCTATTTCATCGAGATGAACACGCGCCTGCAGGTGGAACATCCCGTCACCGAGGCGATCACCGGGCTGGACCTGGTGCAGGAACAGCTGCGCGTCGCTTCCGGAGCCGATCTCGCCTACACGCAGTCCGACATCTCGTTCTCCGGCCACGCCATCGAGTGCCGAATCAATGCCGAGAACCCGACGACCTTCGCACCCTCGCCGGGCCGCGTCGACGCGGTGCATTTCCCCGGTGGCCTGGGCGTGCGCGTCGATTCCGCGCTCTATGCCGGCTACCGCATCCCGCCCTACTACGACAGCCTGATCGGCAAGCTCATCGTCTCCGGCAAGAGCCGCACCGAGTGCATGATGCGGTTGAAGCGGGCGCTGAGCGAGTTCGTGGTGGAAGGCATCGAGACCACTATTCCGCTGTTCCAGCAGCTCCTGGCCGAACCGGACATCATCGACGGCCATTACGACATCCACTGGCTGGAGCACTACCTCGCCCGCCAGGCCTGATGAGCTCGATCACCCCACAGATCCTGCTTCGCGCCTATGCGGCGGGGATCTTTCCGATGGCGGAGAGCGCGGAAGACAACGCGCTCTACTGGGTGGAGCCCGAAGAGCGCGGGGTGATTCCGCTCGACCGACTGAAGATTTCGCATTCGCTGAAGAAGACCGTGCGCCGCAAGGTCTTCGAAGTGGGCGTCGACCGTGATTTCTCCGCCGTCATAGCCGCCTGCGCGGCCCGGACACCGGACCGCCGGTCGACATGGATCAACGCCCGCATCAAGGCCCTCTATACGCAGCTTCACCGCATGGGCTGCTGCCACAGCGTGGAATGCCGGCTCGACGGCGAGCTGGTCGGCGGCCTTTATGGCGTGAGGATCGGGGCCGTGTTCTTCGGCGAGAGCATGTTCTCGCGCGCCACCGATGCCTCGAAGGTGGCGCTCGTGCACCTGGTGGCAAGGCTCAATCGCGGCGGCTTCGGACTGCTCGACGCGCAATTCGTGAACCCGCACCTCGAACGTCTCGGTGCCGTGGCCATGCCGCGCGAGGACTATCACAAGCTGATGGAACCCCTGCTCGAGCGCGATGCCGATTTCTTCGCCTTCCGGCAGGATGACGATCCCGAAGCGGTGCTCGCCTGGGCGACCACGCCTCAGTCTTCCGGCTGATTGTCCTTGGGCTGCTCCGGCTGGGCGCCGGTGTCTGGCGCCGGCGCAGTCTCGACGGCGGGCGGCGGCGCGTTGGGATCGCGGCAACCGGTGAGCCAGACATCGTAGGTGGCGTGTTCCATGGCGCTGAGGCCGGGGCTTTCGGCGAACATCCAGCCCGAGAAGATGGGCTTTCGGCTGTTGTCCATCTCGACCTGGTCGATCTGCACGAAGCTCGTGGTCTTCGGTTCCTCGGTCACCGGCCGCGTATAGCAGACGTCCGGCTTGACGATGACACTGCCGAAGCGACGCTCCTGGCCGATAGGGATCTCGAAGCTGGTGGTCACGCCGGTGATCTTGTCGAGACCGGCGAACAGCGCGATCGGATTGGCGATGCGCTCGGCCATGGCTGGCCCGCAGGCGCAGGCCGCGACAAGCGCCGGCACGGTGGAAAGCAGGAGACGCTTCACGGCTTCACCGCCTCGACGCGCAGCCGTACGTAGTCTGCCGTCCAGTTGCCATCGGCGTCACACAGCGCGGGGCGCAGCAATTCGATTGCTTCGTCCAGCGCCTTCCGTGCATCGCTTCCGAATTGCGCGAAGAAGGGTTTGCGGAACAGCATCAGCCAGCCCTCGATACCGGTCTTCAGCACCACTGGCCGTGGAATGAGGGCAATGCGCCTGACGATGAAGCCGTGATCTTCGAGCAGTGCCTGATAGGTCTGGGGCGCGGGGAAGTACCACGGGGTGGCGAGCGAGAGATCGCCGCCTCGCCTTTGGCCGATGGCACGCATGGCCGTGACGATGGCAGCGACGTTGCCATGGCCGCCGAACTCGGCGACGAACCGGCCACCAGGCTTGAGAGCGCGGGCAATGCCAGAGACGACGGCATCGGCCTTCGGCATCCAGTGCAGCGCCGCATTGGAAAACACGGCGTCGAACTCAGGCCCGAAATCCAGCGCCTCGCCATCCATGAGCCGCGCGTCGAGACCGCGCGCCTTTGCGGCGTTGACGAAATCCTCACTCGAATCGACACCCACCACGTCGACACCCCTGTCGCGCAGCTCGGCGGTGAGGACGCCATCGCCGCATCCGACATCGAGGATGCGTTCGCCGGCCTTCGGCGCCAACCAGTCGACGACACCGCCGGCGAGGTCGGACACGAAACGCGCGTGAGTGTCATATGATCCGGCGGACCATTGCTGGCGGCGCGGATCGAGCCCTGCCTCCGACATCAGGGAGACTTTGTGTCGGCCGGAGGCACGTCCTGGCCGCCATCGGCGGGTGCGGAGCCCTGATCGCCCGGGCCCTTGTTGGCAAACATCGCCTGGCTGATGAGCGACCAGATGTCGACCGCTCCCTGGGTGTTCGAAATCACGCCGCCGTCGGCCAGCATGGTTTCAGAACCGCCCTGCTCGAGCGCGATGAACTTGGAACCGAGCAGACCTTCCGCCGTCACCTTGGCCGTCGCGTCGTCGGTGAACTTCACCTTGGGATCGAGTTCCATGACCACGTTGGCCTGAAAATTCTCCGGGTTCAGCGCGAAGTCGACGACGGAGCCGATCTTGACGCCCGCCACGCGCACGTCGGTTCCGACACTGACACCCTCGGCATTGTCGAACTCGGCGCTGAGTCGATAGGCGCCCGCGGCGTGACCCTTGCCCGAGGTCTGGTAGGCGAAGAAGAAGAATGCCGCAGCGATGATGATCACCGCTGCGCCGATCAGGGTTTCAACCGTCGAATTCTTCACACCGCCACTCCTCTCAGTCGCTTGCCGGGATAGAAGACAACCCCAGCCGAAATGTGACGGCCCCTATTCGGGCCGCCAGGCGGAATAGTCGGCGGCGCGCGGCGCCGGCCGCGAGCCCGACAGGATGGAGCCCTTGGGGCGATAGGCCCCGGGCGTGCCGGTCTGGTTGGGGAGGAAGGGCTTCTGCCAGTCCTGCGGCTTGTAGTCTTCCTGGGTCGGCGGCACATCGGTGCGGTGATGCATCCAGCCATGCCAGCCCGGCGGAATGGTGGAAGCCTCGGAATAGCCGTTGTAGACCACCCAGCGGCGCTCCTTGATGGACTGGGGCAGCGCCGACTTGGCGCGGTAGTACCTGTTGCCGAACTGGTCGGCACCGACGTAATTGCCCTTGCGCCAGGTGTAGAACCGCGTGTTGAGAGTCTGGCCGTTCCACCAGGTGAAGAGCTGCTTCAGGAATAACATTGCGACTCGTCCGTTACGGGCACGTGGCCCTGAAATCGCGGCGGAATATGGCGGAAGGGGCGTTTCACGTCCAGTGCCGAATTGCCCGGCAGTCGTCCCGCACCACGGTGCGAAGGTTGATGCGGCGAGCTCAGAAAGAGAGTCAGATGCTGGTGCCAAGTCCCTGTTAAATCAGCTGGAACATCTACCGTGCCAAGCTGCCTCAGCGGCCTGCAGTGGCCGGAAGAGACACCGCGAAACGCAGGCCACCCGTTTCGGACGCGGAGAAGGATGTGCGCAGGTTGCAGGCGTCGGAGATATCGTTGACGATGGCAAGGCCGATCCCCGTCCCCTCGGTCGCCTCGTCGAGGCGACGCCCGCGCTCGACCACCTTGTCGATATCCGCGGCGGGGATACCAGGCCCGTCGTCACTGATCGAGAGGAGGTGCTCGGACGCGCCGGGTTCGAGCCTGATCACCACCTGCGACTTGGCCCACTTGCGGGCGTTGTCGAGCACATTGGCGATCATCTCGATGAAGTCCTCGCGATCCATGCGGACCCCAAGCCGGGGCGGAACGTGGAGCACGAAGGCAATGTCGCCGCCCCGCGGCAGGTGCCGGATGGTTCGCACGATTTCCTCGAGCACGGCCTTCACGTCGCGCACCGGCTCGCCGTGGCCCGCCGCCATGCGGGCACGGGTCAACTCGCGGTCGGCATGCTTGCGAAGTTGCGCCGTCTGGCGCCCGATCTCGCCGGCGGTGGCATGTTGGCCGCCCTCGCTGAGAGCTGGCAGCAGCGTATCGATGACGGTGAGCGGCGTCTTCAGGCTATGGGCGAAGTTGCCGGCCCTGGAGCGCGCACGCTCCACCATCTCCTCGCGCTGCTCGAGGAGCGAATTGAGGGTGTCCACCACCGGTTCGATCTCGACGGGATAGGTGCCCGAAACCCTTGCCTCCTTGCCCTCCCGAATGTCGCCCACTGCCTTGCGCAGGCTGCTGATGGGAGACATCACCATGCCCAGCTGGGTGCTGCTCAGCACCATCATGGCGAGGCCCAGCACGAGGAGCGAGAGGTAGAGGTTGACGGCAAAATGCAGCGTGGGCTGCGTGACCTCGCTCTCGTTGACGGCAATCATCACGCGGTATTGCTGGCGGCCTGCCCCCTCGCCCAGCGAGATGAGCTTGGCATGGATCAGCACCGGCTCGCCGAAAGGACCCGCGAAGGCCTCGGGCTGGTCGATGTCGCGCCACGGATCGCTGCCCGTGGTGAGCGTGCTGTCCCACAGCGAGCGCGAACGCAGCAGTTTGCCGCTCTTCGATTCGACCTGCCAATAGAGGCCACTCGACGGCTGGCGAAAGCGCGGGTCGGTCATCGGCTGGGTCTTGATCAGGTCTCCCGATCGTTCGACATCGAGTCCGCTCACCAGCTGCATGAGCTGGTTGTGGGTCTCGGCCTGCACGCGGGCCCGAAAATCACGTTCGAAGAGGATGTAGAGGAAGACGCCCGCCGCCAGCAGCACGGCGGCGCTGACGCCGAGAGATGTGAGAAGGAAGCGTTTCCTGAGCGACCAGCTCAACTCTGCGCCTGTCCCTTGAAGGCGTAGCCGAAACCGCGGCGGGTCTGGATATAGTCCTTGCCGATCTTGCGGCGGAGACGGCCCACCAGAACCTCGATGGCATTGGTATCGCGCTCGTGGTTGTGGGAATAGAGCGACTCGGCAAGCTCCGCCGCCGGGATGACCTTGCCGGCATTGGAAGCAAGGTGAAAGAGCAGGCGGTATTCCATCTGCGTGAGATCCACCGAATCGCCGTTGACGGTGACGGTTGCCGAGGCCGGGTCGATCTCGAGGCCCGCCGCGCCCAACCTGGTCGCGGTGACACCGCTGCTGCGGCGGATCAGGCCATGGACACGCGCGAGCAGTTCCTCGGTTTCGAATGGCTTCGGCAAGTAGTCGTCGGCCCCGGCATTGATGCCTGCCACACGCTCCGGCCAGCTGCCTCGCGCGCTGAGAATGAGGATCGGCGTCGACACGCCTTCGTTACGCAGGCGCTTCATCACGGTGAGGCCGTCGACCCGAGGCAGGCCGATGTCGAGCACGATGGCAGCATACTGCCCGGTGCCGGCCAGGTACCAGGCCTCCTCGCCGTCCTGCGCGAGGTCGACGGCGAGACCCGACTTGCGCAGCGCCTCGGAAAGGGCGCGCGCCACCATCACCTCGTCCTCGACCAGCAGGACCTGCATCAGCGCTCCCTCGCGCTCAGCAGCTTGCGCGTCACGGCATCGATCTTGATGTCGTAGATGGATCCGCTCCGTTGCATGACCTTGACGCGGTAGACATATGTCTTGCGTTCCTTGTAGAGCTTGATGTCGATGATCTCGCCGGGCTTGATCTGGCTGGCGAGCTTCTCGATCTCGCCCACGGGCGCAATGCGGTTCTTCAGGCGCTGTGCGAGAGCGCCATCGCGAGCCTGGGAATCCGAAGCGGAACCCGACTGGCCACCGCCGGACGTCGACGACGAACCGGATCCCGAACCAGATCCGGAGCCGGGTCCGGAACCAGAGCCGCCGCCGCCAGTGTCGCCGCCATCATCGCCACCGTCGTCGCCGCCATCATCGCCACCGTCGTCGCCACCGTCGTCGCCGCCGTCGTCGCCGCCGTCGTCGCCGCCGCTTCCTCCCGAACCGCTTCCGGAGCCGCCACTGCCAGATCCACCACCACCGCCGCCACCATCGTCGGCGTGGGCCGGGCTGGGGTCCAGCGCCGCGAGCGGCAGGGCTGCAGTGAGCGATGCGAGTATGATGAGCAGCGCCCCGCGGCGTCGGACACGATATGTGGGACGAGTTGCGGTCATGATCAGCACATCTAGCTCTAGCGGTCTTTCAGTTCGCTGACAAAGTCATTCACAGGACGCTCACGCAGGGTTCAATACACCAACGCTGGATTGCCTGTCCTGCCGCTTCGGCGCGGCGGCGCATCATGGGATGGCGGTGATCAGGTCCTGACGCGTGCCTGCACGTTCGTGCTCGGCCAGGATGGAGATTCCCTGGGCGCGGGCCAGAACGCCGCGCAACTCCGTGACGTCGGCGTCGGATGCCGGGCGCTGCGACGGAATGGCGTAGAGATCGAAGCCGTGGCTCCTGACCTCGCGTGTCAGGCTCACCAGGTAGATCGGCTTGTAGGTCGTGCCCTCGGCAGCGGCGAGCCCGGTCTTGTAGATGCGGATCACCTCGCGGTCGTCGCCGTTACCTGCCGTGGTGCGGATGAGCGTCAACTTGGCCTTGAGCCCCTCGTGCAGCGCCGGCCGGGGCGCAAGGTCCGGCAACGTGGCGTTGGGATTGAGATAGGGAAGGCTCTGACGCCATGTCCAGACCGGGGCGGCCGTCCAGCCGCTGACCTCGAGTTGCCGGGCCAGCAGGTCAAGGTTGCCTGCGAATTGTGCGATGAAGGCTTCCTCGGGCTTTCCGGCCATGTCGATGCGTCGGGCGGGCAGCTTCTGCCAGTCGTTCTCCACCCACTGCGAGACGGGAACCAGAGTCTGCGGCTCGGGCATCGCGTAGATCTCGCTCGCCCGGTTGAAGCCGGTCGAGACATGGACGACACCGGCGGCGAGAAACACCACGAGCGCCGTGGCGAACAACCCCAGGGGCTTGATGCGGCGCGGCGGGATGGCTTCGATTGCGACACCGAAGGCCGCCATCATCACGACCCCGAAGGTCAGTCCGGCCAGCACGTCGGAAAGCCAGTGCGCGCCGAGATAAAGGCGCGAATAGGCGATGGCCACCACCAGTATGGCGCACAGCGCATAGACCACGGCCCTGCCCCAGCGCCCCATCGAGTGGCTGACCAGCACCGCCAGTATGCCGAAGATCACTGCCGCCATGGTGGCGTGCCCTGACGGAAAACTGAAGATGCTGGCGCCGGAATAGGACAGTTCCGTGGGCCTGGCCCGCTGGATGCCCAGCTTCATGGCGATCTCGAACAGCTTGGCCGCAACGATGGCGATGCCCGCCGCCCAGGCGGCACGATAGGCCTTGTGCCAGATGAGCCAGCCGAGGATGGCGAGCGCCAGCGCCGTCATCACCATGGTGTCGCCCATCATGGTGACCACCGTCATCAGCTCGTCGGCGGGCGCATTGCGCGACTCGCGCATCAGCGTGGCGACCGAGACATCCATGTTGGAGACGGCACTGGACGAGGCGGCGCGGATGCCGAGATTGATGAGGGCGATGAGGCCGGTGAACATGATGGCGGCGAACAGCACGATCATCACCGAGCGCGGATTGTTCGGTGCAACGGCCCGGGCGAAGCGCTGCCAGGAGCGGCCGCGCTTGGCCCTCGCCCAGGCCGAGATGCGCGCCAGCAGGTGGTTGAGGAAGGGCGAGACACCGGCTGCGGCCAGCCTGATCACGAAGCCCGCCAGCGCAAGGATGAGAAGCAGGACAAGCAGCACCACCAGCAGCCGGCCGCTGAGCTCGCCCGCGAAGGCCAGTCCCTGCCCGATCAGCACCCCCGGCACGACATGGGCGAAGGACCAGAACACCCCCGAGGTCACGTTGACGAAGATGAAGAACAGCTGGTTCATGCCGAACATGCCGACGATGCCCGGCACCACCGACTTCACGCCCGGCACGAAGCGGCCGATGGCGATCGACTTGCCGCCATGCACCCGCACGAAATCCTCGCCCTTGGCGACGAGCTGGGGGTAGTGGTTGAGCGGCCACATGGTCTTGAGACGTTCGCCGAACATGCGTCCGGCCCAGTAGGAGAACTGGTCGCCGGCGATGCAGCCGAGACAAGTGGCGATGATGACCGGCCAGAACTGCAGATGCCCGGTGCCCACCAGCACGCCGGCGCCGACGAGAACCGCCGTCGAGGGCACGAACAGGCCGATGATCAGCAGCGCTTCGCCCAGCGCGATCAAGAATATGATGACCAGCGCCCACTCCGGATTGGCGGTGAAATAGTCCAGATAGGGCTGAATGTAGTCCAACACGGCGGAGCGGCTTCCTTCAGTCGCGCGATCTTCGGTTTCCGAGCATAACAGCCTTGTGGCAGGGATTCCGCCATTTCCATGGCAGCGCGACAATCGCGACCCGGGAAACGGGAAAAACCCAGGCCGGCATGGCCTGTTCCATGATCCCAGTTAAGAAAATGCAACCGCCAAATACAAGTCTCACAACTCCGTATCGACCATTGGATCAGGCGGACGGCTGGTCCATAGTGCGGCCCAAATGACGGAAAGTGCCTTGTCCGCGAAACCCTTTGGTACAGCACGCAAGTGGCTGGGCTTTGCGGCGCTGTGCGCCGGCATGTTCATGGCGGTCCTGGACATCCAGATCGTCATCACCTCTCTCAGCGTGATCGAGAAGGCCCTCAAGATCGGCGCCGACCGGATGAGCTGGGTCCAGACCTCCTACCTCATCGCCGAGATCGTCACCATTCCGCTGACCGGCCTTTTGATGCGCATGTTCTCGATGCGCAATCTTCTGGCGATCGCCGTGATCATGTTCACGCTGGCATCGGTCGGCTGTGCCATGAGCAACGGCTTCGCCATGCTGGTCAGCTTCCGGGTCATGCAGGGCATGGCGGCCGGCGTCCTCATGCCGCTGGTCTTTGCCGCGGTGTTCCTGCTGTTCAGGCCCGGTACCGAGCAGGGCGTGGCCACCGTGCTGGCGGGTGTCGTTGCGGTGATCGCCCCGTCGACCGGACCGATCGTCGGGGGGCTCATCACGGAGAACCTCTCGTGGCAGTGGTTGTTCCTCATCAACACCATTCCCGGCGTCATCACCGTCATCCTCGGCCTGATGTTCCTGCCCAAGGAGAGGATGGCGCTGGGGCTGCTGCGCGACCTCGACGTGCTGTCCGTGGTGTTCATCGCAATCTCGCTGGCCTGCCTCGAGATCGGCCTGAAGGAAGCCCCTGACCTTGGCTGGTTCTCGCCCGTGACGCTGGCGCTGTTCGCCGGATTCGCGGTGCTGATGGCGCTGACCATCATGCGGCCGCGGCCGGCGGTCGACTTCAGCCTGTTCCGGGACCGCTACCTCGCCTATGGCTGCGCGCTTTCCTTCGTGCTCGGCATCGGGCTTTACGGCTCGGTCTATCTGCTTCCCGTGTTCCTGTCCCTGGTGCGCTACCTGGGACCCGTCGAGATTGGCCTGGTCGTGCTGGTGACGGGCCTGTCGCAGCTCATTTCCGCCCCCCTCTCCGTGCTGCTCGACCGGGTGATGCCGGCGCGCCTGCTCAGCATGATCGGCTTTGCGATGTTTGCGGCCGGACTGTTCATGAGCGGCTTCGAGACCAGGCTTTCGGGCTATGACGAACTGTTCTGGGCCCAGGTGGTGCGCGGCGTGGCGCTTGGCCTGTGCATCGTGCCGGTGACGCGCTTCTCGATGGGCTTCCTGCCGCCGGATAAGGTGAGCGATGCGAGCGGCCTCTACAATCTCTCGCGGGCGCTGGGCGGCATCATCGGGATCGCCCTCATCGACACCATCCTGTTCAGCCGCTCGGCGGAACATGCCGACCGCATCAAGGACCTGATGACATCCGATCCGGAGGGAGCCGCCCGCCTTCTGCGCATCACCGCCGACGAGTTGCCCGACCCCACCGACCCGATGGGCCTTCTCGGTGTCATGGACACCATCCAGGAAGGGGCGGTGACGCTGGCCGTCAACGAAGCCTGGCTGCTGATGGGGGCCGCCACCTGCCTCGCCCTCGTGCTGCTCCTGATGCTGGGACCGATTCGGGAGCCGAAGCCCGGCGTGCCCCTCGGACAACAGGCGGAATTCTAGACCCAGGCGCGCATTCACCCCCGTTCACACCTGTGGATAGCGGTGATGACCCGGCCTTCCCGAAACATCAAAAATCTTCTTCCGGTGTTGACTCGGGCCTCGTTTACCACTGCCCCCGGGACGACCTGCCTGTGGACAGCGCGCATAAGCCAAGGGAGTCCTTGAGCTTACCCCGAGAATCGTATGAACCTGTGCAGGTGAGAGGCAGGCCGGGGCCTTAAGACACAAGATATGGTGTTAATCTCTCGTTAAGACACTATGCATTGACGTCCGGGGCTTCGAGGTACTACATTCCGATCAAAGGCTGAGGGGCTGAGAGGACGGGGTTGCGGGGGCAGCCACGTCCTTTGGGGAACACTCAAAAGAAGAGCCTGAAAAGCTCGGGAACTGCAGTTTCCGGGGACGGGGTGTGTGTGTCTTGCAACTGGGTGGATGGAGCACCTCGGGCGCCATTTCGTGTGCTCGTGGCAACGAATTTGATAGAGGGACTTGAAAAGAATGCGCATTGAACGCCGCTACACCAAGGCAGGGCAGGACGCTTACGCGGAACTCGACTTCCGCCGCGCCACCAGTGAAATCAAGAACCCCGACGGCTCCGTGGTCTTCCGCCTCGCGGACATCGACGTCCCCTCCTCGTGGAGCCAGGTCGCAACCGACATCCTGGCCCAGAAGTATTTCCGCAAGGCCGGCGTTCCCGTGGCGCTGAAGCGCGTCGAGGAAGAGACCGTGCCCTCGTGGCTGTGGCGCTCGGTGCCCGACGAGGAGGCTCTCGCCAAGCTCCCCGAGAAGGAGCGCTACACGGGTGAACGTTCCTCCACCCAGGTCTTCAACCGCCTGGCCGGCACATGGACCTACTGGGGCTGGAAGGGCAAGTACTTCAACACCGAGGAGGACGCGCGCGCCTTCTATGACGAGATGTGCTTCATGCTCGCCACGCAGAAGTGCGCCCCCAACTCGCCGCAGTGGTTCAACACCGGCCTGCACTGGGCCTATGGCATCGATGGCCCCGGCCAGGGCCACTATTACGTCGACCCCGACACCGGCCGCATGACCAAGTCGAAGTCGGCCTACGAGCATCCGCAACCGCATGCCTGCTTCATCCAGTCGGTGGCCGACGACCTCGTCAACGAGGGCGGCATCATGGACCTGTGGGTGCGCGAGGCGCGCCTGTTCAAGTACGGCTCCGGTACCGGTTCCAATTTCTCGGAACTGCGCGGCGAGAACGAGAAGCTGTCGGGCGGCGGCAAGTCGTCCGGCCTGATGAGCTTCCTGAAGATCGGCGACCGCGCGGCGGGCGCCATCAAGTCGGGCGGCACGACGCGCCGCGCCGCCAAGATGGTGATCGTCGACGTCGATCATCCGGACGTCGAGGAATTCGTCGACTGGAAGGTTCGCGAGGAACAGAAGGTGGCGGCGCTCGTCACCGGCTCGAAGACCGTCAAGAAGCACCTGCAGGCCGTGATGAAGGCCTGCGTCAACTGCGACGGCCCGGACGGCGACTGCTTCGAGATCGAGAAGAACCCGGCGCTGAAGCGCGCGGTGAAGGACGCCCGCAAGGCGATGGTGTCCGACAACTACATCAAGCGCGTCATCCAGTTCGCCAGGCAGGGCTATAGCGAGCTCGAGTTCGACACCTATGACACCGACTGGGACGGCGAAGCCTATCGCACCGTCTCCGGCCAGAATTCCAACAACTCGGTGCGCGTGACCGACGAGTTCCTGCTCGCCGTCGAGCGCGACCTCGACTGGCAGCTCAAGTCGCGGCTCACCTCCAAGGTGACGCGGACTGTCAAGGCCTCGACCCTGTGGGACAAGATCGCCTATGCCGCCTGGGCCTCGGCCGACCCGGGCATCCAGTACCATACCACCATCAACGACTGGCACACCTGCCCCGCCTCGGGCCAGATCCGCGCCTCCAACCCGTGCTCCGAGTATATGTTCCTCGACGACACGGCCTGCAACCTCGCCTCGCTGAACCTCATCCAGTTCCGTGATGCCGCGACGGCCAAGTTCGACATCGGCTCGTTCGAGCATGCTGTCCGCCTGTGGACCATGGTGCTCGAGATCTCGGTGATGATGGCGCAGTTCCCCTCGAAGGAGATCGCCAAGCTCTCCTACGAGTTCCGCACCCTGGGCCTCGGCTTCGCCAACATCGGCGGCCTCCTCATGACCGCCGGCATCCCCTATGACAGCCACGAGGGCCGCGCCATCTGCGCCGCCATCTCGGCGATCATGACCGGCATCTCCTATGCCACTTCCGCCGAAATGGCGAAGGAGCTCGGCCCCTTCAATGGCTTCGCCAGGAACCGCGAGCACATGCTGCGCGTCATGCGCAACCACCGCCGCGCCGCCTATGGCGCTGCCGTTGGCTACGAAGACCTGCGCACCATCCCGGTGGCCCTCGACGAGACCGACCTGAAGGACAAGGACCTCGCAGTTGCAGCCCGCCGCGCCTGGGACCTCGCGGTCTCGCTGGGCGAGGAGCACGGCTACCGCAACGCCCAGGCGACGGTGATCGCGCCCACCGGCACGATTGGCCTGGTCATGGATTGCGACACCACCGGCATCGAGCCGGACTTCGCCCTGGTGAAGTTCAAGAAGCTGGCCGGCGGCGGCTACTTCAAGATCATCAACCAGGCGGTGCCGGAAGCGCTGCGCACGCTCGGCTATTCCGCCGATCAGATCGAGAAGATCATCGCCTATGCCGTGGGCCACGGCTCGCTGGCCGATGCCCCCGGCATCAACCACCAGGCGCTGAAGTCCAAGGGCTTCGGCGAGGAGCAGATCGCCAAGATCGAGGCGGGCCTCGCCTCGGCCTTCGACATCAAGTTCGTGTTCAACAAGTGGACGCTGGGCGAGGAGTTCTGCCGTTCGGTGCTCGGCCTCACGGACGAGAACCTGAACGACTTCGGCTTCGACATGCTGGCGCACCTCGGCTTCTCCAGGGCCGACATCGAGAAGGCCAACATCCACGTCTGCGGTGCCATGACGCTGGAAGGCGCTCCGGGGCTGAAGGACGAGCACCTGCCGGTGTTCGACTGCGCCAACCCCTGCGGCCGGCTGGGCAAGCGCTACCTTTCGGTCGAAAGCCACATCCGCATGATGGCGGCGAGCCAGCCCTTCATCTCGGGGGCCATCTCCAAGACCATCAACATGCCGAACGACGCGGCGGTCGAGGACTGCGCCAGCGCCTACATGCTGTCGTGGAAGCTGGCGCTGAAGGCCAACGCCCTTTATCGTGACGGGTCGAAGCTTTCCCAGCCGCTCTCCGCCCAGCTCCTCTCCGATGACGACGAGGATGCGGACGATGTCGCGGAGGCGCTGATGACCAAGACGATCGCAGCCCGGGTCGAGACGGTGGTCGAGAAGATCGTCGAGCGGGTGGTGGAGCGCGAGCGTTCGCGCCTCAAGCTTCCCAATCGCCGCAAGGGCTACACCCAGAAGTCGGTGGTGGGCGGCCACAAGGTCTACCTGCGTACCGGCGAATATGACGACGGCAAGCTGGGCGAGATCTTCATCGACATGCACAAGGAAGGTGCGGCGCTGCGCGCCATGATGAACAACTTCGCCATCGCGGTGTCGGTGGGCCTGCAGTACGGCGTGCCGCTGGAGGAGTTCGTCGACGCCTTCACCTTCACCAAGTTCGAGCCTGCCGGCATGGTGCAGGGCAACGACTCGATCAAGAACGCCACGTCGATCCTCGACTACGTGTTCCGCGAGCTGGCCGTGTCCTACCTCGGCCGCTCCGACCTCGCCCATGTGGAAGCCTCTGAAATGGGCTTCGATTCTCTGGGCAAGGGCGAAGGTGCCGGCGATGCACCGCGTGTTCCCGCTGCCCGCGTGCTGTCCTCCGGCTTCGTGCGCAAGCCCAACCTCGCCTCCTCCAACGTGGTGGTGATGTCGGGCGCGCAGACCGCTGCGGCAACCGCCGCCCCGCTGGTCACGGCGCGCGCCGAGGGTGCCCTGGCGCTCGCCGAGGTGCCGGTGCAGGTGACGACGACGCGCCAGGAACTGGCGGTCGCGGTGGAATCGACGACCTCCGTCATCTCCGCGAACGACCGCCGCGCCGAGGCCCGCATGAAGGGCTATGAGGGCGAGAGCTGCTCGGAATGCGGCAACTTCACCATGGTGCGCAACGGCACCTGCCTGAAGTGCGACACCTGCGGCTCGACGAGCGGTTGCTCGTAACCACCACGCTCGACCGAAGAGACGCTGGAGAGGCCGGACTGGTTCCGGCCTCTTCTCGTTTCGGCTCGCCGCAAGCGCGATGGAGAGGCTTCCATAGACGCGCTTGATGACCGCGCCGGAACACCGCCGACAGACGTCCACAGCCCTTCCATTGGCCTCCCAAACGGCTTCCAAAGCTCTCTCCCGGAAATTTTATCCACAATTTCTTCGCCGCCATCACCGTCCATCTTGACACGCGGAAGGCGCTGAAGCAGGCGCCGAAAGCGCCATTCGTCCGTAGGCTGACGAGCGAGAAAGACCCCGGTTTCATTGATGTTTTGCGATGAAACGGCATTTTTGTCCGTGCACGTACGGTTTCGCCGATTTCCCGAGCGTTTACCGATTGTTAGAGAGAATCCGCGAGCATACAAGATGTTGTTCGGCATATTGCCGAATCACACAAGCGGGTGCAGAAAACACAACGATGACTGGTCAAGTTCGGATCTCTCATGCCAGCTTGCCCGTCTATGTGAGGCTTACCTGCGTTGTGGGGCACTAACAACTCTAGGAGAGACAGCAATGGCTGCGAAGAAAGCTGCGAAGAAGCCTGCCAAGAAGGCCGCCAAGAAGGCCGCCAAGAAGCCGGCTAAGAAGGCTGCCAAGAAGGCCGCCAAGAAGCCGGCCAAGAAGGCCGCGAAGAAGTAATCCTTCGAGACTTCAGGACTGGACCCCGGATGGCGAAAGCCTCCGGGGTCAGTTCTTTTCCGGGGTCCCTCCCCGCAAGCGAAAAGGGCCGCAGCACGCTGCGGCCCTTCGTGTTTGCGTCGCCGGCCTTACTGGTAGACGTAGACCCTGGCGCCGATCTTTACCCTGTCATAGAGCTCGATGACGTCGGCGTTCATCATGCGGATGCAGCCCGAGGAGGCCGCTGTCCCGATCGAGCCCGGCGAATTGGTGCCGTGAATGCGGTAGAGCTTGCCGCCGATATACATGGCGCGCGCGCCGAGCGGGTTCTCCGGTCCCCCCGCCATCTCGGGCGGCAGGATGTGGCCCTTGGCAGCCTCGCGCCTGATCATCTCCTGCGGCGGACGCCAGGTCGGCCACTCCGCCTTGTTGACGATGGTCGAGGTTCCGGACCACTGGAAACCCTCGCGACCGACGCCGACGCTGTAACGCCGCGCCTCGCCGGGGCCGGTGACGAAATAGAGCGCGCGCTCCGGCGTCGAGACGATGATCGACCCGACGGCGTATTTGGAAGCGGGTGCCCAGTCGATATCCTGGCCGGTCGTCTCATCCATCGAAGCCAGCTTGCTCGACGATCTGGTCGAGGCGTTCTGGACTCCGGGGCGCTGTTTCTTGGTCAGGAGGCACTCGAGGAACCCTTCGCAAGCCCAGCCCGGCTGCTGGGTCTTCCTGGCGGCGGCCTGCCTGCGGGCGTCTGCCGCCTTCTTCGCGTCTGCCGCCTTCTTGGCATCTGCCGCCTTCTTGGCGGCGGCCTTCCTGGCGTCCGCCGCCTTCTTGGCATCCGCGGCTTTCCTGGCGTCGGCCGCCTTCTTGGCATCCGACGCCTTCTTGGCTTCGGCTGCGGCCTGCTGCTTCTTCTTCAGCAGGATCTGCTGCTGGCTGTCTGCCGGCGCAACCGTGGCCGTCGGCGTCGCGGCCATCGCCATTGCGCCCGTCAGCGGCATGAGGGCCAGCAAAACGGCCACCAGAATCTTGCGCATCACGTCTTCCCCATCGGTTTGGCGCTGTTTAACAGCGGCCACAGGCGTGGCGCAAGCCTGCCATAATCTGGTGACGTTCATGGGGTGTTCACCTATTCTCGCCATTACGGCCCCGCCAAATGCCCAGGAGATTTCATGACACTGTTCCGCAAGTCCCTCGTCGCCGCCTGCCTGTCCTCGGCGGCCCTCATTCCGGGCCTTGCCCAGGCCGATGACGCGCCCCCGGCGGTCCAGGCATTCCTCGACAATCTCCAGCGGCAGACCTCGGCCAAGCCCGCCTACGACAGCCTGAAGGTCGATGGCAGCAACGTCACCATCACCAACCTGTCGCTGACCAAGGGCGCGAAGGACAATGACCCGGCGCTGAGTGCCAAGACGGCAGAGGTCGCCTTCACCGACATCGCCGACAAGGGCAACGGCCTGTGGCAGATCGGCAAGGCCACCTTCAAGAACAGCTCGGTCGAATTGCTCGGCAAGGACACCAACCTCACCGCCACCATCCCCAATGCCACGGCCGAGGGCTGGTACGTGCGGGCCATACCGGCCACGCCCAGCGCCAAGGACGAACTGCTCTCCACCCTCACCTTCGCCAGCAAGATGAGTTCGGGCCCGATCTCCATATCCTCGCAGGGCCAGACGGTGACCATCGACGGCATCGATTCAACCTGGAACGGCGATCCGGTGACGGGCACGGGCACGTTCGCGCTGAAGGTTTCGAATGTTGCCGTGCCCGAGGCGACGCTCGCCCTGTTCGACACCGGCAACATGTGGAAGCAGCTTGGCTACTCCGGGCTCAACTTCGACATCAGCACCGAGGGCGACCTGGCGCCCAGCGGCGACAACCTCGCCTACTCCTTCACCCTGTCGTTGGGGGCGCGCAATGTCGGCGCGCTCAGCGTCAATGCCGCTGTCGACAACCTGCCTGTCACGGCTTACGCCCAGATGCTGAAGGACCAGATGTCCGGCAAGGGCGTGGACTTCGCCGCCATGTCGCCGCAGCTGCAGGGCGTCGAGATCAAGGGCGGCTCGCTGCGCTTCGACGATGCCTCGATCACTGCCAAGATGCTTCCGCTCGTCGCCAAGATGCAGGGCATGGACGAGAAGGTGCTGCTGGCCTCCATTCCGCCCACTGTCCAGCTCACCCTCGTGCAGTTCCAGAACGAGGCGCTGACCAAGCAGGCTGTCGACGCGGTAAGCAGGTTCCTGGCCGATCCGAAGAGCCTGGCGATCAGCGTGAAGCCGGCGGCTCCGATGAAGGTGTCGGACTTCAGCACGCTGGACCCCACCAAGCCCGGTGATGCCGTCACCAAGCTGGGCGTGACGGTGACTGCCAACGAGTAACGCGGCGGCAGTGCCTCGAAACAGAAAACGCCCGGGTGATGCCCGGGCGTTTTTCATTCTCGTTGGGTGTTCTCTCACGCCTCCGGCAGATTGAGCCGGATATGGAGCTCGCGCAGCTGCTTCGGTGTCACCTCGGAGGGCGCACCCATCAGCAGGTCTTCGGCCTGCTGGTTCATCGGGAACAGCACCACCTCGCGGATGTTGGGCTCGTTGCACAGCAGCATGACGATGCGGTCGACGCCCGGCGCGATGCCGCCGTGCGGCGGCGCGCCATACTGGAAGGCGCGGTACATGCCGCCGAACTTCTCCAAGAGCACGCTTTCGGGATAGCCGGCGATCTCGAAGGCCTTCTTCATCACCTCGGGGCGATGGTTGCGGATGGCGCCCGAGGAGAGCTCCACGCCGTTGCACACGATGTCGTACTGGTAGGCGAGGATGTCGAGCGGGTCCTTGGTCTCCAGCGCCTCGAGGCCTCCCTGCGGCATGGAGAAGGGGTTGTGCGAGAAGTCGACCTTCTTCTCCTCCTCGTTCCACTCATACATGGGGAAGTCGACGATCCAGCAGAACTCGAAGCGGTCCCTGGCGGTGAGGTTCAGTTCCTCGCCCACGCGGTTACGGGCATCGCCGGCGAACTTGTAGAACTTCTCAGGCCGACCGGCGACGAAGAAGCAGGCATCGCCGACGCCGAGTCCCAGCTGGGTGCGGATGGCTTCCGTCCGCTCCGGACCGATGTTCTTGGCGATGGGGCCGGCACCGCCCTCCTCGCCGTCGCGCCAGAATACGTATCCCAGGCCGGGCTGGCCCTGGCCCTGGGCATAGGAGTTCATGCGGTCGCAGAAGGCGCGCGACCCGCCCTTCGGCGCCGGGATGGCCCAGACCTCGACCTTGGGGTCCGCCGCGATCATGCCGGCGAAGACCTTGAAGCCAGAGTCCTTGAAGTGCTCGGTCACGGCCTGCATCTTGATCGGGTTCCTGAGGTCCGGCTTGTCCGAGCCATACCAGCGGATTGAATCGCGATAGGCGATGTGCGGGAACTTCTGGGTAACGGGCAGCCCGCCGCCGAATTCCTCGAACACGCCGCGCAGTACCGGCTCTACCGCGTTGAACACGTCGTCCTGGGTGACGAAGCTCATCTCGATGTCGAGCTGGTAGAACTCGCCGGGCGAGCGGTCGGCGCGGGCATCCTCGTCGCGGAAGCAGGCCGCGATCTGGAAGTAGCGGTCGAAGCCCGACATCATGATCAGCTGCTTGAACTGCTGCGGCGCCTGCGGCAGGGCGTAGAACTTGCCGGGATGGATGCGCGAGGGCACGAGGAAGTCGCGGGCACCCTCGGGGCTCGAGGCGGTCAGGATCGGCGTCTGGAACTCGAAGAAGCCCTGCTCCACCATGCGGCGGCGCAGCGAGCTGATGATCTGGCCACGCTTCATGATGTTCTTGTGGATGCGCTCGCGGCGCAGGTCGAGGAAGCGGTATTTGAGGCGGATGTCTTCCGGATACTCGGTGTCGCCGAACACCGGCAGCGGCAGCTCGGCGGCCTGGCTGAGGATCTCGATGTCGGTGGCGAAGACCTCGACGAGGCCGGTGGGCAGATCGGTGTTCTCGGTGCCGGCGGGACGCGGGCGCACCTTGCCGTCGACGCGGATCACCCACTCCGAACGCACCTTCTCGGCGGTCTTGAAGGCGGGCGAATCCGGGTCGGCCACCACCTGGGTCATGCCGTAATGGTCGCGCAAGTCGATGAACAGCAGGCCGCCATGGTCACGGACGCGGTGAACCCAGCCGGAAATGCGGATTTCCTGCCCGGCGTTCTCGGGGCGGAGCTGGCCACAGGTGTGGCTGCGGTAGGCGTGCATTGAGTCCTCGCAAATCAGGATATTTCGGGCGCTAGAGCGCATGGAGGGGGCGGTTTGTCAAGGAATGGCTGCCCCACATTCCGCCGCAAAGCCGCCGTCGTTGCAACATCGCCGGGCTTTATGCGTTTCCCCCTGAGATGAAACGGCTTTTCGCGACCGCCCTGGCGGTTCTGACCCTCCCCCACCCCGCCCATGCCGCGGATCCCGAGATGACCGGGGCCGAGGTGCGTTCGCTCGCCCGGAGCATCGTTCCCGCCGGCAAGGACGCTCCCGGCTGGGCCGCGGACATCGCCGCGGCGCTGGAGGGGAACGCCATACGCGCCACCCGCAGCAACGTCTGCAGCGTCATGGCGGTGATCGGGCAGGAATCGACGTTCACCGCCAATCCGCAGGTGGCGGGGCTGGGCCGCATGGCAGAACAGCAGATCAAGGCGAAGCTCGCCGCCCTGCCCGTGCTGCCCGCCGCGGCGGCGGTGGGCGTCGAGATATTCCTGGCCACCAAACCGACGCCGGAAAAGAGTTACCTCGCGATGATCCGCGCGGCCAAGACCGAGCGCGACCTCGACCTCGTCTACCGCAATCTCACCTTCTTCCTGTTCCGGGAATATGCCTCGACGCGGCTGCTCAACGCCGGCGCCGTGGCGCACCGCATCGACGCGGCGAACCCGGTCTCGACGCTGGGCTCCATGCAGGTGTCCGCCGCCTTCACCATCGCCGAAGTGGAGAAGGCGAAGAACCGCCGTCTGGGCCTCGGCGCCATCTGGAAGCTCAGGGATGAACTCTACACGCGCAAGGGCGGCGTCGCCTATGGCACGCGCATGCTGCTCGGCTACCGCGCCGAATACCCCTCGCGCCTCTTCGTCTTCGCCGACTACAATGCGGGCCGCTATGCCAGCCGCAACGCAGCCTTTCAGCACATGGTGGCGAAACTCTCGGGAACCGAACTCGCCCTCGACGGCGATCTCATGCTTTACGATGGCGGCAAGCCGAAGCCCGAGGCCAGCGCCACGGAGCGTGCGCTGCGCAGCCTGAAACTGCTGGACAAGGAGTCGCTGCGCGCCGACCTCCTGCTCGAGAAGGACTACGCCTTCCGCGACACGGAAACTTACAAGGTTGTGTCCAGCGAATTTGCGGCCAGGACCGGGCAACGGGCACCCTACGCCATGTTGCCGCAGATCAGTCTCAAGAGCCCCAAGATCCGCAGCCACATGACCACGGCAATCTTCGCCCGCGCCGTGTGGGCGCGCTACGACCGCTGCATGAAGATGCGGTGAGGACCGCGGCAGACGCGGCCCTCCGCCCTCAGTCGAACCAGTTGGCGAAGGGGTTCTTCTTCGGCCTGTCGGAGATCAGCCCGCCATCGGCGAAGAAGCCGCCCTTGATGATGACGCGGGTGTTGCTCATGCCGGTTTTCTGCACCAGCGCGAACAGGATGGCGGCGTTGGCGGGGAGGATGCGCACGCAGCCGTGCGAGGCGCGGCGGCCGAGGCTCTTGATGTGGTAGCTGCCGTGAAGGGCATGGCCCTCGCCGGTGAAGAAGATCGAATAGGGCATGGGCGCATCGTCCCATTCCTTCGAGAAGTGCTCCTTCTCCATCCGGAATGGCCTGAAGCTGCCGGAGGGCGTCTCGTAGCCGGGCGCACCGGTCGATACGGGCCACTTGTAGAGTTCGTCGCCGTCGAGCACGACGGTCATCTTCTGGCTGATCTTGTTGACGGTGATGACGAGGCGCGGCGGCGGCGGAGGGGCCTTCTTCTTGGCGACCTGCGGCTTCTTCTTGGGATCCGGCTTGCTGGCCACGGGCTTGGCCTTGTCCGGCGTCGCGGGTTTCGGCGGGGTGGCAGCACCGGCGGCGACCGGCAGCATCGCGGCGCCCAGCGCCAGGATCATCTTACGTCGTGAAATCATCTCGTCTTCCCCACTGCATCCTGGCCTTGCAACGCGCCGTTGCCATTAGCCCGGATTATGACGAATTGCGAGCGCTTCGTGAAGTGTCGCAGGACGCGAGTGATTTGCGCTTTCCGGCCCCCTCCGCTAAGGACGCTTCATGAACAAGCATGTCCCCAAGGTCGGGCTCGTATCCCTCGGCTGCCCCAAGGCGCTGGTCGATTCCGAGCGCATCATCACCCAGCTCCGCGCCGAGGGCTATGTCATGTCGCCGGGCTATCAGGACGCCGACGTGGTGCTAGTCAACACCTGCGGCTTCCTCGACAGCGCCAAGGCGGAATCGCTCGCCGCCATCGGCGAGGCCATGGCCGAGAACGGCCGGGTCATCGTGACGGGCTGCATGGGGGTCGAGGCCGACACCATCATGAAGGCGCATCCGGGCGTCCTCGCCGTCACCGGGCCGCACCAGTATGAGGCGGTGGTAGGTGCGGTGCATGAGGCCCTGCCGCCGGTGCATGACCCGAAGATGGACCTGGTGCCGCCGCAGGGCCTGCACCTGACGCCGAAGCACTATGCTTACTTGAAGATTTCCGAGGGCTGCAACAACCGTTGCTCGTTCTGCATCATCCCGTCGATCCGCGGCGACCTCGTTTCGCGTCCCGTCGCCTCGGTGCTCTACGAGGCGGAGCGGCTGGTGAAGGCGGGGGTGAAGGAACTCCTCGTCATCAGCCAGGATACCTCGGCCTATGGCGTCGACATCAAGTATGCGAGTTCGAAGTTCCATGGCCGCGAGGTGAAGGCGAAGTTCTACGACCTCGCCAAGGAACTGGGCGACCTCGGCGCCTGGGTGCGCATGCATTATGTCTATCCCTACCCGCATGTCGACGAGGTGATCCCGCTGATGGCGGAGGGCAAGATCCTTCCCTATCTCGATATCCCCTTCCAGCATGCCGCCCCCAATGTGCTGAAGGCCATGAAGCGCCCGGCCAACCAGGAGAAGGTGCTGGACCGTCTCGCCTCCTGGCGCAGGATCTGCCCGGACATCGCCATCCGCTCCACCTTCATCGTCGGCTTCCCTGGCGAGACCGACGAGGACTTCGAATACCTGCTGCAATGGATGACGGAGGCCCGCATCGAGCGGGCTGGCTGCTTCAAGTACGAGCCCGTCTCGGGCGCCAAGGCAAATGACCTCGGACTCGCGCAGGTGCCGGACGAGGTGAAGCAGCAACGCTGGGAACGCTTCATGGAAGCCCAGCAGGAAATCTCCGCCGAGATTTTCCAGTCCAAGGTCGGCCGCGAGATCGACGTGCTGGTCGACGCGATCGACGAGGAGAACGAGGAAGCCATCGCCCGCTCTCCCTGGGATGCACCGGAGATCGACGGCAACGTGTTCCTCCCCGGCGAGACCGACCTCAAGCCGGGCGACATGGTCCGCGTACGGATCGTCGAGGCGGAGGAGTATGATCTGGTCGGTGAGCGGGTCTAGTCATCCCGCTCTTGCGCGAATGATCTATAGAGGACTGTCATTGTCGACGCGCCGACTATGGAAATTGTCCATAGAAATACGACAGGCCACGCGACCCAGAACAGCAATCCACCTCCGCGCGTCAACCCGGAGATTATGACACAAATCTCGAGCAGAAGGACGGAACACAAGCCCGTAAACACCAAGACATAGAGGAAAAACGCAAAGAGCCGAAAGGCATATCCTTTGCTGTTGCGCCATGCCTTCATCACCCCAAAATCCGATCGGCCGATGGAGATAGCGGGAAACCGTATGAGCAATCGCATCAATGCGGTGATCAGCCATGCGGCAAATGCCGCGGAAATCAAGCAGGCTAAGTACCAGGTCGCGGTTGCTGACAAGTATTCCGCGAAGACAGATATTAAGATTCCACATGCGGTAAGGAACAGAATTACCGCAACCATTGCGAGACACAACCACATAAGCAACATCGCGAAGTACCGCAGTATTTGGGCATTGAACATGACCGGCACGATACCGATCGGATTCTCTCCGCGCAGAACAAATCTGTTCCAGTTCATCGAAATTGAAGCGAAGCCCAGTAACTCCAGAAGGTTGGTGACTGTCGAGAGCAGAAACAAGTTGGTCGACATATGGGGTGGGTCCCCAATCGCGTAAGTCAACTTGGGGAATAGTTCCGGGTATTCGATCCGGAGCATCGCCTGGCTTGCGACAAACACTGCAAGCCATGGCCAACTCAATCGGAGTGCGACACGGAAGTTGGCCAACAGAGTTATAAAGACCTCGCGGGTAGCAGAGGCAGCATCAAAAGAGCGCATATAGAGTTCCTCAACTCTTGCTAACTGCGAAAGCATACATAGTTGCTCGCTTCATGCGAGCATTTCTGCTGCAATCGAATTCAACAAATCCATCGGAGAACGTTGTAGAAGCCAACGAACTTCGGCACAGTTTTGTCATCTGGAGGTAACATCGAATGCACGAAGGCATTGAAGCCGCCATCAACGCAGGGGTGATCGACCGCGCCACGGCGGAACGCCTGGCGCCCTATCTGGCAGCGAATGGCGCTCCCGCCCTCGATACCGCCGACCCTGACGACGAGAAGCTGAGGCTGGTCACCGGCTTCAACGACATCTTCGTCACCATCGGCCTGCTGATGTTCCTCGGCGCGCTGTATTATCTGCTGCAGGGTTCCGGTGTCGTGGCGCCCTTCGCCGTGGCGGCCGCGGCCTGGGGCCTGGCCGAGTTCTTCACGCGCCGGCGGCGGCTGGCGCTGCCGAGCATCGTGCTGCTGGTGATCTTCGTCAGCTCGGTGTTCCTCGGCACCATCAGCCTGCTGCATGCCGGCAATACGTTTCCCTATGGCGACCTGACTCCTGCGCAGACGATGCTCGCGGCAGCCGCGGCGGCGATCGCCGCCGTGCTGCACTGGCTGCGCTTCCATGTGCCGATCACCGTGGCAGCAGGAGTCGCGGCGCTCGCCGGCATCCTGCTCGCGATGTGCCAGATCGAGGCGCCGGAACTCATCAGCGATCATCCGGTGGCGGTGTTCCTGCCGCTGGGTCTTGCCATTTTCGCGCTCGCCATGTGGTTCGACACCTCCGACCTCAAGCGCCAGACGCGGCGCACCGACATCGCTTTCTGGCTGCACCTGCTCGCCGCACCGATCATCGTGCACCCCATCCTCATCAGCGTGGTGAAGGGCGATGACCCGTTGGGCGGCGCGGCGCAGGTGATTGCCGTGTTCGCCTGCCTCGCCGTGGTGGCGCTGGTGGTGGACCGCCGCGCCATCCTCGTCTCTTCGCTTTCCTATCTGGCCTATGCTGCGGGCAAGCTGATCGCTGCTGCGGGGCTTGAATCCTCGTCCTTCGCCGCCTCGACTCTGGCGGTCGGCGCGGTTGTGCTGTTGCTGTCGGCGGCGTGGCGGCCGTTGCGGCGTGCATTCATCGGCGTCTTGCCCGCCTCGCTGCGAGCGCGACTTCCCGCGGTGGCCTGATCAGCGAAAGGCGCGGTGCAGTGCAGCCGGCACGCTGTGAACGACCAGTGCCGCCAGCCATGCCAGCACGCCGATGACCGCAAAGGCCACGGGCTTCACCCAAGGCTGCGGCAATGATTGCTGCGCGAAGAAGGCCCCTGCCCCGATGCCGCCGGCGATGGCGAGGCTGAACAGCAGCCAGAAGCTCAAACCCAGAAAGGCGAAACGGTTGGCCCGCGTCGTGCGCCACGCCGTGCCGAGCGTGTAACCTTCTTCGGCGGTTGCGAGGCCGGGAAGCCAGCTGAGCAGGCGCAACAGGGTGAAGAGTGCCGAAAGGCCTATCAGTGCCGCGACGGCGATGCCGAGCGGCTGCGCCGCCGCACCGATCGTCGGTGCGAGTGACGGCACCGCCGCCATCATCACAGCGGCGCCGGCGCCGGCATAGATGGCCAGCACCACCAGCATCAGCGCCACACCGCCAATGTAGCGCCACACCGCCCCATCCAGCCGCCAGCGGCCGAGGAAGCTCGGCCGTTCGTCCAGCAGGATGCGCCGGTTCCAGTTCACGCCGATCGAGAAGCAGGCCAGCAGGACGCCGAGGCCAAGCAGGCCGAGTGCGGCCAGGGCGGCCGGCGAAAGGGCGCGAAAATCCGGTGTGCGATCGCGGAAGGCGACGAACCACGCGAGTGCAATCAGCGGAAGCAGCAGGACGATCCAGCCGATCACCAGGCCGAGCGCGAAGAAGCAATGGCGGAACGCCTTCTCGATGGCGAATTCGGTCGCCTCCATGGGCGGCAGGCTGCGGCGGTCAGGCACGGTGATGCATCCCCCTTACAAGCGGAGGGACGGTATCAGAAGATAGCTGCTCACCGCTACAGCCATTGCCGCCATGGTGAGAAGGAACAGCGTCAACCCCAGCCTCGCGCCGCCCGCGATCCCGGCATAGGCTGCCTTGGCGGCAGAGTTCACGCCCACCGTCAGGAGGATGGCCGCGATGCCGATGGTGGAAACCGGACCCATGTTGGCGACCGAAAGGGTCAGCGCGTCCACATCCGCCAGTCCGGAGATGGCTGCCACCGCCAGCAACCCGCTGTCACCGAACAGGCTCTTGCCGATCCCGGCGGCGAGCATCACGATCCCGAGAAGCGCGCCGAATTTCAGAACTTCGGACAGCAGGAACGGGTTCTTGTGGACGAGGCCCTCGGGCTTGGCTTCGCCGACCCTGCGATCCCGGCCGATGAGCAGCCAGGCGGCGAGGCCCTGAAACACGGCAGCCGCAAGCAAGGGAACGGCAAGCGCCACCGCCAGCGGAAGGTTGATGACGCCGACCAGCACCAGCACCCGCGCCATCATCACCCCGCCCGCCAGCAGGATGCAGCCGGCGAGAAGACTTGTCCGGGCCGCATTGTCCCTGGCAAGGCGCGCCAGCGTGAGCGTCACCACGGTGGAGGACACGAGGCCGCCGAGCGCCGCCGCCAGAACCAACCCGCGCGACGGGCCGACGAGCTTCACCGCGATATAGCCGACGAAGGATACCGCAGCGATGAGGATGGTGATGAGCCAAAGCTGATGCGGGTTCAGCGCGCCCCACGGATCGATTGCGCGATCGGGCAGCAGTGGCAGGGCGATGAAGGTCATCGCGGCGAGCAGGAGGGCGGAGCGCAATTCCTTGGCGGTGACGCGCGCGAGGAAGCCGTGCAGCGCCGTCTTGTAGGCCAGTAGTCCCACCGTCACCACGCCGGCGCCCGCCGCCACGCGCATGTCGCCCAGCACCGCCACCGCGCCGAGCGCGAAGGTGACGAGCGCGGCCACCATGGTGGTGGCGCCGTAGACGCCCTCGCGGGCATTCTCGCGCCAGATGAAGGCGGCCATCGCCGCGGAGGTGGCGATGAATCCGACCGAGAGCAGGATGCGGTCACCACCGAGCGACAGCACCCCGAACAGCCCGCCGAGCAGCCCGACCAGCGAAAAGGTGCGGATGCCGGCGGCGCGCTGGCCCTCGCCCTCGTCGCGCTCTTTCCAGCCGCGTTCGAGGCCGATGACGAAACCAAGGGCAAGTGCGAGGCCGAGCCGGGTGGCGAGCTCCTGCAGTTCCATGGCGAAAGCTTACTGCAGGTCGGACAGGAAGCCGATAGCCGACCCCCGGGCTGATCTGTACAACCATATGCTCGCCGGCGTAGAGTTTCTCCACATTTTGAATTCACCTCCAGGAGTTATCGATGACGCAGGGTTCTGGGCCTTCGAACCGAAATCGCAATGGCAACAGATTGCGGAAGACCGGACCGGCTGCATGTCTGGGCCTGTCGCTGGTGATGGCGGCGACCACCCTCGCCCTTGCCGACGAGGCTGCGGACAAGGCGCAGATCACCGCGCGCCTCGACGGGTTCTCCGACGCGTTCAATGCGCGGGACGCTGCAGGCGTCTGCGATCTCTTCGCACCGGACCTCGTCGCCACCATCCCCCTCGGGCGCGATGTCAGCCGGGACAAGCTCTGCGGCAACCTCGGCCGGCTGCTGGCGATGAAGGACCTGCAGCTCCACTACGATCATCCCGAGATCGACGAGATCATCGTCAGCGGTGACCTAGCGGTCGTCCGCCTCATCTGGACGCTGACGGCGAAGAAAGGCGAGTTGTCGGACACCACCCAGGAAGGCGGGCTCGATGTCTTCCGCCGCCAGCCGGATGGCCGCTGGTCGATCGCCCGCATGGCGGCCTTCCCGTTCGGGCCGAACAAGGTTCTGGACGACTAGGCCTTGCGCTGCGGGGCTCTGGACCTTTTCAGAGCGGAATGTTGTCGTGCTTCTTCCAGGGGTTCTGGAGTTCCTTGCCGCGCAGCATGTTGAGAGCGCGGGCGATGCGCTTCCTCGTCGAATGCGGCATGATCACCTCGTCGAGGAAGCCGCGCTCGGCGGCGACAAAGGGGTTGGCGAAGCGCTGCTCGTAGTCCTTCACCCGGGCCTGGATCTTGGCGGGATCCGAGAGTTCGGCGCGGTAGATGATCTCGGCTGCGCCCTTCGAGCCCATGACGGCGATCTCGGCGGTAGGCCAGGCATAGTTGACGTCGCCACGCAGGTGCTTCGACGCCATGACGACATAGGCGCCGCCATAGGCCTTGCGGGTGATGACGGTGATCTTGGGAACCGTCGCCTCGGCATAGGCGAAGAGCAGCTTGGCGCCGTGCTTGATCAGGCCGCCATATTCCTGCGCCGTACCGGGCAGGAAGCCGGGCACGTCGACCAGCGTCACGATCGGGATGTTGAAGCAGTCGCAGAACCTGACGAAGCGGGCGCCCTTGCGGCCGGCGTCGCTGTCGAGCACGCCGGCCAGCACCATCGGCTGGTTGGCGACGATGCCCACGGTGCGGCCGTTGATGCGGGCGAGCCCGGTGATGATGTTGCGGGCATGGGCCTCCTGGATCTCGAAGAAGTCGCCCTCGTCGACCATCTTCAGGATCAGCTCCTTCATGTCGTAGGGCTGGTTCGGATTGGCCGGGATCAGCGTGTCGAGCGAGGGGTCGACGCGCTCGGCGGAATCGAAGCTCGGCAGCTCGGGGAGCGGCGAGGTGTTGGAGGACGGCAGGAAGTCGAGCAGCCGGCGCATCTGCAGCAGGGCTTCAACGTCGTTCTCGAAGCCCTTGTCGGCAATCGAGGATTTCGTGGTGTGGACAGAGGCGCCGCCGAGTTCCTCAGCGGTCACCGTCTCGTTGGTGACGGTTTTCACCACATCCGGGCCGGTGACGAACATGTAGCTCGTGTCGCGCACCATGAAGATGAAATCGGTCATGGCGGGCGAGTAGACGTCACCGCCCGCACAGGGGCCCATGATGACGGAAATCTGCGGGATGACTCCGCTCGCCAGCACGTTCCTCTGGAACACCTCGCCATAGCCGCCGAGCGCGTTGACGCCCTCCTGGATGCGCGCACCACCGGCGTCGAACAGCCCGATGATGGGGGCGCGGTTCTGCAGCGCCATGTCCTGGATCTTGGTGATCTTGCGGGCATGGGCTTCCGACAGGGAGCCGCCGAACACGGTGAAGTCCTTGGCGAAGACATAGACCACGCGGCCGTTGACAGTGCCCCAGCCGGTCACCACGCCATCGCCCGGCAGCTTCTGGTCTGCCATGCCGAAATCGGTGCAGCGGTGCTCGACGAACATGTCGAACTCCTCGAAGGAGCCCTCGTCGAGCAGCAGCGCGATCCTCTCGCGCGCCGTCAGCTTGCCCTTTGAATGCTGGGCGGCGACGCGCTTTTCGCCGCCACCGGCCCGCGCCTGGACGCGGCGGGTTTCAAGCTTCTCGAGGATCTCCTGCATCGGGGCGCTCCGGCAAATGCGTGTGTTTCCCCGGTGTTAAGGCCCGCCGGAGGTCACGTCAAATCAGCCGAAAGGCTGAGTGCGCGCAAGGTCGAGGAAGCGGCAGCAGGCCATGAATTCCGCCAGGCGGGCCTCGCGCCGCGCGCGCGCCTCGTCGTCCAGCCCCCAGTGCTCGATCTGGTAGTCCTCGTCGACATGGGCGGCAGACCAGGCAGCCTCGGGTGCAAGGGCCTGCCGGGCCAGCATCATGGCGATGAGGGCCGAGCCGGTGATCGTCATGAGGGAATAGAACGCCGCGAGTTCGAAGTCCGTGAGCCCGCTGACGGCCTGCCCGAAGGCCGAAAGCGCTGCCTCTGGCTGTGGACGGTGGATGATGCCGTCCGTCACCTCGAAGGGTGCGTCGAGTTCGGTCCGCGCCCAGTCGACGACGGGATTCCACGCCCTCACCTGCATCTCCACAAGCTGCGGCGGGCGATCGGTGCGATAGCAGACGAGGTCGGAATTGGCGTAGTCGAGGACCTCACGCTCGATGCTCGCGCGGTGCTCGGCCACCCGGTCGAGCGCGGTATTGGCGAGCTTCGTGAAGATCATGATCGTGGGCCTGATCTCCTCACCCTGCTCTGCCCATTCCGCTGCCACGGCGTCAGCCAGGCCGCGGCTGGGCAGCCGAAGCGCCGCCTTCATCGGCGTCTTCACGGGACGGCCGTCGAGGGCGATGCCAAGCTCGTCGGTAACGCTCACGTCCTTGTAGAAGCGACGCCGGGTGGTCATCTCATCCGCTCCTGCCAAAGTGAATCAAGGTGCAGTTCCAATTCATTGAAATCATTTGAAATACTGTGTGCGCCTGCCTTCACCAGGTCGCCTGCGGCGTGATTGCCCCACGCCACTCCGGCGGCGCCGACCCCGGCTGCACGGGCCATGGCGACATCGAAGGTCGTATCGCCGACCATGATTGCAGCAGAGGGGCTCGCCCCCGTCTCGGCCAGGGCCGTGACGATCATCGACGGGTGCGGCTTCGACGGGTGGTCGTCGCTGGTCTGGATGGTGGCGAACCAGCCCTCGTAGCCGTGGCGCTCGATGAGATGGGCGACGCCGCGGCGCGACTTGCCGGTGGCGATCCCCAAGGCAACGTCATCGCGGGCCCGGAGTTTGAGCAGCAGTTCGTGGGCGCCGGGGAACAGCTCCTCGGTATGCTCTCCCCGCGCCCGGTGCTGCCAGAAGGCCTCCTTGTAAGCGGCAGCGAGGCGCTGGTGGCCGGCGGCGCCATGGTCCGGCGCCAGCGCCGCCATGGCATCGACCAGCGACAGGCCGACGATGGACATCATCCGCGAGCGCTGCGGCAGCGCCAGGCCTTCCGCACTGAAGGCGGCGGTGAGCGAGGCGGCGATCATGGCCTGTGAATCGACCAGCGTGCCGTCGACATCGAAGATGGCGAGCTTCATCCCTCCCCCTCCTCGAAGCGGTTGGCGTCGAAGCCGAAGATGTCAAAGGTTCTCAGGATGTGATCCGGCAGCGGTGCGGTGATGTCGATGGTGCCCTCGCGCGGATGCGGAAAGATGATGCGGCGGGCATGGAGGTGGAGCTTGCGGTCCATGCCCTCCGGCAGGCCCTCGAGCCCACCATATTTCTCGTCGCCCAAGATGGGCGTGCCAATGTGCGCCATGTGAGCGCGGAGCTGGTGCTGGCGTCCGGTGACCGGCTTCAGCGATACCCAGGCGGCCACGGGCGGAGCCTTGTCGAGCACCGAATAGAAGGTCACGGCGCGCTGCTCGTCCTCCTCCTCGCCCTCGCGGGAAGCACGCATGCGGTCGCCCTCCGGCCCCTTGGCCTTGATGAGCGCCACCTCGATGCGGCCCTGGGCGGGCTTCGGGACACCCTTGACCACGGCCCAGTAGGTTTTCTTCACGGCGCGGGTGGCGAAGAGCTTGCCCAGGGCTGCGGCGATCGACCGGCGCTTGGCGATGACGATCACACCCGAGGTGTCGCGGTCGAGGCGGTGCACCAGCAGCGGCCGCTCGCCCAGTTCGGCGCCAAGACCCATCAGCAGGCCGTCGAGGTGGTGATGCGTCTTGCTGCCGCCCTGCACGGCGAAACCCGAGGGCTTGTCGAGCACGAAGATGTCGCGGTCCTCGTAGAGCACCATGGAGTCGAACAGGCGGCGCTCCTGCGGCGACAGCGGCTTCACATCGCCTTTGGGTGCATCGGCGGGCCGCGTGTCGAAGGCGAGCGGCGGCACGCGGATTTCCTGCTCCGCCTCGAGCCGCGTATTGGTCTTGGCCCTGGCGCCGGCGACACGCACCTGGCCGGTGCGGGTGAGCTTGTTCAGATAGGCGAAGGTCACCTGCGGGAAATGCACCTTGAACCAGCGGTCGAGGCGCATGCCGGCCTCCTCGGCCGTCACGACATGCCGCTTCACCTCGCTCATGCGGCGAAGAGCGTGCGGATGAGGTTCATGCCGGCGAAGACGGCGATGAGCGAAATCACCACGGAGGCCAGCGCATAGCCGCCCGCCGCCGCCACCTGCTTCCGCTCCACCAGATAGGCGAAGTCGAGCGAGAAGGCGGAAAAGGTGGTGAAGCCGCCGAGGATGCCAGTGGTGAGGAAGGCGCGCGTCTCCTGCCCGACGTTCAGCTTCAGTGCCATCATCTCCGTCAGCACGCCCATGATGAAGCAGCCGAGGATGTTGACGATCAGCGTCTGCCACGGGAACTCACTGCCGAACATGCGGCCCGACCAGACATTGACACCATAACGCGCCGCAGAACCGAGCGCGCCACCCAGTGCCACCCACAGCACCACCGGCATCAAAGCCACCCCTTGCCCTTGAAGTAATAGTAGGGAAGTACCGCCGAAAGCACCATGAGGCCAAGCGCCAGCGGATAGCCGAGCTGCCACTGCAGCTCCGGCATGAAGGCGAAGTTCATGCCGTAGATCGAGGCCACCAGCGTGGGCGGCAGGAAGACGACGGCCGCCACCGAGAAGATCTTGATGATGCCGTTCTGCTCGATGGAGATCAGGCCGAGCACGGCATCGAGCAGGAAGCTGATCTTGCCGGAGAGGAACGTGGCGTGATCGGTGAGCGAGACGATGTCGCGCTGCAGCGTCTTGATGCGGACCTTGTTCTCCTTCATCTCCTTGGAGTCGCGCATCTGGTCGACGATGGCCTGCATGAAGGCCACGGCGCGGCCGATGGAGACGAGGCTCTCGCGCATCTTGGAAACGAAGTCTCCCTCCTCGCCGATGTTCTCGATCAGCTCCTGCAGGTTCACGCCCTTGCGCGGGTTCTGCTTGTGCACGCCGGCGAGCGTGCGCTTGGCGCCGAAGGTCTTCTTCGAGGTCTCGTCGACGATCTGGCCGGCGCGCTCGAGATGATCGGCGGCGCGGTCGACAACCGCTTCGAGCAGAGAGATCAGGATGCCCCAGCCGTTCATCGGGGTGGACTGCGGCTTCACCGCCCGCTTCACATAGGCCGGAAAGGCCTGCGGGTGATGGTAGCGCACGGTGATGAGGGTGTTGTCCTTGACGATGAAGGTGACGGGTGAAGACTCCGGCTCGTCGTTCTCGCCCCGGCGGATCAGGTTCGCCGTCATGAACACCGCCCCGTCCTCCTGGTAGAGCCGCGAGGACGCCTCGATCTCGGCCAGTTCTTCGCGGGTCGGGATGTCGATCCCCAGCACGCCTTCGACCTTCGATTCCTCGTTGGCGGTCGGCTCCACGAGGTCGATCCACACGGCATCTGCCGGCAGGTCCCGGGTTTCGGCCGGAAACTCGGTCAGACAGCCATTGGCCGTGCCATAGACATTCAGCATGGGGTGGTCTCGAGGACGGGGTTAAGGAGGTTCGTGCCCCCTCCGTAACCCTCGCGGGCGGGCTTGGCAAGGCTGGGGGATTGCCACGGCACAGCTGGCCCGAAGGCCTCCGCGGCGGCAGCGCCGGCGCGGAGTTGGACGCGTCAGGCCGAAGGGGAGGCCTTCAGTTGGTCAGACGCACGCGGGAAGACTCAGTCACCACCTTGAGCATCGACTGCAGAGCGGCGCCAATTCCATCGGAATCGGTGGCATTGAAGAACAGATTGTCCGAACTCGCACAGGACTTGAGCTTGGGCAGTATCCTGCTCCGAAAGGCCCCGACTTCGGCGGTGTCGCCGCCCTCAGGCTGGTAATAGGTGATGTACAGCACTGCGACGAGCACGCCCTTGTTCTTGAGGCCCTTGCAGTAGGCTGGATCCATCGGGCCGGTGTAGTGCAGCCGGTCCCAGGATGCCCATTCGGCATTGCCCTCCCATCCATTGGAGTCGTGCACCCCGTCTGTGATCAGGAAGACGGAACGCTTCGGGCTCGACGCAGACGAACCATCGCCCGACGCAGGGACAAGCCTGGTGAGCGAGGCCATGGCGGCCCGGAAGTTGGTTTCGCCTTCCGAGGTTTTCAGTTCGAGGGCTCTACCTTTCCAGACCCACACCGGCAGATCGATCGTGTAGTTCAGGAGCTTGTCGAAATCCGACGTGATCGGAACCGCCTCCGAGAGATCCCAGTTGATTCCGTAAGTTCCCGCCTGGGCGTTGCCAGTCTTGCCCGACTTCATGGTGGAAATCATCGCTTTGACCGCCCTGTCGACGGCGTCGATGCGAAAATCGATACCGGCCTTCCGCATCTGCGCCATGCGGTCGTTCGGGCCCGTGTGGCAGGCGAAGTAACACTTGCTCTGGTCAAACGCGACCATCTTCTTCATGTCGGAAACCGTGGTACCGATGCCCATGGACTGGGAAACATCGACGGCGATGTAATACTGCCAGTAGTCCATCGCCTTGTTGACGGCGCCGGTCGAGGCGGCACCCACCTTGAGTGGCAGCGTATGGGTGCCCACGATCTTCATGAAATAGGTTGAGTAGGAGCCATCGACCGTCGCGCTGGCGACCCACTTCTTGACGCTCGACACGGTCTTTTTTCGACGGTGATGGACAGGTCCCGGTGGGTGACGTCTGAACCGATGTCCGCCGTGTCGACGTCATAGACGGTACCGGCCGCGGCGGCTCCGGCCGATGCGGCTTCGGTCAGGCTCCTGCCCGCCGCTTCTGCCTGATTGGCGCTGGCCACCGCCGCCAGCAGGGCGGAATCGACGGCCGCGGTGATCTGGGAACGGCGTTCGGCATAGAGCGCCATGTCGATGGCCGCCCCGGCCAGAACCACGACGACAAGGCTGGTGATGGCGGTGATGATGGCCACCGCCCCGGAGTCGTCCTGGCGGAGCCGCCGAACCTGGCGGGGGCCGGCGACGCGTCGCCAACCCAGCCCAAACAAACCTTGCCCTGCCCGTGACATCTGGAGAACTCTGCAACACCGGATGGAGGCAGATATCCCACAAGGCTGTGGATTTCACAATCTCTGATCACAAATATGTTAAATAACGGTCAACGGTCGCTTCCCGGCTGATCGAAGCCGGCACTCCAAGGGCCGCGGCGTTCACCTTCCCCCACCTCGGACCCCGCCGCTCACCCCCAGTCGAGCACCACCTTGCCGCAACTGCCCTGCTTCATCAGGGCGAAGCCCTGGGCGAAGTCGCCCGCCTTCATGCGGTGGGTGATGACCTTGCGGACGTCGAGGCCGGACTGCAGCATGGCGATCATCTTGTACCAGGTCTCGAACATCTCGCGGCCGTAGATCCCTTTGATGGTGAGCGACTTGAAGATCACCCGGTTCCAGTCGACGGTGGTGGGGCCCGAGGGGATGCCGAGCATGGCGATCTTGCCGCCCATGATCATGCGGTCGACCATCTGGTCGAAGGCCTTGGGCGCCCCCGACATCTCGAGGCCGATGTCGAAGCCCTCGCTCATGCGCAGCCGGTGCATCACGTCGTGGAGGTCCTCGCGCGAGACGTTGACCGTCACCGCGTCGGTCACCTGGTTGCAGAGCTCGAGGCGGTAGTCGTTGATGTCGGTGACCACCACGTGCCGCGCCCCGACGTGGCGGCAGACGGCGGCGGCCATGATGCCGATGGGGCCGGCGCCGGTGATCAGCACGTCCTCGCCGACGAGGTCGAAGGAGAGTGCGGTGTGGACCGCGTTGCCGAGCGGATCGAGGATGGCGCCGATCTCGTCGTCGACTTCGGGCGGCAGGTGGATGGCATTGAAGGCCGGGATCTTCAGATAATCCGCGAAGGCGCCGGGCAGGTTGACACCGATGCCCTTGGTCTCCGGGTCGAGGTGGAAGTGCCCGGCGCGCGCCATGCGGCTCTTCAGGCCGATCAGGTGGCCCTCGCCCGACACGCGGTCGCCCACCTTCACGGTGCGCACGTGGCTGCCGACATCGGTCACCACGCCGGCGAATTCATGGCCCACGACCATGGGCACAGGGATGGTCTTCTGCGCCCACTCGTCCCACTTCCAGATATGGAGATCGGTGCCGCAGATGCCGGTCTTCGCCACCTTGATCAGGATGTCGTCCGGGCCGATCTGCGGCACGGGCTCGTCCCGCATGACGAGGCCCTCGGCCTTCTCCGCCTTCACCAAAGCACGCATGTCAGATCACTCCCAGGTCCTTGCCGACCGCCGTGAAGGCGGCAATGGCCGTGTCGATGTCCTTCGAAGAATGAGCCGCCGACATCTGGGTGCGGATGCGGGCCTGGCCCTTGGGCACCACGGGGAAGAAGAATCCCGTGACGTAGATGCCGTGGTCGTAGAGCTTCGCCGCCATGTCCTGCGCCAGCTTGGCCTCGCCCAGCATGACGGGGATGATGGGGTGCTCGCCCGGCAGCAGCCTGAAGCCCGCCGCCGCCATGCCGGTGCGGAAGCGCTTCGCATTGTCGAACAGCCGCTCACGGAGGTCATCGCCCTGCTCCGCCATGTCGATGGCCTTGAGGCCGGCGGCGACGATGGGCGGCGGCAGGGCGTTGGAGAAGAGATAGGGCCTGGCGCGCTGGCGCATCAGGTCGACGATGGGCTTCGCCGCGGCGATGTAGCCCCCGGCCGAGCCGCCCAGCGCCTTGCCCAGCGTGCCGGTGAGAATGTCGACCTTCACCCCGGCGCGGTGCGGCGTGCCTCGGCCCTGCGGCCCGATGAAGCCGGTGGCATGGCAATCGTCGACCATGACGAGGGCGTCGAAGCGGTCGGCCAGCGCGCGGATCTCGGCGAGCCTGGCGAAATAGCCGTCCATCGAGAACACGCCGTCGGTGACGACGATGATGCGCCGGGCACCGCCCTCGCGCGCCGCCTTGAGCTGCGCCTCGAGGTCGTTCATGTCGCCATTGGCGAAGCGGAAGCGCCTGGCCTTGGAGAGGCGGATGCCGTCGATGATCGAGGCGTGGTTCAGGGAATCCGAGATGATGGCGTCCTGCTCGCCGAACAGCGGTTCGAACACCGCGCCATTGGCATCGAAGCAGGCGGCGAAGAGGATTGCGTCATCCATCTGCAGGTAGTCGGCGAGGCGGTGCTCCAGTGCCAGATGCAGGTCGCTGGTGCCGCAGATGAAGCGCACCGAGGCCATGCCGAGGCCGTGGGTTTCGAGCGCCTGTTTCGCGGCCGTCACGAGGTCCGGGTGATCGGCAAGGCCTAGGTAGTTGTTGGCGCAGAAGTTCAGTACGTCTCCGCTCTTCACGCGGATATGCGCGGACTGGTGGCCGAGGATGGGGCGCTCCACTTTCCACAGCGACTGGGCGCGGATGGCGTCGAGTTCGGAACCGATATCGGCGAGGGTTGTGCTCATGGCCGGCGATGCTAGCCCGGCCCGGGCTCAGGCAAAAGCGTCGATGTCTCTCACCTGACGAAGACCCGGGTGCCGTTTGGCACGCTGCCGAAAAGCTCGAACACGTCCTCGTTCAGCATGCGGATGCAACCCGAGGAAGCCGCCTTGCCGATCGACCACGGTTCGTTGGTGCCGTGGATACGGTAGAGCGTGTCGCGGCCGTTCTGGTAGAGGTAGAGGGCGCGGGCGCCGAGCGGGTTCTGCGGGCCGCCCGGCATGGTCACGGGCAGGCTGGGGTTCCTCCGGCGCATGTTGGCGGTCGGAGTCCAGCTCGGCCAGCGGGCCCGGCGGCCCACCACCGCCTGGCCCTGCCACTGCGCCCCCTCGCGGCCAACCGCCACGCCATAGCGCACGGCGCGGCCCGGCCCCGTCACGTGGAACAGGAAGCGGCCCCGCTTGTCGATGACGAGGCTGCCCACCGGCTCGGACCCCGTGTAGCGCACGTCCTGCCGCCGGAACTGCGGCGGGATCTTCTGAATGTTCACGATGCCGATGTCGAAGGGCGTATCGGGGATGATGCCGACGAACCAGTCGGACTCCAGCGTGTCGCGCGCCGCAAGCGCCGGGCGGGCCAGGGCGAGAAGCGGCAGGGTGAGGAGAATCCGGCGGCGGGTGATGGTCATGGCGCAGCCATAGGCCGGGCAGCAGGTGATTTGAAGCCCTTCCTGCATCGTGCTACCAGCGGCGCCATGACAAAGCCCATTCACATCATCGGCGCCGGCATGGCCGGCTCCGAGGCCGCCTGGCAGGCGGTGAGCCTCGGCGTGCCCGTCGTGCTTCATGAAATGCGCCCGCAGGTTGCCACCGACGCGCACCGCACCGGCGGTTTCGCCGAGCTCGTCTGCTCCAACTCCTTCCGCTCGGATGATTCCGAGCAGAATGCCGTGGGGCTCCTCCACTGGGAGATGCGGCGCTGCAAGTCGCTGATCATGGGGCTCGCCGACCGTCACCAGGTGCCGGCCGGAGGTGCACTGGCAGTCGACCGCGACGCCTTTTCGGCCGAGGTGACGGAGACGCTGAAGCGCCACCCGCTGGTCACCGTCGCCGAGGGCGAAATCGCCGGGCTGCCGCCGGAGGACTGGGAGCGTGTCATCATCGCCACCGGCCCCCTCACCTCGCCCGCCCTGGCGCAGGCCATCCGCACGCTGACGGGTGAGGAGTCACTCGCCTTCTTCGATGCCATCGCCCCCATCGTGCACCGCGAGACGATCGACATGGGAACCGCCTGGTTCCAGTCGCGCTACGACAAGGTGGGGCCGGGCGGCACCGGCAAGGACTACATCAACTGCCCGATGGACCGCGCCCAGTACGAGGGCTTCGTCCGTGCACTGATCGACGGCGAGAAGACCGACTTCAAGGAGTGGGAAAAATCCACCCCCTATTTCGACGGCTGCCTGCCGATCGAGGTGATGGCCGAGCGCGGGCCCGAGACGCTGCGCCATGGGCCGATGAAGCCGCGCGGCTTGACCAACGCGCACAAGCCGGACGAGAAGCCCTATGCGGTGGTGCAGCTGCGCCAGGACAACAAGCTCGGCACGCTCTACAACATGGTGGGCTTCCAGACGAAGCTGAAATATGCCGACCAGGTGAAGGTGTTCCGCACCATCCCCGGCCTCGAGAACGCCGAGTTCGCGCGGCTCGGAGGCCTGCACCGCAACACCTTCCTCAACAGCCCGCGCGTGCTCGACGGGCTGTTGCGCCTGAAGGCCCGGCCCAGCCTGCGCTTCGCCGGACAGGTGACGGGTGTGGAGGGTTATGTCGAGAGTGCTGCCATGGGGCTGATGGCTGGCCGCATGGCCGCGGCCGAGGCGCTGGGGATGGGCTTCGCCGTGCCGCCGCCGACCACGGCGCATGGCGCGCTGATCAACCACATCACCGGAGGGCATATCGAGACCACCGACGGGCAGAAGTCGTCATTCCAGCCGATGAACGTCAATTTCGGCCTGTTCCCGCCGATCGAGAAGGTGAAGATGCGCGACGGCCAGCGCATCAAGCACGCCGACCAGGCGGTGGAGCGCAAGCGTGCCTACACGTCGCGCGCCAAGGCAGATTTTGACGGCTGGCTGGGGGCGGCGGGGCTCGCTGCTGCAGAGTGACGATCAGCGCGGCCCTGCTCCACTCGGCGCCCTCATCCACCTCCTTGCCGTCATACTCCCTTCACGGCCGTCATCCCGGCGAAGGCCGGGATCCCGCTTTTCCCGCAACGGCCATAGTCGAATTCGTAACGATTGCTTTTGGGCAATTAGTAGGACTGCTACTCCCCTAGCCACTTGCTGATTACACCCATCCAGACCCCTTCCCTGGCCATTTGGTGCGTGTTCCTGCCGCCGGAAGGGAAGCGGGATCCCGGCCTTCGCCGGGATGACGGCCTTAAGGGTTCGCCGGGATGACGGCTTTGAAGGGGCAGCGAAGGTTAGCCCCAGCGCTTTGCCGCCCACCACATGGCGAGCTGGCGGCGCAGGGGCGAAACGGCGCGAGGGGCGTCCGGGCTGCAGGCATTCCTCTTTAGGTACAGCCCCGTTAGGCTCACCGGCAGGAAGACCGGAAGGACGGATTTCGGCAGGCCCGGCAGCAGCGTCATCGCCTGGGCGAGGCGGTTCTCGGCGTGGCCGATCGCATCCTGCACGCTCATCCCTTCCGGCAGGAAGGGCCCGCGGTGGCGTGGGTCGCCGAGGATCAGCGCCAACCCCTGGGCCACTCCGGCGAGGCCGGCGCACTCGCTGGCCTTGGCCGCGGCGTTGCGGTCGAGGATCATCGCCGCCATGACGATCAGCCGCGAATAGGCCTCGCCCAGGTAGGCCTCGAGCTCGGTGAGGCCCGGCATGCGGTCCTGGAACAGGTCGAACTCATGCGCGGTGACGAGATCGAGCAGCGCCTGCTTCGGCAGGCCGCCCGCGGCGACGGCCAGCGCCAGCGCCTCCGCCACCGGGTGGCCGCTGGACTGCGTTCCTGCGTAGATGCTGTCGATGGTATCGCGCCACCACTGCAGGCGGATCATGCCGAGGTTCGGATCGCTCACCGTGTCCCTCACCTTCAACACCTCGGCATTGAAGGCGTAGAGCGCGAGGAGATGCGGGCGCCTGTCATCCGGCGCGAAGAAGGTGGAGAGATAACGGTCACGGTCGCGGCGGCGGACGATGTCCACGACTTCGCTCACGCCCCGAACTCCACGGCGATCAGCGCGGCGGCGACGCGCCGCTTCTCCTCGAGCAGGAGATTGAAGGTCGAGACGGCATGGCCCGTGGCCATCGCGTCATACATCACGCCCGCTGCCTCGAGCGCGGCGCGGACGGACTTCGGCGGGCGCGCCATCTCCGGCCCCATGCCGATGAGGAAGAGATCGATCTCCGCCTTCTCGGCGATGACCATGGAAAAATCCGCCGGCGTCAGCGCCAGCGGATTGACGGTCCAGGCATAGATGCCCGATGGCAGCGCGATGATCGACCCCCGGTGCGACATGCCGGCGAAGCCGAAGCCGCCCGCGCCGTAACTGTCGATGACGGCGCGTCCGGGGTAATGCGCGGTCACGGCCTGGCGGCCGCGGCCCTCGCCTTCGCGTCCGGCGCCTTCTTCTCGCTCATCACCGTGCCGAGCAGGATCAGCACCGGCGAGGCGATGAAGATCGAGGAATAGGTGCCGATCAGCACGCCGAGGATCATGGTGAAGGTGAAGCCGCGCAGCACCTCGCCACCGAAGATGTAGAGCGCGATCAGCGCCAGCATGGTGGTGACCGAGGTGAGGATGGTGCGCGGGAACACCGAGTTGATCGAGAAGTCGATCAGGTCGGCGAGGTTCATCGACTTGTACTTGCGCATGTATTCGCGGATGCGGTCGAACACCACCACCGTGTCGTTCAGCGAATAGCCGACGATGGTCAGGATGGCCGCGATGATCTGCAGGTTGAACTCGATCCTGAGCAGGCAGAAGATGCCGATGGTGATCAGCACGTCGTGCAGCAGCGACAGCACGGCACCCGCCGCGAACTGCCACTCGAAGCGGAACCACACATAGATCAGGATGCCCGCGATGGCCGAGACCACGGCGATGATGCCCTGCTCCGCCAGTTCGGCCGAGACCTTCGGGCCCACCACCTCGACGGAGCGGAACTCGACGCCTGAACCCAGCGCCTGCTTGACCTTGGCAATCGTCGTCTGCTGCGCCTCGTCCCCGCCCTCCACGGCGGGAAGCCGGATCAGCACGTCATTGGGAGAGCCGAATTCCTGGATTTCGGCATTGCCGAAACCCAATCCGTTCACTTCCGTGCGCAGCTGCTCGATGTTGGCGGGCTCGGTGGTGCGGATGGTCATCACCGTGCCGCCCTTGAAGTCCACGCCGACATTGAGGCCGACGAAAACGAAGAGCAGGACGGAGGCGAGCGACAGGAGACCCGAGAAGAAGAAGCCGAAGCGGCTGAGCCGCATGATCGGGAAGCGGGTGTCGTCCGGGATGAAGCGGATGGGCTTGAATCTCATGGTGTGACCTCCGCCCTCAGAGCGGAACCTCCTTGGGCTTGGCCCAGCCGACCCACAGCGACACGATATAGCGCGTCACCGTGTAGGCGGTGAACACCGTGGTCAGGATGCCGATGGCATGGGTGATGGCGAAGCCCTTCACCGGGCCGGAACCGACGCCGAACAGCACGACGGCGGCAATGAGCGCGGTGAAGTTCGAGTCGAAGATGGTGCCGAAGGCCGACTTGAAGCCGGTCTCGATGGCGCTCAACGCCGAGCGGCCGTTGCGCCACTCCTCGCGCATGCGCTCGAAGATGATGACGTTGGAGTCCACCGCCATGCCCATGGTGAGCACGATGGCCGCGATGCCCGGCAGCGTCATGGTGAAGCCGAAGAAACTCATCACCGCGATCAGCATGATCAGGTTCACCAGCAGCGCGATGTTGGCGAAGATGCCGAACAGGCCATAGGACATGATCATGAAGCCGACCACCAGCACGAGGCCGATGATCGAGGCATGGAGGCCGGCGGTGATCGAGTCCGAACCGAGGCTCGGGCCGACGGTGCGCTCCTCGACGATCGACAGCTTGGCCGGCAGTGCGCCGGAGCGCAGCACCACGGCGAGGCTGTTGGTCTCCTCCACGGTGAAGTTGCCGGAGATCTGGCCGGAACCGCCGAGGATCGGCTCGTTGATGCGCGGCGCGCTCATGATGAGGTCGTCGAGGATGATGGCGAAGGGCTTGCCGACATTGTCGCGCGTCAGCTTGCCGAAGCGCTCCGCACCCTTCGAGTTGAAGCGGAACGAGACGACCGGCTGGTTCTGCTGGTCGAAGGCGCCGCGGGCGTCGGTCAGGTCGGCGCCGTCGACCGTGGCGCGGCTCGACGTCTGGACCCACAACACCTGCTTGGGATCGTCCTTCATGGTGAGCGCCTTGCACTCCGGCGGCGGGTTCTGGCCCTCGGCGGTGGGCTGCGCCTCGCACAGCAGCTGGAAGGTGAGCTTGGCGGTGCGGTCGAGGCGGCTCTTCACCTCCTGCGAATCCTGCACGCCCGGCAGCTGCACGACGATGCGGTCCTTGCCCTGCTGCTGGATCGTCGCTTCCACCACGCCATCAGGGTTGACGCGCTTCTCGACGATCTTGATCGACTGGGTGACGGCCTGCTGGATCTTGTTGTCGATGCCCTTCTCGTTGAAGGTGAAGCTCACCTGCTGGCCATCGACCGCGACATCGAACAGCGCACTCGACGCGCCCGCACCGAACAGGCCGCCGGCCTCGACCGGCTGCACCAGCTTGCGCAGGTCCGGCACGGCGGTGTCCACGTCCTCCGGCTTGGTGATGCGCACCACCACGCCGTCGCTGTTGCGGTTGATGCCGTTGTAACCGATCTTGGCTTCGCGCAGGCTGGAGCGGATGTCGCCCACCAGCTGCTCGGTCAGCCGCTTCTTGAGGTCATCGCGGTCGATCTCGAGCAGGATGTTGACGCCGCCCTGCAGGTCGAGGCCGAGCGTCATCGGCCTGAGGCCGTAGGGACGGAGCATGGCCTGGTAGCTGGCCGGCAGAACGTTGGGCAAGGCGACGATGATCGACACCAGCACCGCCAGCATGATGCCGAGCGCCTTCCATTTGCTGAAATGCAGCATCGGGGCTTACTTGGCCTCGGTCTTGACGGGCTCGCCCTTGGCGCGCACGTCGGCGATCCCCGAGCGCATCACGCGCACCTTGATGTTCTCGCCGATCTCCACCTGGAGCTCGTTGTCGTCGACGACCTTGGTCACCTTGCCGATCAGGCCGCCGCTGGTGATCACCGTGTCACCCTTGCCGACCTTCTTGAGCATCTCCTGATGCTCCTTCATCTTCTTCTGCTGCGGGCGGATGAGCAGGAAGTAGAACACGCCCATGATGAGCACGAGCGGCAGGACCATGCCGATGAAGTCGCCCGCACCGGCGGGGGCGCCGGCGGCCTGGGCGTAGGCCGGTGTGGTGAACAAGGATATTCTCCCGAACAAAAGTTTGGGCGGAATATAGCGATGGTTGCCTCTATTGCAACCAATCGATTGGTGCTTCTTTACCGCCCGCTCGCCCTCGGCTAAGACTGCAGAATGGCACAGGAAATCGATCATTCACTGGTTTTGCGCATCACCGAGGCGCTGGAGCGGCTGGCACCGCGCAAGGCGGCCGCGGCAGACCTCGGGGGCTATTCCGCCTTCGTCTGGCACGCCAGCCCTCCGGAACTCGAGCCCGTTCCCCGCGTCAACCGGGTGGACCTGTCGCTGCTTCGCGGCATCGACCTGACGCGCGACATCCTGATCGACAATACCGAGCGCTTCGCCCGCGGGCTCCCCGCCAACAACGCCCTGCTCTGGGGGGCGCGCGGCATGGGCAAGTCGTCGCTGGTCAAGGCGGCGCATCATGCGATCAACGAAGCGTCCGGCGGTGCCCTGAAGCTCGTCGAGATCCACCGCGAGGACATCGAGAGCCTGCCGGTGCTGATGAGCATCATCCGGCGCAACCCGGACTTCCGCTTCATCGTGTTCTGCGACGACCTGTCATTCGATGCCGACGATACCTCCTACAAGTCGCTGAAGGCGGCACTCGACGGCGGCATCGAGGGGCGGCCCTCCAACATGATCTTCTATGCCACCTCCAACCGCCGTCACCTGCTGCCGCGCGACATGATCGAGAACGAGCGCTCGACGGCCATCAACCCGTCGGAGGCGGTGCAGGAGAAGGTCTCGCTGTCAGACCGCTTCGGCTTGTGGCTCGGCTTCCACAACTGCTCGCAGGACGAGTTCCTGGAGATGATCGAAGGCTATGCGAAGCACTACGGCCTGAAGGTCGCCCCGGAACAGTTGCGCGCCGGCGCCATCGAATGGCAGGCGACGCGCGGCAGCCGCTCCGGCCGCGTGGCATGGCAATACATCCAGGACCTGGCGGGCAAGCTGGGGCAGCGGCTGGACGGCTAGCGCGCCGCGCCAGCTTTCACCTTACAGCGTCCCTCCCCTTCACCTTGCCCCGGCTTGAGCCGCTCCTACGCCGTCTCCTTCTCGATCCTCTGCCAGTCCGCCAGGTCCTTCGCACGCGGCACGGCCATCACGGCGCGGCGGAAGGCTTCGCGGTCCTGCAGGGCTTCGAGCCATTCCAGGAGGTGCGGCATCGGGGGCTTCTCGCAGGGCACGGCCATGTAGCGCCACAGCAGTGCGCCCATCACGATGTCGCCGAAGCTGAATTCGTGACCGGCGAACCAGTCGTGCCGCGCCAACCAAGCATCGGCGACCTTCAGCACCTGGGCTGCCTGCTTCTCCGCAGCATCGGCGGCCGCGGTGTTGCGGTTCTCCGGCAGGCTCCGCACGCGGTGAACGAAGAGCGTGCTCACCAGCGGCGCGAAATTCACCTGTGCCCATTCCATCCACTGCTCTGCCATGGCGAGGCTCTTGTGTTCGGCCGGCCGCAGCACCCCGGCGCGGAAGCGCGCCGCCAGATAGCGCACGATGGCGTTGGACTCGAACATGGTGACGTCGCCGTCGCGGATGACGGGCACGAGGCCCATCGGGTTCATGGCGAGGAAATCGCCATCCTGGTTGCCGCCGAAACTGCCGCCGACATTCTCGCGGCGGTAGGGAACGTCAAGCTCCTCCAGCGCCCACAGCACCTTCTGCACATTGACGGAATTGCGCCGTCCCCAGACCGTGATCATCATCCTGCTCCCGTGATGCGGCGAGCATGGCGGAACGGCGCGCAAAAACAAGAGGCCCGGGGTTTGACGCCCGGGCCATCAGTTCGACTTGGGACTGCCGTCAGTTCGCCGAAGCGGTGTTCTGCGAAAGGAACTTCATCGGGTCGAGCGCCACCGCACCCTTGCGCACTTCGAAGTGCAGCTGCGGGCTGGAGACGGAGCCGGTCTGGCCGGCCTTGGCGATGACGTCGCCGCGCTTCACCGTGTCGCCGCGCTTGACGAAGAGTTCGCTGGCATGGGCATAGGCGGTGACGTAGCCATCCTCGTGGCGGATCAGCACCAGGTTGCCGTAGCCCTTCAGCTCGTTGCCCGAGTAGGCGACGACGCCATCGGCGGCGGCGCGGATCGAGGTGCCTTCCGGCACCGCGATGTTGATGCCCTCGTTCTTCAGGCCGTTGGCCTTGGGGCCGAAGCCCGAGATGATCTTGCCGCGCACCGGCCAGCGCATGCCGGGCGCACCGGCGATCGGCGCACCTTCGGCGACCTGCTGGCCTCCGGCCGCGGCTGCAGGCGGCGTTGCGGAGGCCTGCGCCGTCTGGTCCGAGCCGGGAATGGGCTCAGGCGCTGCCGCGGACTTCGCCACGGACTGGCCCGCGCCCTCCTCGCCGGTGGCGGCGGGCATGGCATTCGAGGCGGTGGTGGACTTGGGCTGGGCAGGCTTCGCCGCGGCGACGGCCGATGCCGCCTCGCCGGCGGCCGGGATCCTGACCTTCTGGCCAAGCACCAGCTGGGCATTGTGCGGCAGGCCGTTGGCATCGGCGATGGCATAGGGCGAAAGGCCGAACTTGCGGCCGAGCGAGAACAGCGTGTCGCCGCTCGCAACCGTGTGCAGTTCGCCGGTGCCCGAGTCGGCGACCGAGGGGCCGGTCTTGAAGGGCTTGGCGGCGGCCGTGCTTGCCGGTGCGCCGGGCTTGGGCGCGATCGGCGTCGACGGCGGTTCGGCGAAACTGGTGTTGTCGGGCGGAACCGCGTTCTGCGAGGCGACCCGCGGCGCAGCACCCACGCCCGGCAGGCGCAGCGTCTGGCCGGTGTGCACCGAATAGGGCGCCTGGATGCCGTTGACGGCGGCGAGTTCGGCGACCGAGAGGTTGTTGGCCCGCGCGATCGAGTAGAGCGTCATGCCCGGTCCGACCGTCACGGTGGCGCCGGTGGCAGTCGCGGCCTGCGGAGCAGCGGGCTGGCGATACTGCGGCGCCTGGTAAGACTTGGAGTAGTCGTAGGTGGGCGGCTGCGACGAGGCGCTGGCCAGGGGCTTCGACGAGACGCCGGTGTCCGCGGTGCCGACATTCGAGGCATTGACGTTCTTCGGAACGCTGGCCGTGTAGACCGGATCGGCATCGGATGGATTGGCCGCGAAGCGCTCCGTATCTGCGGAGCAGGCGGTGAGCATGACAGCGGCGGCGGCGGAAACCAGAAACTGCGGCCTGGCGAGAGAAGACCACGCAGAGAAGACAAGCTTGGACGACATGCCCCGAACTCCAGAACAAACTGACACACGCAAAAATGGCTTGGTTAGGTTAAGGGAGCGTTATCGCTGGCGCGCTGCCGTTCATTTTGGAACAGAGCGGGAACATGGCGCCGTTCTCAGAGCAGCCGGCCTTCGCCCGCAGGGTCCAGCCGGCGCAGCATCGCCGCGGCGGTCAGCCCGGTTTCGGGGTGCCGCCAGTCCGGCGCGATCTCGGCGATGGGGGCGAGGACGAAGATGCGTTCGGCGATGCCCGGGTGCGGCAGCACCGGCGGCGGATCGCGCCTGATCAACCCGTGATAGTCGATCAGGTCGAGGTCCAGCGTGCGCGGGCCCCAGCGCAGCGTCCGCTGCCGCCCCGCCTTGCGCTCGATGTCGTGCAGATGTTGCAGCAGGTCTGCCGGCCCGAGGTCCGTCGCGATTTCCGCAACGGCATTCACGAAGTCTGGCTGGTCGGTGACGCCGAAGGGTGCGGTCACCAGGAGTTGCGAAGCCTGCTTCAGCCGCGTGGCGCCGGAGTCGAGGCGGTGCAGCGCCTCGCCCACCGCCTCGCGCGGTGTGCCCCAGGGGCCGTCGCTGTTGGAGCCGAGGGCGATGAGAATCATTTCACTTGAGCGCGGTTGGGTGGCTGTCTAAACCGATCCCATACACGTTTAGGAGTTTTCAGACATGCATTTTCATCAGGATGAGCGCGTTGCGCTGTTCATCGACGGATCCAACCTCTACGCCACCGCCAAGACGCTGGGCTTCGACATCGACTACAAGCGCCTGCTCGGATTCTTCCGCAAGCGTTCGCGGCTGATCCGTGCCATCTACTATACCGCGCTGCTCGACGACGCGGAGTATTCGCCGATCAAGCCGCTGATCGACTGGCTGGACTACAACGGCTATCGCGTGGTCACCAAGCCGGCGAAGGAATTCACCGACGCCATGGGCCGCCGCAAGGTGAAGGGCAACATGGACATCGAACTCGCCGTCGACGCGATGCAGCTGGCCGACCAGCTCGACCATATCGTGCTGTTCTCGGGCGACGGCGACTTCCGTTCGCTGGTCGCCGCGGTGCAGGCCAAGGGCCGCCGCGTCACGGTGGTTTCCACGCTCACCACGCGCCCGCCGATGATCGCCGACGACCTGCGCCGCCAGACCGACCAGTTCATCGACCTCGCCGACCTGCGCGAGGAGATCGGCCGCGATCCCTCGGAGCGCCGCGAGCGCCCCGCCCCGCAGGCCCCGCGCGAGAGCTTCGAGGACTTTGCCGACATCTGACCCTCATAGCCCGGAGCCCGGCCGCGACTGCCCGCTCTGCCCGCGGCTCGTCGAATACCGGCTGGCGCAGCGGAAGCTGCATCCGGACTGGTTCAACGCGCCGGTGCCCTGCTTCGGCACCGGCGACGCGCGGCTGCTGATCGCGGGATTGGCACCCGGCGTTGCCGGCGCCAACCGCACCGGGCGGCCCTTCACCGGCGACTATGCGGGCGAGCTTCTCTACGGCACCCTCATCGACCATGGCTTCGCCAAGGGCCAGTTCCGCGCCGACCCCAATGACGGGCTGACGCTGGCGGACGCGATGATCGCCAATGCGGTGCGCTGCGTGCCGCCGCAGAACAAGCCGCTGCCCGCCGAGATCAGGACCTGCAACACGTTCCTCCGTGCACGGATCGATGCGCTGCCCCAGCTCAAGGCCATCGTGGCGCTGGGCCGCGTGGCGCATGACGGCGTGCTCTCGGCGCTCGGTGCACGGAAGTCCGCGCATCCCTTCTCGCATGGCGGCGAACACCAAATCGGGCCACTACGCCTGTTCGACAGCTATCACTGCTCGAGGTACAACACCAACACCGGCGTGCTGACGCCGGAGATGTTCCGCAAGGTGTTCGCAAGGGTGCGTGAGTTTCTGGACGCGTCCTAGGAGAGCGCCGCAAGAACCTCCGCGGCATCCCTTTCCGGTTCCGGCACCGGGAAACGCACCGACGAGACGATGCCGTCATGCAGGATGAAGGTGATGCGCTGGAGATAGAGCCCGCCTCCCGTCTCGAACATCGGCAGGCCGAGGCGCGACTGGAACAGGCGGTGATGGTCGGACAGCAGCCGATAGGTCAGCGCGTTGCGTTCGACGAAGTCCTGCTGCCACTCGCTCGTCAGCATGCTGAGCCCGAAGAGCTTGACGCCCAGCCGGCGGAACTCGCCGTAGAGCTCGGAATAGGCCAGCGCCTGCGGCGTCGAGCCGTGGGCACCCTTGATGTGATCCCAGTTCGGCGGGTTCGGATGGCCTGGCCTGCCGGTGAAGGGATAGCAGAAGATCACCGAAGGGCCCTGGATGCGCGCCGGGTTGACGGGTGCGCCCGAAGTCGCCTCGAGCTCGACGTTGGGCATTCTGCGGCCGAGCAGATGCTGCATGAAGACCATGATCCCTGAAATCAGCCTTTCTCGCGCATGAGGCGGGCGCGCTCACGATCCCATGAGCGTTCCTTGATCGTCTCGCGCTTGTCGTGAAGCTTCTTGCCGCGGGCCAGCGCAATGTCGACCTTCACGCGGCCGCGCGGGTTGAAGAACATCTTGAGTGGAATGATGGTGAGGTGCTCCTTCAGCACGCCGGAGGAGAGCTTGTTGATCTCCGACTTGTGCAGGAGCAGTTTCCGCGGCCGCTTCGGTTCGTGGTTGAAGCGGTTGGCCTCGCGGTATTCCGGAATGTTGGAGTTGATGAGCCACAGCTCGCCGCCCTTCATCGCGGCATAGGCCTCGGCCAGGTTGGTGTGGCCGGTGCGCAGCGATTTCACCTCCGAGCCCTTGAGCTCGATCCCCGCCTCGAAGGCCTGCAGGATCTCGTAATCATAGCGGGCGCGGCGGTTGTCGGAGACAACCTTGATGCCGTCTTCCTTGCGCGACGCCTTGGCGCCGCCGCTCTTGGAACTCATCTCAGTTCAGCAGCCCGGCGTGGATCATCGCCTCGCGCACCGCCCTCTTGGTGGATTCCACCACCGGCACCATGGGAAGCCGCGCCTCGGGCGTGCACAGGCCCAGCAGGCTCGCGGCATACTTGACGGGGCCAGGGCTGGTCTCGACGAACATGGCGTGGTGCAGCGGCATCAGCCGGTCCTGCAGGGCGAGTGCCGTGGCATAGTCGCCCTTCAGCGTCGCTTCCTGGAATTCGGCGCAGAGGCGCGGTGCGACATTCGCCGTCACCGAGATGCAGCCGACGCCGCCATGGGCGTTGAAGCCGAGCGCCGTGCCATCCTCGCCCGAGAGCTGGATGAAGTCCTTGCCCGAGGCGAGGCGCTGGCGCGACGGCCTGGTCAGGTCGGCGGAGGCATCCTTGGTGCCGATGATGTTCTTGCAGTCGTGCGACAGCCTTGCCAGCGTCTCGACCGAGATGTTGGCGACCGTGCGGCCCGGCACGTTGTAGACGATGATCGGAATGTCGACCGCGTCGGCGATGGCCCGGAAATGGGCATAGAGGCCGTCCTGGGTGGGCTTGTTGTAATAGGGAACGACCACCAGCGCGGCATCCGCCCCTGCTTCCTTGGCGTGCTCGGTATAGTCGATCGCCTCGGCGGTGGAGTTCGAGCCGGTGCCGGCGATCACCGGCACGCGCCCGCGCACCTCCTCGATGCAGATCTCGATCACGCGCTTGTGTTCCTCGGGGTCGAGCGTCGGGCTCTCGCCCGTGGTACCCACCGGGACCAGGCCATGGGAGCCCTGCTCGATCTGCCAGTTCACGAATTTCCGGAACGCCACCTCGTCGACCTCTCCATTCTGCAGGGGGGTGATGAGCGCGGGAAAGGAACCTCTCAACTGCACGGGGCTAACTCCGGTAAGACGTGAAGGTAAGGACTTGGAAACCATGGGCGGCCTAGTTTGGGAACCGGTTTCACCGCCAGCCCGCAAACGGCGCGGCACCATAGACGCTTGGCCGTTCAGCGGCAAGCGCCGATGGGGCCCCGGCGAAGGCCATGCTAAGGGCACAATTGCGCCCTAGCGGCGGTGCCCGACGATGACTGAATTTGATTGGATCGTTCATGCGTATCAACCGGTTCCTGCGTATCAGCCTGATTGCCCTCGCCGCCACGACGGCGATGGTCTCGCCCGGATTCGTGTCGCAGTCCGGCGTGGTGCTGGCAGCCTCCGAGCCCGCCTCGGCGGCCGTGGAGGCCGCACGGCTGGCGCTGAAGGGCGATTTCGTGGCGGCCGGCGAAGCGGCCCAGCGCTCGGGCGACACCGCGGCGATCAAGCTCGTGGAACTGATCTACCTGCGCGACCACCCCAATGACGCGGGCTACCAGCGCATCATGGCCTTCCTCGACATGGCGCCGAAGTGGCCCTTGTCGGAAGCGCTGGTGAAGCGCGCCGAGCGCTCGCTCTATGTGAACAACGAATCGCCGGAGCTGATTCTCCAGCACTTCGCCAAGCGCAAGCCCGTCACCGACGAAGGTTCGCTGGCGCTGGCCCGCGCCCTGCTCGCCACCGGCGACACGGCGGGTGCGAAGGCCCAGGTGCAGAAGGTGTGGGCCGACCCCGATGCCACCGCCGAACTCGAGAAGCAGGTGTCGTCCGAATTCGGCAAGCTGCTCACCGTCGAGGACAACAAGCGCCGCATGTGGCGCCTCGTCTATGCGCAGGAAACCAACGCGGCGATCCGCGTCGCCAAGCGCCTGCCCGCCGAATACCAGAAGGCCGCCGGCGTGGCGCAGAAGCTGGTGCGCGGCGAGAAGGGTGCCGACAAGCTCTATGGCGGCCTGTCCTCCGACATGCGCAACGCGCTCGGCATGCGCTATGCGCTGGCCCGCTACTACCGCCTCAACGAGAACTACGCCAAGGCGCGTGACGTGCTGCTCACCATCCCCGGCGATGCCGACAAGATCGGCGATGCCGAGGCGTGGTGGATCGAGCGCCGCATCGTGGCGCGCCGCTCGATCGGGCTCGACGATCCGAAGGCGGCGCGCAAGGCCGCCTACAGGATCGCCGCCGCCCATGGCTTCAGCGAGGGCGACGAGGCGGTCGAGGGCGAGTTCCTTGCCGGCTGGATCGCGCTGCGTTACCTGAACGATCCGAAGACCTCGCTGGGCCACTTCCAGCGCCTCGCCGAGATCGCGCCGTCGCGCACCGAGAAGGCCCGCGCCGGCTACTGGACCGGCCGCGCCTTCGAGGCGATGGGCGACAAGGGCAACGCCAAGGCCGCCTACAAGCAGGCCTCCGCCTATTCCACCATCTATTACGGCCAGCTGGCGCGCGAGAAGATCGGCCTTGGCAAGGTGCCCGAGGAGATCGAGAGCGGCGATGCCTCGTCCGCCGCGGTCGCCATGGTGAACAAGGACGAAGTGGTCCGCGCCTTCAGGATCATGGCCAAGGCCGGCACCAAGAACGACCTCTACATGTTCCTGTGGTCCTTCGCCAACCGCTTCGACACCACCGACGAGATGAATGCCGTCGCTTCCATCGTGTGGGATGCGGGCGGCGCCACCTTCGCCGTGCGCCTCGCCAAGGCCGCCGCGCAGCAGAACGTCGACATCGATTCCTGGGGCTATCCCGTGCGCGCGCTGCCGGACTGGAAGCAGGTCGGCAAGCCGATCGAGAAGCCGCTGGTCTTCGCGCTCGCCAGGCAGGAGAGCGAGTTCAATCCCGACGCCGGCAGCAAGGTCGGCGCCCAGGGCCTGATGCAGATCATGCCGGGCACGGCGAAGCTTATCGCCAAGCAGCACGGCATCAAGTACAATCCCGCGCAGCTGATGAACCCGCAGGTCAACGTCACGCTCGGCGCCGCACACCTCGGCGACCTCGTCGCCGACCACGGCGGCTCCTACGTGCTCACCCTCGTTTCCTACAATGCAGGCCCCCGCCGCTCGCGCGAGTGGGTGGCTGAATACGGCGACTTCCGTGCCGGCGAGGTGGACCCCATCGACTGGGTCGAATCCATTCCCTTCCAGGAAACGCGCCAGTATGTGCAGAAGGTGATGCAGAACCTGCACGTCTACCGCTCGCGCCTGGCGCCCAGGACGGTGCGCCCGATGACGGCAGACCTGATGCGCGGCGCGCGCACCGACAGTCTCAACGTCGCCTCCACCTCCGCCCCCGTGGACGAGGCGGTGGCAGCGCCGGCGCCCGCACAGGCCGGCGTCGCGGGCTCGTCCTGCGGCGGCAAGAGCTCGCTTGCCGATCTCATCACCGGCTGCGACTGAGATCGATGGACTACGCCGAGCATCTGATCGCAGCTGCCGACGGCACGCAGCTCTATGCACGTGACTATGCGGGGCACCGCACCGGCGCCGTTCCCATCGTCTGCCTGCCCGGGCTCACGCGCAATGCCAAGGATTTCGAGACCATCGCCCCGCGGCTCGCCGAAACGCGGCGCGTGCTGGCCTTCGATTTCCGTGGCCGTGGCCGCTCGGGCCGCGCCGATCCGGCGACCTACCGGCCTGACCAGGAAGTGGCGGATACGCTGCATGTACTGGACACGCTGGGAGTCGGGCGCTTCGCCATCATCGGCACGTCGCGCGGCGGCATCGCCGCGATGGTGATGGCGGCGCGGGCGCTGCCGCGCATGGCGGGCGTCGTGTTCAACGACATCGGGCCGAAGATCGACAAGGCCGGATTGCTCCGTATACGGACTTATCTCGGCACGGACCCGCAATTCGCAAGCTGGGATGAAGCGGTTTCGGCACTCAAGTCATCGAACCCCGGCTTCGACACGCTCAGCGAGGCGGAGTGGCTGGCTTTCGCGCGCCGCGTCTACCGCGAGGTGAACGGCGTGCCGCGCGCCGACTATGACCCCGCGCTCGCGCAGAACTTCCCGGGAATCGCCGATATCGAGGCCGGCAAGGTGCCGGAGCTCTGGGCGCTGCTCGACATGATGGCCGGCGTGCCCTCGCTGGTGCTGCGCGGCGAGCATTCGGACCTCCTCAGCGCGGAGATCGTGGCAGGCATGCACCGGCACCACCCGGGGCTCGCTTCCATTACGGTCGCACGGCGCGGGCACGTGCCCTTCCTCGACGAACCCGAAAGCGTCGCGGCGATCGGCGCGTGGCTGAAGGTGGTCGACGCGGCCTAGGCCGCCACTTTCTTGGGCTTGTGGCCGTCCAGCAGGTTGCGCACCAGCTCGCCGATGTCCTGTCCATATTCCGACGAGTGGGTAACCAGCTGGATCATCAGCAGGCCGTTGATCAGCACCACCAGTTGCCGGGCGAGGGCGGCGGGATGGTCGTATCTCTCTCCGGCGAGGGCCCGCTCGAGCCATTTTTCCAGATCCTGGTTCGCCGCGGCCACCAGCATGTGCACCGGATGGCCTTGCAGGCTGCCCAGTTCGGCCGCCATGCGAATGAAGCAGCAGCCCTTCCAGTTGGGATTGTGCGCCGCCTGGGTGATGTTCTCGAAAATGCTGGCGATGCGCTGATCAATCGTCGCGCCGGGGCCACAGTCCTCCGACCATTTCCGGTAGCGGTCGAGATAGGTGGGCCGGCTGAACTCAACCACAGCTGACAGCAGGTGATCCTTCGAGGGGAAATGCTGGAAGAACGTCCGGCGGGAGACACCCGCCTTGTCGGCGATGTTCTCGATGCTGAGATTGGCCAGACTCTCCTCCGCGACCAGCACGGAGGCCGCCTCGAGGAGCTTGGTTCGGGTAATGTCGGCACTTCTGGACATGTTTTCGTCTCCGGGCAGAAACGCTCCCCGCTTCGTCGCCAGAACATCACCCTAGCATGAATGACGAGGGAAATCAGCATCTTCCATAGGCAGGAGACGTTTTGTCACCGTGTTTGCACCTAGGTGTGAAACAAAAGCTCCCTGAACAATGCAATGAATGAAAAGACAAAAATTCACTCCGCAATAACGCTGAAGGGAATTCGCCATGGACGCCGCCAACAGCCCGCTTCGCAGCATCGTCATGCGCTTCGCCGAAATCATCGACGAGGTCGGCAAACGTCTTCATGTCGGCTGCATCATGGCCGCGGGCGAGGATTGGGTGGAAGTGAGCCTGCCGGAGCACACCCAGCTCGGCACGGGGCTTCAGGTACGCTTCCTGCCCTCCATGGTGTCGCACGGCGTCAGCGCCGGCTGGCGGGCCAACGACAGGGTGGGCTTCACCTATGTCGGCGGCGGCCCGCCGGAAGACCAGTTCGCGGGCATTCCCGGCCTGCTCGATCCGCGCCCTGCAGCGCTCAAGGTGCGTCGCTGAGCCTGCCGCGCCGCCTTCCAGCGAGGCGGCGCGCCCACTCTCCCGCCACACATCCCGCAAGGTAGAGCGCCATCATCCAGAGGGCCAGCTCGGCCAGATAGTGAACATTGGAGATCACGGTGCGTCCTCCGGCGAGCCATGCCGCGGCGGACCACCTTCGCCTTCACCGCCGGTGCGCCAGCCCACCCAGGCGCCAAGGCCCAGCGCAACCAGCATCCAGAACCAGTGAAAGCGCAACAGCACCGTCGTTCCGGTGAAGTTCAGCGCATCGGCCAGCATCTCCATCGCCCTCATTCCGGCATCTTTGCGGGGACGGTGCCCACATGCATGTCCACCCGCCGCACCCCGAATGTCGCCGCCGCCAGCGACCGCGCCACCGCGGCGGCTTCCGGGCTCGGGGCTTCACCGCGGATCTCGACGTCGCGGCCGGTGACGGTCACCTTTGCCCAGCCCTGCCCCGCGGCAACCAGCGCCGCCGCGATCTGGTGTTCCGTCATCCGCCTGAGCCGAGGCCCTTCGATCACCGCGGCCGCCAGCAACGGCAGGATGACAAGGGGCAGGAATGCCATCCAGCGCTTCGGGTTCATACGGGCGGGTTTTTCATCCATCGCGGGAATCATACGCAGTTTCGGGGGTGAGTCGAAACCCGCAGCGAGCGGAGGCGTGAGCATCTGTGTGACTGCAATCCTTTTCATCACGTCATCCTTTTATGCAATTGATTTCACTCGGTCTTCCGGGGCTCGTGACTGTGGCAATCCTGTAGCAGGCGGGAAGATTCCCGGTGGATTTCACGCGCAGACGTTGACCGCATGACCGATTGAGAAGACAACTACACCGTGCTCGACCAGTTCGTGCATTGGCCTCCGGATCCGGTTGCAGGGGATGGGGGATGTCTCAAACTCCAAGATTCGGGAGAACAAGAATGAAGACTATGAAGATGGCGCTCCTGGCTGGTGCGGCGGTTGCCGTGTCCGCCGCCGCCGCCCACGCCGACCAGCTGCAGGACCTCAAGGCGCAGGTCGAGGCTCTCAACGCCCGTGTCGCCGCGATGGAAACCGCCCCGTCGGTCCCCACCGGTTACCAGCTGCTCGCCATCTCGAAGGGCGAAGCCGCTCAGGTCCCCGGCATGCTGGGTTCGGACCGTGACCGCGTCGTCAGCGACAGCGCGACGGTCATCTCCGTCATGCCGACGGCCGACGCTCCGGCCGGCACCACGATCTCGTGGTCGGGCTATGTCCGCGCGGCGATCGTGTATTCGGGCCAGAATGCTGACGGGACGTGGAAGCGTACCTTCCCGGACGGCGGAACGGGCAAGCTCAAGGCCTCTATCGACACTGATGACGACTGGGATGTGAAGGCTCGCGGCCAGCTCCGCGTCGTCGCCACCACCGACACCGCCGTCGGCGAAGTGGGCGTCGAACTGAAGATGCGTGCCGACATGAACGGCAACGGCAACTCCGACGTCTACATGAAGACGGCCTGGGGCTACTGGGCCATGACCCCCGAGCTGACGCTCGGCGGTGGTTACACAGGTTCGCTGGGCAACATCGGCTACGGCTATGATGGCGCGTGCACCTGCTACTACACCGACAAGGCCGACGTTGGCTTCGATCCGGGCGACACCACCCAGATGCGCCTGTCCTATGCCTCGGGTCCGTTCTCGATGGCTGTCGCCATCGAAGACGCCAGCCTGAACCAGGACAACCTGTCGGGCAACAACCTCGGCGCTGCCGGCGAAATCAAGTACTCGGGCGACAGCTTCTCGGGCGAGATCTCGGGTGTCTATCGCTCGGTCAACGAGAGCGACTACGACCGTAGTGGATCGTCCCCGCGTGGTGACACGGTCGGCGGACACACGGGCGCGCCTTGGGGCTACTCTGCAGATCTGGAAGCCCTTTGGCAGGTCGGCGCCGGCGTCGGCTTCAACCTCGGCGACATTGCAAGCATCTCGCTTGCGGCTGCCATGGGTTCTGGCCCGTTCCAGGAAACCGACAGCAGCGGCGTCATCGATACTGCCTATCCGGTCAACAATGACTGGTGGGGCGTGTCCGGCCTGGCTTCCGCCAACCTGTCCGACTCCGTCCACGCTGAAGTCGGCGCGGGCTACAAGCACCGCGAAGGCGACAGCCACAACGGCGTCTCCTATGATGATGGTCCGGTGTGGAGGTATTCGGGCTTCGACTACGATACCTGGGCAATTCTCGGCGGCGTGTACTACACCCCCGTCGATCAGCTGACGATCGGCGTCGAGGGCGAGTGGTACACTGCGGACACCACCTTCAAGCGGAAGGGTATTACGGACACTGCCGCCGAGGGCTACAAGGATACGATCGACGTCTCGAACGACAACTGGACGGTCGACCTCGTCTCCGTCTGGCGCTTCTAAGAGACTTCACACGACCGGGGGGAGACGGCCTGCTTCGGCAGGCCGTCTTTTCTTTTAGAGCCTGTTCCTGAGGGGGAGGCCGAGCGAATCCCGGAGAATCAGGGTCGGGGGGCCCGAACAGGCCAGGCAAGGGGTTCACCTGCCCCATTCATGGCAGGATGGGGACGAGGCTTGCCCCATTTGTGCTTCCCTTCGCGCCGCCTTTCGTTTAGGTTCTGTTAACTAATTGATCTTCCCGGCTTAATTTGGCCCGTCCGGCAGCCCGGCAACTGTTGCAATTGTGGCACAGGGGGCAAAATTCAAATCGATTGCAGCGGGTCTTCGTTGACCTTTGGGGGATTAGGGGCGACAACAACACCGTGCCCGACAACTTCGCGCATGGCCTTCCGCAACCGTTTGCAGGGGATGGGGGGCTCCTCAACTCCAAGAGACTTGGGAGAACAAGAATGAAGACTATGAAGATGGCGCTTATGGCTGGTGCGGCGGTTGCCGTGTCCGCCGCCGTCGCCCACGCCGACGAACTGACCGACCTGAAGGCTCAGGTCGAGGCTCTCAACGCCCGCGTCGCCGCGATGGAAACCGCTCCGTCGGTTCCGACCGGCTACCAGCTGCTCGCCATCTCGAAGGGCGAAGCTGCTCAGGTCCCCGGCATGCTGGGTTCGGACCGTGACCGCGTCGTCAACGACAACGCCACGATCATCTCCGTCATGCCGACGGCTGACGCTCCGGCCGGCACCACGATCTCGTGGTCGGGCTATGTCCGCGCTGCAATCGTTTACGCCGGCCAGGAAGGCGATGCGACCTTCAAGCGCGCGTACAATGATGGCACGGGCTACGCTCAGCAGACCCGCATCAAGATCTCCGGCTCGAACGACGACGATTGGGATGTGAAGGCTCGCGGCCAGCTCCGCGTCGTCGCCACCACCGACACCGCCGTCGGCGAAGTCGGCGTCGAACTGAAGATGCGCGCTGACTTCAACGGCAACGGCGCCGCCGACGTCTACATGAAGACGGCGTGGGGCTACTGGGCCATGACCCCCGAGCTGACGCTCGGCGGTGGTTATGCCGGTTCGCTGGGCAACATCGGCTACGGCTATGATGGCGCCTGCACCTGCTACTACACCGACAACGCCGACCTCAGCTTCGATCCGGGTGACACCACCCAGATGCGTCTGTCGTATGCCTCGGGTCCGTTCTCCATGGCTGTCGCCATCGAAGACTCGGGCTTCAACAACGGCTTCGGCAACGACAACAACAACTACAACGGCCAGAACCTGGGCGTTGCGGGCGAAATCAAGTACTCCGGCGACTCGTTCTCGGGCGAGATCTCGGGTGTGTATCGCTCGATCAACGACAACGACTATGGCTTCGGCGGCAACGGCGTCGATCCGACCACGAACACTGTGGGTGCGTTCGGCTACAATGCCAACATCGATGCCCTGTGGCAGGTCGGTGTGGGCGTCGGCTTCAACCTCGGCGACATCGCCAGCCTGTCTCTGGCTGCCGCCATGGGTTCGGGCCCGACCCAGGAAGTCAACAGCAACGGCGACATCGTGACGTCTTACCCGGTCTCGAACGACTGGTGGGGCATCACGGGCTTGGCCTCTGCCAATCTGTCTGACTCGGTGCACGCCGAGTTGGGTGCCGGCTACAAGCATCGTGAAGGCGACAGCCACAACGGTGTGGATTGGGCTTCTACCGGCCCGGTCTGGAAGTACTCGGGCTTCGACTACGACACCTGGGGCATCCTCGGTGGCTTGTACTACACCCCCGTCGACCAGCTCACGATCGGTCTGGAAGGCGAGTGGTACACTGCCGACACCAACGTGACCCGCAAGGGCATCGCTGGTTCCGTCAACGACGGCTACAAGGATACCCTCGACGTTTCGACCGACAACTGGACGGTCGACCTCGTCTCGGTCTGGCGCTTCTAAGCCTTACCCCTGCAAACGAGACCAAGAGACGGCCCGCTTCGGCGGGCCGTTTTTTTTGTCTGCGGTCCCCTGCCCTTCTTCTTTTTCCGAACTGCGCAATGCAGGCCATTCCATGGCCCAATTTTGTGCTATGAGGCTGTCGAACAAGAGAGACGGATGTTGCCCTCCTTTCGCGCCCTGCTTTGCCTGAGCCTCGCCGGCCTCGCGCTCGCCGCCTGCGAGTCGACGTCGAACGTCGATCTCGAGAGCCGCAACTTCAATGTCCAGCAAACCTCCGTGCCGCCAGGCGAGGCGGTTGCCAGCGCCGAGCAGATCACCAACCTGGTGCGCCGCTCCGGCCCGACCTACGTCACGCTGATCGTGTCGCAGCCGGCCTCGGCCGACACCATGTCGAAGGAAACCCGCAAGGGCACGCCGGTCACCTCCGGTTCGGGCTTCGTGGTCGATGGTTCGGGCTATGTCATGACCGCTGCCCATGTGGCCAAGCGGATCGGCAACACTGTTTCCGCCAAGGCCGCAAACGGCCGCGTCTATTCCGGCGACGTGATCGCACTGAAGCCCGACAACGACATGGCGGTGATCCGGCTGCGCGGTTTCTCGGGCAAGGCCGTGACGCCTGGCGACAGCCAGTGCCTGTCCAAGGGCAACATCGTCTATTCGCTCGGCCGGCCGCATGCCCAGGGCGACACGGCGCGGCTCGGAGAATTCGAATCCGCCAGCTTCGGCCAGGCTGTGCATTATGCCGGCGACGACGCCAAGTTCGGTTATCCCGATGCCATGGTGCTGCGCCTCTCGACCCAGAAGGGCGAATCCGGCGGTCCCCTCTTCGACGAGAAGGGCGATCTCGTGGGCATGGTGGTCAGCACGCTCTATGACAATGCCGGCCAGCCGCTGAACCTCGCCCACGCCGTGCCGTCGCGCACGCTGGCAGGCTTCCTGTGCAGCAATTCGCAGTGCTCGCCGCAGTGGCGCGCCGTGGCCGCGGGCAGCGGCCGCTGCGCGTCCTAGGAACTGGCCAGGATCGGTCCCAGGTGGCGCTCGTAGGGCTTCCAGCGGGCCACTGACGCGGCATTGATGCCCGACCTCACCTGCAGCCTGCTGAAGGTCGTCACTGCGCCCTGGTTACGCTCCGGGTGAAGGCACGCCTCCTCCATGGGAAGGCCCAGGTAATCCAGCAAGGGCGCAATGGCGGGTTCAGGATCCGACACCAGCGTCTCGTAGGAGAGGTGGAAGACGCGGCCTGGCAGCGCCTCGTCCCAATGAGCCATCAAGCGGCGGTATTCACGGTGATAGGCGGCATAGTCGGCAGGGTCGTAGCTGTAGGAATGCGCCGCATTCATTTCCGTCTGCAGCGCCGAGATGAAGGTGTCGGCCGGGTGGCGGGTGCAATGCACGAAGCGCGCACCGGGAAACAGGATCGCGGCCTCGGCGATGAAGCGGAAGTTCAGCGGCATCTTGTCGACCGCCAGGTCCTTGTCCGGAACAACGTAGCGCATCGTGGCCTGATAGAGAGCGGCCACGCTGGCAACGCCTTTCCCGCCAGCGTCGGCAAGCGCCGTCTCGATATCCGCAAGGGGCCTGCCCCGGCCGAGTTTCGCGGCGACATAGGTCATGGTCTCGAGCTCGCCCGCGTTACCCGCGCGGCTGTGTGCGGAAATGATCTGGGCAGCGAGAGTCGTTCCCGACCGCGGCAGGCCGACGACGAAGACCGGGCGAGCGTCGCTGTGGCCATATCGGGCCGCGAGCATGGCCAACCTCTCCTTGCCGAAGGTGGCGATGCGCTGGTCCACCTCTTGGCGGAAGGCGGCGGTAACGGACGGCGCACGCAGCAGCCGCTTGCCTTCGGTGAAGCTGGCGAAGGCCTCGTCGTAGCGGCGGCTGGCCTGCAGCATCACCCCCCGCCTGACCATGAGATCGCTGCGGTCGACCGGCGTGAGGTCGGACCGCGCAAGCTCATCCTGAACCTGCGCGAACATCGGCGAGTGGGCATCATGCTTGCCGATCGACGCGAGCAGGCAGAGGTAGCGCGGGTGGAACGGCGTGACCCCGATGAAGCGAGCGATGTGCTCCTCGGCTTCGGCGATGCGGCCGAGTGAGAGAAGGCAGTCGAGCACCTCGAGCCGGATGGCATGCTTCATGGCATCCGGTGCGCGTTCCAGTGCCTTGCCGAACAGGGCGAGTGCGCGTTCCATGTGGCCGATGCGGGCGTGGAAGGATCCGTTGCGCCAGATGGCCTCGACGTTCGACGGGGCGACACTGCGCGCCTTCTCGTATTGCGCGGCGGCCTCCGGCACACGGCCCATGCTGAGCAGGCAGAGACCATAGTTCAGCAGGTAGCTGACATTGCGCCCGTCGAGCGTCACGGCGCGCGCGAAGTGCGGTTCTGCCTGCTCGAAGCGGCCTTGCGACTGGATGGTGATGCCCAGCATGTATTGCGCAGGCGCCGACAGCGGCGCCTCGGCGACGAGCCGGCGTGCGGCAGCCTCGGCCTCGGGTAGCCTGCCGCTGCGCAGCAGTTCGTCACACTGGCGGAGCACGAGCTTGATGCGCTCCGAACGGCCTGCCGTCATGGCAGCAGCACCGTGGTGCCCGTGGTCTTGCGGCTTTCGAGGTCACGATGCGCCTGAACCACATCGGCCAGCGCATAGCGCTGGTTGACGGGGATCTTCACCTTGCCGCTGGCCACCACATCGACGAGATCCTGCGCAGTCTCCTGCAGGTCGGCGTCGGAGGCGGTGTAGGTGTTGAGCGTGGGGCGCGTCACGTAGAGCGAGCCCTTGGCCGAAAGCAACAGCAGGTCGAGCGGGGGCACGGGGCCCGAGGCATTGCCGAAGCTCACCATGAGGCCGCGGGGCCGCAGGCAATCGAGCGAGATCATCAGCGTATCCTTGCCGACGCCGTCGTAGACCACCGGCACGCCCTTGCCGCCGGTGATCTCCCGCACGCGCTTCACGGTATCCTCGGTCGAATAGTTGATGACATGATCGCAGCCATGGGCACGCGCGGTGGCGGCCTTGGCATCGGAGCCGACCGTGCCGATGACGGTGGCGCCCAGTGCCTTGGCCCACTGGCTCATGATGAGGCCCACGCCACCCGCCGCGGCATGCAGCAGAATGGTATCGCCCGGCTTCACCACGTAGGTCGCACGCAGCAGGTAGCGCGCCGTCATGCCCTTCAGCATCATGCCCGCGGCAGTCTCGTCCGAAATCGCGGCAGGGAGCTTCACCACCCGGTTGGCCGGAAGATTGCGCTCTCCGGCATAGGCGCCGATAGGCCCGGTGCCATAGGCGATGCGATCGCCCGCCTTGAGGTTCGTCACCCCCTCGCCCACCTCTTCCACCACGCCGGCCGCCTCGAGGCCGAGGCCCGAGGGAAACTGCAGCGGATAGAGGCCCGATCGGTGATAGGTGTCGATGTAGTTGAGGCCGATCGCCGTCTGCCGCACGCGGACCTGCCCTGCAGCGGGCTTGCCCACCTCGACGTCGACGAGCTTCATCACCTCGGGGCCACCGGTCTTCTCGATACGGATCGCTTTCATGCTTGCACCTCCTGGCGGCGCCCGGCATGTTCCGGCGCGAACCGCATTTTCAAGCTCTTGGTGCCCCATCATGACCTATGCCGTCAATCCTGCCATCAACCGGATCGAGGCGCCGCCGATCATGGAAGCGCAGACCTGGGTTCGGCCCGGGTTGCGCAACAGGAAGCTGCTGAATCTCTGCCAGGCGGTGCCAAGCTGGAGCTGCGCCGAGGAACTGAATGACGAGGTGGCGCGCCTCGCCCATGCGCCCGGCATCAGCCTCTACACCGACATCTTCGGCATTGCGGAACTGCGCAGCGCCATCGCGGAACACCTCTCTGCCGACTATCGCGGCAAGGTGGCGGCAGAGAATGTCTGCGTGACCGCCGGCTGCAACCAGGCCTTCGCCGCGGCAATCATGGCCATCGCGCGTGCCGGCGACAATGTCATCGTGCCTGTTCCCTATTTCTTCAATCACACCATGTGGCTCGGCATGCTCGGCATCGAGGCGCGCTACATCGCGGGCATCGGCCAGCCCGACCCGGCCGAAGCCGCGAAGCTGATCGACAACAGGACGCGCGCCATCGTGCTGTGCTCGCCCAACAATCCGACAGGCTCCATCTATACGCCCGAAACCATCAAGGCGCTGTTCGACGTGGCGCGCGCCCGCGGCATCGCACTCGTCATCGACGAAACCTACAAGGATTTCCGCGATGGCGAAGTGCCGGCCCATCCGCTCTTCGCAACGGATGGCTGGGAAGACGGCTTCATCCACCTCTACAGCTTCTCCAAGGCCTTCGCGATGACCGGCTACCGCGTCGGCTCGATCACCGCCTCGACGCGCGTGCTGGCCGAAATCGAGAAGATCATGGATTGCATGGCGATCTGCACCTCTCATATCTCGCAGCGCGCGGCCCTCTTCGCACTCAGCGAGCTTGACGGCTGGAAACGGGCGAAGATCGCCATGATGCACGGGCGGCTTTCAGCGCTGCGCCAGGCCTTCGGGCGCAAGGGGCTGGCCTACCGGCTGATCAGCTCCGGCGCGCTCTTTGCCTATGTCGAACATCCCTTCGCGGCGGAAACGGCAAAGCAGGTGGCGATGCGGCTGGCAGGCGAACACGACCTTCTCTGCCTTCCCGGTTCGATGTTCGGCCCTGGACAGGAGCGCTATCTCCGCATCGCCTTCGCCAATGCCGAAGCGAGCGACATGGAGATGCTGGTCGACCGGCTCATGGAGAGCCAGGCGCGCGGCTGAGATCAGATCTCCGCCATGTCCGCGAGTTCTTCCGGACGGGCGATCACGTAGAAGCTTCCCTCGCGGCTCAGGACGCCGTCGCGCAGGAGGTCGTTGATGGCGCGGCTGGCATTCTCGCGGGCGACGCCCGCCATGCCGGCAATATCGTTCTGGGTGATCTTGTTGGGAAGCAGGATGGCGCCATTGGGACGGCCCTCCCCCAGTCCCTGGGCGAGCGAGGCGAAGGCACGGGCGACGCGGCCGGCCACCGTCACCGTGCCCTGGGCAACGACGGAATCGTTTGTTTGCCTGAGACGGCGCGTCAGGATCTTGAGGGCCTCGCGATAGACCTGCGGGTTGGCATCGGCGAGCCGGAAGAATGACCCCTTCGACATGTGAAAGAGGCTGCACGGCTTGAGCGCCGAGATGGTGGCCGAGCGCGGCTGGTCGTCGAACAGCGAGAGTTCGCCGATCAGCGAGCCGGGGCCCAGCACTGCAAGCAGCCGCTCCTGGCCGTCTTTCGCGATCACGGCGGCCTTCACCACCCCGTCCCGCAGGAAGTAGCAGCCGTCCCCCGCATCGCCGGCGTGAAACAACACCTCGCGTGCCTTGAGGCTCACGCTGTTCGCGGCGGTCAGCAGCGACTTGCGTACGGCCCATGGCATGAGGGGAGGCGTTCGCCTCTTCGCCTTGCCCGGTTCCCGAGAGGAAGTACGCAACATTGGCCAGACCCCTGTGCTGCCGCGAATGTGTTCCCGATATCAGTAACACATGCAGGCACCGCTGAGAATGGTGGGGTCTATCAGCTAGTTGTGATAGTCGGTCGCGACGTAGGTGTAGGGCGGCTGCCAATAGGTGAACAGCGTGCTCGCGGCCCGGCCCGGCATGGTGTCGGCCACTTCCGGCGCCTCGCCGAGGAGTTCGTTGAGGTTGAGGCCGATGGCGACATAGGGGTTGCGGCTCGGCTCCACGTCATGGGCGCGGGTCTGGTCGGTATAGCCCTCGGTGAAATAGCCGGCCTGCAGCTCGACGAAGCGCAGCGGCGTATCCTCGAGCTTGTCGAAGCCGGAGAGCTTCAGCGCCAGCAGGTAGCGCTGGCCATCATAGTCGGTGGCGGGGCCCCAGTCGTGGTAGTCGGAGGCGCCCCAGTATTCGAGGCGGTAGTCCAGCTTGTCGGCAAGGCCCGGAACGGTGTTGCGGAGGAAGGAGAAGGTGGCTCCGACGCCGTCGGCGATCAGATCCTCGTAGGAGAATCCGTGCTCACCCGCGAAGCCGTCGAAAAATTCGATGTAGGTCTGGAAGCCCATGCCGAGCAGCGCGCCGGTGATGGCGGCATTGGTCGGGTCGTCGACGGAATGGGCGATGCGCTGGGTGAAATACTGCGAGATCACGTAGCCGGTATAGGCGTGGCCGAGCTTGTCCATGCCGCCGTACTTGGTGTCCGTACCGAACCAGCCCTCGCTCTGGAAGTGATAGCCGGAAGAGCCCCAGTCCCAGTTCTTGATGCCGAACACGGTGACGCCGCCATAGAGGGCGAGAATGTCCCACTTCACCGACTTTGCCTGGTCCCAGAAGGTCTCGAAGCTGTAGTCGCCGTATTGCGACACGTCGATGTGCTGGAGATTGTAGTCGAGCGCGTTGATGAAGTTCGCGGCCGGCGAATTGGTTGGGGCCGGGCGAATCGGATCCGCGGCGGCGGAGGCGGGCAGGATGTCGATCCTGTCCTGCTTGCCGAGCGCGGTGATCTCGTCGCTGGTCAACACCGCCTCGTTGCTCAGCGGCACGAAGGGCTGCAGTGTCGCGAGGTCCATGGCAGCCGCACTGCTGGTGACGACTTCACCTGCTTCCGCAACGCCGCACAGCGCCACGGACAGCATGCAACCCACCGCAATTGCCCCGGTCCTCTTCATGGCTAGACAGTTACTAGAAACTCAACCGGTCTCCAAGACTCTTTCGCTTCAGGCGCCGTCATCGTGAACAAACGGTTGCAGCGGTGGCTGGGGAAAACCGCCCCGGACCCCGCAGGCGGCGCTGCCCGCCGCCGCCCCCGCAAGCAGGCAGTCCTTTAAATTCAAACGCTTGGCATGGGCATCGAGAAAGCCTGCAATGAAGGCGTCCCCGGCCCCGGTGGTGTCCAGTACACGGACCGGCACAGCTTCGACCCGGATGATCTTCCCGCCCTGATTGACAAGGCTTCCGGCCGCTCCGAGCGTCACCACCGCTACCCGTGCACCCCGGGACAGCAGCCGTTCCGACTCGGCTTCCCCTTCGGCGGATGGCGCAGACCCGAAGGCAATGTCGAGGCCCGAGGGGTCGAGATCCTCGGAGCAATTGTTCACCGAGAGATCCTGCGAGACCGGCACGCCGGAGTTACGAAGTGCTTGGCGCAGTTCCATGGCGCCCCGCAGCCAGCCAATGTGCACGTGCCGCATCTCCGTCAGGCGGGCAATGTCGACGAGGCCGGGACGATAGGCGGCGCAAGCCCCGAAGCTCTCGAAGACGAAACGGCGGTCGCCATCGGCCAGCGTTTCGATGACGGTGCGGGCGGTGGCCTGGCCAGACATGCGCCGAAGGCCCTCGACGTTCACCGCGTTGGCGCGCAGCGCCCGGCAGACGGCCTCGCCAGCGGAATCGTCCCCCACCGCACCGAAATATGCGACGGGCCTGCCCAGCCGGGCCAGATGAACCGCGACATTCACGGCGTTGCCGCCCACCAGGCAATCGTCGACCGGCGGCAGGTAGCGATCGATGCAATTGTCTCCGACCGCGGCGATAAGCGTCCCAGGCACCTTCGGTTCCATGTCGGAGGCCAGACTGCCGCGAAACCGAACGCTGCTCAAGCTTGGGACAATCATGTGGACATAGCCTGCGCTGCGAGCCCAGCCCGGAATCCCTCATGCCTGCCGAAAGCCCTGACCCGACGCGCACGGATATCCGTTCCATCCATGACAGCCGCCGCCGCACCGAGCGGCGGGCGTGCAGCCTGCCGGTCATGGTCGGAACGCCGGACGGCGAATTCCGGGCCAGACTGACGGATGTCTCCGAGAACGGCGTTGCATTCCGGTCGGACAGCCTTTTCGTGGTCCGGCCCGGGCAGAGACTGCGCATCGCCAATCCGCAATTCGGCGAGGTCTCGTGCATCGTGCGGTGGGCGACGCCGCCACGCTACGGCGCCGAGATCACGGCCAGCGGCACCGCGCTCGCCCACTTCAAATCCTTCCACGACACGCTCGCCCCCGACTCCGGGGATGAGCCCTGACCCCGGCCACGGCCTCCAGACACATTCACCACTGCGGAACCCCCCATGAAAAAGAGCCTCTTCACCATCCAGCGCCTGATGATCGCCTTCGGTCTCGTGATCACCGGCCTGCTCGCAGTCCTCGGATTGCAGACGCACAACGCGATCGACGACAACCGCATCGGCAGCCCCAGCTACGAGCGGATCGTGAGCGGCAAGGACCTCGTCGCCGACATCCTGCCGCCGCCGCTCTACCCCGCGGAACCCTTTGCCTACATGCACATCCTCGAGGACGAGCCTGAACTGCTCGACAAGCTCAACGACCGGCTGAACCAGATCGAGAACGACTATCGCACCAGGCTGGCGTTCTGGAAGGAGCATATGAAGGAGTTCGACCTCATGCCCGAGGCGGACTGGACCGCATTCGAGCAGGAAGTGGAGCGCCGCAACGACCGCTTCTGGTCGGACTTCCGCACCAAGATCGTTCCCGCCTTCCAGCAGCGCGACGCCGCAGCCATCGACGTGCTGTCAAAGCAGATGAGCCACGACTTCATCGATTTCGGCGTCTACATGCAGGACCAGGCCAACAAGATTTCCACGTCGGTGGCAGCCATCGAGGCCCAGAACAAGCTGCAGTCCGACCATGACATGAACATCACCACCGGCTTCAACATCGGCATTCTCCTGGTCATCATGCTCATGTTGCTGGGAACCCACCAGTTCGTGGTGCGGGCCATCACCTCGATTTCCGCCACCATGGCCAGGCTCGCGGAAGGCCACCTGGACGAAGTCGTGCCCTATGCCACGCGCGGCGACGAGGTGGGCGCAATGGCCCGGGCGCTCGCGGTGTTCAAGGACCAGGCGGTGCAGAACCGCAGGAACGACGAGAATTCCCAGCACATCATCACGGTGCTCGGACAGGGTCTCGAGAACCTCGCCAGGGGCAATCTCACCCACCGCATCGACACGCCCTTCCCTGACGCGCTCGACAGGCTGCGGCAGTATTTCAATTCCGCCGCCGACAGCCTTGCCGACACCATCAACACGGTGAAGCGCGGCTCCTTCGGCATCAAGTCCGGCACGGAAGAAATTGCCCAGGCGTCCGACAACCTGTCGCGGCGCACCGAGAACCAGGCGGCCAACCTCGAGGAAACAGCCGCCGCCGTGGCCGAGATCACGTCCACGGTCAAGAAGACCGCCGAAGGGGCCCAGCATGCGCGCAACATGGTGACTGCCGCCAAGGACGACGCCGACCGTTCGGGCGTCGTCGTCAAGCGCGCCGTCGAGGCGATGCAGGGAATCGAGAAGTCATCCCACGAGATCACCCAGATCATCGGCGTCATCGACGAGATTGCCTTCCAGACCAACCTGCTGGCCCTCAATGCCGGCGTCGAGGCCGCGCGGGCGGGCGATGCAGGACGCGGCTTCGCAGTGGTGGCTTCCGAGGTGCGGGCGCTGGCCCAGCGTTCGGCCGAGGCAGCCAAGGAGATCAAGGGCATCCTCTCCACCTCGCGCAGCCAGGTGCAGGAGGGCGTGCAGCTCGTGGCGGAAACCGGCACCTCGCTTCGCCAGATCATCGAGCGTGTCAACGAGATCAATGGCATCGTCAATGAGATTGCGCGCAGCGCCGAGCAACAGGCCACCGGCCTGCAGGAGGTCAACACGGCGGTCGACCAGATGGACCAGGTGACCCAGCAGAACGCCGCCATGGTCGAGGAAGCCACCGCCGCCACGCGCACCCTCACCCAGCAGTCGACCGAGCTTGCACAGATCGTGGCGCGCTTCACCACTGCCGTGGGCGCGGCCATCAGCCAGGCCGAGGAAGCCCGCGAAGCACATCGCCCGGCCCCACGCGCCCCCACGGTGCGCAAGGCCAAGGTCGCCGCAGCCCGGGCCGAGCCCGTTGATGCCGGCTGGGAGGAATTCTGAGCCGGTCAAATTGCAGGCGACAAGCCGCCATCACCTCCGGTACACATCAGCTGGTCATGCGAGATGGAGGGGAACACCATGGCAACCAGCACGTCGGCGGCGAAGCAACGCGTGGCGATCGGCATGGTGGGGTGCGGCTTCTATGCCCAGAACCACCTCAATGCCTGGGCTGACCTGAAGCCAGAGGGCGCCATGCTCTCGGCCGTGTGCGACAGGGACGCGTCGCGCGCTGCCGCTGCCGGCAAGGCCTTCGGGGTTCCGCACTTCACCGACATGGGGCACATGCTCGATACGGTGAAGATCGACCTTCTGGACATCGCCACCCGCATGGACACCCACAGGGAACTCGCCGCGATTGCCGCCGAGCGCGGCATTGCGGCCGTTGTGCAGAAGCCTTTCGCGCCGACCTGGGAAGATTGCATCGCCATCGTCGAGAAGGCCCGCCAGCACAATGCATGGCTCGCCGTGCACGAGAACTTCCGCTTCGCCTCCGCCATGCGCGCGGTCAAGAAGATCCTCGACCAGGGCACCATCGGCACGCCCACCTGGGCCAGGCTTTCCTGGCGCACCGGCTTCGACGTCTACCGCGGCCAGCCCTACCTCGCGGAAGAAGAGAAGCTCGTCATCCAGGATGTCGGCATCCACATCCTCGATCTTGCACGCTACTTCCTCGGCGAGGTGGCGCATCTTTCGGCCGAGACGCAGAAGCGCAATCCGAAGATCAGGGCCGAGGACACGGCCACCATCCTGATGCGCCACACCTCCGGCGCCGTCTCGGTCGTCGAGGCAACCTACGCCGCAAGACGCCGCGACGACGCTTTCCCCGAGACGATGCTGGAGATCGAGGGCGATGGCGGCTCTGTCATCCTCACCAAGGGCGAAAAGGTGATCGTCACCACCCAGGGGCTATCCTTCGAAGACCAGGTGGGCGGACCCCTGCTGCACTGGACGAGCCGGCCCTGGCACGTCTCGCAGGAAGCCGTGCTGCACACCAACCGCCACATGTTCGAACGTTTCCGCGACGGGCTGCCGGCAGACACCTCCGGCGAAGACAATCTCAAGACCTATGCGCTGGTCGAAGCGGCGTATGAGGCAGCGCGCACGCACAAGGCCGTGAAACCGGCCCAGTGGTTGCCAAAGAACTAGGACGCCCTTTTCTGCGACGCCCTTGAGCGCTTCGATGCGCCGCCCTTCTGCGCGTCGCCGGCAGAACCCTTCAGGCTTTTCCTCAGTGCATCGAGCAAGTCCACGACCTTGCCCTCGGGTCCTGCGGGAAGCGGCTTGGCCACGATACGCTTGCCCCTGGCTTTCTCGGCGATCAAGGCGTGCATTGCGTCGGCATAGCTGTCGTGGAATTTTCCCGGATCGAAAGGTGCCGCCTTGCGTGAAATGAGCTCGCGGGCCAGTGCCACCATTTCCTTGTCGAGGGCCAGGGTCGGAAGGTCTCCGAAATATGCGCCCGGCGCACGCACCTCGCCTTCGTAACGCAGTACTTCCATGACAAGACCCTTGCCCACGGGGCCAACCGCCACGATGTGCTCGCGGCCCGCCATGGTGATCTGCCCGACGCCCATTTTTTTCATGTCGGCAAGCGCCTCGCGGATGACCAGATAGCCTTCCGCCGCCTGCGCATCCACCGGTACCACGTAGAAAGGTTTCTCGAAGTAACGCGGATCAATCTCGCCGGCATCGATGAACTGCGTGAGGTTCAGCGTGCGCTTGGATTCGATTTTCAGGGCGTCGATCTCGCCCTGCTCGAGGGTGACATAGACGTCCTTGTCGACTTCATAGCCCTTCACGATATCGGCCGTCTCGACAGGGCCGATGCCCTGCACGGTTCTCGTATAGTTGATGCGCTTGCCCGACGGCCTGTGGATCTGGTTGAGCGTGATGGATGCGGCTGTCTCCACCGCCGAATAGACCTCGACCGGTATCGACACCAGCGACAACCGCAGGAAACCCTTCCAATACGCACGACCGGGCCGCGGCATTGCATGCTCCTCATACAAACAGACGGGACTCGCGTTGCGCGAGGTTTCGCGCAGGCGCGAATCAGAACGGGAGTCACGTAGAGTCAGTTCCCGCGAGACGAATCACTCTGCAGGGTGAGCATCGAGCGGCTTCTTCAATCATCGGTGGGTGCCGGCTTGAGGAAAATCGCCTTTCGTCCCGGAGTCGTGTTCATCCGGTTGAATCCCCATGCTAGACGAACCCGTGAACGCGACGGGTCATCACTGAATCACACATGCGCCGGGTCCTCATTTCAGCCTGCGTGATGTTCGCGGTCGCGACGGGAGCCGTCGCGGCCTACATCATCTCGCAGGATCGCGCCGACACGTTGCGCGTGGTGGGCGAGCGCACGCGATCGATGTCGCGCATGATCATCGCGCATGGCGATGCCGCAACCGATGCGGCGCAACAGATCATCAGCAGTGCCCTGCCGCTGGTGCGGGGCTGGGACCTTGCCGACCGCGACACGGGCCGCACCATTTTCCTGCGGCTGCAAGGCATGGTGCAGGGCAACAGCATCGTTGCCGGTGCCTGGGTGCTGGACAGCCATGGCGACAGCGTCGCCGACAGCCGGACCTTCCCTCCCATGCCGATGAACGAGGCAGGCCGCCCATATTTCACGGCGCATGTGTCCGGGGCGGCCGATCCCGTCATCACCGGTGATGACCGGCCGGGAACGACCCCCGGCAAAGAGCATTTCACCGTCAGCCGCGCCGTGCGCAACCAGGACGGCACACTGAAGGCGATCATCGCCGTGGGCGTCTACAAGAACAGCTTCGACACGCTTTACAAGGAGGCCGTCACCTGGCCCGGTGCGAGGGCGGGCCTCTATACCACGAAGGGCGACATCCTCGCCCGCATCCGCAGCGTAAAGCGCGCCTCGCCCGGCTTCGTGCAGGAAATGAACGTGCGCGTCGAGGCACAGCCCAGCGGCACCGCGCTGGTGCGCCAGGACGACGAACCGCGCATCGTGTCGTGGAACCGTTCGGCCACTCATCCGAGTGTCTTCGCCACGAGTTCGCAGCCCGTGACAGATGCGCTCGAAGAATGGCAGGCGCGGGCCTGGACGACGGCTCTCCTCACGCTTGCCGTCAATGCGGTGTTCTGGGGCCTTGCCTGGTTCATCCTGCGCTGGTCGGTGGCCCGGCAGGAAGCGGAGGCCCATGCGCTCGCGGTGCGCGAGGTCAATCACCGCGTCAAGAACTCGCTGCAGTTGATCTCCAGCCTCATGCATATTCGGGCCCGCAAGACCGACGATCCGGCCTATCGCGACGCCGCGAAGGAACTCACCAGCCAACTCACGGCACTGGCGGAGACCTACCGCTTCGTGCAGGGCGCCGGTTCCCTGGAAGCGGTGGATGCCGCGGTCACGCTGCAGGGCCTGTGCCGCCACCTGGAGGAGACCTACGGCGTTCCCCTGGCCGTCGATGCACCCCCGGCGCTGACCATCCATGCCAACCATGCCACGGCCTTCGCGGTGATCGTCAACGAACTCGTCACCAATGCGATCAAGCATGGCGGCGGCAAGGTGAAGGTGGCGCTCGGCGTGGACGGGGATGTCTTGAGGCTGTGCGTCAGCTCCGAGCGTGGCCACCTGCCGGACGGCTTCAGCGTCGACGAGCAGAAGGGCTTCGGGCTGCGGGCGGTGCGCAGCATGCTGCAGCCGCTGGGCGGGCGCATGACGGCCACCAATGACGATGCTGGCGGCTCATCCTTCACCGTCACCGTTCCGGCAGCCGCGCTGCGCAAGGGCTAGCTCACTCGGCGGCAGCTTCCGCCTTGTTGGAGACCTTGGTCATGTAGCCCTTGAAGCCCAGGCCCTTGAGGCTGCCCGACATGTCGACAGGCAGCCACAGCTTGTGGCCATTTTCGAGCTCGGCAACCGGCGCGAAAGACACCTCGTAGCTGTCTCCGGGAACGCCCTTGTCGTAGGAGCGGCCGGCGATCGGCGTCCAGCGCACCGAGCATCGCTGCACCTTGCCCTGCCAGGCGGAGTCGCCATCGGCCTTGCCCACGCCCTTGTCCGTCAGTGCCAGCTCGAACACCTCGCGGCCGTCGAAAACCTCATGCGTCGAAGGGCACGGGCTATCGCCCAGCGTGCCCATGCGCAGGATGGCGGTGACAGGATCGATCACGCCGCCGGCCAGCGCCTGATCGAGCTTCGCCTTGCGCTCGGAATTCTTGATCGGCGGATCATAGGTGACGGTGCCGCCATCCCAGGTGAGTGTCGTCACCTTGCGCATGTCGGACTGGTCACGCGTGATCCTGTAGCTCACGGGCTCCGGCGCCGCGTCGCCCAGCCGCGTTTCCGCCTCGGCCGTCGCACCGAACTCCGAGAACACACGGCTCATGCCGGCTGCCTTGATCCGTGCCCTGGCACGCGCCTCGCCGCCCGTAACATCGACGCTGAACTTGACCACCGTGACCGTCAGCGGGCCGACATCGACATTGTAGCTCACCGTCACGCCGGCCGCCTGCGCGGCCGCCGGCGCGGCTGCCGCCAGGCCAAGGGCAAGAAGGCTGAGAGTGGCTTTGCGCATGGTGCGGATCCGATCTGCTGTTCCGTTTCGGCCTGTCATCCCCCGGCTCTATGGCGAGAGTGTGATGGGCCGCAGGGCGCCGCCGCAGACCCTGCCCGTCTCAGTTCCGGCCAAGGAAACCGGCCATATTGTCCGGAGTGACCAGTTCGAAGGGAATGTAGACCTTGCGTTCGGCCCTTTCGGCGTGGGCAAGCCTCACGGCCGCATCCAGGGCGCGGGCGCCCTGGGCGGCGGCATCCTGGAAAACCGTGACGTCGAGTTCCCCGGCCTGCATTGCGGCAAGACCATCGCGCGTGGCGTCGATGCCGCCCACCACCACGGTCTTCGCGTCCACCCCGGCGGCCTTCATGGCCTCGATGGCTCCGAGCGCCATGGCATCGTTGTTGGCGATCACCGCGTCGAAGGGCTTGCCGGCCGCGATCCAGCTGTTCATCAAGGTCCTGGCCTGCTCCCGTGACCAGTTGGCGGACTGTTCGTCGAGGATGACGAGCGTCACCGCGCACTGACCGGTGACGATCACGTCGTGAACATCCTGGGTGCGCTGCACGGCGGCCTGGTTGGCGAGATCGCCCATCATCACGTAGACCTGGGCCTCGGCCTTGCCGGCCTCCTTGAGGAGACGGCAAACCTCGGCCGTCTGCAGGGTTCCCGACTGGTCCTCGTTGGAACCGACGAAGGCCTGGGTGTCGGGCAGCGTGTCGAGATTGATCGGCTGGCGGTTGACGTAGACGAGCGGAACATGCGCGGCAGCGGCCGCATCGGACATAGCCTGCGTGGCCGTGGTATCGACCGGGACGACGATAACCGCCTCCATGCCGGCGGCGGCGAAGCGCCTGATCTGCGCGATCTGGCGCGCCACGTCATTCTGCGCGCTCTCGACGTGGAGTTCCACCTGCATGGCCCTGGCCGTCGCGGCCATGCCGCCCTGCAGCACCGCCAGAAAGGTGTCGTCGAAGCGCGGCATGGACACGCCGATCCTGGTGCCGGCAAGTGCCATGCCCGGCGTCACGGCCAGCATGGCGAGGATAATGAGGATCTTCTTCACGTCGCGGGCCTCCGGGCAGGGCGGGGGTTGAACTCTGCAGCGCGAGCTGCCAGGGCCGTGCGAGGAGACCAGCCTTCGGAACCGCAAGTCAAGACGGAATGCTTGTTCGAGTGCCCGGTCGAAGTTAGGCTCGGGACTGGTCGCCACACGATGGACAGCCCGATGGACAGAGCCCTGCCGACGCCACACGACTACAGCCTGACCGGACCGTCGAGCCGCTATGCACTGGAACATGGCCTGGCCAATGCAGAATGGTATCGCGCGCCCATTCCGCGCGCCCGGATGAAGGAGCTGATGAAGCGCTCCGACGCCCCGGCGCTGCGCGACACCATCATCTGGGTCGCAGCCTTCGTCGTGACCGGCGGACTTGCGCTTGTCAACTGGCCCGGCGTCTGGTGCATTCCCTTCTTCCTCGCCTACGGCGTTCTCTATGGATCCTCCACCGACTCGCGCTGGCATGAGTGCGGCCACGGCACGGCCTTCCGCACGGCGTGGATGAATGACGTCGTCTACCAGGTCGCCTGCTTCATGATCATGCGGGAGCCCACCGTCTGGCGCTGGAGCCACTCGCGCCACCACACCGATACCATCATCGTCGGCCGCGACCCGGAAGTTGCGGTCATGCGCCCCACCGTCATCCTCAGGGTGATCTTGATGTTCTTCGGCGTGCCGCAGGTGTGGGGCGCCATCAAGAGCATGGTGCGGCATTCGCTCGGGCGGCTGTCACCCGACGAGGCCGACTACATTCCGGAGACGGAGCGTCCAAAGGTCTACCGCACGGCGCGCATCTGGCTTGCTATCCATTTCGCGGTCATCGCCTTCTCGATCCATGTGGGTTCGATCCTGCCGATGCTGTTCGTCGGGCCGCTTCCGACGATGTACGGCGCGTGGCTGCACATCGTGACCGGCCTCACCCAGCATGCGGGCCTGCCGGAGAACGTGCTGGATCATCGTCTCAACTGCCGCACCGTCTACATGAACCCGGTGATGCGTTTCATCTACTGGAACATGAACTATCACATCGAGCACCACATGTTCCCGATGGTGCCCTACCACCGCCTGCCGGAACTCCACGCCGAGATGAAGCAGTATTGCCCGCCGCCCTACCCCAGCATCCTCGCCGCCTATGCCGAGATCATTCCGGCCATCATCCGGCAGATCCGGGAACCCGGCTGGTCGGTCGAGCGCCCGGTGCCGAAAGCCTATCCCGCCCATCCCGTTGCCGCAGAGTGACCAGAGAGACGATCATGCCACAGTGGATCGAAGCCTGTGCAGTGGGCGACATCGAGGCCGAGGACGTGATGCGTTTCGACCACGGCGGACGCAGCTTCGCCATTTACCGCGCACCGGACGGCACGCACCATGCAACCGATGGTCTGTGCACCCATGAAAAGGTCCACCTTGCCGATGGGCTGGTGATGGACAACATCATCGAGTGTCCGAAGCACAACGGGCGCTTCGATTACCGCACCGGCGAAGCGAAAGGCGCGCCGGTCTGCGTCAACCTAAGGGTTTACGCGGTGAGGATCGAAGGCGGCAAGGTGATGGTCGACATCGGCTGAGCGCAACGCCGAGCTTAACCAAGTTCAGCGACAAGGCGCGCGCAGCCGTCGCTGTTTATTGCATAAGCAACGCAAACTCCGTATCTGTGACGATCGGTCGTCCACCATTCGTGCTGACAGAACCAATTCCCCAAAGGAGAAAGCCCATGTGCCAGTCCTGTATCGACCAGGCCCGCCGCCAGTTCATGCTGCGCTCTGCTGCGGGCATCGCCGCGGGTGCGCTGGTGCTCAGCGGTCTCGACCGCCCGGCGCGCGCCGCCAGCGTTCCCCCGACCTCGCTCACGCCGGACGAGGCGCTGGCCAAGCTCAAGGAAGGCAACGAGCGCTTCGTGAAGTCGCCGGAACTCTGCGCCCTCGACCTCACCAAGCGCCGCGAGGAAGTGGCCAAGGGTCAGGCGCCGTGGGCCACCATGCTGGCCTGTGCCGACAGCCGCGTGCCGCCGGAACTGATCTTCGGTGGCCTGAACCTCGGCGAACTCTTCGTTTGCCGCAATGCCGGCAACACTGCCGATACCGACGTGCTGGGCACCATCGAATACGGCAGCGAACACCTCGGCTCGCCGCTGATCGTGGTCATCGGTCATTCGAATTGCGGTGCGGTGAAAGCCGCATGCGAGGTCGCGAAGACGGGGGCGGCACTTCCCGGGCATATCGGGCTGATGGTCGATGCGATCCTGCCGGCCGCCAAGGCCGAGATGGGCAAGGAGGGCGACTTCGTGGCCAACGTGGTGCGCGAGAACGCCCGGCGCACCGCCGCCAAGATCGGCGAACAGAGCAAGATCGTGAGTCACCTCGTGCACCAGAAGAAGGTCCGGATCGCCTATGCGGTCTACGACCTCGACAGCGGCAAGGTCGAGTTCATCGGCTGAACCCCTTCACGGCGATTTTCCACGTGAGACCACCGCCCCCCGGGCGGTGGTTTTGCATTTCAGGGCCGATGCGCATCTTGACGCAATTGACAGGCACCCGGGGCACGGCTATCAAACCCGAGTAAATCACTCGGCTACTTTTGAATCATTCTAGAAAGGCCTGCTCATGAACCGTCTGACCACCACAGCCCTGGCTGCCCTCCTCGTCCCGTTGGCTCTGGGCACGGCCCAGGCCGCGGAATATCCGGCGGGCGACCCCGTGATGATCAACGGGATGGAGGTCGCGGCCGTCTATCTCCAGCCCATCGAGATGGAACCCGCCGGCATGATGAAGCCCGCTGCCGAAACCGACATTCACCTCGAGGCCGACATCCACGCTACCAAGGACAACACCAACGGCTTTGCCGAGGGCGACTGGATTCCCGACCTGGCGATCACCTATGACCTGGTGAGCGAGGACGGGAGCTTCAAGTCGTCGGGAAGCTTCATGCCCATGGTGGCCAGCGACGGTCCGCACTATGGTGACAACATCAAGCTTGGCGGCGAGGGCAAGTACAAGCTCACCTTCCATATCTCGCCCCCGGGAACCGGCACGCATTTCGGCCGCCACGTCGACAAGGAGACGGGCGTTGCCGCCTGGTTCGCGCCATTCGACGCGAGCTATGAGTTCGTCTATGCCGGCACCGGCAAGAAGGGATCCTATTGAGATGATGTTTCGCAGCACAGCGGCCCTGGCGATGGCGTTTCTCGCGGTTGCCAGCATTCCCGCGACGGCGGATGATCCGACCTTCAAGATCGAGCTGAAGGACGGCGTCATCACCCCGCTCGAGCTCGAGGTGCCTGCCAACACGCGCATCCGTCTCGAGGTTTCCAACACCGGCACGACACCGGCCGAGTTCGAAAGCGTCGAGCTCAAGAAGGAAAAGGTGATCGCCCCCGGCAACTCGAGCGTCGTGGTGATCCGCAATCTCGATCCAGGCAGCTACGCCTTCTTCGATGAGTTCCACATGGACAAGCCGCACGGCAAGATCACCGCGAAGTAGGCCCCATTCATGCTCCTGCAAACTGCACTGATCATCTGGCGCGAGTCCGTCGAGGCTCTGCTCGTCATCGGCATCCTGCACGCCTGGCTGCAGCACGAAGCGGGCGAGAACGGCCGGAGCCGCGGCACGCTCTACCTGTGGGGCGGCGTCGTCGCCGGGCTCCTTGCCGCCGTGGCCCTGGGTGCCGTTCTCGTCTTCGCGCAGGACCTGTTCGGCGACGAGGGCCAGGACTATTTCCAGGCGGGCATGGTGCTGGTGGCCGCCGTGCTGATCGTGCAGATGGTGGTGTGGATGCGGCGCCATGGCCGCACCCTGAAGAAGGAGATCACCTCCGGCCTCACCAACGCCTCGCAGAACGAGCACTGGTGGGGCGTTTTCACGCTCGCCCTCATTGCGGTCGCGCGCGAAGGTTCGGAAACGGCGGTCTTCCTCTATGGCAGCCTGTCCAACGTCTCCGGCGCCAGCTTCCTGGCCATGGCACTGACGGCGGCCGCCGGCTTCCTAGCGGCACTGTTCACCTATTACCTGCTGCAGCTTGGCAGCCGGATGTTTTCCTGGCGGCACTTTTTCGTGTTCACCGAGATCATGCTGCTGCTGCTGGCCTTCGCGCTGCTGCTGACCGGCGTCGACCGGCTGGCCGGCCTCGGACTGCTGCCCTTCTCCTCGAAGCCGCTGTGGGACACCTCCTGGCTGCTCAGCGATACCAGCCCGGTGGGCAGCCTGCTGGCCTCGCTCGTGGGCTATCGTGCCAAGCCTGACATGGGCCAGGTGATTGCAGCGATCCTCTACTGGACGGCAATTGCCTATCTGCTGCGCGGCGGAAGGAGCCAGCAGGCCGTCAAGGCAGCCTGATGGCAACACTCATCGCCAACCGGCCGGCGTCACGCTCGGCCGCCCTCAATGCCCGCGTCGCCGCAGCAGGTAACCTCCTGCTGCGGCATCGCACCGCGATCGCGCGGCTGCAGTGGGCGCTGGTCGCGGTCTACGCTCTCCTCATCATCGTTCCCGTGCTGGTGCCGCTTCCCGCCCGCGCCGATCATGTCTGGAACAACGTCACGCTGTTCGCGCAGTTCGTGTTCTGGGGCATCTGGTGGCCCTTCGTGCTGATTTCCATGGTGCTGGTCGGCCGCGTCTGGTGCGGCTTCATGTGCCCGGAAGGCACGCTCACCGAGGCGGCGAGCCGCCACGGCCTGGCGCGCGCCATCCCCCGCTGGGTCAGGTGGGGCGGCTGGCCCTTCGTGGCCTTCGCTCTGACCACGATCTACGGCCAGATGACGAGTGTCTATCAGTATCCGGGGCCAGTGCTGCTGATCCTCGGCGGATCGACGGTGGCCGCCATCTTCGCCGGGCTGCTATGGGGCGAAGACAAGCGCGTGTGGTGCCGCTTCCTGTGCCCCGTCAATGGCGTGTTCCGGGTGCTGGCCAAGCTGGCGCCGCTGCACTTCGCCGTCGACACCGAGCAGTGGAACGCCTACCGCCTGCCCGCCGGCGAAAGGTTCCAGCACGTGCGCTGCACGCCCCTGGTGGCGATCCGCACCATGAAGTCCAACAGCCAGTGCCACATGTGCGGCAATTGCAGCGGCTTCCGCGGCGGCGCCGTGAAGCTCGCCCTGCGCTCTCCCAACCACGACATCGTCAACGTGTCCGGGCTGAAGGCCAAGCCGTGGGAAACCGTTCTCATCGTATTCGGCCTGCTCGGCATCGCCATCGGCGCCTTCCTGTGGAGTGCGAGCCCGTGGATGGTCCAGGCGAAGATCGCCTCCGCCACCTTCCTCGTCGGCCATGGCCTGAAGGACCTGCTCCATGTCACGCTGCCCTGGTGGGTCCTGACCGACTATCCGGAACGCAACGACGTTTTGACGCTGCTGGACGGCGTCTTGCTCGTGGGCTTCATCCTTGCCTTCGCGGTGGTGAACGGGCTTGTCGTCTCGGCCTGCCTTGCCGCCGCGTCGGCGGCCTGCGGCTGGTCGGCGCAGCGCTTCCACCACTTCGCCCAGGCGCTGATCCCCCTGGCCGGTGCCGGCGTGTTCCTCGGCCTCTCGGCCCTGACGGTCACCCTCCTCGCCCAGGACGGGTTCAGCATGGGCTGGGTGGAGGAGCTGCGCATCGCCATGCTGGCTGGGGCCACGGTCTGGTCGCTGTGGCTGGGCTGGCGGATTGCCGGTCTCCACGCCCCGAACGCTGCCCGCCGGGCGCTGGCGCTCGCCGTCCTCCTGCCTGCCTGTGCCTCCACCCTGGGGGCATGGTACCTGCTGTTCTGGGTGTGGTAGCGGGTCTCGGACGAATCCCGACTCCACGTCAGCGGATCACCTACCCAGGGGTGCAGCCGGACTCCCGAACCGCGATGCAATGGCCGCCACTGGGCACAGCCGGGCCGAAACCGCCGGTAGCCGACTGCCCTTAGCTAAATTCAGGGTTTTTTTACCTTCTCGAATCAGCCGTTAGCGGGCAGTGACTAGAAGGTTAACGGTTACGAATCCCGTCCAGCACGGGAACGAGGATCGCGTAGGGAATGGTCTCATCGGCGGCTCACCGCAGAAGATGGCCCGGAATGGTTTTCCGGCCGGTGCGACCGCTACTCCTGTGCCTCGCCTCGCTGGCCGTTGCAAGCTGCACACCCCCCTCCGCGATGCTCGACGGGACCAGCCAGGTCGACCTTACCGCCCGGAACCCCCAGAGGATCACCAACCGCAACGACGGGCCGGTGAAGGTCAAGAACGGAGTAGGCCGTTACGAGGTCATTCCGGGCATGAGCGCGGCGGACTTCGGCGATGGCGGCGGCGGCGATCCCCCGGCCGGCGTGGGCCAGCTCGACGATGGAAAATTCACCGTCAACGTCGACCAGGCAAGCCTGCCTGAATCCGCCAAGCTCATCCTCGGCGAAACGCTCGGCTACAACTACACCATCGATCCCCGCGTGCAGGGCACTGTCACGCTGGTGAGCAATCGATCTCTCACGGGTGGGGAACTTTTGAGCGCCTATGAGGCCTCGCTGCGGCTGGCCGGCGCGGCGCTGATCCAGTCGGACGGCAACTTCAAGGTCGTGGCGCTGCAGGAAGTTCTCGACGGCGAGATGGGAACGCCCGACCTCGGGAAAGGCGTGTCGCCCGGCTATGGCGTCAACGCCATCCCGCTGCGCTACGTGAGCCCGGCAAGTGTCATGGAACTGCTCGATGGCTTCATGGCGCGTTCGGGCTCGGTGCGCGCCTCGAAGATCGGCAACATGATCCTGATCCGCGGCCCCTCGGCCGAGCGTCGCCAACTCGTCGACGTGGTCATGTCATTCGATGTGGACTGGATGCGCAACCAGACCACCGGCCTCGCCCGACTCGAGAATGCGCGCGCCGAGGACGTGGCCGCCAAGATCGAGCAGGTGTTCGCCGACGACGCCCAGGCGTCCGGTCCCAACGCGCTGAAGGTCATCCCGGTCCCGAGCATCAACAGCCTCATCGTCATCGCCCGCACCCGCGCCAAGGTGAACACCGCGATGAACTGGATCCGCCGCCTCGACCAGGAGAGCGTGGATTCACCCAACTACTACGTCTACGCGGTGCAGAACGGCAACGCGACGGAGCTGGCGCGCATTCTCAACGCCACCTTCGGCAGCGGCGGCGGTGCCGGCACCACGGCGGAAGTGGCGCCCGACAACCAGTCGATGGACGTCTCGATCGCCAATGACACCTCGGGCCAGGAACAGCCCACGCCGGACCCGCAGGGGTCCGCCGAGCAACAGGGCAAGACCGACCTGCAGACCGGCAGCACCGACGGAACGTCCGGGGCGGCTACGGTCGGCACTGGCTCCAGTTCGTCATCCGGCGGCAGCAACAGCGGCTTTGGCACAGGCGGCTCGTCCTCGATCCGCATCACGCCGAACCCGTCCAACAATACAATCGTCATCAGCGCGACGCCGAAGGACTACCGCAAGATTCTCGCCACGCTGCGGCAGATGGATGCGCCCTCGACCCAGGTGCTGATCAACACGATGATCGCCGAGGTGTCGCTCAACAACCAGCTGCGCTATGGCGTGCAGGCCTATTTCGAGAGCAACAACTTCGCCTTCGCGCTGGCCGGAGCCAAGCCGGCGACCGACGGCCCGATCATCAGCCCGCAGTTTCCGGGCATGAATTTCCTGTGGGGTGGCATCTCGAACCCCAAGGTGGTGGTCGATGCGCTGTCCGGCATCACCAATGTGCGCATCGTCTCCTCGCCGTCCGTGCTGGTGCTGGAGAACGAGACGGCGACCATCAAGGTTGGCGACCAGATTCCGATCCAGAGCCAGACCGCGGTGACCGACGGCGGCAACTTCGTCAACTCGTATGAATATCGTGACACAGGCGTGATCCTGAAGGTCAGGCCGCGCGTCAGCGCCAACGGCGTGGTCACAATCGAGCTCGGTCAGGAGCTCTCGGCGGTCCAGAAGGACAGCTCGGGTGTCGGCGACAACCCGAAATTCACCCAGCGCTCGGTCACCTCCAAGGTGTCGGTGAACGACCAGCAGACGGTGCTGCTCGGCGGGCTGATTTCCGGCATCGAGGACCGCACCCGCAACACGGTGCCGGGCGCCAACAAGGTGCCGATCCTCGGCAACCTGGTGGGCACCACCGACAACAACGCCCAGCGCACCGAACTCATCGTCTTCATCACGCCCAAGATCATCCGCAACGGCGAGGATGCCGCCCGTGCTTCGCAGGACCTGCGCGACAAGCTGAAGAACCTCAACTTCGACTGACGCAAGGCGATGCTGCGGTCGTTGAAGAGATAGAGCATCGCAGGCCTCGTGCCTGCACCCGCCATTCACCATCGTGCAAATGAAAATGGCCGGGCGCGAGCCCGGCCATGAATGATTGCGGTTGCGAAACCGTCAGGGAGTCGGCGGCGCGGGTACGACCTGGATCTTCGCCATCATGCCCGCGTCCTCGTGTTCGAGGATGTGGCAATGGTAGACGAACTCGCCCGTCTCCGCGAAAGGGATTTCCACCAGCTGGGCGGTGTTCGCGCAGGTGCCCTCATGCCACTGTGCGATGGTGCAGTAGCCGTTCTGCTCGTTGGCGACCTTGCCGGCAATGCTCGGATCGGGCTCGGCAATCTGCAGCGTCGTCTCGTCTTCCATGACGCCGGCACCGACACTCTGATCGAGTATCGGCGACATGGGCGAGCCGCTGCCCTTGGCGGGGTCCACGGCGCGGAACTTGGTCTGGTGGATATGGAAGTTGTGGTTCTCGGTGGCGAGGTTGACCAGTTCCCAGGTCTCGCGCACCGGCGCCTGGCCCGCTCCGAGGGGCAGGCAGATGAAGGCGTTCATCGGGTCGAATGCGGAAACCGGATGTTCGGTTCCGGGAACCACGTGGTCGTCGGCGTCCACCTCCTCGTAGCCGAGGCCGAAGACGTTGGAATTGTCCACGTGGACGAGACCGAAGAAAATGCGACGGCGATGGCCCGCCGGCAGCGCAGCGCAATCGGGCGGCAGGCTGGCCGCCTGGGCATAGGGAACGGGAGCCGAGAAGATGCCTTGCGGCGCATTGGCGGCCAGCGCATCGCCCTCGAGCTTCAGCGCGACGAGGGCGGGATCGGTATAGGTGCCGTGGAAGGTCACCGCCGCGAGGTTCACGGCCGGTCACGGGTCGCCCACGCCCTCGTCGCCCGTGGTGATGCCCACCGAGCGAAGCGTTGCCGAGGCCCCCCTGGGCGGCTTCACGATGTTGCCTGCGGCGTCACGGTAGGTGACCCACACCTCGGTCCGTGAACCTGGCAGCATCACCATGTTCCTGATGCACATCGGCTCGGGGAAGCCGGCGGGCAAGGTGCCCGGGCACGGCACGACAGTGAAGCGGGCGCCGCCGAGCTTCACCTTGTCTTCCGGCGTGGTGCCGGGCGGCAGGTTGATGCTGATGCCGTCGACGGCGACCAGCTGCATCAGCATCGGATAGTTTCCAGTGTTGCTGTTGAGCTCCAGACGATAGCTCGCGCTGGCGCTGGCATTGGTGATCTGCCACAGCTCGCCCTTGGGACGGTTGACGGGAATGGTGGGGAAGACCTGGCCGCTGACCGGGAAGAACCACGTGCCGTTGGTATAGTCGTTGTCATCGGCGACATTGGTGCCCGGGCAGCTGCCGAGGCGCCGTTCCGCGACGCTCGCCGGGTACTGCGTGCAGAACTGCGGGTCCTGCTGGTCGTCCAGCACCTCGCCGTTGCTGACGCTGAAGGGATAGGTGTCGGGTCCCTGCTGGAAGTTGATGGTGCCGGCGGCGAGCACCTGCATGTCCTTGAGGATCAGGTGCCGAACCTGGTTCTTCGGAAACGGCTTCTTGCCGTCGCTCGCATAGGCCGTGTGATTGCCGATCGAGATGATGCCGGCAAGGCCGCTCGACAGGCTGTCCGACGTGATGCCGTGCACATGCGGGTGGAACCAGTCTGCCCCCGAAGGTTCGTTGCGCGGAATGTCGATCACGTAGTCGAGCACGCCCGAGGTCACGACGGCGCCATGCTCCATGACGTTCTCGTTCGGCATGCCGTTGGCAGGATTGTAGAGTGTCACGTAGATGTCGTCGCCCCATGTCGGGTCGTTGACGGTGGCCGCGCGGGCCTGCACCACCAGCCCATGGGTGTGGAGGTTGGTGGGAGACAGCGGCAGGTTCACGCCGCCATCCTGGTCGTCAGGCTCGGGCGGGGTGGCGTCGTTCTTCCAGTAATGCCAGACCTTGTTGGGGTCCTGCTTGGGCAGCTTGTTGACGAGCCTGATCTTCAGCTTGTCGCCCGGTTGCAGGGCCAGCCGGATGCCGCCGAACTCGGAACTGGTCGACTGACCGGTCGGGCAGCGGTTGTTGATCGCCTGCTTGCGGTAGCAGATCTCGTAGACCCAGCCGACCGGATTGATCGGGAAGACCTTGCCCTGAACCTTGAAATTGATTGCAGGCACGGGTTTGGCCTTGGCCACCATCAGGATGTCGAGCACCCCCTTCTTGCTGGTGAAGACGGGCGGCTCCGCGAAATAGCCAGCCTTGGCGCTGCCGCCGAGGAGGACCGTGGCGAGCGCTGCCGCCAGCGCCATCCGGGATTGCTTGAACATCGCCTGAAAACTCCTTCTGCCCCCCGTGCGCGGTCGCCGGGCCCCCGCCAGACTCGCCTGCACGATACGTGGCTGAAGCGATACTGCCCCCAAGGCAGGCTGTTAAGGTGTGAAACGACGGGGGTGACGCTCGCAGCCGTTCTGCACGCGGTACGAGCATCGCGGGTCGGATTTGCCGTGCCGGTGAGGGGCGGCAGAGGGGTTGCGGGCTGCCCGCACCAGTTCCATGCCGCAGCGCACCGTCACGTAAGGATTGACTTTCTTCGCGCAAGGCTGCTTTGATCCGGCCCGCGGTCTCCGAACGTTTCGGTTACCCCCTACTATGAAAGCGAGAACATATTTTGGCTACAGGCAAGGTTAAGTGGTTCAACGAGACCAAGGGTTACGGCTTCATCGCGCCGGATGACGGCTCGAAGGACGTCTTCGTTCACATCAGCGCCGTGGAACGCGCCGGTCTGCGTTCGCTCAAGGAAAACCAGGCGGTTTCCTTCGAGCTGGTGACCGACCGCCGCTCGGGCAAGCAGTCTGCCGATCAGCTGCGCGCTCTCTGAGCCCGCATTGATGGCCAAGAAGGCAAGGAAGAAGGTTGCCGCGAAATCGGCAACCCGCAGCAAGAAGACGAAGAAGGTCATCGCCGTGAAATCGGTGAAGGCCCGCAAGCCCACTGCGAAAAAGGCGCCCCGCAAGGCCGCCCGCCGCAGCACGGCCGACGTCGCCAAGCTGCGCAAGGCGGTGATTGCCGGTCTCAGAACCGGCAAGTCCGCCGAGGTCCTGGCAAAGCAGCTCGGGATTTCGCGTCCCTACCTCTACCGTCTCAAGAGCAACGGCTGACGCTTCCGCGAAGCAGCCACCGCTCACTGGAATTACGACCATTGCAGCGCGCCTCGGAAACGGGGCGCGTTGCCGTTTGGCCGGGCCTCACCTGCGATGCGGAAGCAGGATGATGGTGCATCCTTGCTCGCGGAGTCACTGGCTCCCGGCCATGCGGCCAATGATCTGGAATGGCGTCTCGCATGCCGTGCGCAGAGTCGCGCGATCGACGGCGAATGGCGCGGTGACGCCTGAGTGTGCAGCCTCAGCAAGCTCGATGACTCACTGAAACACAGCAAACCTGCACTATACGGCTGGCTTCAGCAACAAAGGGCGATGTCGCCCGCCGGTTGCCTGCATTGTCTTCTTCCTCATGCACGGTTGCAGATGGTGACTTCGCGTCATCTTACTTATATCACTTAGTAGCGTGCTTATGTGGCGCACTCCCGTGCATGGGGGAGTGCATTGACGATGACAAGATGAAACCTCAACTGTCATTGCAGAGAGGCCATGGCAACGATCGACGAAGGCGGGCGCAGCAGGCTCGCAGCCGCGACATGGGGTTCGCGTGCAGGCCGGCGCCGATGGAGTGTGACACGATGTTCCGATTGAAGACGTGGCTCGCGGTGGCCGCCACGGCGATTGCGCTGGGTCAGGTGGGCAGCGCTGCGGCGGGCTTCGTCTCCGGCACCGAACTTCGCGACTCCTGCCGCCCGCAGAAGATAGATCCGGTGTATCGGCTCAAGGTCGCCGAGTGCCGCGGCTATGTGCTCGGCATTGCCGACAGCTTCGACTGCGCGCGGCCGCTCCGCCAGCCCGCCTGGAACAGCCAGAGCGCGGCAAGCCAGGAGGAACTGGTGAACACCGTCCTCGTCTGGCTGGACAGCCATCCGCAGTCGCTGACATTCCAGGCTGACGGGCTCGTTGCTGCGGCTCTCGCCGAGGGCTTTCCCTGCCCATGAGCGTCCAGTCCAGAGTTTGATCGACGTCAAATATTCAACCTGACGTGACGTTCGATTGATCAGAATCAAACCGGAAACTACCTACGTGAATTACGCAGTTGGCAGTTTCAGATGACATGAGTCGAGTCGCGACTGGACAACTTCCATGGATACCTCGAAGCCCATTTTCCTTGCCGTGCTGGCAGCGCTTGCCTTGCTCACGTCGGGTCCCGCCCAATCAGGCTTCCTTACCGGAGAAGAACTCCTGCACAGCTGCAGCCCGCAGCCCGTCGATCCCGTCTATCGTCTGAAGATGGCCGAGTGCCGGGGCTATGTCGTTGCCGTTGCCGATACGTCCGACTGCAGCCGGCAGAACAGCGAATTCAAGTGGAACAGCTCCACGGGCGCGTCTCAGCGCGACCTCGTGGTTACGGTGGTGGACTGGCTGCACGCGCACCCGGAACTGCTGCACTTCCAGGCCGATGGCCTGGTGGCGGCAGCGCTGTCGGAAACCTTCCCGTGCAATTCCGTAACCGCCTCGGGACAGTGACGTCGGCGATCCACACTGCGTAGCATTACCGATGCAGCTGCGGACTTTACGAGCCGCGGATAACCTCAATCCTTTGAGTCCAATTGATCTTGGTCAAGCGCCCTGGCGGCGAAAGATCAATAAGTGGTGGCAAACATGCCGGCCGCATAAGCATGACCGGCGCGCCGCAATGGGAAGCCCTCATGTCGACCAAGCTTGCTGCCTCAAGTGCCGTGCTTGCACTCCTTCTCCTGTCAATCTCGCCGGCAGAGGCCGGCTACGTGACGGGCAGCGAACTCTCGGGCCTCTGCCGGGCCAACATCGGCGGCCATGGCCACGTCGTCGAGGCAGCGGAATGCATGGGCTACATCGTCGGCGTGGCCGATACCTTCGACTGCGTCGAGCAGCTCCATGGTTTCAACTGGAACAGCACCCAGCACGTCAGCCAGCCGCAGCTGGTGACAACGGTGCTGCGCTGGCTCGACGACCATCCCCGGTCCCTGCCCTACGAAGCCGACGGTCTGGTGGGTGCAGCGCTTGCCGAAGCCTACCCTTGCAGGAAATAGGCACGCGCGATTGCCTGCAGGCTTTGCTGATGCCCGGTACCGCAACGTCCGGGACCATCACTGTGTCTGGTCGCAGTCAGGCGGGAAGGGTGGCGGAGACGGAGGGATTCGAACCCTCGATACGCCTTGACAGCGTATGACGATTTAGCAAACCGTTGCCTTCAGCCTCTCGGCCACGTCTCCTGCTGGGGGGCCTTTTGCCGTGATTTGACAGGCGATGCAAGCCTGCCGTCGGTCGGCTCAGGCCTTGGGCGGCGGGACGACCGGAAACTCGGCGAGGAGGCGCTGCTCGAGTTCGACGAGGTCGGCGGGCAGGTCCATGCCGGTGGCACGCATCTGGTTCAGTTCCTGGTGAACCTGCTGGTAGAGCTCATGCAGATCCTCGGGCTGGTCGTTGATCTCGCCCAGCAGGATGCCGATCTGCGCCTTCAGTTGCTCGAATGCCATGATTCCCGATCTTCCGTTGCTTCCTGCCAATCATAGCCCCGCGCGCGCCCGGCATCCAGTTGCGTTCGCAAGCGTCCGGCCCGGCTCGGAATCCCGGCTCGCCACCCCGTCCGCGGTGACGGATTGTAGATGCTTTGCGGCTAGGACTGGGCTATACTGGGGCCGATTGGAGTTGACCATGCGTTATGCCTTGCTTGCCGCCACTGCGGTTCTCGCACTTTCGTCCCTGACCGCCCTGGCGGACCAGAATTTCATTCCAATGGGCCAGGACTATGGCCTCGGCCAGGATACCACCCCGCCGCTTGACAGCGAGCAGAGCAAGTTCAACGCCCAGGTCGATATCTACCAGTCCGAGGTCTACAACCGGAACCTCGACAAGAAGCAGTTCGACAGCAACATCTTCAACCTCACCCAGGAACAGACCCCGGGCGTGTTCGACGACGACCAGCTCGATTACTGAGCCGGACGCGACACAGGACAGCGAAGAGGGCCGGGTTTCCGGCCCTTTTGCTTTGCCTAGGGGGCGGTGGGCACGGCGATGCGCAGCGTCACCGGATAGTGGTCGGAGCCCGCCGGTTCGCCGATCCGCTCGGCTTCCAGCGCCCGGATGCCGGATGACACGAAAATGTGGTCGATGGCGATCTGCGGCAAGCCGGCCTGCGCAGGCCAGGTGGGCAGGTTGGTCAGCCGCGTGAGATTGGCGCTGTCTTCCAGCACACCCAGGGTGCGCGAGAACGGCGTGGAATTGAAGTCGCCCATCACCAGGCGCGGGCCCGGGGTGTGCTCGATCAGCTTGGCAATCTCGGTCACCTCGCGGAACTGTGCCTGCGAATGCGGGAACCTGATGGTGTGAACGCCGAACACCGTGAGCCCCCCGGCCTCGGGGCCGAGCCTGACGCGGATGAAGGATGGCCCCGCCCACTTGCCGCGCGACTCCGTGTCGGCGAAGGGCAGCTTCGAGAGGACGGCGAAGTTGCAGTAGTCCACGCCATAGCAATCGAACTGGTAGGGGTAACGGTCCTTCAGCTGGCCAAGAATGGCGCGCTTGCCGGGTCCCATCTCGATCAGCGTGATGAGGTCCGCGTCGAGCCGTTCGATCTCGGCTTTCACGGCCGCGGCGTTCTGGTTGATCCACAAAGTGTTGAAACTGGCCACCTTCAGTTCGCGCTCGCCGGCCTGGACAGTGCCCAAGACATGCGGCTCGCGGCTTGCCACATGTGGCCAGACACCGATGGCGAGGATGCCGATCACCATGACCACGGCAGCAGAAAGCAGCTTGCCCCGCGGCATGAGGCAACCGATCAGGAAGGCGAGCGTCACCACCGCGAACTGCAGGGTGAACTGCGAGAAGACGTCGAAGGCGATCCACAATTGCCCGAGCCGGGAGGCGGCAAGTGCCGCAAGACCGAGCAGCAGGCCAAGCTGGCATTCGAACCGGCCGGATGGTTTGCGCTTGCGGCGCGGAACCTCTTCCTCCGGCTGCTCTGGCGTCTGGGACAGACTGTCAGCCGGTTCGGTCAAACGTTACTCCAGGAGTGAAATCAGAGGAGCCTGCTCTCCATCGGCAGGATCTGCTCTGGTGTACCAAAGCCCGGAAGCGCCTCAAAGCGTTTCTTCCAGGCGGAGACGTTGGGGTATGGCGTGATGTCGATGCTGGCCTCGGCGATGTAGCGCAGCACACCATAAACACCGATGTCGGCGATGGTCGGGCGCTTGGCGGCGATCCATTCCGACTTAGCCAGTTCGTTCTCGAGCACGGCAAGCGCCGCCTTGGCCTCGGTGTCATACATGATGCGCACCTCGTCGCCGAACTGGCGGAGGCCCCGGGCCCGCGCACGCAGGCGGAACACCGGCACGGCGAGCTTGTCCCACTGCCAGAACAGCCACTCGCGGATGCGGTTCCTCTCGACGTCCGTCTTGCCGTCGAACTTGCGGAGCTCGTCCGCGAGATGTTGGAGGATCGCGGCCGACTGCACGTAATAGACCTGGCCGTCCCGCAGCGCGGGAACCTGGCCGTAACGGTTCTTGACCAGATAGTCAGGCTGCTTGTGCTGCCCTTCGCGCAGGTTCACGTGGAAGTAGGAAAAGGGATACTTGGACAAGGTCAGCATGAGGCCGACCGTGTAGGTCGGGCCCGAGCCCAGCATGCCATAGAGCGTGAAGCGCTCCTTGTTCACCGGCCCCGACGGCGCCAGGGCGGCCTTCTTCGCGATGGGCTGCTTTTTCGCCGGCAGCGGCTTGGACTTGGCGGCGGGCTTCCGGACCGTCACCTTCTTCTCAGGCTTCTTCGCAGCCTTCTTGGCTGTCTTAGCCATGTTTAACCCCTCCCGGCCCCTACGCAATAAAACTCCGGGTACGGACTATAGCGGAGAAAATTCCGAAAGGAAAACTGAAACTAAACCACTGACTGAAAAAGATAAAATGGCGGCGAAATTGGATGTTTTCACCACCCGGAGGCCGCCCCGGACTCTCATGCAGAAATGCAAGAAACCATGCCAAGCCATTGTTTTCGCAATGACTCAGCGTAAAGTTGGAGTCAGATACCCAGCTTCGCCTTGAGCAAGTCGCTCACCGCCTGGGGGTTGGCCTTGCCGCCGGTGGTCTTCATCACCTGACCGACAAACCAGCCAAGCATGGTGGGCTTGGCCTTGACCTGCTCCACCTTGTCCGGGTTGGCGGCGATGATCTCGAGAACCGCTTTCTCGATCGCCCCGGTATCGGTGACCTGCTTCATGCCGCGGGTCTCGACGATCTCGCTGGGCGAGCCGCCCTCGGTCCAGACGATCTCGAACACGTCCTTGGCGATCTTGCCGGAAATGGTTCCGGCGGCGATCAGGTCGACGATCTCGCCGAGCTGGGAAGCGGAAACCGGAGTCGTTTCAACGCTCTTGCCTTCCTTGTTCAACCGCCCAAACAGCTCGTTGATCACCCAGTTGGCGGCTGTCTTGCCGTCACGGCCCCTGGCGACCTGCTCGAAGAAATCGGCGGACGCCCGCTCGGCGGTCAGCACCTGGGCGTCATAGGCTGTGAGACCGTAGTCCTTCATGAACCGGGCGATCTTGTCGTCCGGGAGTTCGGGGAGCGTGGCCTTGATCTGACCGATGAAGGCGTCCTCGATCTCGAGCGGCAACAGGTCGGGGTCGGGGAAGTAGCGGTAGTCGTGCGCCTCCTCCTTGGAGCGCATGGAGCGGGTCTCGCCCTTCCTGGCGTCGAACAGGCGGGTTTCCTGGTCGATCGAACCGCCGTCCTCGAGGATGCCGATCTGGCGGCGCGCCTCGTATTCGATGGCCTGGCCCATGAAGCGGATCGAGTTGACGTTCTTGATCTCGCAGCGGGTGCCGAACTCGGCGCCGGGGCGGCGCACCGAGACGTTGATGTCGGCGCGCAGCGACCCCTGCTCCATGTTGCCGTCGCAGGTGCCGAGATAGCGCATGATCTGGCGCAGCTTGGTCACATAGGCCTTGGCTTCGTCCGAAGAGCGCATGTCGGGCTTCGAGACGATCTCCATCAGGGCACAGCCCGACCGGTTGAGGTCGACGAAGCTCATGTTGGGGTGCTGGTCGTGCAGCGACTTGCCCGCGTCCTGCTCGAGGTGCAGGCGCTCGATGCCGACCTCGACGGCGCGGCCGTCGACGTCGACATGCACCGAGCCTTCGCCCACCACCGGCTGCTTGTACTGCGAGATCTGGTAGCCCTGCGGCAGGTCGGGGTAGAAATAGTTCTTGCGGTCGAAGACCGAGCGCTTGTTGATCTGGGCCTTGAGCCCGAGGCCGGTGCGCACCGCCTGCTCGACGCAGAATTCGTTGATGACCGGCAGCATGCCCGGCATGGCGGCATCAACCAGCGAGACGTGGTCGTTGGGCGCGCCGCCGAATTCGGCCGAGGCGCCGGAGAACAGCTTGGACCTGGCCAGCACCTGGGCATGGACCTCCATGCCGATGACGATCTCCCAGTCACCGGTCGCCCCCTTGATCCAGTCCTTCTTCTCGGCCACGCGCTTCGCGGATTCCAACATCTTCTCACCTCAGGATTGGCGCCTTGGTAGCCACTTGGGGGCCGGGGTTCAAGACCCGTGCTTGGCCAGCTCCAGGCCAATCGCGCGGGCGAGCCACAACGCCCCGACGATCAGCGCCGCGACGACGCCGGCGAAGCCGGGATCGAGGGCCCGCAGGTCCCATCCGTGCTTCCAGGCCTCGATCACCAGCACGAGGGCGAGGAAGGCCGCCACGGCGAGGACACCCCAGCGCAGGACCTTCATGATGACGATGGCGAGCGGCGACATGGGACCCTTTCAGGGACCGGGGGTTCCCCCCACAGGCCCAGCATGCTAGCCGGGAAGCCTAACATTGGCGTGCCATGATGTCGAAAACCAAACCCGACCTTTCAACCCTCTCCCCCGAAACCCGCCTGGTTGCCGCGGGCCGCGACTATGCCGAGCACGGCTTCGTCAACCCCGCCGTCTACCACGGGTCGACCGTGCTGTTTCCCGACACCACGGCGCTGCATGACCGCACGCAGACCTATGTCTATGGCCGGCGCGGCACGCCGACCTCGCGCGCCGTCGAGGAGGCCGTGGCCCTCGTCGAGGGCGGGCACAACGCCAAGATGCTGCCCTCGGGGCTTGCCGCCATCTCCACCGCGCTCCTCGCCTTCCTGAAGGCGGGCGATCACCTGCTGATGGTGGACACGGTCTATCACCCGGCCCGCCAGTTCTGCGACGGGCTGCTGAAGGGGCTGGGCATCGAGACCACCTATTACGACCCGCTCATCGGACGCGGCATCGCCGCGCTCACACGACCCAACACCCGCGTGGTCTATGCCGAAAGCCCGGGCTCGCAGACCATGGAGGTGCAGGACATCCCGGCCATCGCCGAGGCCACGCACAAGGCCGGCGCCCTGCTCTTCGTCGACAACACCTGGGGTGCGGGGCACTACTTCAAGGCCTTCGAGCACGGCGCCGACATCTCGATCCAGGCGGCCACCAAGTATCTCGTGGGCCATTCGGACGCGATGATGGGCACCGTCACCTGCAACGCGGCGACGTGGGAACCCTTCAAGGAAGCCTATGAGCAGATGGGCCAGTTCGCCGGGCCAGACGACATGTACCTCACGCTGCGCGGCATCCACACCCTCGACGTCCGCCTCGAACGCCACATGAAGAACGCCATGAGCGTGGCCGAGTGGCTGCGCGGGCGCGCCGAGGTCGAGACGGTGCTCTACCCTGCCCTGTCCAACGCGCCGGGTCACGATCTGTGGAAGCGCGATTTCCGCGGCGCCTCTGGCCTGTTCTCGGTGGTGCTGAAGCCGTGTTCGGAGAAGGCCACGGCAGCCTTCCTCGACCGGCTGACACTGTTCGGCATGGGTTACAGCTGGGGTGGCTTCGAGAGCCTGGCCGTGCCCTTCAAGCCGCACCGCACCGCCACCCGCTGGCAGCCGGAGGGCTATTCGCTGCGCTTCCATGTCGGGCTGGAAAATCCGGATGACCTCAAGGCCGACCTTGCGGAAGGCTTCGCGGCGCTGAATTCCGCCCCTTGAAAAGGCGGATTTCCTTCCTATCTAGGGATTTCGACGGTTCGGAGGATCTCATGACGCGATTTTTTCAGTTTTTTGCAGCCATGCTCGTGGTTCTGGGGCTTTCAGCCCCCGCCTTTGCCCAGCAACTGGCGGATGATCCGCAGCTGATCTTCCAGAAGACCACCGTGTGGCGCATGCTCTCGCCCGACGCCACGCTGGACACCTTCGTGATCGACGACCCCGTGGTGCAGGGTGTGGCCTGCTACTTCACCGTTCCCCGCGTCGGCGGCTGGAAGGGCTGGGCCGGCTTTGCCGACGAGAGCTCCATCACCTCCATCGCCTGCCGCCAGGTGGGGCCGATCAAGATCACCTCCAAGTTCGCCCAAGGCGAGGAAATCTACCGTGAACGGCGCTCGCTGTTCTGGAAGAAGATGCAGATCGTGCGCGGCTGCGACGCCAAGCGCAACGTGCTGGTCTATCTCTCCTACACCGACCGGCTGATCGAGGGCTCGCCGCAGAATTCCACCTCGACCGTGCCGGTCATGCCGTGGGGCACCGAGACCGCGCCCAACTGCGCCGACTTCGTGAACCCATAGGCAGCCACCGCCCCTCGCACGGGAGGCAGGCCCGCGAGAGCGACGGTCACATGCCCGGTTCGATCGGCGTCTCGATCTCGCCGCCGGCCTCGGCCCAGTCCTTGAAGGCGCCAAGGTTGTAGACCTTGTCGTAGCCCAGTTGCTTCAGCGTGTGGCCGGACAGGGCCGAGCGGCCATCGGAGGCGCAATAGAGGATGACGGGCCGCGACCTGTCGAACTTCTTGTCATGATAGGGGGACTCCGGATCGGCGCGGAACTCGAGCATGCCGCGCGAGACGTGGATGGCGCCCTCGACCTTGCCGCTCTTTTCCACCTCCGGCGCATCACGGACATCGACGACGAGCGCACCGCCGCGGATCAAGGCCCTGGCCTCGGCAGGAGAAACGCGGGGCACGGCGGCATTGGCCGCCTCGATCATCTGTTTGACGCTGGTGACCATGGACAACTCCCTGAGCTGCGTGTGATCCACGCTATTCCCCTGCCGGGAGGCTGACAAAGCACGTTCTTGCATGCGCCATAGTCGCCAGGGGAATGAAACTAATTTTCCCAGGAGGACTATCCCGCCCTCACGCAGCGATATCGCCGCCGGCCTTCCTTGTTGGTGTACCATACCGCCTTGTAGGACCCGCAGGCATCGCTGCGGGGGCGGGCCGCGGTGCGCCTGCCGGCAGCGGTGGCCTGTGCATGCTTCGCCTTGATGACGGGTTTCGTCACAACGGGTTTCGGCGGGGACATGGACTGAGGCTCGACCGCAGCCGATGCCGGCTCGATGCGGGTCCGCGGCGCGGGCGAGATGCTGGCGGTGACCTCTGTCGCGGCGGCCATGGGCAAGCGGCCCGGCCTGCCAGCCAGCCGCACGGGCCGCGGCTTTACCAACATGGCGATGACATCGGGGTCGGTCGCCGCGGCGCTGGGAAGGATTTCGATTTCACCTGTCTGCGCGTCGTGGCGGATCAGCGCGGCGCAGGAGACCTTGCCGGCCTCGGTGAAACCCGGACCGGACTCGAGGGGGCTGACGCACTGCGCCCCCACGAGGATGACGACTTCGACGAGAGTCATGGGACATTCCTCAACACGAACGAACTGCCGCCCCATCAGCGCCGCCGCCCGGCGCCGATGGACCCTAGCGCGGACCGGGTGCCTGTCTCAACCCCCGGGAGTCCGGGCCGGCCAGACGTATGAAAGTGCACAGTTCGCGGTTTGGTTCCGGCGGACGCCTCCTGGCCATGAAATTCTGGATATCCGCAATTACCCCCTCACGCGGCCGGCGGCGGAGTGTTATGGCCCGCCTCACGCGCTGCAGGGCGCGGCACATTTCCACCGGACGGGAAACTTCACATGACGCGCGCGCACCAGTTCATCGGCTTCGGCCTTGCCCTTCTGCTGGCCACCAGCCTGCCAGCCATCAGCGCGGCGGCCGGCCAGGCAGGCAGCCCCGACACCAGCTTCGGGGTCGCTGACGGCACGCCGGACGGCATGGTGAGCACCTGGCTCGGCCAGGGCGACGACGTGGCCAATGCCATCATCACCCAGCCCGACGGCAAGGTGATCGTGGTCGGTAACCACGACAACGGCAAGAGCACCGACATGATGATCGCGCGCTACAACCGCGACGGTTCGATGGACCAGAGCTTCGGCACCGGCACGGGCGGCACGCCCAAGGGCGTTGTCGACATCTCGCTCGGCGAGAAGGACGACTTCGCAGCCTCCGTGGTGCTGCAGCCCGATGGCAAGATCGTGGTCGGCGGCTATCACATGGAAGGCGACACCACCAACATGGTGGCGGTGCGCATCAATGCAGATGGCACGCCGGACAAGAGTTTCGGCAAGGGCGCCCAGGGCACGCCCGATGGCATCGTCAACATCTCGCTGGGCGATGGCAACGAGGACGTGCGCACGATCGCGCTCGACGCCACGGGCCGCATCGTGCTGGCCGGCAACACACTGGACAAGTCCGGACACATCAACATGGTCGTGGTGCGCCTCAACCCCGATGGCTCGCCCGACCAGAGCTTCGCCAAGGGCAGCGGCACGCCGCAGGGCTTCACGGCGGTGGAACTCGGCACCGGGACCGACGAACTGGCCGACATGGCGCTGGCCGCCGACGGCAAGATCATTCTGGTGGGCACGCATGGGCCGAAGACCAACTCCGACATGACAGTGCTGCGTCTCAACACCGATGGCTCGCTCGATCAGAGCTTCGGCACCGCCGATGACGGCACGCCCAACGGCGTCGTCAGCCTCAACCTGGGCAACGGCAACGACGTGGCGCGCGGCCTGGCCATCGACCCCAGGGGCCGCATCGTGGTGGTGGGCGACTCGGCCGGATCCGACGGCACCACCGACGTGATCGTCGCGAGACTCAAGGCCGACGGCACGCTGGACGAGGATTTCGCGGTGGCCGAGGACGAGGGCCCGCGCGGCATCATGCGCGTCAGGCAGGGGCCAGGAAATGCCAATGCCACCGACGTGGTGCTGGACAGCGAGGGGCGCATCATCGTCGCCGGCTTCCACGAGCAGGGAGGCTTCACCAAGGTTTCGGTGCTGCGCTTCACCGATGACGGCAAGCTGGACGAGGCCTTCGGCGATGCCCAGGACCAGACGGCGAAGGGCACGGTGAACGTGGCGATGAGCGCGGGCAATGACGTGGCGGCCGGCATTTCGCTGGCGGGCGACAAGCTGACGCTGGTGGGCGGGGGCACGACCGGCGCCAACGGCAAGCGCAACATCGCGCTCATGCGCATGCTTGCCAACTGACCGAAGCGCGGCGCGGCATCAACCGCTCTGGCGCGCCTCGGTCAGCTCGTCCTCGTTGAACAACACATCGACGCCGGCGTGGCTGTCGATCGCTACCGCGACGGCGTGGCTGCCGCAGCGCTCGACAAGGACGCTCACGACGTCTTCAAGCGCGATGTTCCGGGCCACCCATTTCTGGCGCAACTTCTCGGCTTCGGCATAGAGCGAGATGCACTGGCCGCGGTGCATCTCGAGGAGGCGGTCGATATCCCTGATCATGAGATCGGGAATGGGCTTGAGGCTTGGCATGTGACAAATCTCCGTTGTGGGAGTGATGATCTGCCCTTCCACCGGGAATGGCAATCCGCCAACGGCACAATCGGCTGCGTTGCAGATGCTGCAGCCTCTGGTGCAGGAGCATCATGTGACTCAGTGAACGGTGCTGACGCCTCTTGTCCAAACCAAGCAACTGTCTCAATATGAGTAAGTGGGCCGACCTACACACCGGGAGATTGAATGAGCAGGGAGGAGCGGGATGTACGCCTTCAGATCATGCTCCAGCCACAGGAGTTGAAGGCCATCGAGGAGTGGCGCTTCGACAAGCGCATGCCGAGCCGCGCCTCGGCGGTGAGGGAACTGCTGCGCCGGGGCCTCGCGGCGGAAGGTTTCGACCTGGCGCCCGACGGCAAGCAGTCCGGCGCCTTCGGGGTGACCGAGGACGCGAAGAACACTGGAAAAAAGTGATGGCCGGCGAGGCCATTCCGAGACGCGGCTGAACCGGCGCTCAGGGCAGCACGCCCGGTTCGAACATGTCCGAGAGGTCCGTGGCGCCCTTCACGGCGCCAAGCACCGGCAGGCCGAAGATCCGGCCGATGGTCTTCACCACTGAACGGTGCGAATAGCTGGCTTTGCTGGCATGGCCCTGCTTCACCCCCGCCCCTGCCGCATAGAAGGGAAGCTTCAGCCCCTTCTTGCCCTCGTCCCACATGACGAAGATGACGGCATCGTTGGCACGTGCCCAGTCGATGACGGGCGGAAGAAACGACTTGAGGAAGTCGTCGCCCGCGGCCACCGTATCGTTCCGGCAGCCGGCCATGCCATGCATGTCGTGGCAGAGGTTGGGCGTGATGAAGACGTAGTTCGCCAGCTTTCCCGAGTGCATGTCTGCCGCGAAGCGGCCGAGGTCACGCGTGTGGGCGATGCAGTGGGGATTGTCTGCCGAAGGTGGATCGCCGGCGATGTCGGCGAAATAGACGAAGGGATTGTGCTTGGCGGCATAGGGGCCGGCGCTGTGAATGGGACAAGCGCCGGTGGTTTTGGGGCTGATGTCCTCCTGGTAGGTCATCCAGGTGAGCGGCGGGCGGGCCGCCTCGATCTGGGCCGTGAGATGGGCGTTGCTCTTCGTCCAGTTGGGCTGGCCGAAGACATGGCGGCAGCTCTTCGTCGGGTCGCTGTCGCAGGTGAAGGTGGTGTCGGCGAAGGTGTTGGTGCCCGCCTCCATCACGATGTAGTGCGGCTGGCTGGTATAATCCGGGAGTTCGTCGGTGAAATTGGTGGCATGTGCGCCGGCGGACGCCAGCGTGCCGTTCAGGTAGGGTGCGTCGCCGGTGTTGCCATAGATGTAGTTATGGCTCCTGTCGGACAGCTTCTCGGCGTCCTTGTTCTCCATGGCGATGACGATGACGTGTTTGGGCGCTGCGGCGGCTGGCACGCACGCCGCGACGACGGCGGCGGCCAGGAGGACGATGAGCCGGATGGTCTGCATGCTGTGGTCGCGGCTCCCGTGAGGATGTCGAGCAGGCTGGCGACCCCGGCAGGATTCGAACCTGCGACCTAGTGCTTAGAAGGCACTTGCTCTAGTCCAGCTGAGCTACGGGGTCAGAGCCGTCAGTGCGTCCAGTTGACGGTGCGGCCGAACTTGAAATTGTCGGAGTAGGACTTCTTGATCACCTTGGCCACGGGCGCCACCGGCAGCACCTGGTAGGCCAGGCCCTCGCGCTCGCAATAGGCGATCGCTTCTTCCTTGGTGTCGAAGGTCAGTCTCACTTGGCTGCGGGTGTCGGCAGAGGATGTCCAGCCCATGAGCGGGTCGACGGTGCGCGGGGCGGCGGCCACGAATTCCAGCACCCAGTTGTCGTACTTCGCCTTGCCGGACTGCATGGCGTTGCGGGCGGGCTTGTAGATGCGGACGGACATGGGTTCTCTTCCCGTTGCTCGATCAGGCGGGAGGCCGGTGGTCGGGGTGGCGAGATTCGAACTCACGACCCCCTGCGCCCAAGGCAGGTGCGCTACCAGACTGCGCTACACCCCGATTTCGGGCCTCCGCTTGGGCAGCCTCATACCGGGATAAGCCTGCCGGAGCAAGGCTCAGCCTGACCTCAGGGCGAGGGTGCCCCGGGTTCCTCGGCATTGCTGAACAGGCGGTGGTAGACCACGTCCCCTGAGCGGATGTCCTTCTTCCTGGCGGTGCCGCCGGGAAGCTCCAGCACGGCCTTGACCGGCTCGGTGATGCCGATGGTGTCGAGTGACTTGGGCACGGTGTTCTCGGCGATGTAGGCGATGGTGCCGTCCGCCCGGATGAACAGCATGTCGAGGGGGATCAAGGTGTTCTTCATCCACATCGACACCGGCCGGGGATCACCGAAGTCGAACAGCATGCCGTGGCCTTCCGGCAGGCGCTGGCGGAACATCAACCCGCGCTCGCGGCTCAGGTCGGTGTCGGCAATCTCGACGGTGAACATGGTGGCGTCGCCATCGGTGGCGATCGTCAGCGGCTCGATCTTGGTGAGCGCCTCCTCGGCCCTCAGACCCGAGGGCAGGAGCGCCAGCAAGACGAAGAGGATCAGTGTCAGGGCATGGCGTTTCATGGCGCGCAGGTCCTTCCCCCTCAATTGTTGCAGAAGTTTGGCCTACTGGGTGTGGGCCGGGCCGCCCTCGAGGGAAAGCCGAACTTCGGCGGCCATCTTGCCCTTCGGGCCATCGCCGAAGCGGATGTAGATCCAGCTGTCCGGCTGCAGGTCGGCGATTGCCGTCTTCCGCAGGGTTTCCATGTGGATGAAAATGTCCGGCTGGCCCTCGCCCTCGGAGGCGAAGCCGAAGCCGCGGGCTCGGTTGAACCACTTCACCTTGGCGCGAATCCAGGCGCTGGACGGCGTGACCGTGGTGTGGGTGCGCGGGCGGCGCTCGACGGGGTTGATGGCGGTCGACGGATCGACGGCCAGCACGCGCAGGCACTGATAGCCCTTCTGGCGGGCCACCGCCTCGCAGATCACCCGCGTGCCCTCGAGAGGCGCCTCGAAGCCATCACGCTTGAGGCAGCTCAGATGGAGCAGCACGTCCTGCATGCCGTTGTCGGGAATGATGAAGCCATAGCCGCGGCCAACGTCGAACCACTTCACGAGGCCGCTGACCTGAACAATGCGGATGTTGCTGTCGAGCGCGTCGGACTGTGTGGTTGCCGTCTCGCCCTTCAATTCGCCGCTCACCGCCATGTCACCAACTCTATCCCCGGTGCGGCCAAACATCAGCCCTGCCGCCATTCCGCCTCAATCTGCGCAAATCCGGGGCGTTTGTACAGCCCCGCCTATGGCATCGTGTGGAAAACCGGAGGTCGCGTTTCGGTAAAAATTGGACTGTGACTTCGCTGCATCAGGTCAATCACGTCAAAGCCCAGCAAACACGGCGGATTCACGCAATTCAAGCGGGCTGCACCAACGAACCGCGCGGTGTGGCTGCGGGATCCGCCCTGTTCGCTCATGAGCCGGACCGCACCGCGTGATCCGTCCGCCGTCGCAGCGCCGGCGGCGACTCGGGGCGCGTCTCGATTCGGGTTCATCCTCTCCAGATGCGGGCCATCACGGCCGTGAGGACAGGGCCCGAGTCGGCATGGATGACGATCCTTGCCAGGCCGTCGAGCCCCGTCGGCTCACGGTTGAGGATCACCAGCGGTGTCCTGTTGTGGCTCGCCAGCACGGGCAGGCCGGCGGCCGGGAACACCTGCAGCGACGAACCGATCGAGATGAAGAGGTCGGCGTTGAGGGTTGCGGCGCGGGCATCGGCCATGTCCTGCTCCGGCATGGCCTGGCCGAAGGAGATGGTGGCCGACTTGACGATGCCGCCGCAGGCAGTGCAGGCCGGCGCCCGGCCCGTCTCGCCGATCACGTCGCGCACCCAGTCGATCTCGTGGCGGAGCCCGCAGGAGAGGCATTTGGCATAGGTGCCGTTGCCATGGATCTCGATGATGCGGTCTGGCGCGATGCCCGCGACGGCATGCAGCCCGTCGATGTTCTGGGTGATGACGCAGGACACGTGGCCGCGAGCGACCAGTTCCGCCACCGCGCGGTGGCTGGGTCCGGGCTCGGCCCTGCCGATGGTCTCGCGGATCATCAGGAAGCGCCGCCAGGCCTCCAGCCGCGTCTCCGGGGAGGCGAGGAACGCGCTGTATTCGATAGGCTTGTACTTCGTCCAGAAGCCGCCGGGCGAGCGGAAGTCCGGTATGCCGCACTCGGTGGAGATGCCGGCGCCGGTGAACACCACCGCACTCCGCGCGCGCTGGACCATCCCTGCCAGTTCATCTATTTGTTCCTCATTCACGAGGTGACCCCATGAAATATCTCCATACCATGATCCGCGTCTCCAACCTGGAGCAGTCGGTCGACTTCTTCATCAACAAGCTCGGCTTCGTCGAGCAGCGCCGCTACGAGAACGAGAAGGGCCGCTACACCCTGGTCTTCGTCGCCGCCCCCGAAAGTCCCGATGCGCCGGTCGAGCTTACCTACAACTGGGATCCGGAAGTCTATACCGGCGGCCGCAACTTCGGCCACCTCGCGCTCGGTGTCGACAATATCTACGATTACTGTGCCAGCCTCCAGAAGCACGGCATCACCATCAACCGCCCGCCGCGCGATGGCCGCATGGCCTTCATCAGGACGCCGGACGGCATCTCGATCGAACTGCTGCAGAAGGGCGATGCGCTGCCGGTGGCGGAACCGTGGTCGTCGATGCCGAACACCGGGACGTGGTGAGGCAACTGTAATCTTGTCTTCTCCCGCGTCTTCAGCGGGAGAAGACACGAAGGCCCCTACCAGATCCCCGCCACTTCATAGGCCTCGTCCATGCCCGGCCAGGGCGGCATGGTGACGCCGACGCAGTGCAGCGGCTCCTCCCCGTCGTTCCTGAACTGGAAATGCGCGCCGACCGGGATGGCGATCGAAAGGCCCGGCCTCAGGTCCACCGTCACTTCCGCTTCGCCGAGCCTGCGCCACATGCGGCCAAGCCCGTGCGTGCACAGCCACACTTCCTCCACGCTGCGGTGTGCCACTGCCTTGGACACCATTCCCGGCGGCAGCGTGAACTGCGCCATGGAACCGCGCGAGGTCGACGCGAGGATGCGCACCTCGGAACCATCGGGCGCGGTGACGTCCGGCAGGTGGGAGCGCTCGCGGGTGTGCAGGCTCATGCCATCAGCTGCCCGCCGTTGACCTCGATCACCTGACCCGTCACGTAGCCCGAGGCCTGATCGCTGGCGAGGTAGAGGAAGGTTCCGGCACAGTCCTGCGCCACGCCGAGGCGCTGCATGGGAATGGTCTTGCGGGTTGCCTCACGCTTGGCCTCGTCCGAGAAGCGGTCGTGGAAGGCGGTGTGAATGGTGCCGGGCGACACGCAGTTGACCCGCACCCCGCTTGCCACCAGCTCCTTCGCCAGCGTCTTGGAAAAAGCCGACACGAACGCCTTTGCGCCGCCGTAGACCGCCCCGCCCGGGCTCGAGCCGGTTCTTGCCGCGATCGAGGTGACATTGATGATGTTGCCTGCCCCTTGCGTCTTCATCAGCTTCGCGGCGAGGCGGCAGCAGTGGATGAGCTGGCGGCAGTTGAGGTCGAAAACCTTGTCGATGAAGTCATCGTCGAGATCGGTGACCGGCACGCGGCCGACCAGGCTTCCGGCATTGTTGACCAGCACGTCGATGCGGCCGAAGCGGGCCAGCGCCGTATCCATCAGCTTGGCGGGTGCTTCCGCTTCCGTGAGATCGAGCTTCAGCGTGGCGATACCGGCCTTCTCGATGTCCGCCAGTTCCGGACCGCCGCCCAGATACTGTGCCATGACCCTGGCCCCTGCCGCGGCAAAGGCCAGCGAGGCCGCGCCGCCGATGCCGGTGACGCCGCCCGTCACAACCACAACCTTGCCCTTCAGATCATCGAACATGGAATCCCCTCTCGTCCGCCGCATCATTGGGTGAGGCGCGGGCGATGGCAACAGCATCTTGCGGGGGGCGGCCGCGCACGCCAACATCGGGCCATGGGACGCGGACTGCTCATCTGGCTCGTCATCATGCTGGTCGAGACGGTGCATGGCGTGCTGCGCGGACTGCTGCTGGTGCCGCGCATCGGGCCGGAGGCAGCGGACCGCATCGGCTGGCCGGTGGCGGCGATACTGGTCGTCGCCATCGCCACCCTGGCCATCCGCTGGACCGGCGTCACCGACCGTCCCGGCCTGCTCAGGCTGGGCGCGGCGTGGGCCGTGCTCACCGTGGCATTCGAACTCGCCATCGGGTGGCTGCGCGGTCTCGATGCGACAGCGCTGCTCGCGGCGCTCAACCCCCTATCCGGCACCATCACGTGGAGTGCCGCGCTGATGCTGGTGGCGCCACTCGTCGCGGCCCGGCTGCGCGGGACCCGCTAGGGTTCAGCGCAGGCGCGCCACCCCGCTCCTGCCGTCGTCGCGCACCCAGCGGATCCTGTCGTCGGCGAGCCTGGTGACGGTGAAGCAGAAGGTCTTGCCGTCATACCATTGCTGCCACGTCTGGCACAGCCTGTCGCCCGACACCCACCAGCGGCCCTTGTCCTTCGGTGTCATGTAACGGCCGAGCCCGGCGGCCTCGCCCGTCCCGTCAACCGTGCCGCCGTGGCGATAGGAGAGCGGGATCTCGCCGCCCAGCGGCACAGCGAGATAGATGCGCTTGCCGCTGATGAAGGCCTGAAGTGCCTTGCCCGACAGCTTCTCAGCTGCGGCAGGACCGGCCAGCACGGCAAGAGCAAGGACGGGCGCCGAGAACCGCATCGCGGCCTTGGCCGTAACGAAGCGTGTTCGCGTCATCTGGGCATCTCCCTCGTGGTTTTCGCCTCCCTACGCAGAAAGTGATCCGTCAGACCGCATGCAGGCATTCACCGCCCTGTTCCAGTTCCTCGCCTTCGACGTGGCATGGGCCGCCGCCGTGTGGGGCGGTGCGGGCGGATGGCCATGGCTCGGCACGTTGCCCGCCCTCGCCCTGCTCGTCCTGCACCTGTCTCTGTGCCGCGCCATGTTCTGGCGGGAGATCCGGCTGGTGCTGGCCATCACCCTGTTCGGCATCCTGCTCGAGACGGGCTTCATGGGGGCCGGGCTCATCACATTTTCGGGAGCACCCGTGCTTGGTGTCCTGCCGCCGGTCTGGGTCTGGGCCTTATGGCTGGGATTCGCCAGCCTGCCCAATGGCAGCCTCACATGGCTGCAGGGGAAGACCGGGTTGCAGATGCTGCTTGGCCTTGTCTTCGGCCCGCTGGCCTACTGGACGGGGGCGAAGATGGGAGCGGCGACGATGCCCACGGCAAGCGCCCTGTTTACGATCGGGCTGGCCTGGGCACTCGCATTCCGCGCAATCATGCTGCTGGCCGACACGATTTCGCCCCGGCGTCCTGCCGCCGCGGGAATTGATCTCGATCATGGAGCAGGCGATACCCGCGAGGGCAAGTGACCGTGCACGACAACTGAAAGACCGCGATGCCCACCCTCGCCTTCTGCCTCAGCCTCCTTGCCCTGCTCTTCGCCCCGGGGCCGACGAACGCGCTGCTCGCTCTCGCAGGTGCCGAGACGGGCGCGGCCCGCACGTTGCGCCTCTTGCCGGTGGTGTTCGCGGCCTATGCCATCACGGTGCTGCCGCTCGCCGCGCTGGGCGAGGACCTGATGCGACAGCAGCACATGGTGCGGGCGGGCGTTACCTTCGTCGCCGCGCTGTGGGTGGCGTGGATGGCCGTGGCGCTATGGCGTCAGCCCGCGCCGGATGCCGCCGCCGATCCAGGCCGAGGCCGCGCACTCCGGATGTTCATCACCACGCTCATCAATCCCAAGGCCTTCATCATCGGCCTCGTGCTCATTCCGGCGCAGGCCTCGCGGGGCACCGCGCTGGTGCTGTTCTTTTCGGTGCTTGCTGCGGCGGCAGTCGCCTGGTCCCTGCTCGGCGCGGCGCTGCAGACGCAGCGCAGGCTGCCGCTGCTTCGCCGCGTCTGCGCCGGCTGGCTGGGCCTGCTGGCCGTGATGCTGGGCTCCGCCGCGCTGTCTGCCTGACCGCGCTGTCGCGTCAGGCCTTGTCCTTGCGCCGCTTGGCCATGGCGCCGATGATGGTGGAGACGGCGGGCAGCACGAGGCCCGCCATCGAGCCGCCGCCCAGCCCTCCCATCAGCGGCGTGGACCTGATCTCCGTCTCGATCGAATCCGCCGCCATGTTGCGGATCTCCTCGGCCAGCGCCATCTCTGGTCCGGGCTTCACGAAGGCGGCAATCGCCAGTGCCGCCGCGGCGAGCGCGAGATTGATGAGGCCGAGGCCCACCGGTGTCCACACCGGGCCCCACAGGGGCGAGAGCCACGCGAAGACACCGATGTTGACGAACACCAGCCCCAGTCCGGCGAAGAGCAGCGCGAAACCCACAAAGGCCGAGCGCTTCATGGCGAAGGCGAGCTTGGCCTGCAGCAGCAGCAACTCGCCCCGCACGATGAGGCGGATGTGGCGGGAAAGATTGTTGAAGTTCATGTCCTGAATTCCCTAATGCGCGGTGAGGCGGCCGATCACGATGCCGAGCGCCAGCGCTCCGGCCACGGTTGCCACCGGATGTTCGGCAATCGTCTCCTCGGCGTTCTCCAGCATGTCCTGGACGAGACGGTTCAGTTCGGCGATCTGGTCCTGCAGGCCGCCCGAGGCAGCCGCCTCGCCGCCCGATGCGCCTGACGGTTCGCGCAGGCGTGCCAATTCCGCCCGGATCTCGTCGATCTCGTTCCGCAGTGTCTTGCCGAGTGCCATACCCGGTCTCCTCCATCCGAAGCGGCCCAGTCGGGCGCCTTCCCGGCGATGACCGGCCTGACCTGCCGCAATCGTGACTTGGTAAGCCAATTGCGAAGGTCCGGCCGGAAATTGCCTCCACCCGATTGTACACACTTTAACGGTTGTGTGGAAAGCTGGGCATCTTCGCAGGTGGCGGCCCGACCCGGGCCGAGGCATCACGCCGCCCCGCCCGCCGGACGGTTCCGGCATCACTCCTCCGCTTCATCGGCGGGCGCCCGCACGCCTGCCACCGACCGTTCAGGACCGCCATGACAGCGCACGCTCTCACGGACTCCGATGCTGACCCGCGCCACCAGGTGTGGGACGCGAAAAGGCTTGCCAGCCTCCTCGCCGACGTGGGCGAGACCGGGCTGCGCGATATCCTGCGCCTGTTCATGGCCGACCTGCCGCACCTGCAGCGGCAACTCGCCGCCGCCATCGCCGAAGGCCGGCCACAGGCCGCCCTCGCCGTGCTGGCGGTGGTGCAGGATTCGGCCGAGGCGCTTGGGCTGGGTGCGCTGGCCGCCCTCACGCGCAGCCTTCGTGGCGATCCGCTGGCCTCCGCCATCCCTGATCTCCTCGCCGAGGAGGCCGCGCGCATCCGTTTCGTCCCCTCACTCAAGCATGCATCATAAGGAACATCCGATGACCGCCAAGCTCTCCGTCCTCATTGTCGATGACAACCGAACCAACCTGGCGCTCATGGACATGCTGGTGCGAAAGCTCCCGGACTGCGCCACCCAGTTGCAATCAGATCCGCAGGCGGTGCTCGCCGATCCGTCGCGCCTCGACTACGACCTCGCCGTCATCGCCTGCCGCATGGAGCAGGTGGACGGCATCGCGCTCGCCCGCCGGCTGAAGGCCGAGCCGCGGCTGCAGGACAAGCCGGTGCTGCTGGCCGCCGATGAAACCGATGCTGCGCTGCGCGGGCGCGCGCGCAGTGCCGGCGTCGCGGAAGTATTGGGCAAGCCCATCAATCCCGTCGAGCTGCGGGCCCGGATCGTGGGCCTCACGCGTCCTTCCGGTCCACCGCCCGCCCCCCTCCCGGCAGCGCGCGACCACCTCGTGGGAGATGCCGCGGGACTGACCGCGCGCGAGGAGGAGCTCCTCGCGGTGCTGGTGAAGGTTTCAGGCCACCGCGATCGCGAGACGCCCATGCACAGCCAGCGCGTGGCGCGCTACTGCGCCATCCTGGCCTATAATCTCGGGCTGCCGGAAGAGTTTCGGCGCGACATCCTGCACGCGGCACCGCTGCATGACATCGGCAAGGCGGGCCTCAGCGATGCGCTGCTGCGCAAGTCCGGCTTCCTGTCGCCGGAAGAGCGCCGCGAGATGGAAGAGCACACGCGCATCGGCCATGCCATGCTGCGTGACATGCACTCGAGCCTGTTCCGCATGGCGGCAGACATCGCACTTTCACATCATGAGCGCTGGGACGGGTCGGGCTATCCGCAGCGTCTCAAGGGGGAACAGATTCCGCTGGCGGCACGCATCACCGCGGTGGCCGACGTGTTCGACGCGCTGACCAGCGTGCGCGCCTACAAGACCGCATGGTCGGCGGCCAATGCCTTCACCTATCTCCATGACAACGCGGGAGACCAGTTCGACCCCGCTTGCGTCGCGGCCTTCGCCGGCGCGCGCGACGAGGTCGTCGAGGTGATGCGTGCAATGCCGGACGCCGAGGACGGCACCGCCGACGCGGCCTAGGCCGAAGCCGGCCAGCTGAGCGTGAAGCTTGTACCGCCCGAAGGCGCGGGCTCGCGGCTCCACGTGCCGTCGATCTGGCGCGACAGCGCCGTCATGATGCGGCTGCCAAGGCCCGTGTCGGCGTCGTCACCGATGCCGCGACCGCTGTCATGCACCTCGATGCGGTTCACGCCACCCTGGCTGGCGAGCCTGACGGTGATGGCCCCGTCGCCGTCCTCGAGACCGTGCTTGATGGCGTTGGTAATGGCCTCGGTGGCGAGGATCGCCACCGGCACGGCGCGGTCGAGACCGATCGTCATCGGCTGGAGGTCGGTCATGATCCTGGCCGTCCCGGCGATCATCGACGCCGAGAGCTGCTGCACAAGCTGGGCGAGGAACTTGTCGAGTTGCACGTCGGATGGCGATGCGGTGCGGTAGATCTGTTCGTGCACCAGGGCGATGGCGCGCACCCGCGCACCCGTCTGGTCGAGCAGCGGACGCAGCTCGGCCGGCAACCTCTCGGACTGCAGGCGCAACAGGCTGGAGATGACCTGGAGGTTGTTCTTCACCCGGTGGTGGACTTCCTGGAACAGAACCTTGTTGTCGGCCAGCGCCTGCTCCACCTGACGGCTCTTCTTCTGAAGCTGGTTGGAGAGCACACGAAGCAGCCTCGTCAACAGCAGCAGAACTGGCAGGCCGATGCCGATACCCCACAGCAGCGGCTTCAGGACCTCGAACAGCGGCACAGCCGCGATGGCATGGAGCTTGAGGTCCGGCATGGTGCGGACGGCCACGACGGACCAGGCACCGAATACCGTCGCCACGCCTGTCGACTTCGGCTCGGGGACGAGGTCTCTCCATGGCAGTCTTTCGTCCACCATCTCCGGGTGGAAAGGCTGTGCCGCCACCACCGCGCCGTCGTCCTCGACCAGCGCCATGCTGGTGTGGCGCTGGTCCGTCGCGAGGCCGGTGATGGAATTCGACGGGATGCCCAGGACAATGACGCCGAGGAGCTCTTCGTCCTTTGCCCTGTAGGCCGCGGAATAGGTAAAGACATAGCGATTGCTCACGCGGCTGAGGATTGCCGGTCCGATGAAGGACTGCAGTCCGTCGCGCACATGCGCTTGAAACCATTGCCGGTCCGTGGGCCGCGCGAGGTTCGGACCGAGCGCAGCGTTCGATGCGAGATAGGTGCCGTCAGAAGCGACCACGCCGGCCGTGCTGCCATCGGGCAGCCACGTTGCGAGGTCCCGCAGCCGTTGACTGGTCGCCGCGTCCTGCGCGAGACCCGCAAGGCCGCCGCGCTCGTCGAGGTGTTCCTGATATTCATCCACCACGAAGGCGGCGAGCGTGATGGTGCGTCGGGCATATTGTTCGAGGCTGGTGGCCACTCCCTCGGCGTGGCTGCGCGCATGGTGCAGGAGCAGGATGCCCGATGATACGGCGGTGATGATCGCGAGCACCCACAGCAGGAGAAGAATTGCACGGGTGGCGCGGCGGATCAGCGGAACGACTTCGCTTCCGGCGGCCATGGCATTGCCACTGGCGAGCCGGCGCAGCGCGGCGCGTTCGTCGTCGAACTTGTTCACCCTTGCCCGTAAGTCACGACCGGCAGGGCGGTGACACTGCCGGTGCTGCCCCCATCATCTGGAGTGGTGGCAGTGAACATGCGCATTGGCGGCCTTCCTCGGACTATATGGCGGTACAACTTCTATTTTCGCACGGCGTGTCACATCGGTTCAATCGACAATCAGAAAAACCCACGGCGGCGCGCCGGCGGGGGAGTTGAAAAGGACCTTGCCAAAAATTTCGGCAGCGCGTTGACGGGCGGACGCGTTCTGCTAACGTTGCGTCAGGGAACGGAAGCGACGTCGAGGGGCTGGAACCATGGCGCTTGCGCATGAACGTGCCGGATCACGATCCTACGTCCTTCACAGTCTCCTGCTTGCCGCCATGCTGTGGCTGGCGATGGCAGTGGCCCCCGGCGCCCCGCGCGCGCTGGCCGACAACATATGCACCACGCCAGCAAACCTTTGTGGATGTGCCAGTTGCGGCTGCGGCTCCACTCCGCCCGCGCCCCGCTGCCCAGACGGCCAGCAACCCTACGATGATTACTGCCTGCCTTCCTGTCCGGATGGCTGGCTGCGTTACCCCGGCTACCCCGGCCTCTGCACGCCGCCGTGTGAACATGGCTGCCCGGATGGGTATGAGCAGGTGCCTTTGCCTCAGTGCCCGGATGGCTATCACCGCGACCTGCAGAGCCCGGACGACTGCGTGCCCGACTATGACCAGACGGAGGACGACTGCCCGACCGGCATGGTGCTCTCGCCCAACACGCGGCAATGCGTGACCGACTGTCCCGACGGCACATACCGCGATGGCCAGGGCCTGTGCCGCAGCTATTACCAGGACCCCTGCCCCGCCGGATACGGGCGCGATCCCGAAAGCGGGCAGTGCCTGCCGCCGGGCAACTGGCCCTCCGGCTATCAGTGGATCTGCCTGCCCAACTGCCCGCCGGGAACCCAGCGCGACTTCTATCACCCCACGCGCTGCATTCCGCCGCCGCCGCAGTGCCCTGACGGGTACGACAACTGGCACGGCCGCTGTGTGCCCCCCTGCGAACAGGGAACCCAGCGCGACCCCTATGGCTATTGCGTGCCACCGCAATGCCCGCCGGGCACCTATACCAACCTGCGCGGCCAGTGCGCACCGCCGGAATGCCCGCCGGGCTATGACAATCTGCGCGGCCAGTGCGTGCCGCCCTGCGACCAGGGCTACACGCGCGATGACAATGGCCGATGCGTGCCGCCGGACGACGGCTGCCCGCCGGGCAGCGAAACCTTCCGCGGCCAGTGCGTGCCGCCCTGCCCGCAGGGCTACACGCGTGACACACAGTCGGGCAACTGCCTGCCGCCACCCGACAACGGCTGCCGCCAGGGCCAGGAGAAATACCGCGGCCAGTGCGTGCCGCTGTGCCGGACAGGCCAGCTGCGTGACAAGAACGGCCGCTGCGTGACGCCGGGCTGCCCGCAGGGCACCGAAAGCTTCAACGGCACCTGCCTGCCGCTGTGCCGCAAGGACCTCGTGCGCCGGGCGGATGGAAGCTGCGGCTGCCCGTCGGGGCAGTCCCTCGTCAATGGCCAGTGCATGCCGCCCTGCGACCAGGGCCAGGTGCGCGACAAGAATGGCCGTTGCGTCGAACCTTCCTGCCCCAAGGGCCAGGAGCGGGTGCGCGGGCGCTGTGTTGCCGCCTGCTTCGGCGACACCATCCGCGACAACCGTGGCCGCTGCGTCTGTCCGAAAGGGACGGAGATGTCGGCCAGGGGCACGTGCGAGCGCGTCACCTATGACCAGCCCTGCGGCAAGGGCTACCACAAGGACGACAACGGCAACTGCGTACCCGACCGGCGCATCCAGACGCAGTGCCCGGACGGCTGGCGCTACAGCAAGAAGCGCCTGACCTGCGTGCCCGACAAGCAGGATCAGACGACCCAGCCGAACCAGCCCGCGTTGCGCCAACCCAACCTGCAGGTCGATCCCAACTCGCTGCAGCTGCTCCAGCCGCAGCGCCAGAAGAGCAACAGCACGAACCGTCAGCAGTCATGCCCGAAAGGCTTCGTGCCGGATGGCAATGGCGGCTGCGTGCCGGGCTGAGGCAGCCGGCCCCCACGAACGAAGGCGCCACACCGCAGGCGGTGTGGCGCTTGCCAGTGCAGCGACCGGGTGCCGTCAGGCGTGGCAGATCTTGTTGGCCTTCAGTTCGGCCGCGGCGCCCTTGTGCGAGGAATAGTAGTACTTGCCAACCATCAACTTCGAGGTCGGGCGGTGGTTGACGATTTCACAGCCCTTGCCGTGCGGATTGCGCGACACATAGAAGTAGGTGTGGTGATGCTTGGCGGTTGTCGCGGATGTCGCCGTCGTGTGTGCGGGCGCCGTGGCTGCGGCGGCCGGCAGCGCGGCAGCCACCGCCATCGCAAGTCCGAAGCCGAGCGAAAGGATCTTGTTGGTCGTCATCACATATCTCCTGGTATTCGCGTTCTGCCCGGACCCATGTGGCCCGTCGCGATCAGTGATATCCGACCCGATCCCCGCTCCGGTGTTACGATTGGCGACGTTTCATTGCATTTTGTATCCGCGCCCTGCCGCCCTCAGTCGCCGAGCTCGTTGAACATCGTCGAGGGGTCTGCCGCCACGGGCGGCGCGCCGAAGGTGAGCTTGATCGCCTCCATGACGAGGAGCGGCGGAGCCATTTCCTTCGACAGGTCGACGATACGGGCCTGCAGCTTGCTGACCACGTCCGGGTTCTTGTCGGCGATGTTCGTGGTTTCGCCGGGGTCCTTCGCAAGATCGAAGAGTTCGATCTTGCCGGGCAGTCCGGCCTGCCACACCAGCTTCATGTCGCCCTCGCGGACGGCGCCGGCGGTCGGGTCGACGTTATAGACCACCTCCTCGCGCGGCGTCTTGGTACCCTCGCTGATCGCGGGCCAAAGGTTCATGCCGTCGAGCGGCTTGTTCTTCTCCATCTTGGCACCGGCAATGGCCGCAAGTGTCGGGTACATGTCCACGACATGCGACAGGCCCTGCACCACGCCGGGCTTGATGTGGCCCGGCCAGTTCATGAATCCGACCACGCGCGTGCCGCCCTCGTAGAGCGTGCCCTTGCCCTCGCGATAGGGGCCGTTGTCGGCAGGCAGGTTGTCGCCCACCTTGGATTCGCCCGCGAACATCGCCGAACGCACGCCGCCATTGTCGCTCTGGAACACGATCACCGTGTCGTCGCGCATCCCCTTCTCGTCCAGCGCCTTCAGCACATGGCCAACGGCATCGTCCATCGCCGTCACCATCGCGGCGTAGAGGCGGCGCTGCTCATCCTTGATATGGGCATAGCGCTTCACATACTGTTCGGGCGCCTGGAAGGGCGAATGGGGGGCAGTGAAGGCCAGGTAGAGGAACAACGGCTTGTCGGTCTTGCGCTCGCGGATCAGTCGTGCCGCCTCATCCCCGAACAGGGTGTTGTCATAGCCCTTCTCATCGAGCGGCTTGTTGTTGCGATACCAGTCCTTCACGCCATGCGAGGCGTGCTTGAAATGGTCGATCTCGCCCACCAGGGCGCCATAGAAGTGATCGAAGCCGCGCTGCCGCGGCCAGTACTCGGTCTTGCCATGGCCCAGGTGCCACTTGCCGACGAGGGCGGTCTCATAGCCATTGTCCTTCAGCAGTTGCGGCAGGAGATATTCATCGGTCGCCAGGCCGTAGGTGCCGCCCGACGGGATGACGCCGCTCTGCAATCCGTAGCGCAGCGGATAGCGCCCGGTAAGGAAGGCCGCGCGCGACGGGGTGCACATCGGTTGCGCGTAGAATTCGTCGAACTGCACGCCGGCCCTGGCGAGGCTGTCGAGCACCGGCGTCTCGATGTCGGAACCGTGGAAACCGACGTCCTTCCAGCCGAGGTCGTCGGCAATGATGTAGAGGATATTGGGCGGATTGGTGCCGGCCGCCATGGCGGGCGAGACGACGCGCGACATCAGCGCGGTGGCGAGAAGCGATGCACCTGCAGCCAGGAAGCCGCGGCGCGGAAGGCTCTCATGCGTTGTGTCGGTGTCGGTGTCAGCCACGGTTCTCTCCTTGTCTGCAGGACCTTCGGGCGAAGATCCGGTTCATCGCCCTTTTGGTTATAATTGCGGAGAAATTGCGGAGCCAACGCAAAAGTAGACGGCGCGGGTGCTTTCACCCGTGCCGCTCCATCCCGCAGTGGATATCTCAGAAGTAGACGATGACGTAGCCGCTGCCGGACTTCTGATAGTATGTGCCGCCACAATAATAGAGGCTGTAGCCGAAATAGTGACCGAGCGGACAACCGGCGGGCAGATGCGCAATATAGGCGCCGCGGCGGATGGTGCGGCGCGTGGTGCGGCGCGCAACGCCCGCGGCGCTGCCGGGCGTGGCCGGTCGGCCGACAACCGCGCCGGCATCGTTGATGAAGCCGAACAGCGATGGCGTGTCGTGCAGGCCGGCGGGCGGCATTTCGCCGATGCCGAAGGCCAGCGCCACGGCGGCGAAGAGAGCGAGCTTGGTTTTCTTCATGGGGAGACTTCCTCTTGCTGGGTCGGACTCGGGACGGGACCGAACCCATGCCCGTGTGTGGGCCTTCGCCGGCCGCTGCGCAATTGGTGAGAATCATGAGACGCGGAGAAAATCGACTCGAGACGGAACTGTTCGGCGCAGGACAATTCCGGACGCGGGCTCCGCTATAGTCGAGGCCGCAAACGTCATTTCCCGCCATGGTGGAGGGGCACGTGAATGTCGATCATCGCCGCGCTGGTCATGGCGCATCTGTCGAAGGCGGGCCGCTGGTTGCACTGGCAGGTCTCGCGGTTTCCGTGGGAATCGGCCGGCGAGAGAGTGTTGCGCCTCTTATAGAATCCCGCTTGAAGGGTTGGCGTGGAAGCGGACACTCACTCCTGCGTGCAATCACCGCCTGCCGGCTGGAGCTACGTCTATGTGCTCGGCTCGTCGACGCCGCGTGGCGTGCGGACCTATGTCGGCTGGACGCTCGATCCCGCCCGGCGCCTTGCCCAGCACAATGGCGGGACGGGCGCCAGGTCGACACGCGGCGGACACTGGACGCTGCTCTATGTCGAGAGGCACGAGACCCGGGTGGCGGCCATGAGCCGCGAATGGCACCTCAAGCGCGACCGGCGGTTTCGCGGCGAGCTGGCCCGCGGCCTGGCGGATGGCAATGGCTGCCACAATTGAGACGTGTTACAACGAAATGCTACTCCTCATGATTGACCGAGTGACAGCGGCCGGATGACCTTGCGCGACGAACCTCAGCCTGCGGCAACCATCGGCATGACCTTCGTGCCCGGCGGAGAATTCCTCATGGGATCCGACCGGCACTATCCGGAGGAAAAGCCGGCCCACCGGGTTCGCGTCGACGGCTTCTGGATCGACCGCACGCCGGTGACCAACCGTGACTTCGGCCGCTTCGTCGACGAGACGGGCTACGTCACCTTCGCGGAGATTGCACCGGACCCCAAGGACTACCCCGGTGCCCTGCCCGAGATGCTGAAGCCGGGATCGATGGTGTTCTCGCCGCCCAATCATCCCGTTGACCTCACCAACTATGGCAACTGGTGGGCTTTCGTCATCGGCGCCGACTGGCGCCACCCCTATGGTCCCCAGTCTTCTCTGGCGGGCCTCGAGGACCACCCCGCCGTTCACATTTCCTACCAGGATGCCGAGGCCTATGCCGCATGGGCAGGCAAGGCGCTGCCCACCGAAAGCGAATGGGAATATGCCGCGCGCGGCGGGCTCGAGGGCAAGGAGTTTGCCTGGGGCGACGAGCTGGTGCCGGGTGGCCGCCACATGGCCAACACCTGGCAGGGCCAGTTCCCCTGGCAGAACCTCGCCGAGGACGGCTACACGCGCACTTCGCCCGTGGGCACCTACGCAGCCAACCCCTTCGGCCTGCACGACATGATCGGCAATGTCTGGGAATGGACCACCGACTGGTATGGCGACCAGCACGTGGCGCAGAAGAGCTGCTGCGTGCCGTCCAACCCGCGCGGCGTGACCGAGGCGCAGAGCTACGACCCGCGCCAGCCGCAATTCCGCATTCCGCGCAAGGTGGTGAAGGGCGGCTCGCACCTGTGCGCACCGAACTACTGCCGGCGCTACCGCCCCGCGGCGCGCCACGCCCAGCCCATCGACACGGCCATGAGCCACGTCGGCTTCCGCTGCATCAAGCGCGTGGAGGCAGCTCACTGATGGCGCGCCAGGCGACGAGGACGCAGATTGTGCTGGCCCAGATCGCGGCCGCACTGCTCGTCGTCTTCGCGCTCGTCGGCCTGCTCCTTCATGGCGCATCGGGCCCGGTGTGGGACCGCATCTTCACCAGCATCGCCGAGCGGCCCGGCGGCCCCATGACCTTCCGCTTTATCCTGCAGCCCGTGATGGCGACGATCCTCGCAGCGATCGATGGCTTTCGCGATGCGCGATCAGGTGCCCCGCCCTATTTCTGGAGCCTCGTCACCGGCTCCACCGCACGCGGCGACCGCCTGTTCGATGGCATCATCGCCACCTCGCGCGTCATCCTGCTCGGTCTCGTCATGGATGTCGCCTACCAGCTGATCGAGTTCGGAACCCTTTACCCGGGTGAGGCGGCGATCGTCGCCGTGCTGCTCGCCTTCCTGCCCTACTTGCTGCTGCGCGGTCCCTTCGAGCGTCTGGCACGGCTGTGGGGCGCCGGCCAGCCGCAGGAGGACAAGCGCACATGAACGAAGGCGAAACCCCCGCCCAGACCGGACGCTTCACGGTGAAGGTCGCGGCCGAATCGCACTTCGCCTGGATGCGCACGCGGATGGCCGTGGAGCGCACCATCCTCGCCTGGGTGCGCACAGCCGTGGCGCTCATCGGCTTCGGTTTCACCATCGTTCAGTTCTTCGAGCGCATGAAGGACATGCCCGGTTCGGGCGAGGCCACCTTCCCGCACGCGCCGCGCTACCTGGGGCTGGCGCTCATCTTCTGCGGCATCGCCTCGCTGGTGATCGCGCTCTGGGAGTATCGCTGGACCGTCAACTACCTGTGGAACAGCGACTACGCACCAATCGCCGGCATGACCAAGGAGGGCCGCAACTCTCCTGTGGTCGGCGTGATCGTGGTGCTGCTGCTGGTCGGTATCTTCGCCTTCTTCAGCGTGTTTCTTCGACTGATCTGAACGTGCCTCAATAATCATCCATGGGAGACGAAGCGATGGCAACCAAACCGAAGACGAAATCCAGGAAGCCGAACATCCTCGTGTTGTGGGGGGATGACATCGGCTGGTGGAACATCAGCTACAACAGCCGCGGCCAGATGGGCTACCGCACTCCCAACATCGACCGCATCGGCAACGAGGGCGTGGCCTTCACCGATTACTACGGCCAGCAGAGCTGCACCGCCGGCCGCGCCGCCTTCCTGTGCGGCCAGAACCCGATCCGTACCGGCCTCACCAAGGTCGGCATGCCTGGCGCCGACGTGGGCCTCCAGAAGGAGGATCCGACGATCGCCGAGCTGCTCAAGCCGCATGGCTACCGCACCGGCCAGTTCGGCAAGAACCATCTCGGCGACAAGGACCAGTTCCTGCCCACGCTGCACGGCTTCGACGAGTTCTTCGGCAACCTCTACCACCTCAATGCCGAGGAAGAGCCGGAGGACCCGGACTATCCGAAGAACCCCGATTTCCGCAAGAACTTCGGCCCGCGCGGCGTCATCCACAGCTGGGCGGACGGCAAGGGCGGCCAGAAGATCAAGGATACGGGCCCGCTTACCAAGAAGCGCATGGAAACCATCGACGACGAGGTGACCGAGCATGCGCTGCGCTTCATCAACGATGCGCACAAGGCGGATGAACCGTTCTTCGTCTGGTACAACACCACCGGCATGCACTTCCGCACCCACTGCGCGCCCAAGCACAAGGGCAAGAGCAATGGCCAGGGCGACTACAACGACGTGATGGTGGCCCACGACGAGAACATCGGCCGCATGCTCGACGTGCTCGACGAACTCGGCATCGCCGACGATACCATCGTCATGTACTCGACCGACAATGGCGTGCACTACAACACCTGGCCCGATGCCGGCATCACGCCCTTCCGCTCCGAGAAGAACACCAACTGGGAAGGCGGCTGGCGCGTGCCGGCCTTCCTGCGCTGGCCGAAGCACATTCCGGCGGGCTCGGTCGTCAACGGCATCGTCTCGCACCAGGACATGCTGCCCACCTTCCTCTCGGCGGCGGGCGAACCCGACATCAAGGAGAAGCTGCTGAAGGGCCACAAGGTGGGCAAGACGACCTACAAGGTCCACCTCGACGGCTTCGACATGCTGCCCTACCTCACCGGCAAGACGAAGGAGAGCCCGCGTAATTCCTTCTTCTACATCAGCGATGACGGCGACATCCTGGCGATCCGCATGCAGGACTGGAAGGTCGTGTTGATGGAACAGCGCGCCAAGACGCTGCAGTGCTGGTTCGAGCCCTTCGTGAAGCTGCGCGCGCCGAAGATCTTCAATCTCAGGCGCGATCCGTTCGAGCGGGCAGACGAGAATTCCAACACCTACTGGGACTGGGTCATCAGCCACGCCTACATCATCTATGGCATGCAGGCGGCGGTGGCGAACCAGATCGCGAACTTCAGGAAGTTTCCGCCCCGCCAGAAGCCCGCCTCCTTCAACCTCGATGCCGTGATGCGCACCCTCGAGGAATCGACCTCCAGCGCCAACCACTGAGGCGCCCCACGCAAGACAAGCCACGCCCGGTCATCGCCGGGCGTGGCTTTTGCCATTCTGATCGCATGCTCCGGTCCCAGTTTGTCATCAAAAGCGAATTCCGGTGGCCCAATCTCCGTAAAAACACCACAAACACAACTGATGACACCCGCACTGCAACGTGGAGGACCACATGACCCTTAACCGCCGATCCCTGATGCTGAGCACTGCGGGCCTGCTGTCGATGTCGGCCGTGGCCGGCAAGGCCCTGGCCTTCAGTGATCCCGTCACCGCCCTCGAGAATGCCACCGACGACCTGGCTATCGCGTCCGATGCCTATGTCTACGGCTATCCGCTGGTGACCATGGAAATGACCCGCCGGATCGTCACCAACGTCTCGCATGCCAAGGGCACCCGCGGGCCGATGGGAACCATCATCAAGCTGCGCCAGTATCCCGATGCCAGCTTCCGGGACGTAACCGCTCCCAATGCCGACACGCTCTACACCACCGCGTTCTTCGATGTCGGCGACGAGCCGTGGGTGCTTGACCAGCCAGACATGGGCGACCGCTACTTCCTGCTGCCGCTGCTGAGCGGCTGGACCGACGTTTTCGAGGTGCCCGGTTCGCGCACCACCGGGGGCGCCAAGCAGACCTTCCTGGTCACTGGCCCCGGCTGGACGGGCGAAGTCCCGGCCGGCATGAAGCAGTTGAAGTCGCCCACCGCGATGGTGTGGTTGCTCGGCCGCATCTACTGCACCGGCACGCCGGAGGACTACGCCGCCGTCCATGCGCTGCAGGATGCCTTCAAGCTGCAGCCGCTCAGCACCTGGGGCAAGGACTATGCGCCCACCGGCAAGGTCGATCCATCGATCGACATGAAGACCCCGGTGCGCGACCAGGTCAACGCCCTGCCCGCCAAGGACTACTTCGCGCTGCTCGCCGAACTGATGAAGCGCAATCCTCCGGCCGAGGCCGATGCACCGGCGCTGGCGCGCTTCGCCAAGATCGGCCTCATGGCCGGCAAGGACTTCGACGCCTCCATTCTCGGCAAGCACGTCTTCGCCGAAACGCCGAAGCTGTCCTTCGACCGCATGAAGCTGCACTTCCTCGATTCCGACGACATGAAGCGCATCAACGGCTGGAACTACACGGTGAAGGCCGGCACCTACGGCACCGACTACCTGCAGCGCGCGCTGATCACGGCCATCGGCCTCGGCGCCAACCGCCCGCAGGACGCGGTCTACCCGACGTCGCTGAAGCCAAACGTGGTCGAGAGCTATGATGGTGCGCACCAGTACGTGATGCGCTTCCCGAAGGGCAAGCTGCCGCCGGTGAAGGGCTTCTGGTCGCTCACCATGTATGACGAGCAGATGTTCTTCGTGGCGAACCCGATCAACCGCTACTCGATGAGCATCCGCACCAACCCGGTGTTCGACGCCGATGGCGGTCTCACCATCTACATCCAGCACGACAGCCCGGGCAAGGACAAGGAGGCCAACTGGCTTCCGGCGCCCAAGGGCAAGTTCCACCTCATGCTGCGCCTCTACTGGCCGGACGAGAACAGCCCCTCGATCATCGACGGGTCATGGATGATCCCGGCGGTCGCGAAGGCCTGACACGACACACGAGAGCCCCGGAGAACCAACCCGGGGCTCTTTTCAATCTTGCAGACCGCACATCATCGCCCTCCACCATGGCCTGGGATACGGTGAAGGACGCGGTCGGGCGATCAGGAAGGCCGATGTGCGCCGTGGCATCGCGCCTCAGGGCGGGTACGGCCAACATCAACTACCGTGATTTGTGTTACCCACACTCCCGTCGACCCAAGGACGTCGTCGGCGACGACACATAGGCCCGGAAGATGCGCATCGGTTACCTGCAGGGTGGACGGCGAACGGACATCCAGTCTACCCTGTGGGGCTTTGCGCGCGATTTGATCTCATCCGGCCACCGTGTTGCCGGCATGGTGGAGCGGCCTGCTGCGCTCAAGCGCGACAGCCTGCTGGCGGACGTCGCCAGCGACGTCGCCACCTGCATCTTTCAGGATCTCGGGTCCAACGCCCAGTCCTGCGCTCTCGATGTCGCGGCCCTGACCGAGGCGAGCGGCCTCGTTGAAGCGGCTGTGACAGGGGAAACGGAACTCCTCATCCTCAGCAAGTTCGGCAAGCTCGAAAGTGAGGGCGGTGGATTTCGCGGCGCCATCACCAAGGCGCTGCTGCTGGGCGTGCCGGTGCTGACATCCGTCAATCCGCAGTTCGATGCGGAATGGCAGGACTTCACCGGGGGCATGGCGATGCTGCTCCCGCTCGAGGCCGCCACGCTGAGGGCGTGGTGGCAGAACTGACATGAAGAATGGGTGTGCGCCGCAAGCACGATAGCGCCGGTTAGAACCATGTCAGACCTGCGGGGGACAGAAACTCCCTTCAGTGGATCTCGTGTTCTTGCGCAGCGTCTCGAGGGCCAATATCCTCTCGCTCCTCAATGGAGCCGCTCGATGCTCGATCATGTCACGCTCTCCGTATCGGATCTCCGCAAGTCGCGGGAGTTCTACGATCAGGCGCTTGGCCCTCTGGGCATCGAAAGACTCTACGAAGATGGAGACGACGTCGCGGGCTATGGGCAAGACGGCAAGGCCTTCTTCTGGATCGCCCGGCAAGCTCGCCCGGCATCGCAGGCCCACGTCGCCTTCGCTGCACATGATGAGGACGCAGTTCGCGCCTTCCACGCTGCCGGCATCACTCACGGTGGGCGTGACAATGGGGGCCCCGGCCCACGGCCCCAGTATCACGACGGATACTACGCCGCGTTCGTTCTGGACCCCGACGGAAACAATATCGAGGCCGTGCTTCGATCGTCCTGACGCCGGGAGGAGAAGTCTCAACCTTCGCTGATCGTCGAGGTTGCCGCGCTCTGGTGTGAGTAACTTGCAGTCGTGCAACATCATCCCTGATCACGCATATGTAACCGCCCGGTCCATTGACTGGAAAGTCAGCCGAGGAGTAATTCGCTCACTGAACAAACCGCCGTCCTGCTCTGAGGATGCCGAAGACCAATCATGGCGACGGCACAGGGCGTTCAGGAGTTTCTCACGCCGTGCCATCTCTTCAGGAAATCGACGACGCCATTTCACAGATCGACGCCCTGATTGCGGCGCGGGCCGCGGCTTCGAAGAGGTCGCTGAAACGCCTGCTGCACAGGGACCTCAGCGGAATGCTGCACGGTTTGCACATGATCGAGAACCATATCGATGACATGCAGGCCCTGAAGCGAGCCCGCCGGATGGTGCAGGACTTCCGCACGCGCCACGCGTGACCGGCCGATCAACGCCGGCGCGGCGGTTCTTTCGCCCTTCTCCGGGGTCGCGGCAGGATCTTGCTGCAATGAACTTATGATCTGTATGGGGTCGGGGCCGGTGCCGGACCCGGATTTGGTCCAGTCTGCTCACCCGATTCGCTCGGGTCAGCCTGCCGAAGTGGATACTGCTCGAACTCGCAGCCCCGGATCGCATAGCCGCTCGACCGCGCGACATTGTTCTTGCAACGCCAACCATCCTCAGTCGCAGCAGCGGCACCGTTGAGTGACGCCAGGGTCGTGCCGGTGAGGGCACCCAGCAACGACAGAGCCCACAATCTCTTTTGTTTCTTTGTCATGATGGGGCCCAACTACATTGGCCCCTCGTCGATGCACAACGGGTGGATGGTTAATTCCGGATGAATATGCGCAGGCACAGTTAAATAACGCGCTGAGATTGCGAAGTTACTTGGAGACAAAGGAACATCTCGCGCGGAAGGAGAGCTGCGCAGCTGCTGCGCGGTGTCAGCGCGTCAGGGCCCACATATCGTGGTGCACCGCGGGGCGATTTTCAGGACTGGGAAAAGTCGTTGACAACGACGACGTTCACTTCGCGCTAAGGACGGAACACTTCGAGGAAGCTGTTGCACACCTCAAGGACCATGGCTTTGACGAAGCTCTTGCGGGAGACCATCCGAAAAGACTCATTTTGAAGCGAACCGGACTGGCGGGCTTTCCGCAAGTTTTCCTTATGGACCCAGACCGCAATGTCATCGAGATAAATGGCGCCTCTTTCAATGCCGCCTGACGGCGCAGAAATACCACAAGACAACTGGTGAGTTGTCAGCTCTGTTCCGCACGCTTATCGGCGAAGATATGCAACTTCAATAACTTGGAAAAGTTGGCGCACCGTGCGGGATAAAACTGATAACTGGGAACTCTCCGTAAGCCCTTGATAGCATTGTGCCGCCTTCCTCGCTGGGAGAACACTGTACCTCGCCATGGCCTCCCGGCTAGGTTCGGCAAGTCATTCGACAGTGCCTGCGAATTTGAAGGCCTGTTCCGGCTTGAAGTAACTTGAGACTTCGCCAGACACGAACTTGCCGTCGGCCATCAGGACCGACTTTTCCGTCAGGGCGATCTTCTGGACGGGACTGCCCTCGGCAAGATTGACGATCTTCAGGTCCACCGAGAGCAGGTAGGGAGCAAAGGCCGACTCGAAGTAATAGACCATGTTCTTCTGGTCGGACATGGTGCGCCACTGGGTGGCGGCGATGTTGGGCTGGCCCGGCGTCGTGATGCCGACCGGAACGGAAACATTCCTGATGACGCTCATCGCGGTCGCCAGCGCCTCGTTGGTATCGTCTGTCTTGATGACGGTGTCCATGTAGTAGCTCGCCCGCACGAAGCGGTCGGAAGCGCGGTTGGTGCCGGGCAGGAAGGTCTGGCCGCCGACACTCTGCCAGTAACCGTTGAGGCTCAGTTGCTTGTCGAAGGTCGGTGAATTTGTCATCACCTTGTATTCGGCCCCATGGTGGATGACGAGCTTACCGCCGACATATTCGAAGATCGCGGAGTCGCCCGTGAGGTCGGACAGTGACAGGTGGGCTGTGCCTTCATGCCCGTCGGGCAGCTTCAGCCCGACGATATAGAAGGGCTCCGACTTGAAGGCTTCCACTGCCTCGCCCACCGTCGCAAGATTGTCGAGAGCGTATTGCGCCCAGGCAGTGAGTGACAGCGGTTTGCGCGGGTCATTGGCGGCCGGCTTGCCATAGTCTGATTCTGCAAGATACAGGGTATTGGCGACGAGGCCTTTCTCGTTCATGCCATCGATAGTTCCGAGGTCCCATCCTGCAGCGGTGACGGAGCCATATTTCGAAACCCAGGTGATGGCGCCCGGCGCACCGCCGCCGTCCCGGCTGACGCCGCGCGGGTATAGCCAGAGATTGGTATGCTGCGAGCCCGTCCAGTCATTGGATCGCGCGGTGATGATGGTGCCGTTCGGCCCCACATACATGGCGCGCGAGCACGCCAGTGAAGTGGTGGCGAACGACGCCACCAGCGCCAGTGCCACGGCGGACACCAGACACGTGTGACAGGTCTTCAAGATGCTCATGCCGTTCCTCCTCGCCGCGCGATTCAACCTGACGAAACCTGAGGTTCGATTAGCGACCTGGGGTTGTCAACGGTACGGGAGAGCACATCAATGTTATCAGCCTCATCCCGCATGCGGATCGAGGGGAAATGTAACTTCAATGGCTTGAAGGGTTGGCGCACCGTACGGGAGAAAACTGATAACTGGCTGATCTCACTAAACCTCTGATTTTACAAGGTCAGCGAATTTCAGTGACCTGCATGAAGCTTGTGCACAACGGCGTGTCCCTTGCCCCGGCCGATGAGCCAGATGTTGACCGGCAGAGCGACAATGAAGGCGACCGCCAACCCCAACACCAATGTGCCCCAGAACAATGGATCGCCCAGTCCCGCCATCATCGCACCGGGAACCGCCATCACCACGGCGTTGTCGACGATTTCCATGATCGAAACGGACACAAAATCTGCTGCGAAGGCAATGCCCAGCGCGCTGCGAAAGCCCATCCCGCTCCTGATGAGAGGAAGCATGGTGAGGCCAAAGCCGGTCATGAATGCGAGGGTGACCGCAAGGCCGACGGTCTGCCACATGCCCAGTCCTAGCGCGGCTCCGATGACCATGCCGGCCACCTCGCCGATTGCACAACCCGTCATGCAATGCAGTGTCGCCTGTACCGCGAGACGACCGACGCCCGCATTGCCTTGCTGGACCGCAGCGGAAGCGCCGTGATGGTGATGCGTATGAAGATGATGACCTGCGATGTGTGCCATGACGGGAGCCCAAATTTGATTGCGGATTGACTTTCGCCCTTTGTGGGACTTCCCATGATGGGAAGGTCAAGCCTTCATTTGGGATCGCACTCAGTCACGACGGCAGACACCCCCGGCGCAGACAATTCCGCACCGGGGGCGAAGGAGATCAGGCAGCTTCGTAACCAACGGCCGACATCATGCCGGATGCCATGTGGTAGAGATGGTGGCAGTGGAAGGCCCAGGCCTCTGCCGGATTGTTGGCGTCGAAGGCGAAGCGCACGGTCTGCATGGGTGGCACCAGCACCGTGTCCCGCACCGCCCCCGCGAAGGGCATCCCGCTGATCCCCGTCACCTGGAAATGGTGGCCGTGGAGGTGCATCGGGTGCGCCATCATCGACATGTTCATCATCTCGATTTCAACGCGCTCGCCCTTGCGCACCTTGATCGGCTCCCCGGCGATGCCCCAGCTGTAGTCTGCCATGTTGCCGAAGAGATGGACCATGGAGCTGCGGTCGGGTTTGCGCTCGGCCAGCGGTTCGGCGGCCTGCAGCCGCGTTTCGAGGTCGAGCGTCAGCACCGGGCCCGCGGCGTCGCCCGTGCTTGCGACCTTGGCCACAGAGGCACCTGCTGTCGACAGGATGATGCCCGTCTGTTCCTGCGCACCTTCGCGAAGCGCCAGAACCGGGAAGGCGCCGCCTTCCTTCGGCACGGCGAGGCGGAAGTCCGCGCGCTGGCCCATGCTGAGGGGAAAGCGCTGCCCGGCGACCGGAACGATGGGCTGGCCATCGACCGCCACGAGTTCGCCCGGCAGGCCGCCAAGGTCGATGGTGAAGCCGGTGGAGGTGGCGCCATTGATGACGCGCAGCCGCACCTTCCCACCCTTCTCGACGGTCACGACCTCCGGGTCGTCCAGCGTGCGGTCATTGGCGAGGAAGGCGTCATAGGCGATGTCGTTGAGGTCCATGCCGCCCATCTTTCCGGCCATGCCGCTGCCCTGCATCATCATGCCGTTGCCACCCGACATCATCATGCCGGACATGCCGCCACTTCCCTGCATCATGGAGCCGTGGTTCATGCCCTGCATCATCATGCCGCCATGGCCGGAAGAGCCGCTCTTCAGCTTGGCCAGCAGTTCGGCTGCTGGCGTGAACGAGAAGTCATGCAGCAGCACGACCACTTCCTGTTCGTCGGCGGACTGTTCTTCCGGCCGCCGCACGATGAGAGGTGCGGCGAGAAGTGCCTGTTCCTGCAGCGTATGGGCGTGCATCCAGTGCGTGCCGCCGGGGCCGACGGGGAAGCTGTAGTTCCTCTGCTCGCCTGGCTTCAGCAGCGGCATGGGCATGTCGGGCACGCCGTCGTACTGGTTGGGTGGCGTCAAACCATGCCAGTGGATCATTGTCTCCTCGGCAAGCCGGTTGTCGAGGGTAACATCGAAACTGTCGCCGGCATTGAAGGTCAGTCCGGGGCGGCCGTCAGGACCGACCAGCCCATAGACCTTGGCGGACTTGCCGTTCACCTCGATGCTGCGGCTGTCGATGGTCAGGATTCGTGGCGTTGCGGCACGCACGGAAGGGATGGCGTTGCCGGCAAGGCCAAGCAAGGCGGCACAGCCGGTGCCGCGCAGAAGGGTTCTGCGGTTCATGTCGGATACTCTCGTTGCAGCGCTCGCGAGGGCGCTTGTTCTGAAGGGGAATTTGCGGGGCAGCCGTGAGGAACGTCAGGCGCGCGGAGGTTCCAGCGGCGGGGCGAGCGCCAGCCCATCGAGGCGCGGAAGTGCTGGTACCAGGAAGGCCACGCGCTGCGCGGACGCCAGCACCTGGGGCGTGGCAATGCCCGTCAGGGCCATGCAGCCCGTCATGGTGCACAGGCCCATCATGGCGCAGGGCGCCTGATGGTGTGACGAGCCATGCTCGCAGCCCTGGTTGGCCGCCGCATGATCATGGCCCTGCGACATCGCCATCGTCATGGTGTGCGCTACCGGGGCGCAGTGCATCGCTGCCGGGACCGCAGACGCCTCTCCCGCCGCCGGAAGAATGGTCAGCAGGGCAAGCAGCAAAATGGCGATGCACCGGACTATCATGTTTCGAGTTCTACACATTCGGTGCGGCGGAACCTTGACCTGCCGCAAGACCTGCTTCTGCACCTTCCCACGCTGGGAGGGTCAAGCACGATCTTGCGGTCCAATCCTGTCTCAGAAAATGCCGGTGATCAGCCGGTCGAGCCTCGTCCCCTGGCGGTAGAGCTTCGTGACGATGAAAGCTGCCAGTGCGCCCGTCACCGCGCCGGCCAGCACATCGCCCGTATAATGGATGCCGACGTAGACCCGCGCGTACATCATGAGCAGCGAGGCAGCCAGGAACGCGGCACCCACCCGCGGCATACGATGCAACAGGAAGGTTGCGGCAATGGCCATGGTCGCCGTGGCATGGTCGGACGGCAGTGACCAGTCGGCACTGGGCGGGATCAGCAGGTGCGTCACGCCTGCGTCATAGGGACGAATGCGGTGAATGAAGAGCAGGATCAACTGGTTCAGCCCAAGCCCGAGCAGGAAGGACAGTCCGCAGGCCACGAGCACGTGACGCACGCCGCTTCTGTCCGTCCGGCGCCACCATTGCAGCGCCACGAGTGCCACGAGGAGCGGCACGCCAAGAGACGACACCCAGATCATGAACTGGTCCACGGCGGCATGCTGGCCGGCTGGGTCGTTGATGAACTTCGTCAGGAATAGGTCGATATCAATCATGCAGGCCAAGCGAGAAGGATATACCCGCCGCGTCAGGATTACGGCCAGATCGTCAGGTCTCAGATGTGACTATCAGTTTTGTCCCGCAGGGCGAAGCACGGACTGCGTGAATTCAATGGCTTGAGAAGTTGGCGCGCCCTACGGGAGTCGAACCCGTCTTTACAACGTGAAAGGCTGTCGTCCTAACCGATAGACGAAGGGCGCCGCTCGCTTGCGAGTGGGCGCTCTATAAGGGGGTTCGAAGGGCTTGGCAAGCCTCACGAAACGGCTGCCGCATCCTCGATCTGGAGGCAGGGAACGCGGGCCCCGGACCAGTCGTCGACTGTCAGCCGGCCGGCGACGTGGAGGGGTAACTGCCTCTCGCTCAACAGCAATTCGCCCAGCTCCGTGCCCATGGCGCGGAACGCGATGGCCTTGAGGCGCTTGCCGTCCGTGGCCTCCAGCGTGCAGCGGATGTGGTCGCCCCCGGCGCGGTCGGCATAGCGCACGCGGTGGGCCGGAAAGGCGAAGACCGGCGACGGGTGCGCCGTGCCGTAGGGTCCGGCCTGCTCGAGCAGCTCGATCAGTTCGAGGGTCGCGGCGCCGGCGGTCAGGGCCGCGTCGATCGCGAGCGCCCGGTCCTGGGCGGCCGCCACCTGGGGCGCCAGCTTCTCCTCGAGGAAGCCGCGCAGGTCGCCGAGCCGGGCCGCCTCGACGGTGAGGCCCGCTGCCATGGCGTGGCCGCCGCCCTTGGCGATCAGCCCCGCCTCGAAGGCGCCGCGCACGGCGGTGCCGATGTCGACGCCCGGCACCGAGCGGCCGGAGCCGGAGGCGAACCTGCCCTCCCGGTCCTCCGCCAGCACGAAGCTGGGCAGGCCGAAGCGCTCCTTGAGGCGCGCCGCGGCGAGCCCCACCACGCCCGGGTGCCAGCCCCTGCTCGAAACCACCAGCACGCTGCCGCGCCGTTCCCGGCCCAGCATGTTGTCGGCCTGCACCATGGCCTGGTCGACGACGGCGATCTCGATCTCCTGGCGCTCGCGGTTCAGCCGTTCCAGTTCCTGCGCGATCTGCGCCGCCTCGCCCCTGTCGCGCGTGGTGAGCAGGGTGAGCGCCATCGCCGCGTTGCCGATGCGCCCCGCGGCGTTGATGCGCGGCCCCAGAAGGTAGCCCAGCGCATAGGTGTCGGGCTTGCGCTTCAGCCGCGCCACGTCGGCGAGCGCCGCGAGCCCCAGGTTCTCGCGCCGCGCCATGATCTTGAGGCCTTGCGTGACATAGGCGCGGTTCAGCCCCTTGAGCGGAACGACGTCGCACACCGTGGCGAGCGCGACGAGCTCCAGCCATTGCAGCATGTTGGGCTCCGGCCGCTCCACGCCATACCAGCCGGTCTGCCGAAGCAGCTTGTTGACGGTGGCGATGAAGATCATGGTGACGCCGGCCGCGCAGAGATAGCCGAGACCGGACGTGTCATCCTGGCGGTTCGGATTGATGACGGCATAGGCCTCGGGCAGGATCTCGCCCGCCTGGTGATGGTCGACGATGATGGTGGTGAGCCCCAGTTCGGCCGCGCGCAGCAGCGGATCATGCGCCATCACCCCGCAGTCGAGGGTGACGAGCACCTGGCTGCCCTGTCCCTTCAGGCTCTCCACTGCCTTCAGGCTGGGGCCATAACCCTCGGTGAGACGATCGGGAATGTGGACCGAGCAGGACGAGCCCGCGGCCCTGAGGAACAGCACCAGCATCGCGGCAGATGACACGCCGTCCACGTCATAGTCGGCGATGACGCCGATCTTCTCTCCCGTGGTGATGGCCTCCGCCAGCCGCGCAGCACCTTTTTCCATGTCCTGCAGGGCTGAGGGCTGCGGCATCAGCGTGCGGATCGTGGGGTTGAGGAAGGCCTCGGCCTCGTCCACGCCCACGCCACGCGCGGCGAGCACGCGGCCGATGATCTCCGGAAGCTCATGGCGCTGTGAAATCGCCTCGGCCGTGCGGTGGTCCTCGAGCCGGGCCATCCAGCGCCGTGCCGAGGCCGAGCGTTCGACGTTCAGGAAGGCGCGCGGGCGGGCGTCGGTTGTCAAAGCCTCTCGATCCGGATCATGCGCGGGCGGCCCGCCACGTGGCCGTCCTTCTCGATGCGCTCCAGCGCGGTGCGCATGGCGCTTTCCACCGTGTCGTGGGTGATCAGGATGAAGGGGGCGGTGGCGCGCGCCTCGTCCTTCTCCAGCTTGCCGCGCTGGAAGATCGACTCGATCGAGATCTTCTCCTCGACGAGGATCGTGGCAACGGCCGCCACGGCGCCCGGCTTGTCCTGCAGCGTGAGCGCAACATAGAAGCCACCCTCATGCGCCTTCGGCGGTGCGGCCTTGTAGGGGCGGAGCTCACTGGCCGGAATGCCGAAGGCCGGGCGGAAATTGCCGCGCGCGATGTCGACGATGTCGGAGAGCACGGCAGACGCCGTGGGGTGCGCCCCCGCACCACGTCCTTCCAGCATCAGGTCGCCGACGAAGTCGCCCTTCACCACCACCGCGTTGAACACGCCGTCGGTGTCGGCGGCAGGCGAGCCCTTGGGGATCAGCGTGGGGTGCACCCGCTGCTCGATTCCCTGCTCGGAGGCCACGGCGACGCCCAGCAGCTTGATCTTGTAGCCCATGGCACCGGCCTGGGCGATGTCCTCGAGCGTGATCTGCTCGATGCCCTCGATGTCGATGGCCTTGAGGTTCACTTGCGTGCCGAAGGCGAGCGAGGTCAGCACCGCCAGCTTGTGCGCGGTGTCGAAGCCGCCGACGTCGAAGGTCGGGTCGGCCTCGGCGTAGCCCAGCTGCTGGGCCTCCTTCAGCACGTCGGCGAAGCTCCTACCCTCGTTCGCCATCTTGGTGAGGATGTAGTTGCAGGTACCGTTCATGATGCCGAACAGCTTGCCCAGGCGGTTGCCGGCGAGGCCCTCGCGGATGGTCTTGACGATCGGGATGCCGCCCGCCACCGAGGCCTCGAAGTTCAGCGCCACGCCCTTGTCTTCCGCCAGCCGGGCGAGTGCGGAGCCATGATGCGCCAGCAGCGCCTTGTTGGCGGTGATCACGTGCTTGCCCGCCTTGAGTGCAGTTTCAACGGCCGCCTTGGCCGGATCGCCCTCGCCGCCCATCAGCTCGATGAAGACGTCGACATTGCTGTCGGTGGCGAGCTTCACCGCATCGTCGTACCAGGTGAATTTCGACAGGTCATGGCCGCGGTCCTTGCCTCTGGAGCGGGCCGACACGGCCACCACATCGACGGGCCTCCCCGCCCGCGCCGTGACCAGGTCCTTGTGCCGGGCCAGGATGTCCAGCACCCCGCCGCCAACCGTCCCGAGACCCGCAATTCCCAGTCGCACTGCATTCGTCATGACACTCAAACCCGTCAAACGGTGAATCTTGCTCAACTGGCGCGTCTTATGGCGGGAGACGGGCAGGATGGCAAGGAAGGGCGCGCCCGGCGGGCACGCCGCCCCGCATTCAGACCGGCACGGTCTTCTGTGCCCAGTCGGGGCCGCGATAGTCGAAATCGAGAAATCGCTCGGTGATGCCGAAGGTCTGGCAGTCGGCGGATTCGGTCGTCTTCCACACCGTCAGCTGATCGAAACCCCTGGCAACCAGGTCCTGGTGGAGGCGCGTCCGCACGTAGTCCGCATATTTTGCCAGGGCCAGCGGGCGGCAGAGATAGCCCTTGCGATGCCCGCAGAGCAGCAGTCCGAAGGAGTGCGGATGGGAGAAGAGATACTGGTAAGCCGCCTCCGTCACCTGCGGATAGCCCTGGTGAAAGAAGTCGTCGAGAACCACCATGCCATTGTCGTTCAGCAGTTCATCGGCAAGACGCAGGTCCACGCTCACGTCCTGGGCCGAATGGCGCCCGTCGATGTGAATCCACCGGAACGTCGTCAGCATGTTGCGGTACTCGGGGTGCCTGAACAGCGAGCGCGAGGGCTTCTGGAAGGCGTCGATCGCTGCATCGCCGCGAAGCTGGCGCAGGTTGGCTTGCGCCACCTTCAGGTCCCGCGGATCAACGAGTAGCTGGATTTCGCCGGACTGGGCATGAAGCACTGACATGAGCGCCGACTTTCCGTCCCAAACGCCGATTTCCAGCAGGTTGCCGGTCATCTTCGCGGACTGCTGAAACTCGAGCAGGCAGTCCCATGTTGCGGCGGCTTCGTCGAGAAACCAGCCATCCACCGCCTTGGACGCCGCGAGATATTTCTGGAATTGGGTGGTCATGGTCTCGGGAAACGGGTTGCGTCGCGGTTAGCCGCAGGTTGGGCTGGGCCGGCCATGCCGGGCAGGCTAGCATTTCGTGCCACGCCAGGCCATGGCCAAGTGCGCCCCTTCCGTCGCCCCGGCCCCCTCCTCATTACCAATTTGCCTTTCCTCCCAAGCGCTTTACACTTCCGCCATATTCGCCCTCCAAGAGCAGGCCATGACGGACAAGACGCCGCAACCGAAGACCGAGACGCCGCAGCCGCCCTCCCAGTACCAGCTGGCCGACCCGGTCCAGTTCGCCAACAACATGGCCAAGGTGTTCGAGCAGGCGGCGGGCATCGCGCGTCTGGTGGCGGAGCGGCCCAACCCGGTGCTGACCGAGGCCGAGACGCAGCTCACACCCATGGAGCAGGTGTCCAAGACGCTGGGCGCCATCACCCAGTCCTACATGAACGATCCGCAGAAGCTGATGGACGCCCAGATGCAGCTGTGGAACTCCTACACCCAGCTTTGGCAGAACGCCTGGGCCAAGGTGCTGGGCCAGCAGCCAGCCCCGGTGGCCGAGCCCGCCCGCAACGACAAGCGCTTCAAGGACAAGGACTGGCAGGAGAACACCGTCTTCGACTTCCTCAAGCAGTTCTACCTGATCTCCGCCAACTGGGCGCAGGACATGGTGAAGAACGCCGAGGGCGTCGACGACCACACCCGCCGCAAGGCCCGCTTCTACGTCGAGCAGATCGCCAACGCCGTCTCGCCGTCGAACTTCGGCATCACCAATCCGGAAGTGCTGCGCACCACGCTGGCCACTAACGGCGCCAACCTCATCGAGGGGCTCAAGCATCTGCAGGAAGACATGCAGACGCCCGACGGGCGCCTGCGCATCAAGCAGACCGACATGTCGGCCTTCGAGATCGGCCGCAACATCGCGACCACGCCGGGCAAGGTCGTCTTCCGCAACGAGACCTTCGAGCTGATCCAGTATTCACCGACGCAAGAGCAGACCTACGAATATCCACTGGTCATCTTCCCGCCGTGGATCAACAAGTTCTACATCCTCGACCTCAACGCCAGGAAGTCCTTCGTCAAGTGGGCGGTGGACCAGGGCCTCACCGTGTTCATCGTCTCGTGGGTGAACGCCGATGAAAAGCAGGCGCGCAAGAGCTTCTCCGACTACATGCGCGAGGGCTTCCTCGAGGCGGTGCAGGCGGCCCTCGACGCGACGGGAGCCGAGAAGGTCAACGTCATCGGCTACTGCATCGGCGGCACGCTGACCGCGGCATCGCTCGGCTGGATGGCGGCACAGAACGATCAACGCGTCAATGCCGCCACCTTCTTCACCACCCAGGTCGATTTCGAGAAGGCGGGCGATCTCCTCGTCTATGTCGACGAGGAGCAGGTGAAGTGGATCGAGGACCGCATGAAGGACAAGGGCTACTTGCCCGGCACCCGCATGGCGGACGCCTTCAACCTGCTGCGCTCCAACGACCTGATCTGGTCCTATGTCGTCAACAACTACATGCTGGGCAAGGACCCGATGCCCTTCGACCTCTTGTACTGGAATGCGGATTCGACCCGCATGCCGGCGGGCGTGCATTCCTTCTACCTGCGCGAATGCTACATGGCGAACAAGCTGAGCCAGGGCAAGATGGTGCTCGACAACGTGCGCATCGACCTGAAGAAGGTGAAGATGCCCATCTACAATCTGGCGGCCCGCGAGGACCACATAGCACCCCTCGCCTCGGTGTTCCGCCTCGGCCGCTATTTCGGCGGCCCCACCAAGCTCGTCGTGTCGGGCTCGGGCCACATCGCCGGCGTGGTCAACCCGCCGGAGGCCAACAAGTACCAGTACTGGACCAACGACAAGGGGGCAGCGACGCTGGAGGAGTGGCTCAAGGGTGCCACCGAGCACCCGGGCTCCTGGTGGCCGGACTGGGCGGTCTGGATGTCGGACAAGTCGGGGCCCAAGGTCAAGGCCCCCACCCCCGGCAGCGGCCGGTTGAAGGTCATCGAGGATGCACCCGGAAGCTACGTCCGCGCCCGGGCGGAGTGATGGCTTGACCCCGGTCAAGGCCCGTTTCAGGAGACGGTGAGACAAGGACTTACATGCGAATCGCCCTTTCCCTCCTGGCACTCGTTGCCCTCACGCTTCCTGCGCTCGCGGCGGACGATGCCAAGATGATCGCCGAAGGAAAACGACTCGCCGAGATCAACTGCACCAAGTGCCACAACATCGAGGCCGAGGGCGAAAGCCCCCTCACCGATTCACCGCCCTTCCGCGAGATTGCCCGCAACTACGACCCCGACGAACTCGTCGACGGTTTCATGGACGGCCTGGCCGTGCGCCACCCGCTCATGCCCGACTGGGAGGTGACCCAGGAGCAGGCCGAGGCGCTCACCGCCTTCGTGATGAGCCTCGGCACCGGTGCCAAGGAAGACGAGACCCAGGCGGCGCGCGGCTTCGACCTGCTGCGCGCCAACTGTGCGCGCTGCCACGCCATCGATGCCGAAAGCACCTCGCCCAACGACAAGGCCCCGCCGTTCCGTGACGTGGTCAAGAAATACGATCCCGACGCGCTCGAGGAGGCCCTGGCCGAAGGCATTGTCACCGGCCATAACAACATGCCGGAGTTCGCTTTCGATCCTGATGACGTGACCGCCATCATCGCCTATCTCGATACGCTCAAGTCAGACTGAACGGACCGCCCATGACACCGCTCGCAAGACATGCTGCCAGGCCGGCGGCCCTCGCCCTGCTGGCCTCCTTCCTCGCCACGGGCGCCGTTGCGGCGCCGGGCGAACCCGCCTCGATCTACCAGGCGCCCTTCCTGGTGAACCCGCCCTTCGTCAGCATGACGCCGGACCAGCTGGGCCAGGCGGTTTCAGGCATCGTCGATTTTCCGAAGGTTCTCGATCCGCGCATCTGGACGCCGGACTACCATATGCGGCCCGAGATCTCCTCGCGCGTCATGGCCATCGTCAACCGCGAGTTCGATGCGCTGAAGCTGCGCAACAAGGCCATCGCCATCCAGGACATCGAGCTGTTCGGCTCCAACGCATCCTATGAGTATGACGAGAAGGCCGATCTTGGCATCCACGTTTTCCTCAACACCGCCTCGAATCCCGCCGCCTACCAGGGCGACGTGCTCGACCTCGAGCATTTCATGCGCCTGCTGAACGACGTGATCGAGCTGGATCAGAAGGGCGAGGTGAGCTTCTACGGCATTCCGCTCGAAGTGGTGTTCCACGCCACGCGTCCTGCGGGCTACCGCGATTCCGACGGCATTCCGCAATATTCGGTGTGGTCGGCCGATGCCTCGCGCACCGGGCGCTGGATCAACCCGCAGTCGCCGCCGCCCGCGCCGCCCAAGGATGCCTTCGACGCCAAGGTGATCCTCGCCAAGACCAGTGACTTCATCGACCAGTACAACACCCTCGTGGCCAATTACTTCGAGGACAAGGCAAGCTTCGACTGCGGCCGCTTCGATACCTACAAGAAAGCGATCAAGGCCTATCGCAGCGAGGGCATCAGCGCTGATGGCCAGCGTTCCAACGGCAATCTCACCTACCGCCTGCTCCGCCGCCTGAATGTCAGCGTGCCGGACACCGTCGCGGACCTCGATCAGGAATGCCTCAATATCCGGGACTCGCTGTTCTAGGGCGTGAAATCACGAACGGGCAAGATTAGCCAGACATGCATGACCGCCTCCGGGGCGAAAGCGGCCATTGTCGATTGTCGTTGCCACTTTGCCTGAGGGCTACAAGCGGTCGCGATGTGAGATGCCGAAACCAGAAGCCGCTGGCGATCGACTGCTTCCGCCTGCAAACACCAGCCACTATGGGCAATGCAAGGTTATCCAGAAGGGCTGGCATCAGCCGGGGGAAGCGAGGTTCATTTTCTGCTCCTTGAGCAGCAGGATATGCTCTTCAACCTCGCGAACATGCGGTATGGCAATGAAGCCAGTTTTCTTGACGTTCCACCCGCCTTCGCCGTCGCTCTCACGCTCCCTCGAAAAGATGATGTTGCCGACGCCGTCGCGATCCGCATCAACTTCGACGGAGCCGATATCCGGAGGGGTAACGCTCCTTCGTGACGGGCGCAGCAGTCCGTTCAGGATGATCAGGCGCTGGTTCGAGACGACATAGATAGTCCTGCGCGCTCGCAAGTATTCCCAGATAGGTCGCGTGAGGAGATAAAGGCCAACAACGGCGAACGGAACTCCCCAAAGCAACATGAAGATGTTACCGGACTCTATCGCCCTGGATTCCCAGAACACGACAAAACCGGTCCATGGAATGCCGAACAGGAAACTCGGTACGCCTTCCCTGATGGCAAACTTTGTCGGGATTGGATATCCGACCCACTGAGACTTCTCGCCGGCGCGCATTTCTCGCCCAACCTCGGCCGGAGTGTTTCCCAATGCGCCCACGAGCAGCCTCGGCTTATCTGGACAACGAACATCGGCGATACCGACGAAGCGTAACATCTGCCGAATCCTGTTGCTACCGTCGTCTTCACTCCCCGGAAGACGGCTTTGGGTCATTCGCGTCGGCGAATCTCTGACTTATTCGGTCATTGGCCGATGCTTCCAAACAAGCCGCGCGGGGTGCCGCGTGCGAACGACCAGGGTGTCTTCAACGGCATCTTCTGGGGCCCCGCGGTCCGTTGCGCCGTGGTCCACCTCCTAGTCCTCCTCGGCGTCGAGCCTGGCGCTGCCGCCGGCCTTCCAGCGTTCGAGGCGGTCGTTGCCGGAGTGGCCACGGCCACCGAAGTCGTCGCGCAGCAGCACTGCCGCCAGCACAGTCACCTGCGCAAAGGAAATCCCGAAGGAAAAGCCAAACACGAAGAACCACAGGAAGGGGCTCTCGGCCTTGCCGAGCAGCGTGCGCACACCGCCGAGGTCGGCCAGCACCAGCAGGCCCACGAAAAGCCAACCCGACGCCATCCCGATGAGCGACCACTTGAGCAGGAAGCGGATCAGCGGTGGCATCTTGTCCTCAGTCTCCTCCGTCGTCCGAACGCGAGGTCACTTGCCCCAGTTCCGGACTGTGCGTCAGCAGCTCGGGATTGTCGATCTCGATGCGCCGGTAGCCGCAGCGCAGCAGGCCGCGCGCCTCCAGCCGCGCGAGGATCTGATGCACCGTGGGCCGGCTCAGCCCGCACATCTCCGCGAGGTCGGCCTGGCTCACTGCAACGGCGGCGGGCCGCTTCGGGCCGCTGCGCTCGGCCAGCAGGGCAAGGCGGGCGGCCACCTTGTTCTCGACGTCGGACACCAGCAGCTGCCCGATGACCTGCGAGGCCTCCTCGAAATGCTCGACCGACATCGCGGCGAAGGCGCGGCACCAGGCGGCATTTTCAATCAGCTTCTCGAATTCGGCGTGCGGCAGGAACAGCGTCGCGGCAGGCGTCGTGGCGGTGGTCGTGGCAAGATGGGGGCCGCGCACCATCGATGCCCCCTGTCCGAACCAGAACACCGACTGCTTCACCGTCACGATCCGGTAATCCTCCACCGGCGCGAGCATCTCGACCTTGAGAAGGCCGCGCACCAGCACGTGGATGCCGGCAAAGGGGTCGCCCACGCTGCAGATCACCTCGTTGCGGCCATAGGTCCGCAGCACGGTGCGCGACAGAAGCTCCTGCTGGAAGTCGGGCGGCTGGTGCGACAGCCATCCACTCGCCCGGGCCACCGCAATGGCCTGGTCCCTGGTTATGCTCATGCCGTTCACTCCCCCAGCGCCCCCGGCTGGCCCCGCGCGACTCTCTCCGGCGACAATCTTGCCCCTGCGGAGCCCCCAGGCCAAGGCGCAATTATCGTTTTACAACAAACATCTACCCAAAGATGAGGGAGACGCCAGATGGAGGGGGCCGGACTCATCTGTCCGGGGGTGGCACGAAATGACAAGCGCTCGCGCTCCTGCTATGGTAATAATACGAGTCTGATTTCGGCCACACGGCTGGTTTATAGGTGTTTCCACTCTGGTAGGTATTTGATATTTGAGATTCAAATTCCATTTACAACAATTCATTGAACCTATCGGACGAATCACAGCCAGGGACGACTTAGAGTAGAAGTCCATGAAATATACGAGACTTCGACAGGCCATCGCCGAAGCGGAAAAGCAACATGGGCTACACGAGCTCGACCATGTGATGCGCGAGCTGCTGCATGACATTGCCCAGGCCTGCATGAACAACGAGAGGCTGCGCGTAACCCACCTTGCCAAGGATTCCGCGCACGGCACCTTTCCCACCCTCAACGCCCGCCTGAAGAAGCTGGTCGAGGGCGGCTGGATCGAGCGCAAGGATGACGAGCAGGACAAGCGCTCGGTCATCCTCGAGGTGACGCCCAAGACCATCGACGCATTCACCTCGATTTCCTCCGCGTTGGAAACCCAGTAGTTCTGCCGCCGCAATCGAAAAGGGCGCTGCAACCCCGGTTGCGGCGCCCTTTTTCCATGAAAAAGGGGCTGCATTGCTGCAGCCCCGGAAAAAGCAGAGTGAAATCTGCCGTGGCTTAGCGCTTCGAGAACTGGAAGCTGCGGCGGGCCTTGGGGTGGCCGTACTTCTTGCGCTCGACCATGCGGGGGTCGCGCGTCAGGAAGCCGGCCTTCTTCAGGGCCGAGCGCAGTTCGGGCTCGAAATAGGTGAGCGCACGGGCAAGCCCGTGGCGAACCGCACCGGCCTGGCCCGAGAGGCCACCGCCGGCGACGGTGCAGTCGATGTCGAGTTCGGTGGCGCGGTTGACCGTCACCAGCGGCTGCTGGACGAGCATGCGCAGCACCGAGCGCGCGAAATAGGTCTCGATCGGCTTGCCGTTGACCGTGATCTTGCCCTTGCCACGCTTGACCCACACGCGGGACGTGGCGTCCTTGCGGCGGCCGGTGGCATAGGCACGGCCCTGGGCGTCGAGCTTGGGCTTTACGGGAGCAGCGGCAGCAGCCGTTGCGCCACCGGTGGCAGAGGCCACGCCCATGGCCTGGCCGAGATCTGCGAGGGATTTGCGTTCAGCCATTTCAGCCTCTCACCGCATTCTTGGGGTTCATGGACTTGATGTCGAGCTTCTTGGGGTTCTGCGCATCGTGCGGATGCGTAGCACCACCATAGATCTTCAGGTGCGTCATCTGCTGGCGCTTGAGCGGGCCGCCCGGAAGCATGCGCTTCACGGCGAGCTCGAGCACGCGCTCGGGGAACTTGCCCTCGAGGATCTTGCCGGCATTGCGCTCCTTGATGCCACCCGGGAAGCCGGTGTGGTGGAAGTAGCTCTTCTGCTCTTTCTTCTTGCCGGTGAAGTGGATCTTCTCGGCATTGATGACGACGACGTGGTCGCCGCAATCCATGTGGGGCGTGAAGGTCGCCTTGTGCTTGCCGCGCAGGCGGTTCGCGATGATGGCGGCCACGCGGCCGACGACGAGGCCTTCCGCGTCGATCAGCACCCAGTCCTTCACGATGTCCTTGGCTTTCGCCGAATAGGTTGTCATCCGCTTGTCTCTGGTGTTACGGGGTCAAAGATAAAGGGTGCGAAACGATAAGCCTCCGCACCCCGCTCAATGCCGGGCTGATTACGTGCCGCGCCCTGCCCTGTCAAGAAAAACCCCGATAAAGTCGCAGAAATCTTGCTGTGGTATCATGATACCGCGTGAGGCAACTTGCCCCGAAATCGCCCTTCCCCCGCCACAAGCCATGGCCTAGAGTTGAAGTCAGCAGGGAAGTGAAGATGACAGCTCGAATCCTCGTGACATTCCTGGCCGCGGCGGGCCTCGCCGTGCCCGCGGCACAGGCCACGCTCAAGCCCGCCGACAGCTTGATTCTCGCGCAGGCGGCGAGCCCGCTTCCCATTCCGGCGGACTCCACCACCTCCGGCAGCGCAACCCAGCCCGCCACGCCGCCTGCTGCAACGACGCCGCCCGCCACCGCCACGCCGGGCACGGCCACCACGCCGCCCGTTGCCGAGCCCCCCGCCAGCCCGGACCCGAACGCCACGCCCGATGACGGCACCGCCGGCCAGGATGACGGCGACTCGCCCGACAACGAGCCCCTGAGCCTCGGCGAAATCCCGACCATCGAGACCATGGAGCTGACGCCCGACATCGCCAGGCGCGCACTCGACAGCTACATCATGGCCAAGACCAAGTATGCCGACACCGACCTCGACCAGTACGAGAACCTGCAGGACTTCGTCGACCAGACCGAGGACGGCAAGAAGTTCGAGACCGACGTCAAGGCGGCGGGCTTCGCCAACGTCACCGACTGGAACCTCGCGGTCACCACGCTGGGCCTCACCTACGCCTCGATCACCGACGACCAGACGGCCGACCTCGATCAGCAGATCAAGGAAGTCGAGGACGACAAGGAGCTGGCGCAGGACATGAAGGACAAGATGGTGAAGGCGCTGAAGGCGCTGATCCCGTCCGAGAACAACAAGAAGGTCATCCAGGACCTGATGAACGATCCCGTCTACGGTGCGAAGCTGAAGCAGCTCGACGTCGAGGAAGAATGACCGGGCTGCTGCAATCCGCCCTCGCGGGCGGCGTGCTGCGGCTCACACTGACGGACGCGGCCAGCCGCAACAGCCTGTCAGAGGCGATGATGGCCGCGCTCCAGTCGGCGCTCGGCGCGGCCGCAGCCGACAGGGCGGTGCGGGTCATCGTGCTCGCCGCCGAAGGCCCAGCCTTCTCCTCGGGCCATAACCTCAAGGAGATCACCGCCCGCCGCGCCGACCCGGACAAGGGTGCAGCCTATTTCGCCGCGCTCTTCGACAGCTGCGCCAGGCTGATGCTGGGCATCGTCGACAATCCCAAGCCGGTCATCGCCGAGGTGGCGGGGCTCGCCAGTGCCGCAGGCTGCCAGCTCGTCGCCAGCTGCGACCTCGCAATCGCGGCGGAGGGTGCGCGCTTCTGCACGCCGGGTGTCAACATCGGGCTGTTCTGCTCCACGCCCATGGTGGCGCTGTCGCGCAACGTCGCATCGAAGCAGGCCATGGAAATGCTGCTGACGGGCGATGTCTTCGGCGCGGCGGATGCGCTGCGCTTCGGCCTCGTCAACCGCGTGGTGGCGCCGGAACGGCTGACCGCGGAGGTGACGGAGCTCGCCTTGAAGATCGCCTCGAAATCCATGGTCACCGTGCGGACCGGCAAGCAGGCCTTCTACCGCCAGCGCGACCTGCCGCTCGCCGAGGCCTATGCCTACACCGCCCGCGTGATGACCGAGAACCTGCTGATGCGCGATGCCGAGGAAGGCATCGCCGCCTTCATCGGCAAGCGCCAGCCGAACTGGACCGACGAGCCGTGACGCCGCGCCTCAACCTCGTCACGCTGGGCGTTGCCGACATCGCGGCCTCGCGCAGCTTCTACCAGCGCCTCGGCTTCGTGGCCTCGCCCGCCGGCAATGACGATGTCGCCTTCTTCGATGCCAACGGCATCGTGCTCGGCCTCTTCGGCCATGATGCGCTGGCGCGCGATGCCGGCCTGCCGCCTGCCTCGCCGCCGGCGTTCAGGGGCGTCAGCCTCGCCTGGAATGCGCGCGACGAGGCAGAGGCCGATGCCATCATCGCCCACGCGGTCGCCTGCGGGGCCAGCCTGGTGAAGGCGCCACACAAGGTGTTCTGGGGCGGTTACTCCGGCTACTTCGCCGATCCCGACGGCCATCTCTGGGAGGTGGCCTTCAACCCCTTCTTCCCGCTCAGCCGCGAAGGCCGCATCGAATTGCCATGACGTGCCGATCATGAATCACGACAGCTATTCCCCGGATTACATCCGCTCCATCCTGCAGTCGGTGAAGACCATCGCCTTGGTCGGCGCCTCGGCCAACGAGGTGCGCCCGTCCTATTTCGTGATGAAATACCTGCTCGACAAGGGCTACGAGGTGATCCCGGTGAACCCCGGCCTCGCCGGCCAGAAGATCCTCGGCCAGACGGTCCATGCATCGTTGAGCGACATCCCCAGGCCCGTCGACATGGTGGACGTGTTCCGCAATTCCGAGGCCGCCGGCGCCATCACCGACGAGGCGCTGGCGCTGCCGGTCAAGCCGGCGGTCATCTGGATGCAACTCTCGGTCCGCAACGACGAGGCGGCGGCGCGCGCCGAAGCCGCCGGCCTCAGGGTGGTCATGAACCGCTGCCCCAAGATGGAGTACGGCAAGCTGTCGGGCGAATGGGCCTGGGTGGGCGGCGATTCCGGCATCATCTCGTCGCGCAAGCAGTCGCTGCATGAAAGCGGCAAGATGCAGAGCCTCGGGATCGGCCCCCGCAAGGGCTATTGATCATGATCAAGTCCGGCGGCTAGACACGGGCCTAGATTGCCCAGGCAAACCGATCCCGACTGGAGACTTCCGATGACCCTTTTGCCCAAGACCCGCTACGATGGCGTCGCCATGCTCATCCACTGGCTCACCGCCGTGCTGATGATCTACATGGTGTTCTTCGGCGAGGACCTGATGAAGTCGGGCGAGCGGCTGGCCAAGGCGGGCGACACCGCCAACGCCACCTTCGAACCCTCGATCCACGTGACGCTCGGCGTCAGCATCTTCGTCCTCACGCTGCTGCGCATCCTGTGGCGCCTCACCCACACCGCGCCGGATTATCCCGCCAGCATGAAGCGCTACGAGGTGATGGGCTCCAAGGCGCTGCACGGCCTGTTCTACCTGCTGCTGCTGGGCATCCCGCTCACCGGCTGGCTCACCTTCGGCGGCTTCTCCGAGGAAGTGCCGGCCATGGCGCAGGCCCAGGTCTTCGGCCTCTTCGCCCTGCCGCAGCCGCCCTTCACCGGCGAGGTCTTCAAGGAACTGCACGAACTCGGTTCCAATGCCGCCATGCTCCTCATCGGACTCCATGTGCTGGCCGCGCTGAAGCACCAGTTCATCGACAAGGACGGGATCTTCGGTCGCATGCTGCCCTGGTAACGCGGCGCATCACCATCATGGATTGAGCGCGGCGCCCTGGCAGCCGCGCGCTTCTCCGGCACTATCCGGCCACCGCACAAGCTGTTAATCCTCTTCCAGCCGGTGCCCAGGTGGAACTCATGTCTCATGCCGACGCGAAGCAGCACCGATCATGCCTCCTGCAGGGCTGGATTTTCTATGCGCTCGTCATGTGTCTCGCCGCGGCGGTAGCGGTCTCGGCTCCCGTGGTCGGTCCATCGAGCCTGCTGATGTCCATGTGCACACCTGCGCTGGCAACCGGGGCGATGCTCGTGTTGTTTCGCGGTCCGGAGTCAGGCCGGCTTCTGGTGTCGCAGTTGGGCCTCTGGCCGCTCGGACTGCGCGGATGGCCCATTGCCGTCATGGGCCCCGCCTGCATCTTCGCCGCGGGGCTGGCGGTCCTTTTGGGACTCGGCTGGACAGAAGTGGCCGGGCCGCAGATCAGCGGCCCCATGCTGGACGTGGCAGGCAACCTGCTGCTGGGGTTTGCGGTCGCGACCCTGTTGTCTCTTGCCGAGGAAATCGGCTGGCGGGGCTATCTCCTGCCGCGCATGTTTGGCTATGGCGTTGTCCCAGCCATGCTGCTCGTGGGCCTGCTGCATGGCACGTGGCATCTACCGCTGCTCCTGACCACCGACTACTACCATTCCGGCGAAAACCCATGGATCGTCACCCCCATGTTTCTCGTGACGTTGACACTGGCCGGCGTGTTCTATGGCATCCTCCGCATCTGGACGGCAAGTGTCTGGCCGGTCGCGGTGGCCCATGCAGCGGTGAACGTCTCGTGGGAGATCGCCTCCGAACTCTCCGTCAGCAAGAGTTCGCTGGTTCTCGAATACATCGGCGGCGAAAGCGGCGTGGTGATGATCGCCGGGCTCATCATCGCCGACCTGGTCCTGCTCAGGGTGATGAGAGCGGACATCAGCGCGGCGCAGCGTCAGGCGCAGCGGCACATCGCGTGAGGGCTGCACCGGTGCCGTGGCGGCCTCGGCTGGTGACGGATCACTTGCGGCGCCGCTCCCGCTCGGACCTCGCCTTCGAGAGAAGGGCATGGCTCTGCTTCGCCGACATTTCGCACCGGTCGTGCAGTTCCTCCAGTTCCTTGTCGGTCAGTTTCTCGATGCCCATGAAGATGTTTTCCGCATTCGACGAGCGGATCAGCTCGTCGAGCTTCGTCTGCAGGGCAAAGCCATCGCGGTTCTGGGTGTTCTGGATGAGGAACACCATGAGAAAGGTGACGATGGTGGTTCCGGTGTTGATCACCAGTTGCCAGGTTTCCGAGTAGCCGAAGAACGGTCCGCTCACACCCCAGGCCAAGACAATGAGAACCGCCGCGACAAAGGCCGCAGGGCTTCCCGCCAGCCGGGCGGTGGCGTTGGCAAACCTGATGAAGCTCTTTTCAATGGTCATGGTGAGGGGGCAGCGGCGTGTTTGTTTGCACGCTATGAGTTCACCTCCTTCAATCGCCACTCTGCGGGAAAGTTCCAACCCGAACACAGCCCGCCCCGATCCACTGTCGCGTGGGCTGCGGCGGGCGTGACGATCCACCTGCGAAAACCCTCAATTGTCCTCCTGCCCAAGCCGCGATAGTCTCCCGCCCCAACGACAAAACGGGAGACGACAATGGCCGAGAGAACACCGGGTTTCGACACGCTGGCGCTGCATGCGGGACAGGCGCCCGATCCTGCCACCGGCGCGCGCATCACGCCGATCTACCAGACCACGGCCTACGTCTTCAACGACGTACAGCACGCCTCCGACCTGTTCGCGCTCCGGGCCTTCGGCAACATCTACACCCGCATCATGAATCCCACCCAGGGCGCACTCGAAGGCAAGGTGACCGCACTCGAGGGCGGCACCGCCTCGCTCGCCGTGGCCTCGGGCCACGCCGCCCAGCTCCTCGCCTTCCACACCATCATGCAGCCGGGTGACGAGTTCGTGGCCGCGCGCCAGCTCTATGGCGGCTCGATCAACCAGTTCAGCCACTCCTTCAAGTCCTTCGGCTGGCACGTGGTGTGGGCGGACGGCGACGACCTCTCCTCCTTCGAGAAGGCGATCTCGCCCAAGACCAAGGCGATCTTCATCGAGTCGATCTCCAATCCCGGCGGCCGCGTCACCGACATCGCGGGCGTGGCGAAGATTGCGCAGAAGGCGGGAATTCCGCTGATCGTCGACAACACGCTCGCCACCCCCTACCTGTGCCGCCCCTTCGAGCATGGCGCCAACATCGTGCTCCACTCGCTCACCAAGTTCATGGGCGGCCATGGCAACTCGATGGGCGGCGTCATCGTCGACGGCGGCAATTTCGATTGGTCGAAGTCCGGACGTTTCCCGCTGCTGTCGGAGCCCAACGGCTCCTACCACGGCCTCAAGCTGCACGAGACCTTCGGCAACATCGCCTTCGCCATCGCCGCGCGCGTCCTCGGCCTGCGTGACCTGGGGCCTTCGATCGCGCCGCTCAACGCCTTCCTCATCCTCACCGGCATGGAAACGCTGGGCCTGCGCATGCAGCGCCACTGCGACAACGCGCTGAAGGTGGCCGAGTGGCTGAAGAAGCACCCCAACGTGTCGTGGGTGAACTACGCCGGGCTGCCGGGCGACAAGTACCACGCGCTCCAGCAGAAATACTGCCCGCGCGGCGCGGGTGCGGTGTTCACCTTCGGACTCAAGGGCGGCTATGATGCCGGGGTGCGCGCCGTCTCCTCGGTGAAGATGCTCTCGCACCTCGCCAATATCGGCGACACGCGCTCGCTGATCATCCACCCGGCGTCCACCACCCACAGCCAGCTCAACGCCGACCAGCTCAAGCTGGCAGGCGCGACGCCGGACGTGGTGCGCCTGTCCATCGGCCTCGAAGACGTGGAGGACATCATCGCCGATCTCGACCAGGCGATCTCATAGGACTTTCGCTCTCGCGCCGCACATCATGCCCGGGCACGGTCCCGGGCATTTTTTCTGGCGGCTGCCACCTGTCGCTGTCAGCGCCCGCGCGGTGTGCGGTTCAGCAGCATCCTCAGCAGGAACCAGCTCGGTATCAGCGCGGCGACGAGCGTCACTGCGAAGAAGAGGACGAGGTCACCGAAGGCCACCATGCCGCCCGAGGCCTGCGAGACGTCGGCGGGAACGGTCATCTCGTTTGCCATCACCGCAAGGATGCCGGCAACCACGGCCAGCCCGTAGCCGATGACGATCAGTGCAAGCTTCCCTGCCACGCCCATGTGCCACCACCGCCAGGATCGGCGTGATCATCCCCTCAAGCGCGCCGCCGATCAAGTTCGCCGCCCCGCGTCACGGCGGCCCTAGGCCGCACGTGCCTCGCTCAGAACCGGGGCCCTGTCCAGAAGCGAACGATGCAGGTTCCAGATCGCGGCGGCGAACACCAGCAGCGCCCCGCCCTGGTGGGCGAGGCCCAGCCACAGCGGCACCACCCACAGCAGCGTCCAGATGCCGAGTGCCACCTGCCCCAGCACGGCTGCAAGCAGCAGCAGGCTCGAGGGGCTCCGCGCCACATAGGCCTGCGCCGCCACGAGGAGGAAAATCACATAGGCCAGCATGCGGTGGTTGAACTGCACGGTCAGCGCGTTCTCGAACATGTTGCGCCACCACGGCTCCGCCGCGAACAGCCCCTTGGGCACCACCGCGCCGTCGATCAGCGGCCAGGTGTTGTAGCCGAAGCCCGCGTCGAGGCCGGCGACGAAGCCGCCCGCCGCGATCTGCAGCAGCACCAGCACGGCGATGGCCAGCGCCCACCACTGGCGTCCGCTGGCAGGTGCGTGGCGGTGGCGGCCCAGCCCGAAGCTCACCCACAGGATCGCGCCATAGATGAAGGTGGCGAGAGAGAGATGTGCCGCCAGCCGGTACTGGCTCACGTCCACCCGCTCGACGAGGCCGGAGGCCACCATGTACCAGCCGAGCGCGCCCTGCAGGCCGCCGAGGATGAACAGCACGCCGCAACGGATCGCCGTGCTGCGATTGAGCGCGCCCGTCACCGCGAAATAGGCAAAGGGCAGGAAGAAGGCGAGGCCAATCACCCGGCCGAGGAAGCGGTGCGACCACTCCCACCAGTAGATGAACTTGAACTGGTCCAGCGTCATGCCCTTGTTGATCTGCTGGTACTCGGGGATCAGCTGGTATTTCTGGAAGGCGTCGAGCCAGTGCGCCTCGGTCATCGGCGGAATGGCGCCGAGCAGCGGCTTCCATTCGGTGATCGACAGGCCGCTGTCGGTGAGGCGCGTGGCGCCGCCCACGATCACCATGCAGAAGATCAGCGCCGCCACGCCGATCAGCCAGGCCCGGACATAGGGCATGGCTGCGGTCTGCCGGTAGTTCAGGGTTTCAGCTGTCATGGATGCGCATTACGTCCGGGCGGGCCGCCGGTTCAAGTGATGAAGCGCCGCAGCCGGCAGACCTTGCGTCAGCCGCGCCCTGCCCCTATCCAGCAGCCCATGAACCAGCGCAGCCGCAAGGCCATCGGCACCATCGCCACCGTCCTGTTCATCATCGCCTATGCCCTGGTGATGATGGCGGTGGGCGGCATGCTGGTGGTGGGCCGCGGCATGGCCTTCGAGCTTCCCTTCTATGCCGTGGCGGGGGCCGGCTGGCTTCCCGTGGTCATGGCCCTGATCCGCTGGATGTCGAAGCCCGACTGAGGCTCAGGCCAGCATCTCGCCCAGCACCTCGACGCAACGCGCCGAGGCGACGGGCTTGCCCAGGTTCTCGACGCCCACGAACTCCGCCTCGTCACAGCGCAGGTGGTTGTGGGCGGTGGCGAGCACGAAGGGCACACTCATCTCGCGCAGGCGCCGCGCCACCGGCGTCACCAGCTCGCCGCGCAGCTTCAGGTCGAGAATCGCCGCGTCGGGCCGTTCCTCGCCGATGAGCCGCATCGCCGCGACGACGGAGGCCACCGGCCCCAGCACGCGCATGCCGGCATGGCTCAGGGTCTGCTCGATGTCCCAGGCCACCAGCATCTCGTCCTCGACCAGCAGCACGCTGCGGCCCATCAGGTGGGTGGGCGGCTTCAGGATCAGTGGCGTCACGTCATTCCCCTCTTGGCAGGCCGAGGTGTCGCACCAGAAAGTGACCGGGATGAGGAGCAGGCCCGGCGCGGCGGAATTTTCTCCGCGCGCTGCAGCGCCGCTCGGGCAGCAACCGGATTCGCACCGGCAGCAACCATCACGACGCACGCTTGCCATGCACGTCGGATGCTCTGCCGCATGGCTACGGCGGCAACGATCGGCGCAACCGCAGCAACCTCCGGCAACGTCGAAATCAACCGTCGTGAACAGCCGCGGGCGTTGGTCCTAGCGCAGGGCGGGTGACTCGTCGCCCACGGCCAGCGCAGCATTGTCGTTGGCCACCAGCGCCCGCTGTGGCACCGCTTTCGGCCATTCGAAGGCGAGGCCGGCAATGCGGGCATTCGTGGCGCCCCGTACCTCCACCAGCTCCGTCAGCCGCGCGCCCCCGTCCCGGTCCAGCAGGACGCCGATCTCGCCCGTGACCCCGATGTCGCGCAGGGCATCGACGAACTCCAGCGAGGCTCTCAGAAGACCGATCAGGCGGGGATCCATGTCAGCGGCCATTCTCGCTCCTCGGGGCTTGCCGTGTTCGACACCAATTTACCGGGATGGCCTCCTGAAATCACGCTGAAACTTCTCGTCTGACGCGAAATTTCCGCCATATGGTAAGTGCAAGTGATTAATCTAGAACGACTTTCCGTTACGGCAACCAGGGTAAAGGATTTCTTGCCGCAATCGATGGAATTGCCCCCGGCCCGTTTCCGGCGTGAACAGGAATCACTGCTACAAACGTATTCATGGAGAAGCCCGGACATCTCTCGCCGCTCGCTGCGGGCCATGCGCTGATTGCCGCCGCCCTCGGGCTATCGTTGCTGGTGATGCTGCCGCTCGCCGCGCTTTCTGCCACCCGGCTTCTGGCATGGCTGGTCGGGACGTGAAAAAGGGGCCTGGAATTTCTTCCAAGCCCCTGAATTCAATGGTCGGAGCGACTGGATTCGAACCAGCGACCCCTATCCCCCCAGAATAGTGCGCTACCGGGCTGCGCTACGCTCCGACACGGCGCCGCTGTAGCATTGTTCAGACTTGAGCGAAAGGGATATTCGACGCCTCAACGGCCTTGGGAAGGATCGAGAATCCGCCGCGCGTCGCCCAGGTCGCGCAGTGCCGCGCGCAGCATGTCGGCATGGTTTTCCGAGAGACGGTTCACCACTACCCGCACCTCGCCCAAAGGCAGGAGCGGCTGGGCTGGCGCGGCATCGGGCGATGCGGCAGTGCTGCCGCCCTTGCCGACTCGCGGCGCCGACTTGGCGGTGCCGGGTGGCGGCGCGGAGGCCATCTCGCCCTCGCGCTTGCGCGGTTCGATCTCGCCGCGGCCGACCGAGGCCACGTAGGATGCCCCGTCCTCCTTGAGGATCTTCTGCACACCGCGGATGGTATAGCCTTCCTTGTAGAGAAGGCTGCGGATTCCCTTGAGAAGCTCGACGTCGGCGGGGCGATAATAGCGCCGTCCGCCGGCCCGTTTCATCGGCTTTATCTGTGAAAAGCGGGTTTCCCAGAAGCGCAGCACATGCTGCGGAACGTCCAGTTCCTCGGCGGCCTCGCTGATGGTGCGGAAGGCGTCGGGAGATTTGTCCACCATGCGGCATCCCTCCTTAGGATGCGGCGTGCCGCGAAAGCCTATTCTTCCTCGGAGCCGCCTTCGAGGCCATTGATGACGTTCTTCATCACCTGGCTCGGACGGAACACAAGCACGCGACGGGGGGTGATCGGCACTTCCTCGCCGGTCTTCGGGTTGCGGCCGACGCGGCCGTTCTTCGAGCGCACCATGAAGGTGCCGAAGGATGACAGCTTCACCGTCTCGCCGTTCACCAGATGCTCGGACATCATGTCCAGCATGCTCTTCACCAGATCGGCCGATTCACTGCGCGACAGACCGATCTGACGGTGGACAGCTTCACTGAGATCGGCGCGGGTTAGCGTCTTGCCAGCCATTCTGAACCCCCTGCAAGGATTTAGAAACTACGGTGCGGCCCGCTTCGGGTCAACAGGAAAAATCGGGTAACTCAAGGGGTTACAGCGGAAGCTTCAATAGCGGGCCAGAACCGCGCCCCAGGTGAAGCCGCCGCCCATCGCCTCGAACAGCACAAGCTCGCCCTTCTTGATGCGGCCGTCCTTGACCGCGGCGTCGAAGGCCAGCGGAATCGACGCGGCGGAGGTATTGCCGTGATGGTCCAGCGTGATCACGATGCGGTCCTCGCGGATGCCCAGCTTGCGGGCGGTGCCCTCGAGAATGCGGCGGTTGGCCTGGTGCGGCACGAACCAGTCCACCTGCTCGGGCGTCACATGCGCAAGTTTCATCGCCTCGTCCATCACCGTGGCGATGTTGGTGACGGCATGCTTGAACACCTCGCGGCCCTCCATGCGGAGATGCCCGACGGTCCCGGTGGTCGAGGGTCCGCCATCGACATACAGCTTGTCGCTGTGCCGCCCATCGGAGCGGATGCGGGTGATGAGGATGCCGGGGCTCGCGGGAGAATCGGGATGCTCCTCCGCCTTCAGCACAACCGCACCGGCGCCGTCGCCGAACAGCACGCAAGTACCGCGATCGGTCCAGTCGAGGATGCGTGAGAACGTTTCAGAACCGATGACCAGCGCGCATTTCGCCTGGCCCACCTTCAGCATCGCATCGGCAACGCTCAGCGCATAGACGAAGCCGGAACACACGGCCTGCACGTCGAAGGCGGCCCCCTGGGTGATGCCGAGGTCGAACTGCACCAGTGTCGCCGTTGCCGGGAAGGTGTTGTCGGGCGTGGCGGTGGCGAGCACGATGAGATCGACTTCGCCGGCGTCGATTCCGGCATGCTCCAGCGCGCGGCGTGCCGCCAGCGTTCCCAGCGTGCGCGTCGTCTCGCCTTCGCCCGCGATGTGCCGGGATTTTATTCCGGTCCGCTCGACGATCCATTCATCGCTGGTGTCGACGATCTTGCTCATGTCGGCGTTGGTCATCACGCGCTGCGGGAGTGCTGATCCGCATCCCAGGATGACGGATCTGGTCATTGTCTTCGTCTGGTCGTTCATAGGGTGGTTTCCGCTTGGGCTTCAGGCCGCTTCATCAGCCCCGTCATGATTTCCACGTCGGTCTTGATCTTGTTCACGAGATCGTTGCGCACGATTTCCAGCGTCATGTCGATGGCCGTGGCAAAGCCCAGCGCATCGGTTCCGCCATGGCTCTTCACCACCACGCCATTGAGGCCGAGGAACACGCCGCCATTGTGCTTGCGCGGGTCCATGCGGTCCTTCAGTGCGCGAAAGGCGCCCTGCGCCAGGAAGGCGCCGATCTTCGAAAGCAGCGTCCGCTGCAGGCAGAGCCGGAGATAGGTCGAGAGCTGCTTCGCCGTGCCTTCGGCTGCCTTGAGTGCGATGTTGCCGGTGAAGCCCTCGGTGACGACCACGTCGACCGTGCCCTTGCCGATGTCGTCACCCTCGACGAAGCCCGCATATTCGATGGGAAGCTTGGAATCGCGCAGGATGCGGCCAGCCTCCTTCACCTGCTCCTGGCCCTTGATCTCCTCGACGCCGACATTGAGCAGGCCGACTGTGGGCTTCTCGAGGCCGAGCAGGCAGCGGGCCATGGCCTCGCCCATGACCGCGAATTCGACGAGCTGGGAGGCATCGGCACCAATGGTGGCGCCGACGTCGAGCACCACGCTTTCGCTCCGCAGCGTCGGCCACATGGCGGCGATCGCCGGGCGGGAAATGCCGGGAAGGGTCTTGAGCACGAAGCGGGCCATGGCCATCAGGGCGCCGGTATTGCCGGCCGAGACGGCCGCATCGGCGTGGCCGGTGCGCACCGCATCGATGGCCAGCCACATGCTGCTCTTGCCGCGGCCCTGGCGCAGCGCCTGGCTCGGCTTGGCATCCATGGTAACGAAGACGTCGGTGTGGAGAATTTCGGCGCGCTGCTTCAGCTTCGGGTGGCGCTCCAGGAGCGGGGCAACCCGGCTGCGGTCGCCAACCAGCAGGAAGCGGACCTCGGGATGGCGCTCGGCGGACAGCGCCGCCCCGGGAATCACCACCTCGGGACCGGTATCGCCACCCATCGCATCCAGCGCAATGGTCAAATGTTTCTTTGTCGTCAAAGCCTTGCCGATACTCGCCCCTTTCGCCCCGTGAGCCAGGCCGGAACCTGCCGGAACGCGATTCATGGCTTAGGAGATTGCCCTGCGAAAGTCATTCCAAAAACGGCGATGACTGCTCTTCCCCCGCGTCATACGCCCTTCTTGGTGGCCAGTATCGCAAAGGGTGAGGGTGCCTTTTCGGTCTCGCCATCGTCCTCGACATGGCCTGGAAAGGCCTCACCCGGCTTGCGGGGATAGGGTTCGAGGTCGAGGGCCAGCGTCTCGGCCACCACCTCGCCAAGGTCGATCCAGCCATTTTCGATGGGGTCGGCGTCGTCTTCCTGGTTGTTGTCGGCAACCGCGCCCGGGGGAAGGAAATAGCGCGCGAGCGGCACCGAGACGGTTTCCCGGAAAGACTCGAGGCTGATCACCGAAACCTGCTCGAGATCGGCCGTAATGTGGCCCTCGAGCTTGAGGCCGCCGCCCCGCCATGGCGTTGCCCGGATGTCGGCAGACAGGGCATGAAGGGCGGGGATCCGAAAGCGGCCGGCGAGCGCCTTCAGCTCCTCCGGCTCGGCCGAAAGCTTTTCGGTGGAGCCCAGCTTGGGGACGCGGTCAACCTGCAGCGGGCGGGAGAATTCATAGCGCGGCGTGCGGTTCTTCATGGCGTGGGCTCCTTGAAAGTGACTTGCCCCCGGGCGATCGCGCTGTCGCCCTGCGCGGCCAGGTGGCTGCGCTGGTCCCTCAGATAGGCCGCGAGCGGCGCGGCGCCGGCAGCATCCTGCTCACCCGGGAACACGTTGCGGGCCAGCGCATCGACAAGCTCGCCCTCCCCCCCGGCAAGTGCGGCGTCATAGGCAGTGACACGGCCATAAAAGACCTCGGCCATTTTCCTCACCTTCTTGCCGACCGACAGGTCGCCCACCCCCAGTTCGCGCAGTGAACGGTCCATGTCCCGGAAAAACTCGTCGACCAGAGACTGCCGGAAACGGGGCTCCGCCCCCTTCAGCCGGTCGAGGATAAGGTAGGTATGGAGGGCGATCATGTCGAATCGCCCGTCCAGCGTGTCCGCCACCTTCCAGTTCGCGTAGAAGGCAGGGTGCCGCGCGGCAGCCACAATTGCCTCGTAACAGCGGCGTTCGGCTGTGGGGGAGCGGTTGAAAAGTCGTTTCAGGATCATGCTATTGCGGCTAACGGAATAGTTGGTTCACGAGTTTCTTATACGATTCCGCCGGTCAGGGGATTAGGAACAAGATAGCGGCCCATGCAGATTACCAAGACGCGCTTCGCCACCACCGTCCTCGCCGCGGCTGGCCTTGCCATCCTCCTCGCGGGCTGCTCGCCGGAAGTCGAGCACCGCGGCTACATGCCCAAGCCCGGCGCCTTCGACCAGATTTCGGCCGGCATGTCGAAGATGGAAGTGGAAGGCATCATGGGCACGCCCTCGACCACCGCCTCGGTGCAGTACAAGGGTGACAGCTACTACTACATAAGCCAGATCACCACCAGCAAGGCCTTCCTGACCTCCGAGACAGACCGCACGGTCATCGCCATCCGCTTCAACGAAGATGGCAAGGTCAAGAGCTATGCCCAGTATGGCCTGCAGGACGGCCGCGTGATCGACGTCAACACCAACCAGACGCCGGTCTATGGCGAGGACACCTCGATCATCAGCGCCCTGCTGCGCACCTCCAAGGGCACGCGCACCGCGCCGATGCTGCAAGGAAAGTTCTAACAGAGGAGCCACCCCATGGATCTCATTCTCAGGGGTGGCCGCGTCATCGACCCCTCGCAGGGACTGGATGGCGTTCGCGACGTGGGCTTCGCCAACGGCAAGGTCGCCGCCATTGCGCCACGCCTTGAGAGCGCCACGGCCGAGGTGCGGGATGTGGCCGGTCTCATCGTCTCGCCCGGCCTCATCGACCTCCACACCCATGTCTATTGGGGTGGCACCTCGCTCGGCATCGACGCCGAGGAATTCTGCCGGACATCCGGAGTCACCACGGCAGTCGACACGGGGTCGGCGGGCCCGGGCAATTTCATGGGCTTCCGCAAGCATGTCATCGAGCGCTCGCAGGTGCGCATCCTCGCCTACCTGCATGTGAGCCATGCCGGCATCTATGGCTTCTCGAACACCGTGATGGTGGGCGAGAGCGAGGACATCCGCCTCATGGACCCGGTCACCGCGGCAGAGGTCGCCGACCGCAACCGTGACGTCATCGTCGGCATCAAGGTGCGCGTGGGCCGCCACGCCTCGGGCGACCAGGGTGTCGCCCCCCTCAACATCGCACTTCAGGTGGCAGAGGAAACCGGCCTGCCGCTCATGGCCCACATCGATGAGCCGCCGCCCTCCTACGAGGAGGTGATCGCCATGTTGCGGCCGGGGGACGTGCTGACGCATGCCTTCCGCCCCTTCCCCAATTCGCCTGCCACGGCGCAGGGCACGGTGAAGCCGGCGGTACTGGCGGCGAGGAAGCGCGGCGTGCTGTTCGACATCGGCCACGGCATGGGCTCGTTTGCCTTCAAGACGGCGCGCGCCATGCTGGCCAATGGCTTTGCGCCGGACACCATTTCATCCGACGTCCATGCGCTGTGCATCAACGGCCCGGCCTTCGACCAGGTCACCACCATGTCGAAGTTCCTGTGCCTCGGCATGAGCCTCAACGATGTCGTCAAGGCCTCGACCGAGACGGCCGCCTTTGCCCTGAAACGTCCGGAACTCGGCAGCCTCAAGCCCGGGAGTGCGGGTGATGCCACGCTTCTCTCCGTGGATTCCGGCGACTTCGACTACGTGGACGTTGTGGGCGAGCACCTCGAGGGCCGCCAGCGCATCACCTCGCGCGGCGTGGTGATCGGCGGCAAGTGGTGGCATCCGCACTGACGGGTGCGCTGGTAAGTTCCAAGACAGGGTTTCGGGTCTGGCGCATGATGGTTCCCGTCTGACGGGAGGTTCCGATGCTGCGTATGCTAGCCGCCGCCGTGCTTTTCCTGCTTGCCTTCACTGCGGCCCACGCCGAGGTGCCGGTTCCACAGCTCATGGCAGAGCGCCTGGATGCCGGCGAGAGCGCACGTCTCGAGAGCGATCTAACGGCGCGGCTCGCGGCCAACCCGGGCGATGATCAGTTGCGTTTCGCACTGGGAGCGACGCAGTTCATCCGCACGGTCGAGGGCCTGTCGCAGGACATGTACCGCTACGGGCTCCAGACCCCGCATGGCGTCGAGATGATGCTCCCCTTCTTCCGCTTTCCGGTTCCGCTCAATCCCAAGCCCGAACAACTGGACTATGACAAGATGCGCGCCGTCTTCCAGCGCGCGCTCGCCGGGTTCGAGAAATCCGATGCCACGCTCGCGGGCATGGGGACGGCAGACGTGAAGCTTCCGCTCGCCATCGGGCTGGTGCGCCTCGACCTCGACGGAAATGGCGTCGCGACCGAGCAGGAGAGCCTGTTCGCCCTGTTCAACGCCACGCTGGGCGGCAACACCATTCCGAAGGAGGCGGGCGAGAAGTTCGCAATTTCTTTTGATCGGGGCGATGCCTCCTGGTTGCGGGGATACTCCAATCTCCTCAGTGCACTGATCGACTTCCTGCTGGCGCATGACGGCAAGGCGAGCTTCGATGTGAGTGCCCAGATGCTGTTTCCCAATGCCGGCCTTCCGCTGGCCGTGCTCGACCGCCAGGGCCGCACCAGGGACCAGTACTTCGACATGGCGCCAGCAGCCGACATTCTGGCAGCCATTCACATGATGCACTGGCCCGTCACCGATCCGGCCTTGATGAAGTCCGCCCTCACCCATCTCGAGACCACCGTGGCCATGAGCCGCGAAAGCTGGCGTTACATACTGGCCGAAACCGACGACGAGGCGGAGTGGATCCCCTCACCGCGCCAGAAGAATGGCGTCATCGCCGGCGTGCCGGTGACGCAGGCGACGGTTGATGGCTGGATGGCGTTCCTCGGTGAATTCGATGCCATTCTGCAGGGCAAGAAGCTGATCCCGCACTGGCGGCTTGCCAAGGGCATCAACTTCCGCCGCGTGTTCCTGGAACCACAGGCCTTCGACCCGGTGTTGTGGGCACAAGGTTCGGCGGCACTTCCATACCTGGAAGACGGGCCGGAGACCGATGCCGAGACATGGCGCAACATCGTAGAGGTGTTCGAAGGCAACTTCCTGGGCTTTGCCTTCTGGTTCAACTGAACCGCCGACCACGGACACTCACCCCCTGACGATGTCCTCGATCTCGTCATAGACGGCGGGCGGGGCGACGATCAAACTGTTGCCCTTGAACAGGCCGTCACGGGCGAGGAAGTCACTGATTTGGGCCCCTGCTCCTTCGCACACGGCAAGGGCACCCAGCGCATCCCATGACTTGATGAGCGGTTCGAAGAAGCCGACGAGGCGGCCCGCCGCCACGTAGCAAAGGCCAAGCGCGCCTGAACCGTCGCGGTAGAACATGCCGCCCTTCTCGAGGAGCCGCGTGAAGCCCGGCAGGAATTCGCCGGGACCACTCTTCGGCGAATAGCCTGCATAGGTGATGCCCTGGCGCACCGACGTGGCACTGCTCACGCGGATCGGCCTGCCGTTGAGCGTCGCCGGAATGTTGCGGCCACCGGCGAAGAGTTCATCGCGCGCCGGGGCATAGACCATGCCGAACTGGATGACGCCGTCCTGCATGAAGCCGATGGACACGCACCAGCTGGACATGCCCAGGATGAAGGGCTGCGTGCCGTCTATGGGATCGACAACCCAGATGCCCTGCCCTGCCGTGTAGGCCGTGGGCTGTGTCTCCTCGCCGAGGAAGGCGTCCCGCGGGAAGGCCCTGGACAGCCGCTCGCGGATGAGGAGCTCGGTGTTGAGGTCGGCCTCGCTGGCCAGGTCCTGCGGGCCCTTGTTCTGAACGGTCAGCTGGTCACGCGCGTTGAAGTAGTCCAGCGCCTTCGCACCTGCCTCGCGCACCAGGGCCAGGCCGAATTCAAATCTGTCGTTCATGTCAATCCTTCCACAGCCAGGCCGCACCGCGCACGCCGCTCGCATCACCATGCCTGTTGCGCAGGATGGGCGTGTGGAACACGGTGGAGAAGGTGCGTGCCGCCAATGCCGGCGGCAGATCATCATAAAGTTCATCGACGTTGGACATGCCTCCACCCATCACGAAGACATCGGGGTCCAGCGCATTGACGACGGTGGCAAGACCGCGCGCCACGCGGTCGATGTAGCGACGCCACAGCAGGTTGGCGAGATGGTCGCCCTGGCGCTTCAGCGCCATGATCTCGGCAGCCTTGAGCTCCAGGCCCTTGTGCTCTGTGTACTGAGCTTCGAAGGCGCGGCCCGAGCACCAGGTCTCGATGCAGCCGACGCGGCCGCAGTAACAGGGCTTGCCGGGGATCTCGGTGGTGTCGGGAAAGGGCAGCGGATTGTGCCCCCATTCTCCGCCCGAATTGTTGGGTCCGTGATGGGCGCGACCGTTGACGGCGATGCCGGCGCCGACGCCGGATCCGAGGATCACGGCGAAGACAAAGTTGTAGCCCGCGCCTGCCCCGTCCACCGCTTCGGAAGCAGCGAAGCAGTCGGCATCGTTCTCGACCCGGATGTCGCGGCCGAGAGCCTTCTGCAGGTCGGCCTCGACGGGTTGCCCAAGGATCCAGGTGGAACTCGCACCCTTGCCCAGCCGGCTCTTCGGTTCGAGCGAGCCCGGGATGCCGATGCCGACCTGGCCGCTCCGCCCCGTTTTCTGCTCCAGCGCATCGACCATGCTGCGTATGGCGCGCAGGCAGCCGTCATAGTCGTGGCGCGGCGTGGCCTCGCGCAGGCGCAGCAACTCGCGCCCGTCGCGCTCCATCGCAACGCCCTCAATCTTCGTGCCGCCCCAGTCGATCCCGATCAACATGACTCGTTTCCTTTGCGCGCCATCTCGCCGCGAGCAAGACGGAATTGCAAGCAAAAGAAAACCCCGCGCGGAACGCTCCGCGCGGGGCTGGGTTGAGCAACAGTGGTGCTTAGTGCCCGGCCAGAACAGCCAGCAGCAGCAGCGCCACGATGTTGGTGATCTTGATCATCGGGTTCACGGCGGGGCCCGCCGTGTCCTTGTAGGGGTCGCCGACGGTGTCGCCGGTGACCGAGGCCTTGTGGGCCTCGGAGCCCTTGAAGTGCTTCACGCCCTTGCTATCGACGAAGCCGTCCTCGAAGGACTTCTTCGCGTTGTCCCAGGCGCCGCCGCCCGCCGTCATCGAGATGGCGACGAACAGGCCGGTCACGATCACACCCATCAGCATGGCGCCCACGGCCGAGAAGGCCGCGGCCTGGCCGGCGATGGCGTTGATCACGAAGTAGACGACGATCGGCGAGAGCACCGGCAGGAGCGACGGGATGATCATTTCCTTGATCGCCGCCTTGGTCAGCATGTCCACGGCGCGGCCGTAGTCAGGCTTGTCCTTGCCTTCCATGATGCCCGGCTTTTCCTTGAACTGGCGGCGCACCTCGACGACGACCGCCTGGGCCGCGCGACCCACCGCCGTCATCGACATGCCGCCGAACAGGTAGGGCAACAGGCCACCGAACAGCAGGCCCACGACCACCCACGGGCTCGACAGCGAGAAGTCGACCGGGATGTTGGCGAAGTAGCTCTTGAGGTCCTGCGTGTAGGCGGCGAAGAGCACCAGCGCGCCGAGACCCGCCGAGCCGATGGCATAGCCCTTGGTCACGGCCTTGGTGGTGTTGCCCACGGCGTCCAGTGCGTCGGTGTTGTGGCGCACTTCCTTGGGCAGGCCCGCCATTTCGGCGATGCCACCGGCATTGTCCGTCACCGGACCGAAGGCATCGAGCGCCACGATCATGCCGGCGATGGCCAGCATCGTTGCAACGGCAACGGCGGTGCCGAACAGGCCCGCGAGACCGTAGGTCACGATGATGCCGGCGACGATGACGAGTGCGGGAAGGGCGGTCGCCTCCATCGAGACCGCGAGGCCCTGGATCACGTTGGTGCCGTGACCGGTGATCGAGGCTTCGGCGATCGAGTTGACCGGGCGCTTGCCGGTGCCGGTGTAGTATTCGGTGATCCAGATGATCGCCGCGGTGATGACCAGGCCCACCACGCCGCACCAGAACAGGTGCATCGGGGTGAAGCCGCCGAGGTCGACGCCCATGCCGCCGAACACCAGGGTGATCACCGGGTAGAGCGCGATGAGCGAGAGGACGCCCGTCGCGATCACGCCCTTGTAGAGCGCGCCCATGATGTTGTTGTTGGCGCCGAGCTTGACGAAGAAGGTGCCGATGATCGAGGTCACCACGCAGGCGCCGCCGATGGCCAGGGGAAGCACCATGCCGGGGAGCTTGTAGTCCACCGGAAGCGCGATGGCCGCGAGCACCATGGTGGCCACCGTGGTCACCACATAGGTCTCGAACAGGTCGGCCGCCATGCCGGCGCAGTCACCCACGTTGTCGCCGACGTTGTCGGCGATGGTGGCGGGGTTGCGCGGGTCATCCTCGGGGATGCCGGCCTCGACCTTGCCGACCATGTCGCCGCCGACGTCCGCACCCTTGGTGAAGATGCCGCCGCCGAGACGGGCGAAGATCGAGATCAGCGAGGCGCCGAAGGAAAGCGAGACGAGCGCGTTGATTACCTCGCGGCTCGTCGGGTCCATGCCGAGCGAGTCCTTCAGGAAGCCGAAGTAGAGGGTGACGCCGAGGAGGCCGAGGCCCGCCACGAGCAGGCCGGTCACCGCACCCGCCTTGAAGGCGAGGTCGAGGCCGCCGGCCAGCGACTTGGTGGCGGCCTGAGCCACGCGCACGTTGGCCCGAACCGAAACGTTCATGCCGATGAAGCCGGCAAGGCCCGACAGGATGGCGCCGATGGCAAAGCCGATGGCCGACCACTTGCCGAGCAGGAAGAAGGCGAGGACGAAGATCACCACGCCGACGATGGCGATGGTGGTGTATTGACGGTTGAGATAGGCCTTGGCGCCTTCGCGCACGGCCGCGGAAATCTCCTGCATACGAGCCGAGCCGGCGTCAGCAGCCATGAGGCTGCGCGTCGTCACGATGCCGTACACGATGGAGAGCGCGCCTGCGAGCACGATCAGCCAGAGTGCATTGGTCATGTTAAACCCTTGTGTTTGTTCGCGTTTCCCCAGAGCCCCGTGCGCGGAATCATCCGCGTTATCCCTGCCCCGGAAGGTGGGCAAGGGTATGCCTTATCAAGGGCTTGGAGGCAATATCCAGAAAACCCCTTCAGAAAGGCCAGTTGTGGACACAATCCCGGCGCAATCTAGGTTTATATTCCTCAGTCTACGGGTGGAGGGATGGCATGAAAATCTGGCTGGCGGGTTTGGTTGTTGCGGTGGTTCTGGCGGTGCTGGGCAGCATCGCCCTGCCCCGCGGGATTGCCGCGGCCCGGTTCCTGGCTGGCCCCCGCGATGAGGTGTCCGTGGCCTCCTGGCGCCTCACCAACTTGTCCGCCAATGACTATGCCGCCGCCGCCGACCAGGCGCTTGCCGCCAGGGACGAGGACCTCGCCGCCTCCATCGCCCAGCTGGCGGCGGAGCGCGGCATCGCCCTGCCTGCTCCCCTCGCCTCCCGAATCACGGCTGCACAGGACGAGGCCTCCGCCCGAATGGGGGCAGACGCCTGGAACGGCTTTCTCTCGGGTGACGCACCCAACGAGGCGGCCTTGGCGGGTGCCGTCGCCGCCGACCTCACCGGCGTGGGCGACATCCGCGACCTCTACAGCCAGGCGGCCCGCTATGTGTCGGGCGAGGAGATCGACCCCTTCATCATCGGACTGGCCACTGTGGGCCTCGGCCTCACCGCCGCGACCGTTGCCACGCTGGGCGCCACCGCTCCGGAAAAGGCCGGCGTCAGCACGCTGAAGGCCGTGAAACGCGCCGGGCGGCTTTCGCCCCTGCTGGCGCGCGAGGTGGGTGTCGTTGCCGCCAATGCGCTCGACGGCGAGGCGCTGCGGCTGGTGGGAACATCCCTGGCTCGGCTCGACGTGGCTGCGGCGCGCGCCGCCTCGGGCCGGGTGCTCAAGGCGGAGGCCGTGACCACGCTCAAGGGCCTCGGCAGCGACGTGGCGACGATCGGTGGAAATGCCGGATACCGCACGACGGTGGCGGCGCTGGGCACGGCGCGGTCGACCGAGGAGATGGGCGTGATCGCGCGGCTCTCCACCCGCTTCGGCACGGCGACGCGCGCGGTGATGGTGCTGGGCGGCACGGCGCTGACCTTCGCCAGCTACGCGCTGACGGCAGCGATGTGGTCGCTGTGGCTGGTGTTGTGGATCGCCGGCGTGATGTTCGGCGCGGCAGGGCTGGGGCGCAGGATCGGACGGTGGATGTGGCCGCGGCCAGGGCCTCGGGTGCGCATGGCATAACTCCCCCACAGTCCGTCAACCCGGCGAAAGCTGGTGTGACGGACCGAAGGAACGTGACAGTGCCCGCCACGTCAGCAATGATCTTTGTCCCCATGCAACAGGCACTGAAATGACGATTGCCACCATTCTGGAAGATTTTCCCGGCGAGTTCCAGCTTGGCGCGGGGGCCGGCAAGGAGGACATCGCCGCCTGCGAGCGGGCGCTCGGGGTGACGTTCGCGGGCAGCTTCGCGGATTACCTGAAGACATACGGGTGGCTCAGTTTCGGGGCGCACGAGGTGTTTGGTCTGGGGAGCGGCATCGCGCCGTGGCAGCGGCTGACGGAAAACAACTTGAGCGAACGCCAGGATGCGCGGCCGCCGCTGCCGCCGTTTCTCGTCACCTTCTACAATGACGGCTTCGGAAACCAGCACTGCCTGGACACGCGCGAAACCGTGGCGGGCGAACACCGCATCGTGTTGTGGAACCATGAGTTGGGTGCGGATCAATCGCCTGGTCTGCTGGCACCCTCGTTCGCAGACTGGCTGCGCATGATGTGCGAGTCGGAGCGCGATGAAAGTTAGCAGAGCCTCTCCGGCGCTCACGTTGTCACCCGTCTCGGTCCGTCACCCCGGCGAAAGCCGGGGTCCAGCTTTGAGTATCGGCCGCGTGGAAAGCTGGATCCCGGCTTTCGCCGGGATGACGGCAATCAGGAGAGTCGGTTCGCTACGCCGCCCGCGCCGGCTTCCCATAGGGATGCCGCGCCAGCCAGATGATCATCACCAGCGCCAGAACCACCATCGGGAAGACCGCGTAGTTGACGCCCGCCCAGCCGAACCAGGCGAGGAGCTTGCCGGCCATCAGCGAGGTGACGGCGGTGGTGGTGAAGACGAGGAAATCGTTGAGGCCCTGCGCCTTGTTCTTCTCTTCCGGCTCGTAGGTTTCGGTGAGCATGGTGGTGCCGCCGATGTAGCCGAAGTTCCAGCCGAGGCCGAGCAGCACGAGGCCGATGGCGAAGTTCTCGAAGTGTATGCCGAGCAGGCCCGAGACGGCGGCCCCCACCAGCAGCAGCATGCCGATGGCCGAGATGCGCTCGGCGCCGAAGCGGGCAATCAGGGTGCCGGTGAAGAAGCTCGGCACGAACATGGCGAGCGCGTGCCACTGGATGACCCAGCTCGAATCCTTCACCGAGAAGCCGCAGCCCAGCATGGCGACAGGAGTCGCCGTCATCACCAGCACCATGATGCCGAAGGCGAGCATGCCCGTCGTCGCCGCCACCATGTAGCGCGGCTGGCGGGCGATCACAGCCAGGGGTCGGCCGGACGGCGCGTCATGCGCCTCACTCAGTGGAATATCGACGAACAGCAGCAATGCCGCGCCCACCAGCGCAAGTGCTGCCATGACGATCCATGTCCCGGCGAAGGTGACGGGCGCGAAGAGGTTCGTGGTCGCCATGACCATGAAGGTGCCGACGAGGGCGGCGGCGATGCCGCCCGTCATGACCCAGGAGATGGCCACCGGGCGGAAGGCGGGGCTCGCCGTGTCGGCGGCGGCGAAGCGGTAGTAGGAGGCCGACGCCTGGTAGATGCCGGACAGCAGGCAACCGACGAGAAACAGCGTGAAGCTCCGCTGGAAGATCCCGTAGGCGCCGACGAAAGAACCCGCCGCCCCCGCCAGCGCGCAGAGCACGAAGCCGGCGCGGCGGCCGATGCGGCGCATCATCATCGAAATGGGAAAGGTGGTGAAGGCGGTACCGACGATCGAGAGCGACATGGGCAGCGTGGCCCAGGAAGCACTGGGGGCCAGCTGCGAGCCGACCAGGCCCGCGGTGACGACGAGTGCGGTGGAGGTTGCGCCGAAGATCGCCTGCGCGGCGGCGAGGATCATCGCGTTGCGGCGGGCCTTGCTGTCATCGAAGGGGGCGGCCTCCGCCGTCACGCCTTGAATTCCCCGGGGCGGTTCTGGCGGGCGAACTGGTTGAGAACGCCGTTGACGAAGCGCGGCTCCTCCGGACCGAAGAAGGCATCGGCCACGTCGACGTATTCGCTGATCGCCACCTTGGCCGGGACACGCTCCATGAACATCAGCTCATAGGCGGCGGCGCGCAGGATGGCGCGGACGGTGGAGTCGAGGCGGTGCAGCGGCCAGTCCTTGTCGAGGATCCTGTCCACTGCGGGGTCGATGGCCTTCTGCTCGCGCACCACGCCGTCGACGACTTCCTTGAGGTGGCGGTAGTCGGCCTCGCCGCATTGGCCGTCCTCGAAGTTCTCGCCCGAGGCGCGAGACGAAAACTGCGCCAGCGTTTCGCCGACATCGGAGCCTGAGAGGTCCATCTGGTAGAGTGCCTGCACCGCGCCGAGACGGGCGGCGGAGCGGCGCTCGCGCGGATACTTGCTGCTGTCGTTGGCGCTCACGTGCTGGCCTTTGCGTCGAGGCCGGCGGCCTTGCGGCCCATCAGGCGGGAGAAGCGGATCATGTGAAGCGCGGCCTCGGCGGCACCGCCGCCCTTGTCCATGTCATCGACCTTGGCGCGGGCCCAGGCCTGCGCCTCGTTCTCGCAGGTGAGGATGCCGTTGCCGATGCACAGGCCCTCGAGTGTCAAGTCCATGATGCCGCGCGCACTCTCGTCCGAGACGATGTCGTAATGCGTGGTCTCGCCGCGCAGCACGCAGCCCAGCGCCACATATCCGTGGTAGAGGCCGGTCTCGTGCGCCATGGCGATGGCGCCGGGGATTTCGAGGGCGCCCGGAACGGCCATGCGCTCCCAGGTGGCGCCGGCCCGCTCTGTGGCGGCGATGGCGCCGCGGCACATCTCGTCGCAGAGATCGCCGTAGAAGCGGGCCTCGAGGATCAGGATATGGGCGCGCACCTGCTCGACGGGTGCCAGGGATTTTTCGGTCTTCATGTCGGTGTGTACTCGGTGAGGCGGGCGACATAGCGCGCCAGCATGTCGATTTCAATGTTGACCCGCTGGCCCACCTTCATGCTGCCCCAGGTGGTGACCTGCTGGGTGTGCGGGATGATGTTGACGCCGAAGACATTGCCCTCGACCTCGTTGACGGTGAGCGAGGTGCCGTCGATGGCGACCGAACCCTTGGGCGCGATGAAGCGGGCCAGTTCGTTCGGCACGCGGAAGCGGAAGCGCCTGGAGTCGCCTTCCGGGGTGATCGAGACGATCTCGCCCAGGCCGTCGACATGGCCGGAGACGATGTGGCCGCCGAGCTCGTCGCCGATCTTGAGGGCGCGCTCGAGGTTGATGCGGGTGCCCTGGCCCCAGTCGGCCAGCGTGGTCTTGGACAGGGTCTCGGCCGAGGCCTGGATGGCGAACCAGTCCGGCCCCTTCTCGATGACCGTCAGGCAGCAGCCGTTGCAGGCGATGGAGGCCCCCATGTCGACGGTTCCGAGGTCATAGCCGGTGGTGATCTCGAAGCGGGTGTCGCCCGCCTGCGAGACGGCGCGCACGGTGCCGATGTCGGTGATGATGCCGGTGAACATGAAGCCCTCTTATGGGCGGGCTTCATAGACGGTCAGGAGGTCGCCCCCAAGCTTTTCCTGCTCCACTTCGCGGAATGGCTGCAATGCCCGGTCGAGGGCCAGTCCGGCGAGGCCGTCGACCCCTTCCGGACCCAGCGTCACGGCCGAGCGGATCAGGTGGAACGCGTCGACCAGCCCGGCCTCGAGGAAGCTTCGGGCCACCCGAGCGCCGCCCTCGACCACGAGGCGATTGATGCCGCGCAGGCCGAGGTCGGCCGCGACCTGGGCGGGGCTGCCGCGCAGCACCTCCGCCCCCAGCCGGGCGAGGTGCGACTCGGGCGGCAACTGGCCATGGCGGCTCATGACGAAGGGCCTGGGCGAGCGGGCTTTCAGGCCGGGGAGCCGGCAGGTGAGTTCCGGGTCGTCGGCCCGCACCGTGCCCATGCCGACGAGGATGGCGTCGCACTGGGCCCGCAGCAGGTGGACACGGGCCTTGGCCTCCGGCCCTGAGATGGCGGTTCGCCTACCGGGCCCGGCGGCGATCTTGCCATCGGCGGAAAAGGCCATCTTCAGAATCACTTGGGGCCGCTTCTTCTCAATCCGAGTCAGGAAGCCGGCCATGTCGCGGCGGGCCTCGGCCGCGCCAAGCCCCGTCTCGCAGGCGACGCCGGCCTTCCGCAGGATGGCGAGCCCGCCGCCCGAGACGCGGGGGTCCGGATCCTCGATGGCGGTGACGACGCGGGCGATGCCGGCGGCGGCCAGCGCCTCGGCGCAGGGGCCGGTGCGGCCATGGTGGGCGCAGGGTTCGAGCGTGACATAGGCGGTGGCGCCGCGGGCCCTGTCGCCCGCCAGTTTCAGCGCCTCGGTCTCGGCATGGGGCCGGCCCCCGGGCTGGGTCCAGCCTGCCCCGACGAGGCGGCCGTCGTGCACGATCACGCAGCCGACATTGGGGTTCTCCGCCGTGGTGCCCAGCGCCCGGCGGCCGAGCCGCAGCGCCACGTCCATCCACCGGGCGTCGTCAGTTGTCACCGGACTCGCCGTTGTCCTCTTCACCCGAGAGCTCTCCCAGAAGCTCCTCGAAATCCTTGGCTTCGCGGAAATTCTTATAGACCGAGGCGAAGCGCACATAGGCAACGTCGTCGAGCATCTTGAGGGCTTCCATGACGAGCTTGCCCACCGTCTCGGACTTGATCTCGCTCTCGCCCAGGCTTTCCAGCCGGCGGACGATGCCGGAGACCATGCGCTCGACGCGCTCGGGGTCCACCGGGCGCTTCCGGAGCGCCACCTGGATCGAGCGCATCAGCTTGTCGCGGTCGAAGGGCACGCGGCGGCCGGATTTCTTCAGCACCATCAGCTCGCGCAGCTGCACCCGCTCGAAGGTGGTGAAGCGGCCCGAACAGTCCGGGCAATAGCGGCGGCGGCGGATGGCCGTGCCGTCCTCGGTGGGACGGCTGTCCTTCACCTGGGTTTCTTCATTGGAACAGAAGGGGCAGCGCAAGGGATGGTGACTCGGGAGTTGGAGTTGCACCATGTGTGGGGGAGAGGACGGGGTGGGTCAAGGGGCCTGTGTTCCTCCCTACCCTTCCCTCAATTCCGTCACCCCGGCGAAAGCCGGGGCCCCGCTTCGGGCGGTTGCCACGCGGACGGAAGGGAAGCGGGGTCCCGGCTTTCGCCGGGATGACGATCGTTAGAGAGTGGGACAACCAGAAAAAAATATGGCCGGGACAAGCCCGGCCATGATGAGCGTAGAGGAAGGAAACGATCAGTAGATCGGGAACTTGCCTGTCAGCTTCTTGACCTTCGCGGCCACGGCCTTCTCGACCTTGCCGTTCTTCTCCTCGCCATTCTTCGCGAGGCCGTCGAGCACCTCGTTGATCAGGGCGCCGACTTCCTTGAACTCGGCCGCGCCGAAGCCGCGGGTGGTGCCGGCCGGCGTGCCGAGGCGGATGCCGGAGGTGATGGTGAAGGGTGCGGGATCGAACGGAATGCCGTTCTTGTTGCAGGTGATGTAGGCGCGGCCCAGGGCCTGCTCGGCGGCCTTTCCGGTGACGCCCTTGCGGCGCAGGTCGACCAGCATGAGATGCGTGTCGGTGCCGCCCGAGACGAGGTCCGAGCCGCCGTCGATCATCGCCTTGGCGAGGACCTTGGCGTTGTCCGCGACCGACTTTGCATACTTCTTGAAGGCCGGCTTCAGCGCCTCGCCGAAGGCCACGGCCTTGGCGGCGATGACGTGCTCGAGCGGGCCGCCCTGCAGGCCGGGGAAGACGGCCGAGTTGATCTTCTTGCCGAGGTCCTCGTCGTTGGAGAGGATCATGCCGCCGCGGGGGCCTCGCAGCGTCTTGTGCGTGGTGGTGGTGACGACGTGGGCATATTCCAGCGGGTTCGGGTGCACGCCGCCCGCCACGAGGCCGGCGAAGTGGGCCATGTCGACCATCAGCTTGGCGCCCACCGCATCGGCGATCTGGCGGAAGCGCTTGAAGTCGATGACGCGCGGATAGGCCGAGCCGCCGGCGATGATGAGCTTGGGCTTCACCGCATGGGCCTGCGCCTCGAGCTTGTCATAGTCGATCAAGTGGTTGTCCTCGCGCACCTTGTAGGGCGCGACGGTGAACCACTTGCCCGACTGGTTGACGGGCGAGCCGTGGGTCAGGTGGCCGCCGCAGGCGAGGTCGAGGCCCATGTAGGTGTCGCCAGGCTGGAGGAGTGCGAAGAACACCGCCTGGTTGGCCTGGGCGCCGGAGTGCGGCTGGACATTGGCGAAGGCGCAGTTGAACAGCTGCTTGGCGCGGTCGATGGCGAGGTTCTCGGAGACGTCGACATACTGGCAGCCGCCATAGTAGCGGCGGCCCGGATAGCCTTCCGCATACTTGTTGGTCATGACCGAGCCCTGGGCTTCCATCACGGCCTTCGAGACGATGTTCTCCGATGCGATCAGCTCGATCTCGTGCTGCTGGCGGCCGAGCTCCTGGGCGATGGCCTTGGCGATCTTCGGATCGGACTTGGCGAGGGCCTCCTTGAAGAAGCCGGGGAACAGCGGCTTGCGCGCCGGTGCGGCCTTCTTCTTCGCGGCCGCCTTCCGGGCGGGCTTCGCCTTGGCCTTCACGGGCTTCTTAGCGGGCTTCTTCACGGACTTCTTCGCGGCCTTCTTCGCCATGTGTCTCTCCTCCAGCGCAGTCGCTTTACGTCGTTGCGCAATTGGCAGATTGCGCGAGTGAGGTCCAGATACATCTTTGGCTAGCGGGCAGCACGCATCCCAAGCGGCAGGATGGATGGCATTTGCGTCGTGTACACGGAAACGGGCGGGAGACGATCCCGCCCGTCATGGCCGGCGAAGTGCCGTTGTCTCAGTTGGCGGCGTTGGCCGTCTTGCCGGCATCGGCCGGCTTGGTGGGCGTCGCGGCCGCGGCCTTGGCGGCCGGGGCAGCCGCGGCGGCGGGCTTGGGCGCCGGGCAGCCGGCGGGCAGCTTGCCATCGGCACCGGGCTTGCAGCTGGCAGCGGCCTTGGTCGCGGTGGCGGCGGGCTTGGCCGCAGCGGTGGTCTTGGCCGTCGGCTTGGCAGCCGCAGTGGTGGTTGCAGGCTTGGCGGCGGCGGTGGTTGCCGGCTTCTTGGCGGTCGATGCAGCAGCCGTGGTGGCCGGCTTCGTCTTGCCGTTGGCGGCTGTCTTGGAGACCGGCGTCTTGCCGTTCGTCGACTTGGCGACCGTCGCGGGCTTGGAGCCCTTCTTCTGCGCGACCTTCTTCTTTCCGCCCTTGGTGGTGGTCGTCGTGGTGGTGGTCGACGAGCCGTCCGAGGCGAGGCTGTCCTTGCTGGAGCCGAAGAGATACTTCTTGGTGACGGCCGGTCCGTTGGACTTCGCGGTCTTGCTGGCCGCCGCCTTGGTGCCGGTGGCGGGCTTGGCGCCGAGATTGATCAGCGCATCGCCGCCCTGCTTGTTCTGGCCGGGGCGCACCACGTCGTTCTCGGCCGACTTGCCGCGGAACAGGGCGTTGAGGAAGCCGCCGCCGTCGTTGGTGTCGATGTCCTCTTGCAGGTAGGGAATCGGCTTCAGCACGAAGCGCTGGCCATCCTGCTTCTCGCCCACCGGCAGCGGCTGGCCGACGACGAAGCCCGAACCGTCCATCTGGTAGACGTCATCGCGGAAGGCGGCGACGCCATCCTTGGCGGGCCAGGCGGTGAGATAGGCGACGCGCAGCTGCGGGGCGTTGGCGATGTTGACGTCGAGGCGCTCCTTGGTCTCGGCGAGGCTGGCGATCTTCGCCTCGTTGAGGCCGTCCTGGCCCTGCAGGATCCAGTTCAGCAGGATCGCCACCTTCTCGACGCGCACGCAGCCCGAGGAATAGAAGCGGTTGGCGGTCTTGAACAGCTGCGGCTCCGGCGTGTCGTGGAGATAGATGCCGAAGGGGCTGTTGAACTCCACCTTGGCGGTGGCCATGGCGTTATCGCCGCCCGGCTCCTGGCGGAAGTGGTAGTCGGTGATCTTGGCGGTCTTCCAGTTGATCTTGTCGGGGTCGACCTCGGGGCCGCCGACACCCTGGAACACCTTGATGTTCATGTCGGCCAGCACCTTGGAGGCGCCGCGCGACTGCATGCGCGGGATGATGTCGCGCTCGATGATCGAGGGCGGCGCGTTCCAGTAGGGATTGAAGCGCACGATGGTGAGCGGCGTCATGACGACCGGCGTGGGGCGCGACTCGCGGCCGACGATGGCATTGTGCAGCGAGTAGACCTTGCCGTCGGACACCGTCTCGATCTGCTGGGCGGGAACGTTGACGACGACGTAGCGGGGCCCCAGGTCCTTCGAGTATTCGGCGAGGCGCGGAATGTTGGCCCTGATGGTCGCAAGGCGCTGCTGGGCAGAGGTGTTGAGCGCCTGCAGCGTCACGCCGTCGATGACGCCGCTGGGCGTCAGGCCGTGGTTGACCTGGAAGCGCTTCAGCGCATCCTCGGTGGCGGAGGTGAAGACCTGCTGGAACTCGCCCTGCGTGGCCTCGACCTGGAGATAGCCCTCGACGTAGAGGCGCTGGTTGAGAATGGCGACCTGCTTGCTCTTCGAGCCCTTCTTGATGCGGCCGTTGGGCACGGTGGGCCAGCCGCCATCGGCGACGATCTTGGCGTACTTGTCGGCCATGGCCTGGATCTGGGCGGCGCTGTCGGGCGTGATGAAGGGCGCGACGCTGCCATCATTGATGATGCGGGTCTCGGTGGTGGCGGCAATGCCGGAGCCCTGGGTGTGGGCCGTCGTGGTGGTGGAGGTTGTTCCCTTCTTCTTGCGGTTCAGTTGCGAGAAGAGGGAGTTGTCCTCTTCGGCGCGAACCATGGTGGGAAGGGCAACAGTCGCCGTCAGGGAGAGCAGTACCGCCATGGAAACGCACTGCAGAGCGCGCCTGGAGCGCGCAAAAGCCCACAACTTCATCACAACCTCATTCTCCGGAACCCGCGTCGGCGTCTCCACTCCTCGACGACCGCCGCGGCCTCATACCAGTTGCGGCCCGACTCGTCAAAAGCAGGCCATATTGCAGCCACGACAAGCCCCGGAATTGCGGCAACAATGAGATTTGCCGCAGCGGCGGGGCACCCTGCTCCGGAGTTCGGGGCCGTGCTGATGCTTTTGGGCAACAGCACGGCCCCTCCGGCCGCTTGCAGGGTCGGTAATCGTCACAGGCGATAGAGGATCTGGTCTGTCCAGTATCGCTCCAGTCGGGCGAGCGCCTTGTTGATGCGCTCGAGTTCCTCGGCACTCAGGCCCGCCACCAGCTCGACGGCGCGCAGCTGGCGGTCATACAGGGCATCGACCCGGTTGCGGATGGCTTGGCCCTTGGGCGTCAGTCGGACCCGGACCGAGCGGCGGTCGTTGGCGGATCGCTCGTGGTGAACATAGCCCGCCTCGACCAGCTTCTTCAGGTTATAGGACACGTTGGAGCCCTGGTAGTGGCCGCGGCTCTTGAGTTCCCCGGCGGTCAGTTCGGCGTCGGCCATGTTGTAGATGAGCAGCGCCTGGACCGGATTGATGCCCGGCTCGCCGTGGCGCTCGAAATCGTCCTTGATGACCTCCAGCAGACGGCGGTGCAGCCGCTCGATCAGGTTGAGCGAATCCAGATACCTGAGCTTCACGGGGGCCGCCCCGGTTTCCGGGGCAGCGGATGAAACTGGCTTGTGCGCGGCTGGCATGACGTCTCTTTCACCCTTGTTCCGGGGGCCGGGCTGCTGCCTTCGCCGGTCCCTGTTCGTTGGGGGTGAGGCTAGGTTCCAGCCCTTAAGGGGCACTCAATTCTTTGAGTAAACATCTCCTTATGTTTTCAGAGATTTGGGCGAAGTTACGATAGGCTTTACAAGGTCTTCCCGAAGAGCCTTAAGCAGTGGTTGCCAAGTGCGGTGAACGCAATCGCAACAGGCTGTCTGCGGCCGGGAACGGCGGCCGGGCGCGGGCACGTCCGGCGGGCTTGCAGCCGTGCCCGGGAGACGTGATGATGCAACTTGTGAAAGCGTCCCTGCTCCTCGCTGCGGCCTGCCTGGCTGCCGCCAGTTCCGGCCACGCGGCCGAACCGCCCAAGCCCCGCTTGCGCCCGGCTCCCGGCGCGACGCCCGTGCTGGCGGCACCGGTGCCGAGGCTGCGGCCCGCCGTGGTGTCACCGGCTGTGACCATTCCCGTGCCGCAGCAGCGCCCGGACACGAAATCACCAGTGCCTCCGCCAGAACCGGAACAAAAACCGGAGCCATCGCCGGAGGGAAACGGCAGCTGGCCTGCCGATGCGGTGGCCGACGGCCGCGCCGCGTGCAAGACCCTCCTGGCGGGCCTTCCCGTCACCTACAAGATCCTCGAACCGATCGGCGAAGCCGGCGGCTGTGGCGCCCCCGCCCCGATCGAGATCACAGCCATCGACGGCGTCACCCTGACGCCACCCGCCACCGAGACATGCGCCATGGCGGCGGCCCTGGCGGCCTGGATCAAGGATGATGTGCAGCCTGCCGCGCGCAAGCGCCTCGGCACCGAGGTGACGGAAATCCGCACCGCCACATCCTATGCCTGCCGGCGCCGCAACAATGGCTCTTCCGGCAAGATGTCGGAACACAGCAAGGCCAATGCGCTGGACATGTCCGGCTTCACCTTCGCCAAGTCCTCGGGCGTGACGGTGGGCGGCAAGGGCAACTGGGGTGAAGGCCTGCTGGGCGCCATCGGGCTGTCCAAGGGCGGGTCGTTCCTGGAGGATATCCGCCAGGCCGCCTGCACGCATTTCACCACCGTTCTCGGGCCGGGGTCCGACCCCTATCACGGCGATCACTTCCATGTGGATGTGTTGCAGCGCAAGGGCGGCTACCGCATCTGCCAGTAGGACACCCGTTGCAGGAACATGGGTGGCCGGTTGCGCGCCCCTGTTCCCTCTTGTTAATGATCGGGAATGACACACCGCCCGCACGCCGCCTCATCCTCCTTTCCCGCCCTCCGCATGCGCCGCAACCGCCGCACCGCATGGTCACGCGCCCTGGTGCGCGAGAACACGCTGACCGCCCATGACCTGATCTGGCCGGTTTTCGTCATCGAGGGGCAGAACCGCACCGAGGCCGTGTCCTCCATGCCAGGCGTGACGCGCTATTCGGTGGACCTCATCGTCGACAAGGTGAAGGAAGCGGCCGACCTCGGCATTCCCGCCGTGGCGCTGTTTCCCAACACGCCGCGGGAGCGCCGCACCGAGGATGCGCGCGAGGCCTTCAACCCCGACAACATCGTGTGCAAGGCGGTGCGCGCCATCCGCAAGGCGGTGCCGGAGATCGGCATCATGTGCGACGTGGCGCTCGACCCCTATACCAGCCACGGCCATGACGGGCTGATGGAAGGCGACCACATCCTCAATGACGCGACGCTCGAGGCGCTGGTGAAGCAGACCATGGTGCAGGCGGAAGCCGGCTGCGACATCATCGCGCCGTCCGACATGATGGATGGCCGCATCGGCCGCATCCGCGCGGCACTCGAGGGCCAGGGCCACGAGCATGTGCAGATCATGGCCTACAGTGCCAAGTACGCGAGCGGCTTCTACGGCCCGTTCCGGGATGCAGTGGGATCCTCCGGCACGCTGAAGGGCGACAAGCGTACCTACCAGATGGACCCCGCCAACACCGACGAGGCAATCCGCGAGGTGGCGCTCGACATCGCCGAGGGTGCGGACATGGTGATGGTGAAGCCCGGCATGCCCTATCTCGATATCGTGCGCCGCGTGAAGGACACTTTCATGGTGCCGACCTTCGCCTACCAGGTGTCGGGCGAATACGCGATGATCATGGCGGCCTGCAACAATGGCTGGCTGGATCCCGGGAAGGTGATCCCGGAAGCGCTGATGAGCTTCAAGCGCGCCGGGGCCGACGGCATCCTCACCTATTTCGCCGTCGAGGTGGCCAAGGGTCTCAAGGGTTGAACATCCGCCCACCAACGAAAATGCCCGGGCCGAGGCCCGGGCAATTGCGCGTTCACGGCCGGCCCACCTCCGGGCGGGACGAGCAGTGATCAGAAACGATAGTTCAGGCCAGCGCGAACGATGCTGCCGTTCACGTCGACGTTCGAGGTGATCCGGTTCCAGCCACCCGCGCCTTCGCTGACGCTGAAGTCCTCGTCGCCGAGATCGTAGTAGAGATACTCGCCCTTGATCGTGACGTTGTCGGTCACCGCATATTCGAGGCCGCCACCGATGGTCCAGCCCCACATGCCGTTGCTGTCGCTCCTGGTGATGGTGCCCGACGGATACTGGTCGCGGATCTTGCCCTCGACGTCGCCGTAGGCCAGACCGCCGGTCGCGTAGATCAGGGCGCGGTCGAAGGCATAGCCTGCCCGCACGCGGGCGGTGCCGAACCAGTTCATCTCCGCTTCGGACTTGAAGCCGGCCGAGTCGGAATACTTGTTGTTGTCGCCGTTGGCCCAGTCATAGGAGATATCGCCTTCGAGGCCGATCACAAGGGCGCCGGTCTGGTAGTTCCAGCCGAGCGTGCCGCCGAGCGAGCCACCATCCATGTTGGTCGACCACGAGGTCACGCCGAGGTCGCGGCCCGGAATGTAGGGGTCGCCGGGAAGGTCCTGGAACTTGATGTTCGAGACATCGAAGTTGTTCCAGGTATAGCCGCCGATGACGCCGATGTAGACACCGTCCCAGCTGTAGGTGGGAGCCGGGGCAATGTCGGCCGCCATGGCGGGGACCGCGAAGAGGCCAATTGCAAGAGCGGAAGCAGCGAGCAGTTTCATGGAGACGTCTCCTCAAAATCTGGTGAGACGGTATTCCTCCGGACTCCCGACCTCAAGGAAGATTGCCGCAGCGCCGTGCCAAAGAGGCGTGGAAGATCAAGCCTGTTGCAGGAAAGTGACGGTGTGCGCTGCCGATCAAGACCTTGGGTTGCGCCGGTTCGAAACGTTTGTGCCAGAGGCGAAGCTCGGCTAGGTCGAACCCGTGCTGCCACCGACGATGGACCATGACCGCGATGATGCCACCGAACGCTGACCTGAGCCGATCGGCGATCCTGCAACTGGGCAGGACAGCGGTGGTGTGGTGGAGCCCGCTTCAGGGCCAGGAGAACGTCGGCGATTTCCTGTCCTTCTACTTCGTCAATCGCCTGTTCAGGGCGGCGCGCATCCAGGCCGACGTCTATCGGCTCGTCGGCAGCGTCATCACGGCGACACGGATCCGGAAGGACGTCGAGCACATCGCGCGGCGCAACGACGCGCGCGTCGCCTTCTGGGGTTGCGGGTGCCGGGACGACGAGGCGCTCCCTTCCGACATCCTTGCCCATGCCAGCTTTCACGGCGTGCGCGGCCCCCTGACGCGCAGGGTGCTGGGCCTTCCGCCGGACACTCCCCTCGGCGACCCCGGTCTGCTGCTGCCGCTTCTCTACACCCCCGCCGTCTCCGAGCGCTCGCGCAACAGGACGATCTTCGTTCCGCACATTCTCGATGTGCTGAACAAGCCGCAGGAGACATTGCTGCAAGGCTCCGGGGCCGACAGTCTCGTCTCGCCCATCGTCGAGAACACACCTGCGGCGGTCGAGCGCTTCATCGACGACATCTGCTCCGCGAACTTCGTGCTGGCGGGCTCGCTGCATGCCGCGATCATCGCCTGCGCCTATGGAGTTCCATTTTCCTTTTTCGACTCGGGCTACATCGACCAGCCTTTCAAATGGCGCGACTTCAGTGCCTCGATCGACACCGGCACCCACTTCCCACGCACGCGTGGCGACGCGGAGGCGGTGTACGACAGGTTCCTGAAGGGCCGGATCAGGCGGCCACCGCTGGCGCCGCTGCTGCAGGCGGCACCACTCGAGCCCAGGGATGACATTCTTGCACGTGCCCTGACACACGCCTGGCCGGAGGCGGCGTAACGGCCTGCTAGGCCTTGCGGTCGAGGTTCTGGAACCGCGCGATCAGGCTCGAGGTGTCCCACCGGCCGCCGCCGAGTTTCTGCACCTCGGCATAGAACTGGTCGACGAGCGCCGTGACCGGAAGCGGTGCGCCGTTGCGGCGGGATTCATCGAGACAGATTCCCAGGTCCTTGCGCATCCAGTCGGCGGCGAAGCCGAAGTCGAACTTGCCGGCGATCATCGTCTTGTGGCGATTCTCCATTTGCCAGGAGCCGGCGGCCCCCTTGGAGATCACCTCGATCACGTCCTCCATCGGCAGGCCTGATTTCATGCCGAAGTTGATGGCCTCGGCGAGGCCCTGCACCAGGCCGGCGATGGCAATCTGGTTCACCATCTTGGCGAGCTGGCCCGATCCCGCCGGCCCCAGCAGTTTGCGCATGCGCGAGAAATGCGCGATCAGCGGTTCTGCCTTGGCATAGTCTTCAGGATCGCCGCCGCACATCACGGTGAGAACGCCATTCTCGGCGCCCGCCTGGCCGCCCGACACCGGCGCATCGACGAAGCCCAGGCCCCTGGCCTTGGCGGCCGCATGAAGTTCGCGTGCCACCAGGGCGGAGGCGGTGGTGTGATCGACGAAGACGGCGCCCTTCTTCATGCTGCGGAAGGCGCCGTCCGGGCCGGTGGTCACCTGGCGAAGGTCATCGTCGTTGCCCACGCAGGCGAAGACGAAATCGGCATCCCTTGCCGCGTCCGCCGGAGTTGCCGCCGTCGGCCCCTTGAAGGTTTCGGCCCATTTGGCGGCCTTGGACGCTGTACGGTTGTAGACCGTCACAGCCAGGCCGCCACGGCTGACAAGGTGCCCCGCCATTGGGTAGCCCATCACGCCCAGACCGATCCACGCCACCCGCATGCCGCAACTCCCCTGCATCCTGACCTGCTTCGTAGGCCATCGTTCTGCGGGAATCAACGCGCCAGCCACGCGTGAGCCTTGCAAGGCATGGCCTCGATGGCATTATATGGCTATAGATGGTTGACGCATTTCACCGGAGCAGGCCGACGTGAGTATCGAGCGGCGGAATTTCCCGCAGTTCTTCATTACCGCCCCCTCGCCCTGCCCCTATCTCGCGGGCCGGGTGGAGAGGAAGGTATTCACCCATCTCGTCGGCCACGATGCGCGCAGCCTCAACACGCAACTGAGCCAGGGCGGCTTCCGCCGCAGCCAGAACATCGCCTACCGCCCGGCCTGCGACGGTTGTTCGTCCTGCGTTTCGGTGCGCGTGCCGGTCAACACCTTCGAGATGACGCGGGGCTTCCGCCGGACGCAGAAGTTCAACGCCGACGTCGATGCGAGCGTGGTGAAGAGCCACGCCACGTCTGAGCATTATTCGCTGTTCCGCAGCTACATCGACAGCCGGCACAGCGACGGCGGCATGGCGGACATGACGGTGCTCGACTTTTCCGCCATGGTCGACGACAATTTCGTCGATAGCCGCCTGGTCGAGTATCGCGTGCGCGACGGGGGAGAGACGGGCGGCAGGCTCATCGCCGCAGTGCTCATCGACATACTCGGCGACGGCATTTCGATGATCTACAGCTTCTATGATCCGGACGAGGCGGCGCGCAGCCTCGGCACCTTCATGATCCTCGACAACATCGCGCGGGTGCGCAGGCTCGGCCTGCCATACCTCTATCTCGGATACTGGGTGCGCGGGTCGCGCAAGATGGACTACAAGGCGCGCTTCCTTCCGCAGGAAAGGTTAACGGCGGAAGGTTGGACGCTGCATCGCAGCAACAGCGTATAATCACTTAGAAGTTGTTGACCCTAGGGCAATTCTACGCTTGTCTGTAGACGTTTGTTACGACTAGTGAAGTGTCTTGATGCCTTTTGATTCTCCGCCATCGGGCCGCCAGATCGGCGCAGCCTTCTTCATTACCGCGCTTGGCGGCCTGCTTTTCACTTTCGATCTTCCCTTGCTCCGGCTTTCAATGGCGGATCAGTGGACGATGGTGTTTGTGCGCGGGTTGCTGCTGTTCACCACCCTGTCGTTCGGCTGGCTGGTGGCGCGGTGGATGGGCGACCGTGCGCCTTTTCTCGCTGGCGGAGCCGGCATCGCGGTGGCCTGCGTCAGCACCTTCGGCAACATCTCCTACATCGGCGCTGTGGTGCATGCGCCCGCGGCGAATGTGGTATTCCTCATCGCCCTCACGCCGGTGATCGCCGCTACGCTTTCGCACGTGGTGCTTGGTGAAAAGGTGCATGGTTACACCTGGCTCGCCACCATCCTCGCACTGTCCGGTGCGGCCCTCATCGCCTCGCAGGGAATCGACAGCGGCCACTGGGTGGGCGACGGCCTGGCGATGATCTCTGCCTTCTGCTCGGCTACCATCCTCACCATCATCCGCGCCACCGGCCGGAAGGTGGCGACCAGCCTGGCCCTCGGCAGCCTCGCCTCCTCGGTGATCGCGCTGACCTTCTTCCACATCGTGCCATCGACGCTGTTCGGCTTCGGTGCCTTCGGGGTGCCGACGCTGCTGTGGCTGGGCCTCAACGGGCTGGTGGTCATGCCGCTCGCCACCGTGCTTCTGGCCCGGGGACCCCGCCTGCTGCCGTCCGCCGACGTCAGCATGTTCTTCATGCTGGAAACCATCCTGACGCCGATCTGGACATGGATGCTGTTTGCCGAGGCACCCTCGCCGCGAGTCCTCGCAGGTGGCCTGCTGCTCATCCTGACCCTGCTCGCGCACAGCTGGTGGCGCCTCGCCGTTTCCCTGCGGCCAGCCGAGGAGGCATCGCCGTCGTAACGGAACGTATTTTTCTCTTCTCCGGCTGCAATCGTTTAGACTTACTATAGAAGATCTACCTACAATGTGATTGACGCAGCGTAGGCTTTGGACGATCATCTCCTGAGCTTGACCTGCCGGGTTGCCTCGGCAGCCAGTCCTGAATACCGGGATTTCATGTTTCAAGTTGTCGGGGTAAGTGTATGTATGCGTTGAATGTTGGCCTTCAGGGTGTGCAGCCTGTCGGTGCCGATACGGGCCTCGCGGACCCGCTCAGGACCGTCATGGCGATCTCCACCCTGCTGGAGGCCGGGGCCGAGCAAGGCCTCACCTTCCATATTTCCTCCGACTTCGCCGGACTTGCCCGCGAACGCCGCCGCCTTCGCAACAGCGAAGTCTCCCCCATGTTCGACCCGCAGGCCTGCCGGAGCCTCTCCGAGCGCGGCTTCTGGATGTCGCTGGTCGACAGGGACGGCAACACCGTGGGCCTGCAGGCCTTCCGCCTCGACGATGCCGACCCCAACCTGGCCGAATGGGTGCTGGGCTGGATGATGGGGCTCTATGCCCGGCGCCGGGAAATGATCGTGCCGCGCGCCGTGATGCCGCCGGAACATTCCCTGTCCCACCTGATCCGGGGCCGCATCGTGTATCATGGCGAGCTGTGGATCGATAAGCACTGCAAGGTCGGCTTCCCGGTCTTCCCGCGCATCGGCATGCTGCTGGCCATGGTGAAGTGGCAGCCCGAGGCGATCTGGGCGCTGACCGGCCAGTCGATGGCAACCCGCGGCCACATGGTGCGCATGGGCTATGGCCATCTCGAACAGAGCTTCCTGACCTGGGAATGGGAGCCGGATGGCGCGGAGCAGGCCGAATGGATCGGCGTGGCCCTGCGCCGTCACCTCGAGTTCTCGATCGCGGAACTGTCTTCGGCGCCGACTACAGAGGCGAGATATCAACCTCTGCAAGCTCCGTGACCACCCGCACGCCCTTGCGGCTGCGCCCCTTGAGAAGCGGCAGGACGACACGCTGATAGGGCACCCACACGACATCGCCGCGGGCTGACGCCATGGCGGCATAGATGTGGTCGTAGTGCGGCTCGCCACTGCGCATCACTGCCGGGTAGGCCCGGCTCACCGCCTCGTCGTAGGAATGTCCGATGAGGCAGGGATAGGAGACGGGGTTCAATCCCCACAGCCGGGCAATGGTCGACTGCGGCCCGACCCGCGCCACGCGGTAGCGCTGCGAGGACGGATCATAGGCGCAGTCGATCGACACATCCTCGCTCGCCGCATTGTCGCGCAACGCCTTCTGGAGAACGGCTGGCACGCTGCGGCGGGTCTCCGCGACCTTGCGGATGTAGACCGTCTGCGAAAGGTGCACGTCGCTCTTGTGGATGAGGTGGTGGATGCGGTCTGCCGCTGCCCAGGGCTGTTCGTGGCGCTCGTTGAACCAGCCGGCGGAATAATACTGCAGATGGAAGGGCCCGAAGGCTCCCTGCAGCCATTCGGCGGCGAAGTAGAGAGAGGCCCAGTTGCGCGAGAACATGGTCCAGCGGACGCTGGTGCCCTGCTCGTTCTCGGTGATCCTGACGAAGCCGGTTCGCTGCAGGAGGTCGCGTTCCTCGACGGGTGAGCCGTTTGCCGCCGCGGCCGGCGGCGGCACGATGCGGCCATCGAGCACCCAGTGATCAGTCGAAGCCATGGCGATCGTTCATCCCCCTTCCCGTTCGGTCCCACCGGGGGTGCACTCTACAGGGTGGGGCTTAATGCAACCTTAGCGAGCGTTGTGCCTCTATGCCTAGTCCAGCGTCACGCGGTAGCGGCTGATGGCGACCGCCACCACCACGACCAGCATGAGGGCCAGCACGGCCAGCTGCTCCGACATCTGCGCAACCGTCGCGCCCTTGAGCATCAGCCCACGGACGATCCTGAGGAAATGCGTTGCGGGGATGAACTCGCCGATGGCCTGCGCCCATTCGGGCATGCCGCGGAAGGGAAATGCGAAGCCCGAGAGCAGGATCGACGGCAGCAGGAAGAAGATCGACATCTGCATGGCCTGCAGCTGGTTCTGCGCCAGCGTCGAGAAGGCGAAGCCGATGGCGAGATTGATGGTGATGAACAGCAGGGTCGCCACCGCGAAGAGACCGACACTGCCGACGAAGGGCACACCGAACAGAAGCCGCGCCGCGGTGATGATGACCGCCACCTGCACCATGCCGATCAGCACATAGGGCGCGATCTTTCCCGCCATCACCTCGATGGGTTTCACCGGCATGGCGAGGAGATTTTCCATGGTGCCGCGCTCGCGCTCGCGGGTGACCGCCAGCGCCGTCATCATCACCATGGTCATGGTGAGGATCACGCCCAGCAGCCCGGGCACGATGTTGTAGCGCGTGACACCTTCGGGATTGTAGCGCTTGTGCAGCACGATCCCGACGGGCGAATCCCTCGGCCGTTCGCCGGCGAGCGGCCCTTTCAGCTCGCGCGCCAGGGTCTGGTTCACCGCCTGGCTCACGGCACTCATCGCCGGCCCCGTGGTCGCGGGATCGGTGGCATCGGCCTCGACGGAAATCTGGGGATCCTCGCCGCGCACCAGCTTCTTCGTCAGGTCGGCAGGGATGGTGACGACGAACTGGACGTCTCCCCGCTGCAGAAGCGCGTCGGCCTCGGCCTCCGTCGCCGCCTCGCGGGTGATGGTGAAGTAGCCGGTATTCTGGATGGCGGCGATGATGCTGCGCGAAAGTTCCGAATGCTCCGAAACCAGTACCGCCGTCGGCAGGCCCTTGGGATCGGCGTTGATGGCAAAGCCGAAGAGCACGAGCTGGACGATGGGCACGACGAACATCATGGCGAAGGTCAGCCGGTCGCGGCGAAGCTGCAGCGCCTCCTTGATGATCATCGCCCAGAGCCTGGCGAAAAAGTCGGTCACGCCGCCGCCTCCATGTTGTCCTGTGCCTGACCCATGAGATGGATGAACACGTCCTCCAGCGTCGGTTCTGCATCCTCCCACGCAAGCCCGCGGCCGCGGAGGGGCTCGACCGCGCGCCACAGCGCTTCACGATCGGGGCCGCAGACGTGGAGCGTGGTGCCGAAGGCCGCCGCCGCGGTGATGCCGGGAACGTCGCGCAGATCGGGCGCGAGCCGATCCGCGCCCGGGCCCGTCGCGACGAGTGCCGAAAGGCCGGAGGCTTCGATGATCTCCTCCGCCGTGCCGCGCGCCATCAGCTTGCCATAGGCGATATAGGCGATCTCGTGGCAGCGCTCGGCCTCGTCCATGTAATGGGTCGAGACCAGCACGGTGATGCCCTGCGCAGCGAGCGTGTGGATCTCGTCCCAGAAGGCGCGGCGCGCCTTGGGGTCCACACCCGCCGTGGGCTCGTCGAGCAGCAAGAGCTTCGGTTCGTGCAGCACGCAGGCAGCGAGGGCCAGGCGCTGCTTCCAGCCGCCCGAAAGCGCGCCGGTCAGCTGATGCTGGCGCGAGACAAGGCCCAGACGCTCGAGTGACTGGTCCACCACCTGGCGCAGGTTCCTGAGGCGGTAGAGCCTGCCGACGAACTCGAGGTTCTGGCGGATCGTCAGATCCTCGTAGAGGCCGAAGCGCTGCGTCATGTAGCCGGCCTGGGCCTTCACCGCGTCGCGCTCGGTGATGATGTCGTGTCCGAGGCAGGTGCCCTCGCCGCCGTCGGGCGTGAGCAGGCCGCAGATCATGCGCAGCGTGGTGGTCTTGCCGGAGCCGTTGGGACCGAGGAAGCCGCAGATGCGGCCGGGCATGATCCTGAGGTCGACGTGATCGACGACGGTGCGGTTGCCATAGCGCTTTACCAGTCCCTTGACGTCGATGGCGGGCGTGGTCATTGCAGCGGTTCCACCTCGATCGGAAGGCCCGGCCGCAGTTCGCCATCACTGGCGCCGGGCCTGGCTTCGACGAGATAGACGAGCTTGGCGCGCGCCGTCTCCGAATAGATGACGGGTGGAGTGTATTCCGGCTGGCTGGATACGTGGCTTATGACGGCGGTCTTGAGACCGGTGCAGCCATCGCACTTGAACTGGATGGAGCGGCCCGGCTGCGCCGCGGCCAGCACCGTCTCCGGCACGAAGAAGCGCAGCGTCACGTCGGCGGGCTTGAGCAGCGACACGACGGGCTGGCCGGCGGCCACCCACTCGCCCGCCTTGAAGAACACGTCGTCCACCCGGGCGTCGGCCGGGGCGACAGGGGAGAGATCACCGAGCTTCTCCTTCGCTTGTGCCAGCTGGGCTTCCGCCTCGCTGACGCGCGAGGTGGCAGCGTCGATCTCCGGTCCGCGGGCGGGAAGTGCCGCCACCTGTTCGGAGGCCTTCAGCTCGATCAGGCGCTGCTCGTAGAGCTTCACCTGCTCCTGCGCCTGGTCGAGGCGCGACTGCGCTGCGGTGCCGGTGCTGGCGAGCGTGGAGGCACGGGTCAGTTCCTTCTCGGCCAATGACAGGCTGGCCCCGGCCTGGGCGATCTGCGCACGGATGATCTCGATCTCCTCCGGCCGCTTGCCGGTCAGCAGGTTGTCGCGCGTGGCCTTGGCCGTCGTCACGGCCGCCTGCGCGCGTTCCACCTCGGCCTTCAGCTGCGCCGGGTCGAGCGCGAACAGCACGGCACCCTGCATCACCTGCTGCCCCTTCACGACATCGATGCTGACGAGGCGGCCGGCCTGCGGCGCACCGACCATGGTCGTCTCGCCCTCGACATAGCCCAGATAGTTGAACTGCCCGGGGGGCTGCGGCAGCCAGCGGTCGCGGAACAGGAAGGCGGTGACCGCCAGAGCCACGATGATGAGCGGGAGAATGAACCTTTTCACGACTGGATGCCCTTGAGGAAGATGTCTGCGTGCTGGGCGGCGAAGGCCTCGGTATCGAGGGCGTCGGCCCCGATCGGCTCGAACACCGTCTTCCAGATGATGGCGAGAAGCATGGGCCCGATCATCGCGCGCGCCGCGAAACCGGGATCGACGGCGCGGAACTCGCCCGAGGCGATGCCGCGGCGGATCAGCCCCTCGAACAGCGGCAGGCCCTGGCCGATGACGGCGTCGAGATAGAGCCTCCCCACCTCAGGGTGCGCCCGGCTCTCGGAGATGACGATCTTGATGAGTTCAGGAAAGCGCGTGTGGCGCACCTGGCCGGCGAGGAAACCGAGGATGGTGGCAATCAGCGGCGAGACTGGCCCCTGGTGGGCCTCGACAATGCCGCGGGCGACCGACACGTTGGCCCCCGCCATTTCGTTCACCAGCGCCTTCAGCAGCGCCGTCTTGTCCTTGAAATAGAGATAGACCCCGGCCTTGCTGAGCCCGGCCCGGGCCGCCACGTCCTCCATCCGCGTCCCGGAAAAGCCTTTTTCGGCAAACAGTTCGAGCGCCGCCCCGAGAATTTCCGTGGGCCGGGCTTCGGGTCGGCGGGAGGTTCCCGTTATTACTGACCGGTTAGTCATAACGGGCAAATAGGACGTGCAGGCGTGGAAGTCAAGCGGGAGGATCGAAATCCCCCTCACCCGGGCTCAAGGGGGCCTCAATGAAGTTCGTAACGATTGATTTTGGGCGAAACGGACGCGCCGCTACCCCTCTGGCCGAGCGTAGCCTCAGCCGCCCTTGGCCCTCCCTGAGGCTCCGCCCTCCTCCCGGCCCAAGCGATGGCTCCTCGGCCGAACCCGTCGGCTGCGGGACGCCTCATGCGGGTTGGCGGCCGGACTAGCCCTTGTTCTTGTAGTAGACGTCGAGGAACACCGCGAGCATCAGCACTGCGCCCTTGATGACCTGCTGCCAGTCGATGCCGATGCCCATGATCGACATGCCGTTGTTCATCACGCCCATGATGAAGGCGCCGATGACCGCGCCGATCACCTTGCCGACGCCGCCCGTGGTCGCCGCACCGCCGATGAAGCAGGCGGCGATGACGTCGAGTTCGAAGCCGAGGCCCGCCTTGGGGGTGGCCACGTTGAGGCGCGCTGCGAAGATCAGGCCGGCGAGCGCAGCGAGCGCGCCCATGATCACGAAGATCAGGAAGGTGAGCTTCTCGGTGTTGATGCCTGAGAGCTTTGCCGCCTTCTCGTTTCCGCCCATGGCATAGACGCGGCGGCCGAAGGTGGTCCTGGTCGTCAGGAACACGAACAGCGCGATCAGCGCGAACATGACGATCAGCACGTTGGGCAGGCCCTTGTAGCTTGCCATCAGCCAGGAGAAGCCGACGAGCGCCACGGCGACCAGGATGTTGCGGCCGTAGAAGATCACGTCCGGCTCTTCCGCCAGGCCATGCTTCTGCTGGTTCAGGCGGGTGCGGTAGTTGAAGTAGATGATGAGGCCCGTCACCACGACGCCGATGATGAGGGCGAGCAGATTGAAGGGCGCGCCGTTGAGCGTGAAGTTGAAGATGTCCGGCACGTAGCCGGAGCTCAGCAGCTGGAAGACCTTGGGAAAGGGGCCGACGGAGGCACCGCCCAGCACGGTCAAGGCCAGGCCCTTGAACACCAGCATGCCGGCAAGCGTCACGATGAAGGCCGGAATCTTGTAGTAGGCGACGAAATAGCCCTGCGCGCCGCCGATGATGGCGCCGAGCGCCAGGCAGGCGATGCCGGCGAGGAACGGGTCGATCTTCCAGTTCACCATCATCACCGCCGCGACCGCGCCGATGAAGCCCGAGACGGAGCCGACCGACAGGTCGATGTGGCCCGCCACGATGATCAGCAGCATGCCCAGCGCCATGATGACGATGTAGCTGTTCTGCAGGATCAGGTTCGTCATGTTGACGGGCTTGAACAGCGTGCCGTCGGTGGTGATCTGGAAGAAGATCATGATGACGAGCAGCGAGATCAGCAGTGCATAGTCACGCACATGGGCCTTGAGGAAGCGTGAGAGGGCGGGCTTCACCGGGGCCGGGGTGGTCACGTCGGTCATGTCAGTCTTCCCATGATTTCATGATGGCCCGCATGATCTTCTCCTGCGAGGCGTCCTTTGCCGGCATTTCGGCGACGAGCCGGCCGTCGTTCATCACATAGATGCGGTCGGAGATGCCGAGCAGCTCGGGCATTTCCGAGGAAATCACGATCACCGCCTTGCCGGCCTCGGCGAGCTGGTTGATGATGCCGTAGATCTCGTACTTGGCGCCGACATCGATGCCGCGCGTCGGCTCGTCGAGGATCAGCACCTCGGGGCCGGAGAACAGCCACTTGGCCAGCACCACCTTCTGCTGATTGCCGCCCGACAGGTTCACCGTGGTCTGGTAGACGGACGAGCAGCGGATCGCCAGGTCCTTGCGGTACTTGTTGGCGACGCTCAGCTCCTCCACGTCATCCACCACGCCCTTGGCCGCAACGCCCTCGAGGTTGGCGAGCGTCACGTTGTGCTTGATGTGGTCGATGAGCACGAGGCCGAAGGTCTTGCGGTCCTCGGTGGCATAGGCAAGACCCGCTTCCATGGCCTTGGGAATGGTGCTGACGTCGATGGGCTTGCCGTGCAGCAGCACCTCGCCCGAGATTTTCTGGCCATAGGCGCGGCCGAAGACCGACATGGCGAGCTCGGTGCGGCCGGAGCCCATGAGGCCGGCGATGCCCACGACCTCGCCCTTGCAGACATGGAAGTTCACGTCCTTGATCATCTGCCGGTCGGCGTGGAGCGGGTGATAGACGTTCCAGTTCTTCACTTCGAAGATCGGGTTCTGCACATGTGCGTGGCGCGGCGGATAGCGGTCGGTCAGCTCGCGGCCGACCATGGCCTTGATGATACGGTCCTCGCTGACCTTGGCGGTCTTGGTGTCCAGCGTGTCGACGGTCTTGCCGTCGCGGATCACGGTGATGCGGTCGGCGACCTTCATCACCTCGTTCAGCTTGTGGGTGATGAGGATCGAGGAAATGCCATGGGCGCGGAATTCCTGCAGGAGTGCCAGCAGCGCGTTCGAGTCGGTTTCGTTGAGGCTCGAGGTCGGCTCGTCGAGGATGAGGAGCTTCACCGACTTGTTGAGCGCCTTGGCAATCTCGACGAGCTGCTGCTTGCCGGTGCCGAGGTTGGTGATGAGGGTGTTGGGGTGCTCGTGCAGCCCCACCTTGCCGAGCAGTTCCTTGGTGCGGCGGAAGGCCTCGAACCAGTCGATGACGCCGTGTTTCGCGGTCTCGTGACCGAGGAAGATGTTCTCGGCGATGGAAAGCAGCGGAACCAGCGCCAGTTCCTGGTGGATGATGATGACCCCGGTGTTCTCGGAATCGGCGATGGAGGTGAATTTTCGCTCGGTGCCGTCGAAGAAGATCTGGCCGTCGTAGCTGCCGTGCGGATAGACGCCGGACAGCACCTTCATGAGAGTCGACTTGCCCGCGCCGTTCTCGCCCACCACGGCATGGATCTCGCCGGGCATGACCGAGAGGTTGACGTCGGTCAGCGCCTTCACGCCCGGGAAGGTCTTGGTAATGCCGCGCATTTCCAGAATGGGCTGCATCTGTCCTCGCGAAAGTGGGCCTGAAACACGGGTCATCCCCGGGCGCTGCCCGGAGATGACATCGTGGGTCTAGCCGTGTGCGGCGATCAGTTGTTGATCTGGTCGGCGGTGTAGTAGCCCGAGCCCACCAGCACCTTCTCGATGTCGCCCTTGCCGACGATGACCGGCTTCAGCAGGTAGGACGGAACCACCTTCACACCATTGTTGTAGGTCTTGGTGTCGTTGATTTCCGGATCCTTGCCCGACAGCACGGTATCGACCATCTTGGCGGTGACCTTGGCGAGTTCGCGCGTGTCCTTGAACACGGTCGAATACTGCTCGCCGGCGATCATGCCCTTGACCGAGGCGAGCTCGGCGTCCTGGCCGGTGACGATCGGCATCGGCTGGTCCGGCGTGCCGTAGCCCACGCCCTTGAGGGACGAGATGATGCCGCGCGACAGGCCGTCATAGGGGGCGAGAACGCCGTTGACCTTCTTGTCGGTGTAGAAGGCGGAGAGCAGGTTGTCCATGCGGGCCTGCGCCACCGCACCGTCCCAGCGCAGGGTGCCGACCTTGTCCATGCCCATCTGGCCCGACACCACGGCGATCTGGCCGGAATCGATCAGCGGCTGGAGCACCGACATGGCGCCGTCGTAGAAGTAGAAGGCGTTCGTGTCGTCCGGCGAGCCGCCAAAGAGTTCGACGTTCCACGGCTTCACATCGGGGAAGCGCTCCTTCAGGCCGTCGACCAGCGAGGTGCCCTGCAGCACGCCCACGCCGAAGTTGTCGAAGGTGGTGTAGTAGTCGACGTCGCCGGTCTTGGAGATCAGGCGGTCATAGGCGAAGACCTTGGCGCCGCCGTCATGGGCCTTCTTGAGGATGTCCGACAGCGTGGTGCCGTCGATCGCGGCGATGATGAGCACCTTGGCGCCCTTGGTCACCATGTTCTCGATCTGGGCGAGCTGGTTCGGAATGTCGTCCTCAGCATACTGGAGATCGGTCTCGTAGCCGAGGGCGGTGAATTCCTTCACCATGCTCTCGCCGTCCGAGATCCAGCGGGTGGAGGACTTGGTCGGCATGGAGATGCCGATCAGGCCCTTGCTCTCGGCCATGGCGGGCGCAATGCCGGCGGCCAGCATCGCTGCCAGGCCTGCGGCGCTGAGAGCGAAATGTCTGCGATTCATCATAGTGGAGTTCCTCCCTGTTACATCAGCTGGCCGAGCCTGACTTGATTGCTATGCCCGTCGCCAAATGCCGTTTGTAAAATAAGGTCCGGGGGCAGGCAATGAATTTCAGGCCGGAGCCGCGCGTGCCCTGCCGCGTTCCAGCGCCGCTGCAGGGAGAGTTCGCACCTCTACGGGTTCCCGGCCGGGCTGAACTGCCTGATTTCGCGGCAGCTGGATGGAGGCGCCTTCCGGTGCCTCAACCGAACTTGTTCCGCTGCGGGAATCCCTTGGGTGGCAGGCGGCCGGCCTGGGCGCGTTCGCCGACCCATTCCTTGAGGTCGGTGACGACGAAGTTGCGGCCCGACGAGTCGGTCCAGGTGAGGCCGTCCTTCAGCCGGAAGGCGCGGGCGTCGCTCAGGCCACCGTCCTTGAACCGTTGCAGGCGCACGCCCTTGCCGCGGGCCATTTCCGGCACCTCGTCGAGCTTGAAGATGATCATCTTGCGGTTCTCGCCGATGGTGGCGAGGTGGGTCGCATCCTCCGGCACCACGACGCAGACGCAGGCCTCGACCGGCGCCTTGACGTTCAGCACCTGCTTGCCCTTGCGGGTGTTGGCCACGCATTCGTCCTCGGCCACCACGAAGCCGTCGCCCTCGGTGGAGGCCAAGAGGCGCTTCGTTCCCGGCACGTGCACGAAGAGCGAGACGATCGAGTCCGCCGCGTCGAGGTCGCACATCAGGCGCACCGGTTCGCCGTGACCGCGGCCGCCGGGCAGCTTTCCGACCTCGAGGGTGAAGAACTTGCCGGAGGACGAGAACAGCATCACCTTGTCGGTCGACATGGCGTGGAAGGTGAACTGGCCGCGGTCGCCATCCTTGTAGGTGAGGCCGGAGACATCCTCCATGTGGCCCTTCATGGTGCGGATCCAGCCCTTCTCGGAGCACACCACGGTGACCGGTTCCTTCTCGATCATCGCCTGCTCGAAATCGACGTCGATCTCCGGGGCTTCCGAGAAGTCGGTCCGCCTGCGGCCGAGCGGCGTCTTCTTGGAGTATTTCTCCTTCACGGCCTTGATCTCTTCCGAGATCTTCGCCCACTGCTCGTCGTCCGACTTCAAGAGCGCGTTGAGGCCCTTCTGTTCCTTGACGAGCTTGGCGTGCTCGCCGCGGATTTCCATCTCCTCGAGCTTGCGCAGGGCGCGCAAGCGCATGTTGAGGATGGCCTCGGCCTGGTTGTCGGTGAGCTTGAAGCGCGCCATCAGCGCCGGCTTCGGCTCGTCCTCCTCGCGGATGATGCGGATCACCTCGTCGAGGTTCAGGTAGGCGACGAGATAGCCCTCGAGGATCTCGAGGCGGCGCGCGATCTCGCCGAGGCGGAAGTTGGTGCGCCGCACCAGCACGTCCTTGCGGTGGTCCAGCCACTCGCGCAGCACGTCCTTGAGGCTCATCACCTTCGGCACCTTGCCGTGGCTCAAGACGTTCATGTTGAGCGGGATGCGGGCTTCCAGTTCCGTGTTGCGGAACAGCTGCTCCATCATCAGGCTGGGGTCCACGGTGCGGCTCTTCGGCTCCAGCACGATGCGGATGTCCTCGGCCGACTCGTCGCGCACGTCGGCGAGCAGCGTCAGCTTCTTGGCGGTCAGCAGCTCGGCGATCTTCTCGATCAGCCGGCTCTTCTGCACGAGATAGGGAATCTCGGTGACGACGATCTGCCACATGCCGCGCGGCAGCTCTTCCTGGCTCCAGCGGGCGCGCACACGGAAGCCGCCGCGGCCGGTCCGGTAGGCTTCGACGATCGAGGCGCGGTCGTCGATGATGATGCCGCCCGTGGGGAAGTCCGGCCCCTGCACCAGCGTGGCGAGCTTGTCGTCGGTGGCGTTGGGCGTCTTGATGAGGTGCAGTGCCGCATCGCAGAGCTCGGCCGCATTGTGCGGCGGAATGGAGGTCGCCATGCCGACCGCGATGCCCGACGAACCGTTGGCCAGCAGGTTGGGGAAGGCGCCGGGCAGCACCACGGGCTCCTGCACGGACCCATCATAGTTGGGACGGAAGTCGACCGTGTCCTCGTCGAGGCCCTCGAGGAGGAGCTTCGCCACCTCGGTCATGCGCGCTTCGGTGTAGCGGTAGGCGGCGGCCGAGTCGCCGTCGATGTTGCCGAAATTGCCCTGGCCGTCGACCAGCGGATAGCGCGAGGAGAAGTCCTGCGCGAGGCGGACCAGCGCGTCGTAGATCGACTGGTCGCCATGCGGGTGATAGCCGCCCATCACGTCGCCGACGATCTTGGCGGATTTCTTGAAGGCCGCGTTGGGATCGAGGCGGAGGATCTGCATCACATGCAGCAGGCGGCGGTGCACCGGCTTCAGCCCGTCGCGCACGTCGGGGAGCGCGCGGTGCATGATGGTGGACAGCGCATAGGCCAGGTAGCGCTCTTCCAGCGCTTCCTTGAGGTCGATCTTCTGGATGTCCTTGGGGCCTTCGGGCGGGGGAACGTGCTTGCTCATGATTCGGGGCTTATAGCATTTCCGGCAGGGGGAATTGGATGCGGGCGCTGTTTAGCCCACAGTGCCGGACATGGCGAACGGAAAGTGAACGCGGGCGCCTAGGCGCGCGCCTCGAAAAGGATGGCGCGCATGGTGGTCGCGACCGGGCCCTTGCCGAAGGACTGGCCGAGCGCCGTCGCCACCTTGTCCGTCACCTCGTCGAGGCGGCCGGGGGCGCGCTGCTCGATCTCGGGACGCAGCGGGGTGCCCTGACACATGGCCACCGCGACGTGTTGCGCCGAAGGCGCGCGGCAGGGCAGCGTCAGGCGCTCGGAGTGCACCGTGCCGAAGCCCGCCGAGGCCAGCGTGGCGGTGATCACCGCCACGTCGTGATAGCCGTGCGGCATGCGGCGGAAGAATTCCGGCGGATTGTCGGGGAAGGCGTTGGCCACCATCTCGTGCACCACGGCGGCGAAGGGGTTGCTCTCGAGATCGTCCCAAACCGAGAGGAAATACGTGCCGCCCGGCCGCAGCACGCGGCGCGCCTCGCGATAGGCGGTGAGCTTGTCGGGGAAGAACATGGCGCCGAACTGGCAGACCACCGCATCGAAGCTCTGGTCGTCGAAGGGAAGCTCCTGCGCGTTGCAGCTCCGCATGCGCAGGCGCCGGCTGGCGAGCTTGGCGGCGGCGATGTCGAGCATGGCCTGGTTGAGGTCGGTCGCGGTGATGGCGGCGTCCGGCAGCCGCGCCAGGAGCTCGGCGGTGATGGCGCCGGTGCCGGCCGCGATCTCCAGCACCTCCGCCGGATGCTCCGCCACCACCCGCGCCGCGAGGTCCGCGGCATAGGGTGCGAAGAGCATCGGCACCATGTGGCTTTCGTAAAGGGCGGCAACGGAACCGGTGAAGGCCTTTTCGGACGCTGTCATGACGGAGCCTCGCGCTGGGAAGCCCCCTCAGCCTAGGACTCGCGCGGAGCGCCCGCCACCAACCGCGGGTACGCTCAGACTTGCAGCACCGTAACCTTGACGATGGGCTTCTTGCCCCAGGCGAGGTCCGCCGCGCGGCGGACCGCGGTGCGGATAGTCTCGGCCAGCTGGTTCCTGTCCTTGCGGCGCGGCTTGGGAGTGGAGCCGAAGGCGTTCTCTGCGGCATCCAGCAGGTCGGACTCAAGCCCCATCGGCACGCCGTCGGTGACGAGCTCGATGTCGGCGGCGAGTTCGGCGCGGCTGTCGATCACCACCGTGACGAAGATGATGCCGACGAAGGAGAGCTTGCGGCGCTGCTTCGCGGGCCCGTCCTCGGCGGGAACGATGAGGCGGCCGTCGACGTGCAGGCGCCCGCACGGCGCCTCGTCGATGTCGGCGAGCCGGCCGGGGGCAAGCCTGGTGATGGTGCCGTCGCGCGGGATCAGCACGTCGCGGATGCCCTTCGACAGCGCGAAGTTGCGGTGGGCGCGCAGGTGGCGCGGCTCGCCATGCATGGGGATCAGCGCCTTGGGGCGCAGCCATTCATAGAGCAGTGCCAGCTCGCCCTGGCGCGGGTGGCCGGAGGAATGCACGAGGTCGTCGTCGCCCGTCACCATGTCGATGTCGAGGCGGGCGAGGTTGTTGAGCACGCGGCTCACTTCCTTCTCGTTGCCGGGAATGGTCTTGGACGAGAAGATCACGAGGTCGCCCGGCTCCAGCGAAATGTGCGGGTGCTGGTCCTCGGCGATGCGGGCGATTGCCGCGCGCGGCTCGCCCTGGCTTCCGGTGCACAGCAGCATCACCTTGTCGGGCGGCAGGTAGCCGAATTCCTCTTCGTCGAGCAGGCGGCCGGCGTCGTTCAGCATGTTGCAGGCGCGCGCCGCCTCGATGGTGTTGCGCATGGCACGGCCGGCGAGCACCACCTCGCGCCCCGTGGCGCGTGCCGCACGGATCGCGGTCGCGATGCGGTCGAGGTGCGAGGCGAAGGTGGTGACGGCGACTCTGGCCTTGGCCTGCTTGACGATCTCGGTGATGCGTTCGGCCACTTCCCTCTCGGACGGCGAATGGCCCTCGCGCAGCACGTTGGTGGAATCGCAGACGAGCACGTCGACGCCCTTGTCGCCGATCTCGCGCAGGCGCTTCTCGTCCATGCCCTGGCCGAGCACCGGGGTGCGGTCGATCTTCCAGTCGCCCGAGTGCAGCACCCGGCCCTCGTCGGTCTCGATCAGCAGCGCGGTGGGTTCCGGGATCGAATGGGTGACCGAGATCATCTCGAGCGCGAAGGGGCCGAGCTTGAACTTGGAGCCGACCGGCATGAGCTTCACCGGCACCTGCTCGTCGAGACCGGCTTCCTTCAGCTTCAGCGCCAGGATCTGCGCGGCGAAGGGCGTGCAGTAGACGGGGCACTGCAGCTGCGGCCACAGCCAGGCGACGGCACCGAGGTGATCCTCATGCGCATGGGTGAGGACGAGGCCGTGGAGCCGCGACTTCTCGGCGGTGATGAAGCCGACGTCGGGCAGCACCACGTCGATGCCGGGGTCGGTCTCCTCGCCGAACTTGACGCCGAGATCGACCATCAGCCAGTGCCGGTCATCCTCCGGGCCGGTGCCATAGGCATAGCAGTTCATGCCGATCTCGCCGGTGCCGCCCAATGGCAGGAAGACGAGTTCGCTGGGGAGTTGGGCTCTGCGCCGCGCGTTCATGATGTTCGCCTCAGGGCTTCGAGTTCGGCGAAGGACACTTCGCCGGAATGGATGGGCGTGAGCGTGCCGCCGGCCTCGGCGAGCAGCAGCGCGCCGTCAGGTGCCAGACCCGAGAAGGTGCCGGTGACCTGCCGGGTTCCGGCCGTGGCGGTGACGGCACCGCCGAGGCCCAGCGCACGCGCCGACCAGTCATCGCGGATGGCGGCGAAGCCCCTGCACTCGTCCCACTGCGCGAGGCGGCGGGTGAGGCTGGCATCGAGATGCTCCAACGCCGTGGCGGGGGCAAGGTCGCGGCCGAGCGACGTGACGGGATAGGGCGTGCCTTGCGGCGCATGGGCGAGGTTCACCCCGCAGCCGATGGCGATGCGCGTCGGGCTCTCCCCCACCACCTCCGGCAGCACGCCGCAGAACTTGGCGCCGCCGACCAGCACGTCGTTCGGCCACTTGATGCGGGGGGAAAGTTCGGGGCGCAGGCTCATCACCATGTCATGTACGGCAAGAGCGGCGACGAAGCTCACCTGGGCGGCGGCCTGAGGGCCGGCGGCGATGGCAAACAGGAAGGTGGCGTAGAGGTTGCCGGGCTCGCTCACCCAGCTGCGGCCCAATCGGCCGCGGCCCAGCGTCTGCTCGTCCGCCACAAGCCAGAGAGGCCCGCGCTCGCCGTCGTCGGCAAGCCTGCGGGCCTCGAGATTGGTGGAATCGATCCGGTCGAAATGGCGGACCGGATGTCCCGTCGGGAGTCTCAATAGAACGACTTGGCTGCCGCTGCCGCCACGGCGATCACCGGGCTGGCGATCCACGGCAGCACGAAGAGAAGCGTAAAGGCGCCCGAGGCATAGGCGACGAGCTTGACCTCGCCGTCCATCGGCTCGAAGGCTTCCTTCGGCTCGTCGAAATACATGATCTTGACGACGCGGAGATAGTAGTAGGCGCCCACCACCGAGGTGACGACGCCGATGATCGCCAGCGCATAGAGGCCAGCCTTCACCGCGGCGAGGAACACGAAGTACTTGGCGAAGAAGCCGGCGAGCGGCGGGATGCCGGCCATCGAGAACATCAGCATGGCGAAGACGAAGGCCAGGCCCTTGTTGTTGCGGGAGAGACCCGCGAGATCGCTGATCTCCTCCACCATGTAGCCCTTGCGGCGCATCGACAGGATGCAGGCGAAGGAGCCGAGCGTCATGATCATGTAGATGATCATGTAGACGACCACACCCTGCACGCCCTCCTGGGTGCCCGCCGCAAGACCGACCAGCGCATAGCCCATGTTGGCGATGGAGGAATAGGCCAGCAGGCGCTTGATGTTGGTCTGGCCGATCGCCGCGAAGGCACCGAGCGCCATGGAGGCGATGGCGATGAAGACGATGATCTGGCCCCAGGCCGGGTGGATGGCGCCGAAGGCCACCATCATGGTGCGGGTGATCAGCGCCATGGCCGCCACCTTGGGGGCGGCGGCGAAGAAGGCCGTCACCGGGGTGGGCGCGCCCTCGTAGACGTCGGGCGTCCACATGTGGAAGGGCACGGCGGAGATCTTGAAGGCAAGGCCGGCGATGACGAAGACCAGGCCGAACACCGCGCCGAGGGTGGCGCCGTTGGTGGTGAGATAGGCGGCGATGCCGGGGAACTCGGTGGTGCCGGTGAAGCCATAGACCAGCGAGGCGCCGTAGAGCAGCATGCCGGAGGATAGCGCACCCAGCACGAAATACTTGAGGCCCGCTTCGGAGGCGCGTGCCGAGTCGCGGTTGATGGCGGCCAGCACGTAGAGCGACAGCGACTGCAGCTCGAGGCCCATGTAGAGGGCGATCAGGTTGTTGGCCGAGATCATCAGCATCATGCCGATGGTGGCGAGCAGGATGAGGATCGGATACTCGAAGCGCTGCGAGCCGTCGCGCTTCATGAAGCTGACCGAGAGCACCAGCGCCGCGGCGGAGCCGAACAGCGCCAGCACCTTCATGACCTTCGCGAAGGTATCGACCATCAGCGCGCCGTGGAAGGCGAGCGCCTGGTGGTCGGGCGCGAAGATGACGAGCAGCGCCGCGATGCCGAGTGCGATCAGCGCGCCCAGCGTCACCATGTCGGAGGGGTCGCCCTTGCGGAACACGCCGAGCATCAGCAGCGCCAGCGTCAGCATCGCCAGCACGATCTCGGGGAGGGCGGCTACGGCATCGGCCTGTTGGAGAAGCCACATGGGTCGGAGGTCCTTACTGCAGCGAGGCGGTCGCCAGCAGGTGCGCTGCGGCGGCGGCCTCGTTCAACGGCTTGATGATGCTTTCGACCGCGGGGCCGAAGATGTTGAGGATCGGGGCCGGATAGGCGCCGAAGAAGATGGTGAGCACGATCAGCGGCAGCAGCGTCGCGAGCTCGCGCGGCGTCACGTCCGGGAGATGCATCAGCGCCGGCTTGGTCAGCTTGCCGAACACCACGCGGCGGTAGAGCCACAGGGCATAGGCGGCCGAGAGGATGACGCCGGTCGTGGCGAAGAAGGCGACCCAGGTCGTCGCCTTGAAGGCGCCCATCAGCGACAGGAACTCGCCGATGAAGCCTGACGTGCCGGGAAGGCCGACATTCGCCATGGTGAAGATCATGAAGATGAAGGCATAGAGCGGCATGTTGTTCACAAGCCCGCCATAGGCCGCGATCTCGCGCGTGTGCATGCGGTCGTAGACCACGCCGACGCAGAGGAACAAGGCGCCCGAGACGAGGCCGTGGCTGATCATCTGGAACATGGCGCCGTCGATGCCCTGGCGGTTCAGCGCGAAGATGCCCATGGTCACGAAGCCCATGTGGGCCACCGAGGAATAGGCGATCAGCTTCTTCATGTCCTCCTGCATCAGCGCCACCAGCGAGGTGTAGACGATGGCGACGACCGAGAGGAAGAACACGAAGTCCTGGAAGTAGACCGACGCATCCGGGAACATCGGCAGCGAGAAGCGCAGGAAGCCGTAGCCGCCCATCTTCAGCAGGATCGCCGCCAGGATGACCGAGCCCGCGGTGGGCGCCTCGACGTGCGCGTCGGGCAGCCAGGTGTGCACCGGCCACATCGGCATCTTCACCGCGAAGGAGGCGAAGAAGGCGAACCACAGCCACTTCTGCGCTTCCGGCGTGAAGCCGGGGTGGGCGAGGAGCTGGGTGATGTCGGTCGTGCCGCTCGTCCAGTACATGTAGATGATGGCGAGCAACATGAGCACCGAGCCCAGCAGCGTGTAGAGGAAGAACTTGAAGCTGGCATAGACGCGGCGCGGGCCGCCCCAGATGCCGATGATCAGGAACATCGGGATGAGGCCGGCTTCGAAGAACAGGTAGAACAGCACGATGTCGAGCGAGCAGAACACGCCGATCATCAGTGTCTCGAGCACCAGGAAGGCGATCATGTATTCCTTCACCCGCTTCGTCACGTGCCACGAGGCGAGGATGCAGATCGGCATCAGGAAGGTGGTGAGGATCACGAAGGGCATGGAGATGCCGTCGACGCCGAGCTTGTAGCTGGCGGCGGTGCCCAGCCAGCTGTGTTCCTCGACGAACTGGAAGCCCGCGGCGTTGGAGTCGAAGCCAGCCCAGATCAGCAGCGAGATGAGGAAGGTGACCAGCGTGGTCCACAAGGCGCCCCAGCGCACGTTGCGCAACGCCGTCTCGTCCTCGCCCTTCACCATCAGGATGAAGAGCACGCCGAAGAGCGGCAGGAAGGTGATGACCGAAAGGATGGGCCAGCTCATCAGTGTGCGCCCCCGAACAGGAACCAGGAAATCAATGCGGCGACACCAATCATCATGGCGAAGGCATAGTGGTAGAGATAGCCGGTCTGCAGCCGGACGACGCCGCGCGTCACGTCATTGACCACGGTGGAGACACCGTCGGGGCCGAAGCCGTCGATCAGGAAGCCGTCGCCCTTCTTCCACAGGAAGCGGCCGAGCCACATGGTGGGACGCACGAAAATGACGTCGTAGAGCTCGTCGAAGTACCACTTGTTGAGCAGGAACTCGTAGAGCGGCTTGTTCTGCGCGGCGAGACGGCGCGGGATCGAGGTGTCGCGGATGTAGAAGACCCAGGCCACGACGAAGCCCAGCACCATGGCCACGAAAGGCGACCACTTGACGGCGGCGGGCACGGCGCCCTCCTGCTCCATCTCTTCCATCACCGGGCCGTTGGCGAGCGCCGAGCCCCAGAATTCCTTGAAGTGATGGCCGATGAAGTAATCCTTGAAGAAGAAGCCGGCGAACAGCGCGCCGACGGCCAGCACGAAGAGCGGAATGAGCATCACCATCGGGCTCTCGTGCACGTGCTCCATCACCTCGCGGCCGGCACGCGGGGCGCCGTTGAAGGTCATGAAGGTGAGGCGCCAGGAGTAGAAGGAGGTGAACACCGCGGCGACGATCAGCGCCCAGAAGGCGAAGCCGGAGCCGGCCACATAGGCCGCCTCGATGATCGCGTCCTTGGAGAAGTAGCCCGAGGTGTAAGGGAAGCCGGTGAGCGCCAGGTTGCCGATCACCATCATGGCGAAGGTGATCTTGATGAAGGGGCCGAGGCCGCCCATCTTGCGCATGTCCTGCTCGCCCGACACGGCATGGATGACCGAGCCCGCCGAGAGGAACAGCAGCGCCTTGAAGAAGGCGTGGGTGAAGAGGTGGAACACGCCCGCGCCATAGGCGCCGACGCCCAGCGCCACGAACATGTAGCCCAACTGCGAGCAGGTCGAATAGGCGATGACGCGCTTGATGTCGTTCTGGACGAGGCCGACCGACGCCGCGAAGAAGGCGGTGATGGCGCCGATGACGACCACGAACTCCTTGGCATGCGGGGCGAGTTCGAACATCGGTGACAGGCGGGCGACCATGAAGACGCCGGCCGTCACCATGGTGGCGGCGTGGATGAGGGCGGAGACGGGTGTCGGGCCTTCCATGGCGTCCGGCAGCCAGGTGTGCAGCAGGAACTGCGCCGACTTGCCCATGGCGCCCATGAACAGGAGCAGGCAGAGCACCGTCAGCGTATCCGGAGCCCAGGCGAGGAACTGCATCGGCTTGCCGGCCATGCCGGGGGCGGCGGCGAAGATGGTGTCGAAGTCGACCGTCTGGAAGACGAGGAAGCAGCCGAAGATGCCGAGCGCAAAGCCGAAGTCACCCACACGGTTGACGATGAAGGCCTTCATGGCGGCGGCGCAGGCGCTGTCGCGGGTATACCAGAAGCCGATGAGCAGATAGGACGCAAGGCCCACGCCTTCCCAGCCGAAGAACATCTGGACCAGGTTGTCGGCGGTCACCAGCATCAGCATGGCGAAGGTGAAGAGCGAGAGATAGGCGAAGAAGCGCGGCTGGCTCTCGTCATGGCTCATGTAGCCGAGCGAGTAGATGTGGACCAGCGCCGAGACGGTGTTCACCACCACCAGCATGACGGCGGTGAGCGTATCGACGCGGATCATCCAGTTGGCGGCGAGTGCTCCGGAGTTGATCCAGTGCAACACTTCCACCTTCTCGACACGCGGTTCGTGCAGGAAACCGGCGAAGACATACCACGACAGCACGGCGCACAGGCAGAGCAGCGCGGTGGTGAGATACATCGGCCACTTCGGGCCGTCATAGTGGCCATGGTGGCCGTGATCGTCGTCGTGGCCGTGGCCGTGGCCGTGCCCGTGATCGTGGCCGTGGGCATCATGCGCGTGGGCGTGCTCGCCATAGACGTCGGCATCGCGGCCAAGGTGCTTGAACACCTTCGTGCCGAACAGGCCGGCGATCAGCGCGCCGAGCAGCGGCAGGAAGACGATGGCGGAAAGGACGGTGTTCATGATTCCCGTCAGCCCTTCATGAGATTGATGTCTTCAACCGCGATGGTGCCGCGGTTGCGGAAATAGGTGACGAGGATGGCAAGCCCGATCGCCGCCTCGCCGGCAGCGACCGTCAGCACCAGCAGCGCGAAGACCTGGCCGACGAGATCGCCGAGGAAGGTCGAGAAGGCGACGAGGTTGATGTTCACCGACAGCAGGATCAGTTCCACCGACATCAGGATGACGATGACGTTCTTGCGGTTCAGGAAGATGCCGAAGACCCCGATGGTAAAGAGGATCGCCGCGACGGTGAGATATTGCGAGAGGCCGATTTCCATGGCTCAGATCCCCTGCCCCGGCTTGACCTTGACGACCTCGACGGCAGTGGCGGGGGTGCGGGCCACCTGCACGGAGATGTTCTGGCGCTTGACGCCCTGCTTGTGGCGCAGCGTCAGCACGATGGCGCCCACCATGGCGACCAGCAGCACGAGACCCGCCGCCTGGAAGTAGAATAGGAAGTCGGTGTAGAGCACCTGGCCCAGCGCCTGCGTGTTGGAGACCCCCTCAGGGAGCGGTGCGGCGCGCTGCTGCAGGCTCGCCGGGCTGATCACCCAGCCGCCCACCGCGAGCGCCAGTTCGACCAGCACGATCAAGCCGATCACGCCGCCGATGGGCAGGTAGTTGAGCATGCCCTGCCTAAGTTCCACGAAGTCGACGTCGAGCATCATGACGACGAAGAGGAACAGCACGGCGACGGCGCCGACATAGACGACCACCAGGATCATCGCCAGGAACTCCGCCCCCAAGAGCACGAAGAGGCCGGCGGCGTTGAAGAAGCACAGGATGAGGAAGAGCACCGAGTGAACCGGGTTCCTCGCCGAGATGACCATGACCGCGGAAGCGACCGCGATGGCCGAGAAGAGATAGAAGAACAGTGCGGCGACCATCATGGGCTCCTTCAGCGGTAGGGCGCGTCCATCGCGATGTTCGTCGCGATTTCACGCTCCCAGCGGTCACCGTTGGCCAAGAGCTTCTCCTTGTCGTAGAGCAGCTCTTCGCGGGTCTCGGTGGCGAATTCGAAATTGGGGCCGAGCACGATGGCGTCGACCGGGCAGGCTTCCTGGCAGAAGCCGCAATAGATGCACTTCACCATGTCGATGTCGTAGCGCGTGGTGCGACGCGTGCCGTCGTTGCGGCGGGGGCCGGCCTCGATGGTGATGGCAAGCGCCGGGCACACGGCCTCGCACAGCTTGCAGGCGATGCAGCGCTCTTCGCCGCTCGGATAGCGGCGCAGCGCGTGCTCGCCGCGGAAGCGCGGCGACACGGGGCCCTTCTCGTTCGGATAGTTGATCGTCGCCTTGGGCGCGAAGAAGTAGCGCATCGACAGCACGGTGGCGGCGAAGAACTCCTTCAGGAACAGCGAGCGGGCGGCTTGTGCGAGTTTCATCTGGTTTTCACCCGAACAGTGATTTCATGCGGTCCCCCAGCAGGAAACCGACGACCGGCATGAGGACGAGGCTCTGGAACTTGACCAGCGCCATGAAGGTGGAGGGGCGGATGCCCTGCGACTGCGTCAGCTTGGCCTTCTCGAAGCGCCAGCGCAGCGCGGGGTAGACCGAACGGTTGACCAGTGCCAGCTCGGCGAGGCCGACGACCGTGAACAGCAGTGCCCCGATGAGTCCTGCGATCATGGCGCCCATCCGAAGCCGACGAGCACGGCAGCGACCAGCACCACGTAGAAGATCGAAATCGGCAGGAACACCTTCCAGCCCAGCCGCATCAGCTGGTCGTAGCGATAGCGCGGCACGAAGGCCTTCACCAGCGCGAACATGAAGAAGACGAACACCACCTTGAGGAAGAACCAGATGAAGCCCGGCACCCAGTTGAGCGGCGGCACATCGATGGGCGGCAGCCAGCCGCCGAGGAAGAGGATCGTCGTCATCGCGCACATCAGCACGATCGCCACGTATTCGCCGAGCATGAAGAGCAGGTAGGGCGTGGAGGAATATTCCACCATGAAGCCCGCCACCAGTTCCGATTCCGCCTCGACCAGGTCGAAGGGCGGGCGGTTCGTTTCGGCCAGCGCCGAGACGAAGAAGATGATGAACATCGGGAACAGCGGGATGAAGTACCAGTCGAGGAACGACCCCGGCAGGCCTAGCATGGTGCCCAATCCAGTGTGCTGCGAGCGCACGATCTCGGTGAGGTTCATCGAGCCCGCGCACATCAGCACGGTGACGATGACGAAGCCGATCGACACCTCGTAGGACACCATCTGCGCCGCGGAGCGCAGGGCCGAGAGGAAGGGATACTTGGAGTTCGAGGCCCAGCCGCCCATGATGACGCCATAGACGCCTAGGGACGACAGCGCGAAGAGATAGAGGATGCCGACATTGATGTCGGAGATCACCCACTTGCCCTCGACGAGGCCGAAGAACGAGCCTTCCGACACCGGCACCACCGCCCAGGCGGCCAGCGCCAGCGTGGCCGTGACAAGGGGGGCGATGACGAAGACGCCCTTGTTGGCGCCGTCCGGGATCACCACTTCCTTCAGCGCGAACTTGATCAGGTCGGCGAAGGACTGGAACAGGCCCCAGGGGCCGACGACGTTCGGCCCGCGGCGCATCTGCACGGCGGCCCAGATCTTGCGGTCGGCCCACAGCAGGTAGGCAACGATCAGCAAGAGGCCCGCCATGAAGCCGAAGCTCACGACGGCGAAGAACAGCAGGGTGAGAAGAGCCTCGATCATGATTTACTCAGCGGCCTCGAGCTTCTGCACGTTCTTCAGGGCCGAACATTCGGCCATGATGCGGGACGCGCGGGCAATCGGGTTGGTCATGTAGAAGTCGGTGACGGCCGAGCGGAACGGCTCGGACGACATCGCACCCTCGGCCTTGCCGAGATCGGCGAGTTCGGCGGTGGCGGCCGCCTCGCGGGTGTCGATGCGCATCAGCTGCGGGGCCACCTTGTACATGGCGGCGCGCAGTTCCTCGAGATTGTTCCACGGCAGCGCCTTGCCGAGCGCTTCCGACAGCGCGCGGTAGATCGCCCAGTCCTCGCGGGCCTCGCCCGGCGGGAAGGAGGCGCGCTCGGTGAGCTGCGGGCGGCCCTCGGTGTTGACGTAGGTCACCTGTTTCTCGACATAGGCCGCACCCGACAGGATGACGTCGGCGCGGTGCGCGCCGGCATCGCCGTGGGTGCCGACATAGACGACGAAGGTGGAGCCCAGCGCCTGGGTGTCGATCTCGTCGGCGCCGATGAGGAACAGCATGTCGAGCTCGCCCGCCTTCGCCGCATCGAGCATCTGGCGCGTGGTCTTGCCGCCGTCGGCGGAGGGCAGCGCGCAGACGTCGAGCGCGCCGACGCGGCCCGCTGCGGTGTGCAGCACGTTGAAGCCGTTCCAGCCGTCCTTGATGGCGCCGAGCTTCTCCGCCGCCTTGTAAGCGGCCGCGAGAACCTGCGGACCGTCAGGGCGGGCGATGGCCCCCTGCCCCACGATCACCATGGGCTTGGCGCCCGCCTTGACCTCGGAGGCGAGAAACTTGCTCAACGTCTCGGGGCCGGCGCCGAGATAGTCATAGTCATAGGTGAGGTCGGCGCGTTCGCCGCTCACCGTGACCGGGCAGCCGCCCCGCGTCACGCGCTTGCGGATGCGGGCGTTCAGCACCGGCGCCTCGAGGCGCGGGTTGCTGCCGATCAGCAGGATCGAGTCCGCCTCCTCGATGCCGGCGATGCCGCTGTTGAAGAGATAGCCGGCGCGTCCGCCCTTCTCGCCCAGCGGCGAGCCGTCCTGGCGGCAGTCGATGTTCTTGATGCCGAACTGGTCGGCGAACTGGCGGAGCGAGAAGGCCTCCTCCGCACCGACGAGATCGCCGAGGATGATGCCGATGCGATCGGGGTTCACGCCGTTCATGCGCTGCGCGATGCGCTGGAAGGCCTCGGGCCAGGCGGCAGCGCGCAGCTTGCCGAACTCGCGCACATAGGGCCGGTCGAGGCGCTGCGCCTTGAGGCCATCCCACACGAAGCGCGTCTTGTCGGAGATCCACTCCTCGTTCACGTCCTCGTGGGTGCGCGGCAGGATGCGCATCACCTCGCGTCCGCGCGCATCGACCCGGATGTTGGAGCCGACCGCGTCCATCGCATCGATCGTCTCGGTCTTGCGCAGCTCCCACGGCCTGGCCTTGAACTCATAGGGCAGCGAGGTCAGCGCACCCACCGGGCAGAGGTCGATGATGTTGCCCTGAAGTTCGGAGGAGATTGCCTTGTTGAGATAGGTGGTGATCTCCATGTCCTCGCCGCGGCCGGTGGCGCCCATCTGCTGGATGCCGGCGACCTCGGTCGTGAAGCGGACGCAGCGCGTGCACTGGATGCAGCGGTTCATCGCGGTCTTGACCAGCGGGCCGAGATACTTGTCTTCGACGGCGCGCTTGTTCTCGTGGAAGCGGTTTTTCTCCACGCCATAGGCCATGGCCTGGTCCTGCAGGTCGCACTCGCCGCCCTGGTCGCAGATCGGGCAATCGAGCGGATGGTTGATGAGCAGGAACTCCATCACGCCTTCGCGCGCCTTCTTCACCATCGGGGTCTTGGTGTAGACTTCCGGCGGCTCGCCGGCCGGGCCGGGACGCAGATCGTTGACCGACATGGCGCAGGAAGCCTGCGGCTTCGGCGGGCCGCCCTTCACCTCGACGAGGCACATGCGGCAGTTGCCGGCGATCGACAGGCGCTCATGGTAGCAGAAACGCGGCACTTCCGCACCCGCCTGCTCGCAGGCCTGCAGCAGGGTGAGGCCGTTCTCGACCTCGATCTCTTTGCCGTCGATCTTGATTTTTGGCATCTTGCTTATTCCTCACGCACAGCGGAGCGCCCGCATGCGGTGTTCATCCATCACTTCCGTCCAGCCGAAGGCATGTTCGCTGGCACCCTCCGACTCATATTGCTTGAGACGCGCATAGGCCTCGTCGAGGCTCGGCAGGTGGCCTTCGGGAACCCACCACAGAACCATGTGGGGCTTCTCCATCAGGCTGAACCATTCCTCGCGCTTCTTGTAGAATTGCACGTGCACGGTCTTGAAGACATAGTCCTCGAGCGACTTGGCGTCGGTCCAGACGGAGAGGTTCACCGCCATGTCGTCGCCGACGCGGAAACCGGTCGCGTTGTTGTTGTCGCCCTTGAGGCGCCAAACGAAGCCCGCTGAACGTTCGGCGATCGCGTTGACGCGATCGAGATTGTCCATAAAGCCGGCCATGCGCGGATCGCTGGTCGGATACTTGAACTTGCCGATGTTCAGCTCAGCGAGGTGCATGGGCATCACTCCGCCGCGATCTTGGCGACCGAGCCGTCATGGTCGGGGTTCGCGGCATACTGGTCGATGCGCGCCTCGATCACCGGGCGGAAATGCGCGATGAGGCCCTGGATCGGCCAGGCCGCGGCATCGCCCAGGGCACAGATGGTGTGACCCTCGATCTGCTTGGTCACGTCGAGCAGCATGTCGATCTCGCGCTTCTCGGCACGGCCCTCGGCCATGCGGGTCATGACGCGCCACATCCAGCCCGTTCCTTCGCGGCACGGCGTGCACTGGCCGCAGGACTCGTGCTTGTAGAAATAGGCAAGCCGCGCGATGGCCTTGATGAGGTCGGTCGACTTGTCCATCACGATCACCGCCGCGGTGCCGAGGCCCGAGCGCAGCTTGCCGAGCGAGTCGAAGTCCATCGGCGTGTCGATGATCAGGTCGGCAGGAACCATGCGGACGGAAGAACCGCCGGGGATCACCGCCAGCAGGTTCTCGAATCCGCCGCGCACACCGCCGGCGTGCCTCTCGATCAGCTCTCGGAAAGGAATGCCGAGTTCCTCCTCAACCACGCAGGGCTTGTTCACGTGGCCGGAGATGCAGAACAGCTTGGTGCCGGCGTTGTTGGGCCGGCCGAGCGAGGCGAACCACGTGGCGCCGCGGCGCATGATGGTGCCGGCGACGGCAATCGACTCGACGTTGTTCACAGTGGTCGGCGCGCCGTAGAGGCCGACATTGGCCGGGAACGGCGGCTTCATGCGCGGCTGGCCCTTCTTGCCCTCGATCGATTCGAGCATGGCCGTCTCTTCGCCGCAGATGTAGGCGCCGGCGCCGTGGTGGACGATGATGTCGAAGTCCCAGCCATGCACGTTGTTCTTGCCGATGAGGCGCGCCTCATAGGCCTGGTCGACCGCGGCCTGCAGATGCTCGCGCTCGCGGATGAATTCGCCGCGCACATAGACCACTGCCGTGTGGCAGCCCATGGCGGCGCCGGCGAGCAGGCAGCCCTCGACCAGGAGGTGTGGTTCGTGGCGCAGGATCTCGCGGTCCTTGCAGGTGCCGGGCTCGGATTCGTCGGCATTGACGACGAGGTAATGCGGGCGCTCGCCGATGACCTTCGGCATGAACGACCACTTGAGGCCGGTGGGGAAGCCCGCACCGCCGCGGCCGCGCAGCCCCGACGCCTTGATCTCGTTGATCATCCAGTCGCGGCCGTTGTCGATGAAGCCCTTGGTGCCGCTCCAGCAGCCACGCTTTTTCGCGCCTTCCAGGCCCCAGTCGTGGAAGCCGTAGATGTTGGTGAAGATGCGGTCCTTGTCAGCGAGCATGGTTCTGTCTCACTTCTTCTCTTCCGCCGGAGGCGGAGGCGGCGGCTCGACGCGCACGAAAGTGCGCTGGCCTTCATAAAGCGTGGGGTCCGTCAGGGCAGTCTGCACACCTTGCGGCGCGGCCATGTGACGGTCGATCTGCGGGCCCACCTTCACCTTGCGGCCGGCGGCGAGATCGTCGATCAGCTGCTCGAGCGAGGCGGGGGTGAGATCCTCGTAGGTGTCCTTGAAGATCTGCACCATGGGCGCGTTCACGCAGGCGCCGAGGCACTCGACCTCTTCCCACGAGAACTTGCCGTCGTCCGAGATGTGGTGCGGCTCATGGTGGATGCGGTTCTGGCAGACCTTCTTCAACTCCTCCGCGCCGCGCAGCATGCAGGGCGTGGTGCCGCAGACCTGGATGTGGGCCACCTTGCCCACCGGCTGCAGCTGGAACATGGTGTAGAAGGTCGCGACCTCGAGCACGCGGATGTAGGCCATGTCGAGCATGTTGGCGACATACTCGATCACGGGCTTGGTCACCCAGTTGTCGTTCTGCTCCTGGGCGCGCCACAGCAGCGGGATCACCGCCGAGGCCTGCTTGCCCGCAGGATACTGCGCGATCTTTGCCTTGGCCCAGGCCAGGTTCTCCGCGTTGAAGGCGAAGCTGTCGGGCTGGATAGGATGAAGACGTCGGACGCTCACCGGTCCACCTCACCAAAAACGATGTCGAGAGAGCCCAGCACGGCGGACACGTCCGCCAGCATGTGGCCGCGGCAGATGTGGTCCATGGCCTGCAGATGCGCGAAGCCGGGGGCGCGCAGCTTGCAGCGATAGGGCTTGTTGGTGCCGTCGGACACGAGATAGACGCCGAACTCGCCCTTGGGGGCCTCGACGGCGGCATAGACCTCGCCCGGCGGCGTGTGGAAGCCTTCGGTATGGAGCTTGAAGTGGTGGATCAGCGCTTCCATCGAGCGCTTCATCTCAGCCCGTTTCGGCGGCACCACCTTGCCGTCGGCAGAGGAGACGGGGCCGGTCTTCTCGGCGCCCAGCAGCAGGTTCACGCACTGCTTCATGATCTTCACCGATTCACGCATTTCCTGCATGCGGATCAGGTAGCGGTCATAGCAGTCGCCGTTCTTGCCGATCGGGATGTCGAAATCCATCTCGTCGTAGCATTCATAGGGCTGCGCCTTGCGCAGGTCCCAGGCAGCGCCCGAGCCGCGCACCATGACGCCGGAGAAGCCCCACTCGAAGCACTCCTTCAATGACACGACGCCGATGTCGACGTTGCGCTGCTTGAAGATGCGGTTGTCGGTCAAGAGGCCCTCGATGTCGTCCAGCACCTTGTTGTGGTGTTCGCAGAAGGTGCCGATGTCCTCGACCAGCTCCGGCGGAATGTCCTCATGCACGCCTCCGGGGCGGAAATAGGCTGCATGCATGCGCGAGCCCGAGGCGCGCTCGTAGAACACCATCAGCTTCTCGCGTTCCTCGAAGCCCCACAGCGGCGGGGTGAGCGCGCCCACGTCCATGGCTTGGGTGGTGACGTTGAGAATGTGCGAGAGGATGCGGCCGATCTCGGAATAGAGCACGCGGATCAGCTGGCCGCGGCGCGGTACGGTGAGGCCCAGCAGCTTCTCGATGGCGAGGCACCAGGCATGTTCCTGGTTCATCGGCGCCACGTAGTCGAGGCGGTCGAAATAAGGGACGGCCTGCAGGTAGGTCTTGTGCTCGATCAGCTTCTCGGTGCCGCGGTGCAGGAGGCCGATATGCGGGTCGACGCGGGTGCAGACCTCGCCGTCGAGCTCAAGCACGAGGCGCAGCACGCCGTGGGCCGCCGGATGCTGCGGCCCGAAGTTGATGGAGAAGTTGCGGACGGTGGAGGCTTCAGACATCGTGGCACCGACCAGGAGCGAATAGCGAATAGCGAATAGCGAATAGTGGTTTCATTGCTTTTCCTGAACCGCCCTTATGAGGGAGCGGAGCATTCTTCCGATTTCGTCGCAGGCCTTCATGGCTTCCGCCGCTGAAGCCGCCTGCAGCAGGCCGACGCGCTCCGACAGGAGCAGGTGAGTTTCCGTTTCCTTTAGCGAGCCCTGCGCGATTCGAAGGAACTGAACGAACGAACCCGAATTCTCCCGCCCGTGCCCCTCTGCGATGTTGGCCGCCACGGAAGCGGATGACCGCGTGATCTGGCTGGTAAGTCCAAACATCTCGTGCCGGGGAAATCTTCGCGTCAGCGAATAGCAGAGCACGGCCAAATCCATCGCCTTCTGCCAAACCAGCAGATCGCGGTACGAATTTATGTCGGCCTTGCTCAATCATCTTCCCTATTCGCTATTCGCTACTCGCTATTCGCTTCACTTCGCCTTTTCATCGCCGGGGAGCACGTATTCGGTGCCTTCCCAGGGGCTCAGATAGTCGAACGCGCGGAATTCCTGGGTGAGCTTCACCGGCTCGTAGACGACGCGCTTGGCGAGGTCATCCCAACGCACCTCGACATAGCCGGTGAGCGGGAAGTCCTTGCGCAGCGGGTGACCCGCAAAGCCGTAATCGGTCAGGATGCGGCGCAGGTCCGGGTGGTTGGAGAAGAGGACGCCGTAGAGATCGAAGGTCTCGCGCTCGTACCAGTTGGCGGCGGGGAAGACCGGGATGACGGACGGCACCGCCGTCTCCTCATCCGTCTGCACCTTCACGCGGATGCGGCGGTTCTTGTAGGGCGACAGCAGGTGATAGACCACGTCGAAGCGCTTCTCGCGATCCGGGTAGTCGACGCCGCAGATGTCGATGAAGCAGAGGAATTTGCACGCCGCATCATCGCGGAGGAATTCCAGCACATGGACGATGTGTGCCGCCTCGGCCTCCACCGTGAGCTCGCCGAAGGCGACGTGGAATCCCGTCACCCCGTGTCCGAGCTTCTTGGCGATGTGCTCGCCCAGTTCCTGCAAGGTCTCAGCCATCATCAACGCTCGATCGTTCCGGTACGGCGGATCTTCTTCTGCAGCTGCAGCACGCCATAGACCAGGGCTTCCGCGGTGGGCGGGCAGCCCGGCACATAGATGTCCACCGGCACGATGCGGTCACAGCCGCGCACGACGGAATAGGAATAGTGGTAGTAGCCGCCGCCATTGGCGCAGCTGCCCATGGAGATGACGTAGCGCGGCTCCGGCATCTGGTCATAGACCTTGCGCAGCGCCGGGGCCATCTTGTTGGTGAGCGTGCCGGCGACGATCATCACGTCCGACTGGCGGGGCGAGGCGCGCGGCGCGAAGCCGAAGCGCTCGAGATCGTAGCGCGGCATCGAGGCCTGCATCATTTCGACCGCGCAGCAGGCCAGCCCGAAGGTCATCCACATCAGCGAGCCGGTGCGGGCCCAGTTGATGAGATCATCCGAGGCGGTGACGAGGAAGCCCTTGTCGGCGAGTTCGGCATTGATGTTGGTGAAGAACTCGCGCTGCTCGGGGGTCGCCTGTTCGATCAATCCCATTCGAGAGCTCCCTTGCGCCATTCATAGATGAAGCCAATGGTCAGGACGCCGAGGAAGATCATCATCGACCAGAAGCCGAAGACGCCCACTTCCTTGAGCGAGATCGCCCAGGGGAAGAGGAAGGCCACCTCGAGGTCGAAGATGATGAAGAGAATCGATACCAGGTAGAACCGGACATCGAACTTCATGCGGGCATCGTCGAAGGCGTTGAAGCCGCACTCATAGGCCGAGAGCTTCTCGGGGTCGGGGTTGCGGAAGGCAATCAGAATCGGGGTGATCAACAGGATCAGGGAGAAGCCGAGCGCCACCCCGAGGAAGATGACGACGGGCAGGTATTCTCTCAAAAGTTCAGGCATGTGATCTCGCCTCTCAGTCCGCCGGGGCGACGGACAAGAATCCGCCGCTTGGTAGCGCACCGCCCCTCGGCCCGCAAGTTTTTCGGCACGGCTGTGACGGCTGTCTGGACAAGTGCCTCACGTGGACCGTGAAAACCGCTGCCGCGCGTCGACCGCACTGCACAAAATCGACGTTAAATCATAGGTTTGTGTGAGAGCAGCTGAGACGTGATCCCGGTTGCAGGGAATCTCTCTCGGAAATCCGAGGTCCAGACTCCAGTCCCCTCGTCGGCCACGGGTGTCAGGCACGCTCCTGGCTGGCAACTCGTCCCTTGCCCGGGAAGTGACCCGCTCGTCCACGCCGCCCGGAAGCCGCTCACGCGGCGAAAAGGTTAACGCGATGCCGGTCCACCTCCCCCAGGAACGCCAGGACCACCGGCTGAAGCCGACGACACCTCATGATTGCAAACACTACTTATTTGATTACTCACCCAAGTTGCAGGCAAAGAAATTCTAACTACAGTTGCTAATCTCACCAATTAAGTTACGAAAAAGCTAAAGTCCCTTTCAGATTTCTCTTGCGATTCTTGGCTAATTGTATATTTCACTAGGCAAGATCACATATATCAAAGTTACCAGTAAAGCTGGTTACTCCTTGGTAGGTGAGCAAAGCAGAAGGCGACTTGGTCAATAAGCCGGGCGTCAATAGATAGAGGACTTTTCAACCTCCGAGTGCCCGCAGGAAGCGGTCAGGTGGTTAAGGGAGTAGGTGGCAAATATGAGCAAGAAGCTGAAAGCTCTCCAGGTGTCTGCGCTGTTGAGCGCTGTGACTGGCGCGACGCTGATCATGTCGGCAAGTGCGCCCGTTCAGGCCGCAGAGGAGAGCTGCTGGAGCCAGCTGAGCAGGCCGAACACCCATCAGTACGTGCGCGGCTGCGCCTTTGACCAGTATGGCCTCAAGCCCGGGCTGCGTCCGGCCGACGGTGGTGCTGACAAGGGGCAGAACATTCCCGACGTCGGCGGCGGCGGCGGTGGTGGTCCGCGGCAGGAGCCCGGCTACCCGCAGTAAACTCGATCGCGTTAACCGCAATCGATTTGATAGATGGCGTCCTTTGTCGCTCAGGCCTAGTCTGGGCGACAATTCTTTTTAGGCGCCGCAATGGCGCTTGCCGAAGCTGTTTCCCGAGGGTGCCGCCATTCACGCTCCATCTTCCATCCATCAGCTTGCCCATGTGACGTCCGAGCCCGGACCGTCGGCTGGTCGGGTCTGCATCGTGACAGGCGAGATCGCCGGTCCTGACTTCAATGGCGGGATCGGGACGTCCAACCGCGGCCTTGCCCTGGCGTTGCAGAGCGCCGGGTTTACGGTGGACGTCCTCTACACCCAGGTCGACACAGGTCACCCCTACAGTTTCCGCGGCAGTTTCGAGGAGCAGGTCGCGGCCTTCCGCGCACTGGGCATCAATCTTCTCTGCATCCAGCATCAGGGCAAGTGGGACGATTGGCTGGGCAAGTCCCTGCGGGTCATGGAATCCCTGCAGTCCAGGACGTATGACGTCGCCTTTTTCGACGATACGCACGGGACGGCCTATTACAGCGCCCTCGCCAAGAGATCCGGAAGTCCTGCCTTCGCACATACGCAGATCGTCGTCGTCACGCACAGCGCCACACAGTGGATATGCGAACTCAACCAGTCTGCGGTCAGAACTCTGTCCGACATCCGCCTCCTCGAAATCGAGCGTCGCAGCATCGAACTCGCAGATTATGTCGTCTCACCCAGCGCCTACATCCTGCGCAAGTACAAGTCCTATGGCTGGACCCTGCCGCCAAAGACGCTGGTGCGCCCCAACATCCTTCCCTTCAGCACCGAGCGCGCGGTGCCACCCCGGCGAAAGTTTGCGATTGATGAAATCGTCTTCTTCGGCCGCATCGAGAGGCGCAAGGGTGTTTGGCTGTTCTGCGAGGTGATCGATCGCCTGAAGTATGAACTGGCCGGACGGAAGGTCTCGTTCCTCGGCAAATTCACGAACGAGGATGGCGAGTCGACAGGCTTCGGCCTCCTCCGGCGGTCCGCCGAGTGGCCATTTTCGCCCAGCTTCCTGTATAGCTACGACCGGGACCAGGCCCTGGCATATCTGAAGGGTGGCAACCGCCTCGCGGTCATGCCATCCCGCGAGGACAACAGCCCGTGTGTGATCCTCGAGTGCCTGATCGAGGGCATTCCCTTCATGGCGTCTTCCGGCAGTGGTGGTCAGGAACTCATCAGTGAGGCAGATATCGCCAACTGCACGTTCGAAGCCACGGCAGACGCGCTGACGGCGAAGCTTTCCGCCGTGCTCAAGGACGGGGCGACCACGGGTCAGCCTTCCTTCGATCCGCAGGAGAATTCTCGCCAGGCCATCGCATGGGTCTCTGGACTGGTGGCCGAGGCGCGCGCCAGCCTGGCTTCAGCGGCTCGCAGGACTGACGAGTCGGCCGCGGCCAGGCTGCCGATGCCGAAGTCCCTCCTGCTTCTTGCTCCGGAAGACATGTCTGCGGAGCTTGTGCGCGACAGCGCCCGCGAGGTGGCATTGCGTCATCCGGATTGTCGCGTGATGGTGTTCCAGGACGAGCGCAATGTCATTGCAGGGAATTCCCCGGCTGACGCCGCTGCGCACCCCGACAATCTCCGTTTCTTCACCCTGCAGTCTTTCGCATCCGAGATGCGAGAGATTCAGTCCGGCGATGGAATGCTGGTTCTCTGCCGACTGGATCAACCGGTCAGTTCAGCCATTCTTGAGCGTGGGGAGGAAGCCCTGCGCAAGACCAGGATCGATGCGCTGACCGTCATGCGGGGCCATGCGATCGAGAACGCGAAGCCCGAGAACGCCTATCTCTGCGTCGGCGAGTTCCGCTGGGAGCCTGAGCGCTTCAAGACCGGCAACACACGCGCCCTGCTCGCCCTCGCTCAGGACAGCAGTGCCGGCCTGGTGATCTTGCGCTCCAAATTGGCCAGCATCCTGACTCGTGTATCTCCACGCGATCCACAGCTGTGCCGGATGAAGGACATCGAACTTTACGTTCACGAAGTGTTGCTCGAATTGTCCGCGGACGGCGGCTCATTCGAACTCATGCCCGATTGCTTCCTCACCCCAGCGGCTATGCCACCTTCGCGCGAGAGCTTTGAGTTGCCACGCATCACGATGCGTCACCTGCAGAAGACCAAAAACATGAGGGCCGGTTCGGAAGCGGCCCTGCTCTCCCGACTCTCGGTCGAGATCTTCATGGCAGAAGATGCACATCGCAATGCCGAGGGCCTGGTTGCCGACCTCACCTCGCGGCTGGGCGAGGGTATCCTCGCGCCCCAGAACTACTGGGATCCCGAGCAGGCCTTCGCCAACTACGCGAAGGTGGCGCACGCAGCCGGGCGTCCCGGGTTGGCACTGTCGCTCATTGCCAGCTCTCTCACCACCGGCAACCAGCAACTGCGCATCACCAACGTCACGCCAGCCAGGCTCGCCGATCTGTTTGCCAAGACGATCGACCTGGCTGCCCTCGTGGCAGCCGGCCGTTATACGGGCATGAACGTGGGTCACGAATGGTCGATGCGCGTGGAAGAACCCGACCAAGTGCTTGAGCTCCATCCGAACAGTGGACACGAGGGAGACGCCACACTCATCTTTTCAAGTCTTTCGCTGCCGGCGCCCGCCCTCTTCACGGCCGATCTGTCGCTGCCGGACACGACGATGGGACCGGTGGAATTCTCACTGGAGTTGCAATCGTCATCTGGCGAGTCGCTGAGTCAGCAATGGACGTTGGAGGGCGGCGAGCGCAAGACGGTCGAGTTTGCTGTGCCGAAGGAGTTTCCGGCGGAGTGCGATGTGCTCTTGTCGACCCGCATGAAGCGTCGCCGCGACGCCACCATGGGAGCGAATGCCAAATGGATCGCTCCGGCTTTCCGGCCTTGCTGAGAGGAGTTCCGTTGTGACGAGCAAAGGGCAGGCCGACTTCAAGCCACTTCCCGGCCTCAAGACGACAAGCAGACGAGCATTGAACGTCTGTGTCGTGACGTCCGAGATTCTCGGCCCCATCAAGAATGGCGGCATCGGAACGGCGACGAGTGCGCTCATCGACAGCCTTTCTGCCAACGGTCACCGCATCACGATCCTCTATACACTCGTGCAACGGGGGCATCCGGACTGTGTTGAGCGCAACTGGGCCTATTGGGTAGACCAGCTGGCCAGGCGCGGGATCACGCTCACATTCATCGATCATGATGGAGACTACCGGGACTGGCTGCGAAAGTCGTGGCTGGTGAAGCAGCATCTGGCATCCCACGACTACGATGCCGTCTACTTCAACGAGCACCATGGCAGCGGCTACTACAGCCTTGCCGCCAAGCGCGCCGGATTGCAACCCTTCGTCGACCGCGTCCATTGCGTGATCACCCACGGATCGATCGAGTGGGTCTGCAACACGAATGATCAGTGGCTTGCCCGGCCCGCCGACCTGCAGATGATCGGTGTGGAACGGCGGAGCGTGGAGTGGGCGGATGTCGTCATCGGGCCCAGCCAGTATCTGCTGAGGGAATACGAGAGCTATGGCTGGACTCTGCCCCGGCACACCTATCGCCAGCCATATCCATTTCCGATCGGCGTGAAGAAGAAGCAGTCGCAAAGCCGGAGCCCGGTCGATGAACTTGTATTCTTCGGACGCCTCGAGACCCGCAAGGGTCTGTGGCTGTTCTGCGAGGCACTTGACCGCATGGGCGAGGAGCTGCGCGGCCGAAAGGTGACGTTCATGGGGCGGCCTACCGAGGTTTCGGGTGTCCGCAGCCCGCTTCTCATATTGTCGCGGG
>JAXMCT010000009.1:0-237500 GCA_046349235.1 Hyphomicrobiales bacterium
GCCCTCGCCCTCACCGCCGGTGCGGCGCTGGCGGACGATTCGAAGCCCGCCATCGTGTTCGACATCGGCGGCAAGTTCGACAAGTCGTTCAACGAAAGCATGTTCAACGGCGCGGAGAAGTTCAAGGCCGAGACCGGCACCGCCTATGGCGAGTTCGAGATCGCCCAGGAGGCCCAGCGCGAGCAGGCCATCCGCAACTTCGCCGACCAGGGCTACTCGCCCATCATCGCGGCGGGCTTCGCCCAGGCCGCGGCGGTCGAAAAGGTCGCCAAGGAATATCCGGACCTCAAGTTCGCCATCGTCGACATGGTGGTCGACCTGCCCAACGTCCAGTCCATCGTGTTCAAGGAGAACGAGGGCTCCTACCTCGCCGGCATCCTGGCCGGCATGGCGTCCAAGTCCGGCAAGGTCGGCTTCGTCGGCGGCATGGACATTCCGCTGATCCGCAAGTTCGGCTGCGGCTATGCCCAGGGCGTCAAGGCCGCGAAGCCCGACGCCGTGATCTTCCAGAACATGACCGGCGACACCGGTGCCGCCTGGAACGACCCGGTCAAGGGCGGCGAGATCACCAAGGGCCAGATGGCCCAGGGTGCCGACGTCATCTATGCCGCCGCCGGCGCCACGGGCCTCGGCGTGCTGCAGGCCGCCGCCGATGGTGGCGCGCTGTCGATCGGCGTCGACGCCAACCAGAACTACCTCCACCCCGGCAAGGTCCTCACCTCCATGCTGAAGCGGGTGGACGTCGCCGTCTACAACGTGATGAAGGCCGGCAACGCAGGCTTCAAGCCCGGCATCCAGGCCCTGGGCCTCGCCGAGGACGGCGTGGGTGTGGCGATGGATGACAACAACAAGCCGCTCATCACCCCCGAGATGACGGCGGCCGTCGACAAGGCCAAGGCCGACATCATCGCCGGCACGGTGAAGGTCCACGACTACACCGAAGACAACACCTGCCCGGTGCAGTAAGTCACCACCGAGCCGCTTCCCCGCCGGGAAGCGGCTCGATTCTTGCCTGCTGAAACGGGAACGGCATGACTCCCGCCATCGAACTCATCGGCATCGACAAGCGCTTCGGCTCGGTCCACGCCAACAAGGACGTGTCGCTGGCGATCGAGCCCGGCTCGATCCACGGCATCATCGGCGAGAACGGCGCGGGGAAATCGACGCTCATGTCGATCCTCTTCGGCTTCTACCACGCCGACTCGGGCGAGATCCGGGTGAAAGGCCAGCCCGTCAAGATCCGCTCCTCCTCCGATGCCATCGCCCTCGGCATCGGCATGGTCCACCAACACTTCATGCTGGTCGAACCCTTCACCGTCTTGGAGAACGTGGTGCTCGGCGCCGAGGGCGGCCGCCTCATCGGCCCGGCACTGGCCAAGGCCCGCGCCGAGCTCGAGCGGCTGGCGCATGACTACGAGCTCGACGTCGACCCCGATGCCATCGTCGGCGAGCTGCCCGTCGGCCTGCAGCAGCGCGTCGAAATCCTCAAGGCCCTGTTCAAGGGCGCCGAGACCCTGATCCTCGACGAACCCACCGGCGTCCTGACGCCGGACGAGGCCGACCACCTGTTCCGCATTCTCCGTACACTGAAGGACCAGGGCAAGACCGTCATCCTCATCACTCACAAGCTGCGCGAGATCATGGCCATCACCGACCGCGTCTCGGTCATGCGCCGCGGCGAGCTGGTCGCGACGAAGGAGACGAAGTCCACCACGGTGGAGGAACTGGCCGAGCTGATGGTCGGCCGCCGCGTGCTGCTGCGCGTCGAGAAGGGGCCGTCGAACCCCGGCGAGACCGTGCTCGAGGTGAAGAACCTCACCTGGAAGGACCGGAAGGGCATCGCGCGGGTCGACAACGTGTCCTTCACCGTGAGGAAGGGCGAGATCGTCGGCATCGCCGGCGTCTCCGGCAACGGCCAGTCGGAACTGCTCGACGTGATCGCGGGGATCGCCCGCCCGACCTCGGGTCAGGTGATCTTCGAGGGTAAGGACATCGGCATCCTGGGCGACCCGCGCCACGTGCGCGCCGAAGGCCTGGCCCACGTGCCCGAGGACCGTCAGCACCGCGGCCTCATCGGCAGCTTCGATGCCGCCGAGAGCGCCATCCTCGGCTGGCATCATCTCGACTCGCTGGGCAGGGGCTATCGCCTCGACCGCGACAAGGTCATCGCGCGGGCGCGGTCCGAGATGGAGGAGTTCGACGTCCGCCCGCCGGACCCCTTCCTCAAGTCCTCGAAATTCTCCGGCGGCAACCAGCAGAAGCTGATCATCGCGCGCGAGATCAAGTCCAACCCCGATCTCCTCATCGTCGGCCAGCCGACGCGCGGGGTCGACATCGGGGCCATCGAATACATCCACAAGCGCATCATCCAGCTGCGCGACGAAGGCAAGGCCGTGCTGCTCGTCTCCGTCGAACTCGACGAGATCCGCTCCATGTCGGACCGCATCCTCGTGATGTTCGCCGGCCGCATCATGGGCGAGCGCGGGCCAGGCGCCGACGAGCGCGAGCTCGGCCTGCTCATGGCCGGCGTCGCGAAGGATGCCGCGTGATGCAGATGCGCGGCGAACTTCCGCACTGGGTCGATGTCGGCCTCATCCCGCTGATCAATCTCGCCGTGGCGCTCATCGTCTCGGGCCTCGTGGTGCTGATCATCGGCGAGAACCCCTTCGAGGCGATGTGGATCATGATCGAGGGCGCCCTGGGCTCGCTCAAGGGCTGGGGCTACATGCTCTACTATGCCACCAACTTCGTGTTCACGGGCCTCGCCGTGGCGGTGGCCTTCCATGCCGGGCTGTTCAACATCGGCGGCGAGGGGCAGGCCTACATGGCGGGTGTGGGTGCCGCCACCGTGGGCCTCGGCCTCGATTTTCTGCCCTGGCCCATCCTGCTGCCGCTCGCCATCCTCGCCTCCATGGCGATGGGCGCCTTCTGGGCCTGGATCCCCGGCGTGCTGCAGGCCAAGCGCGGCAGCCACATCGTGATCACCACGATCATGTTCAACTTCATCGCGGCGAGCCTCGTCGGCTACCTCATCAACTACTGGTTCCGCCCGGTCGGCAAGATGGCGGTGGAAAGCCGCGAGATCACCGGCGCCTACATCCTCAGCGCGCGGGAAGTGGCGCGCGAGTTCTTCGGCGTCAGGATCGCCTCCTCGCCGCTGAACTTCTCGGTGTTCCTCGCGCTGATCGCCGCCTGGGCGGTGTGGTACCTGCTGTGGCGCACCAAGCTCGGCTACGAGATCCGCGCGCTCGGCGCCAACCCCGCCGCCGCCGTCTATGCCGGCATCAGGCCCGACCGCATCATCATCATTGCCATGACCATCTCGGGCGCGCTAGCCGGGCTGATGGCGGTGAACGAGATCCTCGGCGTGCAGCACCGCCTGTTGCTCGGCTATGTCGGCGGTGCGGGCTTCGTCGGCATCGCGGTGGCGCTGATGGGCCGCTCGCACCCCATCGGCATCCTGCTCGCCGCCATGCTCTTCGGGCTCCTGTACCAGGGCGGCTCGGAGCTTTCCTTCGCCAAGCCCGAGATCAACCGTGACATGGTGGTGGTGATCCAGGGCCTCGTCATCCTGTTCATGGGTGCCCTCGAATATGCCTTCCGCCCCGCCCTCTCGGCCTTGTTCTTTCCCTTGGGCGGCGAGGGTAACCAATGAACCTCTATATCGAGCTCCTCGCCTCGACCATCCGCATGAGCGTGCCGCTGATCCTCGCCTGCATGGCCGGGCTGTGGTCGGAGCGATCAGGGATTGTCGACATCGGGCTCGAGGGCAAGATGCTGATCGCCGCCTTCGTCGCGGCCTCGGCCTCCGCTGTCTTCGGCTCGGCCTGGATCGGACTGTTCTGCGCCATCCTCGCCTCGCTCGCCTTCGCGCTGGTGCATGGCTATGCCGCGATCAACCAGCGCGGCAACCAGGTGGTGTCGGGTGTCGCCATCAACATGCTGGCCGCCGGCCTCGCCGTGGTGCTCGGCAACGAGTGGTTCAAGGAAGGTGGCCGCACGCCGGCGCTGCCGCCGGAAGGCCGTTTCCTGCCCTTCCAGTTTCCGGCGCTCTACGACATTCCGGTGCTGGGCCCCCTGTCGCGCGTCTTCCTCGAGCACTCGATCCTCGCCTATTTCGCCTTCGCGCTGGTGCCGCTCACCGCCTGGGCGCTGGCCCGCACCCGCTTCGGCCTCCGGCTGCGCGCCGTGGGCGAGAACCCGCATGCGGTCGATACGGCGGGCATCTCGGTCGCCTCACTCCGATATCGCGCGGTGATCATCGCCGGCGTGCTGTGCGGCATCGCCGGGGCCTATATCTCGACCTCGCTGTCCTCGAGCTTCGTGCGCGACATGACGGCGGGTGCTGGCTTCATGGCGCTCGCTGCCCTCATCTTCGCCAACTGGCGCGCCTATCCGGCGCTCGGCGCCTGCCTGCTCTTCGGCTTCCTGCAGGCGGTGGGCAATTTCGCGCAAGGGGCGTCGGTCGGCGGCTTCCAGATCCCGGTGCAGTTCATCAACATGCTGCCCTATGTGCTCACCGTCGTTCTGCTTGCCGGCTTCATCGGCAAGTCGATCCCGCCGCGAGCCTCGGGGCTGCCCTACACGAAGGATCGCTGACATGCGCGACCTGATCGAGGAGGCGAAGTCCGCCCGCCTCAAGGCCCATGCGCCCTATTCGAAGTTTCTCGTCGGCGCCGCGATGCGCGACGAATATGGTCGCGTCCACGGCGGCTGCAACATCGAGAACGCCTCCTATCCGCAAGGCTGGTGCGCCGAGCCCTCGGCCATCTCGGCGCTCGTCATGGCCGGTGGACGGAAGATCACCGAGATCGCGGTGATGGGCAATGGTGCCACGCTGTGCACGCCCTGTGGCGGCTGCCGCCAGAAGATTCGCGAGTTCGCGGCACCCGACGTGAAGATCCACTGCTGCACAGAGTCGGGCGAGCTGATCCAGACCTTCACGCTCGAGGAGCTTCTGCCCTATTCCTTCGGCCCGGAGAACCTCGCATGAATGCGCTCGCGCAGAAGCTCGGGGCCCGTGCGCCGAAGACCGCCATCATCCTCGGTTCCAGCCTCGGCGCGCTGGCGGAAGCGGTGGAGGATGCACTGGTCATTCCGTATGCGGATCTTCCGGGCTTCCCGGTGCCGAAGATCTCGGGCCATGCCGGCAAGCTCTTCGTGGGAAGGCTCGGCGGAAGGGAAGTAGCCGTCCTCGCCGGCCGCGCCCACCCTTACGAGTCCGGCAATGCCGCTGTCATGCGCCCCGCCATCGAGATGCTGGCGGGCGCCGGCATCGAGACGCTGGTCCTCACCAATGCGGCCGGAAGCCTCAAGCCCGAGATGCGCCCTGGTGCCATCATGCTGATCTCGGATCACATCAACTATTCCGGCATGAACCCGCTCATCGGCCAGCACGGCGACGAGAATTTCGTGCCGATGACGAATGCCTATGACGCGGCACTGCGCGAGCGCTTCCACGCCGCAGCGAAGGCGGAGGGCATCGCGCTCAGCGAGGGTGTCTATTGCTGGTACTCCGGGCCGTCCTTCGAGACGCCGGCGGAAATCCGCATGTTCCAGATCATCGGCGGCTCGGCGGTGGGCATGTCCACCGCGCCGGAGACGATCCTCGCCCGCCGCTTCGGGCTGAAGGTCGCGGGGCTCTCGGTCATCACCAATCTCGCGGCAGGGATCGAGGGCGCTTCGCCCAGCCACGAGGAGACCAAGCGCGAGGGCGCCAAGGCGGCGGAGAACATGAAAGCGCTCGTCACCCGCTTCTTGAAGGACAGTTGACATGCTGCCGCAGGAGCTGATCCGCCGGAAGCGCGACGGTGCCTCGCTGAAGCGCGAGGACGTGAAGGCCTTCATCGAGGGCCTCACCTCCGGCAGCGTGTCCGAGGGGCAGGTCGCGGCCTTCGCCATGGCGGTGTTCTTCCGTGGCATGAGCCGCGAGGAGGCGGTGGGCCTGACGCTGGCCATGCGCGACTCCGGCACCGTGCTGCAGTGGGATTTGCCGGGCCCTGTGGTCGACAAGCATTCCTCTGGCGGCATCGGCGACAATCTCTCGCTGATGCTGGCACCGATGCTCGCCGCCTGCGGCTGTTTCGTGCCGATGATTTCGGGCAGGGGACTGGGCCACACCGGCGGCACGCTCGACAAGCTCGATTCCATCCCGGGCTACCAGACCCAGCCGGGCCTCGACCTGTTCCGCGCGGCGACGCGGGAGGCGGGCTGCGCCATCATCGGCCAGACCGCCGACCTCGCCCCTGCCGACAAGCGCCTCTACGGCATCCGCGACGTGACGGCGACGGTCGAATCCGTGCCACTGATCACCGCCTCCATCCTGTCGAAGAAACTCGCGGCGGGGCTCGGCTCCCTCGTGCTCGACGTGAAGATGGGCTCCGGCGCCTTCATGACGCGCATGGCGGACGCGGAGGCGCTGGCCGAGAGCCTCGTCGATGTCGCCAATGGCGCGGGCCTACCCACCACGGCACTCATCACCGACATGAGCGAACCGCTCGCCCCCTGCGCCGGCAACGCTCTCGAAGTGGCGCATGCCTGCGAGTTCCTGCTCGGCCGCCGCGACGACCCGCGCGTCATGGAGATCACACTTGCCCTTGGCGCCGAGCTGCTGGTGAGTGCGGGGCTGGCACCGGACACGGCGGCGGCACGGAAGCGCCTTTCAGTCACGCTGTCGTCCGGCAAGGCGGCGGAGCACTTCGAGCGCATGGTGCGGGCACTCGGCGGGCCGAAGGGCTTCCTGGCCGATCACGCGAAGCACCTCACCACGGCCCCGATCATCCGCGCCGTTCATGCCGACGAGGAGGGCTACGTGTCCTCCATCCGCACCCGCGAGCTGGGCCTCGCCGTGATCGAGCTCGGTGGCGGGCGGCGCGTCGCGTCCGACACGATCGACCATCGCGTCGGCCTCTCGCAGCTTCTGGGCAAGGGGGCGCGCGTCGACCGCACGCAGCCGCTGTGCGTGATCCACGCCGCCGACGAGGAGCGCCTCGGCAGGGCTGCGGCGATCGTCAGATCGGCTTATGCTGTGGGTGCGCGTGGCGGCGAGCAGGCCACTGTCCTCGCGCGCATCGCAGGCTAGAGCGGAGGTCCGATGGCGCGTGCCTTTCTCCTGATCCTCGACTCCTTCGGCATCGGTGGCGCACCCGATGCCGCAAGCTTCGGCGATGAAGGGGCCAACACGCTCGGCCACATCTGCGATCACAGGATGCTCGACGTGCCTCACATGGCCTCGCTTGGGCTGGGCCGGGCGGCAGCCCTGTCCACCGGAAAAAACCCGCTGAAGCCCGCGCCGCTCATCGGCCAGTATGGCGTGGCGCGCGAGGTCTCCCGCGGCAAGGACACGATCACCGGGCACTGGGAAATCGCCGGCGTGCCGCTGGCCTTCGACTGGGGCTATTTCCCGCATACCATCCCAGCCTTCCCGCCGGAGCTGATCGACGCCATCGTCACGCGCTGTAGCCTGCCGGGCCTGCTCGCCATGTGCCATGCGTCGGGCACGGAAGTGATCGAGGATTTTGGCGTGGAGCATATCCGCACCGGCAAGCCCATCGCCTATACCAGCGCCGACAGCGTGCTGCAGATTGCCGCGCATGAGGAGCATTTCGGGCTCGAGCGGCTCTACGAGGTCTGCCGCGTGGCGCGCGAGCTTACCTATCCCATGAACATCGGCCGCATCATCGCCAGGCCCTTCCTCGGCGAGCGGCCGGGCGCGTTCAAGCGCACCGGCCACCGCAAGGACTACGCGGTGACGCCGCCGTCGCCGACGCTGCTCAAGGTGCTGAGCGATGCCGGGCGCGACGTCGTCTCGGTCGGAAAGATCGGCGACATCTATGCCCATGTCGGAACGGGGCGCGAATACAAGGTGGCGGGCAACCCGGCATTTCTCGAGACGACGCTCGCCCACATGGACGGCCTGGGCGAGGGCGGCTTCCTGATGACCAACTTCGTCGACTTCGACACCGAGTACGGCCACCGCCGCGATCCCGTGGGCTATGGGCGCCTGCTCGAGGCCTTCGATGCGGACCTGCCGCGCATCATGAGCAAGCTGCGCGGGGGCGATCTTCTCATCCTCACCGCGGATCATGGAAACGATCCGACCTGGAGAGGCACCGATCACACGCGCGAACAGATTCCGGTGATGAGCTTCATGCCCGGCATGGTGCCCGGCGGCTTCGGCCTGCGCCAGAGCTTCGCCGACATCGGCCAGACCATTGCGCAGCATCTCGGCGTCGGCCCGCTCGGATCAGGCCATGCCTGGGACCCGGCTAGTCCTGCCGCTTCAGCACCGCCTGCAGCACGTGCCTGACACCGATCGAACCGAGGAAGCGGTCCTCCTCGTCGAAGATCGCCACCGGCGCCACGTCGGTATTGTGGATTGCCAGCATGACGACCTTCAGCGGTGTTCCGGGCCTGGCCCAGAACACCGGGCGGTGGTTGGCATCGACATGCGTCTCGACATGGTCGCATGACACCCAGGTGGCGGGGTGGCCGTCGCGCTCGGCGGCGGTCACCTTGCCGTCGGCGCTCAGCTTGAAGCGCGTGGTCTTGCGCTTGTCGAGCCACACCCAGCCGTCGGCGTCCTTCTCGAGCTCGTGCAGCGCCCGCATCACGTTCCATGCGGTCAGCACCGAGAGCGGGTTCACGTTGGCGATGAAGTCGCGCACGTAGTCATTGGCGGGCTTCAGCACGATGTCTTCCGGCGTGCCGGACTGGACGATGCGTCCGCCCTCCATGATGGTGATGCGGTTACCGATCTTCAGCGCCTCCTCGAGGTCGTGGCTGACGAAGAGGATGGTCTTCTTGATCTGCTTCTGCAGCTGCAGCAGCTCGTCCTGCAGCTTGGTGCGGATGAGCGGATCGAGCGCCGAGAATGGCTCGTCCATCAGCAGGATCGGCGCCTCGGTGGCAAAGGCGCGGGCCAGGCCGACGCGCTGCTGCATGCCGCCCGAAAGCTCGTGCACGTATTTGTTGGCCCACTGCTTGAGGCCGACGAGTTCCAGCTGCTTGTCGACTTTGGCGTTGCGCTCGGCCTCCGGCATGCCGGCAAGTTCGAGGCCGAAGCCGGCGTTCTCGCGCACGGTGCGCCAGGGCAGCAGGGCGAACTGCTGGAACACCATGGCGACCTGGCTTTGGCGGATATGGCGCAGCGTGGCCGCGTCACAGGAGGCGACGTCCACCATGCGCGCGCCGTCCTTCACCAGCACCTCGCCGCCAGTCACCTTGTTGAGGCCGTTGACGGCGCGCAGCAGCGTCGATTTGCCGGAGCCCGAAAGCCCCATCAGCACGCTGATCTCGCCCTCGTTCACGGTGAGGCTCGCCTGCGTGGCGCCCAGCACCGCACCCGTCCGGGCGAGGATTTCCGAGCGGTCGGTGCCCGAATGAGCAAGCTTCAGCGCCTCGTCGGTCTTGTCGCCGAAGATGATGTCGACGTTCTTGAACTCGATGGCGGTGCTCATTTCTTGCCTCCCGTCTTCACCGCCAGCATGCGGTCGAGGATGATGGCCAGCACCACGATGGCGAGGCCGGCCTCGATGCCGAGCGGGATGTTGCGGTTGGACAGCGCCTTGTAGACCGGGTTGCCGAGCGAGGGCGCACCGATCAGCGTGGCGAAGACCACCATGGAGAGCGACAGCATGATGCATTGCGTAAGGCCCGCCATGATCGAGGGCATGGCGGCGGGAAGTTCCACCTTCCACAGCAATTGCCGCTTGGTGGCGCCGAAGGCCTCGCCCGCCTCGATCATCGGCTTGGGGATCGAGGTGATGCCGAGATAGGTCATGCGCACCGGAGCCGGCATGGCGAAGATGATGGTGACGATGAGGGCAGGGGCAGCACCAAGGCCGAAGAGGATGAGGATGGGGATCAGGTAGACGAAGGTCGGCATGGTCTGCATCAGGTCGAGGATCGGTTGGGTGACGCGCCAGACCCGCGCCTTGTGCGCCGCCCAGATGCCGAGCGGCACGCCCATCGCCATCGACAGCGCGGTGGCGCCGACGACCAGCACCAGCGTCTGCACCGTTTCCTTCCACAGGCCCTGGTTGATGATGAAGACGAGGCCGATGAACACGCCCAGCGCCAGCTTCCAGGACTTCTGCAGCCAATAGGCAAACCCTGCGATCAGCAGGGCGAGCAGCACCGGCGGAATGGCGAGCAGCCCCGCCGTGGTGGTGTCCACCGCGAAGTTGAGCGCCACCTTCAGCGCGTCGAACAGCCACTGGAAATAGGTGATGATGAAGTCGATGAAGCTCTTGCCCCACGGCCCCACCGGCAACTTCCACGACCTGATGAAACTGGTGACCGGATCCATGTGCCCCTCCCCCGAGTGACCTGCGCTGGCTTATGGTGCCGCGTTCAGTCTGGCATGTCTTGGACGAAATGGAAAAGAAGAAGCCCGGGAGGTGTCTCCCGGGCTTGCTTGCGTTTGCTTAACCCTTCAGCGCGGCGTCGACCGCCGCGGCGGCGTCACCGCCATCGAAGGTCGTGACACCCTGCAGCCAGGGCTTCACCGCATCGGGGTGCGCCTTGAGCCAGGCCCGGGCGGTTTCCTTCGGATCCGCACTGTCCTTGAGGACGGGGCCCATCATGGCGCCTTCCATGGCGAGGTCGAACTTGAGGTTCTTCAGCAGCGCGCCGACGTTCGGGCATTCGCCGGTGTAGCCGGCGCGGGCAACCGTGTAGACGGTGGCGGCACCGAACCCTGAGTCACCCATGCCGTCGAGATAGGCGATCTTCATCTCGCCCATGACGGGGTGCGGCGTCCAGCCGAGGAAGATGATCCACTGGTTGTCCTTCATGGCCTTCTCGGCCTCGGTCAGCATGCCCGCCTCGGAGCTCTCGACCAGCTGGAAGCCCTTCAGGTTGTTCTTGGGATCGTCGATCATCGTCTGGATGATGCGGTTGCCGTCGTTGCCGGCTTCGATGCCGTAGATCTTGCCGCCGAACTTCTCGGCATTGGCGCCGAGGTCGGCGAGCGACTTGACGCCGGCATCGGCGACATATTGCGGAACGACGAGGCCATAGCCTGCGCCCTCGAGGTTGGTGGCGACCTGCTCCACCGACTTGTCGTCGAGGTAGGGCTTGATGTCGGCGGTCATGGAGGGCATCCAGTTGCCGAGGAAGGCGTCGATGTCCTTGTTCTTGAGCGAGGCCAGCGTCACCGGCACGGACAGCGTGGAGACCTGCGGCTCGTAGCCCAGCGCCTCGAGGATGACGGAGGTGGCACCGGTGGTGACCTGGATGTCGGTCCAGCCCACATCCGCGAACTTCACGGCCTTGCAGCTGGCAGCATCCCCCGCGAAGGCGGTGGTGGCCATCGCGGCCCCCATGACGGCAGCGACCGCCACACTCTTGATGAATGACTTCATGACTAGCTCCCTGTTCGCCCGGAACCTTGTCAGCGGCACCGCGGCTTGGAGACGGAGAGTAATTCAGGTTCCACGCGCTCGGCAAGTTTTCATTGGACAGCCGACCAATAAAAAACGACACTTTTGCGCGGAGGACGGGATGCCGAAGCTCGGAATGGCGCCGATCAGGCGGAAGCAGCTGGTGGAGGCGGCGATTGCCGCCATCCATGCCCATGGCTTCGCCAGCGCAACCGTGGCGCGGATTGCCCGCGAGGCGGGCATCTCGGCCGGCATGGTTCACCATTACTTCAAGGACAAGGACGAGCTGCTGTTCGAGACCATGCGCCACCTGCTGGCCGAACTCCGCGCCGATGCGGTGGCGAGGCTTGCGGGCACCGACGACCCGCGCCAGCGCATCCGCGCCATCATCGATGCCTGCTTCGGCGACAGCCAGTTCGACGGCAAGGTGTTCAGCGCCTGGCTGGCGCTCTATGGCAATGCCCGGCAGTCGCCCCGGCTGATGAACATCCTGTCGCTCTATCACCGCCGCCTGAGGAGCAGCCTGCTGCACGATCTGCGGCGCCTGGTGCCGGAACATCATGCGTTGCGCTTCGCTGACGGCATTGCGGCGATGATCGACGGGCTATGGCTGCGCTATGCCCTGACCGGAAAGCCCGCCGACCCCGAGACGCCGCGCGCCCTGACGCGCGATTATCTCGCCGCCGCCCTCGCGCACACTTCCAACGATCGCGCTGCCGGACTAAACATGCGCTCCTGAACAGGGAGGGCAGACACATGAAACCCGTGAAGTGGGGCATCATCTCGACGGCGAACATCGGCGTGGCCAAGGTCTTGCCGGGCATGCTGAAGTCGAAGGACATCGACATCGTCGCGATCTCCTCGCGCCGCAAGAAGACGGCCGAGGAATGGGCCGGAAAACTGGGCATTCCCAAGGCCTATGGCTCCTACGAGGAGATGCTGGCGGACCCCGAGATCGAGGCCGTCTACAATCCGCTGCCCAATCACCTGCACGTGCCCCTCACGCTTGCCGCGGCGAAGGCGGGAAAGCACGTGCTGTGCGAAAAGCCCATCGCCATCACCGCGAAGGAGGCGACGCAGCTCAGGAAGATCAAGAACGTCTTCGTCGCCGAGGCCTTCATGGTGCGTCATGCCACGCAGTGGCTGGCGGTGCGCGACCTGGTGAAGAAGAAGAAGATCGGCGAGGTGCGCGCCATCCAGGTGCTGTTCTCCTACTTCAACCGCGACCCGAAGAACGTGCGCAACATGAGCGGCATCGGCGGCGGCGGCCTGCTCGACATCGGTTGCTATCCCATCACTGTGTCGCGCTTCATCTTCGATGGCGAGCCGACGCGGGTGACCGGCACCTTCGACCGCGACCCCAAGTTCAAGACCGACCGGCTGGCCGGCGGCCTGGCGGACTTCGGTGCCGGCCGGCACCTGTCCTTCACCGTCTCGACCCAGCTCGCCCCCTACCAGCGGGTCAACATCATGGGCACCAAGGGCCGCATCGAGATCGAGATCCCGTTCAACGCGCCCCCCGACCAGCCCAACCGCTATTTCGTGCAGGGCATGGAGATGAACGAGGGCGTCTGGACGGAACTGCCCGTTTCCGACCAGTACCAGCTGCAGGGCGAGGCCTTCAGCCGGGTGGTCCGCGGCCGGCAGAAGCCGTTCTGGGGGGTGGAGGACGCCATCCAGAACATGAGGATCCTCGATGCCTTCTTCCGCTCCGAAAAGTCCGGAAAGTGGGAAAAACCCTGAATCATCCGAGTCCTTTGGAGGCCATTGACGCGGCTGCCCGCCATCTCTATAAGCCCGCCATCCCGATGGGCCGGGAAGGCGGGCCGTCAGCCACAGGGCATGGCGGTCATTCGACTTGGACCACCCATCAAACGAATTTCTGAAGCAGGATCTAAAGCCAAATGGCCAATACGAAATCGGCGAAGAAGGCCACCCGCGTCTCCGCCCGCCGCACCGAGATCAACAAGAACCGCGTCAGCCGCATGCGCACCTTCGTGCGCAAGGTCGAGGAGGCAATCGCCTCCGGCAACCAGGCGGAGGCCCAGGCCGCCCTCAAGGCTGCCCAGCCGGAGCTGATGCGCGGCGCCCAGAAGGGCGTCCTCCACAAGAACACCGCCTCGCGCAAGGTTTCGCGCCTCGCCGCCCGGGTCAAGGCCATCAAGGCCTGACCGCCGGTCCTGCCTGCGCAGGACACCCCCGTTTTGCCGAACGCCGGACAGTCGCTGTCCGGCGTTTTTCGTTTTGGCTGCGGTGCCTTGGGCTTTTCCACAGTGGCCACATTTATCCGGATACGGAACGTCTCGCGCAGAATAACGGCTGTTGAATCAACAGCTTGCTCGCACACCTCGGAAGGGGTGCGGCAAACCTCGCGCCGGGCGCGCCAACAACGCCGAAGCGGGCTTTGCCAGACCGCCGTCGCGCCGTGCCTGCCCGGTTTGGCAGCCCTTGGCAAAAGGGGAAGAGTCTCAGAGCCTTAGGATTGACTCTCGGGACCCGTCGACGGCCCGGAAGCCGTCAAGCCCTTTCCGTGTACGGAGGGTTTTCTGAATCAGGTTGCTAGCGCGCCGAGCGCTTTTGTAAGTTCTGGTCCGTGGGCAGGCCTGACGGCCATTCGCCTGCAACAACACAGGGCCGGGACGCGTCGCGCCCATCGGTTCTGACAGCGGTCAGTGGTGGCGTTTGCTGGGCGTCTCTCGTCCAAGCAGGGTGCCTTTGCGTGTGAGTGAGGACAAGAGGGTTGGGGCATGGGGCACATGACACACTCGACACGACCACACTGGCTCGAGACAATGCTACGGCAGGGGCATGTGATGATCACTTCGGAAACTTCGGCCTTCATCCCGGGGCGCGCTGACAGCTAGTCGGCGCGGGCAACCGGGATAGAGAGACGGTTGGGTCACTGGCCCAGTCGCAATGATGAGGCGCGCCGCAGAATGCGCGCGAAGGGATGCGGAAGAAGATGACGGTTTTGACGGACGTGAAGACGAGGTGGGATCGTGTTGCGCAACGGCTCAGGGCGGAACTTGGTGAAGATCTCTACACCTCCTGGTTCGCCCGCATGGAGATCGAGGAGTTCGACCAGGGCCGCCTGATCGTTTCCGTTCCCACCCGCTTCCTGAAGTCGTGGATCGAGACCCACTACGTCTCGAAGCTCTACAAGATCAGCGAGGCCGAACTGGGCCGCTTCGACACCATTCATGTCCGCGTGCGCATGCGTGGCGGCGTTCCGCAGCGGGCCGCTGGCGACGATCACGCCCAATCCGCCGCCCCGCAATCCATCGCCGCTGCGCCGCCGCAGCCCGCGGTGATTGCCGCCGCGCAGGCTGCCGCCAGTGCCGACCGCGGGCCGCAGCCCGATCCCAGCCAGACCTTCGAAACCTTCGTCGTCGGATCCTCGAACCAGCTGGCGCATGCCGCCATGTGCCGCGTCGCCGATGCGGCGCCCGGCGCCGTGGTGAGCTTCAACCCGCTGTTCATCCATGCTGGCTCCGGGCTGGGTAAGACGCACCTGCTTTCCGCCGTCGCCCACCGCGTCAAGGAGAAGCGGCCGGATCGCCGGGTGATGTTCCTCACCGCAGAGCGCTTCATGATCAATTTCGTGATGGCGCTGCGCCAGCGTGACACGCTGGCCTTCAAGGACCAGTTCGCCGCGGTGGACGTGCTGCTGATCGACGACTTCCAGTTCCTGCAGGGCAAGACCATGCAGCAGGAGTTCTGCAACGCCTTCAACGGCCTCGTCGACTCGCGCCGGCAGGTGATCGTGGCTGCCGACGTGCCGCCCTCGCAGCTCGATTCGATCGACCAGCGCATGCGCTCGCGGCTGATGGGCGGCCTCGTCGTCGACATCGAGATGCCGGACCTCCCCACGCGGCGCCGCATCCTGCAGAGCCGCTACGAGGCCATGCAGCGGCGTGACCCGTCGGTGGTGATCCCGGACGAGGTGCTGGAATTCATCGCCAACCGGGTGACCGGTACCGGCCGCGAGCTGGAGGGCGCCCTGAACCGCATCACAGCCTATCAGCAGTTCAACAATGCCGCGGTGACGCTTGATCTCGCATCGCTGGTGCTGCGCGACATGCAGGCCAGCCCCGATGGCTCGCGCATCAAGATCGACGACATCCTGAAGATCGTCGGCCGCCACTTCAACGTCGGCCGCACCGACCTCCTCTCGCCCCGCCGGGCCCGCAGCGTGGTGGTTCCCCGTCAGATCGGCATGTATCTCGCCAAGAAGATGACCGCCCGGTCGCTTCCCGAGATCGGTCGCCGCTTCGGCGGGCGTGACCATTCGACGGTGCTGCACGCCGTGCGCAAGATCGAGGACCAGATCAAGACCGACGACAAGCTCGCCCGCGAGGTTGCCCTTCTGATCCGGCTTGTCGAACAGGGCTGAAATTCGCCCGATTGCCCTTGAAAAGGCGCTGTTTCCGCGCCAAAGTTTCCGGCCCGGCGCAAGGCCGGAAACCACAGGACGAGGGATAACCGGCGAATGCGTGTCACCATCGAGAGGTCAGCTTTCCTCAAGGCGCTCACCCATGTGCAGAGCGTCGTCGAGCGGCGGAACACCATTCCGATCCTGTCCAACGTGCTGCTGCAGGCGGGCGAAGGCCAGCTCAAGCTGACGGCCACCGACCTCGACATCGAGATCGTCGAAAGCGTGCCCGCCGAGGTCGCCAAGTCCGGCGCCACCACCGTTCCGGCCCACATGCTCTATGACATCGTGCGGAAGCTGCCCGATGGCGCCCAGCTCGAGCTCGAGCAGGCGGGCGACGGCCAGCGTGTCTCGATCTTCGCCGGCCGCTCGCGCTTCGCGCTGCAGGCGCTGCCGCACGAGGACTTCCCCGATCTCGCGGCGGGCGACTTCCCCAACCGCTTCGCCATCTCGGCCGCCGACCTCAAGGGCCTGATCGAGAAGACGCGCTTTGCCATCTCGACGGAAGAGACGCGCTACTACCTCAACGGCATCTATTTCCACGACGTTGCCGCCGGCGGATTGCTGCGTGCGGTCGCCACCGATGGCCACCGCCTCGCCCAGGCGCAGATTCCGCGCCCTGATGGCGCCAAGAACATGCCGGGCATCATCGTCCCCCGGAAGACAGTGCTGGAAGTCGTCAAGCTGTTCGAGGGGGTGGACGGTGCAGTGGAGGTTTCACTCTCCGCCGCCAAGATCCGCTTCGCGGCGGGGGACCTGGTGCTGACCTCGAAGCTCATCGACGGCACCTTCCCGGATTACGAGCGCGTCATTCCGCGCAACAACGACAAGAAGCTGGAGCTCGACACCAAGACCTTCGCCGCCGCGGTCGACCGCGTCTCGACCATCTCCATGGAGAAGGGCCGGGCGGTGAAACTGGCGATCGGCGGCAACAAGGTGGTTTTGACGGTGAACAACCCCGACTCCGGTTCGGCGGAGGAAGAGGTGGCCTGTTCCTACGAGGCCGACCCGCTCGATATCGGCTTCAACTCGCGCTACCTGCTCGATGTCGCAAGCCAGATGAAGTCGGACGCCATGGAGCTGCAGCTCGCCGATGCCGGATCGCCCACCATCGTGCGCGATCCGGCCGACGAGCAGGCCCTCTATGTGCTCATGCCCATGCGGGTGTAAGCCACCCTTGTGACCCACGCACCGACCCTCGCCATCCGGCGGCTGACGCTGACGGATTTCCGCAACTATGCCGCGCTGCGCCTCGAGACCGGGGCCCGGCTGGTGGCGCTGACCGGTGCCAACGGGGCCGGCAAGACCAACATCCTCGAAGCCATCTCGCTGCTGGCGCCCGGCCGGGGTCTGCGGGGCGTGCCCTTCGAGGATCTCGCCCGGCAGGGCGGCTCCGGCTCCTGGGCCATCGCTGCAGACATCGCGGCGGAGGGTGGCCCGGTGTCGCTGGGCACCGCCTGGAGCGGCCAATCGGACTCGGGCGACGGTGGCAGCCGCCAGGTGGTGATCGACGGCGAGGCCCAGAGGGGCTCCGGGTCGCTCGGAGACCACATGCGCCTGCTCTGGCTCACCCCCGCCCAGGACCGGCTGTTCGCCGGCCCGGCCTCCGACCGGCGCCGCTTCCTCGACCGCCTCGTGACGGCCTTCGACCCTGAACATGCGGCCCGCATCACCGTCTTCGAAAAGGTCATGCGCGAGCGCAACCTGCTGCTGGAAGAAAGCCGTCCGGACGGAGCCTGGCTCTCCAGCCTCGAGGCCCACATGGCCGAGGCCGCGGTGGCGATTTCGGCCGCCCGGCTGGTTGGATTGGAGGCCCTCCAGACCCATATAGGGGAGGGCCGGGAAACCAGCTCGTTTCCTTGGGCGGAGGTGGCTGTCGAGGGCGAAATCGAGGCCCTGGTGGCACAGAAACCTGCCGTGCAAGTCGAGGACGAATATCGTAGGATTTTAGCCGATTCGCGCGGTCTCGACCGGGCGGCGGGGCGCACCCTGAGGGGGCCCCACCGCAGCGATCTGGACGTGCTTCACGGACCGAAGAGGATGGCCGCCGGGCAGTGTTCGACGGGCGAGCAGAAGGCGCTGCTGATCGGCCTCGTGCTGGCGCAGGCACGCGCCGTGAAGGCAGGGGCCGGCGTGGCGCCGATCCTGCTTCTGGACGAGGTGGCCGCCCACCTCGACCGGGCGCGGCGGAAGAGTTTGCTGGAAGCGCTGGCGGCCCTCGGGTCACAGGGCTGGATGACGGGAACGGACGCAAGTCTGTTCGAGGCAATTGGTGAGACGGGCGCAATCTTCCAGGTGGAGGATGGCCGCGTCTCGAAAGCGATGGAAGACTGATGTCAGACGTTGAGAACGGTAACGGCACCTACGGCGCGGATTCGATCAAGGTCCTCAAGGGCCTCGATGCGGTCAGGAAGCGCCCGGGCATGTACATCGGCGACACCGACGACGGTTCGGGCCTCCACCACATGGTCTACGAGGTGGTCGACAACGCCATCGACGAGGCCCTCGCCGGCCACGCCACGCACGTCACCGTGACGCTCAATGCCGATGGCTCCTGCACGGTGACCGACAACGGCCGCGGCATCCCCACCGACATCCATCCTTCCGAAGGCGTCTCGGCGGCCGAGGTCATCATGACCCAGCTCCACGCCGGCGGAAAGTTCGACCAGAATTCCTACAAGGTGTCGGGCGGCCTGCACGGCGTCGGCGTCTCGGTGGTCAACGCGCTCTCGGTCAAGCTCAAGCTCACCATCTTCCGCGATGGCAAGGAGCACTTCATGAGCTTCACCCACGGCGAGCCCGACGCGCCGCTGAAGGTGGTGGGCGATGCGCCCGACAGGCGCGGCACCGAGGTGACCTTCCTGCCCTCGACCGAAACCTTCACCAAGACCGAGTTCGATCTCGCCACGCTGGAACATCGCCTGCGCGAGCTGGCCTTCCTGAACTCCGGCGTGCGCATCATCCTCACCGACAAGCGCGGCGTGGAGGACAAGGTGGTGGAGCTGTTCTACGAGGGCGGCATCGCCGCCTTCGTGCGCTATCTCGACCGCACCAAGCAGGCCGTGCTGCCCGAGCCGATCATGATCCACGGCGAGCGTGACGGCATCACGGTCGACTGTGCGCTGTGGTGGAACGACAGCTATCACGAGAACGTGCTGTGCTTCACGAACAACATCCCGCAGCGGGACGGCGGCACACATCTGGCGGGCTTCCGCGGCGCGCTCACCCGTGTGGTGAACAACTACGCCAATGACAGCGGCATCGCCAAGAAGGAAAAGGTGCAGCTGACGGGCGACGACGCACGCGAGGCGCTGACCTGCGTGCTCTCGGTCAAGGTGCCCGACCCCAAGTTCTCGTCGCAGACCAAGGACAAGCTGGTCTCCTCCGAGGTCCGTCCGGTGGTCGAGAACCTGGTCAACGAACAGCTCGGCGCGTGGTTCGAGGAGCATCCTTCGGAAGCCCGCGCCATCGTCTCCAAGGTGGTCGAGGCTGCGGCGGCGCGCGAGGCCGCCCGCAAGGCCCGCGAGCTCACGAGGCGCAAGGGCGCGCTCGACATCTCCTCGCTCCCCGGCAAGCTCGCCGACTGCCAGGAGCGCGATCCGTCCAAGTCCGAGATCTTCATCGTCGAGGGCGACTCGGCCGGCGGTTCCGCCAAGCAGGCCCGCCACCGCGAGAACCAGGCGGTGCTTCCCCTGCGCGGCAAGATCCTCAACGTCGAGCGCGCGCGCTTCGACAAGATGCTGTCTTCCGCCGAGATCGGCACGCTGATCACCGCACTCGGCACCGGTATCGGCCGCGAGGAATTCAACGCCGACAAGCTGCGCTATCATAAGATCATCATCATGACCGACGCCGACGTCGACGGCGCCCACATCCGCACGCTGCTCTTGACCTTCTTCTACCGGCAGATGCCGGAGGTGATCGAGCGCGGGCATCTGTTCATCGCGCAGCCGCCGCTCTACAAGGTGAAGCGCGGCTCCTCCGAGCAGTACCTGAAGGATTCGAAGGCGCTGGAGGACTATCTTGTCAACACCGGCCTCGAGAACACCACGCTGGTGCTGGCTGACGGCACCGAGCGCGCGGGGCAAGACCTGCGCGCCATCGTCGAGGAGGCGCTCTCGGTGCGCGCCGCGCTCGACGCGCTGCATTCGCGCTATCCGCGCCCGCTGCTCGAGCAGGCGGCGATTGCCGGCGTGTTGAACCCCGAAGTGCTGTCGAGTGCCGAGCGCGCCGCCGATGCGGCCGCCTACATCGCCCGCCGCCTCGACGTCATCGCCGATGAAACCGAGCGCGGCTGGGTGGGCGAGCCCACGAGTGATGGTGGATTGAGCTTCATGCGCGAAGTGCGTGGCGTGAAGGAAGCCTGGATGCTCGACGGCAAGCTGATCGGCTCCGCCGACGCGCTGCGCCTCGACCGCAAGTCCGGCCATCTGCAGGAAGTCTACGAGCGTCCCGCCAAGCTCCGCCGCAAGGACGGCGAGACGGTGATTTACGGCCCCACCTCGCTGCTCGACGCCGTCTTCGCCTTCGGCCGCAAGGGCATCACCATGCAGCGCTACAAGGGGCTCGGCGAGATGAACCCCGAGCAGCTGTGGGAGACGACGCTCGATCCCAACGTCCGCACGCTGCTGCGCGTCAAGGTCTCGGAGCTTGACGAGGCGGACGACATCTTCACCAAGCTAATGGGTGACGTGGTGGAACCGCGGCGCGACTTCATCCGCGAGAATGCGCTGAACGTCGCCAACCTCGACGTCTGAGTCCGTCTTAATCCGTCGTTTAGAACTGCCGGGGTAGAGTGCTCGCGTGCGGAATGCGGGCTATCACGGCTCGCGGGCATGACGCCGCCGCGGAACCCGTCCCCTCCCTGACCATCATCAGACCTGTGCAAGTCTCGCGCAGGGTTGCGGCGGCAATGTCTTCCATGCGGATCGTGAGGTTGATTGGGGGTGCGGAGCGCACCGCCCAGCGGGAGCCCCTATATGTCGATCGTTTCGTCTCTGACCACGCGCCAGATCGCCACCCTGTCCACGACCGCCATCAGGGCTTTGTCGACGACCGACGTGCAGGCGCTCAGCACCACCCAGGTCTCTGCCCTCACCGCCTCACAGATCAATGCGATGGAAACCACCGACCTGACGACGCTCGACACCGGCCAGGTGCAGGCGATCTCCACCACCGCCATCAAGTCGCTGATCGCCGCCACCATCACCGCCCTCACCGACACCCAGGCCGCCTCGCTGACGACCGGCCAGATAGGGCTGCTCCAGGCCTATGCGGTGGAAGCCCTCGAATCGACCGATGTCCAGGCCTGGAACACGACGCAGCTCGGCGCGCTCACCTCGCGCCAGCTCGCCGGTCTCACGACCTCCGCCCTCGCCGACTTCACCGACACGCAGCTGGGCCAGCTCACCTCGACGCAGCTGCGCGGCCTCACCACGACGCAGCTCAACACCCTGGCCACCACGCAGCTCAATGCGCTGAACGCCGGCGATCTCTCGGTCACGCAGATTCGCGGCATGTCGTCGACCGCCTTCGACGCACTTTCCGACACCCAGGCCCAGGCGCTGACGGCGGCACAGATCGCCGTCATCTCGGCCGCCGGTCTCGAGGCCCTGAGCTCGACCGACATCCAGGGCTGGTCGACGACGCAGCTCGGCGCCATCACCTCGCAGCAGCTGGGCGGCCTCACCACCACCGCCTTCGCCGACTTCACCGACACCCAGCTCGGCCAGCTCACGTCCACCCAGCTGCGCGGGCTCACCACGCTGCAGCTCAACAGCCTCGCCACCACCCAGCTCAACGCCCTCGACGTCACCAATCTTTCCGCCACGCAGATCCGCGGCATGAATGCCACGGCGATCGACGCCCTCACCACCACCCAGGCGGATGCGCTCACCGCCACCCAGATCGCCGCCATGTCGGTCACCGGCCTCGATGCCCTGAGTTCCACCGATGTCCAGGGCTGGTCGACGACGCAGCTCGGCGCCATCACTTCGCAGCAGCTCGCCGGCCTCGCCACCACGGCGCTGGCCGAGTTCTCAGATACCCAGCTCGGCCAGCTGACCTCGACACAGGTCAAGGGCCTCACCTCCACCCAGCTCAACGGCCTCGCCTCGACCCAGCTCAATGCGCTCAACGTCACCGATCTGTCGGTGTCGCAGATCCGCAACATGAGCTCGACCGCCATCGACGCCCTGTCGGACACCCAGGCCACGGCGCTGACGGCCCTGCAGATCGCCGCCCTCTCGGCTCCGGGCCTCGAGGCACTCAGCTCGACCGACGTCCAGTCCTGGTCGACGACACAGCTCGGCGCCGTCACCTCGCAGCAGCTTGCCGGCCTCACCACCACGGGCCTGGCCGACTTCTCCGATACCCAGCTCGGCCAGCTGACGTCGACGCAGCTCCGCGGCCTCACCACCACCCAGCTCAATGGCCTTGCCACGACCCAGCTCAACGACCTCGATGTCGCGGCGCTCTCTGCAGCCCAGGTCGCTGGTTTCAGCACCACCGCCATCGACAATCTCACCACCACGCAGGCTCGTGCCTTCACCATCACCCAGGTCACCGCCCTGACGGCCACCGGCCTCGGCGCCATCGACTCGACCGACTTGCAGGCCTGGTCGACGACGCAGCTTGGCGCCATCACCACGCGCCAGCTGTCGCAGCTCACCACCACGGCTCTCGCCAATTTCTCCGACACCCAGCTGGGCCAGCTCACCTCGACTCAGCTGCGTGGCCTCATCTCGACCCAGCTCAACACCCTCGGCAGCACGCAGCTCAACGCATTGAACGTGGTCGACCTGTCGACGGCCCAGATCCGCGGCATGAACGCCACGGCACTCGATGCCCTGTCCACCACCCAGGCGCAGGCGCTGACCACGCTGCAGATCGCGGCCCTCTCCGCCACCGGCCTCGCGGCCCTGAGCTCGACGGAAGTGCAGGGCTGGTCGACGACGCAGCTCGGCGCCATCACCTCGCAGCAGCTGGTCGGCCTCACGGCAACCGAACTGCAGGATTTCGATACCGGCCAGCTCGCGGGCCTCACCTCCACCCAGATCCGCGGCATCTCCGCCACGCAGCTGAGCGCGCTCACCTCCACCTATCTCCAGGCGCTCGACGTCACCACGCTGTCCACCCAGCAGGTGGCGGGGCTCGACGCGACAGCGGCCGGCAATCTTTCCGGCACCCAGGTGCTGGCTCTCACTGCGGCGCAGATCGGCGTTCTCTCGGCTGGTTCGCTCTCGGCGCTCGACTCGACCGACATCCAGGGCTGGAGCACCACGCAGCTCGGCGCGGTGACCGCCACGCAGCTCGGCGGCCTCACAACCACCGAGGTGGCCGACTTCTCGGATACACAGCTGGGCCTTCTCAGCTCCACCCAGCTTCATGGCCTTACCACGACGCAGCTCAACGCGCTCGACACCGCGCAGCTCACCGTGCTTACTGCTTCCGGTCTCTCCACGCAGCAGGTGGCCGGCTTCACCTCAACGGCGCTCGACAACCTGACCACCACGCAGCTCGGCTCGCTCGATGCCGGCCAGTTCCGCGCCATCGCCCCGGCGGCGCTTGACAGCCTCGACACCTCGATCTTCGCGGGTCTCTCCACCACCCAGGCCGGCGCCCTGACCTCGACGCAGGTCGCTGCACTCAGCACGGCGAATTTCTCCGCACTCAACGAAACGACGGGCATTCCGTCGCTCGCCAACTCGGCCATCGCCGGCATCACCACCGACCAGATCGCGGCGCTGTCGTCGACCCAGGCCAATGCCTTCACCACGAGCCAGATCGGAATGATGAGCTCCGACCAGCTCACCGCCCTCATCGTCGCCTCCAACAGCTAGGGGAGCCCGCAGCGCCTTGTCATCTTCGATCGCCGAGCTTTTCCGTGATGCCGATGTCACCGAGAAGACCCAGTCGCCGGCTGCTGCCGCCGACATCTACAAGCGCTGGATCGCCCTCAATCCCGAGGACCCCAACCTCGCGGCTGCGCATTTCAACATGGCGGTGGTGGCCCAGCGCAGCGGCGACAGTTTCGCCGCCATCAATGCCCTGCGCGATGCGCTGAGGATCGATCCCGACTTCCACCCGTCCTACATCAATCTCGGCAGGCTGCTGGAGGACCTGGGCCAGGCGGGCGCGGCGGTGAGCCAGTGGCTCGCCTTCGTCAACCGGCTTCCCGCCGTCAATGGCCCCACGCTCCGCCACAAGGTCATGGCGCTGCACCAGCTTGGCCGGGTCCTCGAGTTCAACCACGCCGATGCGCCTGCGGAGGATGCGCTGCGGCAGGCCATCGATCTTTCGCCGCATCAGCCGCAAGCCGTGCAGCACTGGATTGCGCTGCGTCAGAAGCAATGCAAATGGCCCGTGGTGCAGGGCTGGGACGGGGTCGAGGCCAGGACACTTCTCGGCAGCATTTCGCCCCTCTCGGCTGCCGTGATGTTCGATGACCCGGTGTTCCAGCTTGCGGTTGCGGCAAGCTATGCGCGCCACTCCATCGCCCGCCCGCCGCATGTCTGCGACCATGCAGCGCGGCGCGGCGAACGCCCGGCCCGGCTGAAGGTCGGCTATGTCTCCTCCGACCTGCGCGAGCACGCGGTCGGCTTCGGCATCTCCGAGGTGATGGAACTTCACAACCTCAACCGTTTCGAGATCCACGCCTACTACTGCGGCATCGCGCGCGAGGACGAAACGCGCGCCCGCATCCGCTCCGCCGTCGACCACTGGACCGACATCACCGGCCTCTCCGACGATGCAGCCGCTGCGCGCATCGTGGAAGACGGCATCGACATCCTGGTCGACGTCAACGGCTACACGCGCGATGCCCGCACCGCCGTCTTCGCGCGGAGGCCCGCCCCCATCGCCGTCAACTGGTTCGGCTTTCCCGGCACCATGGGCACGCCATATCACCACTATCTCATCGCCGATCCGCATGTGGTGCCGGAGGGGCACGAGAAGTTCTTCACCGAGCGCGTGCTGCGCCTTCCCTGCTACCAGCCCAATGACCGCAGGCGGCCCGTCGCCAGCGAGCCGCCGCAGCGCAGTGCCGAGGGCCTGCCCGAGACGGGCTTCGTGTTCTGCTGCCTCAACGGCACGCAGAAGATCACGCCGCAGATGTTCGGCGCCTGGATGAACATCCTCGCGGCTGTGGAAGGCAGCGTGCTGTGGCTGCTGGAGTCCTCGGCCGAGACGGCGGCACGGCTGCGCGCCCTGGCCGAAGCGGCTGGCGTGAACCCGGACCGCCTGTGCTTCGCGCCGCGGCGGCCCAACCCGCAGCATCTCGCCCGCTATGCGCTAGCCGATCTTTTCCTCGATACCCTTCCCTATGGCGCCCACACCACGGCATCGGATGCCATGTGGATGGGAACCCCGGTGCTGACGCTGCAGGGCCGGGGCTTCGCGGCGCGAGTCTGCGCCGGTCTCGTCACTTGCGCCGGACTGCCTGACCTCGTCTGCACCAGCATCGAGGACTATGTGACCCGCGCCATCGCCATCGCAAGCGTGCCGGATGCGGCGGCGGAGCTTCGCCGCCGGCTGCACGCCGGCCGCGACAGGTCGGTGCTGTTCGACGAGCCGGGGTTGGTGAGCAGCCTCGAGTCGCTCTACGACCGGATGTGGGAGGAGTTCCGCACCGGCGATCTTCCCGTCCCGGACCTCGCCAATCTCGCGGTCTATGGCGAGATCGGCCTCGGCCTGGTCGAGGGCAGGGAAGGCGAGAGCGTCGCGCCCGAGCTTTATCTTGCCGAACTTGCCAGCTGGGCAGCGCATGAGCCGCTGCCGCCGGACGGCCGGCTGTGGCCGCCGGCACCTGTTTCAGCGCCGCAGCACAGGCGCGCCGCGGCCTAGCTGGCCTGCCTCCGGAACGGGCCGACTCAGGCCAGGTCCAGCAGCGCCCGCGCCGCCTGCTCGTCGGTCACCAGCGTATTGCAGCCGATGCTCCGGTGCACCGCGAGGATCGCCGCCGCGCGGTCCCGTCCGCCGCTCGCCAGCAGCTTGTGGCGCGCCGCCTTCAGGGTCGCGATACCCACCGACATGACGCGCGCGTTGATCGGGTGGTCGACGACGCGGCCTTCCGCATCGATGAAATTGCACATGATGTCGGCCACACAGCCGCGCGCCAGCAGGTCCGCCGCCTCCTCGTCGGTGATGAGCTGGCGCACCAGCGAGCCTGAACTCGCCGCCAGCCCTCCGGCGCTGACCACCGCCAAGTCCAGCGCGGCGGCGATGCCGGTGAGCCGGGCGATGCCGCGGTCGGTCATCAGCCGCGCGCGGGTCTCGCCGCTGTCGACGACCAGCGGTGCGGGAAACAGGAAGCATTCGGCCCGCAGCGCCGCCGCGAGCCGCCAGGCGAACTCGAAGGGATTGGCGTACTGCGTCTCGACGGCGCCCCCCATCAGCGACATTACCTTCACGCCCGTGCGCTTCGGTGGGTTGAAGCTCTCGAGCGCCGCGCTGAGCGTGCGCCCCCAGCCCACGCCGATGGTCATGCCGTCTGCCACCGCTTCGGAGAGCAGGCGGCCCAGCGCCAGCCCCACGGCCCCAGCCGGGCTCGCGCCATCGGCGGGGGCAGGCACCACGATGGCCTCATCGAGGCCCAGGGCGCGCTCGAGCTCGATCGAAAGTTCCGCGAGGTCCGGCACGCGGTCCTCGATGGTGATCTTCACTTCGCCGCGCAGGCGCGCCTCCTCGAGCAGGCGGATCACGGTCGAGCGCCCGATGCCGAGCTGTTCCGCCACTTCCGACTGCGTGCGGCCGAAGCCATGGTAGAGCCAGGCGGCGCGCAGCCGCAGCGATGCGTCATCCGCCAGCGCAGCACTGCCCGTTCGCCTGAGCTTAGCCATGCCGGGCTCCCACGCTCCTGATGAACTCCACCAGCGCAGCGTTCACCTGACGCGCCGCCTCGACATGCGGCAGGTGGCCGGCCTCGGGGATCAGCAGCTGCTGCCCGCCGAAGGCCGCGAGTGCAGCCGCGTCCGGCGGGTTGATGGCATCGGCACCGCCGAAGATCACGAGGCGCGGCGTGTTGGTCGCCGCGATGCGCATCGCCGCCGCGTCCAGCTGCTCTTCATGCGCGGCGACGCCCCGAGCAATGGCGCGCAGCGCCTCGCGCGCACCAGGCCGCGCCAGCTGCTCCAGCACGCGCGCGATGGTGAAGCGGTTGATCAGCAGTGGCTTGGAGACGAGCGTTTGCAGCAGAGCCTCCGCCTCTTCCTTGGTGGCGAGGCCCGGGTAACGCTGCAGAAAATCATGGTCGATGGCATGGCCGAGGCCGGCGGGTGCGATCAGCGCAAGTGAACGCACATGCTGCGGCCGGTCGAGCGCCATCAGCATGGCGATGCTGCCACCCAGCGAGTGGCCGACGAGATGCGCGCGCGCGATGCCCTGCTTGTCGAGCGCCTCGGCCACCACATGCGCCAGCGCATGCGGGCTGCCGTCGCCGGAAGCGACAGCCAGCGAGTCACCGTGCCCAGGCAGGTCCAGCGCGTGGACGCGCGCCACCGCCATCAAGGCCGGCGAGGTGCCGGCCCATGACAGGCGGTCGGACCCGAAACCATGGATCAGCACGAGGTCGTCGCCCTCGCCGCCCAGTGTCTTGAAGACCAGGCGGTCCATCACGCCTCGTCGATGACGGCGAGCACGTCGCCCACGCTGGCGATCTCGTCGGCGGGCACGCGGATTTCCTTCAGCGTGCCGGAGGCCGGGGCCTCGATCTCCATGGTGAGCTTGGGCGTGGTGATGCTCAGCAACATCTCGCCCTTCTCCACCCGGTCGCCCGGGCTCTTCGCCCAGGAGTCGATCTGCGCTTCGGTGATCTCGTTGCCGAGCTGCGGCATGACGACGTCGGTGCTCATGGTGTCTGTCCTTTCACAGGCCCTTGCGGGCAAGCTCGCGGTCGTCCCAGTTGCGGATGCCGCGGCGGTTGGAGTGCGTCTCGGGGTGGAACTGCGAGGTGACGATCTCGATGATGTCGTCGGCCTGCGGGAAATAGCTCGTCTCCATCTCCGCCCCGGGCACGATCCAGTTGGGCGAGCCCAGCACGCGCGGCGCCGACTTGAGGCTGGCGAAGGCGAAGCGCGTGAGGTTGGCCGCCAGCGTCATCGCGAAGGAGCCGCGTTCCGAGGCCTCGGTCACCACCAGCAGGTGTCCGGTCTTCGCGATCGAGCGGATCACCGGGTCATAGTTGAAGGGAACGAGCGAGCGCGCGTCGATCACCTCGAGCGACAGGCCCTGCGCCTCCAGCTCCTGCGCCGCTGCGAGTGCCGGGTAGAGCGACGGGCCGATGGTGAGCACCGTGGCATGCCTGCCCACGCGCTTCACCTCGGGCTCGCCGATGGGGATGCGGTAATATTCCGCCGGCACACCATCCATGTGGAAGGTCTCGACCGTGTCGTAGAGGCGCTGGCTCTCGAAGAACACCACCGGGTCCTGGCTCGACAGCGCCGAAGCCATCAGGCCCTTCGCATCATGGGGCGTTGCCGGATAGAGCACCTTGAGGCCGGGAATATGCGCCACCAGCGCCGTCCAGTCCTGCGAGTGCTGGGCGCCATATTTGCTGCCCACCGAGCAGCGCAGCACCACAGGCAGCTTCAGGATGCCGGCGGACATCGCCTGCCACTTGGCCATCTGGTTGAAGATCTCGTCGCCGGCCCGCCCGATGAAGTCGCCATACATCAGTTCGATCAGCGTGCGCCCGCCTTCCAGCGCATGGCCCACGGCAGTCGCCACGATCGCCGCTTCCGAGATCGGCGAATTGAACAGCCGCTGGTAGGGCAGGATGTCGGAAAGACCGCGATAGACGCCGAAGGCCCCACCCCATTCCCGGCACTCCTCGCCATAGGCGATGAGGCGCTCGTCATTGAGCATGTGGTGCAGGATCGCCTCGAACAGCCCGTCGCGATAGGTGATGGCGCGCATCGGCGACAGCTTCTGGCCATCGGCGCCGAGGCCGGCGCGCGATTTCTTCGCATCCTGCCGGATGCGCGCCGAGGTCTCGGGGGCCGCCAGCAGTGTCACCTCGCCCGCCGGCACGGGGATCTCCTCATGCGAGAACATCAGCCGGCCGATCAGCGTCGGGTTGGCGGGAACGTCGACGGGGGCCGCGGCCGTCACCGCGGCACGGGTGACCGCGGCGATGGCGTCTGCCACCTGCGCCTTCATCGCGTCGACGGCCGCCTGGTCCATCACGCCGGCGGCGACGAGCTGTTCCGCGAACTTGGCGATCGGGTCATGCGCCTCCCACAGCGCCAGTTCTTCCCTGGTGCGATAGGCATTGGCATCGGTCGTCGAGTGGCCGCCCGAGCGGTAGCATTCGACGTCGAGGAGCGCTGGGCCTTGTCCTTGAAGCAGCAGCGCACGCTTGCGCGCAACCGCATCGGCCACGGCGAGCGGGTTGGTGCCGTCCACCGTCTCGGCATGCAGTGCCTGGGCATTGATCGCGGCGCCGATGCGCGACAGCCGGTCCCAGCCCATGGTCTCGCCGATGGTCTGGCCGCCCATGGCGTAGAAGTTGTTGGAGAAGAAGAACAGCACGGGGAGCCCGCCCTTCCGCGCATCCGTCCACAGCGTGCGGTACTGCGCCATGGCGGCGAAGTTCATGGCTTCGAACACCGGCCCGCAACCGGTCGAGCCGTCACCGCTCATCGACACGGTGATGGAGGCCTCGCCGGCCAGCTTCTTGCGCAGCGCCGCACCCGTGGCGATGCCGGCCGAGGCGCCGACGATGGCGTTGTTGGGGTAGGCGCCGAAGGGCGTGAAGAAGGCATGCATCGAGCCGCCCATGCCGCCGTTGAAGCCGTCGGCCTTCATGAAGATCTCGGCGAGCAGGCCGAACAGCAGGAAGTTTTCGGCGAGGCTGGTCACCGGCGTGGGAGGGAGGTGCGCCGCGACGCTACGCAGCAGCGCGCCGTCCTTGTGGGTTGCCATGATCGTCTGGAGTTCCGCCGCCGACAGCCGGGCGATGGCCGAGAGGCCCTTGGCGATGAACTCGCCATGGCTCCTGTGGCTGCCGAAGATGTGGTCGGCGGGTTCGAGTGCCAGCGCCGCGCCGACGGCCGCCCCCTCCTGGCCGAGCGAGAGATGGGCCGGACCCTTGTAGGCATAGGCGATGTCCGCGTAGCTGCCCTTTGCCTTGAACGAGCCGAGCATGGTCTCGAATTCCCGCACCAGCATCATGTGGCGCAGGATGTCGGTCATCTGTTTCGGGCCGCGGCTGGCCAGCTCCGCGGCGAAGGGCCGGGCATAGGCATGAAGCGGAATCCTCGGAAAGGCGAGTTCGCCGGATCGCTGGAACGCCTGCGGGTCGACGGGGATCGATTTGGGCATGATGACCGGACTTCCTGAAACAATTGTTTGCAATGATACGCAATTGTTACAGACCTCGCAAGCTATCGTGCATGCCCGGCTGTAACCGGCCCCCGCGCCCGGCGGATGGCTCGGCAGGGGGAGACGCGGCCCGATCCCATGCTAATGTCTGTCAAAATCGCTTCATGGGGGATTCGATGGGGAGCGCACTGCCGACGGCCACACTGGAAAACTGGCGCCAGCACCCGTTCAGCGTCTGGGGCTTCACCCATGTCGACAGCCTGATCCCCGTCGCCCCCATTGCCACCGCCGCCCCGGTCTCGGTGCTTCGCCCTGGCAAGCCGCTCGACCTCGGCCGCCTCGCCATCGTCTGGGCGGGCAGCCGGCGCAGCGCCGAAGCTGCGCTCGAGGAGACCCACACCGACGGCTTCATGGTCCTCAAGGACGGAGAGGTGGTGGCCGAGCGCCTGATCAACCAGACCGCCACCGACCGCCACATCGTGTTCTCGGTCAGCAAGTCGATCACCGCAGCGCTCGCCGGCATACTCGTCCAGCAGGGCAAGCTCGACCCCGAGGCGCCCGTCTCGCGCTACGTGCCGGAGGTCGAGGGTTCGGCCTATGGCGATGCCACGGTGCGCCACGTGCTCGACATGGCGGTCAGCATCCGGTTCGTCGAGGATTATCTCGATCCGCAAGGCGACGTCGCGCGCTACCGCGCTGCCATGGGCTGGAATCCGCCGGGCACCATCGCCAGCGCCGATGGCATCAATGCCTTCGTCACCAGCCTGCCAAAGGCCGAACATCCGCATGGGCGGCGCTTCCACTACGTGTCGCCCAACACCGACCTGCTCGGCTGGATCATCGAGCGTGCAGCGGGCGAAAGATTCGCCGAACTGCTGTCACGCCTCGTGTGGAAGCCCATGGGCATGGCGCAGGACGCCTGCGTGACCATCGACCGCCATGGCGCGCCGCGCACCGCGGGCGGCATCTGCACCAGCCTCGGCGATCTTGCGCGCTTCGGCGAGATGATGCGGGGCAAGGGCCGCTTCAACGGCCAGCGCATCGTGCCGGAGGAATGGGTGAACGACATCCTGCACAAGGGCGATGCCGCCGCATGGTCGCGCGGCGAGATGGTCAATCTCTTCCCCGATGGCCGCTACCGCTCGAAGTGGTATGTGCCCGACCCGTCCTCAAACGTGCTCTGTGCCATCGGCATCCACGGCCAGTGGATCTACATCGACTATGATGCCGGCATGGTCGCGGTGAAGCAGTCCTCCCAGCCCGTGCCGGCGGACGAGGCACTCGACAATCTCACCTATGCGCTGTTCCAGGCGATCGCGGACGAACTCAGATGACCCAGGAGCGCGACGAGGCCTGGCGGCGCGAGGCGGTTCTCGGCATCTATGCCGAGCGGCCCTTTCATGCGCCGCCGCCCACCCCGCGCATCTGGAGCTACTGCGACCGGCTTTCCTATGCGCCGGGCGAAACAGCCAGGGTCAGCGTCTGCACCAATGCGGAACGCTTCGACGTCGAGGTCGTCCGCGACGGCCTGAAGCCGACGACGGTCTTCGCGCGGAGCGGCCTTGCCGGTGAATGGCGCGACACGCCGGACGACTGTTCCGTCACCGGCTGCGGCTGGCCCGTTTCACTCGAGATTCCCGTCGCGCCCGACTGGCCCTCCGGCGGCTACATCCTGCGCACCCGCATCGCCGGCGACATGCACGAGCATTTCTTCATCGTGCGGCCGCAGGGCGGCACCGACAAGCGCGGGCGCCTGCTGCTCGTCGCCGCCACGGCCACGTGGACGGCCTACAACGACTGGGGCGGCTCCAATCACTACCAGGGCTATTGCGGCCCGAACGGCGACCGCTTCTCGCCCACGCTGAGTCTGCTGCGACCACTCGCCAGGGGTTTTGTCTCGCTGCCACCCGATGCGCCGCGCGCCGTGCTGCTCGATGATCCGCCGGTCAATTCCGAGCCGCGCTACCCGCACATGGAATGGGCCTATGCCAATGGCTATTCCAAGAAATACATGTCGTCGGGCTGGGCCAGCTTCGAGCGCCACTTCGTCACCTGGGCGGAAGCCGAGGGCTATGCGCTCGACATCATCAGCCAGACCGACCTGCATTATCGCCCGGAACTGATCGACGGCTATGCCTGCATCGCGCTCGTCGGGCATGACGAATACTGGTCGTGGGAGATGCGCGACGCGATCGACTCCCATGTCGAGAAAGGCGGCCGCGTCGCGCGCTTCGCCGGCAACTTCATGTGGCAGATCCGGCTCGGCGACGAAGGCCGCACCCAGACCTGCTACAAATACATCGCGCGTGACGAGGACCCCTTCATGCAGACCGGCCCGCGCGACCGCGTGACCGAGTCATGGGAGGCACCGGAAATCGGAAGGCCCGGTTCCGCGAGCTTCGGCCTCAATGCCACGCACGGGCTCTATGCCAGCTGGTCCGGCTGTTCCCCGCGCGGCGCCAAGGGCTTTCCCGTCTACCGGCCGGAGCACTGGGCCTTCGCCAACACCGGCCTCTACTATGGCGACATCCTCGGCGGCGCATCACGCATCTTCGGCTACGAGGTCGATGGCCTGCCTTATGAAATTCGCGGCGGCCTGCCCTATGTGGCCGATCCCGCGCTGGCGCCCGAAGGCATCGAGATTCTTGCGCTGGGCCTCGCCGCCACCATCGAGGAAGGCTCCACCATTCTCCCGGGCCGCAGCTTCCTGGGGACCGAGGATGGCGAATATGTCGCCTCCGTGCTCACCGGCCGCAAGGATGCTGATGCGATCGAGCGCACCAAGCGCGGCTGCGGCATGATCGTGAATTTCGCGAAGGGCAGGGGCGAGGTGTTCCATGCCGGGTCCAGCGACTGGATCGTCGGCCTGACGCGCCAGGATGCGATCGTCGCGCAGGTCACGCGCAACGTGCTCGACCGCTATCTCGGCCGCGCCTAGGCGAGGCCCATGCGTGGCAGCCTGATGGTGGCGCGCAGGCCGCCCTCGTCGCGGTTCTCCAGCAGCAGCTGCCCGCCCAGCGACTGAACGATGCGGTTGGTGATGGCAAGCCCCAGCCCGATGCCGCCCGAGGCGCGGTTGCGCGAGCCCTCGCCGCGGTAGAAAGGCCGCAGCACCTGAGGCAGCTCGCCTTGCGGAATGCCGGGGCCATTGTCCTCGATCAGGATCACCGCGTCCTCCTCGTCGCGGCGCAGGATGACGCGCACCCTGTCGCCATAGCGCCGGGCATTCTGGATCAGGTTGAACAGGCAGCGCTTGAGGCCCGTCCCGTCGGACGAGACGAGCAGCGGCACGCCATCTTCCTCCTCCGCCACCTCGACGCCGGGAAAATCCTCCGCCGTCCCCTGCGCCAGTGCCAGCAGGTCAACCGTCTCGCTGTTCGCGGCCGTGACGCCGGAGCGGGCGAACTCGAGCACCGAATTCACGATCTCCTCGATGTCATGCACATCCGAGACGATCTTTGCGCCCGTCTCTTCATTGATCATCTCGCAGCGCAGGCGGATCCGCGTGAGCGGCGTCCGCAGGTCATGGGCCAGCGCCACCGCAAGATATTCGTAATCCGACACGTAGGTCTTCAGTCGCTGCTGCATGGTGTTGATGGCGCGGATCAGGCCGCGCGCCGGGTTGCTTCCGGTCTCGTCGATGGGGGCCACGCGCAGGTCATGGCCGATCTGCGTCACTGCCGTCTCGAGTTGGCGGTAAGGCGCGGTCAGCTGCCGCACGGCCCACACGCTCGCCGCCACGATCACCGCCGAAAACAGCACATACCACTTCAGGCTGTCGGGGGAGAGCAGGGGCGGCGGTGGCGAACGCGGCGAAGAGAGATTGAGCCACGTGCCGTCCGCAAGCTGGATCGAGGCGATGAACCGCCCGCTGCTGGCATAGCTCGTGGACAGCCGGCTGAGACCGGTCTCCACCGGGCCAGGGTCGCTCGATGCGACAGCCGCCATGGGGTTGCGCGACGGTCCGGCGTCATCCTCCGCCACGCGCAGCTCCACTGCACCCCGCGCCGCCACGCTGTTCAGCAGAATGTCCTCGGTCTCGGCCAGTTCGTCGTCGGCGGCCACGGGATCGGTGACCAGCGGCGTCTTGTCCAGCGTCACGCCGGAGGACAGCTGGTCGAGCAGCTTCACCGCCTGCCGCCGGTCATCCTGCGGCGCGGCATTGATGACGCGCATCGCACCCTCGACGTGCTCGAGCAGGCGCAGCAGGTCGCCCGCCCGGCTGGTTTGCGACACCTCCCTCGTGGCCACCGCGAGCGCCGTGATCTCGAGCGCGAACAATGCCGCCACCACGGTGATGATCAGCCAGCCGGCCCCCGGCCGCAGCACGCTCTTCAGCATCGCGTCACCTGCCCCACCAGCATGTAGCCGACACTGCGGACGCTCTCGATGCTGAGCGCCACGCCCGCCTTCGAAAGCTTTCGCCGCAGCCGGCTCAGCAGCACGTCGACGCTGCGGTCATAGAGGCCCGCGCTCCGCCCGAACACCGCCTGCAGGATCTGCGTCCGGGGCAGCGTTGCATTGGCATTGGCGAGCAGCAGGCTGAGCAACTCGAACTCGGCGAAGGTCAGCGGCACTGGTGCCCCGCCCGGTGCCGTCACGGCGCGGGCCACCATGTCCACTGTCATGCCGTCCAGCGCAAGGGTGCCTGCCGCAACATCGCCCGCAGGTCCGGGCTGGCGGCGGCGCACCGCCGCACGGGCGCGGGCCAGCAGTTCGCGCGGCTCGAAGGGCTTGACGATATAGTCGTCGGCGCCGAGCTCGAGGCCCGTCACCTTGTCGGCAAGCTGGCCCATCGCGGTGAGCATGATGATCGGAACGTTGCTGCCGGACCGGAATTCCCGGCACAGGTCGAGGCCGCTCTGTCCGGGCAGCATCACGTCGAGCAGGAGCAGGTCGAAGACCGAGCGGTCCACGGCGGATTTGGCCATCGGGCCGTCATAGGCCACCTCCACCTCGAATTCGGATCGCTCGAGATAGGTCTTCACCAGCGAGCAGATGTCCTGGTCGTCGTCGACGATGAGAATGCGGGAAGCCATGTGGCGATGTGCTCCTGAGCTCCCGAGGAATGAGCAAAGGACTGTGGCGCATTGACGGCATTGCGCCTGCAACAAAATGCAACAGATTGAAGCCAAACGTAACACCAATAGCGCCGTCGCCGGTGTTACCTTCACACCAGACAGGCGAACGGTGCATGCTCATGACACGCAAGACCCGAGCGAGCTTACTGGGCGTCCTGTCCGCCTCGATGCTGCTCCTGGCACAGACCGATGTGCCACGGGCCGCAACACAGGTGAAGCCGGGTGTGAAGCGATGTGCCTTGCTGCAGTCCCAGCTGACGGCGGCGGTCAGATCGAAGCACATTGTGCTTTCGTCGCGGGCCAAGTCGCTCGAGGCTGAGGCGCAGGAGTTCTGCTCGCAAGGCAAGACCGCACAGGGCAACCGTGCCTATGTGAAGGTTCTGACCTCGCTTGGCATCATACCCGACCTCGGAACCGAACACGTCGCAACAGGAGAAGTCCCATGAAGTCCAATCTCGCTCTCTCGCTCGGCCTCGCCGCCCTCGTGGGCCTCGGCGCCGTTCTTCCGGCCGCCGCCCAGACGACCACCGCCAAGCCGGCCACCACCGCGGCTGCCGCTCCCGCCGCCGCCAAGAAGTTCTATGTCTCGCTGAAGTCCGGCAGCAAGGGCTGCGAAGTCGTCTCGGTGAAGCCGACATCCAAGATGATGGTCGGCAAGCACTCCTTCAAGACCGAGGCCGATGCCAGCAAGGCTTTGGCCGCCGACAAGGCTTGCAAGGCCTAAGGCGTAACCGGGGGCCTCGCGTATCCCCACTCCCGCTCCACGCGAGGCCATCACGCCGCGAGGGGTTGCCAGGTCCCGGCAACCCCTCGTTCGTTTGTGCGGCGGGCCGGTCCGCTGCAGCGTTCCGCCGCTCGGCTGCCATGGGATGCGAACGTGATTGCGCGCCTCGCCATGACGAACCGATCACCGCAGCGAGCCGCGCCATCCTCAGGCCGCAGGGGCATTGTTATTGCTCGCCGTCGAGAACCGCGCTTATCCTTCGGCCTCATGTGGCCGGATCGTCCGGGCATGGCAAATGTGGGGAATGATCGGAATGAACAGAATGTCTCGGCGCGGCGTCATCGCCGCCACCGCAGCTGGCGGCGCTGCTCTCGGTGCAACGATGGCGCGTGCCGCGAGCTTCGGAAATCCCGACTCGCCGCCGCAGGGAGCCGTCAACGTCACCAATCCGCAAAGCCTGACCATCCCCGGTCCGCACGACAGTGGGCTGGCCGGCACGATGCCGACATTCCTCGACCCGCCGCCGACCGATGTCGGCAGCATGCCGGAATTCTGGGCCTCGTTTAATCTTGCGCAGCGGCGCATCCAGGATGGCGGCTGGGGCCGGCAGGTGACCCAGGCCGACTTCGCCATCTCCAGCGAAATCTCCGGCGTGAACATGCGCCTCTCCGCCGGTGGCATCCGGGAACTGCACTGGCACCAGCAGGCAGAGTGGGCGATCATGACTTACGGCAACTGCCGCGTCACGGTGCTCGATGCACAGGGCCGCCCCTATGTTGCCGACGTGACCGAAGGCGACCTGTGGTATTTCCCTGCCGGCCTGCCTCACTCGCTGCAAGGCCTCGGGCCGGATGGCGCCGAGTTCGTCCTGGCCTTCGACAACGGCGTGTCGTCGGAATTCAACACGCTGCCGGCGACCGACTGGATGGCGCATACGCCGCCCGACGTTCTGGCGAAGAACTTCGGCGTGCCGGCCGAGGCGTTCAAGAACATTCCGCTGCAGAACCGCTGGATCTTCCAGGGCACGGTGCCGCCGCCGCTGGAGGACGTGCGCAACGCGATGGCAAGCAAGGCCGGAGCGCCGGAGTTCCCCTTCACCTTCTCGCTGGCCCAGGCGCCCAAGGTCAGCGACAACAAGGGTGGCTTCGTCCAGATCGCCGACAGCTCGAACTTCAAGGTCTCGACGACCGTCGCCGCGGGCCTGGTGACGATCAGGCCCGGCGCCTTGCGCACCATGCACTGGCACCCGAATGCCGATGAGTGGCAATACTACCTGAAGGGCACCGGCCGCATGACCGTGTTCGATGCCGGCCCCGCCGCCAACACCGCCAATTTCCATCCCGGCGACATCGGCTACGTCAAGAAGGGCCTTGGCCATTACATCGAGAACACCGGCAACACCGATCTGGTCATGCTCGCGGTGTTCAGGTCTCCCCGATACGAGGAGGTGTCGTTCTCGAACTGGCTCGCCCACTCGCCACCCGACATGGTCGCCGCGACCTTCAACCTCGATCCCGACGTCGTCGCCAGCTTCCCCAGGGGCGCGCCCGACATGATGCCCGAATAGCCTGCGGCTGCGCGTCTGCAGGGCCCATCCCTGCGGGCGCGCGATCCTCACGGCTGCGGTGAACTGGAGCGGGCGATGGGAATCGAACCCACGACATGCAGCTTGGGAAGCTGCCGTTCTACCACTGAACTACGCCCGCGACGGCGCGGAGATTAGTGGAGGCAGGGGAGGGCGGCAAGGGGGTGGCATTGAATCGCGGGGGAATGGTTCTTCCTGCCCGCCGAGGCCGCGTGGCGAAGATCTAGGCATCCCGTTTCAAGCGGGCGAGCGCCAATGCATAGATGCACCCCACGACGGCGAGCAGGGCAACGATCTGATACGCCGCAATGCCGTCTCCGAGGAAAACCACTGCAAGGACCATTGCGAGTGCCGGCCAGGGGGTCGTGATCGAACTTGCCAGCGACACGTCGATGTGTCGAACTGGTCTGCCGTCGGCGATCTGCCGGCGATGGGTCGCGTCAGTTTCCGGCCGTGGCCTCGGGCGCGAAGATCATGGCGCGCGAGATGGCGCGCACCGCATCGTGGTGGCGGCGCGCCAGGGCGATGTCGGCGGCGGGCGGGGCACCCTGCTGGCCCAGGGCCACCACGCCGTCGTCGGTGGTGCTGGCCAGCCAGCCATCGAGCAGCACCTTGTCCTGGCCCAGCGCATGGCTGCCGCCTCCCGGCGCCAGCAGGTTTTCGCCGAAGGCGACGTAGGTGAAGCCGGCGGGCGCGCTCAGCGCGTAGAGCGTCGGAACGATGTCGAGATGCGAGGCGGGCCGCGCGTGGCGGCCGCGCATGGCGGCGGGCAAGGCATCGCCGGTGAAGATGATCGGAACCGTCAGCGGGTCGAGGGCGGTGCCGCCCGGCAGCACGTAGTTGACGCCATAGGAGGCATGGTCGCCGGTGATCACGAACAGCGCGTGCGGAAAGCGCCGCGACGCCTCGCGCACGAAGCGCGTGACCTCGCGGTCGACATACATCTCGTGGCGCAGCCCGCGCAGCGTGTCGGCATCCCAGTCCTTTGCCTCGGGCGGCAGCGGCGGAAGGTCCGGCAGCAGGCTGGGGTCGACGTCGAAGGGCGAATGGTTGTTGGTGGTGAGGATCAGGCTGAAGCTCGGCGTGGCGGGGTCAATGTGCGACAGCACGTCGTCGAACAGATAGCCGTCCCACACGCCCCAGGCATTGCCGGGCTTGCCCGGCATTTCGCCGGCCGAGTGCAGGTGCCGGAATCCCTGCGGCAGCACGAATTCGTCGAGCCGCTCCCAGCCGGGGTAGCCGCCGTAGAAGAAATGCGTGTCATAGCCGAGCTTCGCGAACTGCGGCGCGGCGGAGGTGGCAAGCTGCCTCTGGCCCCCGGTCTCGGTGAGGATCACGAAGCCGGGCGACAGCGTGCCGGCCACGAGGGCCCCCAGCGTGTTGTCGGTCTGGCGCCCCGAGGGCAGCACGTGATCGAACCAGGCGCCTTCATCCGCCAGTCCGGCAAGCCCGGGGTAGAAGCCCCAGGGCCGGTAGCGGTCGAGCAGCGGGAAGCCGTGCTGGCCCTCGAGCAGGATCAGGAAGATGTGCCTTGGCGGGTCCACGGCGCCCGGCGCCTGGCGGGCCAGCCGGCGGGCGATGTCGAGGCCCTGTCCCGGCGGCCGCCCCAGCGCCTCGTCCTGTACGTCGAGGGCCTGCGCCAGCTGGGCCGCGTCGGGCGCCGAACGGTCTGCGGTCAGGTCCTCCATGGCGTGCAGCCAGAAGGCATAGGGGCTGGGGATCAGCCGGTTCAGCTCCGCCGAGGGGCTGACATAGGCATTGCGCACGCGGATCGGCGTCTCGCCCCAGGCAAAGCCGCGCACCAGGCCGAAGATCAGCGCGCCGACGGCGAGTGCCAGCAGCCCCTGGGCAAATCCGTTGCGCAATCCCGCCGGCGCCGCCTGCCGCGTGCGCCGCACCAGGAAAAGGGTGCCGAGCGCCGCCGCGGCGCCGGTGACGAGGGCGATCGCCAGGAACAGCAGCGGGTGGTGCGCCTGCCAGATCGTGCTGCGCACCGCACCGTCCCCGTCATTGGCGAGAGCCAGCACGCGCTGGTCGATCTGCGTTCCCATGATGCGGTAGAACTGGTAGTTGCCGGCATAGACCAGCGCCGTTGCGATGAAGAAGATCCACAACAGCAATGTGCGCAGCGGCTGGGTGTTCAGCGGCCGTCCTGCCAGCCATGCGAGGCCGCCCACCACCACTGTCGGCAGGATCACGATGGTGGCGATGACGCTGTCGAAGCGCGCCCCGGTCGCGAGCGCTCTCAGGGCCTCGACCGGGGCCACGCTCCTGATGTCGGGCCAGGCGATGAAGCAGCGATAGGCAGACAGCCACGCCATGATCGAAAGCCACGCAACCGCGTCGCGCCGCAGGCCATGCATCCACGCATCGAAGGCGCGGGCCCGGCGGCCGGATTCCGGCGTGGCGGGCAGGTGGGCTTGGCTTGAGGGCTGCATCATGGCGCGAGTGATAATGGCGGCACCTTGCGCGGGCAAGGGCCTCCCGCCGTGGACGGACAGTCCGGCGCGCACCGTAGAATGAAAATCGGCGGGGCATGGGGCGCCCCGCCGTCAGGCTGCAGAAGGAGGCTGGGGGCTTAGCTCTTGCTGCAGTTGGTGCCGGCTGCGCAGCTCTTGCTGCTGCTCGACGACGGCTGCGTGGTGGTGGTGCCGCCCGTCGTGTCGTCGTCGTCGCTGTCGGGCGAGTCCGTGCCGTTGTCATCGTTCGAGTCGTCATCGCTCGAATCGTCGTTCGAGTCGTCGGAGCCGTTGTCGTCGTTGGAATCGTGGTCCGGACCATCGTCGTCGCCACCCGAATTGTCGCTGCCGGAGCCGCTGTTGCCGTTGCCGGAACCGCCGTTGCCGCCGTCGCCGCCACCATCGCCGCCGCCGTCGCCGCCATCGTCATCGGCGAAGGCGGGCGACACCTTGACGGCTGCCGCGGTGACGAACAGGGCAAGCGCCCCGAGGCCGAGGGTGGACAGAAGCTTTCTGCGATCGATCATGGTCTACTCCTTGTTGCCGTTCTGCGCCCCCGGAGGGGCAGCGTTGAAGCGATTACGGAGTGACCATACGTTTCATTCCCTGTCTCCTCGCTGACGGCGGGACGGGAACGTGAATCCGGCAGGACCGCGACAGGCGGGCGCCCCCGTGCCTCAGTGCTGGTCGGGATCGAAGGGCTTGAAGTGCTTCGACAGTTTCAGCCCCTGGCGCTGGTAGTTGGAGCCGATGCCCTGGCCATAGACGCGCTCCGGCGCCTGCGTCAGCGGCTCGTAGACGAGGCGGCCGATGATCTGCCCGTCCTCGAGGATGAAGGGCACCTCGTGGCTCCTGACCTCGAGCACGGCGCGCGCACCTTCTCCGTGCCCGGACGAATGGCCGAAGCCGGGATCGAAGAAGCCCGCATAGTGCACGCGGAATTCACCCACCAGAGGGTTGAACGGCACCATCTCGGCGGCAAAGGCCGGCGGCACGCGCACCGCCTCCTTGGAGGCGAGGATGTAGAACTGGTCGGGGTCGAGCACCAGCGAGCCGCGCTGCCAGATCGGCTCCCAGTAGTCATGGACGTCGAGCGCCGCCTTGCGGTCGACATCGACCAGTCCCGCATGGCGCTTGGCGCGGAAGCCGACGGGGCCGTCGGCCCCCAGTGTCGAAAGATCGACGGAGAGCGCCAGCCCGTTGTCGATGTTCACCTCGCCCGACGAGATCAGCCCTTCCGAGGCATGCAGTTCGCGGATCAGCGCGTCGCTGGCGAGCGTTGCTCCCTGGCGGAAGCGGATCTGCGACAGGCGCGAGCCCTCGCGCACCAGGATGGGGAAGGTGCGCGGCGAGATCTCGGCATAGAGCGGGCCGTCATAGGCCTCCGGCACCTTGTCGAATTCCTGCGCATAGTCGGTGATGACGCGGGTGAAGATGTCGAGCCGCCCGGTGGAGCTCTTGGGGTTCGCCGCGGCGGCAACACCCTTCGGCAGCTTGAGGCTCTCCTGCAGCGGCACGATGTAGACGCAGCCCGTCTCCAGCACCGCGCCATCGGCCAGCGGCATGCGGTGCAGCGCCAGCTCGCGCACCCGCTCCTCCACCGTGGCGCGTGGCCCCGGCAGGAAAGAGGCGCGCACCCGGTAGGCCCATGCCCCCAGGCGGAGGTCGAGGCTGGCGGGCTGGATCTGGTCGGCGTCGGCCGGGCGGGCAAGGCGGATCAGCCCCTCCTCGCAGTAGCGGGCGATGGTGCGGGCGGGCAGGATGCCGCGGGGTTCAGCTCGGGTTCCCATGGCCTCCACATGGCGGATATGATGCGGCCTTGGCAAGTGTCTTCGCTGTGGAAAACCCCGTCCGATGGGCTAGACTGGGACCATGTATGAACGTGTCACCATGGGCGTGAAGGTCATCGTCCACCCGAAATACCTCGACGGCCAGTCGAAGCCGGAGGAGGGCCACTATGTCTGGGCCTATTCCATCACCATCGAGAACCATGGCCGCGAGACGGTGACGCTGCGCACCCGCTACTGGAAGATCACCGACGCCACGGGCCACGTGCAGGAAGTGCGCGGCGCCGGCGTGGTGGGCGAGCAGCCCGCCATCGGCCCCGGCGACAGCTACAGCTACACCTCGGGCTGCCCGCTCAAGACCTCGTCGGGCTTCATGGCCGGCGCCTTCCAGATGCAGCTTCCCTCCGGCGAATTCATCAATGTCGAGATCCCGCCCTTCTCCCTCGACAGCCCGCACGAGAAACACGCGATCAACTGAGTGACATGACAGGCACACGCTATTCGACCGAGGAGATGCTGGCGCGCCTCATCTCCTTCGACACAACGAGCCGTGACGGCAACATCCCGCTCATCGAATTCGTCGAAGACTATCTCGATGGCTGGGGTGTGCCGCATTTCCGCGTCGACTACGAGGCGAACCGCAAGACCAACCTTTTCGCCACCATCGGGCCGGACATCGCCGGCGGCATCGTGCTGTCGGGCCACACCGACGTGGTGCCGGTCGACGGCCAGCCCTGGACGTCCGATCCCTTCGCGCTCACGGCGCGGGACGGCAGGCTGTTCGGCCGCGGCACCTGCGACATGAAGGGCTTCCTCGCCGTCTGCCTCGCCGAGGTGCCGAACTTCCTCGCGGCGAAGCTCTCCTCGCCCATCCACCTCGCGCTCTCCTGCGACGAGGAGGTGGGCTGCAAGGGTGTGCGCCCGCTCGTCGCCCACCTGCGCGACAACCTGCCGAAGCCGCGCGCCGTCATCGTCGGCGAGCCCACCTCCATGCAGGTGGTCAACGCCCACAAGTCGGCCGTCACCTTCTCCACCGAGGTGACGGGCCACGAGGCCCACTCCAGCCTCACCCACCATGGCGTCAACGCCATCCTGGTGGCGGGCGAGCTGCTCTGCGAGATCAGCCGCATCCGCGAGCACCTGATCGAGCTGGGCGATCCCACCCATCGCTTCAACCCGCCCTATTCGACGATTCACGTCGGCGTCATCGAAGGCGGCACGGCCAAGAACATCATTCCGCGCAAGTGCTCGTTCCAGTGGGAAACGCGGCTCCTGCCCACCGCCGACACCGCCTACGTGCCGCACCGCTTCGAGAGCTTCTCCGCCAGGCTGGAGCCGGCGATGAAGGCCGTGGCACCCGAAGCCGGCATCGCCACGCAGGCGGTCAACAGCGTTCCCGGTCTCGCCCCTGAAAAGGATTCCCCGGCGGAGAATCTGGCCCTCCACCTGGCGGGCGCCAATTCCACCCATGCCGTGAGCTACTGCACCGAGGCGGGCCTGTTCCAGCAGATCGGCATTCCGGCCGTCATCTGCGGCCCCGGCTCCATCGAACAGGCCCACAAGCCGGACGAGTACATCGACACGTCCGAACTCCGGAAGTGCGAGGCCTTCATGGGCAAGCTGGTGGCCCAGCTGTCCTAGCACCCATCCGACCAGCCATGTGAAGACCATCACCATGGCCGGGGATATGGTGCGCTAGGAATAAAATGTCAAGGAAAAAATGCCCTGATGCCTGTTTCCTTGTTGCCGTCACTCCAGCGAAAGCTGGGGTCCCGCTTCTTGGAGGAAGCTCCGTTGGTCTTCTCCCGCTTCTTCAGCGGGAGAAGAAGGGACCCGTTGCGGAACGCAACGGGGAGATGAGGGGAGCGAGGCTCCGCATTTCGGTCTGAATTGCATTCCCTCACCTCCCCCTACTTCGTTGGGTCCCCTTCCTCTCCCGCTGGAGAAGCGGGAGAGGACGCCATCACTGCAGCAGTCTTGGGATTTCCTCGTTGAACTCCTTCTCGAACACCTTGGCGTCGCCCTCATAGGCCTCGATCCTGCCCCACACGATCCAGTGCCGCTCGGTGGCGGTCAGCCGCCCGAAGGTCTCGGTGCGGATCGACCAGTCGCCGCGCCGCCGCGTCTCCGTCCAGTGCGTCTCCATCCGGGCGGAGAGCGGGTTGTCGGGCATGATCGAATATTTCTCGCGGCCTGCACCGCCGATCACCAGCCCATGCGGGTGCAGTTCCTGCTCGCCGAAGTCGTCGACGATCTCGATCCGCAACTCGCCGGTCTCGGGGTCCACCACGCTCTCGCGCTTGTTCCACGCCGGCTTGATCTCGGTCTGCTCCACGGGCTGTGCCGCTTCCGGCGCGGGCCAGGTCACGGGCGACTCGCCTGCCACGTCCTTCCTCACCGGCAGGTGCAGCTGCGACTTGCCGGCATAGATGGTGAGGGTCACCGGCTCAGGTGCCGGCCACATCATCGGGAAATAGGCCGTCGAGATTGCCACGCGCAGCCTGTGCCCCTTGGGCACGCGCCAGGCGATGTCATCGAGCTTGATCTTCATGCGGTAGTGCTTGCCGGGTTCGAGCGGCATCGGGTTTTCGCGGCTGTCCCGCATGCACAGGTTCTGCAGGTGATAGGTGATGCGCGACACCTCGCCCGAGGGCCACACGTCGTTGAGCCTCACCGCAATGTGCGCCACCGGCCTGTCGACCGAGAACTCGAGCTCCACCGCCGGCTGGCCCACGATGTCGATGTCGGTGACCAGAGCCGGCGTCTCGAAGGTGATGGAGTCGGCATCGTCCTTCCGCTGGTCGCCGGGGAACTCGGGCCCGAGCCAGATGATGCAGTACTCGCCACCGTCCGCCCCGGTGGTCTGCTTCGAGCAGATGGTGAGCGGCGTCTCGGTTCCCGCCGTCGGCCCGATGCCGCCGGAATTGAGCCACCACTTCTTCGTCTCGATGTGGCCGAAGCCCCAGAAGCTGTCGCCGATCCAGCGGCCCTCGATCTTCTCCGGGAAGGTGCCGGGCTTCCACGGCTCCATCACGTAGTAGCGGTAGTCGGGGTCGCGCGAGATGTGGGTGGCCGCACCCTTCAGCCACTGGTCCCACCAGCGCAGCGCCTCCTGCAGGAAGCCGATCCTCGGCTCGGGCACCGCGAAATGCGGATATTTGTGCGCCCACGGCCCGATGATCGCCTTCCTGGTGGTGCGCAGGCCCTTCATCAGGCGGGGCACGGCGTTGGAATAGGCATCGTTCCAGCCGCCCACCACGAGCGTGGGCGCCTCGACCTTGGCGAAATCCTCGCACACCGAGCCGTGCTTCCAGTAATCGTCGCGGTGCGGATGCGACAGCCACGGGATGACGAGGAAGGGCTCGTTCTCCAGCCGCTCCATCCACATCTCGCGCCAGCGCTCGCCGACGATCAAGGGGTCGGGGGGCCGCGAGGAATAGGCCAGCATGGTGGCGGCCCAGCCCAGCATCTCGTTCAGCACCGTGCCGCCCTTGTAGTGCACGTCATCCTCGTAGCGGTCATCCGTCGAGCAGATGGTGATGATGGCTTTCAGCGCCGGGGGCTTGCGCGCCGCCACCTGCAGCGCGTTGAAGCCGCCCCACGAGATGCCGAACATGCCGACCTTGCCGTTGCACCACGGCTGCGCGGCGAGCCAGGCGATAACTTCCAGCGCGTCGTCCTGTTCCTGCAGCGCATACTCGTCGGTCATCAGCCCCTCCGAGTCGCCGTTGCCGCGCATGTCGACGCGGATCGCGGCATAGCCATGCCCGGCGAAATAAGGGTGCGTCAGCGCATCGCGCACATGGGTGCCGTCGCGCTTGCGGTAGGGCAGGTATTCGAGCAGCGCCGGAACCTTGTCCGTTTCGGCATCCTCGGGAATCCACATCCGCGCCGCGAGCTTCGTGCCGTCGGAGAGCGGGATCCACAGGTTCTCGATTTCCTTCACCTTGCGGGGCAAGTCGGTGATCGTCGTGATGGTCATTCAGGTCCTCTCGGGAAGTCGGCCGAAATGCGCGAGGCTCGCGCAGGCGGCGGTGATGGCATCGAAGCTGGCGCGCGCCGCAGCACTCATGTTCCGTGCGCGGAGAAAGGCGTGGACGAGCAGCGGCTCGTCGCGCACCATGGCCGCAACCCCGGCGGCGGCGAGGCGCTCGGCATAGGCGAGGCAGTCGTCGTGCAGCGGGTCGAGGGCCGCGGCCACGAGGAAGGCCGGCGGCAGGCTCCGGTAATCCGTCTCGCGCAGCGGCTCGGCGAATTTCGATCCGCCGCCCCGGTAGATGTCGCGGTAATACTGGACGTCGGCCGTCGAAAGACCGGGCGCATTGGCCTGGCTCACATAGGAGCCCCGGCTCATGTCGCCGCCGAGGCCGGGATAGACCAGCACCTGGCCCTTGAGGCGCGGTGCCTCCTCGTCGCGCGCCTTCAGCGCCAGCGCCGCGGCCAGGTTGCCGCCCGCCGAGTCGCCGCCCACGATGATCTCGGCATTGATCGAGGCCACCGCCTTCAGCGCCGCCCAGCCATCCTCGAATGCGGCAGGGAAGGGGTGCTCGGGGGCGAGGCGATAGTCCACCGCCACCACCTCGATCCGGGCGCCGTGGCAGAGCTCGGCGCAGACGTCGTCATGGCTGTCGAGCCCGCCCACCACGAAGCCGCCGCCGTGCAGATAGACCAGCACCGGCAGCCCGGTGGCGCCGTGCGGCCGGTAGTGGCGGCAGAGCACCCCGCCGAAATGCACGTCCTGCGCGTCGACGTTCCCCGGACGGGCCTTCCGGAAATGCGCGCAATAGCGGTCATAGAAGGCGCGCTGCTCCGCCATGGTGAAGCGCACGGCATCGGGCGGGTAGAAGCGCTCGCCGGCGATCAGGAAGTCACGGATGCCGGGATCTTCCAGCCAGGCATATTTCTTTTCGATTTCGTCCAAGTTTTTTCGCCGTGTGACGCCCGGCACAGAACCCGGCCGGGGGGCAAGTTACAAGCTCACACATCGAAAGCAAGCTGATCGCCGGCAAGACCGGCGGCAACCAGGGATCAAAGGGAAAACGGCCATGAACAAGCTCTTCACCAGCCTCGCCTCCGCCGCCTTCGGCTTCGGCCTTCTCGCCACCGCGGCCTTCGCGGGCTCCGTCGCCCCCAGCCAGCAGGACGGGGCCGCCCAGGGCGTCGTCATCGTCCCGGCCTCTGCCAGCCCGACGCAGGACGCGAGCGCCGAGGCCGAGGGCTTCAAGCGCGGCAAGCTGGTCGCTTTCGCGGCCGATGCGAGCCCCGGCGACATCGTCATCAACACCCGTGAAAACCGGCTCTACTACGTTCTCGGCGGCGGGCAGGCCGTCATGTTCCGCGTCGCCACCGCCAAGCGGGGCTTTGAATGGCACGGCACGCACCAGGTCTCTTCCAAGGTCAAGTGGCCCGACTGGCGCCCGCCGGCGGAGATGAGGAAGCGCCGCCCCGAGCTGCCGGCCTACATGGCGGGTGGCCCCAACAACCCGCTCGGCGCCCGCGCCATCTATCTCGGCTCCTCGATCTACCGCATCCACGGCACCAACGAGCCTTCCTCCATCGGCAAGGCGGCCTCCTCGGGTTGCATCCGCATGCTGAACGAGGACGTGAGCGAACTCTACCGCCACGTGAAGCTCGGCGCCCGCGTCACCGTGATGTGATCTTTCGTCCTCCCAAGGAAAACTCGAAGGCCCCGGCAAAAACCGGGGCCTTTTTTCGTGACCTGTGACGGGCAGCACAGTCCGCAGGCTTCGCTCTTCCTATGAGGCAGCGCGACGGCACGACAGCAGACACAGAAACGAGGAACGACCATGACCACCACCCCCGCCTGGCCCAGGAAGGCCCGCGAGATCCACAACCACCACATGGATTCGACCGTGTGGAACGGCTTCGACTTCCGCGACGACGACGTGATCATCGCCACCTGGGCCAAGTCCGGCACCACCTGGATGCAGCAGATCGTGGCGCAGCTGATCTTCCGCGGCGCGGAAGGAATCAACGTTCCCGAGCTCTCCCCCTGGCTCGACCTGCGCATCATGCCGAAGGAGGCGATCGACGCGGTGAAGGCCCAGACCCACCGCCGCTTCGTCAAGACCCACCTCCCGGCCGACGCCATGGTGATCTCGCCCAAGGCGAAATACATCTACGTGGCGCGCGACGGGCGCGATGCGGTGTGGAGCGCCTTCAACCACCTCTCGAACTTCAAGCCCGAGGTCTTCGACCTGTTCAACAACACGCCGGGCCGCGTCGGGCCGGAGCTCCTGCCGCCGCCCGCCTCGGTGCACCAGTTCTACCGCGAGTGGTTCGCGCGTGACGGCTATCCCATGTGGTCGTTCTGGGAGAACATCCGCAGCTGGTGGTCGATCCGCCATCTGCCCAACGTGATGATGATCCACTTCGCCGACATGAAGCGCGATCTGCCCGGCACGGTGCGCGACGTGGCGCAGTTCCTCGGCATCGAGCTGGACGCCGCGACCTTCGCCACCGTGGTGGAGCATGCGAGCTTCGACTACATGAAGCGCAACGCCCATCTCGCCGCCCCGCTCGGCGGCACGATCTGGGAAGGCGGCGCCTCGACCTTCATCAACAAGGGCACCAACGGCCGCTGGCAGGGCACGCTGAGCCCGGGCGAATGCCGCGCCTACGAGACCCGCGCCATCGCCGAACTCGGACCCGACTGCGCGGCCTGGCTTGAGTCGGGCAGGTTCTCGCGCGCCGCCGCCTAGGCTGAGCGGGGTCTTGCCGGCGTCGGAGGGATGCGCCGATCAGGCGTTTCCCTTCCCTGCCGTCCCGCCCTATCATGGCGGCCACAAAGCAAGGGAAGCCACCATGACAGAGTTCAACCAGCCGCTCGGCGGCAACGACATGCCGCGCTTCGCCGGCCCCGCCACCATGATGCGCCTGCCGACCCAGCCCACCGCCAAGGGCCTCGACGTGTGTTTCGTCGGCGTGCCCATCGACATCGGTTCGTCGAACCGCTCGGGCACCCGCCACGGGCCACGCCAGATCCGGGCCGAGTCCTGCATGATCCGCCCCTACAACATGGCGACCAGGGCCAAGCCCTTCGAGTCCTTTCAGGTCGCGGACATCGGCGACGTGGCGATCAACACCTTCGATCTCAAGAAGACCGTGGGCATCATCGAGAAGGCCTATGACGCGATCCTGGCCGAGAACTGCACGCCGCTGACGCTCGGCGGCGACCACACGCTGACGCTGCCCATCCTGCGCGCCATGAGGAAGAAGCACGGGCCGGTGGCGCTGATCCATGTCGATGCCCATGCCGACATCAACGACGAGATGTTCGGCGAGAAGATCGCCCACGGCACGCCGTTCCGCCGCGCCGTGGAGGAGGGGCTGCTTGCCTGCGACAAGTCCTTCCAGATCGGCCTGCGCGGCTCGGGCTATTCGCCCGACGATTTCGACTGGACCCGGAACCAGGGCTTCACCGTCGTCACGGCGGAAGAGTGCTGGTACAAGTCGCTCGCTCCCCTGATGGAACAGGTGCGCGCCAAGATCGGCAGCCAGCCCACCTACCTCACCTATGACATCGACAGCCTCGATCCCGCCTTCGCGCCCGGCACCGGCACGGTGGAGGTGGGCGGCCTCTCGACCTGGCAGGCGCTCGAGATCATCCGCGGCTGCCGCGGCCTGAACCTCGTCGGCGGCGATCTGGTCGAGGTCTCGCCGCCGCTCGATCCCGTGGGCAACACGGCGCTGATCGGGGCGAACTTCCTCTATGAAATGCTCTGCGTGCTGCCGGGCTGTCAGTACGGCTGAAGCGAGCCTTCATGCGCGAGGTGGCGCACCGCCTCGGCGATGGCCTTGAAGCCTTCCATCGCCGCCGTGCTGTGGTGGCGCGAGCGCCAGTAGCTGTGCGCCAGCGCCGGCTCCTCGCGTAATCGCACCGGAACGCCCGCCGCCTTCAGCTTCTCCGCGAAGATCACGCCGTCGTCGTGCAGCGGGTCATGGGCCGCCACGGTGATGAAGCAGGAAGGCAGCCCGGCGAGGTCCGTCGCGACGTTGGGAACGCCCATCGGGTCGTTCCAGTGGGGCGAGCCCTTCGGCCCCAGCAGCGCGGTGAGGCACGCGATCATCTCGTCGCGGCTGAGCGCGGGTGAATTGGCCTCAGCGAGATAGGACGGCGTCTCGGTGTCGCCGCCGATCGCGGGGTTGATCAGCACGAGGCCGCGCAGGCGCGGCCCCCCGGCATATTTGATCGCCAGCGCCGTGCCGGCCGCCACCTGTCCTCCCGCGCTGTCGCCCGCGGCGATGATGTGGGTGGGGTCGATGCCGATGGCGCGGCCGGAGCTCTTCATCCAGTCGAGAACGGTAAGCGCATCCTCGACCTGCGCGGGGTGGCGGTGCTCGGGTGCGAGGCGGTAGTCGAAGCACACCACCACCACGTCGGCCTGGTCGGCCAGCTCGGCGCAGAGGTCGTCATGGGTCTCGCAACTCCCCATGGTCCAGCCGCCGCCATGGGCATAGAGCACGCCGGGCTTGGGGTCCTCGCCCGGCGGCCGGTAGACCCGGACATGGATGGCGTGGACGTCGATGTCCTCCACCATCAGCCGCTCCGGCCTCCGGGCGCGCTCCTTGCGGCACTGCGCCTCCCACGCCGCGCGCTGGCGGGCGAGCGGCCAGGCCGGGTCCCACGGTCCGGCGTCCCTTGCCAGCGCCGCGAGATGGGCGCGGGTTTCAGGGTCGAAGGGCTGGCTCGTCATGGCACTAGGCTCCCGGCAATCGATCTGTCATATGGGGCTGCAATCCTGCGCCAATGCAGCTGCTTCGTCCAATCATCCGCGCGATCACCATGACCTCGACCACGCCGCAGCCTGCCGACCTCGTCCATGCCATGCCTGATCCCGCGCTGGTGGTCGATGCCCAGGGCGTGGTGACGCTCGCCAACGAGCAGGCCATCGAGGTTCTCGAGGCCGCGCCGGTCGGCCGCCACCTTTCCGCCACGCTGCGCGTTCCCGCCGTGCTGGAGGCCATCGCCGCCGCCACCGCGGGCGAAGGCGGCGCCAGCGTCGACTATGAAGTTCGCGTGCCGGTGCCGCGCAGCTTCCGCGCCCATGTCTCCTGCCTCGGCGAAGGCAAGGGTGCGCTGGTCACGCTGCGCGACCTGACGCGCGAACAGCAGATCGAGCGCATGCGCGCCGATTTCGTGGCCAATGCCAGCCACGAGCTCCGAACCCCGCTCGCCGCCCTCTCGGGCTTCCTCGAAACCATCCAGGGCGCGGCCAAGGCGGACTCGAAGGCGCAGGAGAAGTTCCTCGGCCTGATGAAGAGCCAGGCCGAGCGCATGCGCCGGCTGATCGACGACCTCCTGTCGCTCTCGCGCATCGAGATGAACGAGCATGTGCGGCCTTCGGGCGAGGTCGACCTGTCGCAGGTCGCCGCCCATGTGCGCGACGTGCTCTCGGGAATGGCGAGGGAGTTCGACTGCACCATCAAGGTCGAGACCGATGGTCCGGTGGTGGTGGCGGGGAGCCGCGACGAGCTCGTCCAGGTCATCCAGAACCTCGCCGAGAATGCCCTGAAGTATGGCAGCTCCGGCAAACTCGTCGAGATCATCGTGCGCCGCAACGGCGAATGGGCCGAGGTCAGCGTGCGCGACCATGGCCCCGGCATTGCCGAGCAGCACATTCCGCGCCTTACCGAGCGCTTCTACCGGGTCAACGTGCAGGACAGCCGGGCCCGCGGCGGCACCGGCCTCGGCCTCGCCATCGTCAAGCACATCGTCAACCGCCACCGCGGCCGGCTGGTCATCACCTCCGAACTCGGCAATGGCAGCACCTTCATGATGCGGCTGCCGGTGAAGGGGTAGGGGCCCTTCCCCCCACGGTCTCCGCATTCACCTTGCCCCGGCCCGACCGGGGCATCCTCTTCGCGGCCGCCCGAAATGGATCGCCGGATCGAACAGGGTGAAGGCAAGCTACAAAATACGATAAAAATCAACAATTTAAACCGTCACAAAAGTGTAATCCCCCAGTCACATAAGCGTTTTGTGACGTCCCTAGGGTCCGCCTGCCTTCAGACAGGAGAGAGACAACATGAAACGCATCCTCTTGACCGCCAGCCTCGTGGCGCTCACCACCGTGCCGGCGCTTGCCGCGCGTGACCAGATCCGCATCGTCGGTTCCTCGACGGTTTATCCCTTCACCACCGCGGTGGCCGAGCAGTTCGGCAAGTCCACCGGCATGAAGACCCCGGTCGTCGAGTCGACCGGCACCGGCGGCGGCATGAAGCTGTTCTGCGCCGGCGCCGGCGAGGACACACCTGACTTCACCAACGCCTCCCGCACCATCAAGAAGGCCGAGTTCGAAGACTGCGTGAAGAACGGCGTCACCGAGATCGTCGAGCTCGAAGTGGGCTTCGACGGCCTGTCCGTCGCCCAGTCGAAGGACGCGACCCCGATCGCGCTCACCAAGGAGCAGCTGTTCAAGGCGCTGGCCAAGAACATCCCGGATGCCAGCGGCAAGCTCATCCCCAACCCGAACAAGACCTGGAAGGACGTCGATGCGTCGCTTCCCGACGTGAAGATCGAAGTGCTCGGCCCGCCGCCCACCTCCGGCACGCGTGACAGCTTCGCCGAACTCGCCCTCGAGGCCGGCGCGCTGAAGAACCCCGCCATGGCCGACCTGAAGAAGGCCGATGCCAAGGCCTTCGAAGCGGTGTGGAAGTCGATCCGCGAGGACGGCGCCTATGTCGAGGCCGGCGAGAACGACAACCTGATCGTCCAGAAGCTGGTCGCCAACCCGACCGCGCTGGGCATCTTCGGCTTCTCCTTCGTCGAGCAGAACGCCAACGCCATCAAGGACATTCCGATCGACGGCGTCGAGGCCAAGTACGAGACCATCGCCGACGGCACCTACAAGATGTCGCGCCCGCTCTTCATCTACGTGAAGAAGCAGCACATCGGCCAGGTCCCCGGCATGGCCGAATTCATCGCCGAATACGTGTCCGACAAGGCGCTGGGCGAGGACGGCTATCTCGCCGACAAGGGCCTGGTCACGCTCCCGGGCGAACAGGCCGACAAGACCCGTGCAGTTGCCAAGGACCTCACGGTCCTGAAGGCGGAAGACGTCAAGTAACTGCATAAGTGAGGGATCGGGGGGACCGCGGATGAACCGGCCCCCTGGTCCTTGTTCCTTCCCTCGAGCCGGAGCGACGTGATGTTCCTGTGGACCGTGCTGCTGATCGTGCTGATGGCCGCCATCGCCTATTGGGCCGGCCGCGTGCGCGCCGCGGGGCTCGCCACGGGTGGCGCCGCCAGGCTGCACTCGCTGCCCTCCTACCACGGCCTCTTCACCGCCGCCGGCGCGATGATCGGCGGCCTCGCCCTTGCCATCGCAGCCGCCCTGGCTTTCGGGGCGCAGTCCTTCCTCACGCCCGTGGCCGCAGTGCTCGGCGCCGCCATCGGTGCCGCTCCGCTCTATTCCAGAAGCTCCCTCGACTTCCGCGCCCGCAACGCCTTCGAGCGCATCGTGCTGGTGGCGCTGATCTGCTGCTCCGGTGTCGCCATCCTCACCACCGTCGGCATCGTCTTCTCGGTGCTGTTCGAGACGCTGATCTTCTTCCGCTCCGTCTCGCCCGTCGAATTCCTCTTCGGCACGCACTGGTCACCCACCGGCACGCCCGCATCCTTCGGCTTCCTGCCGCTGCTCGCCGGCACGCTGCTGATCACCGTGATCGCCATCGCGGTGGCGGGTCCCTTGGGCCTGCTCTCGGCGATCTACATGGCGGAATACGCCACGCCGCGGCTCAGGAGCATCCTCAAGCCGGTGCTCGAGATCCTCGCCGGCATCCCCACCGTGGTGCTGGGCTTCTTCGCGGCGCTGACCGTGGCGCCGCTGATCCGCGGCTCGGGCGAGGCCATGGGATTCTCGGTTGCCTCCGAGTCGGCACTCGCCGCCGGCCTCGTCATGGGCATGATGATCGTGCCGCTGATCTCCTCGCTGTCGGACGACATCATCAACGCCGTGCCGCAGTCGCTGCGCGACGGTTCCTACGCCATGGGGGCCACCAAGTCCGAGACCATCAAGAAGGTGGTGCTGCCCGCGGCACTGCCGGGCATCGTGTCGGCCTTCATGCTGGCCATCTCGCGCGCCATCGGCGAGACCATGATCGTGGTCATGGCTGCGGGGCTTGCCGCCAACCTCACGGCGAATCCGCTGGCTGCCGTCACCACCATCACGGTCCAGATCGCCACCCTGCTGGTGGGCGACCAGGAATTCGACTCGCCCAAGACGCTGTCGGCCTTCGCGTTGGGCTTCGTGCTGTTCTTCTTCACCCTCGTCCTCAATTACATCGCACTGCGCATCGTGCAGAAATACCGGGAACAGTATGACTGAGGTCAGGAACGAACTGGTCGCCAAGCGCTACGCCGCCGAGCGCCGCTTCCGCTTCTATGGCGCGGCGGCACTGGGGCTGACGGCGCTGTTCCTCGCCTTCCTGCTGGTGGACATCATCGGCAAGGGCATTCCCGCCTTCCGCGAAACCAGCGTCGATGTCGACGTGACGGTCGATGCGGCCGAGGTCGATCCCGCAAACCTCGCGGGCGGCAACTACGACAAGATGATCAAGGAAGCCTTCCGCGCCGAGTTCCCGCAGGTGACGGGCCGCGCCGAGAAGAAGGCGCTGACCTCGCTCCTCTCCACCGGCGGTGCCGACGCGCTGCGCGCCATGGTGATCGCCGACCCCTCGCTCATCGGCAAGACGGTCACCGTGCCGGTGCTGCTGGGCGACGACGCCGACCTGTTCCTCAAGGGCCTGCTCACCGAGGTGAAGACCACCGCCGGCAAGCTGCCGCTGCACGTGGCACAGCTCGACGGCGAGGAAGGCTACGTGCTCACCGGCGACGCGACGGGCGAGGAGGCGGAGAAGCAGCTGGGCCTTGCCGTGGGCGACGTCGTCCGTTTCGATGGCGGGGCGCTGCGCATCACCGGCCCGCAGAACGGCTATCTCAAGGCCGAGCCCGTCTTCGCGCCCGATCCCGCCATCGCCACGCTGCAGCCCGGCCAGTGGGACGTGCTGGCCTTCTCGGTGCCGGAGTCGAACCGCCGCATCAGCGATGCGCAGGTCCTCTGGCTCGACCAGCTGAAGCGGCAAGGCCGCATCGAGACCTCTTTCGCCTGGCGCTTCTTCACCGCGGGCGACTCGCGCGAGCCGGAACTTGCCGGCATCCGCGGCGCGCTCATCGGCTCGCTGCTCACCGTGCTGGTGGCGATCTCGCTCGCCCTGCCGCTCGGCATCGCCGCGGCGATCTATCTCGAGGAGTTCGCGCCCAAGAACAGGTGGACCGACGTGATCGAGGTGAACATCAACAACCTCGCCGCCGTGCCGTCGATCATCTTCGGCCTCCTGGGCCTCGCCGTGTTCCTCAACTTCTTCGGCCTGCCGCGCTCCGCGCCCCTTGTCGGCGGCCTGGTGCTGGCCCTCCTCGTGCTGCCCACCATCATCATCGCGGCACGCGCCGCGCTGAAGGCGGTGCCGCCGTCGATCACCGAGGCGGCCCTCGGCGTCGGCGCTTCCAAGCAGCAGGCGGTGTTCCAGCACGTGCTGCCGCTGGCGCTGCCCGGCATCATGACCGGCACCATCCTCGGCCTCGCGCGCGCCTTCGGCGAGACCGCACCGCTCCTCATGATCGGCATGGTGGCCTTCATCGCCGATGTGCCGCAGGGCTTCACCAGTGCTGCCACCGTTCTGCCGGTGCAGGTGTTCCTGTGGTCCGACCTTCCCGAAATGGCCTTCAAGTCGAAGACCGCCGCCGCCATCATCGTGCTGCTCGTCGTACTCTTCGCCCTCAACGCCGTCGCCATCTATCTCCGCAAGCGCTTCGAGCGCCGCTGGTAAGGAACAGTCCCCATGAACGCCCCCGTCGCCCACCAGACCCTCGTCACCCCGGCAAGCCCGCGTGCCCTCGCCGCCGGCCAGTTCAAGATCACGGCGCGCGACGTCGACGTGTTCTATGGCGACAAGCACGCCATCAAGAAGCTGTCGATCGACATCCCGGACCGCGCCGTCTCGGCCTTCATCGGCCCCTCGGGCTGCGGCAAGTCGACCTTCCTGCGCTGCATCAACCGCATGAACGACACCATCCCGTCCTGCCGCGTGACCGGTGACATCAAGGTCGACAGGAACGACATCTACGACCCGAAGATCGACGTGGTGCAGCTGCGCGCCAAGGTCGGCATGGTGTTCCAGAAGCCCAACCCCTTCCCCAAGTCGATCTACGAGAACGTCGCCTATGGCCCGCGCATCCATGGCCTTGCGACCTCCAAGGCGGATCTCGACCAGATCGTCGAGAAAAGCCTCAGGAAGGCCGGGCTGTGGGAGGAGGTGAAGGACCGACTTGCCCATCCCGGCACCGGCCTTTCGGGCGGCCAGCAGCAGCGCCTGTGCATCGCGCGCGCCATCGCCGTCAACCCCGAGGTCATCCTGATGGACGAGCCGTGCTCGGCGCTCGATCCCATCGCCACGGCGAAGATCGAGGAGCTGATCGACGAGCTGCGCCAGAACTACTGCATCGTCATCGTCACCCATTCCATGCAGCAGGCGGCGCGCGTGTCGCAGCTCACCGCCTTCTTCCACTTGGGGACACTGGTGGAATATGGTGACACCGACGAGATGTTCACCGCGCCGCAGGAAAAGCGCACCCAGGACTACATCACCGGCCGCTTCGGCTGAGGAGAACTGAAATGTCGGACCACATCGTGAAGGCCTATGACGAGGATCTCTCGCAGCTCAAGACCATGCTCGCCCAGATGGGCGGCCTCGTCGAACAGCAGCTCGACGACGCAATCGATGCGCTGACGCGGCGCGACACGGCCTTAGCAGACCGGGTGATCCAGAACGACGAGCGTGTCGACGTTCTCGAGCACCAGATCGAGGAGAAGGCCATCCTCACCATCGCCAAGCGCCAGCCGGTGGCCCGCGACCTGCGCGAGATCATGGTGGCGATCCGGGTGGCCTCGGACCTCGAGCGCATCGGCGACCTTGCCAAGAACACGGCAAAGCGCACCCATGCCATGTCGGACCAGCTGCCGCGCAAGCTGATGGCCGGGGTGACCCGCATGGGCCGCCTCGCCCAGGTGGAGCTCAAGAACATCCTCGATGCCTATTCGCACTCCGACGCGCACATGGCGATGGAGGTGTGGCGCTCGGACGAGGACCTCGACGCCCTCTACAACTCGATCTTCCGCGAGCTCCTCACCTACATGATGGAAGACCCGCGCAACATCTCGCTGTGCACGCATCTGCTGTTCGGCGCCAAGAACATGGAGCGCATCGGCGATCATGCGACCAACATCGCAGAGAACATCCACTATCTGGTGCACGGCAAGCCGCTGGCCGAGGGCCGCCCGAAGAAGGACGTGACCAGCGCCATGCGCATCGACCTCGAGGGAACGGAGGAGAGATGAGCGCATCGATCCTGGTCGTCGAGGACGAGGAGCCCATCCAGATCCTCCTCAGCTACAATCTCGAGTCGGAAGGCTACCGGGTGCGCCACACGGCCGAGGGCGAGGACGTGATGCCGCTCGTCGCCGACGAGCGGCCCGACCTCATCGTGCTCGACTGGATGCTGCCGGGCATCTCGGGGATCGAGGTCTGCCGGCTGCTGCGCGCCAAGCCGGAGACGCGCGACATCCCCATCATCATGCTCACCGCGCGCAGCGAGGAAGCCGAGCGGGTGAGGGGCCTCGCCACCGGCGCCGACGACTACATGGTCAAGCCCTTCTCGGTGCCGGAACTCCTCGCCCGCATCCGCACCATCCTGCGCCGGGTGAACCCCGAGGCGGTGGCCGACCAGTTGAAGGCGGGCGATCTCTCGCTCGACCGCAAGACCAGGCGCGTGACCCGCTCGACCCGCGACATCAACCTCTCGCCCACCGAGTTCAAGCTGCTCGAACACCTGATGCGCAATCCCGGCCGCGTCTATTCCCGCGCCCAGCTGCTCGATACGGTGTGGGGCCACGATGTCTATGTCGACGAGCGCACGGTCGATGTGCATGTCGGCCGGCTGCGCAAGTCGCTGAGCCGCGGCCGCGAGATGGACCCGATCCGCACGGTGCGCGGCATGGGCTATTCCTTCGACGAGCGCTTCGGGCGGGCGTAACCAGGCCCGCTGCTCGTCCTCTCCCGCCGCGCGGGAGAGGAGGGGGCCCCGACGCAGTCGGGGTAGGTGAGGGGACGCGAAGTTCCCTTGTCAGGCAGTGCCTCGCTTTCCCTCATCTCCCCGTTGCGTTCCGCAACGGGTCCCGTCTTCTCCCGCTGAAGAAGCGGGAGAAGACGCTCCTGAAACGAAAAGGCCCTCTTGCGAGGGCCTCATTCATCTCATCCGAAGTTCACCTTGCGGTTTCGCCGGTCCTGCATCGGCTGGTAGGCGAGCCGCGCGTGATACTCGCAGTAGGGCGAACCCTCGCGCGGACCGTGGCCGCAGAAGCAGAACTCTTCGCTGCCGGGGTCGCCGATCGGCCATTTGCAGGTCTTGTCGGAGAGGTGGAGGATGGTCACGCGGCCATCCTTCGGCAGGTCGACGAGGCGCAGCGGCTGCGGCTCGGGGATCGCGGCGGGGCGGATGTGGGTCTCGGCCCGCATCATCGGCTTCAGCGCCGAGGAGCCCGCGGTGGGCATGCTCGGCATCGATCCGCCGGCCCGCGGCGCCAGGCTCGGCTCGCGCTGCTTCCTGGGCGCGCGCGGCTGGGCCATGCGCTGCTGCTGCACGCGGCCCGAAAGGTTGAGGCGGTGAACCTTGCCGATCACGGCATTGCGGGTGACGCCGTTGCCGAGGCGGCCGGCGATCTGGCTGGCGCTCAAGCCTTCCGTCCAGAGCTTCTTGAGAAGCTCCACGCGCTCATCTGTCCAGGACAATTTCGCCCCTCCAAGATTGACTTCATGCTGTGCAGTCAAACGGAATCCCTCACACCTCGCCGGACCTGCTCTGTCCCGGCGTGCTCATTCACCAAACTGACCGTTAACCGCTACATCTCGTAGCTGATGGTCGCGACCCTACAATACGCGGTGACTCACCCGCAACCTTCAGCGCCTGAATTGGATCCGTTTTCCCCAGCTTCCGTGCCGGGCGCCTTGGTTAACGAAACCTTATCAGGCGCAAGAATCGGCTGTCCCTGCGCTGTTTTGACTCAGTGTGGACAACCGTGAATCACGTGCCTGGTTGCGTGAATCATTCCGGGCGAGCCCGCGATTGACCCCGCGCAGCCTTGGAATTATAAGGTTTTCGCTCCGAGGCGCCCGACCCCCAAGGCGGGCGCCTTTTGATTTCGACCACAGGATTCCGCCATGATCACGCCCGTCCTGCCCACCTATGCCCGCGCGAAGGTTGCCTTCGATCGTGGCGAGGGCGTGCGAGTCTTCACCCCCGAGGGCGAGGCCTATCTCGATTTCGGCGCCGGCGTCGCGGTGACGAGCTGCGGCCATGCCCATCCCCACCTGGTCGAGGCGCTCACCGAGCAGGCGAAGAAGATCTGGCACACCTCGAACCTTTACCAGATGCCCGGCCAGGAGAAGCTGGCGCGGCGGCTGATCGACAACACCTTCGCCGAAACCGTGTTCTTCACCAATTCGGGTGCCGAGGCGCTCGAGTGCTCGATCAAGATGGCGCGCAAGTACCAGTCCGCCACCGGCCATCCGGAACGCTATCGCATCATCACCTTCGAGGGCGCCTTCCATGGCCGCACGCTCGCCACCATCGCGGCGGGCGGCCAGGCCAAGTATCTCGAGGGCTTCGGCCCCAAGGTCGAGGGCTTCGACCAGGTGCCCTTCGGCGACTTCGCGGCGCTGGAGAAGGCCATCGGGCCGGAAACGGCGGGCATCCTCATCGAGCCGGTGCAGGGCGAGGGCGGCATCCGCCCGGTGCCGGCCCAGGACCTGAAGCGGCTGCGCGCCCTGTGCGATGCGCATGGCCTGCTGCTGCTGTTCGACGAGGTGCAGACCGGCGTCGGCCGCACCGGCAAGCTGTTCGCCCATGAATGGGCCGGCGTCACGCCCGACATCATGGCGATCGCCAAGGGCATCGGCGGCGGCTTCCCGATCGGCGCCTGCCTTGCGACGGAAAAGGCCGCGGTGGGCATGACGGCGGGAACCCACGGCTCCACCTTCGGCGGCAACCCGCTCGGCACCGCGGTCGCCAATGCGGTGCTCGACGTGGTCCTCGCACCCGGCTTCCTCGACGGCGTGCAGCAGCGCGCCATCGTGCTGAAGCAGAAGCTCGCCGGCCTCAAGGACAGCCATCCTTCGATCATCGAGGACATTCGCGGCACGGGGCTGATGATGGGCATCAAGTGCAAGGTGCCCAACACGGCCTTCCAGGCCGCGGCCCTCGACCAGCATCTGCTCACCATCGGGGCGGGCGACAACGTGGTGCGGCTGCTGCCACCGCTCGTCGTCACCGACCAGGACATCACCGAGGCCGTGGACAAGCTCGACCGTGCCTGCAAGGCGCTCGAAGCCAGGGCCTGATCCCATTTTCCATGACGGTTCCCATGAGTATTCCGAAGCACTTTCTCGACATTTCCGATTTCGACGCCATCACGCTGAACACCATCATCGCCAAGGCGCGCGCCATGAAGGATGCGCGCAAGGGGTGCCCCAAGGGCCTGCGCGAAGCGGATGAGCCGCTGAAGGGCCGCATGCTGGCCCTGATCTTCGAGCGGCCCTCGACGCGCACGCGTGTGTCCTTCGAGGTCGGCATGCGCCAGCTCGGCGGCGAGACGCTGGTGCTCTCGTCGAACGACATGCAGCTCGGCCGCGGCGAAACCATCGCCGACACGGCGCGCGTCCTGTCGCGCTATGTCGATGCCATCATGATCCGCGCCGCACGCCACTCGAACCTCACGGAACTCGCCGCAGCGGCCACCGTTCCGGTGATCAACGGTCTCACCAACCTCACGCACCCGTGCCAGGTGATGGCCGACGTGATGACGCTGGAGGAACATGTGGCGCCGCTGAAGGATCTCACGGTCAGCTGGGTGGGCGACGGCAACAATGTCGCGGCCTCGTGGATCCATGCCGTGGGCCGCATGGGCGGCAGGCTGAAGATCGGCGCGCCCAGCGAACTCGCCCCCGCGGCCGAGGTGCTGGCCTGGGCGAAGGCGCAGGGTGCCGATGTCTCCGTCACCACCTCGCCCGAGGAAGCGGTGGAAGGCTCCGACTGCGTCATCACCGATGCCTGGGTCTCGATGCACGACACCGACGGCGAGACCCGCCACAACCTGCTCAAGCCCTACCAGGTCAATGGTGCGCTGATGAAGCGCGCCAGGCCCGATGCCAAGTTCATGCACTGCCTGCCCGCCCACCGCGGCGAGGAAGTGACCGACGAGGTGATGGATTCGAAGAACTCGCTGATCTTCGACGAGGCGGAAAACCGCCTGCACGTCCAGAAGTCGATTCTGCTGCATTGCCTGGGGGCGTGATGGCGGAGGTCGCTCCCCTGCCGGCGGATGACCTCGTCCTGCCCTTCGAGGTCAAGCCGCTCGGCGTGCGCGGCAGGCTCGTCAGGCTCGGCCCGGCGGTGGACGACATCCTGCACCGGCATGCCTATCCCGCGCCGGTCTCGGCGCTGCTGGCGGAGGCCGTGGCGCTCGCGGCCATCCTCGGCGCCATGCTGAAGTTCGACGGCAAGTTCATCCTGCAGACCAAGACCGACGGCCCGGTGGACATGATCGTCGCCGACTACGTCGCCCCCGGCAAGGTCAGGGGCTATGCCCGCTTCGACGCGGCGCGCGTCGCGGCGCTGAAGCAGCCGACCCAGGCCGGCCTGCTCGGCACCGGCTACCTCGCCATGACGGTCGACCAGGGACCGGACATGGAGCGCTACCAGGGCATCGTGCCGCTCGACGGCGCCGATCTCACTGCGGCAGCACACAGCTATTTCGAGAAGTCCGAACAGATTCCCACAAGGCTGCGCATGGCGGCAGGCCCGCTGATCCAGCGCGGCGGCAAGGGCGAGGCCTGGCGCGCCGGCGCCATCATGGTTCAGCACCTGCCGCGCGAGGGTGGGGCAAGCCCCCTTCCCACCCACTCCGGCGATGCGCCGGAAGGCAGCGATGTTGCACCGCAAGAGAGCGATGACTGGGTCAAGGCGAGGCTGCTGCTCGACACCGTCGAGGCGCATGAGCTGCTCGACCCGCAGCTCTCGGCCGAGCAGCTGCTCTACCGGCTCTACCACGAGGATGGCGTCACGGCTTACCCGGCGACACATCTGGAGCGCTACTGCAGCTGCTCGCAGGACAGCATCACGAAGATGCTGGCGCGGTTTCCCGCCGAGGACCGGGCCGACATGGTGACCGACGGCGAGATCGCCGTGACCTGCGAGTTCTGCTCGACCACCTACAAGGTGAAGCCGGACGACCTCGCGCCCTGAGGCGCCGAGGCGGGCCGGATATGTCGCATTTCGTCCCAAACCTGTCCAAATCGTTAGTAGTATTCACCACTGCCCTGTGCAACTCTGATTGACGGACGGAAATCCCCGTGACAGGCTCGCGGGCACAAGGGCTAAAGCCCCAAGGATAAAGAAGAACGGGCGTGGGAGAGGCGAAGGAATGGAGCCGCGAGGAGCAGCCGAGCTGCCGCCTGCGGAGCCCCGTCACCCCCCTCACAACCTACCATTCACGGTCACTTAAGGAGAGAGACGCATGACCGAGTTCGAAATGAAATTGAAGGCAGCTGAGAAGGCCGTCGGCCTCGGCAAGCTGTCGCGCCGTGACTTCATCCAGTTCGTGATGGCCTCGGGCGTGACGCTCGCCGCCGCCCAGGCCATGTTCACCCGCGCCGCCCGCGCCGAGCCCAAGCAGGGCGGCACCTTCAAGGCTGCCATCGGCCACGGCCAGACCACCGACTCGCTCGATCCGGCCACCTGGTCGAACGGCTTCACCTTCGCCTGGGGCAAGTCGGTGATGGGCGCCCCGCTGGTGCAGATCGACCAGAAGAACAACGTCGTGCCGCATGTCGCCGAAAGCTTCGAGCCGTCCGACGGTGCCAAGAAGTGGGTGTTCAAGCTCAAGAAGGGCATCACCTTCCACAATGGCAAGACGCTGACGGCCGACGACGTGGTCGCCACCATCAACTACCACATCGGCCCCGACTCCAAGTCGCCCGCCAAGGGCGTTCTGTCGGAACTCGTGTCGGTCAAGGCCGACGGCCCCGACACCGTGGTCTTCGAGCTGAAGGGCGGCAACGCCGACTTCCCCTACCTCGTCTCCGACTATCATCTCGCCATGTACCCCTCCGAGGGCGGCAAGATCCAGTGGGAGAAGGGCATCGGCGCCGGCCCCTACATCCTCGAGTCCTTCGAACCCGGCGTGAAGATGACCGCCAAGCGTAACCCGAACTACTTCGGCACCACCTACTTCGATGCGATCGAACTGCTGTCGATCATCGACGTGGCGGCCCGTACCAACGCCTATCTGTCGGGCGAGGTGCACTTCATCGACCGTGCCGACCTCAAGACCATCGACATGCTGAAGAACGCGCCGGACACGGCCCTCTACAACGTGTCGGGCACCGCGCTCTACTCGGCGCCGATGCTGGTCGACCAGGCCCCCTTCGACAAGCTCGAGGTGCGCCAGGCGCTGAAGTGGGCGATCAACCGCCAGGAACTCGTCGACAAGATTCTCTACGGCTACGGTTCCGCCGGCAACGACAACATGCTCGCCCCGTCGCTCAAGTATGCGATCCAGCCCGAGCCGGTCTACACCTATGATCCGGAGAAAGCCAAGTCGCTGCTCAAGAAGGCCGGCATGGAAGGCCTCAAGGTCGATCTCTCGGCGTCGGATGCAGCCTTCCCGGGCGGCGTCGATGCGGCACTGCTGATGGCCGAACAGGCCAAGGCCGCCGGCATCGAGATCAACGTCGTGCGCGAGCCCAACGACAGCTACTGGGACAACGTCTGGATCAAGAAGCCCTGGTGCCTGTGCTACTGGGGTGGCCGTCCGACCGCCGACGCCTTCCTGTCGATCTCCATGGCGGCCGACGCGGCCTGGAACGACACGCACTGGAAGAACCCGCGCTTCAACGAGCTGCTCGTCGCGGCCCGTGCCGAGACGGACGAAGCCAAGCGCCAGGCGATGTATGCCGAAGCCCAGCAGATCGCCCACGACGACGGCGGCCAGACCGTGCTGCTGTTCAACAACTACGTCGGCGCGCTCTCGAACGCCATCGGCCATGGCGACTTCAACACCGACTTCGACCATGACGGCGGCTACATGTACGAGCGTTGGTGGATGGCGTAAGCCACGACCTGACACGACAATTTAATCGAACTGGACCCCGTCAAGCGATTGACGGGGTCTTTTCGTCATGTGAACCTTCAACCTCAACGGCAGCAAGCCTGCGCGGACCCCGAGCCGGGTCCGGAGAAAGGGCGTGCCGGACGGGAAACGCAATGGCCGGATACCGGCCCGAGGGAGATCGCAATGGACGAAACCACACACAAGCTGAAGAGCGCGCTGAGCCAGGCCGTGAAGGGCCGCATCACGCGCCGCGAATTCACCCAGCTCGCGCTGGCTTCCGGCGTGAGCCTGGCCGCCGCCAACAGCATGTTCAGCAAGGCCTGGGCGGATGAGCCCAAGAAGGGCGGCACGCTGAAGATCGGCGTGGGCCACGGCGCCACGACGGACTCGATGGATCCCGGCACCTATCCGGATCAGTTCACCGGCACCGCCCTGTGGGGCACGCTGGCCAACAGCCTGACCGAGATCGACGCCGACGGCAACGTGGTGGGCGATATCGCCGAGAGCTTCGAATCCTCCGACGGCGCCAAGAAATGGGTGTTCAAGGTCAGGAAGGGCGTCACCTTCCATGACGGCAAGCCGGTGACAGCCGATGACGTGGTGGCCTCGCTGCAGCACCACCGCGGCGAGAACTCCAAGTCGGCGGCGAAGTCGCTGCTGAAGGAAATCGTGGTGCTCAAGGCCGACGGGCCGGACACGGTGGTGTTCGAACTCTCGGGCGGCAACGCCGACTTCCCCTACACCGTCTCCGACTATCACATGCCGATCATGCCCAAGAAGCCCGATGGTTCGGTCGACTGGGAGTCCGGCAACCGCACCGGCGCCTACAAGCTCGTCAAGTTCGACCCCGGCGTGAAGGCCACCTTCACCAAGAACGAGAACTACTACAAGCCCGGCAAGGGCTGGTTCGACGCGGTGGAATTCTACTCGATCAAGGACTCGGCGGCCCGCACCAACGCACTGCTCTCGGGCGAGATCCACTACATGGACCGCTGCGACCTCAAGACCCTCGACCAGCTGCAGGCCAACCCGGACATCACCGTCTCGGAGATCACCGGCTACGGCCACTACATCTACGTCATGAACGTGACGCAGAAGCCCTTCGACGACGTCAATGTGCGCACCGCCATCAAGTACTCGATGGACCGCAAGGACATTCTCGACAAGGTGTTCTTCGGCCACGGCACGGTGGGCAACGACAACCCCATCGCCCCCACCGTCAAGTTCGCCACCGATCCCGAGCCGAAGCACGTCTACGACCCGGCCAAGGCCAAGGAATATCTCAAGAAGGCCGGCCTCGACAGCCTCGCCTTCGACCTCTCGGTGGCCGATGCGGCCTTCTCGGGCGCGGTGGACTCGGCCATCCTGTGGAAGGAACATGCCAAGGCCTGCGGCATCGACATCAACGTCATCAAGGAACCGGATGACGGCTACTGGGACAATGTCTGGCTGAAGAAGCCCTTCGTCGCCTCCTACTGGTCGGGCCGCCCCACCGTCGACTGGATGATGACCACGGCCTATGCCGCGGACGCCGCCTGGAACGACACCTTCTGGAAGAATGCCCGCTTCAACGAACTCCTCGTGGCGGCCCGTTCGGAAACCGACGAGGCCAAGCGCGCGGCCATGTATGCCGAGATGCAGCAGATCCTGCATGACGACGGCGGCCTGGTGAACATGCAGTTCAACCCCTACGTCGAGGCCCACGTGAAGAACCTGGGCCACAACAAGGTGGCGGCCAACTGGCAGCTCGACGGCATGCGCATCGCCGAGCGCTGGTGGTTCACCTCGTAAGGGTGGCGGAAACGGCCGATCATTGGTCGGGGGCCGGACGGCGCGAATGCTGTCCGGCCCCTATCATTTTCGCTGGGCAGGATCAGCAGTTCTGCTACTATCAAATGAACGGGTCCGCAAAGAGGCCCAGGGGAGAGGCATGCATCCGGTTCTGAAAACCGTACTGCAGCGCTTGGGACTAGGGCTTCTGACTCTGTTCGCGGTGTCGGTCGTCATCTTCGCGTCCCTTGAATTGCTGCCTGGTGGCTTCGCGGAAGCCATTCTTGGACAAGGCGCGACACCGGAGACGGTGGCGGCCTTCAATCACCAGATCGGCCTCGACCGCCCGGCGACGGTGCGCTATTTCGAGTGGATCTGGAACATCCTGCACGGCGATTTCGGCTATTCCTATGCCGGCATGGGCGGCTCCATCAAGCGCAGCGTCTCCGAGCTGATCGCGCCCCGCCTCTACAACACCTTCTTCCTCGCCATCATGACGGCCATCATCGCGGTGCCGCTGTCGCTGTTCCTCGGCATCATGGCGGCACTCTACCGCAACAGCTGGTATGACCGGATCGTCAACACGGTGACGCTGACGACGATCGCCACCCCGGAATTCTTCATCGCCTACCTGCTGATGTTCTTCTTCGCCATCAAGCACCGCTGGTTTTATTCGCTCTCGACGGTCTCGGATTCGACGCCGATCCTCGAGCACATGTACCGGGCCGCACTTCCCGCCCTCACGCTCACCCTCGTCATCGTCGCCCACATGATGCGCATGACCAGGGCCGCGCTCATCAACCTGCTCGCCAGCCCCTACATGGAAATGGCGCAGCTCAAGGGCGTGCCGCGGCGCGAGGCGATCATGAAGCACGCGCTGCCCAATGCCTGGGCGCCGATTGCAACCGTCATCGCCTTCAACCTCGCCTACCTCGTTGTCGGTGTGGTGGTGGTCGAGGTGGTCTTCGTCTATCCCGGCATCGGCCAGCTCATGGTGGATTCCGTGTCGAGCCGTGACATGCCGGTGGTGCAGGCCTGTGCGCTGATCTTCGCGGCGACCTACATCCTGCTCAACCTGTCGGCCGACGTCGTGTCGATCGTCACCAATCCCCGGCTGCTGCATCCCAAATGACCGCGCAAGCTCCAGACCTCCGCTCCGTCCGCGCCCGCCGCACCCTGTGGCAGAACGTTGTCCGCACGCTGGCCTCCGCACCTTTCAGCGCCTGGTTCGGCATGATCGTCATCGTGATCTACATCTTCGCGGCGATCTTCGCGCCGTGGATCGCGCCCTATGGCGAGGCCGAGGTGGTGGGCAAGGCCTACCAGCCCGCCGGCGGCCAGTTCTGGCTCGGCACCGACCAGATCGGCCGCGACCTGTTCTCGCGCATCATCTACGGCGCGCGCAACACCATCGGCATCGCTTTCATCACCACGCTGCTCTCCTTTGCCATTGGCGGCACGCTGGGCGTGCTGACAGCGCTGAAGCGCGGCTGGCTCGACCAGGCGATCTCGCGCGTCGTCGATGCCTTCCTGGCGATCCCGGTGCTGATCTTCGCGCTGATGCTGCTCGCCGTCTTCGGCAAGTACATCATCAACCTCATCCTCATCCTGGCACTGCTCGATTCCACCCGCGTCTTCCGCCTCGCCCGCGCCACGGCGCTCAACGTCGTGGTGATGGACTATGTCGAGGCCGCCAAGCTGCGCGGCGAGGGCATGCGCTGGATCATCTTCAAGGAAGTGCTGCCCAACATCCTGCCCGTGCTGATCACCGAGTTCGGCCTCCGCTTCTGCTTCGTGTTCCTTACCATCGCGGCACTGTCCTTCCTCGGCGTCGGCATCCAGCCGCCCACCGCCGACTGGGGCTCCATGGTCGCCGAAAGCAAGACGCTCATCACCTTCCCGGTCCGCACCTTCCCGTGGATCCCGGCCCCCTTCTACCCGGCGCTGGCGATTGCGCTGCTGACGGTATCGATCAATTTCGTGGTGGACTGGTTCCTCCACAAGACCAGCGGTCTGCGCGATGAAAAGTGACAACAAGCAACGTGTGAAGGGCGAAGCCCTTCTCGAAATCCGCGGCCTCAGGATCGAGGGCAACTCGGATGGCGTCTGGCATCCCATCGTCAAGGGCGTCGACCTCACGCTGAAGCGTGGCGAGGTGCTTGGCCTCATCGGTGAATCGGGCGCCGGCAAGTCGACGATCGGCCTCGCCGCCATGGGCTTCGCGAGGCCCGGCTGCCGCATCGTGGACGGCACCATCAATTTCGACGGCATCGACCTGCGCAACGCCACCGAGGCCGAGAAGCGCCAGCTCTGGGGGGCGCGCATCGCCTATGTGGCGCAGAGTGCGTCAGCCTCGTTCAACCCCGCCCACAAGCTCATCGACCAGACCATCGAGACCGCCGTGCGCGACGGCATCAGGACGAGGGATCAGGCGGTTGCGGATTCGATCGATCTCTATCGCCGCCTGCAGCTTCCCAACCCCGACCACATCGGCGACCGCTACCCGCATCAGGTGTCGGGTGGCCAGCTGCAGCGCGCCATGACGGCCATGGCCATGTCCTGCCGCCCCGACCTCATCATCTTCGACGAGCCGACGACGGCGCTCGACGTGACCACGCAGGTGGAGGTGCTGGCCGCGATGCGCAACATCGTGGAACAGTTCCACACCGCCGCGATCTACATCACGCACGACCTTGCGGTGGTGGCCCAGATGGCCGACCGCATCATGGTGCTGCGCCACGGCCTCGAGGTGGAGGAAGCCCCCACCCGCGAGATGCTGAAGGATCCGAAGCAGGACTATACCAAGACGCTCTGGGCCGTGCGCAAGCTCGCCAAGGACGAGTCGATCAGCGATGACGTGACGCTCAGCGTGAGGAACGTCGACGCCAGTTATTCGGGCGTCGTCAAGGTGCTCGACAACGTCACCGTCAGCCTGCCGCGCGGCCGCACCGTGGCGGTGGTGGGCGAGTCGGGCTCCGGCAAGTCGACGCTGGCGCGCGCCATCACCGGCCTGCTGCCGCCGACCAAGGGCGAGATCCTGTTCAACGGCAAGCCGCTGTCGCGCGCGCTGAAGGAGCGCGACAAGGACACGCTGCGCCGCATCCAGATGATCTACCAGTCGGCGGATACCTCGCTGAACCCCAAGCAGACGATCCGCGACATCCTCGGCCGCCCGCTGGAGTTCTATCACGGCGTCAAGGGCGCCGCGCGCGACCGCCGCGTGGCGGAACTGCTCGATTCGATCGAGCTCAACGAAAGCTACATCGACCGCCTGCCGACCGAGCTCTCGGGCGGCCAGAAGCAGCGCATCTCCATTGCCCGTGCGCTGGCGGCCGAGCCCGACATCATTATCTGCGACGAGGTGACCTCGGCGCTGGACCAGATCGTGCAGGAGGAAATCCTGACGCTACTGATGAAGCTGCAGAAGGACACCAACGTCTCCTATCTCTTCATCACGCACGACATCGCCACGGTGCGCGCGATCTCGGACGAGATCGTGGTCATGCACCGCGGCAAGGTGGTGCAGCAGGGGCCGAAGTCGCAGGTGCTGAACCCGCCGCATCCGGCCTATACCGAACTGCTTCTGTCCTCCGTGCCGCAGATGGACCCGGACTGGCTGACCAACCTTCTCGCCGAGCGTGCCAGGGCGAAGGTCAAGGCCTGAGGGCCACGCCGTGCCTGCGCACAAGAGCATCGGCGGCAGCCGTTACAGCGAGCAGGGCGAAGGCGAGGCCATCGTCTTCCTGGGTGAGGATGCGGCACGTCTTGCCGACGGTTTCGCCGGAAGCTACCGCGCCATCGCCCTCGACATCTCGGCCGACGACCCCGTGGCGCAGGTGCGGCGCCTGCTCGACGATCTCGGCATCTCCTCCGCCAACCTGGTGGGCAAGGGCCGCGGCGCCGCGCTGGCGCTCGCCGTGGCCGCGGCTTTCCCGCACCGCGTGCGGCGCATCGCGCTGCTCGAAACCGTGCCCGAGCACGACGCGACAGCACCCGTTCTCTGCCCCGCACTGATCGTCACCGGCGAGACCCATCGCGACCGGGCCGAAGCGCTGGCCCGGCGGCTGCAGCGCGGCCGCGGCGCGGTGGCGGCCGCAGGCGAGGTCGACCAGGTGCTCGGTGCCTTCCTCGCCGAGCGCCTCAGCAGCTTCGACAACCGCGAACTGCGCTCCGCCTTCGGCAGCTTCATGACCGGCGTCACCATCGTGACCACCGCGGGCATAGATGGCCAGCCCCGCGGCTTCACCGCCAACAGCTTCACCTCCGTCTCGCTGGAGCCGCCGCTGCTGATGATCTGCATCGGCAAGCAGGCCGCCAGCATGGAGGTGTTCCGCCATGCCAGGGGCTTCGCCGTCAACATCCTGTCCGAGGCCCAGAAGGACATTTCGGTGCTCTTCGCCTCCAAGCGCCCCGACAAGTTCGACGTGGCGGAATGGCGCGCCGGGCCCTTCGGCAACCCCCTGATCGAGGGCTCCGCCGCCTGGTTCGACTGCGCCCGCTACCAGGTGATCGACGCCGGCGACCACATCGTGCTGATGGGCCACATCGAGGCCTTCTCCTATTCCGATGCCAACCCGCTGGGCTATGCGCGCGGCCACTACATCACGCTCGGCCTCGAGCAGGCGGCGGTCAATGCGGCGTCTTCCGCGAGCCGTACCGTGGTGGGGGCGATCCTCGAGAACGACAACCGCCTCGTGTTGCTGCCCGATGCCTCCCGGCCCAACGGGCTCGTGTTGCCCGAGGTGGGGCGCCACGGGCACTCCGGCAGTGCCTCGCAACTCCATGACCTGCTGCAGCGCGAAGGCATGGATGCCACGCTGGGCTTCCTCTTCGCCGTGTTCGAGAACCCGGGCACGCGCGAACAGTGCATCTACTACCGCGGCGAGGCGCTGCTGCATGCCCGGGGCCGCACCGTCCTTGCCGATTTCGAGGACATTCCCTGGGACCGGCTGCCCGACGAGGCCACCCGCTCCATGCTCCGGCGCTATGCGGCGGAGCGCAAGCTCGGCCGCTTCAAGGTCTATTCCGGCGACCACCGCCAGGGCACGGTGAAGGCGGTGGATTGACGACCCAACTTCTCCCGCTGAAGCGGGAGAGGCTGAGGTTGATAGACGCCTATCAGGAATTGACGAAAACTTGCAGGCAGGCTTTGATGGGCCATGGTCAAGGCCACCATCGAGGATGTTGCCGAAGAGGCAGGAGTGAGCGTCGCCACCGTCGACCGCGTGCTGAACGGCCGCGCCGCCGTGCGCCCGCAGACGGCGGAGCGCGTGGAAAAGGCCATCCGCCGCCTCAACTACCAGCCGGACCGGCTTGCCGCACGCCTGGCGCGGGCCCGCGAATACCGCTTCTGCTTCATCCTGCCCGAAGGCGCCAATGCCTTCATGCTGGCGCTGGGCGATGCGGTCCAGGACGAGGCGCTGCGCATGGCCCGCGAGAAGGTGGTGATCGACCTCCGCTACACTGACGTCTTCGACGCGCAGAAGCTCGCCACCACGCTGGACTCGATCGGGCCGGTCTATGATGGCGTCGCCGTGGTGGCGCTCGACCATCCGCGCGTGCGCGAGGCGATCAACGCATTGGCCGAGCGCGGCGTCACGGTGGTGACGCTGGTCTCCGATGTGCCGAGCTCAAGGCGCATCCACTACGTCGGCATCGACAATTCCGCCGCCGGCCGCACCGCCGCCACGCTGATGGGGCGCTATCTCTCGGGCCGCCGCGGCAAGGTGGGCCTCATCGCGGGCTCGCTGTCGCTCAGGGATCACATCGAGCGCCAGTTCGGCTTCGAGCAGGTGATGGCGCATGACTTTCCCAACCTCACCATCCTGCCGGTGCGCGAGGGCCGCGACGACCGCGACAAGGTTCAGGCGGTGTCGGAGCAACTGCTCGCCGATCACCCGGACCTGATCGGCCTCTACAATGTCGGCGCGGGATCGGGCGGCATCGCCGCGGCCCTCGAACAGGCGGGCCGGGCGCGCGAGGTGGTGTTCATCACCCACGAGCTCACGGATGACACGCGCCGCGCCCTGATCGACGGCACCATCGACATCATCATCAACCAGGATGCGGGCCATGAGGTCAGGAGCGCCATCCGCGTGCTGATGTCCAAGGCCGACAGGCTGCCCATCGTCGAGCAGATGGAGCGCATCCGCATCGACATCTATCTCCGCGACAACATCCCGTAAGAGGACCGCACATGTATCTGGGACTGGACTTCGGCACATCATCGGTGAAGGGCGTGCTGATCGATGCGAAGCAGAAGATCGTGGCCACCGCCTCGGCCCCGCTCAAGGTCTCGCGCCCCGAGCCCGGCTGGTCGGAGCAGAACCCGGAGGACTGGTGGAAAGCCTGCAACAGCGTGGTGAAGACGCTGGGCAAGATGAAGCCCAAGGCCGTCGCCGCGGTCGAGGGCATCGGCCTTTCCGGCCAGCAGCATGGCGCAACGCTGCTCGGCAAGGACGGCAAGCCGCTGCGCCCCTGCATTTTGTGGAACGACGCGCGCTCCTTCCGCGAATGCGAGGACATCGAGAAGGCCGAACCGCGCGCCCGCGAAATTTCCGGCAACATCCCGCTCGCCGGGTTCACCGCACCGAAGCTCCTGTGGGTGAAGAAGCACGAGCCCAGGGTCTTCGCCCAGGTCGCCAAGGTCCTCCTGCCCAAGGACTACATCCGCTTCCGCATGACCGGCGAATATGCCTCCGACATGTCCGACAGTTCCGGCACCTACTGGCTCGACTGCGCCAAGCGCAACTGGTCGGAGAAGCTGCTCGCCGCCGGCAGCATGCGCCTCGACCAGATGCCGAAGCTCTATGAAGGCACCGACGCGACGGGCCGTCTCACTCCCGCCGTCGCCAAGGCCTGGGGCATGCCGAAGCGCCCGGTGGTGGCGGGCGGCGGCGGCGACAACGCCGCAGCGGCCTGCGGCATCGGCGCCGTCACCGACAATTCGGCACTGGTGTCCATCGGCACCTCGGGCGTGCTGTTCGTTTCCAACGACGCCTTCCGCCCCAACGCCGGCCGCGCTGTCCATGCCTTCTGCCACGCCGTGCCCGGCACCTGGCACCAGATGGGCGTCATCCTCTCCGCTGCGGCGAGCCTCGAATGGCTCGCCACCATTCTCGGCAAGCCGGCGCCGAAGCTGACGGCGGCACTCGGCACCAAGCTCACCGGACCCTCGGCGGCGCTCATGCTGCCCTATCTCTCGGGCGAGCGCACGCCGGTGGCGGATGCGCAGGTGAGGGGCCTTATCATGGGGCTCGGCCACGAGTCCGATCACAAGACGCTCACCCATGCGGCACTCGATGCCGTGGCCTTCGCCTTCCGCGACTCGCTCGAGGCCCTGAAGGACGCCGGCACCGAGGTGACGCGCGTCACCGCCGTGGGCGGCGGCTCGAAATCCGAACTCTGGCTCAAGATCATCGCCACCGTGCTCGGCGTGCCGGTCGATCTCCCCGCGGCGGGCGACGTGGGCGGCGCCTTCGGCGCAGCCCGCCTCGGTCTCATCGCTGCAACGGGTGCCGACTTCCGCAAGGTGCTGACCGCGCCCAAGACGGCCCGCACCATCAAGCCCGAACCGAAGGCGCGAGACGCCTACGAGGCGCACTACCGCCGCTATGCTTCCATCTATCCCGCCATCAAGGAGATTTACCGCTGATGTCCGCCTTCTATTCGATCAAGGACCCCATCAGGTACGAAGGTCCCAACGCCCGCAGCGAACTGGCCTTCCGCTGGTACAACCCCGACCAGGTCGTCATGGGAAAGAAGATGCGCGATCACATGCGCTTCGCCATCGCCTACTGGCACACGCTGTGCTGGCCCGGCGGCGATCCCTTCGGCGGCGACACCTTCATGCGCCAGTGGCACCACATGAACGACGAGATGGCGGCCGCCCGCATGAAGGCCGACCTGATGTTCGAGACTCTCGAACTGCTGAACGTCGATTTCTTCTGCTTCCATGACCTCGACATCGCTCCCGAGGGCAAGTCGCTGAAGGAGTTCAATGCCAACGTCACCGAGATCGCCAAGATCTTCGAGAAGAAGATGGCGGCGAAGAACAAGAAGCTCCTCTGGGGCACCGCCAACATGTTCTCCAACCGCCGCTTCATGGCGGGTGCGGCGACCAACCCCGATCCGGACGTCTTCGCCTACTGCGCCGCGCAGGTGAAGCACTGCATGGACGTGACCAAGGATCTCGACGGCGCAAACTACGTCATGTGGGGCGGCCGCGAGGGTTACGAGACTCTGGTCAACACCAACATCGGCCACGAACTCGAGCAGGCCAAGCGCTTCCTTGGCCTTGTGGTGGAGTACAAGCACAAGATCGGCTTCAAGGGACCGATCCTCATCGAGCCGAAGCCGCAGGAACCGACCAAGCACCAGTATGACTATGACGTGGCCACCGTCTACGCCACCATCGCCTCGCTCGGCCTTCAGAAGGACGTGAAGGTCAACATCGAGCAGAACCACGCCATCCTCGCCGGCCACACCTTCGAGCACGAGATCGCGCTCGCCGCCGCACTCGGCATCTTCGGCTCGATCGACATCAACCGCGGCGACTACCAGTCGGGCTGGGACACCGACCAGTTCGCCATGAACATCCCCGAGATGTCGCTGGCCTTCCTCGAGATCCTCAAGGCCGGCGGCTTCACCACCGGCGGCCTCAACTTCGATGCCAAGATCCGCCGCCAGTCGATCGACCCGGACGACATCCTCCACGCCCATGCCGCCTCGATGGACGCCTGCGCGCGCGGCCTTCTCATCGCGGCGACGATCCTCGAGGACGGCAAGCTCGGCAAGGCCGTGGCCGACCGCTATGCCAAGTGGAGCGAGCCCAAGAACAAGGCCATGCTCGACGGCAAGGAAACGCTCGAGTCGATCGCCAAGAGGGCGCTGGCCGAGGGCCTCGACCCGCAGCCCAAATCCGGAAAGCAGGAGCGCCTCGAAGCACTCCTCAACTCTTACATCTGATCCGTCCAGGGAGGACCCAACATGCCGACCGATATCAAGGGACCCGCCATCTTCCTCGCCCAGTTCGCGGGCGATGCAGCGCCCTTCAACTCGTGGGATTCAATCACCAAGTGGGCCGCCTCGCTCGGCTACAAGGGCGTGCAGATCCCGACCTGGGACGGCCGCCTCTTCGACCTGAAGAAGGCCGCCGACTCCAAGACCTATGCCGACGAGGTGCTGGGCGTGGCCCGTGCCAACGGCGTGGAGGTGACCGAGCTTTCGACCCACCTTCAGGGCCAGCTCGTCGCCGTGCATCCGGCCTATGATGAGGGCTTCGACGCCTTCGCGCCCGGTGCCGTCCACGGCAAGCCGAAGGACCGCCGCGCCTGGGGCGAGGAGCAGGTGAAGCTCGCCGCGAAGGCCTCGCAGAACATGGGCCTCACCAGCCATGTCACCTTCTCCGGTGCTCTCGCCTGGCCCTTCATCTATTCCTGGCCGCCGCGCCCGCCGGGCCTCATCGAGGAGGCCTTCGACGAGCTTGCCCGGCGCTGGAAGCCGCTGCTCGACACCTTCGACAAGCATGGCGTCGACGTCGGCTACGAGCTGCACCCGGGCGAGGACCTGATCGACGGCATCACCTTCGAGATGTTCCTCGAGCGCCTCAACAACCACCCGCGCTGCCAGATCAATTATGACCCATCGCATTTCGTGCTGCAGCAGCTCGACTATCTCGATTTCATCGACATCTACCACGAGCGCATCTGCGCCTTCCACGTGAAGGACGCGGAGTTCAACCCGACGGGCCGGCAGGGCGTCTATTCCGGCTTCCAGCCCTGGCTGAAGCGCGCCGGCCGTTTCCGCTCGCTGGGTGATGGCCAGGTCGATTTCGGCGCCATCTTCTCCAAGCTCGCCGGCTACAACTACGACAGCTGGGCGGTGCTCGAATGGGAGTGCTGCATCAAGGATGCCGAGCAGGGTGCGGCGGAAGGCGCCCCCTTCATCGAGAGCCACATCATCAAGACCACGGCGAAGTCCTTCGACGATTTCGCCGGCGGCAAGCCGGATACGTCCAAGGCCCGCCGCATGCTGGGTCTGGCATAAATACCTATTAACCGTCATCCCGGCGAAAGCCGGGACCCAGCTTTGCGTCAGCGTAGGCGGAAAAGAAAGCTGGGCCCCGGCTTTCGCCGGGGTGACGACATTAAAAACGGGAGGCTTAAATGGTATCAGGACGAAGCGACGCGAACACGGGCCGCATCCGGCTCGGCATGGTGGGCGGCGGGCAGGGGGCCTTCATCGGCGCCGTGCACCGCCTGGCCGCGCGCATGGACGACCAGTATGAGTTCGTGGCCGGCGCCCTTTCCGCCGACGCGAAGAAGGCCAGGGCCTCCGGCGCCGAGCTGGGCCTCGCACCCGACCGCACTTACACCGACTATTGCGAGATGGCGAAGGCCGAGGCGAAGCGCGCCGACGGCATCGAGGCTGTCTCCATCGTGACGCCGAACCACGTGCACGTACCCGCGGCACTGGCCTTCATCGAACAGGGCATCCACGTCATCTGCGACAAGCCGCTGGCGCTGAACCTCAAGGAGGCGAAGCAGCTGGAGAAGGCGCTGGCCAAGCACCCCAACGTCATCTTCGCCCTCACCCACAACTACTCGGGCTACCCGATGATCCGCCACGCCAAGGCGATGGTGAAGGCGGGCGAGCTCGGCGAGATCCGTCTCGTCCAGGGCGAATACCCGCAGGACTGGCTGACGACGGCGCTCGAAAAGACCGGCCAGAAGCAGGCCGAATGGCGCACCGACCCGAAGCGCTCGGGCGCGGGCGGCTGTGTGGGTGACATCGGCACCCATACCTACCAGCTGATGTGCGATGTCTCAGGCCTGGCGGCGAACGAGCTCTCGGCCGATCTCACCACCTTCGTGAAGGGCCGCGCGCTCGACGACAACGTCCATGTGATGCTGCGCTTCGGCAACGGGGCGCGCGGCATGATCTGGGCCAGCCAGGTGGCGCCGGGCAACGAGAACGGGCTGAAGATCCGCGTCTACGGCACCAAGGGCGGGCTGGAATGGACGCAGGCCGACCCGAACTATCTCTGGTACACGCCCTTCGGCGAGCCGAAGCGGCTGATCACCCGCGGCGGCGCGGGCTCCGGCCCCGCGGCGGGCCGCGTCACGCGCGTGCCGCCGGGCCACCCCGAGGGCTATCTCGAAGGCTTCGCCAACGTCTACACGGAGGTCGCCCGCGCCATCAAGGCGAAGCGCGCTGGCAAGAAGACCGACAAGGACGTGGCATTCCCGGGCATTGCCGACGGTGTCGCGGGCATGGCCTTCATCGAGGCCTGCGTGAAGTCCTCCGAGAAGAACGGGAAGTGGACGAAGCTCTAGGGCTTCGTCCTTCCCATCTCCCACCGCATTTCACCTCCGCCGGGCTTGACCCGGCGGTCCTTTTTTGACGAGCCACACCCCTCACGGCCGTCATCCCGGCGAAGGCCGGGATCCCGCTTCCTTCCGCGTGGCACCTGAGCCCATGACCAGAGCCGCTAGGAGAGGCCTGTGGCTGGTTTCTGCCAGATTCATGTAGGACCCTAGCTGCTTCCGAACTCAGCCAAATGCAATCGTTACGAACTCCACTGTGCCCCACTGTGGCCGCCCGAAGCGGGACCCCGGCCTTCGCCGGGGTGACGGCACGTGTGCGCGGTGAGGGGGGTGCCCCTGCGGTTAATCCTTCTCCGAACTCAGGATGTGCTTCCTGAGCCGCCGGATCCCGTACCAGACGAGGAACACCACCACGGGGATAATGATGATGCTGATGAGCTTTCCCGTGGCCTCGACATGGGCATATGAGCCGATGCCCTCGATCAGCTTCGACAGGATGCCGATCAGGTAATAGCTGATCGCCACCACCGAGAGGCCTTCGACCGTTTCCTGCAGGCGAAGCTGCTGGTGGCTGCGCTTCTCCATCGACTTCAGCACCTGCTGGTTCTGCGCCTCGAGGGCAACCTCGACGCGGGTGCGCAGCAGGTTGGAGGCACGCTGGCCGCGCTCGGCGAGGCTCCGGATGCGGTCGTTCACCGCCTGGCAGGTTGCCATGGCGGGCGAGAAGCGGCGGTCGAGGAACACCCCGATGCGCTGGAAGCTCATCACCTTTTCCTCGCCCAGTTCGGCGATGCGCTTGTCGACGAGTGCGGCATAGGCGCGGGCCGCCGAGAAACGATAGTTGGTGCGGCTCGAAATCTCCTCGACGTCGCCGGCGATGCGGCTCAGATCCGACAGAAGCTCGGCGTCCTCGTGGCTCTCGCGTGCCGCCAGCATGTCGCCCGTCACCTTGGACAGCGCGCGGTCAAGCGCCGCGAGTTCGCCCGTCACCTTGCGGGCGAGCGGCAGTGCCAGCAGCGCCATCATGCGGTAGGTCTCGATCTCGTGGATGCGGCGGACGACGCGGCCGAGGCGCAGCGGCGACAACCCGTGGTCCTTCACCAGCATGCGGGTGTAGCCATCCGACCCGATGCGGAAGTCGGTCCACACCGTCGCCTGCCCCGAGCTGACGCGCGAGCCCGCGAGGTCCTCGTGGCCGAACATGCGGATCAGCTCCTCGACGTCGGGGCCCGGTTCCTCCTTGGCCATGATGCGGGTGTGAATGCCGACGAGACGCGAGCCCGGCAGGCTCTCGACCCAGCCCACGGGCAGCAGCGCCAGCGCCTCGCCCTTCTCCGGGCCGCCTTCCGCCACCACGCTGATCCTGTAGAACTCGCCATGACGCTCGTACTTGAACTGGCCGCCGGCGATGTCGGCGGCATGGTGAGCAGCACCGGGGGCCGGGGATTTCACCCCAAGCGCGTCGCACAGCACGCGCACGTTTTCCAGCGGGTCGCTGTCGCCTTCGGACAGGGTGAAGGCCAGATGCGTGATGCGCGACGGGGCGACCACCGGCAGGCCCGGGCGGCCATGCAGCTCATCATTCAGGACGGATCTCAGTTCATGGTCGCGCATCTGTAGCCTTACGAGAATTTCTTGCCGCCGGGTCACGTCAGGGAGGGGTGACAGCCTTTCCCCCGCGCAAAGCATTGACTATGCTGCACTGCATGGCAAGTCTGCGACAGACCGGGTCTTCTCCCCAGCGCAAGGCGGCGCGCCCGGTGCGCCGCCAGCAATTGATCGACTCCACCATCGCCGTGCTGGCCCGCAAGGGCTATGCCGGGCTGACGGTGGCGGACGTCGCCAAGGAGGCAGGGCTCTCGGCCGGGATCGTCATCTTCCACTTCAACAGCAAGGACGAGCTTCTGGCCGCGGTGCTGGAGGCGCTCGCCGCCGAATATCGCGCCCATTGGGAGAAGTGCATGATCGCCGCCGGGCCGGCCCCGGCTGACCGGCTGAAGGCCATCCTGCTCTCCGACTTCGATACCGAGGTCTATACCCGCGAGAAGCTCGCCGCCTGGGTCGCCTTCTGGGGCGAGATCCAGGGCCGCCCGTTCTATGACCAGATTTGTGCAGGATCCGATGCCGAGCGCCAGTCCGCCACCGAGGCGCTGTGCCGCCAGATCATCGCCGAGGGCGGCTACGCGCTCGACCCCGCCCTTGCCGCGCGCGGGCTGGAATCGCTGGGCGACGGACTGTGGATCGGCCTCGGCGGTGGCGGCTACAAGGGTCAGGTGAACGGCGCCCAGGCGAAGCAGGTCATGGCGACGGCGCTCGCCGCGTTTTTCCCGCGGCACTATGCCCAGAAGTCCTGATTAGCGCACCTCAACTACCCCCTTTCGCGGCGCAGCAAAATCTCTATAACAGCCGCCGAGTTTCAACAGCCCATCATCGGAGAGCTTCCCATGACGAAAGTCCGTGTCGCCATCAATGGCTTCGGCCGCATCGGCCGCAACATCGTCCGCGCCATCTACGAGTCGGGCCGCAAGGACATCGACGTGGTGGCCGTCAACGACCTCGGCCCGGTCGAGACCAACGCCCACCTCCTCCAGTTCGACTCGGTGCATGGCCGCTTCCCGCATGACGTGGTGGTGAAGGGTGACTCGATCTCGATCGGCACCGACACGTTCAAGGTCACCGCCATCAAGGACCCGAGCCAGCTGCCGTGGAAGGACCTCGGCGTCGACATCGCGCTCGAGTGCACCGGCATCTTCACGGCGCGCGACAAGGCCGCGGCGCACCTCACCGCCGGCGCCAAGCGCGTCATCGTCTCGGCCCCGTCGGACGGCGCCGACTTCACCGTCGTCTACGGCGTCAACCACGACAAGCTGTCGAAGGATCACATGGTGATCTCGAACGCCTCGTGCACGACGAACTGCCTCGCTCCCGTGGCCAAGGTTTTGAACGACTCGCTCGGCATCGAGAAGGGCATGATGACGACGATCCATTCCTACACCGGCGACCAGCCGACGCTGGACACCATGCACAAGGACCTCTATCGCGCCCGCGCCGCGGCGCTGTCGATGATCCCGACCTCGACCGGTGCGGCCAAGGCCGTGGGCCTCGTGCTCCCCGAGCTCAAGGGCAAGCTCGACGGCTTCGCCATGCGCGTGCCGACGCCGAACGTCTCGGTCGTCGACCTCAAGTTCATCGCCAAGCGCGCGACGACGAAGGAAGAGGTGAACGAGCTCATCAAGAAGGCCGCCGCCGGCCCGCTGAAGGGCATCCTCGGCACCACCGACAAGCCCAACGTGTCGATCGACTTCAACCACGATCCGCACTCCTCGATCTTCCACCTCGACCAGACCAAGGTGATGGACGGCAACTTCGTGTCGATCCTCTCCTGGTACGACAACGAGTGGGGCTTCTCGAACCGCATGGGCGACACGGCCGCCTATTTCGGCAAGCTGATCGCCTGATCATGAAGACACGGCCCCCGCTCATCTCGCCCTCGATCCTCGCCGCCGACTTCGCGCGGCTCGGCGAGGAGGTGCGCGCCATCGATGCGGCAGGGGCCGACTACATCCACATCGACGTGATGGATGGGCACTTCGTGCCCAACATCTCCTTCGGCACGCCGATCATGGAGTCGATCCGTGGGCTGACGAAGAAACCCTTCGACGTGCACCTGATGATCGCACCCGTCGATCCCTATCTCGAAAGCTTCGCCAGGGCAGGGGCGGACATCATCACCGTCCATGCCGAGGCAGGCCCCCATCTCGACCGCACGCTGCAAGCGATCCGTGCCATGGGCAAGAAGGCCGGGGTGTCGCTCAACCCGGCAACACCGGCTTCCGTGCTGATGCACGTCATGGACCGGCTCGACCTGATCCTCGTCATGAGCGTCAATCCGGGCTTCGGCGGCCAGTCCTTCATCCCGGCCATGCTTGAGAAGATCTCGGAGCTCCGCGACATGGTGGGCGGCCGCAACATCGACATCGAGGTCGATGGCGGTGTCACCCGCCACAATGCGGGTGACATCGTGCGCGCCGGGGCAAACGTGCTGGTGGCCGGTTCGGCGATCTTCAAGACCAAGGACTATGCGGCGGAAATCCGCGCCATCAGGGCTGCGGCGACGAGCGTTGCCGTCTAAGACATAGAGCCGTCATCCCGGCGAAGGCCGGGATCCAGCTTTGGTTCAGCATGCGCGGTCAGGAAGCGGGATCCCGGCCTTCGCCGGGATGACGGACTGAGGGGGTGAGTGTCTGGTCTCACCTCAAGGCCTCTTCTCGACCCACTCGAGAAACGACTCGAGCCACTTGCCAAGATGCCGGCGCGTCTCGGCGTCGGTGAGGTTGCCCTCGGTGTCGAACTTCTCCTCGTTGTGGTTCACGAAGACTTCCGGCCGGGGCATGGTGATGGCCTGCAGCGCCTGCAGGTTCTGGCGGAAGTGATATTGCGAACGCGCCGTGCCGACGAACTGGCCGCCGCCGGCGCCGACCAGCCCCACGCGCTTCCAGCGGAAGGGCGAGCCGCCGCGCGACAGCCAGTCGGTGGCGTTCTTCAGCACGCCGGGGATCGAGAAATTATATTCGGGGCAGGCGACCACGATGCCGTCGGCGGCGCGGATCTTGGCGTCGAGTGCCTTCACCACTTCCGGCTTGCCGGTCGCCGCCTCGTCATCCTCGTTGAACAGCGGGATGCCATGCAGCGTGGCGATCTCCAGGCTCGCGCCGGCCGGCAGCATGTCCTGCAGCGCGCGCAGCAGGCCGGTGTTGGTCGAGGCCCGGCGCAGCGAGCCGGTGATGCCGAGGAGCGTGGTCATGCGGCCCCCTTGATCTCCTTGAAGGCGGCGAGCGCGCGGTCACGCGCCACGCCGTGGTCGACCACAGGATGCGGGTAGTTCCTGCCCAGTTCAACCCCGGCCGCCTTCAGCACCAGCGCCGGCGCTTCCCACGGGCGGTGCACGAACTCCTCCGGCAGCCGCGCCAGCTCCGGCAGCCACTTGCGCACGTAAGCGCCTTGCGTGTCGAACTTCTCGCCCTGCAGCACCGGGTTGAAGACGCGGAAATAGGGCGCGGCATCAGCGCCGCAGCCCGCCACCCACTGCCAGCTCGCGGCATTGTTGCCGATGTCGGCATCCACCAGCGTGTCCCAGAACCAGCGTTCGCCCTCCTGCCACGGGATCAGCAGGTCCTTGATGAGGAAGGAGGCCGCGATCATGCGCACGCGGTTGTGCATGATGCCGGTGACCCAAAGCTCGCGTATTCCTGCATCGACGATGGGGTAGCCGGTGCGGCCCTTCTGCCAGGCGGCGAGACCCTTCGGGTTGTCGCTCCACGGGAAGGCGGCGAATTCCGGCCGGAAGGGCTTTTCGGGAAGCGTCGGCCAGTGATGCAGCAGGTGATAGGAGAATTCCCGCCACAGCACTTCCTTGAGGAACTTCTCAGCTGCCTTGTCGAGCTTGCCGCCCGCCGCGAGCTGGGCCGCGCGCACCGCGTGCCAGCACTGGGCGGGGCTGATCTCGCCGAAGCGCAGGTAGGGCGAAAGCCGCGAGGTCACGTCGCGGTCCGGCCGGTCGCGCTCGTCGGCATAATGTTCGACGCCATCCGCGATGAACTCCTTGAGCCGCTTGGCCGCACCCGCCTCGCCCGGCGTCCAGTGCGCGGCCATGCCCTTGGCCCAGTCGGGCTTGGTCGGGAGCAGGTTCCAATCCGCGAGCCTGTCGCTCGTCAGCTTGCCATCGAAAGCGGTGAACTTCGGAACGGGCTTCAGCGGCTTCGGCTCGCCCGCCGCGAAGCAGGCCTTGGAGAAGGGCGTATAGACCTTGTAGGGCTCGCCCGAACCGTTGCGGATCGCCTCCGGCTCATGCAGCAGGAAGCCGCCATAGCGGTGGCAGGTGGCGCCCGCCTTCTCCGCAGCCTCCTTCACCCGGCGCTCCAGCCCGTCGGACCACGGCGCATAGTCGCGGGTGAAGTGCACGGAGGTGGCACCGCTCTCCTTCAGGACTTGCGTGATCACCTTGTCCGCGGCCCCGCGGCGCAACACCAGTGGGGACTTGGCCGACAGGGCCTCGAGGCTCCTGTGCAGCCACCAGCGCGAAGCGCCGCCGAGGCGCCAGTCGCCCGGCGTCTCGTCGTCGAGCACGAAAAGGAAGATCACCGGGCCCTGCGCCGCCGCCGCCGTCAGGGCGGCATTGTCGGTGAGGCGCAGGTCGTTGCGAAGCCAGTACAGCGAAGGCGAGGTCATGCCCATTTTACGCACCGAACAGGGGGCGGGATCAACACTTGGTCTTCTCCCGCTCCTTCAGCGGGAGAAGAAGGGACCCGTTGCGCAGCAACGGGGAGATGAGGGGATGCTGGTCAACTTATTTGCAGTCGGCCCGCGTCCCCTCACCTCCCCCAACTGCGTTGGGGCCCCTTCCTCTCCCGCTGCGCGGGAGAGGACGAATGTGCTAGTCGAGGTCGGCCTGCTTTTCCTTCAGCACCTGGGCATAGACGTTGATGATCAGCGCCGCGAGCAGGATCAGGCCGCGGATCAGGATCTTGAGGAACGAGTCGATCTGGATGTGGTCGAGTCCGTTGTTGACGACGCCCAGCACGAGAAGCCCGATGATGGTGTTGCCGATGCCGCCGCGCCCGCCGAACAGCGAGGTGCCGCCCACCACCACGGCGGCAATCGCGTCGAGCAGGAAGGTGTCGAACTGGTTCTGCTGCGCCGACCCGAAATAGGCGACACCCAGCATGCCGGCGATGCCGGAACACATGGCGCAGATCACCATGACGGAGCCGATGATGAACTTGACGTTGACACCGGAGTACTCCGCCGCCTCGCGGTTGCCGCCCACCATGTAGACGTAGCGGCCATAGCGCGTGTAGGTGAGCACGAGGTGACCCACCAGAAGGAAGATCATGCACACGATGATCGCCCAGCCGATGGGAATGAACATCGCCTTGCCCGCCGCGTTGACGCCGAGCGGAATGCTGAAGGCGGTTCCGGCACCCAGCGCGGTGATCAGGTCGGGGTACTGGTAGGCGATCTGGCCGCGCACCAGCAGCGCCGAGACGCCGTTGGCGATCTGCATCATGGCCAGCGTCATGATGAAGGACGGGATGCCGATGAAGGTCATGCCGAAGGCGGTGACGAGGCCGAAGGCCAGCGCCGAGAGCAGCGCGAGGATGATGGCGATCCAGCCCGGCAGCGGGATGTTGGCGATGTTCACGTAATCCGGCTGGATGGTGAAATAGGCGACCGTGATGCCCACTGCATTGGCCACCGCCGCAACCGACAGGTCGATCTCGGCCGTCAGGATGACGAAGGTCAGGCCCACCGCGATGATGCCGGTGATCGACAGCTGGCGCACGATGTTCAGCATGTTGTCGAGGGTGAGGAAGGAACTCGACGCGAAGCTGAAGAACACCACGAGCGCCACCAGCGTGAACACCGGTGCGATGTTGCGCAGCTGGTCGGCGAGGAAGCGCTTCATCGAGAAGCTCTTTGGCGCTGCGGTGTCGACGCTCGTCATGTTGGCTTCGTCTCCCTCGAAAATCTCATGCCGCCGCCAGCAGGTCGGCCTTCTCGATGTGGCCCGTCGCGAACTCGCGCGCCACCGTACCCTTGCGGATCACCGTCACCCGGTCGGCCAGCGTCAGGATGGTCTCGGGCTCGGTCGAGAGCACGAGGATGGCGACACCCCGGTCGCGCAGCGACTTGACGATGCGGATCACGTCTTCCTTGGCGCCCACGTCCATGCCGCGGGTCGGCTCCGACAGGATCAGCACCCGCGGCAGGTGGGTGAGCCACTTGGCCAGCGCCACCTTCTGCTGGTTGCCGCCCGACAGCGAGCCCAATGGAATGGCGGTGCGCGGCGGCCTGATCTGCAGGTCCTTGATGTGGCCCTCGGTGATGCGCTTCTCGGCCTTGGGCTTCAACCACATGCGGTGGATGCGGTCGAGGATCGAGATCGACACGTTCTTGTAGACCGGCTCCTGGCGGAACAGCATCATGCGCCGGTTCTCCGGCACGAAGGCGATGCCCTTGGCGCGCGCCGCCGCGGTCGACTTGAAGCGCACCGGCTTGCCGTCGAGGCTCACCGAGCCGCGGCGCAGCGCCACCTTGCCGAACAGCGCACGAGCCAGTTCGATCTGCCCCGAACCCATGAAGCCATAGACGCCGGTGATCTCGCCGGCGCGCAGATCGATCGAGAAGTCGCGCAGGTTCTTGCCGTCGCTGACGCCGGCGACGGAAAGCACCACGGGCTTGGCGTCGTCGCCCTTCAGCTCCGCCTCCTCGCCCATGTGCATGCCCTTGGAGCCGCGCCCGATCATGTGCGCGATCACGATGTCCTTTGTCAGCTTCGCGGTCTCTTCGGTGATCACCTTCTTGCCGTTGCGGAACACCGTGACGCGGTCGGAAATGTCGAGCACGTCGTCGAGGAAATGCGAGATGAAGACGATGGAGCGGCCTTCGGCGCGCAAGCGGCGCAGCACCTCGAAGAGCTGCTTCACTTCCGGCGGCGACAGCGCAGAGGTCGGCTCGTCGAGAATGATGATCTGGGCGCCCGAGAACAGCACGCGCGAGAGTTCGACCAGCTGCTGCAGGCCGACGGGCAGCGAACCCATGGTGGTGGTCGGGTCGATGTCGAGGCCGAGGCTGGCGATCAGCTGCTTCGCCTCGCGGTTCATGCGGCCCCAGTCGACCGTGCCGATGGCGGTGAGCGGCTGGTTGCCGAGGAACACGTTCTCGGCGACGGTCAGGTCCGGAACGATCGAGAGTTCCTGGTGCACCATGCCGATGGAATTGGCCAGCGCGTCGCGCGCCGAACGCAGCCGCACCTCGCGGCCCTTGATTCGCATCGTGCCATCGAAATCGGTGTGCACGCCGGCGATGATCTTCATGGTGGTGGACTTGCCGGCCCCGTTCTCGCCCACGAGGCCGTGGATCTCGCCGGGCAGCAGGGTGAAGTCCACGTTCTGCAGCGCCATCACGCCGCCGAAATGCTTCGAGACGTTGGAAAGCTCAAGCAGGGGCTCTTGGCCCCCGCTCGCTTGTTGTGCCTGATCAACCATCAAGGGTCAGATCAGGAAGTTCTTCTGCAGCCACAGATGGCCCGCGGCCGTTTCCTTGGTGATGACCGGGCCGTCGGCGAGGATGAAGTCGGGAATGTCCTTGCCCGGCTTTTCACCGCCCTGCACGGCCGCGACACCCGCCGCCACCGCCCAGCCATGGATGCGGCAGGAGGGGTTGCGCACTGTGGCCACCATCACGCCGTCGAGCACCGCGTTCACCGCGGGCGGCATGGCGTCGACGCCGGCGATCAGGATGTCGGTGCGGTTCTTGGCCTTCATGACGTTGTAGGCGGCGAGCGCCATGTCGTCGTTGTGGAAGAAGGCGCCCTTGATGTCCGGGTACTGCGTCAAGAGCGAGTCCCAGATGCGGGCGACCTTGGTCACGTCCCAGTCGGCGGGCTGCTCGTCGAGCAGCTTGATGTTGGCGTTGCCGTCGATCACCTGGTGGAAGCCCTTGGCACGGCCCTGGGCGCCCGAGTGGCCGAGCGCACCCTGCGTCATCACGATGTTGCCGGCACCACCCATCGCCTTGACGAGCGCGTTGGTGACGACCGAGCCCATCATCACGTTGTCGGGCGCGATGAAGGTCTGCAGCGGCACGGTGCCCGGAGGGGCGACGAGCGTGTCCATGGCGATCACCGGCGTGCCCTCGTCGATCATCTTCTTGATCGGGTCGGTGAGCGTGCCGATGCCGAAGGTCTGGATCGCCACGAAGTCCCACTTCTGCGAGGCCATGTTGTCGATGGCGGCGCGCTGCTTGGTGGCCGAGAGTTCACCGTCGAACCAGGTGACCTCCACGTTCATGAGCTTGCCCCAGGCTTCCGCCGCCTGCTTGCCCTGGGCGCACCAGGTGGCCTGCAGGCCGGCATTCGAGAAGGCGGCCTTCATCGGCTTGCCCGAGGGGGCGAGCGCCTGCGCCATGGCGGGGTCGAAGCCCGCATCGGCCAGCAGGGCGGCGCCGAGTGCGGTCGCACCCAGCTTCTTGAACACGTCACGGCGGTTGGCGGCTTCCTTGATGAGATCGTCGAGCATTGCTTGGTCCTCCTCCAAAGCTGGATGGTCTCTCGCGCGCCCGCTGCGGTGTCGTGCCGATCAATGGCCGAAACTTCTTGAGGACGCCGATCGCACAAAACATCCGATAGAGATTGCGGATTGTCCAGTGCTATTGTGTGATAAATGAAGAATGCTGCATGGCATCAAAGATTTCGCGACTGCGAAAATGCAATTTCGTCGACTCGCATCGCTTGCAATTGCGAGGTCTTTCGGTGCTCACTGTGACACACGCCAACAGCAAATCGCCTGACATGCCTGCAAAGATCGCGACCCCGGACGGCTACCTCCCCCAGAAACCAGAGACGCTTGCTGCTTATCTTTCAGGCATCGAAGCCGTGCGCCGCATTCTTGGCGGCACGCCGGAGAAGTGGACCATCGCGGAGGTGGGCGACGGCAACCTGAATCTCGTGTTCATCGTGAAGGGCCCGGAGGGCGGCGTCGCCGTCAAGCAGGCGCTGCCCTATGTGCGTCTGGTGGGCGAGAGCTGGCCCCTGCCGCTGTCGCGCGCGCATTTCGAGCACATGGCGCTCAGCGAACAGGCCAGGCTGACTGGCAACCTGGTGCCGAAGATCCATCACTATGACGAAATCCTTGCATTGATCGTGATGGAGCTTCTCGAACCGCACATCATCATGCGGCGTGGCATGATTGCGGGTGTGGAGTATCCGCGATTCGCCGAGGACATCTCCAGCTTCATGGCGCGCACCCTCTACTTCACCTCGGATCTCGCGCTGACGGCGTCTGCCAAGAAGGCGCTGATCGCCGCCTTTGCCGGCAATACCGCGCTGTGCAAGATCACCGAGGACCTGATCTTCACCGATCCCTATCGCGTGGCGGAACTCAACCGCTGGACCTCGCCGCAGCTCGACGGTTACGCCGCGCGCTGGCGCGAGGACGGCGACCTCAAGGTGGCGGTGTCGCGCCTCAAGCTGAAGTTCCTGTCCTCGGCCGAAGCCATGCTGCATGGCGACCTGCACACGGGCTCCATCATGCTGACGACGGAGGACACGCGGGTCATCGATCCGGAGTTTGCCTTCATGGGGCCGATGGGCTTCGACGTCGGGGCCATCATGGCGAACTTCCTCATCAACTTCTTCGCCCAGGACGGCCACGAGGCCCAGCCCGGGGCGCGCGAGTCCTATCGCGCCTGGGTGCTGGCGACGCTTGAGCAGATCATGACATCCTTCCGCACCAAGTTCCTCCAGCTCTGGCGGGAGAACGCGACGGGCGATGCCTATCCTGCCTCGCTGTTCCAGGGTGCGGAGGGCGAGGCGCGGCTCGAGGTCGAGCGCCATGCCTACATGGACCGGCTGTGGGCCGACACGGTCGGCTTCGCTGCCGCCAAGATGATCCGCCGTGTCCTGGGCCTTGCCCACAACATCGATCTCGAATGGATTGCCGACCCGGACCGCCGGGCAAGCTGCGAAGCGCGGGTCCTCACCCTGGCGCGCGACATGATGGTGAATTCCGGACGCTATCCCACCATCGCCTCGGTCACCGAAGCCGCACGCGCCATGCGGAGGGACATGAAGAGCTACTGAGCGACGCGCTCCGGAAAGGCCCGGGCGATGGCTTCGCGGTTCGCCGCGATCACGCCGCGCTCGGTGATGAGACCCGTCACGTATCGTGCCGGCGTCACGTCGAAGGCGTAGTTGGCGACCTGCGAGCCGCGCGGCACGATCTCCACCGTCTCGATCCGTCCATCCTCGGTGCGGCCGGTGAGGTGCGACACCTCGTGCCCGCCACGCTGCTCGATGGGAATTTCACGAATCCCGTCCACAACCGTGAAGTCGATGGTGGGCGAGGGCAGCGCCACATAGAAGGGCACGCCGTTGTCATGCGCGGCCAGCGCCTTCAGGTAGGTGCCGATCTTGTTGCAGACGTCGCCCTGCGCGGTGGTGCGGTCGGTGCCGACGATCGCCATGTCCACCAGGCCATGCTGCATCAGGTGGCCCCCCGTGTTGTCGGGGATCACGGTGTGCGGAACACCGTGATGGAGCAACTCCCACGCCGTGAGCGAGGCACCCTGGTTGCGCGGCCGCGTCTCGTCGACCCAGACGTGAATGGGAACGCCAGCGTCATGGGCGGTGTAAATGGGCGCCGTTGCCGTGCCCCAGTCCACCGTGGCGAGCCATCCCGCGTTGCAGTGGGTGAGAATGTTGATCGTTTCACCGGGCTTCCTGCGCGCCGCGAGCGCCTTGATGATGTCGAACCCATTGCGGCCGATCGCCTGGTTGATGGCCACATCCTCCTCGGCAATCTCGGCGGCGCGGGCATAGGCGCGCGCCGGACGGGACCCCTCGGGCAGCGGCTTCAGGACGCGTACCATCTCGTCGAGGGCCCATTTGAGGTTGATGGCGGTGGGCCGCGTTCTGACCAGGAGTTCATAGGCGCCGGCCAGCGCCGCATCGGAGGCATCCTGACGCATCGCAAGTGCCATGCCGTAGGCCGCGGTCACTCCGATCAGCGGCGCGCCGCGCACCAGCATGTCCCTGATGGCGACCGCGGCGTCGTCCGGCGTGCGCAGCGTCACGGTCTCGAAGACATGCGGAAACCTGGTCTGATCGATGATGTCCACCGCCCAGCCATCAGCGTTGAGCCAGATCGTGCGGTAATGCCGGCCATTCACGTTCATGTGGTCCTCCAGATCGACACGACTGTGGAGGATAATTGTCGTACAATCAATCCGAGTGATCCCGGGTTGAACCAGGGCGAGTGGGTGGCAGCTCGCGGCCGCCACGCGTGGTTCTGCGGTCGGGTGCGGGGCTGCCAGGGGCTTCTGCCGCCCGCTCCTCGGGTGTCTTCATGTCGTTGGCTCTGCTGGCCGTCTCGTCGATGTCGCTTGGCCGCTTCATGGTGAGGCTCCTTTATGGTCCAACACCCCGCGGCTGCGCGTGTTCCGCCGCCCCCAGTGCACAAGTGCGTGGCATCCATGCGACAGTCGAAGGATTTATCCGGTGGCGCTGCTCAACCACCTTGACTTCGATGCCGAACATCGCGACTTGAAAGCGACGCGTTCTCAAGCCGTTGGTGGTTGTGTTCACGAGTGTACACAGGGTCTTCGTTAAGCCCCCATTCATGTTGAATGGAGGATCATCCGTACAGAGAGTAACGCCGGTCGCCGGCGCATGACTAGAAACGCTTCCCGGCGAACCCGCACCTGCGCCGGCGCTTCGGACAGTGACATGACCATTACCATCAGCGACAACGTGTTCCCCCTGTTCCATCCCACGATGACGGAGGATCTCAAGGACCCGTGTCCTGTTTTCGACGGCGAACTCTGGCACGTCTTCGGGTCGTCCGGAACGGTGAGGAGCGAGACCTGGAACATCCTTCACGCCACGGCCCCCGATCTCTACGGCCCGTGGACGGAGCATGAGCCCGTCAAGCTCGACGTCCAGGGCTCCGGTGTCGCGGCGCCGGGCGTCATCTTTGACTCGGGCGTCTTCCACATGTTCGTGCAGACGGAGTTCATGAAACCGGGCGGACGCTGCGAGCATGCGGTGTCGAACGATGGCTTCACCTGGGTGGTTCTGCAGCCCGCTCTCTTCGCTGTTCCCGGCACCGGTGAGGACGGCATCTATGATCCGCACCCTGCCATGATCGATGGCAAGCGCTACATCGTCTATTCCGGCATGCCGCCTTTCACGCGCGTGCCGCAGCCTGACGTCTACCTGGCCCGCTCCATGTCGGACTCCTGGTTCGGTCCGTGGAAGCGCGTGGGCAAGATCCTTGATCACGGCGAGGTGCCGCACCACAATTCGCGTGAACACCCCGACTACGAATGGGGAATTGAAGGCGCACAGCTCGTAGGCTTGCCCGATGGCCGCGTCCTGCTCAATGCCACCTGCTTCCTGCCGGAAGGCGCGCGGGGAAGCCGCCAGCGCGTGTTCTTCGCCATCGCCGATGCGGTCGAGGGGCCATATCAGTCACTTGGTCCCGTGCTCGACCCTGGCGAGCCGGGTGAGAACGGTCACTCCACGGTGATGGTCAATGGCTCCGAACTGACGCTGTTCTACCAGAGCCGCCGCGTGGCAACCGATCACCGCTGGCGTTTCGGCATCGCCAAGTTCGATCTCTCGCAGCCAAAGCTTTCCTGTAGCGCCTGAACTTCCTGTTCCCTGCGCCGTTTTGAGCCAGCCCACGCCGTGAGCACGGGCCGACGGTCCTCTGTGCGCAACTGCACGCAGCGTACTCGTGATGGCAGGGAACCAAAGCCGGATCCGCACGTTTGATGAGTGCGGACCCCCGAACCCTCCAGATCGTCCAGCACCCCGGAACCGCAGTGGTCAACGGGCAGCATGCGAGACGTCGACACGTGCCGCCCACACGGCGGACCGCACCTGCTGCCGCCGCTGAGGCGGCCATTACGATGAATTGCTGACATGAATTCGAGACAAAGGAACAGGACAGACATGGCGCTCCAGACACCGACGTCACTCTCGAAACCCACGGCAACCTCTGCCGAGTCACCCGCGGTTCTCCTGTGCCTTTCTCATTTGCGATGGAATTTCGTCTTCCAGCGCCCGCAGCATCTTCTCACCCGCGCCGCCAAGACCCACACCGTCCTCTATGTCGAGGAGCCGGTGTACGAGAAGATCAGTCGCCCGGCGATGCGGACTGCCGAGCCTGCGCCCGGCCTTCGCGTGCTGACACCTGTCCTGCCCGAAGGAACCTCGGCACCGCAGGCGATCCACATGCAACGCGCTCTCCTCAACAGCACACTCGCTGCAATAAACTACGATCGCCTGGTGTTGTGGTACTACACGCCGATGGCGCTGCCGTTCTCGGATCACCTCGAGTACGACGTCTGCGTCTATGACTGCATGGACGAGCTCTCGGCCTTCAAGAATGCGCCGCGCGAACTCGTTCAGATGGAGCGCCTGCTGATGCAGCGGGCTGACGTCGTGTTCACGGGCGGCCAGAGCATTTACGAAGCGAAGCGCCGGCTGCACAAGTCGATCTACCCCTTTCCGTCGAGCATTGACGTCGCTCACTTCCACAAGGCACGGAAGCCTGCAAGCGATCCGGCGGATCAGGCCGAAATCCCGCATCCGCGGGTGGGCTTCGCCGGCGTCATCGACGAGCGCCTTGATGTCGCGCTGCTCGCCGCAACCGCCGCCCGCATGCCTGACGTTCAGTTCGTGATGATCGGCCCGGTGGTGAAGATCGACCCAGCGGACCTGCCGCGGCTGCCCAACATCCACTGGCTCGGCGGCAAGACCTATTCCGAGTTGCCCGCCTACATGTCCAACTGGGACATGGGCTGGATGCCTTTCGCGCTCAACGATGCAACACGCTACATCAGCCCCACCAAGACACCCGAGTTCCTGGCCGCCGGCCTTCCCGTCGTGTCGACCGCGATCGTCGATGTGGTGCGCAGCTATGGAGCGCAGGGCCTGGTGCAGATCGCCGATGCCGAAGACATGGAGGAGAAGATCCGCGAAGGTCTCGGCAACCCGAAGGATCTGCTGCGGAAATCGGTGGATGCCTATCTCGCGAACATGTCCTGGGACAAGACGTGGTCGGCCATGTCCAGCCATCTCTCACGTGTCTCGCGCCCCCATGTCGAAACCACACTGCGCGTCGGGGCATGAGCAAGATGTTCGACTGGCTCATCGTCGGGGCAGGCTTCGCCGGAAGCGTGCTCGCTGAACGGATCGCCTCGCAGCGCGGCGAATCCGTTCTCCTCATCGACCGGCGCAACCACATCGGCGGCAATGCCTATGATGTCTTCGACGACGCCGGCATCCTGGTGCACAAGTATGGTCCTCACATCTTCCACACGAATGGGCAGCAGATCGTCGACTACCTCTCCCAGTTCACCGCGTGGCGCCCCTATGAGCATCGCGTGCTGGCGAAGGTCGATGGCCAGCTCCTGCCCATTCCGATCAACCTCGATACCATCAACAAGCTCTATGGCCTGAATCTCACGTCGGAGGAGCTCGCGCAATTCTTCGCCGAGCGGCGCGAGAAGGTCGACGAGATCAGAACCTCGGAGGATGTCGTGGTCAGTGCCATCGGCCGCGAGCTCTACGAGAAGTTCTTCCGCGGCTATACACGCAAGCAATGGGGTGTCGATCCATCCGAGCTCAACAAATCGGTGACGTCACGCATACCCACGCGCACCAACCGGGATGACCGCTACTTTACGGACACGTTCCAGGCCATGCCGCTGCACGGTTACACCCGCATGTTCGAGCGGATGGTGAAGCACCCCCGTATCAAGATCCTGCTCCAGACGGATTTCCGTGAAGTCCGCGATCTGATCCCCTACAACCGCCTGATCTTCACCGGGCCGGTGGACGAGTTCTTCGACTGGCAATTCGGCAAGCTGCCCTACCGTTCGCTGCGGTTCGAGCACCGCACGGTGGACCAGGAACATTTCCAGCCGGTGGCCGTGGTGAACTATCCCCAGACAGAGGATTTCACCCGCATCACGGAATACAAGCACTTGACGGGCCAGACGGCACCCAGGACCAGCCTCACCTACGAATATCCGACCGACGTGGGCGATCCCTATTATCCGGTGCCGCGGCCGGAGAACGAGGCGCTCTACAAGCGCTACGAGGCTCTCGCTGCCGCGCGGAAGGACGTCTGGTTCGTGGGCCGGCTGGCCACCTACCGCTACTATAACATGGACCAGGTCGTGGGCCAGGCACTGGCCACGTTCAAGCGCATCCAGGAAACCCTGCCGACCACGGCTGGCTATGGATCGGTCAGCGAGGCTGCGGCGTAATCCGCAGCCTTTTTTCCTGCCTCCGGAACAGTTGGGCCGCCCGCCCGATTGGGTCAGCACAGTCCGGAGGAGAAGGTCATGTATCACCACGTCAAGAAGCTGATGTACACGGTGCGGGTCGACGCGCCCGATCCGCGTTTCGGCAACATGCTGCTGGAGCAGTTCGGAGGCGCCAACGGCGAACTCGCGGCCGCCATGCAGTATTCGATCCAGGGTCTCAATTGCGATGACGCCGCCCGCAAGGACCTGCTGATGGACATCGGCACCGAGGAGCTGAGCCATCTGGAGGTGGTCGGAACCCTGGCGCGCCTTCACCTCGCGCACATGAAGAACGATCGGGACGCGGCAGAGGCCGATCCCCTCATCGCCATCGCCGGCGGCGGCGGCGTCAGCCTGTGCAATTCCATGGGCAGTGCCTGGACGGCCGACTATCTCAAGGTCACCGGCGAGCTCGATGTCGATCTGCGCAGCAACATTGCCGCGGAGGCGCGCGCCAAGATCGTCTACGAGCGGTTGATCAATTTCTGCGATGACGCGGGCACCAAGGATACGTTGCAGTTCCTGATGACACGCGAGATCACCCACATGAAGGCCTTCGCCGCGGCACTCGAGAGTATGGAGAAGAAGCCATTTTCCATCGGCCGCATCGCGCCCAGCGCCGGCGTGGTCAACCAGTTCTACAATGACTCGACCGGCACCGGTGACATGGGCGAGATCGACGCGCGCGGACCCTGGAACGAGGGTGGCGACTGGGAATTCGTGCACTCCCCCGCGATGCAGCCCAGCAATGGTGCCGTCAACGGCTCCGGCAAGGTTTCGGCTGAGCCCGTGGTGGAAAGCTCGGTCCCCAGCGAGCCCGACGCCATTCACGAATCGCTGGTGGAGACGCTGCGCGACCTGCTGCATGCCGAGCGCCAGCTCCTGAAGGCGCTCCCCAGAATGTCCAAGGCCGCCCATGCCGCCCAGCTGCGCGATGCCTTTGACATGCACCTGGCCGAAACCGAGGTGCATGTGCAGCGCCTCACGGAAATCCTCGAACTGCTTGGCGAAAGCGCAGCCCGTCCCAAGCCGTGCAAGGGCATGATGGGGCTGATCGAGGAGGGCGACGACGTCATCGCGGCAAACAGGAAGCGCGAACCCTATGCCGCAGACCTGAACCTTATCGCCGCCGCCCACAAGGTGGAGCAGTACGAGATCACGGGCTACACCACTGCCCGAAATCTCGCCAGACAGCTGCGCTTGGCGGATGTCAGCCGTTTGCTGCAGATGACGCTTGCCGAGGAACAGAACGCCGACCTGCTGCTGGACCAGATCCAGCGACCGCTCACCTCCGTCCTCGGTCGGCCATCGGCCATCATGTGACCGGCGTGGGGAGGCCGGTTCAGCCGTCCTCCTTGCCGCCGCGCGCCACGATCTTCAGCATGCCGTCGGGCAGGGGGCGCTGCATTAGCAGCGCCTCTTCGCGCGGCGCTGTCAGCCACCGCTCGACCTCGTCCGGCGTCGTCAGGATCACCGGCATGGCCTTGGGGTGGACGGCGCCCACCTCGGCATTGGCTTCGGTCGTCAGGAAGGCGAAGAGGTCATTGGTGGTCTCACCCTCCCTCACCTTGCGCACCGAGGTCCAGCGCGTCCAGATACCTGCGAAGAAGGCCAGCGGCCGGTCCTCGCCCAGCGCGAACCAGGCGTTTTCCTTCTTGCCGTCGGGCCTGCTTGCCGGTTCGGCGAAGCTGGTGAAGGGCACCACGCAGCGCGCGGTCTCACCCAGCCAGCGGCGCCAGTGCGAGGACTTTACATTGCGCACATTGGTGACACCCGGGTCGCTGTTGCGACCCTGAAGAGCGAAGGCGGGCGACGGCATGCCCCAGCGGCCATAGGCCAGTTCACGCCCGTCCGGACCGTTGCGTACGATGGGGGCCCGGTAGTCCGGGTAGATGCCGGGCAGTGCCGGCATGTTGCCCGTGTGGTCGGTCATGGCGCGGGCCATGGCAAGGATGGCGGCCTGGCCTTTGGTGAGGCTGTAAAGATTGCACATGCGAGCCCCGAATGGGTGGTCAACATCACGAACACATTGCAATTTACAACGCTGAAACACATAGTTGAAAAGGATTTCTTCGAGAGGTGTGAAATGTCGGGGGAGCGCGTGAAGCGCCGGCTGGCCGCCATCCTGGCGGCTGAGGTCGTGGGCTTCAGCCGGCTGACGGAGGCCAATGAGGAAGGGACGCTGACTGCGCTCCGCCAGCATTGGCAGGCGCTGTTCGACCCCGCCGTGCAGCGCCACGACGGCCGCATCTTCAAGTCCATGGGCGATGGCTTCCTGGCCGAATTCGCGAGTGCGATCGAAGCAGCCGAGGCGGCGCTCGAGATCCAGCGCGGTCTGGCCGCGGGCAACGCCGACCTGCCGGCCGACCGCGCCATCCGGCTTCGCATCGGCATCAACCTCGGCGATGTCCTGGTGCGCGGCGATGATTTCTACGGCGATGACGTGAACCTGGCCTCGCGCATGGTCGCCCACGCACCGCCGGGGGGCATTGCGTGCTCGGCCGGCATAAGGTTCCAGATCGGCTCCAAGCTCGACGTCGCCTTCGAGGACCTGGGCGAGAAGACGCTGCGCAACATCGCCCGTCCGTTGCACGTCTTCCTGATCGATACGAATCTGCCGACAGCCCGGGAGCGCGCCGCCACGCGCCAGCAGCCCGAACGCACCTCGCTCGCCGTCCTGCCCTTCACCAACATGAGCGGCGATCCGCAGCAGGAGTATTTTTCCGACGGTATCACGGAGGATCTCATCACCGATCTCTCCAACGTCTCGGAACTCTTCGTATTGAGCCGCAACACGGTATTCAAGCACAAGGGACGTCCCGGCAACATGGAAGACATCGCCGGCGACCTCGGTGTTGGTTATCTGCTGCACGGCAGCGTTCGCAAGGCGGGATCGAAGGTGAGGATTACCGCGCAGCTCACCGAGGGCGCCAGCGGCGGCCAGGTGTGGGCCGACCGCTATGACCGCGACCTGACGGACATCTTCGCCCTGCAGGACGAGATCACCAAGTCCATCGTCACTCAGCTCAAGGTCAAGCTGTTGCCGCGCGAGCGGAAGGCCATCGAGCAGGCGCCGACCCGGAATGTCGAGGCCTACACCTATTTCCTGCGTGGCCGAGACTATTTCCATCGCGGGTCGCGCACCTATTACAATCTGGCCAAGCGCATGTTCATGAAGGCCATCGAACTCGATCCGTCCTATGCCCGTGCCTATGCCGGCCTCGCCGATTGCGATGCATTCCTCTACATGGACTACAGCGAGGAGACCGCGGACGCGGTACTGTTGAACAGCAGCAAGGCCCTGGCGCTCGAGCCCAATCTCGCAGACGCCCATGCCTCGCGCGGGCTGGCATTTTCGATTGCCCATCGGTATGCCGAATCAGAAGCCGAGTTTGCGGCTGCGCTTGCATCCGACCCCGATCTTTTCGAGATTTACTACTTCCTCGGCCGATCCTGCTATGCCCAGGGCCGGCTCGAGGAAACCGCGCGCCACTGGGAGCGCGCCGCAGAGATCAAGCCCGAGGACTATCAGACACTGATCCTGCTGAACCAGGTCTATACCTCGCTCAACCGCGAGGACGATGCGGTGCGCTGCGCCAGCCGCGGCGTCGAACGCGCCGAGCGCGAGTTCGCGAGGAACCCGGAAAACCCGCGTCCCGCCTATTTCATGGCGACGGCACTGGCTAAGCTGAAGGAGGCCAAGCGGGCAGAGCAGTGGGCGAGGACGGCGCTGGCGATTGCCCCCGAGGATTACCTGACGCTCTACAACATCGCCTGCTACTACAGTGTGGGGGGCAGAGCCGATCAGGCCTTCGAAGTGCTGGGGAAGCTCTTGCCGATCAGCAACGGCGACATGCGCGAATGGATTCTCCGGGATTCGGACTTCAATCCCCTGCATGCTGATCCGCGCTGGAGCGAGGTCAGGCGTGCCGCCGCACCCGACACGGGCGAGGGGCACGCCTGATCGGAACGGCTAGTTCTGCCAGACAGCTCCCGTGCGGGCATTCACCGACACGTAGCGCTGCTTGCCCTTTCGCATGGCCGAGAAATTGTAGATCTTGCCTGAACAGTCCAGCGTCACGACGTTGTAGTAGCCGCTGGCTTTCACCGCCTGGCGGGCCTGGCCGCAGGTCATCCAGGCCGGCTGGACGTAGCTATACGCATAAGGGTCATACCAGCCGCGGCCATAGTAGTAACGCCAGTGGGGCGCCACGGCATACGGGTGGTAGGGCACGCCGCCATAGACATAGACGCGTGCTTCGGCGGGTGGCGCTGTGGAGATGGCCATGGTGGCGAGAGTCGCGAAGGCAGCGGCCGCGAGCAACATCCGTTTCATCGTTGTGGTCTCCTTGCTGATGACGTGTTTGCCGCTGCCACTGGTAACCGGAGCGTGCAGCGGCCCATTTTCCGCTCCTTCCCTTGCTTGTCCATGAACCTGTGCATGAGTAAACCGCCAAAACGCTTCACTGTGATTGGTTCAAGTACTGCTCGAGATCCGCCGGGAGCGCCATGCCGGGTGCCAGTTCACGGGCCCGTCGTGCAGCCTCGGCGGCAGCCACCCGGTCTCCCTTCAGGGCGTAGCCGATGGCAGAAGAAACCCAGACATCCGGCCGTGTCGGGTCCGCCGCCTGTGCGCGGCGATACCATTCCAGCGCATCATCGAATTTCTGCTTGCGGGCATCGATGTCACCGCGCGCCAACATCATGTCGGCATTGCCAGGCGATGCCGCGAGGCCAGACGCAAGCAGTGCCTCGGCGCCATCGGCATTGCCGCGCGCTTCGGCGAGTTGCGCCAGCACCAGCCAGGCCGAGGCCATTTGCGGGTCCATCTGGGTCGCCGTGGTGAAGGCCCGTTCCGCCTCGTCCCACTGGCGACGGCTCAGCGCCAGGCCGCCGATCGCCACTTGCGACTCCGGCGTGTCGGCGTTGGCCAAGCGCGCATCCATGAAGTCTTTCAGTCCCTGCCGGTAGGCACCATCGTCGGCGGCAGGAAGTGCGGCAACGCCTGCGCCGGCAAGTTCCACCGCGGCCCGCTGGCGCACGCTGCGCGAGGCATCCGTCAGCAGCGGCATGAGCTGGGCAACCCTGTCCTGAAGGGCCGCCTGGCGCAGCGCACCGATGGCAGCCGCGCGCACCAGCGGGTCAGCGTCCTTCAGCAACGCCTCGAGGTCTCCTGGTGCGAGGGTTCCGGCAGCACCGAGCGCGCCAATGGCTGTTGCCCGTACCACGCCCGGATGCTCCACCTCGAGGACGTAGCGGGTCAGACCGGCGGCAGTGGACTGAGAGCGGTCGCCGCTGTTGAAGGCGATGTAGGCAGAGCGATCCTGCCAGTCCTTGTCGCCTGAGGGCTTCCAGGAGGCGATCTGCTCTGCGGCCCACTCGGCTGACTTGTCTGCATGGCAGCCGGTGCAGACATCGGGCGAGCCCGCTGCCTTGGACTGCAGCGGATCCGGCCGGCGGAAGAAATGGTCGCGCCGCGGGTCGATCAGCATGTAGCTGCGCTCCGGCATGTGACAGCTCACGCATTGTGCGGCGTCGCTTCCCGGCTTGTGGTGATGGTGCTCGGGAGAATCGAACTCCGCCTTGCGTAGCGAGGGGAAGGCCTCGTTGCCTGCCGGGCTGTGGCATTGCGTGCAGACCGCGTTGCCAGCAGCGACAAGGCCTCCGCCATGCGGTTCATGGCAGTTGGAGCAGGTGACGCCCTTCGCCTTCATCCTGGACTGCAGGAAGGACCCGAGGATGAACACCTCGTCGCGCTGCTGGCCATCGGGGAAGTAGAGGTCCGGCGTCAGCAATGCGAGCGCGTAGTTGTCATGGTACGGCGCCCCCGCCACGGGCTGCAGCTGCGAGAAGGCCTCGCGGCGCGAATGGCAGGGCCCGCAGACATCGAGCTCCTGCGCCTGGTGGCCCGGGCCCAGGGGAAGCGCGGAATAGGGGTCAGAGCCGCTCCGGCTCTTCGACCACGCCAAGTGCGCTTCGCCCGGCCCGTGGCAGGCTTCGCAGCCGACGGTGAGTTCCGCCCAGTGGCTCTTGTAGGTGCGGGTGGGGATGTCATAGCCCTTGTCGAAGCCGGTCTGGTGGCAGGTGGCGCAACGCGCCTGCCAGTTCTTGTAGGTGCCGGTCCAGTGCAGGCCGTCGCCGGGCGGCGCATCCTGGTCGGGATAGAGGTGGAACCACTTCTTCGCGTTGACGTCCCAGGCGAGGTCGAGCACCTGCAGCCGGCCCTTCCCGGTCTCGACCAGGTACTGCTGCAGCGGGCGGTGGCCCACCGTGTAGCGCACCGTGAATACCTGCGGCTTGCCGTCGGCCCCTTCGGTCTCAACGAAGTACTTTCCGTCCTTCGTGGTGAAGCGGGTGATGACCGCCTTGTGGGTGATGGAGGCATTGTTGAAATCGCCCAGAACGCTGGTGGAATCCGGCGTCCTCAAGGCCCAGGCATGGTCGGAACCGGCCCAGGCGGTGGCTGCGGCGGCATGGCACTGGGCGCAGGCGGCGCTGCCCACGTAACCCGCATGCGGTGCGTCTTCGGCCACGCCAGGCGAGGCGGAGAGCGCCAATATCACCACCGCCAGAAAAAATCGCCAACGGAGCCCCGGCATCATCTTCCCATTCAAGTCGGTCACCGAAAAAAGAAGGGCACCGGAGGGCTGTGTCAAGCCACTCCGGTGCCCGGATGCCGTTCAGTTCACTCCTGGACGCTGGTCACGGCTTCCATGACGCGCTCGAGGTTGAAGGAACCCGGCTTCTGGCGCGGCGGGAACTCCTTGAAGCTCTGCAGCCACTTCGCGACATAGGCCGTGGCCGGGGCGATCATGAACATGCGCTCCATGTACCAGCGCTGGAAGCCCATGGCATTCTCTTCCTCGGCGCGTTCGAAGGGATCCATGCGCAGGTTGGTGGTGAGCGGTGCGCGCAGCACGGTGAACGGCTCCTGCCACACGCGCAGACCCACCGCATCCTGCTTCAGGAAGGTGATCTTCCAGTTGCCATAGCGAATGGCGGCAACGCTGCCGTCGTCGGTCCAGTAGATGAACTCCTTGTGCGGCCACTCGCCCTTGCCGGCCAGCGCCGGGCCGAGGTCATAGCCGTCGATGTGGACCTTGTAGCTGCGCGCCCCGATCTTCTGGCCCTTGAGGAGGTCTGCAGTGGCGTTCGGATTGCCCGCCGCCGCCACGAGGGTAGGCAGCATGTCCTCATGCGAGGCGATGTCGTTGATCACGGTGCCGGGCTTGATCACGCCGGGCCACTTGATGACGGTCGGTACCCGATAACCGCCTTCCCAGTTGGTGTTCTTCTCGCCGCGGAACATCGTGGTGCCACCGTCGGGCCAGGTGAAGGTCTCGGCACCGTTGTCGGTCGAGTACATCACGATGGTGTTGTCCTCGATGCCAAGCGCCTTAACCTTCGCCAGCAGTTCGCCCACCATCCCATCATGCTCGACCATGCCGTCGGCATAGACGCCGAGACCGGTCTTGCCCTCCGAGCTGGCCTTGAGGTGGGTGAAGATATGCATGCGGGTGGAATTCCACCACACGAAGAAGGGCTTTTTCTCCTTCACGGCCTTTTCCATGAAGCCGATCGCCGCAGCGGTCACTTCCTCGTCCACCGTCTCCATGCGCTTGCGGGTCAGCGGACCGGTGTCCTCGATCTTCTGGGTACCGTCAGGCAGGGCGAAGGAGTGGATCACGCCGCGGGGCCCGAACTTCTTCTTGAACTCGGGATCCTTCGGATAGTCGACGTTCTCCGGCTCCTCCTCGGCGTTGAGATGGTAGAGGTTGCCGAAGAACTCGTCGAAGCCGTGGTTCGTGGGCAACATCTCGTCGCGGTCGCCCAGGTGGTTCTTGCCGAACTGCCCCGTCACGTAGCCCTGCGCCTTGAGTAGGGTGGCAATCGTCGGATCCTCGATCTTCATGCCTTCCGGCGTGCCAGGCAGACCCACCTTGGTGAGGCCGGTGCGGATCGGCGACTGGCCGGTGATGAAGGCGGCGCGGCCGGCGGTGCAGCTCTGCTGGCCATACCAGTCGGTGAACAGTGCGCCCTGTTCGGCGATCGAGTCGATGTTGGGCGTCCTGTAGCCCATCATCCCCCGGTTATAGGCGCTGATGTTGAAGCCACCGATGTCGTCGCCCCAGATCACGAGGATGTTGGGCTTGTCAGCGGCCTCGGCGCTTGCGGTGGCTGCAGCGCCCAATGCCAGCAGGCCGGCAGTGAACAGCGTCAGGCGCCTCATGAAGCCAGGCTTGTTTGGCGTCGTCTCCGGCATGGAATGTCCCTCCGTTGCAGGTTCCAATTGGAGGCAAGCACGGGAATGGCCGCACCTTTCGGCCCCGCCCTTCGCCCCGCATACGGCCCGTCCTCGATGACCGATGCCGCCCCTCGTCTGTCGCCGTCCGGCGTCAGCCGCATTGACATAACCAGAAGGCGAGCCGAACAATTGTGCAGGATTGCGATATCTTGCAGGGAACGGGAAAAATATGCAGATCGAGGAGGCCATCGCCATAGCCCGGAACAGCCGCTGGCTGTCCCAGCATGAGCGGCATGTCCAGGACCTGCTGTGCTCCCGCATGCGGCTCGTTAGCCTGCCCAAGGGCCGGACGCTGTTCGATATCGAGGACTCGGCGAACGAGGTCTACTGCGTCGTCTCCGGCTGTGCGGTCATCACGGTTCCCCACCCGGTGGAGGGCATGCTCAACGCCCATGTCATGTTCGCCGGACGCTGGTTCGGGGAGCCTGCCGCCCTCGGCAAGCGGCCGCGCATCATGTCGGTTTCGGCCCGGCGTCCGACCGATCTTCTCGCCTTGCCGCAACAAGCCATCTACGAGTTGCTCAAGGCCGATCCCTCGCTGAACTGGGTGTTCTTCAACCTCATGGCCTGGAACGTCGAGGAATACCTGCTCCACGCTGTCGACCTCCTGATCGTGGATCCGAGGATCAGGCTATGCTCACGGCTTCTGACCTTTGGCGGTCGGCTTCTCAGCTATCTTCCACCCGGCCCCATCAGCATACCGCTCACCCAGGAGGAACTCGCCGGCGCCAGCAACATGTCGCGTTCCACGGTGTTCCACCTGCTGGGCGAACTGGTGTCGCAGGGAATCTGCGAGCTCGGCTACCGTGAAATCCGCATCCTCGACATGGGCCGGCTCGCGAAGATCGTGGAGGAGGCGAGCGCCGGCTGATTTGCCCGCCCGGTTCACCGCGGCACGAGCATGGGCAAGTTGACAAGCGAGGCCGACGCGGCGAAGGGAGTGTGCATCACACCGGAAGTGCCGGCAAAGAAGGAATGCTCATCTTGCGGTTGATCCTTGCTCTCGTTTGCATCATTGCGACGAATGGCGCTGCCTGCGCGGAGAACGCGGCTTTCACCTATCTGAGGACCGTGCCGGCCGCCGAGCTGACTCGCATGCTGAAGGAGGAGCGTTCCACCTTCATCGCCAGCCAGACGCCCGGCCCGGACTATCAGCTGCCGCAGCTCTCGACGGCGTCAAACGACGTCGAACTCTACAGCGTGCGCTACCAGTCGCATGTGCCTGAACAGGGCGGCAGAGCAGTCAGCGCCACTGGCCTTCTGGCCCTTCCCGTGCTGCCCGACCGCGCCAAGCTGCCTCTGGTTGCCTATGAGCACGGAACAGTCTTCGGCAAGTACGAGGTGCCTTCCTATGCCTTCGTCGCCACCAACCCCTCCGACTATCCGCACTATGACGGGTCCTACGAAACCCGCTACATGACTGCTCTCTTTGCGGGCAATGGTTACGCGCTCATGGCGGCAGACTACTTCGGCATGGGAGGCGACGCGGAAAGCCCGGAAGCCTACTTCGTCAAGGAAAGCACCCAGCAGGCCAGCGAGGACCTCTATTACGACGTGATGTCGTTCCTGCAGCAGAAGGGCATCTCCCGCCAGGAATTGTTCATCGGCGGGTGGTCGCAGGGCGGTCTGAATGCCACGGGTCTGCAGGAACGCATGGAGGCTGACGGGTTGCCGCTCACGGCCGCCTTCACCGCTTCCGCGCCCAGTGACCCCTATGCGGCGCTGAGCGGTCTGATGTTTTATCCGCGTTCCGGGATCGATGCACCATGGATCAACACCATTGTCAGTCTCACGGTCTTCGCCTTCGAGAGCTATTATGGCCCGTCGGACCTCGCACGGCAGACGCTTGATCCCGCCGTCTACGACGACATGAAGGCCATCTACACGCGGAGCTACAAGGGGCAGGACGGCCTGAAGGACATCCTGGCGCGTCTCGGCTCCCGCTCGGTCGCCGAATACATGAGGCCCGAATTGCGTGATCCGGTCGCCTTCGCCTCGTCGTCCTACGGCAGGCTTCTGGCGCGAACTGAAACCTACCGCCAGAGCTTCAAGGCCCCATTGCACATGTACTATGGCTCGGTCGACGAAGTTGTGAAGCCGATGGTCGGGCAACTCGCCGCCATCTACCAGGCGATCCTCATCGGCAATCTCGCCGAGCAGTCCGACAACCCCATCTCGGCGATCGAGGTTCCGGGTGGAACGCACCGTCTGACCTTCATCTCGGCAGCGCCGGCTGCCAAGGCCTGGATGGACAGTCTTCGCAAATAGGAGAGTTGCGCTCCCTGCTCTGCCCGCGGAGGACAAGCAGAAATGGACGCGCAGATCTTGCATGATTGCAATGGCCGACGTCCGCGCAGCCTGTGGGAGCATGCTGGAAACGGGACGCCGGCCATCGCCTGCCCCATCTGCCGGCCTCGCAACCCCCGCATGGGCTGTTCGACCGGCAAGAAGAAACATGAACTCAGGCTAGGAGGAGCCAGACCGGCGCGCTGTGCGGATTCTCACAACGCACCGAAAATCCCCTGACGGCCACGTGGTCCTATCCCTCCCAACCCTCGTCGAGGAGGGTGCGGAAGCGCGCGAGGCTGGGAATGAAGAGGGCTTTGCCCTTCTTGGCCACCAGACCTTGCGCGTCGAGCCATGCCATTTCGCGGGAGACCGCCTCCCGGTGAGTGCTGATCCGGCTGGCCAGCTCGGCATGAGTGAGGATGGGCTCGATGATCGCGACATCGCCCGAGGCAGGATGCGCATGGCGCAGCAGTTCCGCCCGCAAGCGCTGACGTACGGCCATGGTGCTGAACTCGAACACGCGGGTCGTCAGGCGCCGAACCTGGGCGGCGAGGTGCCGCGCCACCGCCATCGCGAAGCCGGGGTTCTCTTCGATCAGGACGATGAATTGGTGCCGCGGCAAGATTGCCACGCGGCTGGCGGTGGATGCCTCGACGCTTACCGATCGGGGCAGCCCATCCACCGCGGAGATCTCGCCGAACATGCTTCCGGAGTTCATCTCCTGAAAGCCCACTCGCTGCCCGTCGGCCGAATAGAGGTTCACCAGAAGCTTTCCAGACATGAGAAAGAACACATCGAAAGTCGTGTCATTGTGGCCGACGATCAGTTCGCCCGGACCGAATTCGCGGTACGAACAAGAAGATGCGAGCGAGAGAAGTCCGTCGCTCCCGAGATCTCTGAAAAGGGAGAAGCTTCGGAAGTCCTTTTCGGTCAGTTTCACCACGAAGCGCTCCCCCGGACGCCGCGAAACCGACTTCGGCGATTCCGCTTGACGCAAAGCTCATAGTAATTTCACGTAACAACTATAAAAGATTATTTCGTCGGGAGACCAGCAGGAAGGTGAACGGCTCAGCGCTCAAAATCCTCACATTCGTGCACCCGGAACGTGTGAAATGGATCGGCGCCGATGCGCGATGCGGGAAGCAGCAGGACTGCACATGACCCTGCTGGCGCAATGGCTTCGCGACCATGGTTTCGAACAGCACATCGCATTGTTCGAGGAGAATGACGTCGACTTCGAAACGCTCCGGCTTCTGGGTGACGATGACCTGAAGGAACTCGGTCTTGCATTCGGCGCGCGCAAGCGACTGCTCGCCGCCCTGAAGCCAATGGAGCGCGAGGTCGCCGATCCCGAGGAAGAGCAGCGCCGCCAGCTCACCGTCCTGTTCTGCGACGTGGTTGGCTATACGGAGCTCGCCGCTGAACTCGATCCCGAAATCCTCACGGAACTGGTGCGCGGTTACGAGGATCTCTGCGCGGCATGCGTGGCCCGTTACGAAGGCTACCTGTTCCAGCGTCTCGGCGATGGAATTGTCGCCTTCTTCGGTTATCCGCTCGCACACGAGCGCGAGGCCGAGCGCGCAATCTGTGCAGCCCGCGACATTCTCGATGGCAGTGGAGATCTCGAACATCCGCTGGACCTCAGGATCGGCATTGCAACGGGCATCGTCGTCGTCTCCCGGGGCGGCCGCATGGTGGTGGGCGACGCCATGAACCTGGCGGCGCGGCTCCAGGCGACGGCGGAACCTGGTGAAATCGTGGTGAGCTCCTCCGTGCGCAGGCTTGCCGGCCCCGCCTTCCGTTTCGCTCTGCTGGAAGATGTGACGCTGAAGGGCTTCCCGCTGCCCGCCCCGGTCTATCGTTTCATCGGGCGGGAGACGGTTCCGGCCGAGGGGGCCGGCGCCTGCGAACAATTGCCGGTGGGCCGCGACAGCGAACTCGAGATCCTTTCGCGGATGTGGAACGAGGTCTGCGGTCAGGGCAGGGGCCGCATCGCCGGCATCAGCGGTGAGCCAGGAATTGGCAAGAGCCGTCTCGCCACCGACCTTTGCGCCAGGGTGGTGACTCCCGAGAACCGGTTGATCCGCTTTCAGTGCTCGCCCTTTCATCTCGCCACACCGCTCTACCCCGTGATCGTGCATCTCGAATCGACCCTGGGCTTCGCCAGCAGCCTTCGTCCGGATGAACGCCTCGACAGGATCGAGGACTTGGTCTGCGGCCGACATCGGCTGCCTGTGTCGGATGTACGGTTCATCGCTGCGCTGCTGTCTGTTCCATTCGCCCATCGCTTCGGCCAGATCACCGAGAACCCGCGGCTGGCGAAGAAGGAGACGCTGCGTATCCTGATGGCGATGATCGCTTCGGCCTGCTCGCCGGCGCCGGCGATCATGCTGTTCGAAGACCTGCATTGGGCGGACGCGACCACCCTGGAGGCAATCGATCTTCTGACGGAACTCCTCGGAGAGACGGCGGTCTTCGTTGTCGCCACCTACCGTCCGGAATTCAAACCACTCTGGGCGAGCTCGCCGCATTGCCGCCTGATGTTCCTGCCGCGTCTCACGCCGGAACAAAGCCATGAGATGATCCGCCGCTGTGCAGGCGGCATGTCCCTGCCGCCGGCCATCGAGGGTCTGGTGGTCGAAAAGACAGACGGCATTCCGCTCTTCATCGAAGAGATGACCACGGCTGTTCTGGAATCGGGCCAAATCGCGCAGGTGGGAGACCGCTACGTTCAGGCCGGCGGCATCATCAGCGTGACCCTTCCGGACTCCCTGCGCGGATCCCTTACCGCCCGCCTGGACAGGCTGGTCAAGGCCAAGCGTGTCGCGCAGATCGGGGCGGTTGTCGGCCGCAGCTTCAGCCGCGAGTTCCTCGCTTCACTCGGTATCCATGATGCCGGTCTGTTGGATGACGGGCTAACCCAGCTTGTTGAATCGGGTCTTGCCTATCTCGAGGAGCGTGGGGGATCCCGGAGCTATGTCTTCAAGCATGCGCTGGTGCAGGACGCCGCGTATGATTCCCTGCTGCTAAGTCAGCGCAGGAACTTGCATACGCGTGTCGCCGAGCTTTTGGCCGAGCAGGAGCCCGACGTCACTGAACGCCAGCCGGAGCTGGTCGCCCATCACCTGACGGCAGCCGGCGCAGATGCCCGTGCTGTTCCGCTTTGGCTGAAGGCGGCCGACATCGCCATGCAGCGGTTCGCCGTCAGTGAAGCGGCAAGCCACCTGCGCACGGGGCTCGCGCAGCTTTCCGCCATAGAGTCGAGCGCGGAGCGGGATGTTCTCGAACTGCGCTACCGTGCAGCGCTGGGCCCGGTGCTTGTTGCCGAGAGAGGATGGGGCCATCCGGAACTCTCGGCGGTTCTCGAACCCGCGTGGGCCCTTGCCTCATCGCTTCGTCACAAGGACAGCTATCTGCAGATCCTGAACGCGCTTTGGGTGCACTGCATGTGCACTGACAAGCTGGCGCTCTCGCTCAGCTGGGCGGAATCCACGCTGCAGCTCGGTGAGGACATGAAGGATGGGGATCTCACGATCGTCGGGCATCGAGCCCTGTCCGGATCCTACTATTGGGAGGGCAGGTTCACGCTGGCCCGCCATCACGGAGACGTGCTCAAGGCGATGTATGATCCGCAGAAGCACTGGCACGTGGTGCAGAAGACCAACACCGATCCGTTGACGGGTGAGTCCATCTATCGTGGCCAGTATCTCTGGATGCTCGGATATCCGGAACAGGCTGTGGCAGCCAGCAATGCCCGCGACGAACATGCCCGACACCGCGGCCATCCCTTCGACCTCGCCCTTTCACTCACCCTGGGCGCCCAAGTCTTCGAGTTTCTCGGTCTCCCCGAGGAACTTGAGCGCCGCGCTGAGGAAGCAGACGCGGTTGGTCGGCGCTATGGCGTGCCGCTGTTCTTCGAGATGATGTGCGAAATCAGCCGAGGCGTCGCCTGGTTGAGAGCTGGACGCTACGAGGAGTCTGCTGCTCAGATCGAGCGCAGCGTTGCGCGCCTGGCCTCGACCGGCCACAACATCTGGCTCTCATATCTGCTGGCGCTGCGGGGTGAGGCACTGGCAATGATGGGTCAGCGCGAAGCCGCTGGAAGGCAGATCGACCAGAGCATAGCGCGCATCGAAAGGGGCGAGGAGCGCAGCCATTTTGCGGAGGTCCTTCGGCTGCGGGGATGGCTCCATGGCCTCGAGGGTGACCGCCTCAATGCGGAGCAGTTCCTGCGCCGGGCCATTGGCGTTGCAAGGGCGCAGAACGCCAAGTCATGGGAACTGCGCGCCACCATGTCCCTCGCCGAAGTTCTTCATCGACATGGCGAAACCACGGAGGCACTGGCAATGCTGACGGCTGTATATGGCTGGTTCACGGAAGGCTTCGGAACGAAGGACCTGCAGAAGGCCAGCGGCCTCATTGCGCAACTCTCCGGCCCGACAACGCGGCATGAGCAGTCGCGACGTGAGTCAGGTCGCTGGTCGGCGCTCTGATCCGGCACTGCGGTGCCCGGTCGTGAGCCCCGGACGCTTGCCACAAACTCAAGGACCGGCTTGAGCCTGGCTCGCTGGACAGGGTGCGGGGGCTCGACTAGCCTTTGGCCTAACGCAGGTCCTTCAGTTCGGAGATTTCGACATGAAGTCGCACTACAGGGTGGCCGTCATCGGCGGCGGCGTCGTCGGCGCGTCGGTGCTCTATCACCTCGCCAAGCTCGGCTGGAGCGATACGGTGCTGCTCGAGCGCTCGGTGCTCACCGCAGGCTCGAGCTGGCACGCGGCGGGCGGCTTCCATGCGCTCAACGCCGACCCCAACATTGCGGCGCTGCAGGCCTACACCATCGACCTCCTGTCCGAGATCGAGAAGGAATCGGGCCAGAGCGTGGGCATGCACATGACCGGCGGCTATTCGGTGGCCTCGGCGCCCGAGCGCTGGGAATGGCTGCAGGCCTCCTACCGGGTGTTCCAGACCATGGGCATCGAAGACGTGCGGCTCGCTACGGCGGAAGAGGTGCGCGAGGCCTGCCCGCTGTTCGATACCGGCGACGTGCTGGGCGCGCTCTATGCCGAGCGCGAGGGCTACATCGATCCTTCGGGCGTGGTCCATGCCTATGCCAAGGCCGCTCGCATGCGCGGCGCCACCGTGGTCGAGCACAACCGTGTGCTGGAGCTGCATCCGAAGCCTGACGGCAGCTGGACCCTCGTGACTGAGAAGGGCACGATCACCGCGGAGCACGTGGTCAATGCCGGCGGGCTGTGGGCCAAGCAGGTCGGCCGCATGGCCGGCATCGAGCTGCCGCTGACCCCGATGGAGCACCATTACTTCATCACCGAGTCGATCCCCGAGATCCAGGCCATGGACCGCGAGATCCCGATGATGATCGACCTCGAGGGCTTCACCTATGTGCGCCAGGAGGGGAAGGGCCTGCTCGTCGGTATCTACGAGCAGGACTACAAGCACTGGAACATGGACGGCGCGCCCTGGGACTATGGCTTCGACCTGATCCAGGAAGACATCGACCGCATCTCGGACGAGCTCGCCTTCGTCTACAAGCGCTACCCCGTGATGAATCACACCGGCATCAAGCGCTGGGTCAACGGCGCCTTCACCTTCTCGCCCGACGGCAACCCGCTGGTCGGGCCCGTCCGTGGACTGAAGAATTACTGGACGGCCTGCGGCGTCATGGCGGGCTTCCTGCAAGGGGGCGGCGTCGGCAAGTCGCTGGCCGAATGGATGGTCGAGGGCGAGCCCCAGGCCGACATCTACGGCATGGACATCGCGCGCTACGGCGCCTTCGCCGAGAACCGCGAATACATCCGCCAGACCACCGGCCAGTTCTATTCGCGCCGCTTCGTCATGTCCTATCCCAACGAGCAGCTGTGGGCGGGCCGCCCGCTGAAGACCGCGGCGGCCTATGCGGACATGACGGCCGCCGGCGCGCGCTGGGGCTGCTCCTGGGGCCTCGAGACGCCACTCTACTTCGCTCCGCAAGGCTTCGAGGAGAAGCCGACGCTCAAGCGCTCCAACGCCTTCGACATCGTCGGCTCGGAGTGCCGCGCGGTGCGCGCCGGCGTCGGCGTGCTCGATATCTCCGCCTTCTCGCGCTACGAGGTGACGGGGCCGAATGCGGCGGGCTTTCTCGACCGCCTGCTGGCCTGCAAGCTGCCAGGCCCCGGCCGGGCGCGCCTCGCGCCGATGCTGGGCCATGACGGACGCCTCAAGGGCGATCTCACCGTGTTCAACTGGGGCGACGGCTCATGGTGGATCATGGGCTCCTACTACCTGCGCCAGTGGCACATGCGCTGGTTCGAGGACCACCTGATCGAGGGTGCCGCGGTGAAGGACATTTCCGACATCGTCGCCGGCTTCTCGCTGTCGGGGCCCAATGCCCATGCGCTGCTGCAGCGGCTGACGCAGGACGACATCTCGTCCAAGGCGCTGCCATTCCTCGGTTGCTGCACGCTCGATGTGGGACTCCACCGCACCCGCGTCGCGCGTCTGTCGGTGGTGGGCGAACTGGGCTACGAGATCAACTGTTCCGCCGTCGAGCATGCGCGTCTCCGTCAGATCCTGCTCGCGGCGGGCAAGGACCTCGGCGTGGTGGAGTACGGCTTCAACGCGCTGCTCTCGATGCGGCTCGAGAAGAGCTTCGGCATCTGGTCCTACGAGTTCCGCCAGGGATATACGCCGGGCATGACGGGAATGGACCGCTTCATCGCCTTCGAAAAGGGCGACTTCATCGGCAAGGCGCCGGCCCTGAAGGAGCGCGAGGCGGGGGCGAAGACGCTGCTGGTGACGCTCGAGATCGACGCCACCGATGCGGATGCCTCGGGCTACGAGCCGGTGTGGCGGGGGCCGACGCGCGTGGGCTACGTGACGTCCGGTGGTTATGGTCATGCCGTGAAGAAGAGCCTCGCCATGGCGCTGGTCGACCGCGATGTGGCAAGGCCCGGTACCGAACTCACGGTTCACGTGGTCGGGCAGGAGCGCAGGGCGCGGGTCATACCCGCCTCGCCTTATGATCCCGAGAGCAAGGCGATGCGAGCCAAGGTCTGAGGCGGATCGGCTTCAGGCCCTGGTATCCGCGGCGAGGCGCTCAGCGACCAGTTCGTCGGTCACCAGGACATTGGGCTTCATCAGCCGCATGGCGCCGCGAATGACCTCGTATTTTTGCCAGCCGCCCGACGCCAGGACCAGCTTGCGGGCGCCGCGCAGATCGCGCGGGTCGACGGCGACGACGCGATCATTGAGCGGATGATCCAGAATTCTGCCGTCAGCGTCGATGAAACGGCACAGCACGTCACCTACGGCGCCGGCTGCCTGCAATTGTGCGAGTTCGTCCCGCTCCAGCAGGAAATACTCCGAAATTGTCGAGAAGGGCGAGAGGTCGCCGACGCTTAGAATGGCAAGGTCGAGGCGCGCGGCATGGCGGAAGATTTCCTGAATGCCGGGGTGGTTGACGAGTGCCTGCCGGGTATGAGCATCTGGCGCGAAGACCGGTGCTGCCATCAGATAGCATTCCGCACTCAGTCGGTCGGCCAGGCGCCAGGCGAACTCCGACGGATTGGCGCCGGTTACGCGCGTGAGGCCGCCCAACATTGAAAGCACGCTGACGCCACTCTTTTCCCGGTATTCGATGCTCGGCAGGCTTGCCGACAACGTCTTTCCCCAGCCGAGACCAATTGTGGCCCCTTCCGGTATGTTGTCGCTGAGGTAAGCGCCGAGTGCTGCGCCGATCACCGTCTGGGTGGCATTGACGTCCTGCGGCCTGGGAATGACTATGGCGCGTTCCAGCCCGTATTTCGATTCGAGAGCGCGCTCCAGCGACACGCAATAGCTGAGTTTGGTGGTAACGCGGATCTGCACCATGCCGCTCTGCCGCGATGCGGCGAGAATGCGCAGCACGCGGGAACGGCTAAGTCCGAGGGTCTCCGAGATCTTGTCCTGAGTCAGCCCCTCCATGTAGTAGAGCCATGCGACCTTGGTCTTCAGGTCATCGCTGACATCGCCCTGACTCACGCGCTCCATGGTCGCCGGCACTCCCTTCTCGCCATGGCTTCTTATCAGTCGCACGTTTGTTTCGGAACCCATGGATCATGTCGATCCGGGCGTTGCCGGCGCCGGGCTAAGCCAGATGTTCGTCGGCGGGCGATGGTAAGCGACTTTCCGCGACGCGCGCCGGGTGGGAGAAGAGTTGCCACCCGATATTGAGGGGGCTCACCGTAAGTAACGGAAATAAAACACCAAAAGTCGAAGGCAGACTTTGGCATCGGTATTGCTTTGCCATCGCATAGGTGCAGGGAGCGGCCACCGCGACCGATGCGCCAGCGATAGGGAGGATCGCCCCAGATGCTGGAAAGCTTTTATGACGTGATGCGGCGCCAGGGCATCAGCCGGCGCAGTTTTCTGAAATTCTGCAGCCTGACGGCAGCGTCGCTGGGCCTCGGCCCCAGCTTCAACGCTACCATCGCCCACGCCATGGAGAACAAGCCACGCATCCCGGTGCTGTGGCTGCATGGCCTCGAGTGCACCTGCTGCTCGGAGTCCTTCATCCGCTCGGCGCACCCCCTGGTGAAGGACGTGATCCTCTCCATGCTGTCGCTCGACTACGACGACACCATCATGGCCTCCGCCGGCCACCAGGCCGAGGCGATCGTCACCGAGATCGTCGAGAAGAACAAGGGCAACTACATCCTCGCGGTGGAAGGCAATCCGCCGCTCAACGAGGATGGCATGTTCTGCATCATCGGCGGCAAGCCCTTCGTCGAACAGCTGAAATACGCCGCCTCCAACGCCAAGGCGATCATCTCGTGGGGCTCCTGCGCCTCGTGGGGCTGCGTGCAGGCGGCGCGTCCGAATCCGACGCGCGCCACCCCGGTGCACCAGGTCATCACCGACAAGCCGATCATCAAGGTGCCGGGCTGCCCGCCCATCGCCGAGGTGATGACAGCGGTGGTCACCTATATCCTCACCTTCGAGCGCTTCCCCGAACTCGACCGGCAGGGCCGGCCCAAGATGTTCTACAGCCAGCGCATCCACGACAAGTGCTACCGCCGTCCGCATTTCGACGCCGGACAATATGTCGAGAGCTGGGACGACGAGGGCGCGCGCAAGGGCTATTGCCTCTACAAGATGGGCTGCAAGGGTCCCACCACCTACAATGCCTGTTCCACCGTGCGCTGGAACAACGGCACCTCCTTCCCCATCCAGTCGGGCCACGGTTGCATCGGTTGTTCGGAGGAAGGCTTCTGGGACAAGGGCGGATTCTACGACCGGCTCACCAACATCAATGCCTTCGGCATCGAGGCCAATGCCGACAAGATCGGCCTGACGGCTGCCGCCGTGGTCGGCGGCGCCGCGGCGATCCATGCCGGCGTCACCGCCGTGAAGCGCGCCCGTGAATCAGGAGACAAGCAGTCATGACCGTCCAGACGCCCAACGGCTTCACCCTCGACACCTCGGGCAAGCGCGTCGTCGTCGACCCCGTCACCCGCATCGAAGGCCACATGCGCTGCGAGGTGAACATCAACGACCAGAACATCATCACCAATGCGGTGTCCTCCGGCACCATGTGGCGCGGCCTCGAGGTGATCCTCAAGGGCCGCGACCCGCGCGACGCCTGGGCCTTTGTGCAGCGTATCTGCGGGGTTTGCACCGGCACCCATGCACTGACCTCGGTGCGCGCGGTGGAGGACGCTCTCAATATCTCGATTCCCGAGAACGCCAACTCGATCCGCAACATGATGCAGTTGACGCTGCAGGTGCATGACCACCTCGTGCATTTCTATCACCTCCACGCGCTCGACTGGGTGAACCCGGTGAACGCGCTGAAGGCCGACCCGAAGGCGACGAGCGAGCTGCAGCAACAGGTCTCACCGTCGAACCCCAGGTCCTCGCCCGGGTACTTCCGCGACGTGCAGAACCGGCTGAAGAAGTTCGTGGACTCGGGCCAGCTCGGCCCCTTCAAGAACGGCTACTGGACCAACCCCGGCTACCTTCTGCCGCCGGAAGCCGACCTGATGGCAGTGACGCATTATCTGGAGGCGCTCGACTTCCAGAAGGACATCATGAAGATCCGCACCATCTTCGGCGGCAAGGACCCGCATCCGAACTGGATCGTCGGCGGCGTGCCCTGCGCCATCAACGTCGATGGCGTGGGCGCGGTCGGCGCGGTGAACATGGAGCGCCTCAACTACGTTTCCTCGATCATCGATGCCTCGATCGAGTTCGTGAACCAAGTCTATATTCCAGATCTCGTGGCCATCGGCTCCTTCTACAAGGGCTGGCTGTTCGGCGGCGGCCTTTCGGGCAAGAACGTGCTGTCCTATGGCGACATTCCGGACAATGCCAACGACTATTCCGCGAAGAACCTGCTGATGCCGCGCGGCGCCATCATCAACGGCAACCTGAAGGAAGTGATGGAGGTCGACCTGCGCGACCCCGAGCAGATCCAGGAATTCGTGCCGCACAGCTGGTACCAGTATCCTGGCGACCAAAAGGGCCTGCACCCGTGGGACGGCGTGACCGATCCGACCTTCGTGCTCGGCCCCAACACGGTGGGCACGCGCACCGACATCAAGCAGCTCGACGAGTCCGGCAAGTATTCCTGGATCAAGGCGCCGCGCTGGAAGGGCAACGCCATGGAAGTGGGCCCGCTCGCCCGCTACATCGTGGGCTATGCCCAGGGCAATGCCGAAATCACCGAGCAGGTGAACGGCCTGCTGGGCGCGCTCAACGTGCCGGTCGACGCGCTGTTCTCGACGCTGGGCCGCACCGCGGCGCGGGCTTTGGAATGCCAGTGGGCGGCAGGCAAGCTCCGCTACTTCATGGACAAGCTGATGACCAACCTGAAGAATGGCGACAGCTCCACGGCCAACACCACGAACTGGGACCCCTCCACCTGGCCGAAGGAGGCAAAGGGTGTGGGCTTCACCGAGGCACCGCGGGGTGCTCTCGCGCACTGGATCAAGATCAAGGACATGAAGATCGAGAACTACCAGTGCGTGGTGCCCACCACCTGGAACGGCTCGCCGCGTGACGACGCCGGCAACATCGGCGCCTTCGAGGCGGCCCTGATGAACACCAGGGTCGAGGTGCCGGACGAGCCGGTGGAAATCCTCCGCACGCTGCACAGCTTCGATCCCTGCCTTGCCTGCTCCACCCATGTGATGAGCGAGGACGGCCGGGAACTCACCAAGGTCCGGGTGCGGTAGGAGGAGGTTTCCATGGCGCGCAAGGCAACTGTCGACGCAGCCGCCCTGGCATTGGCCGCGGCCAATGGCCAGCAGCAGGAGGCCGTTTATATCTACGAGGCGCCGGTCCGCCTCTGGCACTGGGTGAATGCACTGGCCATCCTGGTTCTGGCGGTCAGCGGTTATTTCATCGGCTCGCCTCTCCCGACGCTCTCGGGAGAGGCATCCTCGCACTACCTGATGGGCTACATCCGTTTCGCACATTTCGCCGCAGGCTATGTGCTGGCGGTTGGCTTCCTCTTCCGCATCTACTGGGCGGTGGCGGGAAACCACCACGCCCATCAGATCTTCGCGCCACCTGTTCATTCTCTATCGTGGTGGGACGGGGTGGTGCATGAGGCAAAGTGGTACCTGTTCCTGGCGCGCGAGCCGCGCAAGTACGTCGGCCACAATCCGCTGGCGACGCTCACCATGCACTTCGCCTTCATCTGGGTGGTCGTCTTCATGATCTTCACCGGCTTTGCGCTCTATGGCGAGGGCGAGGGCATGGACTCCTGGCAGTACAGGCTGTTCTCGAGCTGGATCATCCCGCTCTTCGGGCAGAGCCAGGACGTTCACACCTGGCATCATCTTGGCATGTGGGTGATCGTCTGCTTCAGCCTCACCCACATCTATGCGGCGGTGCGCGAAGACATCGTATCGCGCCAGAGCATCATCTCCTCGATGATCTCCGGCTGGCGCATGTTCAAGGACCACCGCCCGCCCGACGATGGGCACTAACCACAAGAACCGGGGGACAAATGGAAGGCGCGGCGCGGTCCGCGCCTTCTTCTTTAGATGAATAGTTTCTTTTCACATCTTTGCCCATAATGGATAGTAATTGATCAATCGATTAGGTTGTTTCCACTAGCCTCTAACAAATTCAAAGGCTTGCACGAGAGGTGGCTTTGGCATGCAAGTTGCTGATCACTTTCAAAACAGAAGAAGCGACAGGAAGCACCAATGGGAGAGGCATCCCGTGTCCTCGTTCTGGGGATCGGCAATCTGCTCTGGGCGGATGAGGGCTGGGGCGTGCGCGCCGTGGACCATCTGCACCGGAACTATCGTTTTCCCGACCATGTGAAGCTGATGGATGGTGGCACCCAGGGTCTCTACCTGGTGCAACACATCTGCGAGGCGGATGTTCTGGTGGTATTTGACGCCGTCGACTACGGGCTCGAACCCGGTACGCTGATGCAGGCGGAAAACGACGAGGTACCGCAGTTCATGGGCGCCAAGAAGATGAGCCTGCACCAGACCGGCTTCCAGGAGGTGATCGCCTCTGCCGATCTCCTCGGTCACAAGCCCGCCCAGATGCTGCTGATCGGTCTGCAGCCGGTGGAACTCGAAGACTATGGCGGCAGCATCCGCCCGCTGTCGCGAGCCAAGATCGCCCCTGCCATTGACATCGCGCTCGGCTATCTCGCCGCCCGCGGCATCTTGGCGGAACCGAGAACGGAGCCGCTCGGCGATGCCGAGACGCTGGCCAGCCCCGAAATGGTGCTCGACATCTATGAGGGCGAGCGTCCCTCTCCAGAGGAGGCCTGCCGCACCGCCGACATCCGTTTTCTCGTGCCGGAACCGCGCTGATGTGCGTCGGCATTCCCATGCAGGTGATCGAGGCCGGCGAATTTTCGGCCCTGTGCCGCGGCAGCAACGGAACTGAGCAAGTGGACCTCGCGCTGGTGGGGCCGCAGCCGGCTGGCAACTGGCTTCTCGTCTTCCTCGGTGCGGCGCGCGAGGTGCTGACGGCGGAAGATGCCAGCCTCATCGCCTCGGCGCTCGAGGCGCTCTCCGCCGTGGCGCGCGGTGAAACCAATATCGATCATCTCTTTCCCGATCTCACCGGAGCCCGCACATGAAGGTCCAGGATTTCTCGCCTCTGCTCAAGTCTGTCATGGCGCGCCATGGCTTCACCGCGGTGTCGGAGGAAACACTCGATTCGTTCCTTGTGGCCAACCCGCTGTCCGTCATGTTTGTCTCGGGCGACTGGGAGCGGCTGGCAGAAAGCAACGACGTGGCAGCGGTGCTTCCGGAGTTGCAGAAACTGGCGCCGGGCCTTGCCGTGGCAGTGGCTGAGCGCAGCGCCGAGCGCGCCCTGCAGCTGCGCTTCCGGTTCAACAAGTTCCCGGCCCTCGTGTTCTTGCGTGGGAAAGGCTATCTCGGCGCCATCCTGGGCATGCGCGGCTGGACCGAATATGGCGCAGAGATCGCCGAGATCCTGTTGCGTGACGTGAGCGAGCCGCCGCCCTTCAAATTCCCCGAGGCCTGTGCACCGAAGAAGACCGACGTCCTCGATTCCCTCCACATCCACTGAACAGGGACACCCGCCCATGACCAGCCCGCTCTCCGCCCTGCTCGGCCCCGGATCTCAACCCGCCGAGGAGGATGCCATCCTCGAATACATGGAAATGCCGACCGGCATGATGTCCTATCACATGCCGGCTCTCCCGGAGCTTGATGACGCCAGCGTCATCGCACCGGCGATCGCTTGCCTTGATGCCGTTCTCGCGGCTCTCCAGTCCTTCGTCGCGGGCAAGGGTACGGTTGGCGTCGCGCTCACCAACCTCGATACCGTCAACCGCGGCTTCATCGACGAGGTGCTGGGTGAGGGCGAGGTCAGCATTGTCGGGGGTGAGCGCCTACAGGCGCAGGAGTCAGTCCTCGCCGGCGTGTGGCGGGTGCGCGAATCGGGAGCTGACGGCGCCTTGCTGAGCGACCGCATCGAAATCGGCTGTCTGCCGCGCCACCTGGGCGAACTTGCCTTCGCCGGGGCCGCGCCCGCGGTGCGAGCGCCGGACGGTATTTCGGCCGAAGGCCTGCTCGCCGCTCCTTCGCTGCTCGCCGAAATCCACAATGTGCTGATCACCGGAACGGCGCCACATGCCATCAACCTGAGCCTGTTGCCGCACACCGAGGAGGACCTCGCACTGCTCGACAGTCATCTCGGACGGGGCCCCGTTCACATCCTGTCGCGCGGCTATGGCAACTGCCGCATATCCAGTACGGCCACGCGCCATGTGTGGTGGGTACGCTACTACAATTCGCAGGACACGCTCATCCTCAACTCCCTGGAGGTGGGGGAGGTGCCGGACGTGGCGCGCGCATCGCCCGAAGACCTTGAGGACAGCGCGCAGCGCCTCGCGGAAATACTCGGGGTCTATCGATGAAGGACAGTTTCTTCAGCGGCAGCTTCGGCGGCGATGCGTCGAAGATCGCGCCCATGACGCGACTCGAGTGCAACGTATGCTGGCATGTTTATGATCCCGCAGAAGGCGACGTGACGCGGCAGATCGAACCGGGCACGCCTTTCGCCGCCTTGCCTCATGACTGGAGCTGCCCCGTCTGCTCGGGTGAAAAGTCGAGCTTCATGGTATTGGAGGACTGAGAGTGGAACAAGAGGCGCGCAGCCGTTCGGAGGAAGTCGAAACGGTGTTCCGCCGTATCGCCGCCACCCGCATGGAAGGCGTTCCCATCCTCAATCCCGCGCTCGACGTCGAGGCGGCGGCGATGGAGCCATGGGGTGAAGCAATGATCCTCGCGCTGGTGACACCGTGGTTTATCAATGTCATGCTGCTCCCGGGCGCCGATGAGAGCGCCCAATGGGAGGACATGGCCGTGGGCCAGAGCACCGTGCATGAACTGCCGGGCGGGCGCTTCTCCTTCATCGCCGGGCGCGAGGAGGGGATCGGCCCCTACCGCATGTGTTCGCTGTTTTCCCCCGTGCTCGAATTCGCCGACCATGAAACGGCCTGCGCCACCGCCCGGGCGGCACTCGCCGAAATGCTGCGGGTTGAAGAGCCACAGGACGTTCGCCTGTCGCGCCGCGACCTGTTCCGCCGCGCCGTCCACGAGGAGGCGAAACCTGCATGATCGCCGACGCCGGCCAGCTGCTGATCGAGACCGGTGCGCGCGTGTGCATCACCTCCACACGCCCGAATGCCATGGGCCGGGTCTTCACGGGGCGCAAGCCCACCGAGGCCGTGGCGCTTGCGCCGCTGCTGTTCGCCGTGTGCGGCGCAGCCCAAGCCGAGGCTTGCGCGCGCGCGCTGGCCGCTGCCGGCGCCGAGCTTCCTCCGGGACCCGGAAGCCGCGCTGTGGCGGCCGAGGCGATCCGCGAGCACCTGATGCGCATCGCCGTCGACTGGGCTCGCGTCCTTGGCGAGACGACCGGTGTGGCGGTCCTGCGGGCCATTCACCAGATGCCCCGTGCCGCGCCGAATGACAGAATCATCGAGGCCAGAAGGCTGGTGATGCAGCTGGTGGCAGCCCCCGAGAGGCTCGCCGGGTCCGGCTGGCACATCGGCACGGAGAGCCTCGCGGCGCGGCTGATCCGCAAGGTGATCGCCGAAGGCTGGAGCACGCTTGGCGGCGTCAATGAGATGCAGCCGCAGGAAACCTCAGCACTCACCCTCACGCGATCAGCCGCCTCGGGCGCCACCGGCAATGGACTTCTCGCGCGGCTGCTGGCGCGGGGCGCGCATCTCCACCACTTACTCGCCGCGCTGTCCGGCGAGGCGGAAACCGACGGCCCCGTCGCAACCTCGCGCGGCCTGCTCCATCATCGCGCCGAACTACGCGACGGCGTGATCGTGGCCTACGACATCACGGCGCCCACCGATGTCAATTTCGCGCCCGGTGGCCCGGCGGAACGGAGCCTCGCCGCAGCCGCGGCCATGCCGGAGGCACCGATTCGCCTGCTGATCGAGGCCTTCGACCCCTGCATCCCCTATGAGCTGAGGGCCGCCTGATGCACGAGATGTCGCTATGCGAGAACCTGATCGCCGTCATCGAGGCGGAGGCGGCGCGCCAGAACTTCGGCCGCGTCAGCAAGATCTGGCTCGAGGTGGGGCCGTTTTCGGGCGCGGAGCCGGAAGCGCTGCGCTTCTGCTTCGATGCCGTGTCGCGCGGCACGCTGGCCGAGCAGGCGGATTTCGAAATCATCGGAACGCCCGGCACCGCCTATTGCATGGCTTGCGCTGAAAGTGTCGAGATCGGCGAGCGCTATGATCCTTGCCCCCGCTGCGGCAGCCACATGCTGCAGATCACGGGGGGCACCGAACTGCGCATCCGGGAACTGGAGGTGGCGTGATGTGTGTGACCTGCGGCTGCCATTCCGATGCGGTGAAGATCGGCGGCATTGGCTTCACCTTTCCGCCCGTGGCCGGAACCCATGCGCCCGGCACCGATGCCCGCCGCATCGTGCAGATCGAGCGCGACATCCTGTCGAAGAACGACGCCGGGGCGGAGGCGAACCGCGCCTTCTTCCGCGCCAACGGCATCATGGCGGTGAACCTGGTGTCGAGTCCGGGCTCTGGCAAGACCACGCTGCTGGTGCGCACGGTGTCGGACCTCATGTCCGGCATGCCCGTCGCGGTCATCGAAGGCGACCAGCAGACCTCGAACGATGCCGAGCGCATCCGCGCCACCGGTGCCCCTGCGCTGCAGATCAACACCGGCAAGGGCTGCCATCTCGACTCGCACATGGTGGCGAAGGCCCTGCCGCAGCTCGCGCCGCAGCGGGAGTCCTACCTCTTCATCGAGAATGTCGGCAACCTCGTGTGCCCCGCGGCATTCGACCTAGGCGAGGGCGTACGCGCCGTCGTCATCTCGGTCACCGAGGGCGAGGACAAGCCGGTGAAATACCCCGATATGTTTGCCTCGGCCGACGTGGTGGTGGTCAACAAGATCGACCTGCTGCCGCATCTTTCCTTCAGCCTCGCGGCGCTGGAAGACTCGGTGCGCAAGGTCAACCGCCGCGCCGACATCCTTAAGGTGTCCGCCACCACCGGCGAAGGTCTGGCGGAGTGGTATGGCTGGCTCGCCGCAAGGCGCGCCACGCTGATGGCTTAGGAGGTCCCCATGTGTCTTGCCGTTCCCGCCGAGGTCGTGAGCCTCGACATGGAAGCCCAGACGGCGGTTGTCGCGCTGGGCAAGGTGAAGAAGCAGATTTCGATAGCCCTTCTCGAAACCGTCGCGGTGGGCGATTTCGTCCTCGTCCATGTCGGCTTCGCGCTGAACCGCGTCAGCCCGGAGGAGGCGGCGAAGACGCTGGAACTGATGGCCGAGGCGGGCCTGGTGAGCGAGGAGGATGCGGCATGAAATACGTCGACGAATTCCGCTCGCAGGAGCTGGCGCGCGATCTTGCGGGCACCATCGCGCGTGAGGCGGACACCGGCCGCCACTACGCCATCATGGAGTTCTGCGGCGGCCACACCCATGCGATTTTCCGCTATGGCGTTCAGGACCTGATGCCGGAGAACGTCTCCTTCGTGCATGGGCCCGGCTGCCCGGTCTGCGTGTTGCCCATCCCGCGCCTCGACAATGCGATCGAGATCGCCGAACGCCACAAGGCGATCCTGCTCACCTATGGCGACATGATGCGGGTGCCGGCCTCGAAGCGCCGCTCGCTGCTCAAGGCCAAGGCCGAGGGTGCGGATGTGCGCATGGTCTATTCGGTGGCGGATGCACTCAAGGTGGCGCGCGCCAATCCGGAGAAGCAGGTGGTGTTCTTCGCCATCGGCTTCGAGACGACCACGCCGCCGACAGCCGTGGCCCTGCTCACCGCCGAGCGCGAGGGGCTCGGCAATTTCTCGGTGTTCTGCAACCATGTGCTCACGCCCTCCGCCATGCAGCAGATCCTCGACGTGCCGGGCCAGTCGATCGCCATCGATGCCTTCCTCGGGCCCTCGCATGTGAGTTCGGTGATCGGCTCCGAACCCTATGAACGCTTCGCGCGCGATTTCCACAAGCCGGTGGTGATCGCCGGCTTCGAGCCGTTGGACGTGATGTATTCCGCCCTCATGGCCATCCGCCAGCTGAACGAGGGCCGGGCCGAGGTCGAGAACCAGTACACCCGCGTCGTCACCCGCGAGGGGAACCTGAAGGCCCAGGCCATGGTGGCGGAGGTCTTCGAACTGCGCGACAGCTTCGAGTGGCGCGGGCTGGGAGCGGTTCCCTACAGCGCGCTCCGCCTGCGCGAGCGCTTCCGCGCCTTCGATGCCGAGACGCGATTCGCTCTGACGCCGTCCAACGCCACCGACGTCAAGGGCTGCGAATGCCCTGCCATCCTGCGCGGCCAGAAGAAGCCGCTCGACTGCAAGCTGTTCGGCACGGTGTGCACGCCCGACAATCCGGTCGGCAGCTGCATGGTGTCGTCGGAAGGCGCCTGCGCCGCCTACTGGAGCTATCGCCGCCACCAGGCGGGCGAGGCGCTTCCCGCCGAGGAAGAGGGCTTTGGCGAAGAGGCGGCGGCATGACCGAGGCCACGCCACGCGTGTTGCCGCGCCGCTTTCCCGTCCGCCTCGACATCGCGCGCGGCAAGGTGGAGATGACGCATGGCGGCGGCGGCCGCGCAGGGGCACAGCTGGTGGACGAAATCTTCTTCCGCCGCTTCGGCAATGCCGAACTCGCCAAGGCTGCCGACCAGGCGCAGCTTTCCCTCGCCGGCGGCCGCATCGCGGTATCGACCGATGCCCATGTGGTCTCGCCGCTGTTCTTCCCCGGCGGCGATATCGGAACGCTCGCCGTCAACGGCACGGTGAACGATGTCGCCATGGCGGGGGCGAAGCCCTTGTGGCTCGCCGCAAGCTTCATCCTCGAGGAAGGCTTTCCGCTGGCCGACCTCGACCGCATTGCCGCCTCCATGGCGCGCGCCGCGGCGGAGGCAGGGGTGGAGATCGTGACGGGTGACACCAAGGTCGTCGACCGCGGCAAGGCCGACGGCGTGTTCATCACCACGAGCGGCATCGGCGTCATTCCCGATGGCGTGTCGCTGGGCGCTTCGCGCATCCAGCCGGGCGATGCCATCATCGTCTCCGGCAGCATGGGCGATCATGGCATGGCCATCCTGTCGCGGCGCGAGGCGATCGACTTCGACAGCCCGATCGAGTCGGACTGTGCCGCCCTCAATGGCCTCGTCGAAACCATGCTGGCGGCGGCGCCGAGCCTTCACGCGCTGCGTGACCCGACGCGCGGCGGCCTCGCCGCGGTGCTCAACGAACTCGCCCATGACAGCGGCACCGGCATGCTGATCGACGAGGAGGCGATCCCGGTGTCCGAAACCGTCCATGCCGCCTGCGAATTGCTGGGGCTCGACCCCGTCAACATCGCCAATGAAGGAAAGCTCGTGGCCTTCTGCCCGGAACCCGATGCCGAGCGTCTGGTCGCCGCCATGCTCGGACATCCGCGTGGGCGCGAGGCCGCTGTCATCGGCCGCGTCACCGCCGCGCAGGCTGGACTCGTGCGCATGACGACGCGCTTCGGCGGCGAACGCGTCGTCGATTGGCTCAACGGCGAACAACTGCCGAGGATCTGCTGACCATGGCCGAACGCCTGCCCGTTCTGCTTATCGTGGACGACGAGGTGCGCAGCCTCGAGTCGCTCACCCGCATCCTGCAAGATGACTTCGATGTGAAGACCGCCGCCAACGTAGCGCGGGCACGCGACATCCTGCAGTCGGAGTGGGTGCAGATCGTACTCTGCGACCAGCGCATGCCGGACATGACGGGCGTCGAGTTCCTTTCACTGTTACGCGAACAGTATCCGGACGTCGTGCGCATAATCATTTCCGGCTACACGGACACGGAAGACGTGATCCGCGGCATCAATCAGGCAGGTATCTTCCAGTACATAACCAAGCCCTGGCAGCCCGACAGCCTGCTGTTGACTCTCAAGAACGCCGCCCACCTGTTTGATCTCAGCCGTCAGAACGAATTGCTCGCCACTGAGCTCAAGCTCTCCACCAGCCATGTCGAGACGACCCTGGCGCAGCGCCGTCAGAAGCTGAAGGAGCGCTACCAGTTCGAGGACGGCATCATCCGGGGCGAGGCGAGCCCCATGAATGCGGTCTGTGACCGTCTCCGCCAGGTGGCGCCCTTCGACATTTCCGTGCTGCTCGAGGGCGAATCCGGCACCGGCAAGGAACTGGCTGCCCGCGCGCTGCACTATAACAGCCTGCGCTGGAACAAGCCCTTCGTGGCGGAAAACTGCGGCGCTGTTCCCGACGAGTTGCTGGAGAGCGAACTGTTCGGCCACAAGCGCGGCGCCTTCACCGGGGCCGTGGCCGATCACATCGGCCTTTTCGAACGCGCAGATGGTGGCACCGTGTTCCTCGACGAGATCGGCGAGATCTCGTCCGCCTTCCAGGTGAAGTTGCTCCGCGTGCTGCAGAACGGCGAAATCCGCGCGTTGGGGAGCTCCAAACCGCAGAAGGTGGACGTGCGGATCATCGCCGCAACCAACAAGACGCTTGAGGAGGAGGTGCGCGCCGGCCGGTTCCGCGAGGACCTCTATTATCGCATCGCGGCCATGACCATCCACCTGCCACCGCTGCGCGAACGCAAGAACGACGTGACGGTGATCGCGCGAGCCTTTCTTGCTGGAGCGGCCCAGAGCTTCGGACGCGCCAGTGCCGTTCTGACTCCGGAGGCCGAGGCCTGCCTCGCGCGCTATTCCTGGCCCGGCAACATCCGCGAACTTCAGAACGAACTACAGAAGCTGCTCATCCTGGCGGGCGAGACCGGCCGCATCGGTGCCGATCTCCTGTCGCCACGCATCCTGAGGGCAGCTCCGGCGCGTGAGCCGCAAGCCGAGGCATTCGACGTCATGGACCTCGAGGGCTCTCTCAAGGACCGCGTCGACGCGCTCGAGGAGCGTATCCTGCGCGAGGCGCTGATCCGCAACCGCTGGAACAAGAGCAAGGCGGCGAAGGAGTTGGGCCTGTCGCGCGTTGGCCTCCGGCTCAAGCTGCAGCGCCACAATCTCGAGAACGTACATGAGCTGCCGGTGCAGCGGCGCAACGCCGCCGCCAAGGTCTGACCCCATGTCCTCGCGCGAGACACTCCCGCAGGGCTCCTCCCGTCTCATCGACAGGGCGGGTGTCGCCGACGCGCTGCACACGCCAGCTCACGCCGAGGAGGCCTGGATCGACGTCATCCATCGCATGGATGAAGTCTATGCCGACCTCGTGCAGAACCAGCAGTTGTTAGAGGACAAGAACTCGGAGCTCGAGGAAGCGCAGATCTTCATAGACAGCGTGCTCGCCTCGATGACCGACGTGCTCGTCGTCTGCGACCTGGAGGGCCGCATCGTGCGCGCCAACAAGGCGGCGGAGGCGATCCTCGGCGGCGGTCCGCGCGGCCTCGAGTCCCGCAGCCTGCGCAGCATCTTTGCACCGGGCTCGGCCTTGAGCGCCGATGCGCTGCTGGCGCGGCTCCTCTCCGATGGCCACGTGGCCGATGCTGATGCCGCCTTGCTGGCGGCCGATGGAACAGCCGTGCCGCTCTCGGTCAATTGCGCCACGCGCTTCGATCATCTGGGCCGGCTCGTCGGCTTCGTGCTCATCGGCAGGCCCACCGGCGAATTGCGCCGCGCCTTCGAAGCACTGGACCAGGCCCACCGCAAGCTCACCCGGACGCAGGCCCAGCTCGTCTCGGCCGAGAAGATGGCGGCGCTCGGCCAGCTCGTCGCGGGCGTGGCACATGAACTCAACAACCCGATCAGCTTCGTCTTCGGCAATCTCCATGCGCTCAAGCGCTATGCCCAGAAGCTCAATGCCTTCCTCGCCGCCTGCGATGCGGCAACCTCCCTGCCGGAGGTCAAGCAGCAGGCGGAGGCACTGGGCGTGCGGCGCATCATGCAGGACCTCAACCCGCTGGTCGACGGCACGCTGGAGGGCGCCACGCGGGTGAGCGAGATCGTGCAGGACCTGCGCCGCTTCTCGTCGAGCCAGAAGGAACAGTGGGAGAGCTTCAACCTGGTGCGCGCCGTGCAGACGGCAGCAGACTGGGTGACGAAATCCGCCCGCAACAAGCCCGAACTGGTGGTGACGCCTGCCGGTGCCCTCGAGGTGAGGAGCCTGCAGCGCGCCGTGCACCAGATCGTCGTCAACCTCGTGCAGAACGCCGTCGACGTGCTGGCCGGCGGCCGCGGCAACCGCATCGAAATCGACTGCGGCATCCGCGACAGGACCGCCACCGTGGCCGTCACCGACAGCGGACCGGGCATCAAGCCCGAACATCTCAGCCGCGTCTACGAGCCCTTCTTCACCACCAAGCCGGTGGGCGAGGGTACTGGCCTCGGACTCTACGTCAGCTATAATCTCGCCCAGGAACTGGGGGGAAGAATCGACGTGGAGAATGTGGACGGTGGCGGTGCGCGCTTTACCCTGAGTTTTCCGGCGCAGGGCCGCGAGGATGGCTAAAGAGAGCCGCAAGAGCCTGCTCTGGCTGCAGTCTGGCGGCTGCGGCGGCTGCACCCTGTCGCTGTTCTGCGCCGAAGGGCCCGACCTTTTGACAGCGCTCAACGCGATCGGCATCGACCTGCTGTGGCACCCGAGCATGTCGGAGGACTCCGGCGCCTCGGCGCTGGCCGTGATGGAGGACGTGATCGCCGGACGCCGCCATCTCGATATCTTCTGCCTTGAGGGCGCAGTGATGACGGGGCCCCATGGCAGCGGCCGCTTCCACATGATGGGTGGCAGCGGCAAGCCGATGATGTGGTGGATTGGCGAACTGGCCAAGGCCGCCGACCATGTGGTCGCCGTCGGAAGCTGTGCGGCCTTCGGCGGTATCACCGCGGCCAATGGCAATGCAACAGGCGCGCGGGGTCTTGTCTTCGATGGGCGGGAGGAGGGCGGCTTCCTTGGCAGCGGCTTCTCGGGACGCGAGGGCACCGGCGTTATCAACGTGGCTGGCTGTCCCACACATCCGGGCTGGGTCATCGAGGCAATAAGCCAACTCGCCTCGGGCAGTTGGGACGAGACGGCGGCGGATGGCTTTGGCCGGCCACGTGCCTATGCCGACCACCTCGTTCATCACGGATGTCCGCGCAACGAATACTACGAGTTCAAGGCCAGTGCCGAGCAGCCCTCCGACCTCGGCTGCATGATGGAACACCTCGGTTGCAAGGGCACGCAGGCGCACGCCGACTGCAACACCCGGCCATGGAACGGTGCGGGATCCTGCCTCAAGGGCGGCTATGCCTGCATCAACTGCACTGCGCCAGGCTTCGAGGAGCCGGGCCACGCCTTCGCTTCCACGCCGAAATTCGCCGGCATTCCCATCGGACTGCCCGCCGACATGCCCAAGGCCTGGTTCGTGGCGCTCGCTTCGCTCTCCAAGGCTGCGACGCCAAAGCGCCTTCGCGAAAATGCCGTATCTCATCGCCAGGTGGTGCCGCCCTCAGACCGCGGCCTTACCAAGAAATGACCCGCCGTATCATCGGTCCCTTCAATCGCGTGGAGGGCGATCTCGAGGTGAAGATCGAGATTGCCGATGGTGCCGTGCGCGAGGCCTGGGTGACTTCGCCGCTCTATCGTGGCTTCGAGCACATCCTGCGTGGCAAGCCAGCACGGGACGCGCTGGTCTATGCACCGCGCATCTGCGGCATCTGCTCGGTGTCGCAGTCGGTGGCGGCGGCCCGCGCCATCGCCGCAGCCCAGGAACTCGAACCGATGCCGAACGGTGTCTTGGCCATTGACCTCATGCTGGCGGCTGAGAACGTCGCCGATCACCTCACTCACTTCTACATGTTCTTCATGCCGGACTTCTGCCGCGAGATCTATGCAGCCGAGCCCTGGCATGCGACTGCCGTCCAACACTTTCGCGCCGTGAAAGGTGATGCCGTTCCGTCCTTCCTCGCGGCACGCGCCGGTTTCCTGCACATCATGGGCATCCTGGCTGGCAAGTGGCCACATACACTTGCCATCCAGCCCGGCGGTTCGACTCGCCCGGTGGAGGCACAGGAGCAGGTGCGGCTTTCGCTGATCCTCGCGGGCTTCCGGCAGTTCCTGGAGAGCCAGGTCTTCGGCGACCAGTTGGAGGTCTTCGCCGCGATATCCTCCGTTGACGAGCTCGTCGCATGGCACGCCGCTGCCCCGGCGCGCGGCGATATCCGGCACTTCCTCACCATTGCGCAGAGTCTCGGGCTTGAAGGCCTTGGCCGCGCCGCAGACCGGTTCATGAGCTATGGCAGCTTCGGTCCCGATGGCCGGAGGCTGTTCGCTCCGGGGACACTCCTTGCCGGACAACGCGGTGCCGTGGACCCCGCCCGTATCACCGAGGACGTGAGTCACGGTTGGATGAGTGCCGATACCGTGGCCCGCCATCCGTTTGAAGGGATGACAGTGCCTGATGCGGACAATCCCGCCGGCTACAGCTGGTGCAAGGCGCCCCGCCTCAATGGCGTTACCATGGAGGTGGGTGCACTCGCCCGCCAGGCAATCGACGGACAGCCACTGGCGCTTGACCTGGTCACGCGGGGTGGCGGCAATGTGCTGAGTCGCATCCTGGCGCGCTTCATTGAAGTGGCGCGGCTCGTTCCCGCCATGGAAGCCTGGGTCAGGGCACTGGCCCCGCGGGAGCCATTCTGCGACACGCTGACCATTGCCGACGAATGCGAAGGCATGGGCCTGGCCGAGGCCGCGCGCGGTTCGCTGGGCCATTGGGTGAAGATCCGCAAGGGCTATATCCATAACTACCAGATCATCGCACCAACCACGTGGAACTTCTCGCCGCGCGACAGCAACGATGTGCCAGGACCCCTGGAACAGGCGCTGGCCGGTGCACCAGTGCGGTCTGGCGAGTCCGATCCAGTCGCGGTGCAGCACATTGTGCGCTCCTTTGATCCATGCATGGTTTGCACCGTGCATTGACCATGGCCTATCGCATCCGCATTACGGGCACGGTTCAGGGTGTGGGCTTCCGCCCCTTCGTGTGGCGGCTTGCACGTGATCTCGGTGTTCGCGGCCAGGTTCTGAACGACGGGCGTGGCGTTGAGATCATTGCGTGGTGCGATGATGTGGACCATTTCGTGCAGCGGCTCAGAGCCGAGGCTCCGCCGCTCGCACGAATCTCCGGGATCGATGTGGAGAACGCCGAGGCTGGACCATCGCCAACGATCTTCAAGATCGTCGAAAGCCACGGAGGACAAGTCGCCACGGCCATTGCCAGTGATGCAGCGACTTGCCCTGATTGCCTGGCCGAGATCCGGGATCCGGCGCAGCGGCGCTTCGGCCACGCCTTCGCCAATTGCACGAACTGTGGACCGCGTCTGTCGATTCTCCGGCGCTTGCCATATGACCGTGCCAATACCGCCATGTCGGTGTTTGAAATGTGTACTGCCTGCGCCGCGGAATATGTCGATCCTGCCGACCGCCGCTTTCACGCGCAACCCATCGCCTGCCTGGACTGCGGCCCCCGGTTATGGCTGGAGGAGGGCATGAGCCGCTGCGACGGGATTGCCGCGATCGACCGCGCGGCGGAGCTGATCCGCAACGGCGGCATCGTCGCGATCAAGGGGCTTGGCGGATTTCACCTTGCTGCGGATGCCCGCCAGGAGGCAGCGGTCGCTCGGCTACGACGTGGCAAGCAGCGCATGTCGAAGCCCTTCGCGCTGATGGCGCGCGACACTGCGGAATTGGAACGCTATTCCACACTTCAGAACGCCGAGAAGTGCCTCGTAGCGGCCGCCTCGGCGCCAATACTGCTGCTCCCACATGGACCCCTGGCCAGGAGCCTGGCGCCGTCGGTCGCGCCTGGCCAGGTTAGCCTCGGCTTCATGCTTCCCTACACGCCTTTGCATCACCTGCTCATGGCGCGGCTGGACGGCCCGATCGTGCTGACGTCTGGCAATGTCACGGACGAACCGCAATGCACCGGAAACGGCGAAGCCCGGCAGCGGCTTGGTCCGCTCTGCGATGGATTGCTCCTGCATGACCGGGACATCCTTCAGCGGGTCGATGATTCCGTGATGCGCATGGCAGTGTCGGGTCCCGTCGTATTGCGGCGGGCACGTGGCCTGGCGCCGGAGCCCATTGCCCTCCAAATTTCAGATGCACCTCCCGTACTGGGGCTCGGCGGCGACCTGAAGGCGGCGGTGGGCCTGCTTGCGGGAGGGCAACTCACCGTGTCGCAGCATCTCGGCGACCTCACGACCCCACTGGCACGGGAGGATTTCGAAAAGATGATCGATCTGCTTCTCGAACTCAACGACACGCGCCCGTCTGTCATTGCCTGCGATCTCCATCCGGAATTCCACAGCACGCGTGTCGCCCATGATCTCGCAGCACGCTTGTCCATTCCTGTGATGGCTGTACAGCATCATCACGCGCACGTTCTGTCGTGCCTTGCCGACAATGGAGTCTCCGACCTTGAGCGGACGGTGCTCGGCATCGTGCTGGACGGCATGGGCCTGGGGCCTGACGGTTCCATATGGGGCGGCGAATTTCTCGCAGTGGACAGCGATGGATCTCGCCGCATTGGCAGCATTCCGGTGGTATCGCTGCCGGGCGGCGATGCAGCAGCCAGGCAACCCTGGCGCAACGCTGTGGCGCAGCTTGATGTGGCCTTCGGCTGGGAGCAGGCCGCGAAGCGGATGGCGGGTAACCCGGTCATGGCCATGCCGGTCGATGGCCTGCGTCGGGTGCTCAAATTGAGCCAGACCCCGAAGACGAGTTCCGCAGGCAGACTGTTCGATGCGGTTGCTGCCCTCCTCGGTCTCTGCGTCGAACGACAGGATTATGAGGGAGAGGCTGCCAGCCTGCTCGAAGCCTGTGCATTGCAGGCCCAAGAGGGCGGCGACTACGGCGACGGCGGATCAACCGAGGGTATGACATGGCAGCCGCTGTTCAGTGGCATCCTCGATGACCTGGCTGATGGCACCCCCCGCGAGACGATTGCGCGGCGCTTCCACGATACGTTCATCTCCAGCGTGGTGCGCCACGCGGCCATTCTGTGCAATGCCCGGAATATCGACCGCGTTGCATTGAGCGGCGGCTGCTTCAACAACGTTCTGCTGCTTGACGGAATAGCAGCGGGTCTTGCCGGGCAGGGTTTGGGCGTCCTCGTTCATCGCAGCCTGCCGCCGGGGGATGGCGGGCTGGCGGCAGGCCAGTGCCTGGCGGCGGCACTGGCGCGGGGGCGAGTCCTGCACTAACGTCACGCGGGATCAGCTAGTGGGGCCTGGTCATCTTGCCATCGCGGGACGAGACGTGCAGTCGCAGCAACTGGTGACCAGCCTTTCGGCGGGGCTGATCGCCGGCATCCGCACCATTCTCGGCTCGGCCAGCATGGTGGTCCTCGTCATGCCCAATGCCCTTCCGGGTGGCATCGCTCCCGCACTTGAGGTCATCCTGCTGGGAGGAGCGGTCATCGGTGCGCTGGTCGCGCTGCTCAGCAGTTACCCTGGTGCTGTCGCGCAGGTGCAGGATGGGCCGGCCGTCATCATCGGCGTCATGGCTGCATCACTCGCGGCGTCTATCGGTGGAACTGCGCCCGCGGATCTCGTCGTGCTGGTGGTGCTTACGTGTGCCAATGTCGCGGCTTTCGCTGCCGGTGCGGTGTTCTACGGCCTGGGCGCCTTCAGGCTCGGTGCCCTCATACGCTTCATACCCTTTCCGGTGATTGGCGGATTTCTCGCAGGCTCTGGACTCTTGATCCTTCTCGGCGCGGTTCCCGTGCTCACCGGAATGGCCCCGTCGAAGCTGGACCTTGCACTGCTGCTTGAACCGGTCCGTGCAGCAAGGTGGATACCGGGCCTCGCCTTCGGGCTCCTTCTGGTGGCGATGATGCGGCGCAGTCGCCACCCTCTCCTGGTGCCCGGCCTGTTGATGGGCGCCGTCGCCCTCTACCATATCGGCTTGTACATTGCCGGCATCTCCATCGCATCGGCTCAGGGGGCTGGCCTCTTGCTCGGACCGTTTCCAGATTACACGGGCCTCGAGCTTCCCGCTTGGACACGTCTGCCGGCACAGGGCTGGGGGTATGTCGCAGTCCAGTTCCCGACATTTGCCTCCATCGTGCTGGTCAGCGTGGTTGCCCTGCTCCTCAATTCCAGCGGCCTCGAACTGGCTACCAGCAGTGACCTCGACATCAACCGCGAACTGCGGGCCGCTGGTATGGCCAACATGGCGTCTGGCTTGCTGGGCGGAGCGGTGGGTTTTCATGCCCTTTCAGCATCGCTGTTAGGCAGTCGAATGGGAGCCAACAGCCGGCTGATCGGACTCTGCTCCGCGGCGCTCTGCCTTGCGGCCCTGCTCGTTGGCACGTCTCTTCTCGCTTACATGCCCCGCGCCATGTTGGGCGGCCTGCTGTTCTCGATGGGCGCAGGCCTGCTGATCGAGTGGCTCTACGAGGGCTGGCGGCGGCTGCCGATCCAGGATTTTCTGATCGTGGCACTCATCGTCGGGGTGATCGGGGCCGTCAGCATTCCTGCCGGCGTGGCGGTTGGAGTCGCTGTGGCGATGGCGATCTTCGTCCTGAGCTACAGCCGCGTCCGGGTGATCCGCCAGGAGCTTTCGGGGGCGGACTATCGAAGCAACGTCGACCGCAGCCCAGCGGCACTCAGTGTGTTGCGGGAACGGGGTCGTGCCATCAGGGTCATCAAGCTCGAGGGCTTCATCTTCTTCGGTACTGCCTACTCCGTCCTGACCCGGATACAGCAGATGATCGCCAGCCCCGCGCCTCAGCGCCTGCGTTTCCTCGTCCTGGATTTTCGTGATGTGCCGGCCAGCGACTCTTCCGCGATGCTGGCATTTTCGAAGATACGGACGTATTGCCAGCGCCACGGGTGCCGGTTGATTCTGACACGCATGAATCTGGCGTTGCGCGCGCAGTTCCGTCAGGCTGGAATCGAGCCCGCGCCTGATCGTGTGATCTTCCATGACGATCTCGACGAGGCGCTGGAGCAATGCGAACAGCAGATCCTTGGCGAGGCAAGCGCTGACAAGGTGACGGACGACGTCTCGGGACTTGAGCGCATCCGCAACGTTCTGCCCGATGGTGCTCAGTTGTCCGATTTCCTGGCCTATCTCGAACCGCGAAGTTATGCTCCGGGCGACTATCTGTTGCGGCAGGGTGGACCGCCTGACGAGATTCTGTTCATCGAATCGGGCCGAGTGACCGTGCGGCTCAACTTGCCCGATGGCAAGACGATGCGGCTGCGGTCCATGACCACGGGAACGATGATCGGGGAGATCGGGATGTATCTCAATCAACCCCGCAACGCCTCCGCCATCGCGGACGAGATGACGACGGCGCACGTGCTGAGCGCTGCAAGCCTACGTGAAATGGAGTTGCGCGACCCGCCCCTGGCCAATGCCTTGCACCATGCGATCGCTTCGCTTCTCGCTGAGCGTCTGACGGCCACCAACGGCTTGTTGCAGCGGCTGATCGACTAGAGTTTTGCGGTGTCGAGCAACTGAATTGTCTTCAGGCGCGCCGTGGCTGCGGCACGCGACCGGTGGGAAAAGTCCCCTTGCCGCCGCGTGCTTCCTGAAAGCGGCGCCAGACTTCGGTCGCCACGCCCAACCCTGCAGCAACCAGCAGCACGATCACGGCAGGGCGCAGGCCACGCTCGGGATGAAGATTGGCTTGCAGAACGCGCCAGGGGTTGGCGCCTGTCGCGAGCCCGTACCAGGCGAACTCGACAATTGCCGTTGCGACTGCGGCGGTTGCGGCCACTGCTGCCAGCATCGTCGGCCCGACGGGCCGGCGCACACGGAACGCGGCGCGATAGATCATCAAGGTCAAGAACAAGCCGGCCATCAGCGTGGCTTCGCTGGCATCGAGTTTCGACTGCATGAAAAAGTGCAGGATGGCCAAGGTGGCAATGACGTATACGAGGCGATGCAGTCTCTTCCACCAGTTGCCGAGCCGCGCGATCATTGCATCGGTCGACGTCGCAGCGAGCATGGTCAGACCCACGAGGGCTGCAAAGCCGATGGTCAGATAGTAGCGGTTGATGATCTCGCTCGCGGCGAATGCAATGTCATACTTGACGCTTATGACGTAGAGGAAGAGGTGCCCCGCAGCCCAGGCGAATGCGCCGACGCCGAGCATGCGGCGGATGAGAGCAAGACGCGTCCATCTCGACAGCCGCATCAGCGGGGTCAATGCCAAGGCCGCCAGGAGAAAGCGCACCGCCCATTGTCCAGTGAAATGCAGGGCTTCGGTTATCGCACGAGGGCCAAGGTCGTGGTTGAGCCAGCGCCACAGGAGCCATGCCGCCGGCGCCAGCAGCGCAAGCAGGCAGCAGGTCTTGAGGGCGGAAAATCGGCCGGACCGGTCGGTGAGCAGGGACATGGTTTCATATTGCAGCTTTTCGGCAATGATGTCGCTTCACCCCGTATCACGGTTTCGCGAAGTCGGCGCCGGCCTCTGGCATTTTCATCGGGTTGGCCCAATATGTTGCAAGCTGATACGAGTGGAGCGGAAGATGATCGATCGTCAAACCACAGCCGAATATCCATTCCAGCGGACCGACGCCGAATGGCGGGCGATACTGACCGCAGAGCAATATGCCGTCATGCGGGGCCATGCCACGGAACGGCCAGGCAGTTGTGCGCTGCTGAGGGAAAAGCGGTCCGGCCGCTTCCGCTGTGCCGGTTGTGGTATTAGCCTCTTTGAGAGCCACGGGAAGTTCGAAAGCGGCACAGGCTGGCCCAGTTTCACGGAACCGGTCGAAGGGGCCGTTGCGACCACCACCGACCGCAGCCACGGCATGCTCCGAACCGAAGTCCATTGCGCCAACTGCGGCAGTCACCTGGGGCATGTCTTCGAGGACGGTCCACCCCCCACCTACCTGCGATACTGCATAAATGGGGTCGCCTTGAACTTTGAGGCTTCGTCGTAGACGGCGCGACCACCACCTTCCGCCCGGTAGCGGCACATTGGTCTGCCGCCGCTGGACCTTAAACTTGCCCGACGGGACTGGGCGCCTCGACCAATCGCAATCTATGCGCGAAACTCATTTGAGACCTCCTTTTACCTCTTGGGAAGAGCAGGCTCCGCTCCTGCGTCGAGTCATTGGCTTAACCAAGATCCCACTGAAGTTAGTATGACTCTAGGTAAGGTAAATTAGCATTGTGTCACACCAGAGTCTCACTTATCGCACCAACCAAACTTCAAACAACAGAATGTTATCAATTAATTATACATCAGTGCGCTGGCATTGGTTTTGTAAGCGCGTCGCGTTAGGCATAAACTTACTATAGTAATCACGGCAGTTGACCACTCCGCAATCGTTTACTAACCCGTGGTACGTACTTCTTCCTACGTATCATTGTTCAGTTGCAGGTGGTTTATGCGTCTTTCGGGGCGGTCGTCGTTCAAGTCCGTGCTTGTTGCATCGAGCGTTCTCGCTCTTGGGTTGTTTTTTGACGATAGCGCCTATGCTGCAATTACCGTCACGAAGGCTGTTACCACTGGCTCAGGCAAATTGTCCCTGAAGGGCACGGCGACGCCGCGCTCCGTCATCGTACTCGACGGAGGCATCGCAACCGCCAAGACCAATGCCTACGGTGCATTCGATTTCGGCTCCCTCGGTTACATTCCGGAGCGGTGCGTCGTTCGGCTGGAGTCGGCGGGTCAGGCAACGGTCCTCGTGAACATAGCCAGTTGCGCGCCGATTTCCTTGCGGTCGCGAGGTGACTGGGACAGCTCGCTTTCATACATCACGGATGAACTCGTTTTCTACAGTGGTTCCACATGGCGCGCCAAGCAGCCTGTGCCGGGTCATCTGGCCCCGGGCCTGGGTTCTGATGCCTATTGGGAACTTTTCGCGACGGCCTCATCGGGAGGCGACACCGGCGCTGGCCCGGACTCGGGGCAAACTGGCGCCACGGGTGCGACGGGCCCGACCGGCCCAACGGGAGCCACCGGCGAACGAGGTGACACCGGCGCCACGGGTGCCATCGGGGCGACTGGCGAAACGGGTGCGACCGGGGCTGCTGGCGCAACGGGCGCCCAGGGTGAAACCGGGGCGACCGGCGCGAAAGGCGATACAGGTGCCACGGGTGCGACAGGTGCCCAAGGCGATGTTGGCGCAACAGGTCCTACGGGCGCTTTGGGTGCGACGGGCGCCAACGGTGAAACTGGCCCAACGGGTGCAAGCGGTGCCGCCGGTCCGACGGGGCTGACTGGCGCAACGGGTGCAAAGGGCGATACGGGCGCGGTTGGATCGACCGGCTCAGCAGGTGCGACGGGTGCAACAGGTGCGACGGGCGCGACCGGCGCGATGGGTCCGACTGGCGCCACTGGTGTGAAGGGTGACACAGGTGCCGCAGGCACGACGGGCGCAGCCGGTGCCACTGGTGCCACGGGCGAGGTAGGCGCAACAGGTGCGACGGGTGCGAAGGGCGACACAGGTGCGGCTGGATCGACCGGTGCAGTGGGGGTGACGGGTGCAAGCGGTGCTACCGGTGCGACGGGTCCGACTGGCGCAACGGGAGCGAAAGGTGACACAGGTGCCGCCGGCAACACCGGCCCAGCAGGTGCGACGGGTGCAACGGGTCTGAGTGGCGCCACAGGTGCGAAGGGCGACACCGGTGCCGCAGGCACGACTGGCGCAGTGGGTGCTACGGGTGCAAGCGGTGCTACCGGTGCGACGGGTCCGACTGGCGCTACAGGTGTGAAGGGCGACACCGGTGCCGCAGGTACGACTGGCGCAGTGGGTGCGACAGGTGCAACAGGCGCGTCCGGCGCGACGGGTCTGAGTGGCGCCACAGGTGCGAAGGGCGACACCGGTGCCGCAGGCTCGACTGGCGCAGTGGGTGCGACGGGTGCAAGCGGTGCTACCGGTGCGACGGGTCCGACTGGCGCTACAGGTGTGAAGGGCGACACAGGTGCGAAGGGCGACACAGGTGCGGCTGGCATGACCGGTGCCACGGGTGCGGTAGGCGCAACGGGTGCGAAGGGCGACACAGGTGCGGCTGGCATGACCGGTGCCACGGGTGCGAAGGGCGACACAGGTGCGGTTGGATCGACCGGTGCAGTGGGAGCAACAGGCGCGACCGGAGTGACTGGTGCAATCGGTGCCACCGGCGCGATGGGCCCAACTGGCGCCACGGGTGCGAAGGGCGACACCGGTGCCGCAGGCACGACTGGCGCAGTCGGTGCCACGGGCGCGGTAGGCGCAACAGGTGCGAAGGGCGACACAGGTGCGAAGGGCGATACCGGTGCCGCAGGCACGACTGGCGCAGTCGGTGCCACGGGCGCGGTAGGCGCAACGGGTGCAATCGGTGCCACCGGGGCGACGGGTCCGACTGGCGCCACAGGTGCGAAGGGCGACACCGGTGCCGCAGGCACGACTGGCGCAGTCGGTGCCACGGGCGCGGTAGGCGCAACGGGTGCAATCGGTGCCACCGGCGCGATAGGCCCAACTGGCGCCACGGGTGCGAAAGGCGACACCGGTGCCGCAGGTACGACTGGCGCAGTGGGTGCGACAGGTGCAACAGGCGCGTCCGGCGCGATGGGTCCGACTGGCGCCACAGGTGCGACTGGCGCCACAGGTGCGAAGGGCGACACAGGTGCGGTTGGATCGACCGGTGCAGTGGGTGCAACGGGTGCGGCGGGTCCGACTGGCGCCACAGGTGCCGCAGGTGCCACGGGCGCGGTTGGCGCAACGGGTGCAAACGGCACCACTGGTGCGACGGGCGCAACCGGCGCAGTGGGTGCAACGGGCGCCGCAGGTGCGACGGGTGCAACCGGTGCAACAGGCGCCGTTGGCGCGACTGGTGCCACCGGCCTCATCGGACCGACTGGCTTGACCGGACCCACCGGCGCGACAGGCGCCACGGGTTTGACGGGGCCGACAGGAGCAGCGGGCGCGAACGGCTCGAATGGTGCAAACGGCGCGGTGGGTGCGACCGGTGCGACGGGTGCCACAGGCAAGACAGGCGCTACCGGTGCTGCAGGCTACGCCAGCACTTCAAGCGTTGTGATCGGCACCGGCAACAAGACCTTCGCGACGACTGTAGCCACGCCACTGCCGCTTGGTCAGCGGGTCCGCGCGTCCAGTACGGTGGGCTATATGGAAGGCGTCGTCACGACCTACTCGAACACCAGCCTTACCATCAATGTCGATACCGTCTCCGGATCAGGAACATCCACAGGCTGGAACTTGGCCGCGATCGGGCCAAATATCAACGGCATCACGACGTTGACGCCTTCCACCCCAACGTTCTCGACAACGGGCTACACGTCGTCCGGTGTCACCACCACTGTTACCGCGGGACCAACCAAGAGAGCATTTGTGACAGTCTCGGGGGATGCCGGCACTGGCTCCGCGACCCAATGCATCGTCTCTTACAACTATGCGGCCGGCACACCCAGCGCACCGTTGAACGACGATCAATCCATGCACAGCTCCACCACGAGTTCATCCGAATCGCTAAGTCAAAGTTGGGTCGTGACGGGCCTGACCGCAGGCACCTCATACACATTCACTGTGTTCGCCAGAGTCGCCAGCACGCCCGCCACCTGCACGATCAAGGACGTCTCGATCATCGTGCTATCACCCTGAGGCCATCACGCGCACGGGAGCTAAAATACGGCGCCTCCGCATTTCAGGCGGAGGCGTCCTTGTTATCCTTGGGAGATTCGCGCAAACTGGTGCGAATTTTCAGCAACGGCTTCAACTGTCTCAGAAAACGGGTGGTCTCGCGGAATGAGAATCTGCTGAAATAGGCCTGACACTGCAGCATGTGGTGATTTCCGACCTATAGGGATGGTTCAGCATGGCCATTACATCCGCCGTATTGCAGCCCGATATCGATGACGCTCGCTGGCAGGCTGTTCTTGTCCGAGATCGCCGGTCGGACGGGCTGTTCTGGTACGGCGTCGTCACCACCGGGATCTACTGCCGGCCCCACTGTCCGTCCCGCCCGGCAAAGCGCGAAAACCTGCGCTTCTTCGGTGCACCGGAGGAGGCCCGGGCAGCTGGACTGAGGCCATGCCGCCGCTGCGACCCGGATGGCAAGCCGACCCTAGCGGAGCCGAAACAGAATTGATCGAGCGCAAGGCGGCGGAAGCCTGACCGTCCCTAACGTCCGGCTGGTCAGGCCGGGTGGATATGGGAGCGGAACCATCATGATTCAGGTGCGCATTCATGGCCGCGGGGGCCAAGGTGTCGTGACGGCGGCGGAAATGCTGTCAGTTGCGGCCTTCCTCGAGGGCCGACACGCCCAGGCCTTCCCGAGTTTCGGGTCAGAACGCACTGGCGCGCCGGTGGTCGCGTTCTGCCGGATCGACGACAAGGAGATCCGGCTCCGCGAGCCGATCCAGAACCCTGACATACTGATCGTGCAGGATGCGACATTGTTCAAGGCGCTGGACGTGCTGGAAGGCCTGTCGAAGGATGGCTACCTTCTGGTCAACACGGCGCGCGGCTTCCGCGACATTCACCTTGATCGCGTGGTCGCGCGCATTCCGCCGGGCCATGCCCAGACGGTGCCGGCGACCGAACTGGCGCTGGCCCACATCAGGCGCCCGGCGCCCAACACGGCACTTCTTGGTGCCTTCACCGCGCTCACCGACGTGGTGACGCTCGACTCGGTGATCGCAGCCATTCACCGCACCTTTCCCGGCAAGGTCGGCGAGGCCAACGAGCAGGCGGCCCGCGAGGCACATGCGCTGGTCGCCACCCACATCGCCGCGCAGAAGGAGCAGGCCGATGCTTGAGCAGCTCGAAGGCTCAAAGGCCATGGCGCGGGTCATCTCGCTATGCCGCCCGCAGGTCATCTGCGCCTATCCCATCACCCCCCAAACCCACATCGTCGAGGGGCTGGGTGACCTCGTGCGCGAGGGTGAGCTCCGGAACTGCGAGTTCATCAACGTCGAGAGCGAGTTCGCGGCGCTCTCCGTCGCCATCGGCTCCTCGGCGGCGGGGGCGCGCAGCTACACGGCGACTGCCAGCCAGGGCCTGCTCTTCATGGCGGAGGCGGTGTACAATGCCGCGGGCCTCGGGCTTCCAATCGTCATGACGCTTGGCAACCGTGCCATCGGTGCGCCCATCAACATCTGGAACGATCATTCGGATGCCATGGCCCTGCGCGAATCCGGCTGGTTCCAGCTCTTTGCGGAGACCAACCAGGAGGCGGCCGACCTCCACGTCATCGCCTTTCGTCTGGCCGAGGAACTCTCTGTTCCGGTGATGGTGTGCGTCGACGGCTTCATCCTTACCCACGCGATGGAGCGCGTCGACATCCCGGAGCAGAAGGACGTCGATGCCTTCCTGCCGCCCTACGAGCCGGTGCAGGTGCTCGATCCGGCCGATCCGATCTCGATCGGCGCAATGGTTGGGCCGGATGCCTTCACCGAGGTTCGCTACCTGCAGTATTTCAAGCAACACACAGCTTTCCAGCTGATCGAGGATCTCGCGGCGGAATTTGCCCATCGCTTCGGGCGGAACTCCGGCGGATTGCTGCGCGAATACGAGAGCCGCGATGCCGAGCTCGTCGTTGTCGCCATGGGCTCCATCAACGGCACCATCAAGGATGTCATCGACGAGATGCGAGGCGAGGGGGTCGCCATCGGGCTCGTCACTCTCGTCACCTTCCGACCCTTTCCCGTTCGAGCACTGCAGCAGGCGCTGGCCCGCGCCAAGCGCGTGCTGGTGATCGACCGCAGTCTTGATCCGGGCATGGGTGGCCCGCTCGCGTCCAATGTGGACCTGGTGCTTCGCAACCTCGCAGCCCCGCCCGCCATCCACTCGGTCATCGCAGGGCTGGGCGGCCGTGCCGTCACCAAGGCCTCGCTGCACCGGTTGTTCCGGCAGGCGCTGTCACAGCCCTGGGAGGGCCCGCACTTCCTCGATCTCAATGAGCGGGTCATCGGGCGCGAAATTCATCGCCGGGGCAAGGCGCGCCGCGCCGGCCCCGCGGCAGAGAATATCCTGAAGATCATCGAGGCCGAGCGAGCGCAGCGCCTCGAAGCACATGACGCAAGTGACGAGTGACGGGGACCAAGCCATGGATGGAACGCAGAAACTGAAGTTCTACCAGAAGGGCACGCACACCGTCGGCAATCGGCTGGTGGACGAAGCGAGCCGCAACGTGCAGGCCTCGCAGGATCGCTCGAACTCGCTGACTTGTGGCCATCGCGCTTGCCAGGGTTGTGGCGAGGCGCTGGGTGCACGCTATGCCATCGATGCCGCCATGCGCGCGGCCGGGAACCAGCTGATCGCAGTCAATGCCACCGGTTGCCTCGAGGTGTTCACCACGCCATATCCCGAGACGTCGTGGCAGATGCCTTGGCTGCATTCGCTGTTCGGCAACGCGGCGGCGGTGGCGACCGGCGTGGCGGCCGCGATGCGCGTCACTGGCCGGCCGCAGGTGCGCACCGTAGCGCAGGGCGGTGATGGCGGAACCACCGACATCGGCTTCGGCTGCCTCTCAGGCATGTTCGAGCGCAATGATGATGTGCTTTACATCTGCTACGACAACGAAGGCTACATGAACACCGGAGTGCAGCGCTCCTCTGCCACGCCGCCCGGAGCGCGCACAGCGACGACGCCCGCGCTCGGGCCGGAGCCAGGCAACGTCTTCGGCACTGGCAAGTTCGTGCCGAAGATCGCCGTGGCGCATGACATTCCCTATGTTGCCACCGCCAGTGTCGCCGACCTGCATGATCTCGAGGCCAAGGTAACCAAGGCCATGGCGTTTCGCGGTGCACGCTACATCCAGATCAACGTGCCGTGCCCGCTCGGCTGGGGCGCGGCCTCGCACGATACGATCAGACTGGCGCGGTTGGCGATCGAGACCGGGTTGTTCCCGATCTTCGAGGCCGAGTATGGCCGCGTCACGAATGTGCGGAAGATACGCAAGGCGAGGCCGGTGAGCGAATACTTGAAGCTGCAGCGCCGCTATGCGCATCTTTTCCGCGACGGCGTGAAGGATCCTCGGGTGGACCGCATCCAGGCCATCGCCGACCGCCACATCGACGACTACGGTCTGCTGGAGACGTGAGCCATGAAGCATCCCTTCGCCATCGCCCTAGATGTCGGCAGCAGCAAAGCCAACCACACCGGCTCGTGGCGCACCGAGCGCCCCGTTTATGTCGATCGCCTGCCGCCCTGCAATAACGCCTGTCCGGCAGGGGAGGACATCCAGGGTTGGTTGTTCCATGCCGAGAGTGGCGACTACGAGGCCGCGTGGCGGGCACTGACCGCCAATAATCCGCTACCCGCCATCATGGGACGCGTCTGCTATCACCCCTGCGAGGACGCGTGCAATCGTGGCCTGCTCGACACCGCGGTCGGCATCAATGCGGTTGAGCGCTTCCTCGGCGACCTCGCGATCGCCAGAGATTGGAGCTTCTCGCCGCCTGACTCAGAGACTGGCAAGAAGGTGCTCGTGGTCGGTGCCGGTCCCGCCGGACTCTCCGCTGCCTATCATCTGCGCCGCGCCGGGCACGGCGTGGTGCTGCGCGAGGCGGGTCCCCTGGCCGGCGGCATGATGCGCTTCGGCATTCCGAAATATCGCCTGCCGCGCAACATCATCGACGCCGAGGTGGCGCGCATCACCGCGATGGGTGTCGAACTCGTGCTCAACAGCAAGGTTGACAGCATCGAGCGCACCATGACGGAGGATGGCTTCGATGCCGCATTCCTCGCGGTCGGTGCCCACATCGCACGTCGTGCCTACATTCCGGCTGCGGGTGCCGCGAAGATCCTCGATGCAGTGTCGCTGCTGCGCTCGATGGAGGGGGAGGCGCCGCCGCTGCTCGGGAGACGCGTCGTCGTTTACGGTGGCGGCAACACGGCGATCGACGTGGCTCGAACTGCGCGCCGTCTTGGTGCCGAGGAAGCGATCATCGTCTACCGCCGCACCCGTGAGAAGATGCCGGCGCATGATTTCGAGCTCGAGGAGGCGTTGGAGGAAGGCGTCTCGATGAAGTGGCTCTCCACCATCAAGACCATCGACGGCGATCGTCTGCAGATCGAGAAGATGGAACTGGATGACAAGGGCTTTCCCCAGCCTACTGGCGAGTTCGAGACGTTGGAGGCCGACTCCCTCGTCCTGGCGCTTGGCCAGGACGTGGACCTGTCGCTGCTCGACAAGGCACCGGGCATCGAGATCGAGAACGGCGTGGTGAAGGTCGGTCCAAACATGATGACGGGCCGGCCCGGCGTCTTCGCCGGTGGCGACATGGCGCCCTCGGAGCGCACCGTCACCGTGGCCGTTGGGCATGGCAAGAAGGCAGCGCGCCACATCGACGCGTGGCTTCGTGGCTCGTCGCTCGAACCCGCGTCTAAGCATGGAGCGGCGAGCTTCGAGCGCCTGAACACCTGGTACTACGAGGATGCACCCGCGACCGTCCGCCCGATGCTGGACGCGGCGCGCCGCATCGACAGTTTCTCGGAAGTTCAGGGTGGGCTCGACGAGACGAGCGCGCTCTACGAGGCGCGACGCTGCTTGTCCTGCGGCAACTGTTTCGAGTGCGACAACTGTTACGGCGTCTGCCCCGACAACGCGGTGATCAAGCTCGGGCCGGGCAAGCGCTTCAGCATTAACTATGATTACTGCAAGGGCTGCGGGCTGTGCGCCGCCGAATGCCCCTGCGGCGCCATCGACATGGTTCCGGAATCGCTCTGATATGCAGGTGTGCGGTTTGGGTGTACGGCACTCGCCCGTGGCGATCATCTCATGATACACGTCGTTGCTGTAGTTATTGCGGGACAGAATTGTCGATGGCAGATGAGCGAAAGTCGAGGGGCGTATCGAAGGAGAGGTTGGATGCCCTGACGGATGGCGTGTTCGCGTTTGCCATGACATTGCTGGTCATCAGCCTCGATCTGCCCGCCGGTGCGCGGGTGTCAAGCGCCAGCCAGCTGCTTGCGGTGCTGTCGGACCTGCAGGACAATCTGCTGGTCTATGTCATTTCTTTCGTGGTCCTCGGTGCGCGTTGGATCAGAAACGCGAAGGACCATGATTCCGACGTCTGGTGCAGCTACAGCTATGCTTGGGCGGTGATCATGCACCTCTTCTTCATCACCCTTGTTCCATTCTCGACGAAGCTTGTGGGACTTTACGGAGATCTCTGGCCAGCTGTCTGCATCTATGCTGCGAACACCATATGCGCGGCCCTCTCGTCCTGGCGAGTTGCAAACCTCCTGACGGCGCAGGAGAACGTTCCAAAGCCAGTGGACAAGCGTGATCTCATCGTTCTGCTTGCTACGGCCATGCTGTCCTGCGTTCTCGCCTTCGTGGCACCCGGCTACAGCATGTATGCATATCTCCTCAACGGGGTGAGTCCCTTTCTACATCGCGGGCAACAGGATGATTGACGTCAATCTCCACCGAGCTTTCTGACCCGATTGCTGGCGAGGATGGATGTGATGAAGCTGGGCACACCGAGGCCGCTTCTCACCTCCGTTTCCAGCGCCACTTCGGCGGCGCGCACGGCTGCGAGTCGCCCGATCGCCGCTTCGGCCTCGCTTTGGGGAATGACGACGATCCCGTCGCTGTCGCCAACGAGAATGTCCCCTGATTCAACTCTGACGCCGCCCAGCACCACCGCCATCCCCACCGTGCCCGGGCCGTTGCGCGCCGGTGAGTTGGGGGAAAGGCCGGCGCAGAATACCGGCAAGCCCACCGCTACGATGCCGGCGAGGTCACGTGCCAAACCATCCGTCACCAGCCCCGCGAGTCCACGGTTGCGTGCCATGCCAAGCAGCAGGTCTCCCGCGACCGCGGTGCCCATGAAGCCATCGGTGGCTGCGACCAGAATATCTCCGGGTTGTGCCCAGGCCAGCGCTCCAAACAGCGCGAGATTGTCGGCTGGGCCACAGTGGCAAGTCATGGCGGTGCCTACCAGTGGCGCGGTCAGGGGCACGAGCGGCTTGATACGGTGATCGAGGCCGCCGCGCCCACCCATGGCATCCGCAACGAAGTCGGTCTGTACGCCAGCGAGGCTAGCGAGATGAGCGGGTGGTGGACGGGGAAAATCGCCACGAATGGTGAGCAGGGGAGGGTCCTCGATCATGTTCTCACCTTCGTCAGTTGCGCCGAAACAGGAGATCGGGACCGATGTCGGCGATGCGCGTGACGCCGCAGAGGCCCATCACGCGATCGATCTCGCGCCGGAAGATGTCGAGCATATGGGTCACGCCAGCCTCTCCGCCAACTGCCAGGCCCCAGAGCTGCGGCCGTCCGATGAGGCAGGCGCTTGCCCCAAGGGCAAGGGCCTTCACCACGTCGGCGCCACGACGCACGCCCCCGTCCATCAGCACAGGCATTCCCGCGGGTGCCGCTTCCACTATTCGCGGCAGGATGTCGAAGGAAGATACCGCGCCATCGAGCTGACGCCCGCCATGGTTGGAGACGATGATGCCGTCGACGCCGCGTCGCCCCGCCATCTCTGCTTCCGCCGGGCTGAGCACGCCCTTGAGAATGAGCGGCCCTGTCCACATCTTGCGCACCGCGTCCACGTCGTCCCAGTTCATGGCCGGATCGAGGAGTGTGGGCATCCGCCCGGCGAGCTTTCGGATCTCGGCACTCTCGCCCGGCCTCACGTAGTTGCCGAAGGTGATGCGGCGCAGCTCGCGCCGCATGCGCCACAGCCAGCGCGGCTTGACTGCCATGCCCACCAAGTTGGCGAGATCCATGCGGGGCGGAATGCCGAACCCGTTCCGGATGTCGCGCTCGCGGCTGCCCAGCAGTTGGTTGTCGATGGTTAGCACCAGCGCGTCGTAGCCTGCTGCCGCCGCACGCTCCACAAGCTCACGCGTGAAGGCGCGATCGCGATAGATGAAGACCTGCATCCAGCGTGGCGACACCCCGGTGGCGGCCAGCGCCTCCAGCGTGCAGACGGAACCGTGGCTGAGGCAGAAGGCGATGCCCGCGGCCTGAGCGGCACGAGCCCCGCAGAACTCGCCGTCCGGCCAGAACAGGCCAGCAAGGCCCGTGGGGCCGATGATGACAGGGAGGTTCAGCTGCCTGCCGAAGAGCATGATGGAAAGATCGCGACTTGCCACGCCGCGCAACGGCTGGGGCACCAGGTCGACGCTGTCGAACGCGCTCTCGTTGCGCCGCAGGGTCCGCTCCGTCTCAGCACCGCCGTCGGCGAAATCAAACACCGGCCGTGGCAGCTCGGCCCGCGCCAGGAGCCGCATGGCGTCGACACTGTAGCCCTGTCGGATCCAACCCGGAGGTGTGGCGGTCATGCGCGGCCTTGAGCCCCTTGTAGCGAATGAAAAGTGAAGCACACCGACCTGCGGGCGGCAATCCCCGGGGCTGCTTACATGCCGCCACCTTTCGTGGCATGGTCGCCTCGCAGGAGGTGCACCATGACGCCGACACCCACCATAGAAAGCCTTATCGCCGCGTGGATCGATGCCTTCAACGCGCATGACCTCCAACGCCACATGACGCTTTACACGGCCGATGCCATGCTGTTCGGAGCAGTCGATGAACTGCAGGACGGTCGCGAAGCCATCCGGCGCTACTTCGGCGGACGCGGGCCTGGCGTGCGTGTTGCCGCCTATCCCCCGCCGCTTGTCCGCCACATCGGTGACGCCGTGGCCATCACCGCGGGGCACGTGGATTTCGCCGATGACGCGGAGCCCATGCCCTACCGGTTGAGCTGGGTGCTGGTCCGGCAGGACGGCAACTGGAAAATCGCACAGCACCACGGGTCGCCTAGGCGCGGCGACTGACGGTTAGCCCTTCTGGCACAACCGGGGCCGGCCGGATGTACTCTCCCGCGCCATGAGTTCGTAACCCAGGTTCACCGTCTTCTTCCGTACCAGCCTGCCGGATTCGAGCATGTTGAGCACGGATTGGGCCGCCAAAGTGCCCAGTTCGTGCCGCCGCGTGGCGACCGACGACAGCGAGGGCGATGCGCAGGCGGCGAACTCAAGGTCGTGGAAGCCCAGGATCGCCACGTCCTCCGGCACCTTCAGGCCCAGCCTGCGGCATTCCTGCATGGCGCCCAGCGCTAGGTTGTCATCGATGCAGAACAGTGCTTCGGGCACCTTCCGACGCTCATGGAGCGTGGCCATGAGCTGCGCGCCGAGCGCGATGGTGCTGTGGCCGGGAAGTGACATGGCGAGTTCTTCGCCGTCGAGCCCGCGTTCGGCCATGGCGCGGTTGTAGCCCGCAAGTCGTTCCAGCGCACGCTCGTCGCGCTGGCCGAGGAGGAAGCCCACGCGCCGGTATCCTTTGTCGAGCAGGAAGCGCGTTGCATCGTAACCCGCCTGCACCTGGTCGAGCGCGATGTTGAGGCCGATCGGGTTTTGCGCGATCTGGAACGTTTCGATTACCGGGATGCGGGCGCGCGCCAGCATGCGGTGGGTAAGAGGTGTGTGGTTGACGCCTACGATGATCATCGCCTCGACCCGCTGACCGAGCAGCGTGCGCACCGCCTTTTCTTCGTCAGCCTGCGAGTAGCGGCTGTTGACCACGACCAACTGGAATCCCGCAGGTAGCAAAACCTCGTGCAACGCCTGCAGGTATTCGGAAAATATGACGTTGTAGAGCGTCGGCACGATCACGCCGATGGCGTGGCTGCGTGCCGAGGCAAGGCGGCTCGCCGCAACATTTGGAACATAGCCAAGCTTGAGCACCGCCGCGTCGATGCGGCGGCGCAAACCCTCCGACACCATGGCGGGATTGCGGAGGGCTCGTGACACCGTGATGGCGCTCACCCGAGCTGCACTTGCCACATCGTCCAACGTCACACGTTCCGTGGTCTTACCACTGCGCTTCTGCACCATTCCTGAAATCCCGTCCCGCACGCGTTGCACTGAGATAGCATTCAGTCGCGCTTGCAACCAGAGCAGGGCGCGAGGCTGTGAATTGACAGCGCTGTCATAACTGATAAGCTTTCTTCATCCCGCTGCATAGATGGCAAGCCGCAGGCCCGAAGCGGGCATCAACCAAAACTACGGCACAGTCTGGGAGGACACGAGATGATTGCACGGTCTATCAAGCACCTGTTGCTCGCTGGCGTCGCTGGCATCTGGATGAGTGGCATCACCGCGGCGCATGCCGTCGAAACCGTCAGCGGGCCCGCGACGGACGCAACCTGCATGGCCCCCTGGTCGGCCGACACCAAGTTCTACCAATTCCCCAAGAAAGACGGTCCATATCGCATCGCGCTTGCCAACGGCTACATCGCCAACACCTGGCGCATCCAGATGATACAGACGGCGAAGGCCTATGCAGCGCAACCCGACGTGGCGGCGAAACTGAAAGAATTCAAGGTTGTATCGACCGGCGAGGACGTTCCGGCGCAGATATCCGCCATCAACAACTTTATCGATGCCGGCTACGACGCGATCGTCGTCAATGCTCAGAACCCCACGGCCTTCGGCCCCGTCATCAAGCGCGCCAAGGAGGCGGGCGTCGTGCTGGTGGCGTTCGACAACACCCTCGATACCCAGGACGCGATCAACGTCAACGTCGATCAGAAGGGACTCGGCGTACTGTGGGCCAACTGGTTGATCAACCACCTTCCCAACGGTGGCAAGGTGCTGGAAGTTCGTGGTGTCGCCGGCACCTCGGTCGACACCGATCGCCACAACGGTATCCATGAAACGCTCGATGCCTCAGGCAAGACCTGGAATGTGACTGAGGTGGTGGGCAAGTGGGATGACGGCGTAGCCCAGAAGGTAACGGCCGACGCCATCGCCACCAACGGGCCCTTCGACGGCATCACCGCGCAGGGCGGCGATACCGGTGTGGTACAGGCCATGATGGATGCCAAGCACCCCTTCGTGCCCTTCGGCGGCGAGACGGAGAACGGCTTCCGCAAGTTCTGCGCCAAGTATGCCGGCGAAGGCCTGAAGTGCTCATCCGCCGGCACGGGACCGGCCCAGGTGGCGGTGGCCATCAAGGTCGCCATCGCGGCGCTCGAGGGTCAGGTCGTGCCGCAGGCGATCAAGCTGCCGACGGCGATCGTCGAGGACCCGAACTTCAAGGAGAATGCCGACTATTACCCCGACCAGTCGGACAACTTCTTCGTCGGCAATTCCTTCCCAACCTGCGGCATCAACTTCACGGCCCAGGAAATCATGGGGCAGACGAAGGAAAACCAGTAGGTTGAAGGTCACGCCCAAACCCAGCCGCGTCATGGGACGACATACTCGTGGCGTGGCGCCCCCTGCATGAGGCGAATTGCGTGGTCCATCCCCTTCTGACTATGACCGGCGTGTCGAAGCGTTACGGCGGCGTCACGGCGCTGAAGGAGGCGGACCTCGCGGTCACCTCCGGCCGGATCCATGCAGTGCTGGGCGAAAACGGAGCGGGCAAGTCCACCCTGATCAAGATCATGGCCGGGGTGTTGGCCCCTGACGAGGGGACCATCGCCCTCGACGGCAACGCAGTAAGCTTCGCGACGCCCGCCGCCGCAAATGCGGCGGGGATCGTCTGCGTGTTCCAGGAGCTTTCCCTCATCCCCGATCTGACGGTGGCCGACAACATCGTCATCAGCCAGCCTCCACAGCGCCTTGGCCTCATCGACCGCAGGGCGCAGCGGGCGCTGGCAGAACAGGCGCTGGCCGATGCGGGCGCCGCGGACATCCATCCATCCGCTCTGGTGCGCGACCTGTCGCTGTCGAGGCGCCAGATGGTGGAGATCGCCAAGGCCCTGGCGCGGCGGCCACGGGTTCTGATACTCGACGAGGCGACCTCCGCCCTCACCGCGGCGGACGTGCGCAACGTCTTCAGCGTCATAAAGCGACTGCGCGAGGTTGGTACGGCCATCGTCTATATTTCACACCGGATGCACGAGATCGCCGAGCTCGCCGACGATTGCACGGTGTTCCGCAACGGCCGCAAGATCGCCACCTACCTGGCAGGCTCCAAGACCGATTCCGAGGTGGTGGAGTTGATGATCGGACGGGAATACAAGAATGTCTTTCCCCCGAAGTCCACTGTTGTCCGGACGGAGACACCTGCCCTGGACTGCCGCAATCTGTCCTGGGCCGGACGTCTGAACGACATCTCCTTCTCGCTCCACGCCGGCGAGGTGATGGGTCTGGGCGGGCTGGACGGGCAGGGGCAGCGCGAACTGCTCTTGGCACTGTTCGGTGTGCTGCGCGGCGTGAGCGGCACCATCGAGATCGGCGGCAAGACCACCCGGATCACGGACCCCTGCAATGCCAAGGGTGGTGAAGCGGCGATGGCGCTCATCCCCGAGGACCGCAAGACCGAGGGCCTTATGTTGCCCATGAGCATCGCCGAGAACCTGTGCTTCGCAGCTCTCGACTGCATCTCGTCCAGGGGCATTGTTGACGGACGCAAGCGTGCGGAGCGCGTGACCGAAATGATCGATCTGCTGAAAATCAAGGTGGCGGACCCCGATCTCCCGGTATCATCACTGTCCGGTGGCAACCAGCAGAAGGTGGTCATCGCCAAGTGGCTGATGAACGGCCCCCGCATCGTTCTGCTCAATGATCCGACGCGTGGCATCGACGTTGGTACCAAGCAGGAGATCTACGCGCTGCTTCGGCGGCTGGCGGACGATGGTGTGGCTATTCTCTTCTACTCGACGGATTATGACGAGCTGATCGGCTGCTGCGACCGGGTTCTTGTCATGTATGACGGCGCCATCGTGCGCACTCTCGAGGGTGATGCGATCACCGAACACGCACTGGTCGCCAGCGCCCTTAACATCAGCGAGGCGCATCCGGCATGAGGGATTGGCGATACTGGTTTGCCGAGAACAAGAACACGTTGATGGCGGTGTTCCTGTTCCTGTTCATGTTTGTGATCTATGCCAGTAACCACCCGGCAGGCTTCACAGCCAATGTGGTGCAGACCTCGGCCAACAAGGCCACACTGCTGGCTTTCGTGGCCATGGCACAGGCTATCGTCATCATCACAGCCGGTATCGATCTCTCGGTGGGCATGATCCTGACCCTGGCCAATTGCCTCGCCTCTTGGATTGTCGTCGGCAGCATGGGGGAGACCTTTCTGGGGATCGTCGGTGTGCTGCTCGCGGGTTCGTTGTGCGGTGCGTTGAATGGGCTTATCGTCATATTCGGACGGCTGCAACCCATCGTCACGACTATCGCCACCGGTGCGATGTTCTATGGGATCGCACTGTTCCTCCGACCGTACCCTGGAGGTGGAGTCAACGAGGACCTGGCGGATGCGATGACCGGCAAGTTGTTCGGCGTGTTCCCGGCAAGCTTCGCGGCGTTGATCGCGGTGATCCTCGTGGTCTGGGTGCCTTACAGCCGCTCGGTGCTCGGCCGGACGGCCTATGCTGCGGGCTCGGCGGAGCAGGCGGCCTATATGTCCGGCATGCCAGTGCGGATGGCCAAGTTCACGGCCTATGTTCTGTCTGGCCTGCTGTCGGCGGTGGGCGGTCTATATCTCACGTTCTTCAGTTATACGGGCGAGGCAGCCTATGCGAGCGGCAGCACATACACGCTATTCTCCATCGCCGCTGTAGTGCTGGGCGGCGTCTCGCTGATGGGCGGACGCGGCAGCGCCATCGGCGCTGTGTTCGGCGCGCTAGCATTCCGTACCATTGGCGACCTTCTCTTTGTGTTCGACTTCGATCCGCTATGGCAGCCGCTGTTCCAGGGCGTCATACTGCTTCTGGCGGTAAGTATCAGCGCGCTTGGCCTTCTCCGCGTGCGCAACAAGCTGGACTGGTTCCCATGACGAGCAGCACCACGCCCGGCGACAGGATGCGCAGATTTCCAAAGATCAAGGGGGTGGAGCCAGCCGTGCTCATTGCCTTCGGCTGCATCCTGCTGTTGCTCGTGGTGGGTGCCATCTATTCGCGTAACTTTCTATCAGCCACCTATCTGTTGCAGCAACTGAAGGTGGCTTCCTTCCTCGGTGTTATCGCCACTGGCACCATGATGGTCATTCTGCTTGGCCAAATTGACCTGTCTGTCCCTTGGGTAGTAACGGCGGGTGCCATGATGGCCTGCGCGGCGGCAAGCTTCGGCCCGGTGGGCGTGGCACTGGCGGTACCGGTCGGGATCCTCTGCGGCGCTCTGATCGGACTTGTGAACGGCTTTGCCACGGCCTATCTGCGCATCCCCTCGATGATTGTCACCCTGGCCACCAATGCTGTCACGCAGGGTCTGATGGTGGTTTACACCGGCGGCTTCTCGCCCCAGGATTCGGCGACGCCCGCCATGCGCTGGCTGGCCACCGGCGAGGCGATCCCTGTGGTGCCCAACGGTGTGCTGGTATGGGCGCTCATCGCTGTTGCCACCGTCTTCCTGCTCAACCGCACCACTTTTGGCAGGTCAATCTATGCCATCGGCAACCGAGAGCGCGCGGCCTTCCTTTCGGGCATCAACACCCGGCGCATCGTCATGCTCACTTTCGTACTTGCCGGTGCACTGTCGGCCTTCGGTGGCGTGCTGCTGGCGGGCTATGCCTCGAAGGCCGCACAGTCGATGGGCGATGCCTATCTGCTCCCGGCCATTGCCGCCGTCGTGCTGGGTGGCACACATGTGCTGGGTGGCCGCGGCTCCTATCTCGGAACGGTAGCTGGCGTCGTCCTGATCACGCTCCTGCAATCCATCCTGTCGGTGATGCAGATCGAGGAGGCTGGCAGACAGCTCATCTTCGGTGTCGTTATCGTTGCTATGCTTCTTCTTTATGGTCGCCAGAAGTCGGCCTAGCCCCATGTCGATCCGAGGTTTCGGTCGGCCACTTCACGAAGTGAGACGCTACTTTCAGCCATGCAGTCCGTAGGGTCGCCTAGGAATTGACTCGTCGAATTGACGCGCGCCACAGGTGCAGAGTGAGAGCCTTGAGACCTGCTCAAGGCGAACCGTGTCGGTTGCCATGTTTTCGTGGGACGTTTCTCTCCAGTGGACTCTCGAAGTGACTTCTCGCAACTGATGTGGTGTGCTTTCCTTCGCCCTTTCGCCAGGAGAAGTTACGATAATGAACACGCTCAAGAAGGTTGGAAAATCGGGTGTCGCCATTCCGCGCATCGGTTTTGGAGCAACAGCACTTGCCGACATGCCGGACACCTATGGTTACAGCGTGGGCGAGGAACGCGCACTGGCGACGATCCGGGCCATCCTCGATCAACCACACGGCATGATCGATACCTCCCGCAATTATGGACTTGGGCGGAGCGAAGCCCTCATTGGCAAGATCGTCCGTGAGCGCGGAGGCTGGCCCGCAGGTCGGGTCCTTTCGACAAAGCTCGACCGAGACATGAACACCCTGCGCTTCGATGCCGCACAAGCCCGCCGCTCGCTCGAGGAGAGCATGACGGCACTCGGTGTCGATCACGTGGACATTCTGCATCTTCACGATCCCGAACATGCGTCGGACCTAACGGAAATCACCAAGCGCCATGGAGCGCTCGATGAGTTGATGCGCATGAAGGAAGAAGGACTGGTGCGCGCTGTCGGGCTGGCGGCTGGCCGCATTGACATCATGATGCCGATGCTCCGTGACTGGGATTTTGATGCACTGATCACCCACAACCGCTTCACGCTAGTCAACCGAAATGCCGAGCCGATGCTTGATCTGGCCGAAGCCCGAGGTATCGCCGTATTCAATGCGGCACCTTATGCCAGTGGGTCGTTGGCCAAGGGTGCAGCCAGCCAACAGCGCTATGTTTATCAGGTTGCCACGGAGGCAGTGCTGCAGCCTATACGTAAGGTGGAGGAGATTTGTGCCCGGCATGGAATCCCACTGGGCGCCGCCGCCCTGCAGTTCTCACTGCGTGACCCCCGCATCGCGTCGACCATCTGCGGGGTCAGCCGGCCGGAGCGCATCGTCGAGACACTTCAGTGGGCAGTGTGGCCGATCAATGACGAGGCATGGAAGGAACTGCTTGCATTGCCGGCATCGCATGACGACCCAGAAGCAACCCGTGAGTACTCGCCTGGTTGACCGGCTTATGGGCGCTGTCTGCACGTCACCCGGACAAAGTGGAAATTGCGAGTGTCCTCCAGTTGGCGCAAACTGCGGAGAATAGAGTTTCAGACGTGGGGTGTCTCCGCTTGTCGTCCGACGGCCCGATCGGCTACATTGAGCGTACCCGGAGCTACTATGAAGCTCTGGGCCACGCACCTTATCTGTGGGCCCATTTCGCCGACGTCCCGTTTGCGCGTCTAAGGCGGCCGCTGTCGCAATGCTCTGTCGCACTGGTAACGACGGCCGCACCCTTCAATCCTGCCAAGGGTGAGCAGGGGCCCGGTGCACCCTACAATGCCGCGGCCAAGTTCTTCCAAGTCTACTCCGGTCCGAGCGCGTCCGACCCGGATCTCCGGATCTCCCATATCGCCATTGATCGCGCCCACACGACGGCCGAAGACAAGAACAGCTACTTTCCGCTCGATGCGCTCCGCCGCGCACTCGAACGAGACCGGATTGGGCGGATTGCGGCACGCTTCCACGGGCTTCCTACCAACCGTAGTCAGCGCACCACCATCGACGCCGACTGCATCCAGCTCGTCAGGCGCGTACAAGAGGACGAAGCGGATGCCGTGATCCTGGTACCGAACTGCCCTGTCTGCCATCAGAGCTGCACTCTTGCCGCCCGCGCCCTGGAACAGGCCGGAATCGTCACCGTCGTCATGGGGGCCGCATTGGATATCGTAGAGCATGTCGGCGTACCCCGCTTCCTGTTCAGCGACGTCCCGCTCGGCAACAGCGCTGGGAGACCGAACGACCAGGACTCGCAGGAGCGGATTCTCGCGATGGCCCTTGATTTGTTGGAGAAGGCTGGTGGCCCGCGAACGACATGGCACTCCGGCTTGACTTGGTCGGATGATCCGTCGTGGAAACTCGACTACTGCAATGTGGCCAGATTGTCAGCCGAAGAGATCGGGAGGCGCCGCGCCGAGCACGCGGAAATTCGCGAAGTGGCGAAGCGCATTCAAGGGCGCGAGACGGACCTGTCCACGAACTCCAGGATCCGGCGTTCCATATAGCTGTAGAACGGGTTCCAGTGCTGCCGTGTCATGGCGCTGTCGGGTATCTCCAGGTGCCCCTTCTCACCGCGCAAGATGGCGCGGCCGAGGTTCAGGCTGTCGAGGCGGGTCGCGCTCCCGTCGCCATATAGCGGATCTTCGGACGGAAAAGGAAGAGCAATGTGGGCAAGTGAGTAGACGTCCTGCGGCCAACTCAAGCCGGTATCAAGGGTCGTGACGATGTCGCTCATTGGTGCGCGCTGACGAACAACGGCTGCCAGAGTCTGCGGGTCGCGGTTTGTCACGATGCTCACCGCGTAGCGGTGCTGCGGTCCGGACAGGGCCGTGTCAAAGCCTTGGGGCTTGTCGACGAGGCCCTGCCTCTCGAAAACCCTGTTGACGTCGAAGAGGACAAGCTCGGCATCCGTGGAGTCGAGACGATCGAAGAGCTTTTGCTTGACGGCTGTAGCGGTCACGGTGGCGTCTGCTTCGGATTGGAAGGCAAGAATGGGCGGGACATCGTGAAGACGCGCGGCCGCGGTGAGCGCTCCGAGTTGCTCCTGGACCAGTTCGGTCATTCGATAGGCCTGGGCACCCGCATTGACGGCAAAGGAGTTGTATTTGAACGGATCGAACTCAATCTCAATCGAGTCCCATGCCAATTGTGTAACACCGAGAATCTCGCCGATCCATGCTTGCCAAGTCGCAAGCGCGGCGACAGGCGATATTCCCACTTCTGGCGAAATCAGTATCAGCGCGGCAGGTTTGACGGCTTCGGCACCGTTGATGGCCGCGAAGGTATGATAGAGCGCCAGCGCCGCGCCGTTGGAATAGCCGACGACGATGATGGGCTTGTTCGGGAGTTCCTGTCTTAGGTGAGCCAAGGCGAGCGACACTGCGGCATTCATGTCTTCGGCTGTCGTGAGCCGTAGAGCGCTCGGAACCGTGCCATGGCCAGGAATGCGCAATCCGAGAACCTGCCCACCCCTGTCCTGGAGCGCTTGGCCGATGGAACGGAGGCTGTAAGGGCTGTCCGTGTAACCGTGCAGCAGGAGCACGCCGAAGCGGGCACCCGGCTGCGACCACTCGAAACTCCGGTTCCAGTTGATGGGCCACTGGTCGGGGTCGGACTTGCTCCCAGCGCTGAAGCGATTGTACCGGGTCCGCTCGCTTGCCGGAATAAGCTCGATAATCTTCTGCTTCAACTGCTTGAAGAGTTCATCCTCGAGCGTCAGGTAGCCGCGCCAGTCCGTGACGTGCGAGCGGGCCGTGAACTCCTCTTGAAGCAACGTTTCGTGCCAGATGCTGAGTGAAGGCCGGTATGAAATGTAAACGGCAATGGCGGCGATCAAGGAAATGAAGGCCCCCAGCAGCACGAGCAGGATGGGCATTCCGACTCTCACCCATATGTGGCGTAGCAACAAGAAGTATCCTCTGTTCCCGATTGAGTAACTGCCCAGAACACATCTCCCCGGCAAAGCCGCACACTAGCTGTCCGTGGCAAGCATGCGCAACGCTGCACTGACTTGCTGTAAAGTGAGATGATTGGTAATCCATGCTGAATGATGACTATAAGTGCTATGTTATTGATATTGAGTTATAAACAGGAAGATCATCCATGGAGAACGCTTGGCCAGACTTGAACGAGTATTCCACGTGGTATGCTGATAATCGATAACATCATCTCCGACCGTGGCTCGAGATATGCCGTGTCGGGTGGCCCCTGCCGCTCGAGCGAGGAGGCCCGGGCCTTTCTGGCCGAATTGAAGCGCAACAAGAAATTCGCAAAGGCCACGCACAATTCCTGGGGGCTCATCTGCGGCGATCAGATGGTCAAGAACGATGACGGCGAGGCCGGGGCAGGCATGATCATCCTCCGAATACTCGAAAGAGAGGGACTGCACCACCACATCGTTGTGGTCACGAGGTGGTTTGGCGGCAAGCACCTCGGTGGCGACCGCTTTCGCCACGTGCAGGAAGCCGTGAGGATCTATATGAAGGAACTGTGAACCGTGGGGACACGTCATGACGACATGGGCGCACGCGCGACCATCACCTCCCCAATGGTGTGGGTGTAATGGAACGCTTATCCTGGATGTCGCGATGTCATTTGCCGGCCTGCCCCGCGAGGCCCACATGGATTCCGGCGCCGTGCCGGGATAAGAACATCGCCTGAGGGCGCGGTCACTTGGTTCGCGCCCCGAAAATGGCAGGAGGAGGCGCGGGATGTGGCGGGAAATCAAGCCTGACGAGACCAGAACAGTCACCATCGATGGCGGGCACAAGATCGTGACCTACAGCTTCGGTTCGGGAGATGATGTCCTTTTCCTGGTCAATGGCGGACCCGGGCTTCCCTGCGACTATCTGCGTGAAGCGCATTCCTGCTTCGTCGACCAGGGGTTTCGTGTAGTGGCGTTCGACCAGCTCGACTGCGGCGCCTCCGACCGGCCTAATGATCCGTCGCTCTGGACGCTCACCCGCCATGTCTGGGAAACAGAGCAGGTGCGCCAGAAGCTGGGTCTCGGCAAGGTGCATTTCCTTGGCCATTCCTGGGGCGGCTGGCAGGCCGTCGAATATGCGCTCACCTATCCCGAGAACCTGGCCTCACTCATTCTCTCGAGTACCGTCGCCGACATGCCGCAGCTTCGCGCCGAGCTCGAACGGCTCAAGGCAGCGCTCGGTCCCGAGGCGGTGGCGATGATGCAGCGCCACGAGGCGCAGGGCACGTTCAGCCATCCGGAATATGTGGGGGCCATCACGGTGCTCAACTACCGGCATGTGTGCCGCCTGCAGGAGGCGCCGGCGTCTGTCATGCGGTCGCTCTCCAACTGGAACATGGCTCCTTATACCACCGTGCAGGGACCAAACGAGTTCACCTACATCGGCAACATCCGCCACTGGTCGCGGCTCGCCGACCTCCACAGGGTTGAGGTGCCTGTTCTCATCACAGTCGGCCAGCACGACGAGCAGACGCCGGCCTGCGCCCTGGAGATGAAGCTCAGGTTGAAACACGCCGAGCTCGCCGTCTTCCCCAACAGCAGCCATCTGCCCTTCTACGAGGATCCGGCACTCTACTACCCCGTTCTCCAGGACTTCCTCGAGAGGAACCGCCGCCTCCCCCGATAGGCATTGACGGCGTGCCCTTCTCCGATAGACATTCGGTGCGAGGGAGATAAGCATGACATCAGGTGTCAACCGCTGGAAGCGCTTCGCCGATTGGGACGAGCGGCCCCTGCGGCTGGACCGTTTCGCCGCTGAGGATCCTGCCAACGGCTTCTCTGCCTTCTCGAGCCCGGCCGATCCCAAACCCGGTATCGGCATCGAGAACGGCCGCGTGATTTCGATGGACGGCGTGCTCGAGCGCGATTTCGACATGATCGACCGCTTCATCGCGCGCCACCATCTCGACGTCGCCATTGCGCCCGAGGCCATGGCGATGGATGCCTCCACCGTCGCCCGCATGCTGGTGGACATGAATGTGCCGCGCGAGCAGCTGGTGCGGCTGGCCCATGGCATGACCCCCGCCAAGCTCGCCCAATGCGTGTCGCAGCTGAATGCGCTGGAGATCGCCTTCGCCTATTCCAAGATGCGGGCGCGCAGGACGCCGGGCAACCAGGCCCACGTCACCAACGCCAAGGACGATCCGCTGCAGCTCGCGGCCGATGCCGCCACCGCCGTGGCCTTCGGATTCGACGAGGTGGAAACCACCATGCGCGTGTCGCGCAACGCCTGGTCGAATGCAGTGGCCTGCGCCGTGGGGGCGGCGGTCGGGCGCTGGGGCACGCTGTTCCAGTGCTCGAGCGAGGAAGCAGAGGAACTGATGATCGGCATGGCCGGCTTCACCTCCTATGCCGAGACGGTCTCGGTCTATGGCACCGAAAAGACCTTCATCGACGGCGACGACACACCCTGGTCGAAGGCCTTCCTCGCCGCCGCCTATGCCTCGCGCGGCATCAAGATGCGCTGCACCAGCGGGGCAGGCTCGGAATTGCTGATGGGCTTTCACGAGGCGAAGTCGCTGCTCTACCTCGAGGCGCGCTGCCTCTGCCTGCAGCGCGGCATGGGCGTGCAGGGCACCCAGAACGGCGGTATCGACGGTGCGCCGCTGACCTCCACCGTGCCCGGCGGCTTCCGCGAACTGATGGCGGAAAACCTCATCGCCGTCTGGCTCGACCTCGAATGCGCCAGCGGCAACGATGCGCGGGCAACGGAATCCGAAATCCGTGTCGGCGCCAAGATCATGCCTTATCTGGTGGCGGGTTCCGACCTCATCTGCTCGGGTTTCGGCTCCATCCTGAAATACGACAACTCGTTCAACCCGTCGCTGTTCAACGGCGAGGAGCTCGAGGACTATCTCGTGCTGCAGCGCGACTTCGAGGCCGATGGCGGATTGACACCGCTGCCCGAGGAGCGCGCACTCGACATCCGCCGCCGCGCCATCGATGCGCTGTCCGCGGTGTTCGAAGAGCTGGACCTCGCCGCGCCGAGCGAGGCGATGAAGCAGTCCGTCACCGTCGCCTCGGGGTCGGACGATACGCAGAGCTTCACCCCGCGCGATGCCGCGCTGATCAGCGAGGCCATCAAGGCACGAGGCGTCACGGTGATCGACGTCATCAAGGCCCTGGCGCGGCGCGGCTTCACGCAGGAGGCGGAAAATCTGCTGAACGTCGTCAAGCTCCGCCTGTCGGGCGATTACCTCCAGACCTCGGCAATGATCCGCAACGGGCGCATCGTCAGCGCGGTCAACGATCCCAATGATTACCTGGGGCCGGGCTCCGGCTATCGCGTTTCGCCAGAGCGCCGGCAGGAGCTCAACGGCATTCGTGACGTGCTGGACCAGAAGGAGGTGCTGCGCTCCGAGGCCATGCACGAGCGCGCCGAAAGCGCCCGCATCGGCTATCGCGCGCTAGGCCCCGCCGAGGTTTCGGGCGATCCGCAGGATGTGGTCATCGGCATCAGCCCCGCCTTCGGGCTCAAGCTGTTCCAGACCACGGCGGGCCACCGCCTGTCCGACGTGCTGCGGGCCATCACCGAGGCGATCCGCGCACGCGGCCTGAAGCCCCGCGTGGTGCGCTTCCGCCACACCGCGGATACATCCTTCCTTGGCCTCTCCGCAGCGCGGCTCGCAGGCTCCGGCATCGGCATCGGGATCCAGGCCAAGGGCACCGCCGTCATCCACCAGCGTGACCGGCTGCCGCACAACAATCTCGAGCTGTTCTCCAATGCGCCGATCACCCAACTCGTCCACTACAAGGGGCTCGGCGCCAACGCCGCGGCCTATGCGCTGGGCGAAATGCCCGAGCCCGTCGTGGTGCCGCAGCGCGGCGAGGCGATGGGCAGCCGCCACCATGCCCGGGTCGCGATGATCTATGCGATCGAAACGGCGCTCACCGCCGAAGGGGCAGCGCCCGAGCTGGTCGAGGTCGCCTTCACCGGAGCCAGTCCATGAGCCGCACCCGCGCCGACTACCCGCTCGCCGAAACCCAGCCGGAGGCCGTCATCGGCCCGCGCGGCAAGCGTCTTGCCGACGTCACGCTGGACAGCGTGATGTCGGGCGACATCACCATGGAAGACCTCCGCATCACGCCGGCCTCGCTCAGCGCGCAGGCCGAGATTGCAAGGGATGCCGGGCGCCCGACGCTGGCCGAGAATTTCGAACGCGCCGCCGAACTCGTCGATGTGCCGCAGGAAGTGGTGATGAAGGTCTACGAGCTGCTGCGGCCGGGCCGCGCCCGCAGCAAGCAGGAGCTGCTGGAGGCCGCGGCGCTGCTGCGCGATGGCCACGGAGCGCGCCGCATGGCAGCTTTCGTGGAGGAAGCCGCGCAGGCTTATGAGGAGCGCGGGCTCTTCACATTCCGTTTCTGAAGGAACCGCCATGAGCTGGAAGACATCGCACCGCTCGCTCTACTACATGGGCGCGCCGGAACCCGACGACCCCGTGCTGAACCCGCGCGAAACCGCATTGCTCGTCATCGACGTGCAGAACGTCTATCTCGAGCGCCCGGACCCCGCCACGCTGCCGCCGGACGAGCGGCAGCGCTATGACCTGTGGACGCCGTTTCATGAGCGCATGAGAAAGTCGGTCATTCCGAACACGGCAAAAATGTTGGACTTCGCGCGCCGCCGGGGAATCGAGTGTCTCTTCGCACGCATCGCGTGCCACACCCGCGACGGGCGCGACCGTTCCTTGTCGCAGAAACTTCCCGGCTGGAACAATCTGCTGCTGCCGAAGAACGAGCAGCCTTCACAACTTGTACCGGCGCTGCAGCCGCTCGATGACGAAATCGTGGTCACCAAGACCACGGATTCAGCACTGACCGGCACCAATTTGAGGCTCATCCTCCACAATCTGGGAATCCGCAACGTCATCTGCTGTGGCATCTTCACGGACCAGTGCGTGTCTTCCACGGTGCGCAGCCTGGCGGATGAAAGCTACGGCGTCATCGTGCTGGAAGACTGCTGCGCCGCGGCAACCGACGACCTGCACGACCGGGAACTCGAGATCATCAACATGATCTACTGCCATGTGATGTCCAGCAGCGAGCTTACATCGATCATGTCGCGGGTTTAGTCGGCTCGGCGGCTGAAACACCCTTTACTCGCGCGAGGATTTGGTGCTCAATCCCTGTGGAACTTCCAACAGGAAGACACAAGACAACAAACCAGGGAGTGAAACATGTCCATTCGCAGCAGCATGTCCCGGCGCAATTTCATGCAGCAGTCCGCACTCTGGGCTGCCGCCTTCGCGGGCGCCGGTCGCCTCACCGCCAGCAGCGCCCAGGCGGCGCGCGACAAGGAACTGAATATCCTCTGCTGGGAGGGCTACAACTCCGCCCAGGTGCTCGATCCCTTCCGCAGTTCCACCGGCGCCACGGTCAAGGCTGAATCGCTCACCAACGACCCCACCATGATCAACCGCCTGCGCGCAGGCGAAACCAATGTCTGGGACCTGATCAACGTCAACAATCCCTGGGCCCGCAAGGTGATGTTCCCCGAGAAGCTGATCAAGCCTCTCGACCGCGCCCGCTTCGAGCCGTTCTTCGACAAGATGCTGCCGGCGTTCAAGCCGCCCTACAAGTGGGCGATGGACGACTCGGGCCAGAACCTCCTCGGCATGGCGCAGCGCTTTGGGCCCTACAGCTACGTGGTCAACACCGACAAGGTCAGCCGTGCTGCCGCCGAGGACCAGGGCTGGACCCTGTTCAGCGATCCGGCCAACGCCAAGAAGTACGGCATCCTGGAATCGGACGACTGGAACGTCTTCAACATCTGCCTCATCGCGGGCTTCGATCCCTTCAAGGCACACAGCGACGACGAAGTTGCGAAATTCAAGACCACCGCCGAGCAGGTGTTCAAGGGTGCCAAGGTGGTGGGCGACATTGCAACGATGAACCAGTCCCTGGTGTCGGGCGAGATCGACTTCCACATGACGGGCGGTACCTATTCCGCCTCGCCGGCGCGCGCCGACGGCCACCCGAACATCCGCGGCATCACGCCCAAGTCGGGCCCGATGAACGGCAAGGGCGGCATCGCCTGGATCGAGATCACCTCCACGGTGAACAATCCGGAGCTCTCGCCGCTCGCCACCCAGTTCCTCGAATACGTGCAGGCGCCGGACGTTGCCCACACCGTGGCCTTCGCCGAGGGCACCTTCAATCCGGTGGCGCAGATGGGTAATCCCGAGTGCTTCAAGCTCTTCACCAAGGAAGAGCTGGATGCCATCCAGTGGGACAGCCTCGACGAGGAAATGTCGCGCTGCGTCGAGTACGACATCGTGCCGGACTACGACAAGCTGCTGGACATCATGACGGCGGCCAAGCGCGAAGCCTCCGGCGGCTGAGCCACAAGCACGTATCCAGCCCCTGTGGCCGCGCCGCAGGGGCTCTCCCTGTCGGAAAGAGTGTTCGCAAAGTGATGCAAGGCGCTACTCCCATCCTGTCGTTGAAGTCCGTCCGCAAGATGTTCGGGCCTCATGCAGCAGTCGATTCGATCGATCTCGACATCGCCGAAGGCGAGTTCTTCACCATCGTCGGTCCCTCGGGATCCGGCAAGACCACGATGCTTCGCATGCTTGCCGGCATGGATGTGCCGACCAGTGGCGACATATTGCTGAAGGGCGAGCGCATCAACGACGTGCCGGCCAACAAGCGGCCGACCTGCATGGTGTTCCAGTCGCTCGCACTCTTCCCGCACCGGACCGTTGGGCAGAACATCGAATTCCCCCTGAAGATCAGGGGCGAGGACCCGGCCGTCCGCAAGCGGCGGGCCCTGCAGCTGATGGACCTGCTGCGCCTGCCGCAAAGCTATTACGGCAAGAACGTCATGAAGTGCTCGGGCGGCGAGCGGCAGCGCGTGGCGCTGGCCCGCGCCCTGGCCTATGACCCGCAGATCCTGTTCTTCGACGAGCCGCTCTCGGCCATCGACTACAAGCTCCGCAAGACGCTCGAGAAGGAACTGAAGGACATCCACCGCGAGACGAAGAAGACCTTCGTCTACATCACCCATTCCCTCGAGGAGGCGATGGTGATGAGCGACCGCATCGGCGTGATGCGCAACGGCAAGCTCGTCCAGGTGGGAACCCCGCAGGAAATCTATTCCACGCCCAACACCCGCTTCGTCTCCGAATTCGTCGGCGACGTGAACATCATCCCCGTCAACCTCGGCAGCGACGGGCTCCTCCATGCCTCGACGCTGGGCGAAAAGCTCACTGCGCCGCGGCTGCCGCCCGGCTTCCAGAGCGGCTACCTGGTGATCCGCCCCGAGTTCCTCACCTTCCTGCCGGCGCGGCCCCAGACCGGCAACGCGCTGGGCGGCAAGCTCTACAACGAATATGTGCTGGGCTCGCGCATCCAGTACCAGGTGCGGGTGGGCGACAGCGTCTTCGTGGTGGAGAAGCTCCGCCAGCAGCCTTTCACCGGCAAGCTCGATGACGACGTGTTCATCAGCTGGCAGGCGCAGGACGCGATCCTGGTGGCGGACTGACCATGTCGCCCGGCGCCCGCTCCTCGCTCCCCGTCTTCCTGTTCCTGCTGGTCGGCTTCGCCGCGCCGCTACTGGCGGTGATCTGGTTCAGCTTCATGCCGCCGCGCACCTTCACCTTCGGCGGCGTGCCGACGCTCGAGAACTATCGTAACATCTTCGAGAGCACCACCTACCTGTCCTTCCTGTGGTCACTCGGATTGGCGGTCATCACCGTCACCCTGCTGGCGCTGATCTGCTATCCGGTGGCCTATGGGCTAGTGCGGGTCTTCGGAAAATGGTCCACGCTGATCACCCTGCTGTTCACCATTCCGCTCTTCGTGTCGGAGAACATCCGGCTCTATGGCTGGGTCCTGTTCTTCATCAAGAACGGCGTTCTGCTCGGCACGCTGAAGAGCTGGTTCGGGCTGGAGTTCGAGAGCTTCCTCTTCACCTTGCCTGCCATCATCTTCGGCATGGTCTATGTCTATCTCCCCTTCATGCTTTTCCCGATGACGCTGGGCATCTCCATGGTGCCGAACGAAACGCGCGATGCCGCCTTCGATCTCGGTGCGTCGCGGTGGCAGGTGTTCCGGGAGGTGGAGCTGCCGCTCTCGATGCCGGGCATCGTCATCGGCTTCCTGCTCACCTTCGTGCTGGCCATCGGCGCCATCGCGGAAGCGAAGGTGATGGGCGGCCAGCGCGTCATCCCCATCACCCACGACATCGAGATCGCCTTCACCTATGCGCAGAACTGGCCGCTGGGCGCTGCCCTCTCCGTTCTGCTGATGCTGGTGGTGGGCACGCTCGTCGTTCTGGCGTTGCGCCGCTTCGACCTCGATACCTTCTTGGGGCGGAGATAGGCCATGGAAACGAAAGGCCGCCGCGCCCGCCACGCCCTGATCACCGCATGGACAATCGCGGTCATCATCTTCGTCTACCTGCCGACCGTCTGCATCACTCTCGCCTCGCTGACGGCCAGCCGCTATTTCCAGTTTCCCATCACCAAGTGGGGGGTTGAATGGTGGCAGAAGACCTTCAGTTCCATCGAGATCCGGCAATTGCTGTCGACCTCGGTCAGCATTGCGCTGTGCGTCACCGTGGTTGCGGTGGTGCTGGCCTTTTTCGGAGCCCTCGCCTTCGCCCGCTATGACTGGAAGGGCCGCGCGCTCTACCAGAAGCTCATCCTTTTGCCGATCTTCTTTCCGCAGTCGGTGCTCGGCCTCGCACTGCTCCTGTGGTTCAACACGCTGGGCCTCCCGCTGTCGTGGAAGACCGCCATCTTCGCCCACCTCGTATGGATCGTGCCAGTGGTGACGCTGGTGATCTCCATCCAGGTCTACAGCTTCGATCCCGCACTGGAGGAAGCGGCCTATGACCTCGGCGCCTCGCGCTGGCAGGTTCTGAAGGAGGTGACGCTGCCCGTGCTGTTCCCCGGCCTGTTCTCCGGCGCGCTCTTCGCCTTCCTGCTGTCATGGGGCAATTTTCCGCTGTCGCTGTTCACCACGGGCGCCGACACGACGGTGCCCGAGTATCTCTATGCCAAGATGGTGGCGGGCTACACGCCCGGCGTTCCCGTGCTGGGCACGGTGTCGACCGTCGGCGCCACCATCCTGCTGATCGGCGGCTATGCGCTGATTCTCGCGGTGCGCCGCCGCAGCGCCGCCGCCGAAAGCTGAGAAACGCACAAGACTGGGAGAACACAAGCATGACCAAATCGCTGCAGGGCAGATCCGTCGTCGTCACCGGCGGCTCCAAGGGGATCGGCAAGGGCATCGCGCGGGTCTTCGCCGGCGCCGGGGCGAAGGTCGCGATCGTCGCGCGGCATGGCGAACAGGCCGAGGCCGCGGCGAAGGAACTGGGCCACGGCGCCTTCGGCCTGGCGGGCGACGTCACGTCGCTGCCCAGCATGGAGGCGGTGATGAAGCAGGTGGCGGAGCGCAACGGCGGGCTCGACGTGCTGTGTGCCAATGCCGGCATCTTTCCGCCGGCCAAGCTCGAGGACATGACGTCGGATGAATGGGACCTGGTGGTCGACACCAACCTCAAGGGCACCTTCCACTCGGTGAAGGCCGCCGTCCCCTACCTCAAGACCTCCGACCAGGGCCGCATCGTGCTCACCTCCTCGATCACCGGTCCGGTCACCGGCTATCCGGGCTGGACGCATTACGGGGCCACCAAGGCCGGCCAGCTCGGCTTCATGCGCACCGCCTGCATCGAGCTGGCGAAATATGGCATCACCGTCAATGCCGTGCTGCCCGGCAACATCATCACCGAGGGCCTTGCCGGCATGGGCGAGGAGTATCAGCGCTCGATGGCGGCATCGATACCGCTGAAGAAGCTCGGCACGGTGGAGGACATCGGCTTCGCCGCCCTGTACTTCGCCTCGAAGGAGGCGAGCTACGTGACCGGCCAGACCATCATCGTCGATGGCGGCCAGATCGTGCCGGAAAGCCTCGAGGCGCTGAATTCGGCCTAGGGCCGCCTTACGAGAACCGCCGCAGGTAACCCTCGCACAGCGGCAGTGTGCCGTCGGTATAGCCTGCACCCAGCGACTTCGGGAACTCGGCCTCGATGTGGGAAGAGATCCAGGCGACGAGAAGGATGCGGCGGAGCATGATGAAGGTGGGGATCTCCACCTCGTCCTCCCTGGGCAGCGCCAGCACCTTGCGATAGCCCTTCACCCAGCTGTCGACCAGCGCGGGCACCTGGGGCTCGTGCTCGTAGAACGACACCGGTGTTGCCGCGTCGTACATGTACCAGCCGAAGCCGCAGTCGTCGAAGTCGATGACCTTCACGGCCTTGCCGTCGATCAGCAGGTTGGCCAGCCTGAGGTCGCAGTGGATCAGGCCGAAGCGGTCCTGCCCCTTGCCATAGGCGGCAAGCCGATGGCTGATGAGGTCCACCGTGCGCTGGAACAGCTTCTCCTTTTCGCGGTCCATGCCCACGCCGTCGCGCCAGCGGCCCCAATGGGGCTTGTCCTCGCCCAGCGCGGAGTCGAAGTCCCAGGTGAGGCGGGTGAACCACGCGGGTCTCTTCCACTGCCGCGCGTGGATGTGCATGCGGGCGGTGATCTCGCCCAGCACTTCGAAGGGCCCGGTGAGGTCCTCGCCGATTCCCGGCTCCGCGCCCGTCTCCCAGTCGAACAGCACCACGTGGCGCGGCCGCGCCAGGCGCGGGTGGGAAACGTCCTGGATGATTTCGCCGTCCCGGCCCTTCACCGGGTTGGGCGTGGTGACGACGCTGGTCTGCCGCAGGTCGACTTCCCAGGCCAGTTCCGAGGCGATCGCCTGGCGCGAATGATAGCCGTCGCGATGTACGCGCAAGGCCCAGCGCCGGCCATCCGGCGCCTCGACCTTGTAGGTGGCGTTCTCCGAGAGGTTCAGCATCTGCGCCCGGCTGCCGGCGGGCAGGTCGTAATGCGCCAGTGCCGCATTCGCGAGCTCCAGCAGGATCGGAAGCTGGTCCTCGTGCGAAAGCGTGTCGAAATCCGTCATGGCCACCCCGTCAGGCTTTGCGTCCTTCGATTCCTGCCAGAACCCGCTCGATCTCCGCAAGCCCCCGTTCGACGTCGGCGGTCGTGCCGGACATGTAGAGCCGCCCCGCCGCGCCGATCATCTGCACGTCGACGAGGGTGAGGCGGGGCGCCACCTTCTCCGCCACATTGGCGGCGATCGCCGCGTAGAGCGCGGGCACCATCTCGCACACCAGCAGGGTCTCGCCCGGCATCACCATCGAGGCCTGACGGTTGCGGTTGATGATCACCGCATGCTGGTCCGCGATGTTCTCGATCACGTCGGTGTAGAGGATGCGCGGGGCGAGCTGGTCGCCCTCGGTCAGGCCGAGCCCCTGCAGCACGGCACGACCGGCCGCCAGCAGCTTGTTCTTGTCGCTGCCGTGGATCTCCAGGATGCCGAACTGCCGCTCGACGAAGAGGATGCCGGGCTCGAGGTCCGGATCCGCCTTCAACGCAAGGTCCATCACCCGCTCGATCATCAGGCCGGGGGCGACCTCGATGATCAGCGCATGCTGGCCCGCATAGGGCGGGTAGCCCCGGGCGCGCGTCGGCGTTCCCATGTAGGCGGCGAACTGCGGCTCAAGGCTCTCGATGGTCAGGAAAACCCGGAGCTCGCCCTTCGCCGCCGCGCGTGCGGTGGCCATGATGGCGCGCGGTTACTTGGCCGAAGCGCTGGCGAAGTGCTTCGACACGTCCGCATGCGGCCGCGGGATCACGTGCACGGAGACCAGCGTGCCGACCTGGCCCGCCACTTCCGCACCCGCTTCGGTCGCGGCCTTCACGGCGCCCACGTCGCCGTTGATGATGACGGCGACGAGGCCGTCGCCCACCTGCTCGCGGCCGACGATCGTCACGTTGGCGGCCTTGACCATGGCATCCGCCGCCGCCATCGCGGCAACATAGCCCTTGGTCTCGATCATTCCGATGGCATTGCTCATGGTATCCTCCGTTGAGCGATTGGCGTTACTTGGTGGCCGCCTCGTCGATCGAGCCGATGATCAGCGCGTCGATGGGCGGGGACTTTCCGGGAAACCAGCCGGCCGCAACCGAGCCGGTGGCGATGATGACCTTCTCGCCCTCGCCGCAGCCAAGCGGGTCGAAGGCAAGCAGGCGCGAGCTCGTCTCGTCGACGACGACTTCGAGGATCGATCCCGCAGGCACTTCCGAAAGCTTTTTGGTGGACCAGATGCGGCCCGTCACGGTTGCCTTCAGCATCTAGCGTCTCCTTTCGATGGTGAGGCCCAGCTTGCGCGCCTTGTCGCGCGCCAGCGGCGTAAGCACGGCATCGGCCCCGAGGACGAGGCGTCCCGTCCCCTTCAGGTGCTCGATCTTGTTTTCGGTGATCACCCCCGTCAATGCCGCGACGGCGGGTGCTGCAGCGGCTGCTGCGGCACAGAGCGTGAAGCGCAGCTGCCCGGACCTGATCTTCTCCGCCGTCGCCGGCTCGATGACCCGGGCGATGAAGGCGGCAAGGTCGTGGTCGGAGGCGATCCGCACGGTCTCGACCGCGGCACCACCTTGCTGGGCCTGGCCGCGCTGGGCCAGCGCCTCGCGCAGCACGTCGCGCACCATGTGGCGGAGCTCGTTGCTGATCTCGGGTTTCAGCGTCATGTCACAGCTCCAGCGCCTGTTCGGCGGCGGATGCCGCGGCGCGCACTTCGGATTCGGTTCCGGAGAGATAGAGGCGCCCGGTGGCGCCGATCATCCGGTAGTCGACGATCTTGATGGTCGCTGCCTTCTCCGCCGCATTGGCGGCGAGGATGGCATAGGCCGCGGGCTCGGTCTCGAGCACGAACAGCGTTTCCCCCGCCAGCACCATCGAACCGCCCTTGTTGCGGTTGATCAGGAAGGCGTGTCCTGGGTCGATGCGCGTCACGATCTTGGAGGCGAGGATCTTGGGCTTCATCGCCTTCTCGGGCCCCAGCCCCATCGCCGCCACCACCGCTTCGGCAGAGGCTTTGACCGCCGCCACGTCGCGCGAATGGATCTCGAGATAGCCGAACTGGCGCTCCACTACCAGGATGCCCGCCTGCACTTCCGCTGTCTTCAGGGCAACATCCGTCAGCGCCTCGATGTCGAGGCCGGGCGCGACCTCGATGATCTGCGCCGCCATGCTGGTGCGCGGCAGCGAGCCGCGGATCCAGCTGCCGAGATAGCACATGGTCTGCGGCTGCAGCTGGTCGATGAAGATGTATGAGCGGAGCGTTGCCATGTGTCGTCAGGCCGCCAGCACGGCCTTGAGCTCCTCGAGGATGATGCGGCGCAGTTCCTTGCGCAGCTCGCTGTCGGATGAGTTGTCGACCGCGAGCGACACGCCGGGCGCGTCCCGCTTCGGCAGCTTCAGCGGGTCGAGCCCGGCGAAATTGCCGAAGCCCTCGGCGGCATCCTTGTTGTAGGCGATGCGCGCGAAGTGCATCAGGTGATGCGGCGTCAGGTTGTCGCCGATGGACGAGCCCCCGGCAAAGCCGGTGCCGATGGTCATCGACGGGCCGAGATTGGTCTCGTAGCCCGAGGCCCCCAGCGAGCAGCCGGCATTGACCACCACCCGCAGGGCGGGAACGGCCGCCGCAAAGGCCATGATGTGAGACTCGTTGTGCGAATGAATGGCAGCCGAATGGCCCTTGCCGGATTTCCGCATCATCGATCGGGCGGAAGAGATCGCCTGGTCGATGGTCTGCACCCGGGCGAAGGCCAGCACCGGGCACAGCTTCTCGCGCACCAGCTTCTCCTCGGGCTGCACCAGGCTCACCGGCGTCACGAGGATCTTCGCCCCGCTGGCGTTGAAGCCGGCTTCGCGGGCGATCACGCTCGCATCCTTGCCGATCATCGCCGTGTTGAAGCCGTGCTCGGTGAACAGGAGCTTGCGCAGCCTGTCCGTTTCTTCGGCCGAGCAGACATGGGCCTTCTCGGCCTTCAGCGCGTCGAGCAGCCGGTCGGCGATGGCGGTGAAGGCCAGCACCGTCGATTCATTGGTGCAGAGGATCGAGTTGTCGAAGCTCTTGGAGGCGACGATGCGCCGGGCCGCCAGCTTCAGGTCCGCCGTCTCGTCCACCACCACCGGTGCATTGCCGGGCCCCACGCCGAAGGCCGGGTTGCCGGAGCGGTAGGCCGCCTTCACCACCGAAGGGCCGCCCGTGGCGACGATGAGATCCACCCGCTCGTCCGCCATCAGCTTCTCGAGCAGCGGAATGTTCGGCTCGTCGATCACCTGGATGGCGCCGTCGGGTGCGCCTGCCGCCCTTGCCGCCTCGGCCAGCACGCGCGCCGCATCGCTGCAGCAGTCCTTGGCCTGCGGATGGGGAGACAGGATGATGGCATTGCGCGTCATCAGCGCCAGCAGCGTCTTGAAGAACACCGTCGAAACCGGGTTGGTGACCGGCACCAGCGCGAAGATGACGCCGGCCGGCCGCGGCAACTCGACGATCTTCTTTGCGGGGTCGATCCGTGGGCTGACGAAATCCTCGTTGCCGTAGAGCTCGACGAGGCCCTTGGTGCAGGCCTCGTTCTTGATGCGCTTGTGCTCGACGACACCCATGCCGGTCTCGCGCACCGCCCATTCGGCATAGGCCTGCGCCTTGGCATGTCCGGCGGCGGCCACCGCATCGACGATGCGGCGGGTGGCGGCGCGGTCCAGCTTCTGCATCTTGGAGGCGGCCCATCGGGCGCGGTCCAGCATCAGCTTGGCGCGCTCGAACTGGACGTCGGGGACCTTGATCAGCGGTTCGCTCATGTCACGCGGCCTTCTTCGCCTGGTGCAGCAATTCGCGGGCCCGCGGCATGGCGGCATCGAAGCGGTCCATGATGTCCTCGCAGGTCTCGCGCGTCAGCAGCACGCCGGGCTTCCACTGCAGCACCCGCTTGTCGAGCGAGGAGAAGATCGCCCACACGCCATGCTCATAGAGTGCGCGCGAGATGAACACCGCGCCCTCCGGGTGGTTGGAGAATTCGAGGCCCAGGATCACGCCCTTCTGGCGCACCCCGGTGAAGATGTCGCCATGGCGGGCCATCATCTCCGCCATGCTCTCCGCCATGAACTCCGTCACCGTCTGCACATTGGCGACGACCTCCGGCCTGAGCAGCATCTCGATCACCTTGTGGCCCACGATGCAGCCGAGTTCCGCGCCGCCCGAGGTCGAGATGTGGGCCGCGCCATCCTCGTTCAGCCAGCCGCCGGCCTTCTCGTTCACCAGCGCCGCCGAAATCGGGTAGAGCCCGCCGGACAGCCCCTTGGCCGTCACCATGATGTCGGGCTGGATGCCATAGGCCTGCCAGCCCCACATGCGCCCGGTGCGCATCAGGCCGGTCTGCACCTCGTCGGCGATGTACATGGCGCCATATTTCTCGCACAGCGCCTTGCAGGCCGGCAGATAGCCCTCCTTCGGAAGGGGAAAGCCGTAGGTGGCGGGGATCGTTTCCATGATGAGGGCGGCAACGTCGTTGCCCTTCAGCGCGCGCTCCATCGCGTCGATGTCGTTGAACGGCACCTGGATGAAGGTGTCGGGCTGGTCGGCGAGGAAGATCTTGGTGAAGCGCTCGTCGCCGGTCGCCACCGCGAGGCCCGAATGGCCGTGGTAACCCTTGATGATCGACACGATCTTGCGCCGCTTGGTGGCATAGCGCGCGCTCTTGATGGCGATGTCGACGGCCTCGGCGCCGCCCGGCGCGAAGACGGCGTATTTCATGCCCGGCGACACGTTGATGAGCGACTCGGCGAGTGCTGCCCGCGCCACCGAGGGGAACCAGTGGTTGCCGATGTCGAAATGGTCGAGCGCGCCCTTCAGCGTCTCGACCAGCTCGGGATGGCGATGGCCGAAATTATAGGTTCCGCCATTGAGGTGCAGGTCGATCAGGCGGCGGCCCGACATGTCATACAGGAAGTAGCCCTCGCGCCGGTCGATGACGAGATCGATCCCCGCCTTCTGCCAGAACAGCGTCTTGTCGGGATTCCAGAAGCGGATGGCCTTGTCGAAAAGGTCCTGCTTGGACTCGAACTTGAAGAGGCCATAGTCGAACATGGTTGCTCCTTCAGTCACAATTTGACTGACTTGCAAAGAGTTGTCAGGAAATCACAACATATTTCCGTTGTCAAGCGGGCAAAACTCTTCCGATAGCCAATAATTCTGTTGGACTTCGGTCAGAGTTGCGCCCGGCTGTGGCCATGGCACAATGGCCCCATGCAGACCACCGGACCCAAGCTCACCAAGTCGGACAGGCAATCGCGCATCATCGCCGAGCTGCGCACCACCCCCACGCTGCGGGTGAACGAGCTTGCCGCCCTGCTGAACGTCTCGACCGAGACGGTGCGGCGCGATCTTTCCGAACTCGATGACCGAGGCCTCATCAACCGCACCTATGGCGGCGCCATGCGGCCGGTGAGTTTTGAGCCGGCCTTGGCCGAGCGCGAGAAGCTGATGGTGGCGGAGCGCGAGCGCATCGCCGCGGCAGCTGTCAATCTCGTCGAGGCCAACGACATCCTGATGATCGGCGGCGGCGCCACCACGACGATCTTCGCACGCCGGCTGGCGGCGGAGCGCAACCACCTCACCGTCATCACCCATGCCTTCTCGATTGCCGTGGCGCTGGCCAGCAACCCGCTGCACCGCGTGCTGATGCTGCCGGGCCAGTATGACAGCCGCGAGGGCCTGATCCACGGGCCCGACACCATCGAGGCGCTGCAGCGCTATCGCGCCAGCAAGGCCTTCCTCGGCGCCAGCGGCCTGACGGCGGAGGGCCCAAGCGATGCCGGCATCGGCCCCGGCCTCATCTACAGCGCCATGGTCAAGCGCGCGGCGGAAACGGTGATTCTCGCCGACCATTCAAAGTTCGACCGGCCTTCACTTTCGGTGTTCGGGCCCTGGCAGAGCCATATGCTTCTGATCTGCGACAAGGAACCTGCAGGCGACCTTCGCAACGCGATGGCCCGCTCCGGTGCACGCTATCTGCTGGCCTGACGCGCGCCTCCCAGTCTGCTCATGACTGAGAAAACTTCCGGCGTCTGCTCTTCGTTCGTGCGCGGCGTACCGCACGTTTGCCGGCAAGTTCCATGAGCCGCCGGAAGGTCGGGCATTCGAGGTGCGAAGCCGCCCGGCATTCCGCAACATGACGCAACAGGATGCTCAGCGTTGTCATCTCGCGGATCTGGCAGTCGATCTCATCGGCCCGCTGGTGCATTGCTTGTCGGGGAAGTTGCAGCCTGTTGCTTCCGAACATGCCGGCAATGTCCTCGAGCGAAAACCCCGCCGCCTTGCCCATGGCGATTAACTTCAGCTGCATCATGACCTGCGGATCGAACTGGCGCCGCAGCCCATGGCGCATGATGGGGGCAATGAGTCCCATCTCTTCGTAGTGGCGCAATGCCGAGGGTTGCAATCCGCTTTTCTTTGAAACTTGTCCGATATCCATCAATTTCATGCTTGACCTCAAGTTAACTTGAAGTGGCAGTCTGCTCGTAGATCCACATTCATGCAAGAGGAGCGAGCTATGGTATCGCTGGATATTCGGGGCACGTCGAAAACGAAACGCGCCGGGACGCTGTCCCTGTCCCTGGCAATGCTGCTGGCGTCGCTGGGAACGAGCATCGCCAACATTGCGCTGCCGTCCTTGGCGCAAGCCTTCTCGGCGCCTTTCCACCAAGTACAGGCGGTGGTGGTCTCCTACCTCCTGGCGCTGACAGTCGGGGTGACCATTGCCGGCCGCCTGGGTGACCGCCGAGGGCTAAAGCCGATGCTGGTGGCTGGCGTCGCGCTCTTCGCCGTGGCCTCGCTCCTTTGCGCAGTCGCACCCAGCCTTTCCATCCTGGTCGCAGCACGGGCCCTGCAGGGTGTGGGCGCAGCCTTCCTGATGACGCTTGCCATGGCGCTGATGCGACAGACGGCGAACGAGATGAACATCGGCCGCGCCATGGGCCTGCTTGGTACTGTCTCGGCCGTGGGTACGGCGCTGGGCCCGACATTGGGGGGCCTGTTGATTCCGGTCGCGGGGTGGCGCGGCGTGTTTTGGGTTCAGGTCCCGCTGGCGATCCTCGCCCTCGTGCTTGTGGTGACATCGCTTCCGGACGACTGCGCAAAGGGTAACCCATCCCCGGGCATATGGGCCGCACTTGACCGCAGGTTGCTCCGATCGCTTTTCGCCAATGTGCTGGTTGCGGCCGTCATGATGGCCTCATTGGTTGTCGGGCCGTTCTATCTTGCCCTTGCACTTGGACTGAAGCCGGCAACCGTTGGGGTCATCATGTCCGTCGGCCCTGTCATATCCATTGTGAGCGGTGTTCCGTCCGGCAGGTTGGTCGACAGGTGGGGCAGTGTCCGTGTCATCGTCCTCGGACTACTGCTCCTCGCAGCCGGCACTTTGCTCATGGCCTTCCTTCCCGCTCTCATCGGCGTAGCTGGCTTTCTCGCTGCCGTCTTCGCCCTGACGCCCGGCTATCAGCTGTTCCAGGCCGCCAACAACACGGCGGTGCTCGCCGACGTCCCGAAGGACTCGCGCGGGACTGTGTCCGGCTTGCTCAGCCTGTCCCGCAACATCGGCCTCATCGCAGGAGCCTCCGCCATGGGCGCAGTCTTTGCCTTGGGCGCGGGTACTGATGACTTCGCAGCGGCACCCGCGACCGCCATCGAGGCGGGGCTGCACTTCACATTCCTCCTGGCGGCCGCGCTGATGGTCCTCGCACTGGCTCTGGCCCTTCGCGCGGCAGATCACGGTCCTGGGGTGAAGCGCTGATAAGACTCCTCGACGGCGCCCGCCCTAAGCCGGCTCCTCCATGAGCCAGCCTGTCAGGAATTCCATCAACAGCAGGGTCGCTCTGTTGCGTTCGTCCCGCCGGCCGGCAAGAAAGAACGTGTCGAAGTAGGCGAGTTCGTCGTCGAGTAGGCTCGTCATCTCACGCTTGGAGATGAAGGAACTAGCGAAATGGGTTGGGAGGTAGCCCAGGAATCGGCCCGACATGATGAGTAGGGCGATAGCTTCCATATGGGATGTCGATGCACGGTGATCGAAGACGGCATCCTGCGACTGGGCGAGGCCGAGCATGTAGCTGCGGCCGACGTAGGGATATTCGGTGATCTCCTTTAGACTGACCGTCTTGCGAGCGCGAAACAAGGGATGGCGCCTGCCGCAATAGAGCCTTTGCTCTTCCCGGAAGAGAGGCGTTGCACGGATGGATGGGTGATGAGTTTCGATGGGCGTGAGGACTGCGCCGTATCTGCCATCGAGCAGGCGCTGGAGCAGTTCCTGCGGCGAGGCGATCTCGACATGGATGTGCACCAGGGGAGCTGCCTCGGCAAACGCGCCCATCGCCTTGTGCAGGGGAACACCGCTGTTGGTGTACATGGCATCGACGATGCCGAGATGAACCGTGCCGGAGAGTTCGCCCTTCACCGATCCCACGATGCCGGAGAAATTCTCCACCGATCGCAGCAGGGACTCCGCGGCTTCGTGAATGCGCAGCCCGTCCGGCGTGAGGAGAAAGCCCTTACGGCCCCTTTCGCAGAGCCGAATGCCCAGGCGACCTTCCAGTTTGGCGATATGGTTGCTGATCGTTGCCGGCGACAAGCCTAGTTCATCCTGAGCGGTGGCGAAGCCCTTGTGACGCGCCACGGCCAGAAATACCCGCAGGAGCCGGAGGTCCGAGGGGGAAAAGTTCAGGGGCGGATGCCGCTTTCCCATACATTGATGATTATCATAGTAAACGGTGAAAGAAAGATATTTTCACAAGCACTCCATGCGATAGCGTTTCAGACGGGAGGAACGTCATGTCGAAACACGGGTACGAATCCGGTCGCCTCAACCTGCCTTTCGTTGGCATTTCCAGCTTCGCGAAATCACCGATCTGCCTCGACTGGGATGCGATCGATGCGGATGTTGCTGTAATGGGCGCGCCTTTCGACTTCGGTACCCAGTGGCGCTCCGGCGCTCGCTTTGGGCCGCGGGCCATCCGCGAAGCGTCAACCCTGTTCGCCTTCGGCCACGGCGGTGCCTATGACCACGAGGACGACGTCATCTATCTCCCGGCCGACAAAGTCCGGATTCAGGACATCGGCGACGCCGACATCGTTCACACCGACACCTTGAAGAGCCACGCCAACATCGAGTTCGGAGTGCGGAAGATGTTGGCCGCCGGTGCGCTTCCGGTCGTTCTGGGTGGGGATCACTCCATCAACATCCCCTGTGTCGCCGCCTTCAGCGAGCAGGAGCCGATCCATATCGTTCAGGTCGACGCGCATCTCGATTTCGTCGACGAACGGCACGGCGTTCGCTTCGGCCATGGCAACCCGCTGCGCCGCGCGGCGGAGAAGTCTTACGTCACCGGTCTCACGCAGATCGGCATCCGCAACGTCTCCTCCACGGCACGAGAAGGTTATGAAGACGCCCGGCGCATGGGCTCCGACATTCTGTCAGTACGTCAGTTCCGTCGTCTCGGGGTGGATCAGGTGCTGGATCGCATTCCGTCCGCAACGCGTTACTACGTCACCATCGACATTGACGGATTCGACCCGTCGATAGCTCCGGGCACCGGAACGCCGAGCCACGGGGGCTTCCTCTACTACGAGATCCTCGAACTGCTGGCGGGGCTGGCCAGGCGCGGCACGGTTGTCGGCATCGACCTCGTCGAGGTCGCTCCGGACTACGACCACACCGGCACCACGGCGATCCTCGCCGCGCAGGTTCTTCTGAATTTCATCGGCCGCATCATGCATCAGCGCAGCACGTGACATAACAGGCAGGAGGAACGGAGCATGCTCAGCAAACTCATCGGAACCGGCGCCATTGCGGCGCTTCTCGCTTTCACCGGACCGGCGGATGCCGGGTCACTGAAGCTCGGCCACTCGACATGGGTGGGCTACGGGCCGTTCTACATTGCCCGCGACAAGGGCTTCTTCAAGGATGAGGGCGTGGATGTCGAACTCGTCATCATGGAAGACACGCCGATCAAGATGGGTGCCCTGATGGCGGGCCAGCTGGATCTCGTGGCGTCCACCGTCGACGAATTCCCGATCTACATGAAGCCCGGCATCGGCCTTCACTACGTGATGGCCGTAGACAACTCGAAGGGCGGAGATGGCATCGTCGCCACCAAGGACATCACCACCATCGAAGGGCTCAAGGGCAGGAAGGTCGCCTTTGAGGAGGGCTCCGTCTCGCAGTTCTTCCTCAATGCCCTCCTGAAGGATGCCGGCATGACACAGAACGACATTGAGGCCGTCAACATGGCAGCCACCGATGCGGGCGTCGCCTTCGCCGCAGGCCAGGTCGATGCTGCCGTCACCTGGGAGCCCGCCTTGAGTCAGGGCGCCGCCGCGCCGAACGGCCACATCCTGCTCACCAGCGCCGACAAGCCGGGGCTCATCACCGACGTGGTGGCCGCCACAGACGCAACGCTGAAGGACAAGAAGGAAGACGTCCAGGCCTTCGTGCGTGCCTGGTACAAGGCGCTCGATTTCATAAGGAGCAACCCGGACGAAGCCAACGCCATCATGGCGAAGGGCGTGGGCGGCTGGCTGAGCGATCCCAAGGTCTTCGCGGAGACACTGTCGGGCATCGAATACATCGACAAAGACAGGAACATCGCCTTCTTCGGCACGGCCGAGCAGCCCGGCCAGATCACCCAGACGCTGGGTACAGCACTCGACGTGTGGAAGGGCTTCGGCCGCATCCAGGTCGACGTGAAGCCGGCGGACATGATCGACTACGACTTCGTCAAGGGCTGAGGCGGGGCATGACCGGTCTCATTGCACGCCTCGCCACGCCCAGGAAGGAGATTTCCCGGAGCCTCCATCTCGGTGCGGGGCTCGGCGTTGCAGGGGCTATCCTGCTGTTCTGGTGCATCATCACCTATGGCGGGCTGGTGGACACGAACTTCTGCCCGCCTCCCCACAAGGTGGTGTCGGCCTTCGCCGCATCGCTGATGGACGGCTCGCTGCTGCGCAACGCCTGGGCCAGTCTTGTCGTGATCAACCTCGGCTTCTTCATCTCCTCCTTCATTGCCATTCCGCTCGGCATCCTGATGGGAAGCTTCCGGATCGTGCAGTCGGCACTTGAGCCCGTCGTCAACTTCACCCGCTACCTGCCCGTGACGGCGATGATCCCGCTGCTCATCCTGTGGATCGGCATCGGACTCGAGGAGAAGGTTGCGGTCATCTTCATCGGCACCTTCTTCCAGCAGCTCGTCATGTTCGCCGATGTTTCGGCGCAGGTGCCGAACGAACTCTTCAACGCCGCCTATACGCTGGGCGCCTCGAAACGGCAGGTGGTGACCCGCGTGTTGCTGCCGGCAACGCTTCCAGGTGTCATCGACACGTTGCGGGTGACCATGGGCTGGGCCTGGACATATCTCGTGGTGGCGGAACTCGTCGCCTCCAGCTCTGGCCTCGGCTACATGAGCATGCAGGCAATGCGCGGACTGCACGCCGACCTCATCTTCGTCTCGATCCTTGTCATCGGGCTCCTTGGCCTCGTCACCGACATGATCTTCCGCTGGATCAAGATCGTGACCTTGCCCTGGGCACAGCAGAGATAGGAAAAGGCAATGGGAACGGTAACAGTCGAATCCCTCGATCTCCGCTTCACCTCGCGCAATGGCGGGCAGGTGATCGCGCTCAACAATCTCTCCCTCTCGGTTCCCGACAAACAGTTTGCGGTGATCGTCGGTCCTTCGGGGTGCGGCAAGTCGAGCTTGCTCGACATCATCGCCGGTCTCAAAGAGCCTTCGGGCGGCGTGTGCCGGCTGGACGGGAGGCCGATCCACGGCCCAGGCCGGGAACGCGGAATGGTGTTCCAGAACTATTCGCTGTTCCCGTGGCTCACCGTGATCAAGAACGTCGCCTTCGGTCTGTCACTGCAAGGCAAGTCGGGCAGGGAGTCGCTGGAACGCGCACGCCACTATGTGAATGCCGTAGGGCTTGCCAAGTTCGAAAATGCCTATCCAACCCAGCTTTCGGGCGGAATGAAGCAGCGGGTGGCCATTGCGCGCTCGCTCGCCAATGATCCCGAAGTGATCCTGATGGACGAGCCCTTCGGCGCGCTCGACAGCCAGACGCGCGCGGTGATGCAGCAATTGCTCCTCGGCATCTGGGAGAAGGAGCACAAGACGATCCTCTTCGTCACGCACGATATCGACGAAGCTCTGTTTCTTGGCGAAAAGGTCTACGTCATGTCGGCTCGACCCGGCCGCATCATCGACACGATCTCCGTCGATTTCGCGCATCCGCGCAGCTACGAACTCTCGACGGAACCGGCATTCATGGACCTGAAGCGCCGCATCCAGCACAGCCTGCACGGCGAAGTTCACAAGGCGCTGTCGGATGCGGCCTAACGTCATTCACTGATCCTTCTTACCATTGGGTGGGCTCATGTCTTCCAGGGCAGTCACTGCTTTTGACTATGTGATCGTGGGCGCGGGCTCCGCGGGAAGCGTTCTTGCCGCGCGCCTGACAGAAAATCCGGACGTGAGGGTTCTCCTTCTCGAGGCAGGTCCACGTGACTGGAATCCGATGATCCACATGCCCACCGGCGAAATCTTCATGGTGGGCAGCAACGTCGACTGGAAGTTCCGGTCCGAGCCAGAGCCTGCGCTGGGCGGGTACCAGGTTCCACTGCCGCGCGGCAAGGTGCTGGGCGGGAGCTCTTCGATCAATGGCCAGGTCTATTGCCGCGGCCACCATCGCGATTACGACGAATGGCGACAACTCGGCAACGAGGGCTGGGACTGGGAGAGCGTATTGCCCTATTTCCGCAAGGCGGAAAACTGGAAAGGCGCAAAGGATGATCTGCGCGGCACCTCCGGTCCATTGAAGACCGCCTACGGGCGCTACAAGATGGAACTGTTCGACGCCTTCATCGAGGCAGGTCGGCAGGCGGGCTTTCCCTTCAACGCCGACTACAACGGCGCGCAGCAGGAAGGCTTCGTCTACACCCAATACACGCACATGCACGGATTTCCGATGCGGTGCTCGGCGTCCCGCGGCTACCTGTGGCCGGCAATGAAGCGCAAGAACCTGACGGTGTGGACCGGAGCATTCGTGCAGCGGCTGAACTTTGAAGGGAGGCGGGCGCGCAGCGTGGAGGTGCTGGTGAAGGGCGAGCCGCGGAGCGCCTCGGCCGAACGCGAGATAATCGTCTCCGCAGGGGCTTACCAGTCGCCACAGCTCCTGATGCTCTCGGGCGTGGGCGATCCCGTGCAACTGAAGCAGCACGGCATTGATTGCCACCATGCGCTGCCGGGGGTCGGCAAGAACCTCCAGGATCACATCGGCTCCTATGTGCAGCACCGCTGCCTGAAACCCGTGACCTATTACAATCTCAAGAACCCTGTGAAGCTGGCTGCCGCCGTCGCCAGCTATGTCCTCGCGGGGCGCGGCCCGCTCTCGGTCTTTCCGATGAACGCCATGGCCTTCCTCAAGAGCCATGACGGGCTGGAGCGTCCCGACATCCAGTACTACCTCGTGCCCAATGCCATGAACCGCAATGGATCGGAGAGTTATTTCCCGAGCTATCATGGCTACAACATCCACTGGTGCGGCTTGCGCCCGCAGTCGCGGGGCGAGGTCAGCCTGCGCTCGGCGAACCCCGCCGATCCGCCGCGCATCTTCAACAACTATCTCCATGCCGAGGCCGACAAGCAGTTGAACCGCCACGCCTTCCGCCTGGCGCGGGAACTCCACAGGCAGAGGGCGTTCGACCCCTATCGCGGCGAGGAGCTGGACCCGGGTCCGGCAGTCTCCAGCGACAGCGAGATTGATGCATTCATGTCCGAGTTCGTCTCATCCCACTATCATCCGGTGGGAACCTGCAAGATGGGTGCAGACGATCGAGCCGTGGTTGATTCTCAATTGCGTGTTCATGGACTTGAGGGCCTTCGGGTAGTGGACGCCTCCGTCATGCCGCTCCTTGTTGGCGCGAATACAAACGCTCCGACCATCATGATCGCCGAGCGGGCAGCGGACCTCATCAGGAGTGGACGCTGAGCGCTCCCAACACCTCCGGCCCATGGGCCAGTCTGCCCGGCAATCCAGCTCCAAAACGTGCCCTTGGTGACGCGTGGGTCTGGAAAGCCAAAGGGGAATTGGCCATGGGACAAGCCCGTTAGAGGCGCGAGAACTGCTTGCGGAAACTCTGCCGGGATATCGGCCACACCCTCGTACCCGAACCGCCACAGAAGAACCTGGGAAATGGTTTGGCCAGCATTGGGCGTCCATGTCTAACTGGCGCTCAACTCCGAGAGTCCCTGTTCAGGCGATTGGCACGCCGGCGTATTGAGTCTAACTCATTTGCGAACCGAAGCGTCGCCAGTCGGGCCTCTGCATCGTTCAGCCGAACTGCGGAAACGAAATCAGGAACCGAGAGGCTTCCAAGAAGCCGCTCCACCTCCTGCAGACGCTGATCTACGACGTCGAGGGAAAGCGAACGGACTGATAGCTGTTGGGGCCCATTCGCAAAGGAACTTTCTAGTCGGGCAACAATCTCGCCAGTCATTGTACGCCCGTTTGCAGCCGCGGCGTCCTGAATAACCTCTCGCATACCATCGGGCAGCCGGAGCAGAAGCTTGTACCCCTCTGAAGGCACTTTCTTCATCAAGCCATCCTCCCGTTCCAACCGCCGCTGCATGGTTCAGCCTTATTCCTAGGTCGTCATCGAACAAGGGCGCATCCGCTACAACACAACGAGACTGAAAATGGTCCGCGGATACGGTCTGTTATGCCCGGAACACGCTGCTGATGGCGGCGAAGCGCTTCGATTGCAGCGCCGGTCACCATCGCACCGCCACCCGCACCAGACGGAACCGCAGACATGCAGTAGCCTCTCACTCGACCTGGTACAAAATGTCGTTCAGGACAGGACAGTCTTCCGCCTTCACGGGGGGATCCCGGAAAGCGTAAGAGAGTATCTCGCCATAATAGCCGCTGGTGGGGGGCTGCTGGCAAAAGGCCGGGGTGGCGACCCGCCTGCAATAGCTCGACATCGCCCTGAACAGGGGGCGGGTGGATTTGCCCTTGTCCTTGTATATGCCTAGCTCGGCCAGCTTCTTGCGGGCAGCATAAAGGTAGAACTGCTGATTGGCTTCGCGGCTCTGCCGGACCAGCGACTGACGGACGTCGACGGGGAAATCGGCGAGCTGCAGGTAGAGCCTCTCGAAGCTGTCCGGTTGGGCTGCCGCGAGAGTCAGGAGATAGGCCTGCTGCACCTGTTCGTCGGAGGTGAAAAGGCTCTTGTAGGTGTCGAGGGCCTGGTTCGAGAGTTTCAGGTTCCGTGGAAAGATCCGGCGGTTGCGCTCGATCTTGCCATCCCGGTAGGCGGCGATGAGCGCCAGCGCGGCAGCCTTGTTGCCCTTGTCCGCCTCCTGCCGGAGATAGGCGACGGCCTTCTTCGAACTGCGCGGGTTGCCGCGGCCGGTGAAGTAGCTTTCGGCGATCTTGACGTCTGCATCCTCGATGCCCTGGGACGAAGCGCTGGCCAGCAAGCGGCGGCCCGCGGCGGGCGAACCACCTTGGCGTTCGAGATTCATGCTTCCGAGGCCGAGTTCGCCATAGGCGTTGCCGGCATCCGCCGCCCGCTTGTATAGCGCCGCCGCCTTGCGCGGCGACGGCCTGGCGAACCGCCCGTAGCGATAGATGTCGGCGAGCTTGATCATCGCCCAGCTGTTTCCGGCGTCCGCCGCCGCGGTATAGGAGGCGATGGCTTCAGCCGGGTTCATGAAGCCCGCCTTGCCGGTGGCCGCGAGATCGCCCAGCGCCAGCTGCGCGCGGGCGTTTCCTTCCGCCGCCGCTTCCTTGAGGATATCGCGGCCGCGTTGCACGTCCTGCGGCACACCGATGCCAAGCGCCACCATCTGCCCGACCTGCACCTTGGCAGTGGCGCTGCCCGTCTTCATCGCGAGTTCGTAATAGGCGAGCGCCTTGGCGTAGTCGCGCGGCACGGCGCCACCCTTGTAGTAGAGGTCGCCGAGGCGCAGCAGCGCAGCAGCATCCTTCGGCGCCGTTCCGGCGCTGATGGTCACCGCCGGCGGGCAATCGGCCGGCGCCGGCGTCTGAGCCTGCGTGGCGCCGGGCGACACGAGGAGGGCGGTGACGAACACCGCGATGGACTTCATGATCAACACACTGACCTCATTGGGAAAGAGCGGACAACGCGCCGTCAGGCCCGCGCTTACTGCTCTCCTCCTGCCTTCAGATAATACTGGACTGCCTTTTGGCCATCGATCGGCACGCCGTTGCCGTCGCGATACATATCGCCGAGCCTCAGCAGCGCTTCGCTGCTGCCGGCCTGAGCTGCCTGCTCATAGGCCTTGATAGCGGAAGGCCCGTCGACGGTGCCGGCCGCCGGATCGCTGTAGATGTCGCCCACGAGCAACAGAGCCTGGACGTTGCCTTCCGCGGCGAGCGGCTTTGCGAGCTCGAGCGCTGCCGCGCTGTCGCGCGCCACGCCCTGGCCGTTCTTTAGCATCTGCGCCATGCGCAGGTCCGCCGTGGTACTCCCAGCCTCCGAGGCCTTCTTGAAATAGTCGAACGCCGCCTTGGCATCGGGCTTGCGGAAGCGCGGGTCGAGATAGAGGTCGCCGATCCTCACCAGGCCGTCGAAGTTCCGAAGCTCGACAGCCTTCTGATAGGCGGCGAGAGCCCCCTCTCCGTCGGACTTGCCCACGGCGGGATCGATCAGCAGGTCTCCAAGCGAGATATAAGCATAGGAATTGCCCGTTGTGGCGGCATCCCTCACCAGCCCGATGCCGCGCTCCACATCGCGGGCGGTGCCCTGACCGCGCGCCAGCATTTCGCCCATGCGCAGCTTGCCGGCATCGTTCCCAGCGGCGGCGGCCCTCGAATAGTCGTCGAATGCCTTGGCGAGATCGGGTGGCCGGTGCAGGCCGTCTGAATGGAGGTTGCCCAACTGGACGAGTGCAGAGATGCTGCCGAGATCGGCCGCTTTCTGCAGATTGGCTTCGGCTGCATCAATATCCACCGGGCCGGCCCTGCCGGTCAGCTGCAATCCCGCGAGCGTCGCGAAGGCTGTGGCATTGCCCTGCGCCGTCGCTTCCTTCAGCATGGCGAGACCGGCGGCAGCGTCTTGCGCGGTGCCCTGCCCCAGCACCATCATCTCCGCCACGCGGATCTTGGCATAGGGATCGCCGTTGTCCGCCGCTTGGCGGTAGAGCGTGAAGGCGGTCGTCATGTCGCTCTTGCCGAGCTTGCCGTCATAATAGAGGTCGGCCAGCTTTATGGTGGCATCGCTCGAGCCGAGATCGGCGGCCTTCTTGTAGGCTGCGCTCACCGCCTCCGGATCGATGCTGCCTTCGACGCCCTGAGCGAGGAGATCGCCGAGCACCACATAGGCCGGTGCGCTTCCCGCTTCCGCCAGCTGGCGGATAGTCGCCATGCCGCGTGCCACGTCCTTCGGAACACCTTGGCCGCGCACCTCCATGGCGCTGGCCGAGAGCTTCGCCGTCAGGCTGCCGGCTTCGGCTGCCTGGCTGTAGTAATGATAGGCCTTCGCCATGTCCACCGGCACGGCCTGGCCGCTCGCATACATGTCGCCAAGCCTCAGCAGCGCCTCCGGATTGCCGGTGGCCGCGACCTTCAGGTAGAGCGAACGGGCAGCCTCCGGATCGGGCGTACCCCGCTTGATGCCGCCGACCAGGTCGACGGGCATGATGACGGCATAGATCGAGCCGCCACCGGGGCGGCGCTCCGCCTCCTGGTAGAAGTCGGTGGCGGCGCGCACTCCGTCCGCATCGATCGTGCCGGCGCGCAGCATGTCGGCGAGTTCGACATAGGCATGCTGCAGGCGCAGCGTCTTCTGTGCAAACTGCTGGGTGGCTGCACCCGCATGCCCGGCTGTCGCAGTGACGAGAAGACCCGCGCAGGCGGCGAGATAGGGGCTGAACGTCAGCTTCGAGCGACCCATTCGGCAGATCCTCCAATCATGAGACTGGGCGATGGGTTTGTTGTGGGGCGCCCCCGCCGTCATGTGCGCGACTGTAACCACGCCGGAGCCGCTGGGCCCAGTCCGCGCATAGCATGCCTCACCTGGCGGTAGAGGCGCCAGCATTCTGCTGCAGGCCGCGTCACGGGGGGCGCAACCGGCAGGCTCGGCCGCGCGAGGAGCTCCCTCAGGCCCTCGGCGGTGATCCCGCTCGTCGCGATGATCCGCGACAGGGCGAAGGGATGCTCGTTGGGCGAGCTGAATGCGTGGCGTACCCGGCAGGCCGATTCATATCCCGCCTTGCGCACCAGATCGCGCGTCTTATTGCTGGCATAGCCGTGCGGATAGGCGAAGGACCTGACCTCGGCCTGCAGCCCATCCTGTAGGTGGCGCTTGCTGTCGGCGATTTCATGCTCGGCGCGCGCCGCCGACATGATGTCGAGCTCCGGATGGCTGACGGTGTGCGCGCCGATCTCGATGCCGGCGTCGTGGAGTTCGCGGATCTCGCGCCAGCCCAGCATCTCGCGCCGGCCTTCGCCGAGTTCCGCCAGCCAGCCGCTGGTCTGCCCGATGCAGCCGCTGACGACATAGAGCGTTGCGGGAAAGCCGAACTCGGAGAGCACAGGCATGGCGCCAGTGAGGAAGTCGCGCAGCCCATCATCGAAGGTGATGACCACCGGTGCAGCCGGAAGCTTGCGCTTGCCGTTCAGGCAGGCGACGAGTTGCGATACTGTGAGCGGGGTGTAGCCTTCGTCCTTCAGCACCTGCAGATGGGCGCGGAACTCGCTGGGCAGCATCATCCAGCGCCGATAAGCGTCGGTACATTCGGTATCGATGCTGTGATAGAGAAGGATGGGGATGGGCATGTCCTTCAGCCCTGCCAGGACGATCCGAGGGCTGAGGGAGCCTTGCCTGCAGAGCCCGCCCCGGCCTTTCGTGTTTCGGCGCGGCTCCTGAAGTAACCGGGAACGCCCGCAAGGATGCCGAGCCTCTCCTTCCATACGAAACGCTGGGGATAGCCCGACGGCAGACGCCGGTTCTTCGGCGAGGACCGGCCGAGCATGTGAACCAGACCGGCAGGAAGCGCCGCCACGAGGCGGGCAGCGGCCTTCGGATCCTCGACCGCCACCTTGGTGAGATAGGCACCAAGTCCCATTCCATAGTTGTAGGCTTGCCGCTCCATGCCGATTTCTTTGCGGCGATGATAGTGCCACACGATGGCGCGTGGCTCATAGACCAGCGAAAAGCCGTTGGTGATGACCGAATAGAAGGCGACGAGATCGTCGCCGCCGCGCGCCTTGGTGCCTGCACCCAGGGCATTGTCGAAGCCGCCGATGCTGCGAACCGCCGCGGTGCTGAAGGCCATGTTGGCGCCGGAGCCGAACTGCCCCGCCGTGAAGGGGAAGAGGCGGCCCTCTGGACGATTGCCGTCGAGGTCGAATTCGCGGCGGCGGAAGCCCTTGCCGAAGCCGCCGTGTTTCTCCGTCCACCATTGCGCCCGCGTCTCGAGTTCGGCCGGCATGATGAGTCCGGTAACGCAGCCGACCTTCCGGTTCCGGGCGAAATTCGCCGCAATCGAGGCGAGCCAGTAGCGGTCCGCCACAACGTCGTCGTCGGTAAAGGCGACGGCATCGGCGGTGACGAGGTTCATGCCCGCATTGTGTGCGCGGCCGAGCCCCGGGCGCTCGTCGCGGACGTATTTCACGCGGCCGGTCCCTGCATAGCGACTCCGGATCATCGCCGCCGTGTCGTCGCTCGAGGGCGCGCTGTCGGCGACGACGATGCTGAAGCCGTCGTGGCTCTGCGCCAGAAGCGAGTCGAGGCAGCGCGCGAGGCTATCCGGCCGGTCGCGAGTGGCGATGACTACGTCCATGTAGGGAAGATTCTTCGGCAGTGTCCGGGGTTTGGTGAAGCCGGCGCGCGGGAACTGCGCTTCGATGTGCGCCTTCAGTTCCTCGCCGGTGAGGACCACGCCGCGCACCGGGAACTCGGCGATGCCGATCGGATCGATGCCGTTGCGGACGAGGCACATGACCGAGCCATAGCTCGGATGCTCAAGCGCACCGTCGATGGGCACGTTGGGGAAAGGTCCGTTGACGTCCACCTCGATAATCTTGACGGGTTCGAAGCTGTCGGACATGGCTGCCATCCTATTTGCCGGCCGCGAGGAACCTGGCCTGGGTATATCCGCATGCCGTCAGGCCCAGTCCCGCGATGATGTTTACCGCCCGGGCAAGGCCCCAGGCATTGCGCTTCAGCGCCAGGTCGGAGAGGCCGCGCAGCACGCCGAGCGGTAGCACGCGCACGACGTAGCTGCGTTCGGCCGCCAGCCCTTGCGCACTGCCCACGCGGCGCACCATGCTAGTCTTGGACCGGCCCTCTGCGATGCAGCGCTTGCAGAAATAGGACCAGCGCGTGCGATCTGCGGAAATCTGGTGCTGCACCGTGATGGCGGGATCGTAGAGAACCTTGGAACTGGGCTGAAGCTCGCTGGCGCGGATGAAAAACTCCGTTTCCTCGCAGCCGCTCGCGTCATTGGCGGTGCGCCCGGCACCCTCACGGAAGCCGTCCACTGCCTGGGCGACGTCGCGACGCACCGACATGTTGCAGCCGATCGGGTTTCGAATGCGGGCGCGTTTCTCGGGCTGGCCGCGATAGCTGCAGCCCACCACCCAGTCGAACTCCTCGGGAAGCCAGGGCGGCCGGCGCTCCGGCCACAGCGGCATCACTTTGCCGCCGGTGCCGATGACATCCGCATCCGCATAGAGCGCGAGCATATTCTCAATCCAGTTGCCGTCGGCGATGGCGTCGTCATCGAGGAAGGCGACGACGTCGCCATGGCTCACTTCCAGCCCCGAATTGCGCGCGCCCGACAGTCCCTTACGGTGCCTGTTGGCGATGACCGTGATGCCGGGGAACCTCGCGGCAACATCCTGCATCAGCCGCTCGTTGTGGTCGATCACGGCTATGATCTGCAGTGGCGCAACCCTCTGCTGTGCGACCGACTGAATCGCCAGGTACAGTTGTTCGCGCCTTTCATCGCTGTAGGCGCAGATGACGACGGAAACCGAAGTGGCGGGCATGGTAAGCCTCTTTAACGCCCCTGCATGGGACGCTGCAAACTTGCGGCGCGGGTCTCGGGCGCGGGCTTCATGCCAAGCTTGATGATGGTCTTCAGGACGCGCCAGCCATCGGGGATGGTGCGGAGATTGCTGCTGCCGTGGATCCGCGGCGACTCGTAGCTCGGCACCTCGAACACCTTCAGGTTCGAGCGCAGCGCCTGCACGTTCATGCTTGTTTCGATTTCGAAACCATCGACGTCCTGGATGTTGAACTGCGGGACGATGTCGCGCCAGAAGGCATTGTAACCGTAGCACAAGTCCGTGAAGCGGCCGCCGAAACGGATCCTGACAAGCTGCGTCAAACCCCAGTTGCCGAGGCGGCGGTACCATTCCATGTCCGTCGTTCCGCCGCCCTGGGTGAAGCGCGAGCCCTTGACGAAATCCGCCCCCGAAAGAAGCGCTCCAACGAAGGCCGGAATCTCCGCAGGATCGGCCGAACCGTCCGCGTCGAGCGTTACGATGATGTCGCCACGCGCCGCTTGTATGCCGCAGCGCAGTGCCGCGCCTTTGCCCGGACGGTCCTGGTTGACAACCCGGATGCTGGGAACGAGCGAGCGTGCAACCGCCACCGTATCGTCTGTGGAATAACCGTCGACCAGCACGATCTCCCCGACCCAGGCCGGGATCCGCGGCAAGACATGTACAAGGTTCTTCGCCTCGTTCTTCGTGGGAACGATTACAGATACCGTAGGCGTAGCCGGCAATGCCAATTCAGGACGGCTCAACCCGCGCGTGAATTCGCCAAATGTGTCCGTCAGATTTTCGGATACGATCGAAACTGCACTCAAGATGCCCTCCACCCCTAAAGAATTCATTTCGCTACCGAGTGCTTACGATGGCAGCTTATTCAACCGGGAGGTGAAAAAGGCCTGCTACGTTTGCAATACTATAATTAATAATATATTACCTTTCACAATTTACAATCATAAATTTTTGTTTACCAGGGCACTCCTGGGTTGAGTTGAGTACATAATGCCCCTGATTGCAAAGGCTTGTAGATGACAGGTGTAACTACGTATAGAAACTTTCCGGCGTATGTTTCGATCGAAAGTTGCTTCCCTTCCATGAGTTTTGGGTTGCATTTAGGCGTGCGGCAGCCATTGCAGCGTTTGTTGGCCGCACCCGTCAACACGAAGGATCGATGAGGTTCATCATGCTGAAACATGTTTTTGTCGGAGCCGTAACGTGCCTTGCGGCAGCCTTCCTGGCGGTTGCTCCACGAGCCGCCACGCCCGTTCCCAACGTGCCCGGCAGCTGGAAACTCGTTTTTTCCGACGAATTCAGCAGCAAAACCGTGAACCGGGAAAAATGGACGCTCTGCTACTGGTGGGACAAGAGCGGTTGCACCAACCTCGGCAACAACGAGCTTGAGTGGTACTTGCCGGGCAATGTCTCTCAGGCCCGCGGCAAGCTCAACATGGATGCCCGCAAGCAATCCGTCATCGGATGGAAGGGCCAGACCTTTCCTTACACATCCGGAATGGTCACCACCGGCCGCGACTATTCGGAGACTCGTGCGGCGCGCGCCCAGTTCACTTATGGGCACATCGAAATCAAGGCAAAGATCCCGCGCGGCAAGGGCCTGTGGCCAGCCCTGTGGCTGCTTCCCTCAACGCTCAAATCGCTACCTGAAATCGATATTATGGAGGTGCTGGGTGATACGCCGCAGCAGCTCCACCTCCATTTCCACTACCTGGACGCGGGTGGCAAGGCGCAGCAGCCCGGCGAGACCGTGACCACCGTCGACCTTTCCGCCGGTTGGCACGTCTATGGCCTCACCTGGGATCCGGACGCCATCCGCTGGTACCTCGATGGCAAGGAAGTCTGGTCCTTCACTGACAAGCGCTACATTCCCTCCGCGCCGATGTACCTTCTCATGAACCTGGCGGTAGGCGGCGACTGGCCGGGCGCTCCCAATGCACTGACCAAGTTTCCCTCGCGCTTCTCTGTCGACTACGTAAGGGTCTGGCAAAGGACGACGCAATGAGGGTTGCCGATGCGGCTCTCGAGCGCGCGACTGACCAGCGCATGAGCGACAAGGGCGGTCCCTTGTCGCTGCTGCGCAGCATGTGGCGTTCGCCCCTCACCCGAAACGGCTACTCGCTCATCGCAAGCGCTGGCCTCACCTCGGGGCTGGGGCTGGTCTTCTGGGTCGTGGCCGCGCATTTCTATAGCGCCGAGCAGATCGGCGTCAGCGCGGCGCTCATCTCCGCATTGCTGACGCTCGGCAACGTCTCCCAACTCAATCTGGGAAATATGCTGAACCGCTACCTGCCCCTCGTCGGCGATCAGGCGGGGCAGCTGATCGTGACCTCATATCTGGTCACCACCGGCCTTGCGGCACTGACCTCCACCGCCTTCCTCTTCGGCATCGGCGACTTCGTGAAGGACTTCGGCTTCCTCCGATCGAGCGGCTGGGTGATGGCCACCTTCGTGGTCTCGGCGATGTTCTGGACGATCTTCGCCATGCAGGACAGCGTTCTCGTCGGCCTGCGGCGGTCAACGGTCGTGACGCTAGAGAACGGCATCTACGCGGTGGCGAAGTTGCTCCTCCTGCCCGTGCTGGCGATACTGCTGCCGGCGCTGGGAACCGGTGTCTTCGTCGCCTGGACCCTGCCGCTTCCGATGATCGTCGTCGCCGTGAACCTGATCATTTTCCTGAAGCTTCTTCCGCTGCACCGCGGGAGCATCACGCGCCAGCAGACCGTCAGCTACCACTCGCTCGCCAAGTTCCTCGGCTGGGACTACATCGGCACCCTGGCGATGATGACGGCGACCGGTGCCGCGCCGTTCCTCGTGCTGCGCTATGGCGGCACCGAGGCCATCGCCACCTATCACCTCTCCTGGACGATCTGCTACCCGCTCTACCTCATCAGCCGTTCGATGAGCATGTCGCTCCTGACCGAGGCCGCACCAGACTCCTCGCGCGTCCGGCAGCTCGCCATTTCGGCTGTCGTCCATTCGATCTTGCCGCTGATGCTGGGCGTGGTTTTCATCTTCCTCTTCGCGCCCTGGATCATGCTGCTGTTCGGCAGTGCCTATGTCGAAACCGGCGTGCCGCTGCTTCGCGTGCTGGTCATCTCCACCGTGCCCTGGAGCTTCGTCACCATCTATCTCTCGATGATGCGGGCGCGCTCGCAGATGCTGTCGCTGGCGACGATCCAGGTCGCGACGATGATCGTGCTGCTCGGCCTTGGAGCGTTGCTGCTGAAATCGATCGGCATCGTCGGCATAGGCTATGCCTGGCTGGCCGCTCACCTGACGGTGGCAGCGGGCATCGTTCTGGTGAGGATGCAGCGCGAAGGCACGGACTGGCTGATCAATGGCCTGGGCCAGGTCGCAAGCGGCCTGGTGCGCCTCTATGCGAGCATCTGGACGAGAAAGACGGTGCGGCCACTCGAAGCCGATGAGCGGCAGGCGCTGACCGGCCTCGCCACCACGGCTCGCCTCGGCTCCTCCGGCTGGGATTCGGCGGTCGAAATCACAACGCTTAGCGATGTCCGCACTCTGGTCCTGCTCGACGCCGCCGCGGCCGCCATGAAGGACGGCAAGATGCGCGCATCCGAGGCAGTGCTCAGGATCTCGCAGAGCGAGGCGGGCATGCGCGCTCTCGAGAGCAGCAAGGCCGCCCACCACTTGCTCGCCGCGCAGATCTCAGGTTGCGAAACCGGCGTCAGCTACCCCGAGGTGCTCGCCTCCGTGCAGCAGGGCGACAGGCTGTGGGTGCTTGAACGGTTGCTGCCGGGCCAGGAAGGGCGCGATGCTCTGATCGAGCAGCCGAAAAGGGTAAGTGGCCTGATGGACGCCGTGAGCATCATCGACAGGCTGCATCGACATACCGCGAAACCCACCGAGATCGACGAGGCCTGGCTCGCGCGCTGGGTCGACGGCCCGCTGGAGCGTATCGGGAATCGCCTCGCCGTGTTCATGCGCGACCCGCGCAAGTCGCGTTCCATCGCCCGCCTGCGCGATGACCAGCATCGCTTCTGGCGGGGCGTCACGGTGCCGCTCGGCCTGGGCCATGGCGACTATTATGTCGGCAACCTGCTGTTCGAGGGGCCGGCGGCCGCGGGCGGCGCATCGCGGCGGGCCGAAGCGCCACGATCCTGCAGCGTCAGCGCCATTCTCGACTGGGAAGGACTTTCGACCGACGCTCCGCCCGGATTGGATGCCGTCTACCTCGCCATCACCAGCCAGGCGACCTTCTCCGAAGACAACATCGGCGGGGTGGTGGCCGACCTGATCGGCCACCCGGTGTGGCGCGACGAGGATCTTGCCTATCTCTCCGGCGCAACCCTGGCGACAGAAACCTATGCCGGCTGGCCGCTTGACAGAGACACCAACCGCGCCTTGGTTTGCCTCGCCTGGCTGCGACACATCGATTGCAACCTGCAGAAGTCGGAACGCTATTTCACCAACCGTCTCTGGATCGAGTCCAATGTCGGTCAGGTCCTGCGAGCATATGATCGGTTTTCGCGGTAGACATCTGGCATCATGACGGTCGAAGTGAACATGCCGGCATTGCTGCGCGAGGAGACCCGGCAGGAAGCGGCAACGGACGCGGGGCGAAACTTGCCTGCGCTCCTGTCGCTCGGCCCGCTGGCTGCGGGCCTCGCCATCTGGTGGATCAGCTTCCGCAAGGTCGACCCGGCGCACCTCACCGACTATGGACTGATCGCCACGCTCCCCGCCGGCTACTGGGCGGCGGTTGGAGCGCTTGCCTTCGGTTTCACGATCTGCCTTGGCGCACGCACGGTGCGGGGGGCCATACCCTACCTTTACCTCCTCGGCCTCGTCGTGGTCCTCCATGTCACGCCTGAGCTCGCCTATGGCACGCTGCGCTACTCATGGGCGTGGAAGCACATCGGCATCATCGACTACATCCAGCGCCACGGCACGGTCGATCCGGTCGCGCCCTTTCTGCCCGCCTATCACAACTGGCCCGGTTTCTTCTATTTCTTCGCCATCGTGGCGAACCGCCTCGGCCTGTCGCCGCTCGATCTCGCGAGTTATGCGCGCTTCTCGCCAGCGGTGCTGAACGCGCTCTACGTGCTGGCTCTCATCCCCGTCTACCGCCGCCTGACCGATGATCCGCGCCGCGTCGCGGCGGCGATCTGGCTGTTCCTGGTGGGCAACTGGATAGGCCAGGACTATTTCTCGCCGCAGGGGGTGTCGCTGCTCTTTTACCTGCTGATCATGGGTCTCTGCCTCGCGGGCTTCGCCGGCGGGCAGGGCAGGGGCGAGCTGCCTGCCAATCGCGCCACGCAGCTCCTGGCGCGCGTCAGGACTCTGCTGCAGGGTGCGGCATCCATCCCGCCGCCGCAGCATGGTCTCCTGGCCAACGTCGTCGGCGGCCTGCTGGTGCTGATCCTCATCCTGATGACCACGGCCACACACCAGCTGACGCCCCTCACCATTATCCTGATGCTGGCGGCACTCGTGGCGATGGGCCGGGTCAGCCCCTATGTGCTGATGTTTGCCTTCGCCGCAGAACTGCTCTGGCTCCTCTATTTCGCTGCACCCTTCGTGGTGTTCAATCTCGCCGACGAACTGAGCACCTTCGGCGAGGGCCTCGGTGCGGTCGAGAAGAAGATGGCCGTGGTTTCGGCGGTGAGCGAGGGTCGCGCCTGGGGTGTCATCATCGGCCGGGCGCTGACGCTGGCCGTCCTCGGCTTGGCCATGCTGGGGGGTTTCAGGCGCTGGCGCCTTGGTTGCCGCGACGGCCTCGCCGCAGCGCTGATGTTTTCGGCACTCCCCCTGATCGTGAACCGCTATGGTGGCGAGATCCACTTCCGCATCTATCTCTTCGCGCTGCCGATGCTGGCGCTCTTCGCCGCCGCGGCCTTCTTCCCCACCGTGGAGCGCGGCGCCGGTCGGATGTCGCTCGCGGCGTTCGGCATCACGGCGGTGCTGGGCGTGGTCGGCTTCCTCTTCGCCAACAACGGCAAGGACCGCGAATACACCTTCACGAATGACGAGGTGGACGCCGCGGCCTGGCTCTACGGGCGGGCGCCGCCCGGCAGCCTGCTGATCGAGGGCGCGCGCAACTATCCCTCGCAGTTCATGAACTACGAGAACTTCGCCTACCTTCCGATTTCCGAGGAGAGCCGCGACGTGCGCAATGCGCTGATTGCGGCGCCGGAGCAGACGCTCTCGCGCTGGCTGTCGGACGACAAGTGGAAGGCCGGCTACATCATCATCACGCGCAGCCAGAAGGCGCTGATCGACGCCGAGGGCGTGATGCCACCGGCTTCGCTCGACGGCATCGAGTCGAGGCTCATGAACTCGCCGCAATTCGAAGTCGTCTATTCCTCTCCCAACACCAAGATCTTCATGCTCCATGCGGCGTCGTCCTACATGGGACCGTGGTCAGCCGTGAAGCCGCTTCCCGAAATCCCCGCAGCGACGCCTGCGCCGCCGCCGCAGTGAGGGATCATGGAGCCTACTGACGTCGAATCCGGGTGCGGAACCATGCTGAGGGGCGGGCTTCATGGATTGGTGGCGCTCGTCCTGCTGGCGATGGGCGCCATGGCAGGCACCGCGACGGCGCGTGCCGACGGCCATCTGTTTCTTAACGAGAAGCCCGTCGCCGACCCTGCGGTTCTCGCGGCGATGAGGAGCTATCTCGCCCCGCGCGAGCCTGCGGGGCCCGGGACCGGCAAGGCTCCCTCGCCGCCTGCCGAGCGCGCCGCTGTCGACTGTGACAAGCTTGCGTCCGTGCTGCGGGCGTTTGGCTATCTCGAGGCGCAGGTGACCTGCCGCCCGGCTACGGCCGCCGACGGCAGCCTGCCCGAGGGCACCATCATCGCCGATCCGCTCCCGGGCGACATGTTCCGCGTCGGCATCATAGACATATCTGGCGTTAGGTCTTCGCCGGAAGTCGATGCCATTGCCGCCATCATCGGCGATCGCATCGCTTCCTACACCGGCAAGCCTGCGACGTCTGAGGCACTCTGGGCGATGGAGTCCGATGTGCTGCGACACGTGCGCGACATTTATCCCTTGGCCGACGTCACCGAGCGCGCGCTTCGCCTCGACCACGCCCGGCACCTGACGACGGTCGAGATGACGATCGACGGTGGCTCGTCGGCCACCTTCGGGGACCTGACCTTCAGCGGCCTCGGCCACGTCTCGCGGGACACCATCCGCAAGGAGCTGACCTTCCGGACTGGTCAGCCTTACGATGGACGGCTGCTGAGCGACTTCCAGCGCCGCCTCGAGGCAACGCACCTCTTTCAGTCGGTACGCGTGGTGACGGCCGATCATATCGAAGCGGATGGCAGCATCGGCATTTTCGTGGTCGTGAAGGAGTTTCGGGAAAACGTGGCGGAACTCCGACAGGACAGCACCCCCCTCGCACTCTCCTTGCTTGCCGCCCTGCTGGTGCTGTCCGGGCGGCTGATGGCGCTATATGCTGGCGGGCCCCGCTGGCTGCAACGCGGCCTCGGTGCGGCATCGCTTGCGGCACTGGCGGTGAGCGCCGTCTTGGTCATCATGCGGCTGGCGCAGTTGGTGTGACGGACGTGGCGGGGCTTCCGGCCCGCCCGTTCAACGTCTGATCTTCTGGCGCTCGCTTCCGGATCCCACTCCGCCCGGCGTATCCTGCGGCAGGATACGCATGGTGATTTCATCGCCTGCCGGGGGCCGTCTCTTCTGGCCCTTGCTGATCATCGCGTCCATCTGCCGGCGAATCTCTTCCAACTCGCTGCGGGCGGCGGCTTCGGCCGCGTTGCACTCCCGCAGGGCTTCTTCGTCATTTCCCAGCAGCGACTTCGCCTCGAGGGCGGTGCGGTAACTGGTGTAGCCAGCGTCCCAGCGCTTGACGAGCGCTTCCCAGGCCTCGGCGGGAGATCGTCCGGCCTGGTCTTCAGCCTTACTCATGCAAGTGGCTTCCCTTCTTCCGTTCCCCTTCGACACGTACACACACACGCAGCCTCTTTTATGACGAATGGTTAACGTTTTTGTAAATCCACCGGCTGCCGCGATCGCGAAGGTTCGTCGGCTGCCAGGATTTCGGTTCGGAAAGGCAGGATTTCAATGATGCAACTTTCATGTGCCGGACCCTCGATCGCAACCAGTGCGTGCTCCGTCTGGGCAGGCAAGCAAAGCAAGGAAGAGAACAGACCCGGCTGGAGCTGATTTCCGAGTGGTGACCCTGATTCAGACATCTCGAAATCCAATCAGCTTCTTTCCAAGCGTGCGGAGTTCTTGGCGCGCCGACAGGACAGGAAGATGCTCATAGAAATACTCGGCATAGGCATGTCCGACCGCCCCAAACTGAGCCTTGAACGCGGTGAGTGACGCAGATTCTCCCGATTCACCCATGTGATAATATCGGCAATTCCTTTCACAAGCTTCCTTGATTGCCGTCGCCTGCAGCAGAGAATTGGTTCCGGAATTTCCGACAGCCTGATCATCCATCGCACCACGCGTATAGTGCGCATTGTTACCATAGAGCACGACGATTCCGGCAATCGCCCTTCCATCCTTTCGCGCAATCATTATCCGCACAACGTCGCTGCACAACCGCGCCATCTCGAGAAACTTCTTCTTCGGATCGCGGATCTGACCCCGAAGCGAGGCAAGCCACGGAAATTCGTTTTGCTTCCTTGCCCATCGCAGGATGGACAGCCGAAACAAGGCGTCGAACTCCTCGACGAGCTCCGCGCCCGATCCCGAGTGGACCGTGATCCCAAGACGCTCTGCCTTGCGCGCATGAGAGCGGGTCCGTCCCAGAAACCCATGGTTCCAGACCGCCTCAAAGCCCCCTTGGAGATCAAGAACATGCGCCTTGCGCGGCAAGGCGGTCCACCCGCTGCCTGCAGCGGCGTCGCTCCAGATGTTAGCCACCAGGGGATTGGGACGGATCTGCATGGCAGCGCCCGGCAATCGCGCACAATCGTCGAGGATCGCACGAAGATGTTCGCTGCTCAGTGGGCGTGTTGAGATCGGGCCGCCAAAGCCCCAGGCCGCAGGTGGAGACCTCTGGATTTGAAAGGGAGTGATGCTGTGGTTCTTCGAAAAGAGGCAAAGCGCCGCTTCTGTCCCATCCTGAAAGATATACTTGCGACGCTTGAGTGCATACCCGCCCGTTACGCAGATCGCATTCGTCCAGGCACTGGACTGTGACGGTAGAGCCTGCTCATCCAAGGCATAAATGCGATCCCAGTCAGCGGCCGTGCAATGCGGCACAACTTCGGTCACTGCTTGTTCTGTCGACGCCATGGCTTTCCACCCAAATGACCTTGTCAAGCTCCCGCTGATCCGATCGAACGATCGACGAACGCGTTTGCCTGTGCCAGACGCCAACGCAAGTAGTTGCATCAGGGTGAGAAAATTGCACAATCACCAAGTCGAGTAAAGAGCCGCAGGCCTGGTCCGAAAGAGCTCGATCAATGCGCAGGCAATCTTATGGGGATCGAATTCGTTGGCGAATTCGCACATCCGTACTGCACTGCATGCGGGGACGTCGCTCGAAAGCGGCGCTAGCGCGTCATCTACAGCTGGTCGGGTGCGTCGGCGGCTAACAGGTGGCGCGGCGCTTCATGGCCTGTGTGGAGCGGAAGAGGTCTTCAAGGCCGAATAGCTCGTCAGGGGAACTTGCCGTCCTCGAACATGTCTCCGAAATCCGAGGCGTCCTTCACCGTGTCTAGGCCCGGCAAGTTGAAGATACGCTCCACCGTTCGGATCATGGAGCGGTGGGAATAGGGTTCTTCGCTCGCATAGTTCTGCTTGACCCCCGCCCCCGCGAGGATGAAGGGCATGACCTCGCTCGACGAATCCTCGTCCCAGGCCAGCATGACGATGCCGCGGTTCTTCTTGCTCCAGTCGATCAACCCAGGAAGCATGTTCTTCAGGAAGTCGTCACCCGCCTTGATGAGATTGCCCTTGCAGGTGTCATGACCATGCATGTCGTTGCAGACGTCGGGTACGATGAAGGCGTAGTTCGGTACGTTCCCCGAGGCGAGGTCCGCCTTCAGCTGCGAGAAGTCGCGGAAATGCTCGGCACAGCCCGGCGTGTTCCAGGCGGGCGGAGCGCCCGCCACGTCGGCGAAGAAGGCGAAGGGAACATGGCGTGCGGCATAGCGGTCGTGACTGGTCACCGGGCAGGCGCCGGTGTTCGCCGGGTCATACCCCTGGGCATAGGCCATCCAGCTCCGTCCCGCCGCCGTCAGTTCGGTGACGAGGTGCTTGGGGCTCCTGGTCCAATTCGGCGTGTCGCTTCCATCGCAGTTGCGCGTCGGCTCCGCGTTGCAGGTGAATGTGGTGTCGTCGAATTCGTTGGTGCCGGCCTCCATCAGGATATAGTGCGGCTCGCTCGGCAGCTCCGGGAGCTCGTCAACGAAATTCAGCGCGCGGGAAGCGGAGGGGATCAGCACCTTGTTGATGTAGGGGGCGTCCTTCTTGTTTCCGTAGATGTAGGTCTTGTCACCCTTGTGTGCTGGCGTTGCGTCCATGTTCTCCATGACGATCACGAAGACATGGTCGATATTGGGTCCCGCGGCTGCGGGAAGCACCGAAAATCCGACAAGACCCATAAGCAACAGCAGGCGACGCATCACGAATTTCCCAACAACGAAAGCGTTTTGAGCTAAGCAGACCGTCTTTCACGCTGCAAGAGCTCTGCAAACGGGCTTTCCGCCGTACACGCCATGAAGCAGATGCTGCTTGCGGAGACCGGCTGCGCCGTGCCGCAGATTGCAGCGATCACCGGACACGGCCCCAAGTCGGTGACGCAGACCCTCGAGCAGCTTCTCGCGCCTGCACAGCATCTGGCCGAGGCCGAGATCACACGTTTTCAGAACGGGAAGGCGCCAGCTCTTGCAAGCCGCCTGCAAACCGGCCCTCGGAAAGGCCAGGGAGCAAACAGCAAGTGATTGAGTTAAATGGCGCATCGGACAAGATAAAGATGAGAACTGGTACCTTCTTGTAAGCAATTGATTTCATTGTGTCTGAGAGATGTGTTTACAGGCGGGCACCCTTCTTTATTGTTTACCGGCTCGCCTTGTTCGGCAATTCTCCGTCTTCAATCGGAAGACGATAAAGATTGTCTCCACCGTATGAGGAAGCCACGGTGACGATCAGGCCCAGAGCCCGCTTGGCAGTTATTGCAGGGCTGATCGGCGTACTCGCTGCGATCATGACATTCGCGTGGATAGGCTCTGCCCGTGCCCAGAGCTACGGCGCCGACCTGGGCTTCCTCAGCCTGCCGGTCGAGACGGTGACCGTCACGATTTCCAACCCACGCGCCGACCAGGCCTACAACGACAAGGTGACGGACGGCTTCCGCAAGTACCTCGCTGTCTATCCGGGCGACTACTTCAGCCCCAATGCGGCGGAATTCGCCATCGCGAAGGTCAGGCGGAACCCGGAGATCGCCAACGTGACCTACACCTATGCGCTGGGCCGCGCCGGTGGTCTCGATGTCAGCTTCACCATCACGCTCGCCACGAGGGGCAACAGCAGTTTCGAGGGCCGGGGCTTTCTGATCACCAACAACAAGGCTGACCTTCCGGTGCTCTACGACAAGGACGGTACATACGTCCGTGCAAAGCTTGAAGCCTTGTCTCTCACCTACGCCAACAACAATGCCTGGTTCGGCCAACCGGACCAGATGCTGGCCGGCAATCCGCTGGTGCAAGGCAAACCCGCGGGCAAGGGCTACAGCCAGTGGGTCGAGGGATTTCTGCACTACGGCATCTACGGCATCACGCCGGTCAACGATAACTTCTACGTTTATGGGGGGTTGAGTTCTATCAGTTCCGGCTCCAAGGGGCAGGAGCTGTTCACCGATCAGACGCGAGGCTACACCTTCTTCGAAGATGCCTATGCGGGCTTCATCACCGGCAAGACGGACGAGAAGGGCAACCGGCTGTCCTTCAATTTCAGCGCGGGCCGGCAGAAATTCCAGCTCGCCAATGCGTTCCTGATCGCCAATACCGCCGCCAACGGCTGGGACCGCGCGGCCTTGCAGGCCAATGCGCGGTGGGCGGCAGACATGCTGGTGCTGGCCCAGCTCCGCTACAACTCGACCAAGTTCGAGGCCTTCTATGTCGAGCCGGACGAGCTTCCGGTGATCAATACCAACACCGGGCTTGCAGGCGTCAACATCGAAGCTCGACCGATCAGCGGGATGATGACAGGAGCGAGCTACGTTACCGCACTTAAGGGCGATTATGCCTATTACGGCCCTGACGGCCAGGTCATCGGCACGCGCGATGGCCTCAATGTCTACGACCTTCGCGCCACCTACACGCCCAATCCACCCAATGCGCCCGGACCCTTCTTCGGTATCGAAGGCGCTATCCAGAACCACCGCGACTTCGACATGTTCGCCACTGCGGGCTATGCCGAACTTGGCTACAGCTTCATCGACAAGACATGGTCACCGTCGATCAGCTATCGGCTTGGCTATTTCTCGGGCGACGACCCCGACACCGAGACCTATGAGCGCTGGGACCCGCTGCTCTCCGGCGGCAATGGCGAACAATGGGTGCAGGGTTCGTCGATGTTCAAGGTCGTGCAGGACTCCAACGTCATCGCGCAGCGCATCCAGGGCCGTTTCCGCCCACTTCCCACGGTGGAGGTGGTACCGCAGCTCTGGGCCTTTACCGTTCCCAGCCTGGATAATCTCGGTGGCAACCCCGCACTCAGCTTCCTCGACAGCCACAACTACGGCTACGAGGCGAACATCACGGTGAAGTGGTTCCCGAACCCCAACTGGTACGTCCACGGCATGCTGGCCTACACCGTGCCCGGAGAGGCCGTTCAGGACGCGCTGGACCACAAGGCTGATGACTGGTTTGCCGCCATGCTTTTCGTGCGTTACTCGCTGTGAGTTCGCATCTGCCACAACAATTCAGACAGAGGAATCATCATGGTTGACCGTCGGAACATGATTGCAGGGGTAGGGGCTATTGCCGCCACCGTAGCCGCCTCGGCCGGCGCGGAAGGAGCTGACGGCGTTCAGCTTGAGTTGGCGCTTGATGACTATTCGACGCCGTGGAACCCGCCGGACCCGGTTATCGCAGGCCGCCAGAACATCGTGCCGGTACCGGATGACTATTTCATGCCGGGGCGATTTGCCGGGAAGACGGCTCTCGTCACTGGCTGCGCGCGCGGCATGGGTCGGATGGCCGCCATCCGCCTCGCCCGGGAAGGTGCGAATGTCGTTGGCGTCGACTGGCTGGCAAATGAGGGCAAGGCCGTCATCGACGCAATCAACAAGGATGGCGGCAAGGCGGTTTTTGTGCCAGGCGACATCTCCGATAACGACGTCTGCGTCGCGATGGTTAAGGCGGCTGTCGACACCTATGGCGGCCTAGACTGCGCCCTGAACAATGCTGGCGTGATGGACGCGATCTTCCCCGGCGACCCAATCGATTATGCCAAGCAGAAGGACCTGGTGATGTCCCGCATCGACGAGGCCAGCGATGCCTATTGGGACGTGGTAATGCGTGTCAACACCACCGGCACGTTCCGCAGCTTGCGCGCCGAGTTGAAGCAGTTTCTCAAGCAGCAGCGTGGCGGCGCCATTGTCAACGTGGCCTCCGTTGCGGGTCTCAGGGGCTTCGGCGGTACGCCATCCTACGTCGCGAGCAAGCATGCCGTGAACGGTCTCACCAAGAATGCCGCCATCGACTATGCACCCTTCGGCATCCGGGTGAACTCGGTCTGCATGGGGACGACGATCACGCCGATGTATGAGCGCGCCAAGGAGATCCTGACGCAGCGTGTGAAGAGCGGCCTCAAGGACACAGGCATCGGCATGTTGAAGATCGACAGCCTGCTGCAATGGAGCAACCAGCAGAAGATGGGTTCGACTGCGGCTGAACAGGTGGCGGTCATGCTGTTCCTGCTTTCTCCTGAGGCCTCCAATATCACGGGCGCCAACTACGCCACCGACGGCGGGTTCACCACCTACTGACGGAGACGGACACATGGAAAGACGCGATCTTATCAAGGCCGCCGGCACGATGGCGGTAGCGGCTGGTGCCGCGGGCGTGGCGCCCTCTGCAGCGCAAGTGGCGGCACCTTCGACCAGTGGCAATGCGCTCGTCGAAATCACGCCTCCGGACCCCGACGCCTTCATTCCCGGGCGCTTTGCGGGCAAGACCATCATCGTCACCGGTTCGGCCCGCGGCATGGGCGCTGGCGCCGCCATTCGCCTCGCCCGAGAAGGCGCTAATGTGGTAGGTGTAGACTGGATCAAGGACCTCGGCGAGGCAACCGACGAAGCCATCCGCAAGTCGGGTGGCAAGAGTGTCTTCGTGCATGGCGACATCGGTGAGGAGGCGACAGCCGAGGCCGCAGTGGAGGCGGCGGTAAGGAATTTTGGTGCACTCTACGGCGCCATCAACAATGCCGGCGTGATGGACGGCGTATTCTCTGGCGATCCCGTCAACTACGAGAAACAGAAGCCCCTCGTCTTCGCGCCCATCCACGAGGCCACGGAGGAATACTGGTCCAAGGTGTTCCACACCAATGCGCTTGGCACCTTCCTGATGATGCGGGCGGAGCTGAAGCAGATGGTCACCCAGTTGAAGGGCGGAGCCATCGTGAACGTCGGCTCCATCGCCGGCATGACGGGACTTGCCGGAAATCCCGCGTGAACGGCCTCACCCGGAATGCCGCCATAGACTACGCTCCATACGGCATCCGCGTGAACTCGGTGAACATGGCCGCCACCGATACGCCGATGATCGCTCGCGCCGGCGCGCTGGTAGCCGCCTCGATGAAGACTGCCTCGGATCCGACCATGGGGCGCATCAAGACCAACAGCATTCTCGCTTGGACCGACCCGCAGCACCGCACGGCCACCGTCGCCGAGCAGGTGTCGATGATGCTGTTCCTGCTCTCACCGGAGGCGTCGAACTTCACCGGAGGCGTATTCCCGACCGATGGGGGCTGGACGGATTATTGAGTTCAGTGCCGGTTCTTGATTGATTTGAAGCCGGATAGCGAATCTGGATTTCTCGGGATCCGGAAAATTCTGATCTCTGTTCTGCAGGCCAGAACAAGATCGCCGTAACTTCAGTATGTTGGAATTGATGGCGCGCCCGACAGGATTCGAACCCATGACCCCCAGATTCGTAGGCTTGGGCAATCCGTTGTAATTGGCGCGGATTTCCACAAACCGACCCTTACCGGCCATCAGTCGGATCAATGGGTTAGGGAGCCCATTGCAAACCAATTCCGGACCTATCGGGTAGATCGCCACCTCATGGTGGAGGTGTTGCGTTGACGGCCGACACCCTCACCAAGGACCGTCTGCAGTGGCTGGACGCGATTCTCGCCGACCCAGATCTCGGTGCCACCTTCAGGCTGGCCTATCTCATTTCGGGCCACGTCAGCCGAAAGACGGGAGACGCCTGGCCCGGCCTTGGCTACTTGGCGGCGACACTCGGGATGAACGAGCGCAGCGTCCGCCGCATGATCGACCTGCTCGTGAGCCGCGGGTTCCTCGTCAAGAAGAGGGGCGGTGACGGCAAGCCCAACCGCTATCGCATGGTGATGTCAGACCGGACACCAGTGTCCGATCAGAACGAGACCAGACCGGACACCGATGTCCACTCTGAGATTTCAGACCGGACATTTGTGACCGACAGACTGGACATTTCTGTCACTCAGACCGGACACCAGTGTCCACCTAACTCTCTGAAGAACTCTCTGAAGGAACTCTCTGAGGAAGAATCTATATCGGTCAGCGGCACTCCGAAGCCTGATCTCGAGTTCGAGGACCTCTGGAGCCACTATCCCCGCAAGGTCGCCAAGGGCCGGGCCAGGTCGGCATTCAAGGCGGCCCTCAAGCGCACCGACCTCCCGACCATCAAGGCCGGCGTCTTGCGCTATGCGGCCGAGAGGACAGGCCAGGACCCGCAGTTCACGAAACACCTTGCCTCGTGGCTCAATGCCGAGTGCTGGAACGATGAACCTGCCCCGCCTCGTGTGGAGCACATGGGCAGTGTGATCGCTTCAACTCGGCAGACAGGGAAGGACCGCACCCTCGCTGCCCTCCGCCAGGTCAGGGGAGGTGACACATGAACAGTCTCGCCGTCATCGACAAGTCCCGCCCCGAGGAGTGCCTTGCCCGTCTGCAATCCCGCAATCCCCACTTCCTGGCGGACCTCACGTCCCGGCTCTACGCGCGGGTCAACATGGACTTCACCTGGTACAGCCCGGTTGAACGCATTCAGCAGGCTCTTGAGGAGAACCGTCGCAATCTCGAGGCCCTGCCCGATCAGGATGAGCTTGAGCAGCTTGTTGAGGCGGTGGAGAAGGCATTGTCGATCTGCTCCGAGAAGGGAGCGCGCCGGCACGTTGCCCGTCTCATCGGCGCCTTTCCGAACGCCAGCCTCACCGACCCCGAGACCTACATCGCCGCGCTGGTGTTCGACGTGATGGACTGCCAGATCCCCGATGCCATTCTGCTGCTCACCTGCCAGCAGATCAGGCGCACGTCGCGCTTTGTCCCGACTATCTCCGAGGTGATTGGCACCGCACAGCACTACCTCTCGCAGTGGCAGCAAGTGCTTGCCAGCACCGAGAGCCTGCACCGGACCCGCGAGAACCTGGCTTACGCAACGCAGTCTGCCTATCGCACCCTCGAGCATGTCCGCGCCCATGGTCACAAGCCCCCAATGAAGGACCCCACATGAGCACCCATCGCATTGGAGACTACCTCATTGCCTGCCCGGCCGGCCTCGCCACCCTGACCGAACGTCGAGTTGCGCAGCTGCTGGGCCGCACCAAGGCCAAGCAGGGCACGGCACCGCCCGGTGCCTCGCCTCTCGACGTGCTGTGGGCACTGTGCCCTCCCGTGTTCGCCGTCCGCGCGGCCCCGGGGCAATCAGATCTCGCCAAGGTATCGGTCTGGGTACCGGCGGGGGGAAGCAAAGCCATCGCTAACACAGGAATCCCTCGCGCGTGCGCGCAAGGGGAGGGTGGCGGCGGCCCTCGATCTTGCCAACTGGTCCCTTCTGAGACCGGCGGCCCCCATTTTTTTCCGCAAAGCCAGATTGATGCTGCGACTCGCTCAAATTGGCTTTGCCCCACGTCAACTTGAATTCTCGAAATAGGAGCCGACAGCAAATGCAGGATACCGACAACGACGTGTTTGAGAGCGCGGTGATGTGGCCGCGCCTGGTGACACCCCTGGTCGAGATGTGCTCGGACGCCGAGACCGAGCGGGCCATTCCCGCTTCAACGATGGCGCTGGCCATGGTCGCTGCTGGCTGGAACGTCATTGCCGGCCTGAATGGCCCCGAGGCGGCCGCGGTGGCCTTGCTCGCCGCGCTCGATGCCCTCCGCAAGGAAAACCCCGATGCGGTGGCAGTGGCAGAGTCGGCCCAGCATCTCCACAGAGTGGGCTTGCATTGATGGAAGATACATGCGAGAAGATGAATGTGTGTGATCGGTCTATGCCGACACCTCATCTCCTTCAGGCACCGGTTACGCCGGGCTCAGAGATCGCAGAAGCGGTTATCGAGACGGGACCAATGGTCCCGGTGCCTGGCATGTCCGACACTCCTCCGACACCGCCGACGCAGTTCAAGTCTGCCGCCGAACTCACGCGCGCGCTTCGCTCGCTGGGTCTCTCGAAGGCAGCAGCGAAGGCCGTGACGGCTGGTGGGTGGTCCGCACTCTCCAATCTCAGCGGCGAGACCGAACCGGACCAACCGCTCGAGGAACTAGCCAAAGCAATCAAGGCAGTGACCGAAGAGATTAGGAGAATGAACGATGGTTGATATGTACGAACTCAAAGAACTCATCGAGAAGACGGGCGAGGGCATCGACGCCTTCAAGAAGTCGATGCATGCGAAGATCGACAACGAGCGCAAGGAACGCGAGGAACTCGAACTCCGCTTGCAGCGCGGCGGCCGTCCCCTTCACGGCAAGAGCGCCGGCAGCGATGACGAGCACAAGGCTCTGGCCGTCTTCGCCCGCACTGGCGAGGACGCTGAACTCAAGACCATGAGCGTCGGTTCCGACCCGGACGGTGGCTACATCGTGCTGCCGGTCATGGCTTCGACCATGATCACCAAGATCTATGATCAGAGCGCCATCGCCAGGCTAGCTCGCCGCGAAACCATCTCGGCCGGCGATGCCTGGGAAGAGGTGACGGACTTCGACGAGGCTGGCGCCAGCTGGACCGGCGAAACCTCGTCGCGTGATGACACTGGAACTCCCCAGATCGGCAAGATCCGGATTCCGGTGCATGAGATTTACGCCCTGCAGACCGTCACCCAGCGGCTTCTCGATGACACTTCCTATGACCTGGGCGCCTGGATCGAGGCCAAGATCAGCGACAAATTCGGACGCGCGGAAGGCATCGCCTTCATTGATGGTGATGGCGTTCTCAAGCCTCGCGGATTCCTCAGCTACAACATCGTGGCCACCGCAGACGCCTCGCGCGACTACGGCGACATCGAGTATGTGAAGACCGGGCATGCCTCGGCTTTCGCCTCGACCTCGCCGGCCGACTGCCTCATCAGCATGGTTTACAAGCTGCGGGCACCCTACAAGCAGGGCAACAAGGTTGCGTGGGTGATGAACTCGACCACCGCGGCGACCATCCGGAAGTTCAAGGACCTGGAAGGCCGCTACATCTGGACGGATGCACTCACGGCCGGCCAGCCGCCCATGCTTCTCGGCTTCCCGGTCGAACTGGACGAGTCCATGCCGGACCTCGGCGCCAACGCCTATCCCATCGCTCTCGCGAACTGGAGCTTGGCTTACAGAATCGTGGACAAGCCCGGCATTCGCATGGTTCGCGACCCGTACACCGCCAAGCCCTACGTCAAGTTCTACGCCTACCGGCGTGTGGGCGGTGGCCTGGCGAACTCGGAGGCCATCAAGCTTCTGAAGTGTGAACTGTAAGGCGAGGTCCCCTCTCCCTCGTCCTAACAGGGCGGCCGGCTTTCGGGGTGGTTATGCCGGCCGCCACCTCCTTCCAAGCAAAAAAGGATGCCCGAATGAGTGAGCAGCAGCAGAAGTATCCTGAACCCGAAGGCTTTCAGAAGACGCTTGATGACACCTGCGATGCAGTAGTTGATGGCATTTTCCGGAGCTTCACAGAGAGCGAAAAAGAGGACGTTCGGGATTGGGCCGAGAAGCATCAATTGCTCGCCATCCGCCCTACCTTGGCACCGGTCATCGCGCACTACGTTCGATCGATGGAGAGTCAGTTCTACCAGGTGGGTTATCACGTTGGCGCCGCCACAAGGATCGCCAAGTCGGGCAGGCTGGGTGAGCGAACCATCGTCACCAAGCATGACGCCAACGGCCGTATCACCGAGACAGTCAAGGTTCCGATGACGATTGAAGAGCGTCTTGACCTTGAAAAGCAGCAAGCTCCTGCAGCCTAACGATTGAGGACGAGGACCGAGACTCACTCTCACCTCGTTCTTGGCGGCCGGTCATTCTCCCTCGCGGCCGGCCGCCGCCCCTCCACTCTAAGAAAGGTTCAACACCATGAGTGACGCAACCATTGGCGCCTTGCGTGTGGTCCTAGGGGCCGACTCCGCAGCCTTCGAGAAGCAGATGGGCCAGATCGCTGCCAAGTTGAAGGGCATTGGCGACAGCCTCAAGGTGGCGGGGGCGGGCTTCACTGCCGGCCTAACTGCCCCACTTGTTGTCCTCGGCAAGAAATCCTTGAAGGCCTATCAGGATTCCGAGAACGCCACGGCAGCGGTTGATGCCGCGATCAAGTCAACCGGCGGCACGGCTGGCTACACCACGGCGCAGCTGCAGGATATGGCGGCGCAGTTGCAGAGCATTTCCACCTTCGATGACGATGACATCATGTCGAAGGTCACAGCGAACATGCTGACGTTTGGCAATATCTCCGGGGGCGTCTTCGCCGACGCGCAGAAAGCCGCCCTCGATCTGTCGGCCCGCCTTGGCCAGGACTTGCAGTCATCGACCATCCAGGTCGGCAAGGCCCTGAACAACCCCATCAAGGGCATTTCGGCTCTGAGTCGTGTCGGTGTAACCTTCACGGCCGACCAGAAGAAGATGATCGAGCAGATGGTCAAGGTCGGTGACATGGCCGGCGCTCAGAGGATCATCCTGGATGAGCTGTTCAAGGAGTTCGGCGGACAGGCTGAGGCAGCCGCGCAGACCACAGATGGTGCCTGGAAGCAGATGGAGAACTCCATCGGTGACGCCATGGAGGCGGTCGGCGAAGCCATCGCCCCATTCATCAAGACGTTTGCAGAGCTGGCCAAGAGCATTGCCGAAGGGTTCAATTCACTCGACCCGACCACAAAGAAGTTCATCGTCGGCATCGGCGCCGCTGCCGCGGCCATTGGTCCGGTCCTGTTTGCCATCGGGCTGCTCATGCCGGCGCTGGCCCTACTTGCCCCAGCGTTTGCACTGGTCAGCGCGCCCGTGGCTATCGTAGTCGCTGCCATCGGCCTAGTGTCCATTGCACTGAATGAAATGGGTATCGACTTCTCGCAGCAGTGGGAGGCGGTGAAGATCGCCTTCAAGGCGGTGATCGACTTCATTGGCAACCAGATCCAGTTCTTCAAGGCACTGTTCACTGGCGACTTCGCGGGTGCTTTCGAGGCGGCAAAAAAGATCATCACCGACATGCTGGCATCGCTCGGAAATATCATCGACACGCTCTTTCCTGGCCTGGTGGAATCGATGCAAAAGCAGGCGACCAACCTTGCAAACACCTTCATCGAACTGAAGAACAAGGCTGTCCAGGCGATGGCTGACATCTACGAGGGTGCCAAGACGTGGCTGCAGGACAAGCTAAGCGAGGTGATCGATTGGGCAATTGGCAAGTTCGGTGCCCTGGGTGACGCGATCTGGAGCCTCTACGACAGGGCTGTGGGGCACTCCTACATTCCTGACTTGGTGACGGAATCCGGCGCCTGGCTGAACAAGATGGGCAACAATTTCGCCAAGGTCGGCGGCGAGATTCAGACGAGGTGGAATAGCGATATGGCAGGGATGGCATCCGCCAACGGCGCCATGGTCGAGTCACCTGCCTTGTCTTCTGTCCACAACGACAACTCGTCCGGCTTTGGTTCTCGTGGCGCCGGCGGCGGCTTCCGAGACATCGTGTTCAACGTCAACGCAACCGACGCGGCCAGCTTCAAGCTAGCGAGGGGCCAGATACAGGCCGACCTCGCCGACACTGTCCGCGCAGCACTCGCAGGAAGGTAAGCATGAAACAGATCATGGGCGTTGCCCGAGATGTCAACGTCAGCCACACCATCGTTTCCGACCGCATGGATGGCCTCACCGTCAAGCTCAGGGTGGATACCGAGACCGGCAACCAGGTGGAGTTCATCCTGCCGCCCGTCCTGGTGAAGGCCCTCATGAACCAGTTCTTGCCGCAGTTCCTATCGGCAAACGCGATGGTCTATGGCATCGAGGCGCAGGAGAAGATCAGGCAGAGGACTAGTTTCTGAAGATCTACACCACCGCGGGGAGGACGCGGCAGGCTTCATTGATCTGCCACTGCACCATCACATCATGATTTGCGAGGTGATTCCGAAGCGCGACGAGGTGCTCTTTTCGAATGACCCCTTTGGGCACGATCGTAACGCTTTCGAGGTACTCGCGAGAATAGAAAACCAGTTCACCGCAAGTAATGAAACTGTCGTGATCTAAGAGGCCCTCATAGTCTGCAAGGGCCATGGGGTAGCAGGACCCCGATGGGTTTCCCGAGCTTATGAAGAGAAATGCGTACTCTTCCGGAGCGCGAAAATGACTCGTCTTGCATAGGAAAATATGCAACTTTGGTCGTTGATCGTGACCGATGGCTTGGTTAGAAGTGAACTTTACAACATCGCCAAGCTTCATGTCACAGATGCGCTGCGACAGGCCCGATGTCTGACAAGATGCTCTCGCGCTTGGTGGGAGACGAGATCATATCATCATACGGCATATACGCGCGCATGGCCGATCCCCGGTTCAGCCAAGCTCTTTTATACGCCATATGATTGTGAGTCAGATTGTATAGAGCGTCAAAATCGTAATCGCCGTATTTCTCCAATATTTCATCGAAGACGCGAAGATCACTGCGGGAGAATATTTCCATATCGACAGCACGCTTTGGCTCGCCAATAATCAGAAGCTCGACTTTATCAGGCCCCCGACGCGCTTCCATATCCACTTGGAAGGGGAGTTCCTTCATTCCCGCATCCATCAAAGCCCACTTGTCTTGCTCAAGCAGATCCTTTGCATTGGAGGCAACTGGCCCATATTGCAGCGCGTAATATTCGTCAGACGTGATCGGTCGCCCGAAGCGATTGAGGTGTTCCCGATCTGCCAGATAGAAAAATTTCACTGCCTGATACTTGTCAGCGCCCGGCTTCTTATGGGCCAGGTACAACAATAGTTCTGCAATTTTCGGCAAGTTTGGTCGGAATTGAAGGGCCATCTATCTGCCTTTGCCTATCCAAACCCCCGCGATAGGCATCGTCCAAAAAAACGCATTCCGACTAAACCTAACTTAGGGGGCGGTTTTGAATTTTGTCAAGGGGAATAAACGAAGAACTCGGTCCATTGTTACGGCTTTCCAAGTCAATTTTTCAGCCTCACCCCAGCCCCACCACCATTCTCAGGCACGAACTCGACGCCGGCCGACTCGAGGGCGGCGCGAATGTCTTGTAGCGTCCTGTCGTAGGGAACCCGCTTTTCCAACTCGAAGTTGGCAATCGTGGCTTTCGAGACTTTGGCGGCCTCCGCAAGCTTGTCCTGTGACCAGGCGATCAGTGCGCGAGCAGCGCGGCATTGGGCAGGGGTCACAGACTAACCTTACATCAAAAGTGTTGACTTCAGCATTGGCATAAGGTTATATCAAAATTGCAACATCTGCAATGGAGATGAACCAATGCCGAGGTACCCCTCACCGGCAGCCGCTACCGGCTTGCCCAAAACCAGAGCTGCCCTTGAGAAGTGGATTGAGGCCGCGATCGCAGCCTTGGACGCCCTCGATGGCGATGCCGATGACGAGCCCACCCTCGGTGCCCCCAAGGGCTGGGAGCCATCTGGCGCCAATGTTGGCCGCTGGATGGCCGATCAACTCGACCGGCTGAACGGCGAATCCGGCCGGGGCGAACTCTACTGTGATCGGTCGCAGAGCCAGGAAACGTGGGCCGCAGGCGGTGATGTTGGCGAGCGCGAAGACGTCTCGGAAGACGAGGGCGCCCAGCACGAGGACGATGACGACGAACTGGACGGCACCGATTCCGAGGATGAGGTGTCTTCGCGCGAGTTGGCTATGGAGCTGTCTCGCGCCCAGCTGGGCCGCTCTGACCCGATGGCCTACCAGAAGGCCCAGAAGCGCACGGCGGAGGCCTGTGGGCAGACCGTGGAAGCCCTCCGCATCGTCCAGCGCAAGATGGGCTTGACGCCTGTCAACCCGCTCCGGACGGTCGGCGGCGCCATTGTCCGCGACCATTGAGAGTTGGCGGAGAAGGGGGCAGTGCTTTTTTCCAAGAACTGGGGATTGACATGCGAGGTCGAGGGGCGCATACAGTGCTAATGGATAAGCACTCGTACCCTCTGAAAGCCGTCGAATATCTCATGCTCGAGCCGAAGATGATCTCGAACTGGGATGCCCTCCAACTGTTCTACCTCCCCATCGCTAAACCTGGCCCCGGTCTGCCGCGCGAATACTCGCGTGAGAACATCATCGAGATGGCCGTTGCGGTCGAGATGATGAGCAATGGATTTTCGCGGAAACAGGTCAAGCAGGCGTTTACCGCGCGTGCCCGCATCCGGCACGGCTTCGGCGTCGATATGGGGCGCAGCGCTGGCTACAAGGTTCAGCCCGAAAGCCTCTTTCGTGATGCGCCGGAACTGCAGCCTGGAAGCCAAGGCATTCGATGGGTGTTGTTCAATGTTTCGCATCCGCAGGATGCGGAAGACGATGGCGACGTTCTGGCCTGCGTTCCGTACCGGGATGAGCAGGCAAATGAGATCTTCGCTCTCTATCAAGATGATCTGTTTTCTGTGCTGCCCATTTCAAAGGTAATTGCCAAAGCGGACTATGCGCTCGGCGAGTGGGACCGGAAGCGCGGATGACTAAGACCGCTTTCAGACAAGCCGATGTGGCCCGCGCTGTGAAAGGCGTGAAGGCAGCCGGCGTCGAAGTGGGGCGGGTCGAAGTAGGTCGCGACGGCCGAGTGATCGTTTACAGCGTCAGTGCCGCAAAGCAGACCGATCTTTCCCCGCTGGACAAGTGGAGGCATGACAGTGGTCAAGGCTAAGATCACAGGCGTCAACACTGTCCGCAAGGTGCTCGCTGATGGCAGCGTGCGCCGCTACCACTACCATCGCGCCACCGGCAAGCCGCTTCCGGGTAAGCCCGGTGAGCCCGAGTTCATCGCTGCACTGGCAGCCGCTGAGAAAGAAATCAGCCAGCGGCACCGCGGCACCTTTAACCAGCTCACCCACCTCTACACAGTCTCACCCGAGTTCGGGAAACTGGCCGACAGCACCCGCAAGGAATATGGCCGCATGCTCGACAAGGCGGAGCAGCGCTTTGGCTCGATGCCGATTGCTGCCCTCGAGGATCCGCGGGTACGCCAGGACTTCATGAAATGGCACGGCGAGGTGGCGAGCAGCTCGGGGCACCGCGAGGCCGACAACCGCCTGACCATTGTTTCAGCGCTCTTGGGGTGGGCCATCGACAAGGGCCACATCACCATTAATCACCTTTCAGGTTTCAGGCGTCTTTATGAAGGCGGCGACCGCTCGGAGATGATTTGGCTGCCGGAGCATATCGACCGGTTCATGAAAGTGGCGTCGGTCGAGATGCAGCGTGCGCTTATCCTGGCACTGCACACCGGCCAGCGGCAGGGAGACATGCTGCGCCTCGCCTGGACCAACTACGATGGACAGTGGATCTCGCTTCGCCAGGGAAAGGGTGGGGTGAAGGTCGAGATACCCTGCACGCCGGCCCTGCGGCGCATGCTGGACGGCATCGACAAATCCGGCACCCTTGTCCTCACCACAAAGACGGGGAAGCCCTGGAAGGCTCGCTATTTCAAGCGGCAATGGGAACTGGCCTCTACTAAGGCAGGCATCACTGATTTGCACTTCCACGATCTGCGCGGAACAGCCGTGACGATGTTGGCGGAAGCAGGCTGCGCCACTCCCCAGATCGCGGCCATCACCGGCCATAGCCTTCGCACGGTGAGCACCATCCTCGAGAAGTATCTCGCTCGCACACGTCACCTGGCGCAGGGAGCAATCACGCTCTTCCAGAACGCGAAGGCAACAAAGTTTGCAAACCAACTGCAAACTGGCCCTCAGAAAGGTCAGAGAGGAAAGCGCAAGTGATTGAATTGAATGGCGCGCCCGACAGGATTCGAACCCATGACCCCCAGATTCGTAGTCTGGTGCTCTATCCAGCTGAGCTACGGGCGCTGACCGGGGCTGTCTCTAGTCCGTAACGGCGCCGAATGCAAGAGCGTTCACGCCGGAAATATCGCCTTCGCAAAGCCTGCCGACATTCTCGCAAGCCCATGAAAAAACCCCGGGATTTCTCCCGGGGTTCGGTTGTTTCAGCCGGAATGGCTGAGCGTTGGACTTAGAAGTCCATGCCGCCCATGCCGCCGCCCATGCCGCCCGGCGGCATGCCGGCCGGGGCCTTGTCCTTGGGCTTCTCGGCGATCATGGCTTCCGTCGTGATCAGCAGCGAGGACACGGAGGCCGCGTCCTGCAGCGCCACGCGCACCACCTTGGCCGGGTCGATGATGCCCTTCGACACCATGTCGACGTACTCTTCGTTCTGCGCGTCGAAGCCGAAGTTGCCGTCCTTCTCGAGGAGCTTGCCGACGACGATCGAACCTTCGACGCCCGCGTTCTCGACGATCTGGCGCAGCGGAGCCTCGAGCGCCTTCGACACGATGTTGATGCCGGCCTGGATGTCGGCGTTGGACGACTTGAGCGTCGCCACGGCCTTCTTGGCGCGCAGCAGGGCCACGCCGCCGCCGGGAACGATGCCTTCTTCCACCGCGGCGCGGGTGGCGTTCAGCGCGTCGTCGACGCGGTCCTTGCGCTCCTTCACTTCCACTTCGGTCGAGCCGCCGACCTTGATCACGGCAACACCGCCCGCCAGCTTGGCAAGACGCTCCTGCAGCTTCTCACGGTCGTAGTCCGAGGTGGTCTCCTCGATCTGCGCCTTGATCTGCGCGCAACGGCCCTGGATGTCGGCCTTCTTGCCGGCACCGTCGACGATCGTGGTGTTCTCCTTCTCGATCTTCACGCGCTTGGCGCGGCCGAGCATGTCGAGCGTCACGTTCTCGAGCTTGATGCCGAGGTCTTCCGAGATCACCTGGCCGCCGGTGAGGACGGCGATGTCCTCGAGCATGGCCTTGCGGCGGTCACCGAAGCCCGGAGCCTTGACGGCCGCGACCTTGAGGCCGCCACGCAGCTTGTTGACGACGAGGGTGGCAAGGGCTTCGCCCTCGATGTCCTCGGCGATGATCAGCAGCGGCTTCGAGGTCTGGACGACCGATTCGAGCACCGGCAGCAGCGACTGCAGCGAGGAGAGCTTCTTCTCGTGCAGCAGGATGTAGGCGTCGTCGAGCTCGGCCACCATCTTGTCGGCGTTGGTGATGAAGTAGGGCGAGAGATAGCCGCGGTCGAACTGCATGCCCTCGACGACGTCGAGCTCGGTGTCGGCGGTCTTGGCTTCCTCGACGGTGATCACACCCTCGTTGCCGACCTTCTGCATGGCTTCGGCGATCATGTCGCCGATGGCCTTTTCGCCATTGGCCGAGATGGTGCCGACCTGGGCGACTTCAGCCGAGCCCTTGATCTTCTTGGCGCGCTTCTTGATGTCCTCGATGGCGACGGCGACGGCCATGTCGATGCCGCGCTTCAGGTCCATCGGGTTCATGCCGGCGGCCACGTTCTTCGCACCCTCGCGGACGATCGCCTGGGTGAGCACGGTGGCGGTGGTGGTGCCGTCGCCGGCGAGGTCGTTGGTCTTGGAGGCGACCTCACGGACCATCTGGGCGCCCATGTTCTCGAACTTGTCCTCGAGTTCGATCTCCTTCGCGACGGTCACACCGTCCTTGGTGGTGCGCGGAGCGCCGAAGGACTTGTCGATCACCACGTTGCGGCCCTTGGGACCGAGCGTCACCTTCACCGCATTGGCGAGAATGTCGACGCCGCGCAGCATGCGCTCACGGGCATCGGCGGAAAAGCGGACTTCTTTGGCAGCCATGTCTGTTCCTCGTACTTAACTGAATGATTACTGGGGCGATTGAGCGTCGTGGCTTAGCCGACGATGCCCATGATGTCGGATTCCTTCATGATCAGGTATTCGGTACCGTCGATCTTGACTTCCGTGCCCGACCACTTGCCGAACAGCACGCGGTCACCCTTCTTGACGTCGAGGGCAACGATCTTGCCCGATTCGTCGCGCGCACCCGGGCCGACGGCGATGATCTCGCCCTGCATCGGCTTCTCCTGGGCGGTCTCCGGAATGATGATGCCGCCCTTGGTCTTGGTGTCTTCCTCGACGCGCTTGACAACCACGCGGTCGTGCAGAGGACGGAATTTCATGTCGGTTAACTCCTCGTCATATTTACATTATTTGAGGTTTTGAACGGGCCCCGCGCGGCGGGCTCCCGCCCTGCTAGCACTCGACGATGCCGAGTGCCAGCAGTTGGAGGAGGAGATATGTCCGCCGTCGTCCGGCGTCAAGGGGGCGGGGTCGGAAAGGTTAAATTTTGAACTTAGGGGCCGAATTGCGTCAGGCCACGGGGCTCAGCCGCTCTTCCGGGTCCTCGCCCAAAAGCTCCTCGATGATCTGCAGGGCGGCGCGCAGTTCGCCCATGGTGGCTGCCCCGGAGAAGCATACCCGCACCGCCCGGTCGTCCGAGCGGCGGTCGATGGCGAAGGCGGTACCGGGGGTGATCTTGACCCCCCGGTCGAGAGCGGCGCGGGCGAAGCTCCCTGGCTCCCACTGGTCGGGCAGCCTCAGCCACAGGAAGGGCGAGCCCGGGGCGCACAGCACCTGGCGGTGGCGCAGGGCGTCCAGCGCCACGGTGCGGCGCGCCGCGTTCTCGGCGATGATGGCCGCCAGGATGCGCGATGCCGCGTCGGACTCGATCCAGTGGCGGACCACCTCCGCGGCAAGCCCGGTGGAGCGGCCGCCGGTCACCGTCTGCTGGCGCACCAGGGCGTCCTCACGGCCGGCGGGGCCCACCATGAAGCCCACGCGCAGTCCGGGCGCCAGCGTCTTCGACACGCTGGTGAGGTGATAGGTGCGCTCGGGTGCGAGGCTGAACAGGCTAGGGGGCTGCAGGCGCGGATCGAGCAGGCGGAACAGGTCGTCCTCGATGATCGTCATGTCGTGGCGGCGGGCGGTCTCCACGATAGCGAGACGCCGCATGGCATCGAGGCTGGCGGAGGTGGGGCTCTGCAGCGTCGGCACGATGTAGAGAAGCCGCGCCTCGCCGTTGCGGGCCGCGCGCGCCAGCGAATCGGGCACCAGGCCGCCGGCATCCATCTCGACCGGCACCAGCGTCACCCCGAGGTGGCGGGCAATGCCCTTGATCGTGGGATAGTTCAGGCTCTCGACGAACATGCGGTCGCCGGGCTGGGTGATGCTCGACAGCGTGGCGATGATCGCCGCCTGCGCACCCGCCGTGACGACCACGCGGGACTCGTCCACCGTGATGCCGCTGCGCGCCAGCCAGCTCGCCCCCATCTGCCGGTGCAGCGGATAGCCCTCGGGCGGCGGATAGCACAGCAGGTCCAGCCGTCCGGATGATTGCCTCACCTGCTCCAGCGCCCGGTCGAGTTCGGCGGCATCCGTCACCGGCGGCGCCGTGGCGAGCGACAGGTCGATGAGGCCTCCATGGTCGCGGCGCAGCGGGGTGAAGGGCATGGCCGCCGCGGTGGCCGCCTTGATGTAGCTGCCGCGGCCCACCTCGCCGGACAGCAGCCCCATCTTCTCTGCCTCGGCATAGGCCCTGGTCACCGTGCCGGTGGTGACGCCGAGCCGGAAGGCGAGGTCGCGGTGCGGCGGCAGCCGGTCGCCCGGCTTCAGCGCGCCGCGCACGGTGTCCTCGCGAATGGCATCCGCGATTTCGCGATACAGGGGCCGTTCACGGCGGAGCTGGGGCAACCAAATTGTCATGGGTACAATGTTTCACTTGTGCATAATTGTATGGGTACAGTACACTCTCAATACGACGAAATCAAGCGTTGAATCAGAGACAATCGATACAATCGGTGACCACCATGCGTGACTACATTCTGACAGAATCCCTCGCCCGCGACAGCGCCTTCGTCTTCCCGAAGCTGCGCCGCATGCTGCGCAGCTGGTTCGTCCGGCGCGATCTGCGCACGCTGGAGGCGTTCGACGATTACATGCTGAGCGACATCGGCCTCACCCGCGGCGACCTCCGCCACCTGCGGAGCCTGCCGCTGGACGTCGACCTGCCGCATGAGATGGAGCGGCTGCGCGAAACCCGGTCCCGCCGGGGCGTGCGCCGCGCCTGATCAGAACAGTGGCGCCACCGCCCGGTACAGCGCCCGGAACCGCGTCAGCCGGTCGGCATAGGCCGCGGCGAGCGCCGGGTCAGGCGCGATCTCGGCGGCAATCGCGGGCTTGCTGCACACCGCGTCAGCGTCCTCTCCTGTCGCCGCCAGCCGGGCGAGCCGGGCCGCGCCGAAGGCCGGTCCCGCTTCGGAGCCCTCCTGCAGCAGCACCGTCTTGTCCAGCGCACTGGCGAGGATCTTCATCCAGAACCGGCTCTTCGAGCCGCCGCCATTGACGGCGATGCGGCCGGGCAGCTTGCCCGTCGCCGCGAGGTAGCCCTGCGCATCGGCAAGCGACAGGGCAACACCTTCGAGCACGGCCTGCGTCACCTGCTCGGGCGTCGTCGCCGGCGTGAGGCCGAACAGCACGCCCTTGGCCTGAGGATTGTCGTGCGGCGTGCGCTCGCCCGAAAGATAAGGCAGGAACAGCACCGGCGAGGGGCCGGTGAAGGCCGCCTCGGTCTTCTCCAGCAGCGCGCCGATGTCGTTCTGCCCCAGCAGTCCCGCCGCCCAGGCCAGCGCTCCCGCGCCGTTGAGCAGGGCCGCCATCTGGAACCAGCGGCCGGGCAGCGCATGGCAGAAGGTGTGGATCAGGTGTTCGGGTGCGGGACGGTAGCTCGCGCGCGCCACGAAATATTGCGTCGCGGTGCCCAGCGAGATGAAGGCATCACCCTCGTTCACCGCACCGCTCGCCACGGCCCCCGCTGCCGCATCGCCCGCGCCGGCGGCGACGAGGATGCCGGGCGGCAGATGCCAGTCCTTCGCCACCGCGCCCTGCAGCAGGCCGGACACGGCGTTGCCTTCGAGCGGCGTCGGCAGCATGGCCAGCGGCAGGCCCACCGCCGCTGCGATCTCCGGAGACCATTCCCGCTTCGCGCCGTCGAGCAGCAGCGCCCCCGAGGCGTCGCACATGTCGGTGGCGAAGCCGTTGGTCATGCGGAAGCGGATGTAGTCCTTCGGCAGCAGCAGGTGCTGCGCCCGCCCGATGGCGTCGGGCTCATAGCGCGCGATCCACAGCAGCTTGGGCGCGGCGAAGCCCGGCATGGCCGGCACGCCGGCGATGGCGCCGATTCGGGGAAGCTTCCGGTTCAGTTCCTGCGCCTCGGCATGCGAGCGCCCGTCATTGTGCAGGATGGCGGGGCGGATGGGTCTGCCCGCCTCGTCCAGCAGCACCGCGCCATGCATCTGTCCGGAAAGACCGATGGCCTTGACCCCGGCCCAGGCCTTGCCCGCCTTGTGTCGCAACTCCGCGATGGCCTGCTCGACCGCCGCCCACCAGTCCTCGGGGTTCTGCTCCGACCACAGCTCCCTCGGCCGTGACACCGAAAGCGGCGCCGCCGCGCTGGCGATGATCTGCTGCGCCCCGTCCACCACCACCGCCTTGACGGAGGAGGTGCCGATGTCGATGCCGAGATACATCAGGCCTTCTGCGCCACCAGCATGTAGTTCACGTCCATGTCGCGGCTCACCTTCCACTGGCGGGTGAGCGGGCTGAAGGTGACGCCCTTCTCGTCCTTCACCGCGAGGCCGTTGTCGCCGAGCCAGCCCTTGAGCTCTGCCGGCGTGATGAACTTCTCCCACTGGTGCGTGCCCTTGGGCAGCCAGCCCAGCACATATTCGGCTCCCACGATGGCGAGGCCGAAGGACTTGAGCGTGCGGTTGAGGGTCGCCACGAACATCAGCCCGCCGGGCTTCAGCATGGACGCACAGGTGCGGACGAAGGCCTGCGGATCGGCGACATGCTCGATCACCTCCATGTTGAGAATCACGTCGAACTTTTCGCCCGCCGCGGCCAGGTCCTCCGCCGTGCCAACCCGGTAGTCGATGTCGAGGCCCATCTCGTCACGGTGGACCGAGGCGGTCTTGATGTTCTTCTCCGACGGGTCGACGCCCGTGATCGAAGCGCCCAGCCGGCTCATCGGCTCGGTCAGCAGCCCGCCGCCGCAGCCGATGTCGAGGAAGCGCAGGCCCCGGAAGGGCTCACGGTCCAGCGGGTCGCGGGCGAGCCTCGCCGTCACCTGTTCCTTGATGAACTGCAGCCGCACCGGATTGAACACGTGCAGCACCCCGAACTTGCCCTTCGGGTTCCACCATTCGGCGGCCATGCGGGAAAACTTGTCGACTTCCGAGGGGTCGAGGGAGGGGGCAACGGCGGTCATTCTGAAATCCAATTTTATGGTCGGGGCATTATTGCATAAGCGAAGCCCGTCATCTATGAGTACGCCGCGCCGCACCCGGGGGTTCAAATTCCTTCAGAACTGGCCACCAGCCGGACCTCCCGAGACGGGGTTTCCGGGCGGCAGGGGACATGAAAGGTTCGAGGCCGATGGGCCGTTTGGTTATGAAGTTCGGGGGAACTTCGGTTGCGGACATTGCCCGCATCCGCAACGTCGCCCGCCATGTCGAGCGCGAGGTCAAGGCCGGCCACCACGTGGCCGTGGTCGTCTCCGCCATGTCCGGCACGACCGACCGGCTGGTCGGCTGGTGCCGCGAGGCCGCCGCGGTGCACGATGCCCGCGAATATGACGCCGTCGTCGCCTCCGGCGAACAGGTCACCGCCGGCCTCCTCGCCATCGTCCTGCAGGACTTGGGGATTCCCGCCCGCTCCTGGCAGGGCTGGCAGATTCCGCTCAAGACCGACGGCGTCCATGGCGCCGCCCGCATCGCCGGCATCGACGGCGACGAGATCAGGAAGCGCATGGACCAGGGCCAGGTCGCAGTGATCGCCGGTTTCCAGGGCATCGGGCCTGACCGCCGCATCACCACGCTGGGCCGCGGCGGGTCCGACACCTCGGCGGTGGCCATCGCCGCAGCACTCGATGCCGCCTGCGACATCTACACCGACGTCGACGGCGTCTACACGGCGGACCCGCGCATCGTCACCGGCGCCCAGAAGCTCGACCGCATTTCCTATGAGGAGATGCTGGAGCAGGCCTCGCTCGGCGCCAAGGTGCTGCAGACCCGTTCGGTCGAGCTCGCCATGGTGTATAAGGTGCCCTTGCAGGTGCGCTCGAGCTTCGAGGCGCCCGACGCGCCGAACCAGAACAAGCCGGACGGGACCGGTCCCGGAACACTCGTTTGCGATGAGGAACGTATCGTGGAACAGCATGTCGTCAGTGGTGTCGCCTATTCCCGTGACGAGGCCAAGGTCTCCGTCCGCCGCGTCAAGGACCAGCCCGGCGTTTCCGCCGCGATCTTCGGCCCCCTGGCCGAGGCCGACATCTCGGTCGACATGATCGTCCAGAACATCTCCGCCGACGGCGCCTTCACCGACATCACCTTCACGGTGGCGAGGAAAGACCTGCGCAAGGCGCTGGAAGTGCTGAACGCGGTCAAGTCCAAGGTCGGCTTCGACGACCTCGCCCATTCCGCCGACGTCGCCAAGGTGTCGATCGTCGGCATCGGCATGCGGAGCCACGCCGGTGTCGCCGCCAAGATGTTCAAGGCGCTGGCCGAGAAGGGCATCAACATCCAGGCCATCACCACCTCCGAGATCAAGACCTCGGTGCTGATCGACGAGGCCTACACCGAACTCGCCGTGCGCGCGCTCCACACGGCCTATGGCCTCGACGCGAAGGTCGCCTGACAGACCCATGCGCCTCATCACCAGTCACGTCATGACGAAGGCCGGCCGCTCGAAAGCGGTGCGCGTCTCCGTACGCGGGGATGGCGGCTGATGGGAACCTCCGCCCTCGGCCCGCGCGTCCTGCTCAGAAGGCTCCGCGAGGTCATGGCGGAGCCGGTCACAGCGCAGAAGCGCCTGGACAAGATCGTCCAGATCATCGCTGCCAACATGGTGGCGGAGGTCTGCTCGATCTATGTCATGCGCACGGGTGACATCCTCGAGCTCTATGCCACCGAGGGCCTCAAGCGCGAGGCGGTTCACAAGTCCAAGCTGAAGGCGGGCGAGGGCCTCGTCGGCACCATCGCCAAGCAGGCCATCGGCCTCAACTTGTCGGACGCGCAGCAGCACCCGTCGTTCAAGTACCTCCCCGAGACGGGCGAGGAGATCTACCACTCCTTCCTCGGCGTGCCGATCATGCGGGGCGGTTCGGTCATCGGCGTGCTCGTCGTGCAGAACCGCACCAGGCGGCACTATACCGAGGAGGAAGAGGAAGCGCTGCAAACCACGGCCATGGTCCTGGCCGAGGTCATCGCCGCGGGCGAACTGCGCGAGGTGGCGAGCGAGGTCGCCGCCGACGTCGCCCATGTCCGCAGCCACCACCTGCGCGGCGATTCCCTCGCCGAAGGCGTGGCGCTGGGCCATGCCGTGCTGCACGAGCCGCGCGTCGTCATCCAGAACCTCATCGCCGAGAACGTGCCGGCCGAGAAGCGCCGCCTCGAGGATGCGGTGGCGCAGCTCCGCGCTCATGTCGACGAGCTGCTCGACGGCTCGGATGCGCAGCGCGGCGCCACCGAATATTCCGACGTGCTCGAGACCATCCGCATGTTCGCCCATGACAAGGGCTGGATGAACCGCCTGCGCGAGGCCATCGACACCGGCCTCACCGCCGAAGCCGCGGTGGAGCGCGTGCAGAACGACAACCGCGCCCGCATGACGCGGACACCCGATCCTTACCTGCGCGAGCGCATGCACGATCTCGACGACCTGTCGAACCGCCTGCTGCGCATCCTGACGGGCGCGATTGCCACCGCGTCACGCACCGACCTGCCGCAGAACGCCATCGTGGTGGCCCGCAACATGGGGCCCGCCGAACTCCTCGACTATGACCGCTCGAAGCTGCGCGGCGTGGTGCTGGAGGAGGGCGGCCGGACGAGTCATGTCGCCATCGTCGCCCGCGCGCTGGGCATTCCCGCCATAGGCCAGGCGGAAGGCTTGATCGATCTCGTCGACACCGGAAGCCCGGTCATCGTCGACGGTTCGACCGGCGAGGTCTTCGTTCGTCCGTCCACGGACCTTCAGCGCTCCTATGCCGAGAAGGTGCGCTTCTATGCCAGGAAGCAGGCGCAGTACGCGGCGCTCCGTGATGAACCGGCCATCTGCAAGTCGGGCGAGCGCATCGAGCTCAACATCAACGCCGGCCTCATCGTCGACCTGCCGCACGTCCATGATTCAGGTGCCGACGGCGTGGGCCTCTACCGCACCGAACTGCAGTTCATGATGGCCAGCCGCTTCCCGCGCCTCTCCCAGCAGGTCCGCCATTACGAGGCGATCATCGAGCAGGCGCAGGGCAAGCCCGTCACCTTCCGCACCCTCGACATCGGCGCCGACAAGGTGCTGCCCTATCTCCGCCAGCCGAAGGAGGAGAACCCGGCACTGGGCTGGCGCTCGATCCGCATGGCGCTCGACCGTCCGGCCCTGCTGCGCCTGCAGCTCCGCGCCCTGATGATGGCGGCGGAAGGCCAGCCGATGAAGATCATGTTCCCGATGATCGCCGACATCGAGGAATACAAGCGCGCGCTCGAGGTGGTGGAGATCGAGAAGGCGCATCTCCTCAAGCGCGGCCACAGGCTGCCGGAACCGTTGAAGCTCGGCGCCATGATCGAGATTCCCTCGCTGCTCTGGCAGCTCGACCACCTGCTGCCGCTCGTCGACTTCGCCTCGATCGGCTCCAACGACCTCGTCCAGTTCCTCTTCGCCTCCGACCGCGGCAACCCCAAGCTCGCCGGCCGCTACGATCCGCTGAGCCCGGCAGCATTGGGCGCCATGCGCCTCATCGTCGAGAAGGCGGCGGAGCATGGCAAGCCCGTGACCTTGTGCGGCGAACTGGGCGGCCGCCCGCTGGAGGCCATGGGCCTCATCGGCGTGGGCCTCAACTCGATCTCCATGGTGCCCTCCGCCATCGGCCCGGTGAAGGCCATGCTGCGCTCGCTCGACCGCCAGAAGCTGTGGACGTTCATGGAGCCGCTGCTGAAGAGCCCGCTCCACACGCTGCGCCCCGAACTTCTCGAATTCGCCCAGCGCAACGGCGTGGCGCTCTGACGGCACAATCCGCCGGAGAAGGGCGAAAATCAGCATCGCGATGTCAATCAGCAGCAGTATCGTCATGGCTGCTCATATGCCCTCTCTCAGGACTGAAGTCAAGAATTTTTTGGCTGTAGAAGGATTTTTTTCCGCAAACGTCTTCTCCCGCGCCGCTCGCCGGAGGGGCGTCCGCCGCAAGCCTCGCGTTAGCTTCCCATTCACCATTCTCGGTCATTCTTGGGCAAAGGCTCCGAAAAGGCGGCTTCAACCGAAACAGTGCCCGAGAGTGGTAGTAACATGCGTGATGACAGCGTCGAGATGACCGGTGAGGCCGAGGCCGCCGTGGACCAGCACGGAGAGGCGGTCCACCATGAGGGGGCCCACCACCACATCGAGATCCGCGACAAGCCGGACGGCGAGGCCGATCCCCTTGGCGAGGCCGGCTGGTACCTCGAGCATGAACGCCTCATGCGGGGCCTCACCCTCGAGGACGCCGCCGAAGGCTGCGGCATCCACCCCTATCACCTCGAAGCCATCGAATACGGCGACATGACCTGTCTGCCCGAGCGCGCCGAAGCGCTGGGCATGATCGGCGCCTATGCCGCCTTCCTCGGCTTCGATCCGGAGCCCCTGGTGCAGCATTTCGGGCAATTCATGCCGGCTCCCGAACTCAAGGCCGACGTCCGCCATCCGGCCAATCCGGGTCCCCTCTCGAGCGCCAAGATCCTGGCCTTCGCGCGCGCCGCCAAGCTGCCGAAGATGAAGATGGGCCGGGTCCCCGGCGGTGCCGGCGGCCTGGTTGCCGGCCTGGCTGGTGCCGTCCTTCTGTTCGGCGCGGCAAGCTACATCCTGATGCCGGGTGCCGACAGGACACCGGACAAGACACTCGACATGAGCAGTGCGGATTATCCCGCCCCGCCGCCGCCGCCCGGCAGCGACCCGATGCCGACCGCCTCGACGGGCTCCGACACCGCCGAGGTCTCGGTGGGCGACGAGCCCATGCCGCCGCAGGAAACCCAGGCGGCAGCCATTGCGCCCGATGGCCAGAACGATCTCGAAGGCACCGGCCTCGATGGCATCACCGCGCTGATCGAGAAGAACGTGCCGCAGTCCACGGCCTCCACCACGCCGGCCCCCGCCGCCACGGCCAGCGCCACCCAGACCCAGGATGGCCGCCAGTTCGGCGACGCTGCCGGCGACAGCCGCCTGACGCTCAAGGCCAAGGCGCCGGTGTGGGTTCGCATCGAGGACTCGAACGGCAACGTGATCATGACCCAGATGCTGATGAAGGGTGACACCTACCGCGTGCCCAACCGTGACGGCCTCGTCGTCATCGCGCGCGATGGCGGCCTTCTCACCTACATCATCGACGGCAAGGAAAAGGGCATCCTCGGCACGCCGGGCGAAATCCTGGTCGGCCGCTCGCTCGACATCAAGTCCTTCGAAACCTGACGCCGGAGCCTTGCGCGCCGTCGTCCAGCGCGTATCCGAAGCCTCCGTCACGGTCGATGGCCGGGTTGCCGGCGCCATCGGCCGTGGCTTTCTCGTGCTCGTCTGCGCCATGGCCGGCGACAGCGAGAAGGAGGCGGAGAAGCTCGCCCGCAAGATTTCCGCCCTGCGCATCTTCAAGGACGAGGCCGGCAAGATGAACCTGCCGCTCGCCGCCGTCCGGGGCTCGGTTCTGGCCGTGAGCCAGTTCACCCTCGCCGCCCAGGGCATGGAAAGCGGCAACCGCCCCGGTTTCTCCCGCGCCGCGCCGCCCGACCTGGGCGAGCGCCTCTACGATCACTTCTGCACCACCCTGCGGGCGGAGGGTGTGCCCGTCGAGACCGGCATCTTCGCCGCCGACATGCAGGTCGAACTGGTCAATGACGGGCCTGTGACCATCCTCTTCGACACCACAACCTGACATTTCCGTCCATTCCCGGTGCCCAGCCATGCGCTGGACGCAGGATTCTTGCGTTGCCAAATAATATACAAAGCATATTATATGACCCATGCAGAAAAATGATCCACGCCGCGAAGCCGGCCTGCGCATTGTCGAAACCTCCCGCATCCTGCGCGGCATCGTCGAGCAGAGGCTGAAGCCCTTCGGCATGACCCGTGCCCAGTTCGCCACACTGGCCCGTCTCGATTGCCAGGACGGTCTTGCCCAGCACGAACTGGCCGAAGCCCTCGAAGTGCAGCCCATCGCCATGGTCCGGCTCGTCGACCAGCTGAGCGCCGAAGGCCTCGTCGAGCGCCGCAACGACCCGGCCGACCGCCGGGTCAACCGGCTTTACATCACCGCGGCCGGCCGCGAACGAACCCGCGACCTTGATGGTTTCAAGCAGCGCATGGGTGAAGAGCTGTTCGATGGCTTCAGCGAGTCCGAGGTGATCGACCTGCTCAAGGTGTTCGACCGGCTGCACGCCAATCTCAAGACCATCCAGGCGGCCGATGCCGCCGCCCTCAAGTTCAAGAAGTCAGGTACGTGAAGATGAGTGACGCTTCAGCCCCCGTTTCCCCCAGGCCCCGCCGCCGCTGGCTCAGGCGCTTCCTGCTGCTTGTCGTGCCGGTGCTTGCCATCCTTGCCGGTCTGGCCATCTATCTCCACGGCGGCCGCTATATCTCGACCGACAACGCCTATGTCTCGGCCCAGAAGGTGCTGGTGACCCCGCAGATTTCCGGCACGGTGAACGACATCAAGGTCACCGAGGGCCAAAAGCTGAAGGCCGGCGACGTGCTCTTCACCATCGACCGCAAGCCCTATGAGATCGCCCTCGCCGAAGCGAAGGCGGCCCAGACCCGCGCCGAGACGGATTTTGCCGCCCTCAAGACCCAGTACCAGGGCTTCGCGCCGCAGATCGAGGTGGCCCAGAACACCGTGAACCTCCGCCAGGAGGAGGTGGACCGCAAGGCGAAGCTCCTGGCATCCAGGGTGGTGGCCCGCGCCGACATCGAGGAGGACCAGGTGAACCTCGAAACCGCCCGCGCCAGCCTCTCGTCGCTCGTGCAGGGCCAGCGCAACGCGCTAAGCCAGCTCGGCGGCAATCCGGATGCGACGCTCGAAACCTATGGCCCCTGGCTGTCGGCCAAGGCGTCCGTCGACCGCGCCCAGTGGGACCTCGACCAGACGGTGCTGAAGGCGCCGCTCGACGGCGTGGCCACGCAGGTCTCCAATATCCAGCTCGGCCGTTACCTCGCCGCGGGCTCGCCGGTCTTCGCCATCGTCAGCGACCAGGACGTGTGGATCGACGCCAACCCGAAGGAGACGGACATCACCTGGCTGAAGCCCGACCAGCAGGTGACGGTCACCGTCGATGCCTTCCCCTCCCGGCCGCTCAAGGGCCACGTCGCCTCGATCAGCCCCGGCACGGGTGCCCAGTTCTCCCTCATCCCGGCGCAGAACGCGGCGGGCAACTGGGTGAAGGTCGTGCAGCGCGTTCCGGTGCGCATCACGCTCGATGCGGGCCAGGACCTGTCCATGCTGCGCGCCGGCATGAGCGTCAACGTCGACATCGACACCCACCGCACGCGCACGCTCGCCGGCCTGTTGCGCTGGGAAGCCGTCGCCGCACCGGTGCAGGAAGCCCAGCAGTAAACCGTCATCATGACCGCCGCCGCATATGCCAAGGCCAAGGAAGCCCCGGTGATCCACCGGGGCCTCATCACCGTCTGCGTGATGCTGGCCACCATCATGCAGGCGCTCGACACGACGATCGCCAACGTGGCACTCCCCTACATGCAGGGCTCGCTGGGCGTGACGCTCGACCAGGTGAACTGGGTGCTCACCTCCTACATCGTCGCCGCCGCCATCATGACGGCACCCTCGGGCTGGCTCGCCGTGCGCTTCGGCCGCAAGAAGGTATTCATCATCGCCGCCGCGGGCTTCACCATCGCCTCGCTGCTCTGCGGAGCGGCCCAGGGCATCACCGACATGGTGGCCTACCGCCTGCTCCAGGGCGTGTTCGGCGCGGCCCTCGTGCCGCTGTCGCAGGCCGTGATGATGGACATCTACCCGCCCGAGAAGCGTGGGCAAGCCATGGCCATCTGGGGCATGGGCGTCATGCTCGGGCCGATCATGGGCCCGACGCTCGGCGGCTGGCTCACCGAATACTACACCTGGCGCTGGGTCTTCCTCATCAACCTGCCCTTCGGCATCGCGACCGTGCTGGGCCTCATGGCCTACATGCCCGACACCAAGCCCCGCGAGATGCGTTTCGACTGGCTGGGCTTCGCCACGCTGTCGCTCGCCATCGGCTTCCTGCAGCTGATGCTCGACCGCGGCGAAAGCCAGGCCTGGTTCGAATCGAACGAGATCATCATCGAGTTCCTCATCGCCGCGGCGGCCGGCTACCTGTTCATCGCCCACACGGCGACGGCGGAGAAGCCCTTCGTGCCGCCCGCGCTGTTCAAGGACTGGAATTTCACGCTCGGCGTGTTCTTCATGTTCATCGTCGGCGTGCTGATCCTCGCCAGCGTGGCGCTGATCACCCCCTTCGTGCAGAACGTCATGGGCTATCCGGTGCTCGATGCCGGCTTCCTGCTCGGCACGCGCGGCATCGGCACCATGGCCTCGATGATGGTGGTGGGCCGGCTGCTTTCCTTCATCGATGCGCGCCTCCTCATCGGGCTCGGCATGGGTTGTTCCGCCTTCTCGCTGTGGATGATGACCGGCATCACGCCCGACATCTCGTCCTTCACCATCATCTGGACCAGCGTGCTGCAGGGCATTGGCCTCGGTCTGGTCTTCGTGCCGCTCAACACCATTTCCTTCGCCACGCTGCCGCCGCAGCTCCGCACCGAGGGCGCCTCGGTCTGGACGCTCATTCGCAACATGGGGTCCTCGATCGGCGTGTCGATCGTCATCGCCCAGCTGACCAGCGGCACGACGCTCATGCATGCCCGCATCGCCGAGCTCATCACCCCCTTCAATGCCGGCTTCCAGCTCAACCTCGTGCCGCTGCTCGATCCCTCGACCACCGAGGGCGTGGCCATGATCGATCGCATGGCCACGGGCCAGGCGGCCACCATCGCCTACCAGAACGACTTCCTGCTGATGACGCTGATGGGCGTTCTCTGCCTGCCGCTGGTCATGCTGTTCCGGGGCCCGAAGAAGGGCCAGGCGGCGAAGCCCGCCGCCGCGGCGGCCGATGCCGGGCACTGAGCGGTTGCCCCGGCCCAAGGCCTTCGGCTAGAAGCCGCCCATGTCCGCCATTCCGCACGAAAAGCTCGACCGCATCATCCACCGCTTCGCCAGTGTCGAGCACGACATGTCGTCGGGGGCGGTGTCGGGCGATGCCTTCGTCAAGCTCTCCAGGGAATATGCCGATCTTGAGCCGACGGCCAGGAAGGCCCAGGAGCTGCGCAAGGCCTATGACGAGCGGGGCGACCTCGAGGAGATGGTGAAGGCCGGCGGCGAGCTCGCCCAGATGGCCGAGGCCGAACGCCCTGTGCTTGCGGAACGCATCGAGAAGATGGAGCAGGAGATCCGCATCCTGCTGCTTCCCAAGGATGCGGCGGATGACAAGAACGTCATCCTCGAAGTGCGCGCCGGAACCGGCGGCGACGAGGCGGCGATCTTCGCCGGCGACCTGTTCCGCATGTACCAGCGCTATGCCGCCTCCAAGGGCTGGCGCGTCGAGGTGATCTCGGCCAGCGAGGGCGAGCATGGCGGCTACAAGGAAGTGATCGCCAACATCTATGGCGCCGGCGCCTTCGCGCATCTGAAGTTCGAGTCGGGCGTGCACCGCGTGCAGCGCGTGCCGGCGACCGAGACGCAGGGCCGCATCCACACCTCGGCGGCTACCGTGGCGGTGCTGCCCGAGGCCGAGGACGTCGATATCAAGATCGAGGACAAGGACCTTCGGATCGACGTCTACCGCTCGTCGGGCCCCGGCGGGCAGTCGGTGAACACCACCGACTCGGCGGTGCGCGTCACCCACATCCCCACCGGCATCGCGGTGGCGCAGCAGACGGAGAAGTCGCAGCTCAAGAACAAGAACGCCGCGATGAAGCTGCTGCGGGCGAGACTCTACGAGATCGAGCGCCAGAGGATCGACAGCGAGCGCTCCGCCACCCGCAAGGACCAGGTGGGCTCCGGCGACCGTTCGGAGCGCATCCGCACCTATAATTTCCCGCAAGGCCGTTGCACCGACCACCGCATCAACCTGACCCTCTACAAGCTCGACCAGATCATGGAAGGCCCGGCGCTGGAGGAGATGGTGCAGGCGCTGATGACCAACCGCCAGGCCGAGCTGCTCGCCGAAGCGGACAATGCCGCCTGACAGGCTCGCAACGCTGCTCGCCGCCGCCACCGAGCGGCTGAAGGCGTCGGGGTCGGACACGCCCGTCCTCGATGCGCGGCTGCTGCTGCAGGCCGCCGCCGGCATCAGCCGCGAGGATCTGATCCTCGGTACGGATCGCATTCTCACCGGCGAGCAGCTGACGTGCTTCGAGACATTCGTGTCCCGCCGCGAGCGCCATGAACCGGTGTCCCGCATCCTCGGCCAACGCGAATTCTATGGCCGCGCCTTCCGGGTGACGCCCGATACGCTGGACCCGCGCCCCGACACCGAGGCACTCATCGAGGCGGCCCTTGCCGTGATGCCCCGGGGTGCCCGGCTGCTCGACCTCGGCACCGGCACCGGCGCCATCGCCATCACGCTGCTGGCCGAACGGCCGGAGGCGACGGGGCTCGCCACCGACCTTTCGACCGCTGCCCTCGCCGTGGCGCGGGAGAATGCCGGCCGCCTCGGCGTGGCGGACCGGCTGGCCCTGGCGGAGGGCAACTGGTTCGATCCCGTCGCGGGCGTGTTCGACATCATCCTGTCGAATCCCCCCTATATCCCGGCGGGCGATATTGCGGGGCTCGGCCCCGAGGTGCGGAACTTCGACCCCGGCCTCGCACTTTCTGGAGGAATCGACGGCCTCGACCCCTATCGCATGATCGCATCCTGCGCCGCCGCTCATCTGGCGGCGGGCGGACATGTGCTGGTGGAGATCGGGGCAGGGCAGGCCGAGGACGTGGTGGCGATTTTTGCCCGGGCCGGGTTCCGGACCGCCGCACGGCACCGCGATCTCGGCGGCCATGAGCGCTGCCTGGCCTTTAACCGCGTTGAAAAATAGCGTTTGGAAATGAAGGGCCTGTGGGCTAAATACGAGTCGGAAACGCTTTCTGCCCTTTGTATTGGTGCCGGGAACGACGTTGGGGCATTGGCGCCGGGATGGCGCGGAAGCCCGAGAGTTGAAATCAGCACAGGCGGGGACAAGGCAAGAGCCCTCCGGGACTCGCGCCGCTGGCGGAAGCCTTCTCAAACCAACGGGTTAAGCTTGAAGACGCTCGCTTTCTGAGCATTTGTGACGACGAGTTGCCGCGGAGCCGAGGTGTTTCGTGGGGCAATTCCTGCAACCTAAAGTCAGACCACGTCTGAAGATGGAATATCGATGAGACCGACCCATAAGAACCGCAACCGCAACCGCCATCGCAGCGGAGGTGGAGGCGGCGGCGGAGGCGGTGGCGGAGGCGGCAACCCGCTGAGCCGCGTCTATGAGAGCAACGGTCCGGACGTGAAGGTCCGCGGCACGGCCCAGACGGTGGCCGACAAGTATCTCCAGCTCGGCCGCGATGCCCAGTCGTCCGGGGACATCGTCATGGCGGAAAGCTATTTCCAGCACGCCGAGCATTATCTGCGCATCGTCTTTGCGGCGCAGGCTTACAACCAGCAGAACCAGCAGCAACAGCAATATCGCCGCCCCGACGAGGACTTCGATGACGAAGACCTCGAAGATCACGGCGAGGCTTCGGTCGAGCAACGTGGCCAGGGCCAGCAGGGTGCCGAGCCGGACGGCACGGGTGAGCAGCCCTCGGTGGATGGCCAGCCCGACCGCCAGCCGCAGCACAACCAGCAATTCCGCCAGCCGCGCAACGACCGCGACTTCAACCGGGACAACCAGAACCGCGAAAGTCAGGGCCAGGGGCGCGACCGGTTCCGCCCGCGCTGGCAGGACCGCCGCAACAGCGAGCAGCAGGGCCAGGGCAGCGAGCCCCGCCAGCAGAACCAGCAGCAGCCGCGCCAGCAGGACGAGCAGCCGCGGAGCGAGCCCGCCCCGGCTCCGGCTGCCGCCTCTGACGATGCCGACCGCTGGGAGGCCCCGTCTTTCCTGCGCCGCCCGGCTCCCGCACCGGCCCCGGTCGAGGCCGTGGCCGAAGATACCCCTGCCGCCCCGGTGAAGCGCCGCCGCCCCCGCAAGGAGGCCGCAGCCGAGGTGCCGGAAGGATCCGAATAAGGTCTTCGCCAATCCCATTGCGAGGGCGGCGCCAGGGGCGCCGCCCTTTGCATGTGTGGAGCGAGTGGCCCCGACTCGGGCTTGTCAAAGCCTTGATGCAGCGCAAGGCTGGGCTGACCGGCGCGGGCTCAACTGAGCCTGCTTGATTGATTGAAAACGCTTCCCATATGTCACCCATCAAGGGCCGCTCTCCTCAGGGAATGCCTCGCGGGGGTTCAGGATGGGTGGGGTGGCAAATCAAACCGTTGACGGCTTTTCGAGGGTGCCTGGTCCAGGGCCTATGAGAAGTGCCGAGGAGGAGAAATAGATGAATATCGAGAAATACACCGAACGTTCGCAGGGCTTCATCCAGTCGGCCCAGTCGCTGGCCCTGCGCGAGGGGAACCAGCGCTTCAGCCCCGAACATTTGCTCAAGGTTCTGCTCGACGACGAGGAAGGCCTCGCCGCCGGCCTGATCAAGGCTGCGGGCGGGGATTCGCGCCTTGCGCTGCGCGAGACCGAAGCCGCACTCAAGAAGCTGCCCAAGGTGTCGGGCGGCGGTGCCGGCCAGGTCTACCTGTCGCCGGAGATGGCGCGCGTCTTCGACGCCGCCCAGAAGATCGCCGAGAAGGCTGGCGACAGCTATGTCACCGCCGAGCGCCTGCTGCAGGCGCTGGCCGTCGAGCCGTCGGAAGCCCAGAAGGCGCTGAAGGACGCGGGCGTCACCGCCCAGGGCCTCAACGAGGCGATCAACGCCATCCGCAAGGGCCGCACGGCGGACACCGCCTCGGCCGAGCAGGGCTATGATGCGCTCAAGAAATATGCCCGCGACCTCACCGAGGCCGCACAGCAGGGCAAGCTCGACCCGGTCATCGGCCGCGACGAGGAGATCCGCCGCACCATCCAGGTGCTGTCGCGGCGCACCAAGAACAACCCGGTCCTGATCGGTGAGCCCGGCGTCGGCAAGACGGCGATCGCCGAAGGCCTCGCCCTGCGCATCGTCAAGGGCGACGTGCCGGAGAGCCTGAAGGACAAGAAGCTGATGGCGCTCGACATGGGCTCGCTCATCGCCGGCGCCAAGTATCGCGGCGAGTTCGAGGAGCGGCTCAAGGCCGTGCTGTCGGAAACCATGGCGGCCGAGGGCGGCATCATCCTGTTCATCGACGAGATGCACACGCTGGTGGGCGCCGGCAAGACCGATGGCGCCATGGATGCGTCCAACCTGCTGAAGCCGGCGCTGGCGCGCGGTGAGCTCCACTGCGTTGGCGCCACGACGCTGGACGAGTACAGGAAGCACGTCGAGAAGGATGCGGCCCTTGCCCGCCGCTTCCAGCCCGTCTTCGTGGGCGAGCCGACGGTCGAGGACACGGTGTCGATCCTGCGCGGCATCAAGGAGAAGTACGAGCTTCATCATGGCGTGCGCATCACCGACTCCGCACTCGTCTCGGCGGCGGTTCTCTCGAACCGCTACATCACCGACCGCTTCCTGCCCGACAAGGCCATCGACCTGATGGACGAGGCGGCGTCGCGCCTGCGCATGCAGGTCGATTCGAAGCCCGAGGAACTCGACGAGATTGACCGCCGCATCATGCAGCTGCAGATCGAGCGCGAGGCGCTGAAGAAGGAGACCGACCAGGCCTCCAAGGACCGTCTCGTCAAGCTCGAGAAGGAGCTCGCCGAATTCGAGGAGAAGTCGGCCGGCATGACCCGCCGCTGGCAGGAAGAGAAGGCGCAGCTCGCCTCCGCTTCCAAGGTCAAGGAGGAGCTGGAGAAGGCGCGCTTCGACCTCGAGCAGGCGCAGCGCAAGGGCGATTTCGCCAAGGCGGGCGAGCTCGCCTATGCGACGATCCCCGGCCTCGAGAAGAAGCTGAAGGAAGCCGAGGAGAAGTCGAGCGCCAAGATGCTCGAGGAGGCGGTGACGGAGAACCACGTGGCGCAGGTCGTGTCGCGCTGGACCGGCGTGCCCGTCGACAAGATGCTGGAAGGCGAGCGCGAGAAGCTCATCGCCATGGAAACCGAACTCGCCAAACGCGTCATCGGCCAGTCCGATGCGGTGATCGCGGTGTCGACCGCGGTCAGGCGTTCGCGCGCCGGCCTGCAGGACCCGAACCGGCCGATCGGCTCATTCATGTTCCTCGGGCCGACGGGTGTGGGCAAGACCGAGCTCACCAAGGCGCTCGCCGGCTTCCTGTTCGACGACGAGCACGCGATGGTGCGCATCGACATGTCGGAATACATGGAGAAGCACTCCGTCTCGCGTTTGATCGGCGCCCCTCCCGGCTATGTCGGCTATGACGAGGGCGGTGCGCTGACCGAGGCCGTCAGGCGCCGGCCCTACCAGGTCGTGCTGTTCGACGAGATCGAGAAGGCGCATCCGGACGTGTTCAACGTGCTCCTCCAGGTGCTCGATGACGGCCGCCTGACCGATGGCCAGGGCCGCACCGTGGACTTCAAGAACACGCTGATCATCATGACCTCGAACCTCGGTGCCGAGTATCTGGTGAACCTGGGCGAGGGGCAGGACGTGGACGTGGTGAAGGACGAGGTGATGGGCGTGGTGAAGAGCCACTTCCGCCCCGAGTTCTTGAACCGCCTCGACGAGATCGTGCTGTTCCACCGCCTGAAGCGCGAGCACATGGGCGCGATCGTTGACGTCCAGGCCGGGCGTCTGCGCAAGCTTCTCGCCGATCGCAAGATCACCATCGAGATCAGCGATGCGGCGCGCGACTGGATTGCCGAGAAGGGCTACGAGCCAGCCTATGGCGCGCGTCCCTTGAAGCGCGTGATCCAGAAGAACCTTCAGGATCCGCTGGCCGAGGAGATCCTCTCCGGCCGCATCAAGGACGGCGAGACGGTGAAGGTCGACGTGAAGGGTGGGCTTCTCACCTTCAACGGCGTGCCGGTCGGCGGCAAGACCATCATCGACCCGAAGGTCGTGAAGCTGCACTGAGTGCGTGATGAGATTGGAAAGGGCGGTCCTGCGGGGCCGCCCTTTTCGTTTGGGGCGGACCGTGCCAGTCTGTGCCCATGACTCTCGACGGCTACAACCGCTTCTGCCGCAGCCTCACCCACACGGCTCATGTCGTGCAGTGGGATGATGCGCATGTGTGGAAGGTGGGTGGGCCGAAGGGCAAGGTCTTCGCCATCGCCTCGCGCTGGGATGGGCCTGCACTCGGCATCACCTTCAAGGCCTCGCAGCTGACCTTCGATCTTCTCAAGGACAAGCCGGGCCTCAGGCCTGCGCCCTATCTCGCCTCGCGCGGGTTGCTGTGGTTGCAGCGGCAGACGTCCGAGACGGTGGATGATGCCGCATTGAAGGATTACCTGCGCGAGAGCCACCGGCTGGCGGCGCTGAACCTGCCGAAGCGCCTGCAGAAGGAACTGGGCCTCGCCTGAGACTCACGCCTTCGGCGGATTGTCCTGCGAGAAGGCATAGACGATGAGGCTCAGCCCCAGCAGTCCGGCGAAGATCAGGTGCAGCGTGGCATAGGCCTGTTCGGGCGGCACGCCGGCCAGCCGCTTCATCAGCGCGCCGCTCAACGGCTGCAGCACCCCCGCCCCGCCGATGAAAAGCACGTTGAGCAGCGTGATGCCGCGGCCCAGCAGGTGGTCGGGCACGAAGCTGCGGCCATGCGCCATCAGTACGCCGTAGGTCATGCCGAAGCCGCCGAGCAGTCCCATCACCATGATGGCCGCGGTTAACGAGAGGCCGGGTAGCGCAAGGGCCGCGAAGCACAGCGCCGTCACCGCCACGCCGCCGAACACCACCCATTTGCGTGTGCCGAGCAGCCGGTCGAGCGGTCCATAGGCCATGGCGCCTGCCGACATGGCCGCCGCCATGACCAGCAGCGCATTGCCGCGCGCCACGGGCTCGAGCCCGAACACCGAGGAGAAATAGGGCCCCGCCCACAGCCCGCGCTCGGCCAGCACCACGGCATAGCTGACGGCGGTGATGGGCAGCAGCGGCCACAGATTGCGGATCTTGAGGATGTCGCCCACCCCGCCGAACAGCCCGCGCGAGCCATGCGTGGTGATGCGAACTGGATCGCGGATCAACAGCAGCACCGAAAGCGCCGATAGCGCCGTCGCCGCCGCCATGCCCATCATCGCACCACGCCAGCCGACCGATTGCGCCACGAAGGCGAGCGGTGATGCGGCGAGGAGATTGCCCGCCGTGCCGAGGCCCAGCAGCCATGAACACAGCAGCGCGAAACGCTGCGGTGCCGCGATGCGACCGAACAGGTAGATTGCCCCCATGTAGATCGAGCCGCAGCCCGCACCGATCAGCAGCATGGCGATGTTCAGCGCAAAGGCGCTGTGCGCCGTGGCGAACAGCAGGGCGCCAGCCACCGCCGCCAGCATCTGAAGCGACACGGTGCGCCGCGGCCCCAGCGTGTCGAGCGCCCAGCCGACGGGAAACTGCGTCACCACGAAGCCGAGGATCCAGAAAGCCTGAAGATTGCCGAGCGCCTGCGCATCGAGCATCAGCTCATGCGCCAGCTCGGGCGCGATCACCGCCAGGAAGGAGCGGTAGAACTGGCTCAGCACATAGGCGGCAAGAAAGGTGAGGAAGACGCGCATTCATCAGCTCTTCGCAGGCAGCAGGAGCCCGCGCAAGCAATGATCGGTCGGAAGTCTTACTGCTTGGCCTGGGCCACCTGCAGCGGCGAGGGCGCCTGCTGCATCATCGCCACAACGCGCTGCTTCATCTGGGCGAACTTCGCCAGTTCCTTGCCGGCGAGCTGCTTTCCGCCGGCGGCGGTGATGCGGGTGGGGTTCACCGGGCGGCCATTGACATGCACTTCGTAATGAAGGTGCGGTCCGGTTGAGCGGCCGGTGG
>JAXMCT010000009.1:242500-509167 GCA_046349235.1 Hyphomicrobiales bacterium
GAACAGGATGGAAAGCCTGGCAACAATGGGTGATAGCCCCGTACAGGTAGAAAGCATGTTGGGATACGAGTAAGGCGGGACACGTGCAATCCTGTCTGAACATGGGGGGACCACCCTCCAAGCCTAAGTACTCCTCAGTGACCGATAGCGAACTAGTACCGTGAGGGAAAGGTGAAAAGCACCCCGACGAGGGGAGTGAAAGAGCACCTGAAACCGAATGCTTACAAACAGTCGGAGGGCGCAAGCCTGACGACGTACCTTTTGTATTATGGGTCAGCGACTTATGATTGACGTGCGAGCTTAAGCCGATAGGTGGAGGCGAAGCGAAAGCGAGTCTGAACAGGGCGATTTAGTACGTTGATATAGACCCGAAACCAGTCGATCTAGCCATGAGCAGGCTGAAGGTGCAGTAACATGCACTGGAGGGCCGAACGGGTAACCGTGGAAAAGGTTTCCGATGACTTGTGGTTAGGGGTGAAAGGCTAATCAAGGCTGGAGATAGCTGGTTTTCCGCGAAAGATATTTAGGTATCGCGTCGCATGAATACTCCGGAGGGTAGAGCACTGGATGGGCTAGGGGGTCGTATAGATCTACCAAACCCAACCAAACTCCGAATATCCGGAAGTACTGTGCGGCAGTCACACGGTGGGTGCTAACGTCCATCGTGAAGAGGGAAACAACCCTGACCTACAGCTAAGGTCCCCAAATAGTGGCTAAGTTAGGAAGGATGTGAAGATCCCAAAACAACCAGGAGGTTGGCTTAGAAGCAGCCATCCTTTAAAGAAAGCGTAACAGCTCACTGGTCTAAATAAGGGTTTTTGCGCCGAAAATGTATCGGGAATCAAGCCACTTACCGAAGCTTAGGGTGCAGTCCGCAAGGGCTGCGCGGTAGCGGAACGTTCCGTAAGCCTGTGAAGGTCGACCCGTGAGGGCGGCTGGAGGTATCGGAAGTGCGAATGCTGACATGAGTAACGACAAACAGTGTGAGAGACACTGTCGCCGAAAGCCCAAGGGTTCCTGCTTAAAGTTAATCTGAGCAGGGTGAGCCGGGTCCTAAGGTGAGGCCGAGAGGCGTAGCCGATGGCAATCAGGTTAATATTCCTGAGCTGGTGGTGGGTGACGAATGCAAGAAGCTGTCCGATGTTATTGGATTCGGAGGGCAGCGCATGCGTTCCAGGAAATAGCCCCCACATCAACCCGTACCCGAAACCGACACAGGTGGGCAGGTAGAGTATACCAAGGCGCTTGAGAGAACGATGCTGAAGGAACTCGGCAAATTACCCTCGTAACTTCGGGATAAGAGGGCCCCGTCTGTGGGCAACCATGGGCGGGGGGCACATACCAGGGGGTAGCGACTGTTTAGCAAAAACACAGGGCTCTGCGAAGTCACGAAGACGACGTATAGGGTCTGACGCCTGCCCAGTGCCGGAAGGTTAAGAGGAGAGGTTCACGCTTTGAATCGAAGCCCCGGTAAACGGCGGCCGTAACTATAACGGTCCTAAGGTAGCGAAATTCCTTGTCGGGTAAGTTCCGACCTGCACGAATGGCGTAACGACTTCCCCACTGTCTCCAGCATCGGCTCAGTGAAATTGAACTCCCCGTGAAGATGCGGGGTAATTGCGGTCAGACGGAAAGACCCCGTGCACCTTTACTATAGCTTTACACTGGCATTCGTGCTGGCATGTGTAGAATAGCTGGTAGGCTTTGAAGCGCAGGCGCCAGCCTGCGTGGAGCCGCAATGTGAAATACCAGCCTTGGCGACATGGATGTCTAACCGCGACCCCTGAATCGGGGCCCGGGACAGTGTATGGTGGGTAGTTTGACTGGGGCGGTCGCCTCCCAAAGAGTAACGGAGGCGTGCGAAGGTAAGCTCAGACTGGTCGGAAATCAGTCGTCGAGTGCAATGGCATAAGCTTGCCTGACTGCGAGACAAACAAGTCGAGCAGAGTCGAAAGACGGCCATAGTGATCCGGTGGTCCCACGTGAGGAGGGCCATCGCTCAACGGATAAAAGGTACGCCGGGGATAACAGGCTGATGATTCCCAAGAGTCCATATCGACGGAATCGTTTGGCACCTCGATGTCGGCTCATCACATCCTGGGGCTGGAGAAGGTCCCAAGGGTTCGGCTGTTCGCCGATTAAAGTGGTACGTGAGCTGGGTTCAAAACGTCGTGAGACAGTTTGGTCCCTATCTGCCGTGATTGTAGGAGAATTGAGAGGATTTGTCCTTAGTACGAGAGGACCGGGATGAACACACCTCCGGTGGACCTGTTGTCGCGCCAGCGGCAGTGCAGGGTAGCTATGTGTGGACGGGATAACCGCTGAAGGCATCTAAGCGGGAAACCCACCTCGAAACAAGTTCTCCCTTGAGAACCGTGGAAGACGACCACGTTGATAGGCCAGATGTGGAAACGCAGCAATGCGCGCAGCTTACTGGTACTAATCGTTCGATCGGCTTGATCGCTCTCATTATCAATGTCCATCAGGACATCGATCCAAGAAAGACAGTGCGCCCGGGGCTTGCCCCATTCGCGCCAACCAAAACTCCATGTGCTCATCCCCTCTGTCCTTCGCCGGCCTGGTGGCTCTGGCGGGGTGTCCATACCCGATCCCATCTCGAACTCGGCCGTAAATCGCCCCAGCGCCAATGGTACTTCGTCTTAAGACGCGGAAGAGTAGGTCGCTGCCAGGCCTGCAAAGGACAGAGAAACTCCCTTCTCACGATACAAACCACCAAAACCCCGCCATGCAGAAATGCAAGCGGGGTTTTGACGTTCGGAAAACGCCTCAATTATGTCCGGAGACGCGCCGCGATCAGGCAGGTGATCTCGAACATCATCACCATCGCCATCTGCGCGGTGATCTGGTTCGGGCTGTCCTTGGTCGGCATCAGGCAGACGACGTCCCCGCCGATGATGTTCAGCCCCGCCAACCCCTGCAGCAGCCGCGTGGCCTCGCGGATCGTGAAGCCCGAGAAGCCCGGCTCGATGTTGGAGACGCCAGGCGCCACCGAAGGGTCCATGCAGTCCAGGTCGAAGGTGATGTAGGCCGGTGAGTCCCCGACGCGCTCGCGGATCTGCTGCACGGTGCGTGCGACGCCGAGATCCTCGAACTCCTGCATGGTGATCACCCGGTAGCCGAGCTCGCGGCTCGAACCGCCGACACCACCCTTGTGGATGGCGCCTGAAGGATGCCCGCGCATGCCGAGCTGCACGCTCTTGGCCGGATCGACAGCCTCCTCCTTCGCGGTGTAGGCCGCCCAATGTGCCGCCGAGCGCCTCGCGCCGAGCCAGTGTGGCATGTTGTCGTAGGAATCGGTGTGGGCATCGAAATGGATCAGCGCGCAGGGCTTGCCGCCCGACAGCCGCCGCCCCGGCCCGGCCACTGCCTTGAGGATCGGCCCGGTGATCGAATGGTCGCCGCCGATCGACACGGGATGCGTGCCCGCTTCATCGAGCCGGCGGAAGAACGCCTCGATGTCGCGCACGCAGACTTCGTTGTTCATCGCTTCGGGCAGCGGCACGTCGCCCACGTCGTTGATGCGGGCAACATCCCATGGCGCGAAGCCATGGACGAAGTGGCTGCGCCGGTAGAAGCCCGAGACATGGCGCACGGCGCGCGGGCCCAGGTGCTGGTCACGCTCTGTCGAGCCATTGCCCGAACTGTGCGGCACACCGACGAGAGCGATGTCCGCCTGCGCCGGCTCCTCGATCCATGGGCAGCGGAAGAAGGTGGGAATGCCCCACCAGTACCAGCTCTGCGAACTCTTGCGTGCTGCTACCAGATCGTCGTCGTTCATGCGCCATGCCCCTTCCGCTTGAAAGTCAGGATCAGTCCAAGAGACGCCAAAAGCCCAACCGCGACAAGGCCGAAAGCAAAGGCGGTGCCGAGCCTGGCGGCGACGAGGCCGAAGGCCAGTGGCGCGAGGGTGCGCGGAAGTGCGGTGAGCAGCGAGACGAAGCTCAGCGCGCCCGCCCGGTTCTCCGGAACGAGCCGCGCCGATAGCGCGAAGATCGTGGGGATCAGCAGGGCGAGGCCGAAGCCGACCGAAGCGAAGGCGGCAACGCTGATCAGGAAGGAACCAGACAGGCCGAGCGCCAGAAAGCCGCAGATCGAAACGGCGAGCGAGACCAGCATCAGCGGCATCTCGCCGATGATCCGGCGCATGCGGTCGCCGGGAAAGCGGACGGCGGCGTTGCAGATGCCGAAGAAGGCCGCTCCCAGTCCGGCGATCGCCGCCAGCGACGGCGCCAGTTCGTCGAGGAGCTTTGCCGACCACAACAAGGCGGCCGTTTCGGCGGCAATGATGAGGCCCGCCGCAATGCCGAGCAGCATCAAGGGCACCTTGTTGGGCAGCGTGCCCATCTGCGCCGCCCGTCCCGCCGCCAGCGGGCGCGCGAGCACGGAACGCCGCACCATCGCCCAGGAGAGGGCGAACATCGCGGCCGCCACCGCGGCAACCGCCCACGTGCCCCATTGCGTCGAAAGCCAGCTCGCCGCCACCGCCATGACCCCCACACCGGCCGAAACTCCGCCATGAAAGCCCATGTACACGGGTCGCCGCAGATCATGCTCCAGGGCCACCGCCTCGGCATTCATGAACAGGTCGGTGAGACCGAAACACAGGCCCATGACGGGGATCGTGGCAAAGAACCACAGCGGTGAGGCCGCCGTCAGATAGGCGCCGAGCGACAGCGCGAAGGCCGGCAGCACCGTCAGCAACACAGCACGGTTCGAGGCCATGCGGGCAATCTGCCCGCCCACCGACATGGCCCCCACCGTGAGCACCGTGGAGAGGGTGAGGCCAAGGCCGAAGGTTTCGGCATCGATCCCCGCATTGCGCATCACCGATGGCATCGAACCGGCCAGTGCGCCGATGGCGATGCCGAAGGTCACGAAGACGATGCTGATGGCGGTCCGCGGCGAGGAAAGGGCGTCTGCAGTCATTCCACGGCTTGTAGCGCAACCGGGCGGCGCGGAGAACGTGCCGCCGGCGCATGGCCGAGCCGCCTGGCGAAACGCCTGGGCTTGCGGCGGAACAGGCGCCGCGCGGCCTTCCCCGCCCGCCCGAGAAGCTCCTTCCGCGCCTTGCGCATGCGGCGGCGGTCCCTCGCCGACACCGTGGCATCCGGCGCGATCTGCTCGAGTTCGTCGAGGTCGTTCAGGTCTCCGAGAATCTCGCGCAGCCCCTCGAGCGCGCCAAGCCGGCGCGTGCGCCGCGGGTGCAGAAGGCTGAGCTGGTGCAGGTGATGGATCACCACCTTGCGTGCCTCGTGGAGACGAGTGGCATCACCGCTCTTCAAGCCGCTCCGCAGCCGCTTGCGGGCCTTCGCATAGGTGGCAAGGAATGCCTCGCTGATCGCGGCGTCACTATCGGGCCGCAGGCTTGCGCCACCCAGCTGGCCTGCGGCGGCGGCAATTGCCGTGCGCGCCTCTGCAAGCGCCGCAGCGGGATCTCCCTCCGCGGCATGGGCCGCCCGGTGCGCGTGGGCGACGTCACGCCAGAAGCCGGCTTGAGTCTTCCCGCTTTCGAGCTTTCCCGCCGCTGCGACGAGGGCCTCTGCCCGGCGATGTCCGGCCAGCGCATCGGCTGCCGCACGCAGCGCGTCATCGGTGCCGGCAAATGCTACGCCGTCGAGGCAGGGCCGCAACAGCCGCAACAGGCTGCGCAGCTGCTTGATGCGCCGGCGTGCCCCATGCACGCTGTCACCCGGCCTGGCCGCGCCCAGAACGTTGCCGAGCGCGGCCAATTCGTGCCGTCCGACCGCCGCAAGTGCGGCCGCGGAGGCAGTGGGCTTCCCCGTTCCGCTCATGCGTTCCGCCAACCCCTTGATCCTGCGTCAGACTGCGTTTTTCCACCGTCACAATCAATCGCGGCAGGGTCACTGCGAGGCTGAAAAGAAATTCGTCACAAGGGGTTCACAAAGCCGCTTCGCGTTGCTACATACAGCTCGCGTTTCGACGCGGGATGGAGCAGCCCGGTAGCTCGTCAGGCTCATAACCTGAAGGTCGTCAGTTCAAATCTGGCTCCCGCAACCATTCATAGTTCACGCACCTTCGGGGCCCCTTGCGAAAGCAAGCAGGGCCCCGAGGCTTGAATCGACCTCGCAGGTCATCCGGAACGACGTTGCCGGCCGGAAATGGAGATCCGCGCGGGCACTTGTCGCCTTCAACCGGTCAATTGCGGGCCACCGCCGGGCAGGAGCAGCTGCTCGCCTTCCGGCAAGGCAGCATTCACCTCCGGCTGAACCCAGTCCTCGCTCAGGTAGCGCCGGACGCTTGCCGACGCGGCCGCATGGGCCGCATCATCAAGCTTCACGCTGAAGTCGGGAAATGGCTCCCGGGTGATCTCGGCGAGGTAACTTCCGCTCGGCACCGGCCGTCCGGGATCGAGGCCCATCCTGCCGAGCACCGAATTCCACAGATGCACGAAAGTCGCCGAGGCGGCGCGGGCATGGACGAGCGGCGCGAACTCGGGAAACCAGAAGTAATGCGCCTGCAGCCAATGCACGGGGTAGGTGCTCTCGACCGCGCACGTATGCCTGTCATACGGCCCACCCGGAATGTAGCTGGTGAGGAGGTCGGGGCCGAGCTCGCCCCATGCGTTGAGAGTGGGCGCGCGCGACAGGCTGTCGGCGAGCAGTGCGGCGCAAAGCGGATCGCGCCTGGGAAACCTGAGAACCGCGCCGTTGATCTTGCACCGGTCCTGCCATGCCCAGTAGTGGCTCTGCTCGGGCAGGTGGGTGCCGCAGAACACCACGTCGGTATCGACCCACCAACCGCCCTCGCCATAGAGAAGCTGGTAGCGAAACACGTTGCTGAACGCCGATGGGCTGCCATCGAAATGAAACAGCCTGTCCTGCGAAAGCACGCTGCCGGCGTCCCGCCATTCAACGCCCTCTGGTAGTGGCAGGGGATCATAGGAATAGAACCGGACCGGAATGCCGCCCTTCACGAAGGAGTGGAGACAGGCGATCTCGACCGGGTTCAGGCTGCTCCCGCTCCAGAAGGTGCTGACGTGCTCTTCAGCGGCTTGCATGGTCATTCCGGGGTCTGCGTGCCTTTCCAATCACACCCCTTCGCTGCGCGGCATGCAACAGGAAACCGGAGGCCGTCATTTCCGTCCACAGTATCCTGATAAGAGCCGCTCTGGTTGAACTTGAATGCACAGGGTGGGCCTTCTATGCTGACTGGCATCCGAAGCTTCTTCGAGACAGCAACATGAAGATCATCGCCGCCCTTTCCACCGCGTTCCTTGTTGCGGTCGCACCAGCTGTGGCGGACGAAGCCAAACCCAACGGCGACGTGCCCTTCGGCGACTGGGTCCTGCACTGCGCGAAGCTCGGCAGTGGCGAGCAGGCCTGTGCACTTCACCAGAAGATCCTGGCGAAGGACACCAAGCTGCCAGTCGCCGCCTTCGCACTCGCCCGCAACAAGGACAGTCATGAGCTGCGTCTTGCTGCCATCCTGCCGCTTGGCCTCGATATCCCTACGGGTGTGGCGGGCAAGGCCGGCGCCGCACCGCTTGCCTTCACCATCCAGACCTGCGTCCGGCGCGGCTGCATCGCCAGCACGCGCGTCGACGACAGACTGCTGGAGACACTGCGCGGCAGCGATGCCGTCTCCGTGACATTCAAGATGCGCGTCGTCGCCGATCCGACGACCATCCCCGTTTCCCTCAAGGGGCTCGACGCGGGGCTGAAGGCGCTCGACGCGAAATGAACGCCGGCCTGATCGCCGTGGCACACTTGCCGGCGACGGGCGGGGCGCCGGTGCGATGAAGAACGTCTGCATCATCACCTCACATCCCTTCTGGAGCGAGCCGCTGGGCTGCGGATCGCTGATGCGGTTGCGCTACGAACTGCTGACGGCAATCAGTGCGAGCCTGCGCGTCATCTTCATCACGCGGTCGGACGAGCAGTGCCCTCTGCCCAACAGCGGGACGCTGAAGGTTCAGGGACCCTTCACCGAGGACCATGTCGATCTCCTGAAGAGCTTCGTGGTGCGGGAGAAGATCACGACATGCTTCTTCTCCTACAACATCTTCGATCAGCTGGCGGCCAGCCTGCCATGCCATACGGTGGTGGAGATTCACGACATTCTCCACCTCAGGCAGCAGGCCTTCAACGCCCATGGTTTCGAGCCGCCCCTCACGATCGGCAGGGAAGAAGAACTCGAGAGCCTGGGCCGCTTCGACAGGGTGCTGTGCATCAACCTCGATGAGGCCCGCTATCTCGCCGATTGTGGGCTGGCGGGTGTAAGCTACATCCCGCCCTCCGTTCCCTTCGCTCCTGTGCCGGGGCCAACCGGTGGCCCATGGGCCGGGCTGATCGGCTCCCGTGCCGTTCCGAATGTCGATGGGCTGAAACATGCGCTCGGCGCCATCGTCCGGCTGCCCCATGTGGTGATGGCTGGGTCCCTCTCGGAGGACCCCATGCTCGATGACTTGGGCGATACGCGGATCGAGCGCCTGGGCGTGCTGCCCGATGTCCGGGCCTTCTATGCGCGGATCAATGTCGCCCTGAGTCCGGTGCGCTTCGGCGGCGGGCTGAAGATCAAGGTGTTCGAGGCGCTCGCCAGCGGAAAGCCGGTTGTCGCCACCAGCCACTCGATTGCGGGCTTTCCCGAAGGCATTGAAGGCGTCGTCGCCGTCGAGGATGATTTTGCCGCCTGGACACCAGATCTCGTCGCGCGGGCAGGTGCCACCCGCCTGTCGGACATCGAGCACTATTTCGCAGAGAATTTCTCCGTCGCGAAATGCCGTCGGCTGCTCGAGTCGGCCATCGCCTAGCAATCCTCGCCGGGAGGCCGCTGCTTACCTGCACATGATGCACGCCGGTCTCCCGCAACGCGCCGCGCTGCTGAACCATGCAGATGGCATGCCGGCGGTATCCGCCAATCATGAACCGGGAGGCTCCCCGATCAGGTGTGTCATCACGAGACCGGCGGTCTTCCTCGAAGCCGGCGGCTTGCCAGCAACGGGCAAGTGGATTTAGCTGGCAGCCGACATGGCTTCGTTCTTCGTCATCTTCATTCATGCCGCGCTGATGGCGGCGGTCATCGTGCGCGTGTTGCTGCGGCGGCCGGCGCGCGGCGTGGCACTGGCCTGGCTGTTGCTGGCGATGATGCTGCCCTATATCGGCGCGATCCTCTATTTCCTGATCGGCGAGCGGCGCATATCGCGCAGCCGGGCAGAGAGGCTGGCTCGCATGCAGGCCGATTTCCGCAAGATCACCGCCCCGCACCTTGCCGAGAACCGCCTGCAGCGCGGCTCCGCCCAACTGACAGCGGAACAGCGCCCCCTGGAACAGGCCGGGGCGAGCTTCTTCGGCGCACCCGCCTTCACCGGCAACCGGCTGGCGCTCGCATCCGATACGCTCGACATGCTGAAGCGCATTGCCGCCGACATCGATGCGGCGAGGCTCAGCGTGCTGGTCGAATTCTATATCTGGAGCGACGGCGGCCTCACGAAGGACGTTCTCGATGCACTTGTCAGGGCGGCGGAAAGGGGCGTGAAGTGCCTCGTGCTGGTCGATGCACTGGGGGCTGGCCGCTGGTGGCGCGGCGCCGGGCCGGATACGCTGCGCAAGGCGGGGGTCCAGCTGCGGCCCGCACTTCAGGTGGGGATTCTCCGCGGCATCGCGGGTCGCACCGATCTCCGCCTGCATCGCAAAATCGTGGTCGTTGATGGCTGCATTGCCTGGACCGGCAGCATGAACATGGTCGATCCGCGCTTCTTCAAGCAGGATTCGGGCGTCGGCGAATGGGTCGATGCCATGGTGCGCATCGAGGGGCCGGCCGCGGGCGTGCTCGCCGCGGTGATGATCAGCGACTGGGTGGCCGAGGGTGGTGTCACTCTGGAGGAAGTGGTGTCCGAGACCGGCCTCATGCCCACCCCGCCACAGGGCTCCGCCCCAGTCCAGGTTCTGGCCTCGGGCCCCGGAGAATCGGGTGACGGCCTGCTGCAGATCATGCTGGCGCTCATCAATGCGGCGCGCCGCGAGGTGGTGCTGACGACACCCTACTTCGTGCCGGAGGATTCGCTCGTCATGGCTCTCAGGGGCGCTGCGGCGCGCGGGGTAAAGGTCATCGTGGTGCTGCCGGAGCGGATCGATTCCCTGCTGGTGCGCCACGCCAGCCGCTCCTTCTTCGACGAGATTATCTCGGCCGGCGGCGAAATCCATGAGTTCACGGGCGGCTTGCTTCACACCAAGTCGATTACCGTCGACGGCGAACAGGCGATGTTCGGCACGGCCAATTTCGACATGCGCAGCCTGTGGCTCAACTACGAGGTCTCGCTGCTGGTCTATGACCGCGACTTCGTGGCCGATCTCCGCGGGCTGCAACAAGGCTACCTGGATCAGGCGCGTGCGGTCGTTCTGGTTCCGTGGAACGAGCGCCCGCTGGGCACGAGGCTGGTCGAGTCGACAATGCGACTGATGACGCCCTTGTTGTGATTTTACCGCTTCAGGAACGAAGGGTGAAAACTGCAAAACGCGTTGAAATGGGTTGCATTTCAATATGTGCACAACTTTTGAGAGAGATGCCTAAAAACGGTTCAATTTCATGCGTTTGCGAGTGAGCCGTGGTAACCGCAGAAAAAGCCTTGCAACAAGCACTTTGCAAACGTTTGCAGGATTTGCGCACAAACCACGAACACCGAATGAATGACTGCTCAAAAAATTCGCAAAGATTGTATTGGGGGTGCAATCAAACTGCCCAGATCGGCCGTCAAGCGCCCGGTCTGCAGTCAAGATATGAGCGAATGCTCACAAGGTGGGCCCAATGCGAAGTCTGCTCTTCAACCGCGCATGCGAGAGAGCTCAAGAAAAGCCTTATTGCACTGCAGTAATCGTGTGCGCTGCACCAATCAATGTCTCTTGACCGTCTTCACGTACCGAATATATGCTCGTGCAATGAGCAAATAATTGCTCGTCTGAACGGGAGGACCACATGAAATCTCTGTTGGCAGGCATTTTGGGCGCGATCAGCCTCGCCGCCCTTGCCTCGACCGCCTCGGCCGAAACAACCCTGACCATTGCCACCGTCAACAACGGCGACATGATCCGCATGCAGGGCCTGACCGAGGACTTCACCAAGGCCAATCCGGACATCAAGCTCGAGTGGGTGACCCTCGAGGAGAACGTGCTGCGCGAGAAGGTGACGACCGACATCGCCACCAAGGGCGGCCAGTTCGACGTGCTTACCATCGGCACCTATGAAGTGCCGATCTGGGGCAAGAAGGGCTGGCTGGTGCCGCTGACCCAGGTTGATGACCCGGCCGACCTGCTGCCCGCCATTGCCTCGGGCCTCACCGTCGACGGCAAGCTGATGGCCTCGCCCTTCTATGGCGAGAGTTCCATGGTGATGTACCGCAAGGACCTCGTGGACGCCGCTGGCGAGAAGATGCCGGATGCCCCCACCTGGGCCGACATCAAGCGGATCGCCGACAAGATCACCGACAAGGACAAGGAAATCTACGGCGTGTGCCTGCGCGGCAAGGCCGGCTGGGGCGAGAACATGGCCTTCCTGACGGCCACGTCCAACTCCTTCGGTGCCCGCTGGTTCGACGAGAACTGGCAGCCCCAGTTCGACCAGAAGGAATGGAAGGACACGCTCGACTTCTACCTCGAACTCATGAAGGCGGATGGCCCCCCGGGAGCGTCATCCAATGGCTTCAACGAGAACCTGGCGCTGTTCAACGCCGGCAAGTGCGGCATGTGGATCGACGCTACGGTGGCGGCCTCCTTCGTGACCAACCCCAAGGACTCGAAGGTCGCCGACAAGGTGGGCTTCGCGCTGGCGCCGGACAACGGCCTCGGCAAGCGCGGCAACTGGCTGTGGGCCTGGTCTCTGGCCATTCCCGCCGGCACCCAGAAGGAAGATGCCGCGCAGAAGTTCATCAACTGGGCGACGTCGAAGCACTACACCGAACTCGTGGCATCGAAGGAGGGCTGGGCCAACGTTCCCCCGGGCACGCGCACCTCGCTCTATGCCAACCCTGAATATGCCAAGGTTCCCTTCGCCAAGATGACGCTCGACTCGATCAATTCGGCTGACCCGACAAAGCCCACCGTCAAGCCGGTGCCCTATGTCGGCGTGCAGTTCGTGGCGATCCCCGAGTTCGCCGGCATCGCGACGACGGTCGGACAGATCTTCTCGGCGGCGCTCGCCGGCGAGAAGACCGCGGACGAAGCCCTGGCCGAAGCGCAGGCCGTGACCACGCGCGAGATGACCAAGGCCGGCTACATCAAGTAAACGAACCTCCCTCAACTGGGCTGCCCGGCGGTCAAACCGGGCAGCCATTTTCCCTCCCTTTCACGGGGCATTGGCATGGCAACGCAGCAGACACGCGCTTTGGGCAGGATCGCCGTTGCACCTTCGGTCATCGCCCTGTTCCTGTGGATGATCGTGCCCCTGGGCATGACCATCTGGTTCTCCTTCCTGCGCTACAATCTTCTCGACCCCAACCCGGCCTGCTCGCTCCTGACCCCGGGCGCGCTGATGGACGAGGCCAACCGCTGCCTCGCCGGCACTTCGAACTACTATTACTTCCTGACGGACCCCGCCTTCTTCAAGGCCATGGCCAACTCGCTCCTCTTGGTGTTCTGGGTGCTGGTCATCTCGGTTGCCGGCGGCACGCTGCTGGCGCTGCTTCTCGATCAGGCGATCTATGGACGCAACGTCGTGCGCCTGATGGTGATCGCGCCCTTCTTCGTCATGCCCACGGTGAGCGCACTCGTGTGGAAGAACATGATGATGCACCCGGTGCAGGGCTTCCTCGCCTGGATCACCAAGTCGCTCGGCCTCGGCGCCATCGACTGGTTCGCGCATTACCCGATGACGGCGATCGTCATCATGGTCGCCTGGCAATGGCTGCCCTTCGCGACCCTCATCATCCTCACCGCACTGCAGTCCTTCGACGAGGAGCAGAAGGAGGCCGCCCAGATGGACGGCACGCCGCCGCTCTCGTTCTTCTGGTACATGATCCTGCCGCACCTCGCGCGGCCCGTCACGGTCGTGGTCCTCATCGAGACCATCTTTCTGCTCAACGTCTTCGCGGAAATCTATGTCACAGGCTCGGGCGGCCGGGCCGGCAACCTGCCGTTCCTCGTCTACCAGTACGGACTCCTGTCGAACGACATCGGCGGCGCCTCGGCGGGTGGCATCATCGCGGTGGTGCTTGCCAACATCGTGGCATTCTTCCTGATGCGCATGATCGGCAAGAACCTGGAGGGCTGAGACGATGGCACGCGCAGTTCCCGTCCGCCGCAAGCTTGTGTTCACGGCACTCGCCTGGACGATCGGCTTCGTGATCTTCTTCCCGATCCTGTGGACCATCCTGACGAGCTTCAAGACCGAGGGCGAGGCAGTCACCATCCCGCCGCACTTCCTGTTCTTCGAATGGACGACAGAGAATTATGGAGTCGTTCAGGAGCGCTCGGACTATCTCAAGTTCGCGGCGAACTCCGTCATCCTGGCGCTGGGCTCGACCTTCATCGCCCTGCTGATTGCCGTTCCGGCCGCCTGGGCCATGGCCTTCGCACCCGGCAAGCGCACGAAGGACCTCCTGATGTGGATGCTCTCCACCAAGATGATGCCGCCGGTCGGTGCGCTGATCCCGCTCTACCTGATCTTCCGCGACCTCAGGCTGCTCGACAGCCACATCGGGATCATCATCGTCCTCATGCTGCTCAACCTGCCGATCATCATCTGGATGCTCTATACCTATTTCAAGGAGATCCCCGGCGAGATCCTGGAGGCCTCGCGCATGGACGGGGCTTCGATCGGCAAGGAGCTGATCTATGTGCTGGCCCCCATGGCGGTGCCGGGGATCGCCTCCACCGTCCTGCTCAACATCATCCTGGCCTGGAACGAGGCGTTCTGGACGCTGACGCTCACCACCAAGGATGCCGCGCCGCTCACCCAGTTCATCGCGTCCTATTCCAGTCCCGAAGGCCTGTTCTGGGCCAAGCTTTCGGCAGCCTCCACCATGGCCATCGCGCCGATCCTGGTGCTCGGCTGGTTCGCGCAGAAGCAACTCGTCCGCGGCCTCACCTTCGGAGCAGTGAAGTAACATGGGAACGATCACCCTCAGGAACGTCCGCAAGGCCTTCGGCGAGGCCGTCATCATCCCTGGTGCCGACCTCGACATCGCCCATGGCGAATTCATCGTCTTCGTCGGCCCCTCGGGTTGCGGCAAGTCCACGCTGCTGCGCCTCATCGCGGGGCTCGAGGACCTGACGTCGGGCCAGATCATGATCGACGGTGAAGACGTCTCCGACGTGCCGCCGGCAAAGCGCGGGCTTGCCATGGTGTTCCAGTCCTATGCGCTCTATCCGCACATGAGTGTGCGCAACAACATCGCCTTCGGCCTCAAGATGGCGGGCGAGAGCAAGGAGCAGATCGACGCAAAGGTGGCCCAAGCCGCGGCGACGTTGAATCTCACGGACTATCTGGACCGCAAGCCCCGGCAGCTCTCCGGCGGCCAGCGCCAGCGCGTTGCCATTGGCCGTGCCATCGTGCGCGAGCCCAAGTGCTTCCTGTTCGACGAGCCGCTGTCGAACCTCGATGCCGCCCTGCGCGTCAACATGCGCGTCTTCATCATGCAGCTTCACCAGCAGCTCGACGCCACCATGATCTACGTGACCCACGACCAGGTGGAGGCCATGACCATGGCCGACCGCATCGTGGTCCTGAACAAGGGCGTCATCGAGCAGGTCGGCTCGCCGCTCGAACTCTACAACACGCCCAACTCGGTGTTCGTGGCGGGCTTCATCGGTTCGCCCAAGATGAATCTCGTCTCCGGGCCCTTTGCGGCCAAGTACAATGCTGCCACCGTCGGCATCCGGCCGGAGCACATCGCCATCGTTCCCCAGGGCGGCGATGCGAACGGCACCATCACCTTGACCGAGCACCTGGGCTCGGACTCCTTCCTCCATGTCGACGCAGGGGATGCGGGCCGCCTCACCGTTCGGGCCCCCGGCGACTATGAAGGCAGGCCGGGAACACCGGTCGCCCTGCGCTTCGACCCCACTCGTCTCCACCGCTTCGATTCCCAGGGAAAGGTTCTCGTCTGATGCGTCTCCAGGGCAAGACCGCGATCATCACCGGCGGTGCGCGCGGCATCGGCGCCGCCATCGCCGAAGGCTATGCGCGCGAGGGGGCCCGCGTCTGCGTGGCCGACCTCAATTTTGCCGAGGCGGATGCGCTGGCGAGCAGGATCGGCAATGGCGCCTTTGCCTATGCACTGAACGTCACCAAGCTTGACGAGATCAAGGCCTGTGTTGCTGAGTGCGAGACGCGCATGGGCGGCATCGACATCCTCGTCAACAATGCCGCGGTCTTCGACATGGCGCCGTGGGGCGAGATCACCGAGAAAAGCTATGATTTCGTCTTCGACGTGAACGTGAAAGGCCTGATCTTCATGCTGCAGGAGGTGGCAGAAAGCATGAAGCGGCGGGCCATGCCTGGCAAGATCATCAATTTCGCCTCGCAGGCGGGGCGCCGCGGCGAGGCCCTGGTCGCGGTCTATTGCGCGTCCAAGGCGGCCGTCATCTCCATCACCCAGTCGGCGGGCCTCGCCCTCATCAAGCATGGCATCAACGTCAATGGCATCGCCCCGGGTGTCGTCGACACGCCGATGTGGGAGCATGTGGACGGGCTGTTCGCGAAATACGAAAACCTGCCCAAGGGTGAGAAGAAGCGCCTCGTCGGCGAGGGCGTGCCTTTCGGCCGCATGGGCAAGCCCGAGGACCACGTGGGCTGCGCGATCTTCCTCGCGTCGTCCGAGAGCGACTACGTTGTGGCGCAGACCTACAACGTCGACGGCGGCCAGTGGATGAGCTGACGGCCTGGCACCCAGACCTGAATTGCAGAAAGCACACCGGACATGACGAAGCTGAACCGCGCCAATCTCCCGAGCCTCGACGGCATCGCCGTGCCGAATTACCAGGCCTCAGATCTCCGGCCTGGTATCCTGCATTTCGGCCTCGGCAACTTCCACCGCGCGCACCAGGCGATCTATCTCGACACGCTGTTCAACAAGGGCAAGTCCCGCGACTGGGGCATCATCGGCACGGGCGTCCGCCCTGCCGACCGTGCGATGCATGACGCGCTGCTGCCGCAGGACTGGCTCACCACCGTCGTCGAGCAGGAGGCCGATGTCAGCCGCGCCCGCGTGACGGGTGCCATGCTCGGCATGATTCCGCCGGAGGACCGCGCCGCGATCGTGAGGCAGCTGGCCGATCCGGTGATCCGCATCGTCTCGATCACCGTCACCGAGGGCGGCTATTTCATCGACCCGGCCACCGGCCAGTTCAACCCGGAGTTCCCGGAGATCGCGCGCGATGGCAGGCATCCGGAAGATCCGCACACTGTCTTCGGCCTCATCGCGCTGGGTTTGAAGAAGCGCCGCGCGGCGGGAGTCACGCCTTTCACGGTGATGTCCTGCGACAACATTCCCCACAATGGCGTGGTAGCGCGGAACGCCGTGGCCGGCGTCGCCCGCCTTTGGGACAAGGGGCTCGCCGACTGGATCGCCGTCAACGCCGCGTTCCCCAATGGCATGGTGGACCGCATCACGCCCGCCACCACCGACCGCGAGCGCCAGCTCTGCGCACGGGACTTCGGTATCGACGACAACTGGCCGGTTTATTGCGAGGAGTTCATCCAGTGGGTGCTGGAGGACAATTTCTGCAACGGCCGCCCGGAGCTGGAAGCCGCCGGCGTGCAGTTCGTGCCCGATGTCACGCCCTTCGAGTTCATGAAGATCCGCATCCTCAATGGCGGCCACGCGGCCATCGCCTATCCGGCGAGCCTGCTCGACGTGCATTTCGTGCACGATGCGATGAACCACCCGCTGGTCGGCGCCTTCTTCGCCAAGATCGAGCGCGAGGAGATCATGCCCACCGTGCCGCCGGTGCCGGGCGTGGTGCTCAATGACTACTATCACCTCATCCATCGCCGCTTTTCCAACCCGAAGATCGGCGACACCATCCCGCGGCTTGCCTTCGACGGCTCGAACCGTCAGCCCAAGTTCATCGTGCCGGTGGCGCGAGACCGGCTGAAGGCCGGGGGCTCCATCGAGTCGCTCGCCTTCGAATCCGCCCTGTGGTGCCGCCACTGTTTCGGCAAGACCGAATCGGGAAAGGACATCACGGCGGGCGATCCGATCTGGCCCCGCCTCACCCAACTTGCAGCCAAGGCCAAGGCCGATCCTCTCATCTGGCTGTCGATGGATGATGTCTATGGCGACGTCGGCCAGTCGGAGGTCTTCCGCAGGGCCTTCGCCCGGAGCCTCGCCGATATCTGGTCCAAAGGCACCGAAAGGGCGCTCGCCGACTTCGTGAAGGCGTGATGGCCTAGCTGTCGATGGCCTTCATCGAGGCGGGGATGTAGCGCTCCCCTGCCGCCACGCCCTTTGGGAAGGCGCTGGCGAGTCGGCGGAGATCGCTCACCGTCAGCACCACGGCCTCGGCCCTGGCATTCTCCTCGAGATAGCGGCGGCGCTTGGTGCCGGGGATCGGCACGATGTCGTCGCCCTGCGCCATCACCCAGGCCAGCGCGATCTGCCCCGTCGTCGCGCCCTTCTCGGCCGCAAGCGCCTCGACCTCCTTGAGCAGCAACAGGTTCTTGTCGAAGTTCTCGCCCTGGAAGCGCGGCGTGCGCGTGCGGTAGTCCGAGGGATCGAGGCTCTGCTGGTCCTTGAAGCGGCCGGTCAGGAAGCCGCGCCCCAGCGGGCTGTAGGGCACGAAGCCGATGCCGAGGCGGCGCACCATCGGCAGGATTTCGTCCTCCACATCGCGCGTCCACAGCGAATATTCCGTCTGCAGCGCGGTGATCGGGTGCACCTTGTGCGCCCGCTCGATGGTGCGCGGCGAGGCTTCCGAGAGACCGAGGTAACGCACCTTGCCCTCCTTCACCAGCTCGGCCATCGCCCCCACCGTCTCCTCGATTGGCGTATTGGGGTCGACGCGGTGCTGGTAATAGAGGTCGATCACCTCGATGCCGAGGCGCTTCAGGCTCTGCTCGCAGCAGGCCTTCACGTAGTCGGGCTTGCCGTTCACGCCGAGGAAGGCCCCATCGGGCGCGCGCACATTGCCGAATTTGGTGGCGATCACGTACTTCTCGCGCTTGCCCTTGATGGCGCGGCCCACGAGTTCCTCGTTGCGGCCCACGCCATACATGTCTGCGGTGTCGAGGAAACTGATTCCGAGCTCGAGGGCGCGGTGGATGGTGGCGATCGACTCGGCGTCATCCTGCCCGGCATAGAAATCAGACATGCCCATGCAGCCGAGGCCCATGGCGGAAACGGCGAGTTGACCGAGGTTGCGCTGGTGCATGGGGAACTCCTGTGTCAGGCCATCAATTTTCGCAGCGACTCGACGGCGATTGCAAGGTCGCGCTGCGCAGCGCCGGGTTGCGGCGGCGGCACGGCTTCGCCGAACCAGCCGAGCCGCTTCTCGGCGACGAGGCGCTGGAACAGCTTGCGCCGGTCCGGTGCCACTTCGATGATCCCTGCGTCGAACAGCCAGCGCACCGGCCGCATCAGAGGTTGCGGGGTCTCGACGGAGGTCCGGTAGAGCCTGCTTCCCAGCTTCCACTTGGCATTCAGCGCCTGCGGCAGGGGATAGACGGAGACCGGTTTTCCCGACGCCAGCGCATCCGCCGCCATGGAGACCGAGTCGCTCGTCACGATGATCTCGGAGGCGTCCGCCAGCGCCGCGCGGTAACGGTTCTCGCCGCGTCCGAAGACGCTAAGCCGATGCGGCGCCGTGATGCGGCGTTCGAGCACGGCAATGGCTTGGGGCGGGGTGCGAGGGCTGGTGACGGCATCAAGTGGGGCCCGCTTGCGCGCGGCATAGGCAAGCGCATCGGATGCCAGCCGCTCCGCCGCCGCAGCATCGAGAAGGTCGGGAAAGGCCGGTCCGCCGACCACCAGCGCAATCGGACCACCCGCGGTCATGACCGGAGCCTCCGCCACATCTGCCAGCGGCATGGAAAGCTCCACCACGTTGGCGGCGGCAGGGATACGATATTGCGCGGTGGTGAGAACGAGGTCGAATGCGCCGGGGTCACCCGCCGGCCGCCCGAGGCACACGATGCGCGTGGCGGGCGACAGCCGCTTGATCTCGCGCGCGATCACGCTGGGCGAGGCCTCGGCGCACAGCACCACGTCCGGCCAGGGCGGCGAGAGCTTCTCCTTCAGTAGCAGCTTCGACAGCACCGGGATTTCCGGGCCGGCGAAGCGCAGCGTCTTCACCTCATGAGGCCAGCCCGTGGCGCGGGCGAGCGCCAGCATCTGGTCGAGGTCGCCCTTGCGTCCGCGCGAGAGAATCCAGATCAAGGGTTCACCCGCCATGGGCTTCGCGCAGAACGGTGCGATAGCTGTCGAGCAGCCCGGAGAGGATGTGGTCCCAGCTGAAGGTCAGGGCCTGCGCCCGCGCGGCGTCTCCCATGCGGCGGCGCAGCGCTTCATCCCTCACCAGCGTCTCGAGCCTCGCGGCCAGGCCCGCTTCCTCGCGCGCGCTGACGAGATGGCCCGTCACGCCCTCGATCACCAGCGAATTGCTGCCGCTGGCGATGGCGTTGACGGCGGGAAGCCCGCTCGACATGGCCTCCAGCGTCACGTTGCCGAAGGTCTCGCTTTCGGACGGAAAGAAGAAGATGTCGGAGGAGGCATAGGCCCGCGCCAGATCCTCCCCATGCAGGAAGCCCGCGAAGACGCCATTGGCCAGCCCGGCCTTCATCGCTGCCATTTCCGGCCCGTCGCCGATCACCAGCGGCTTCACGGCGAGGCCGCGCGCGGTGAGCATGTTCATCACCCGCATGTAGATGGCGGTGTTCTTCTCCTTCACCAGCCGGCCGGCGAAGCTGATCGCCACCTCGTCATCGGCGATGCCGAGGCTGCGGCGCCACGCCAGGTCGCGTTTCGCCGGCGAGAACAGCTCGCTGTCCACCCCGCGCGCCCATACCTCCACATGCTGTGACTGGCCCTCGCGGCGGATGATCTCGGCCATCGACTCGGACGGCGGATAAACCCGCCGCACGCGATTGTAGAAGTTCCGCATGTAGCGCTGGCCCAGCTTCTCGAACAGGCCGAGCCCGTAGAAGCGCAGATAGGTGTCGTAGCGCGTGTGGTAGGAGGCGACGGCGGGAACGTTCCATTTTTCCGCCAGCTTCAGCGCCTGGTAGCCGAGAATGTCCGGCACGGCGATGTGGAACAGCGTGGGGCGAAACGCCTCGAGCCGCTTGCGCTGCGCCTCCGGCAGCCCGGTGGCGATGCGGTATTCCTTGCGTGTGGGAATGGCGAAGGAGGGGACGGGCACCAGCTCGCCCACCGATTGGAATGCCGGTGTTTCGGCCACCGGCGCGAAGACGAGCACCGGCACGCCGCGCTTCTCCAGGAACCCGACCAGACGGTTCAGGGTGAGTGCGACGCCATCCTTGATGTAGTTGTAGTTGCCGGTGAAAAGGGCCACCCGCAGCTCGTCTGCGGGTGGCCCTGACAGGTGCGTCACCGGGGCCTGGCTCAGGCCGCGGCCTTGAGTTCGGTCAACGGGGGAAGCGTCGGCGCGGCCTTCATCACCTCGACGGAGTCGTGGCGGATGTAGTTCTTGTCCATCGCTTCCTTGATCTGCGCGTCGGTCACCATGCCGGCCTCATAGGCGCCCTTGAGCAGGCCGTAGAACAGCTGTTCCTGCTTCGGGTCCGGGTGCTTGGCATAGCGGCCGAGCAGCGCGTGGTCGCCGAACATGCGGCGGCGCATGCGCATGATCCAGCCGATCACCGGCACGAACTCGGTCGGCGTGTAGTCGACCTTGAGGCCGGTCTTCCACGGCTGCGTGCGGCGGCGCGTGTTGTGGATCATCTTGGTGGCCGGCGTCAGCTTGTCGAAGTCGTTCCACTCGTTCTCGAACACGCCGATGGTGTTGGGGTCTTCCATCAAGAGCGAGATCCACTGGTGATAGTCGCGCTTGCCCTCGAACAGCTCGTTGAAACCCTTCTCGACGTCCCAGTGCTTGAGCTTGGCGCAGTCCAGCAGCATGACGGAGGAGGCGAAGGCGCCGTTCTTGAACTTCGAGCCGCGGCACATGATGGCCTTGCCCTGCATGTCGCGGGTGAGGAGCTCCCACACGTCCTGCACGGCGAACACGTCCGGATCGACGACCAGGGCGCGGCCCTGGTAGCCCATCAGCTGCGGCGGCATGAAGCGGGTCAAGGTGAAGGTCTGCAGGTCGTTCTCGTGCCACACGCGGTCGACGCCGTGGCGCTTGTAGTGCTGCCCGTCGCGCTTGGCGAACCACGGGTAGTTCTCCTTGTGCATGATGGTCACGTCGAACTTGTCGGCGTGGGGCGAACGCTTCATCGAATAGGCGGACACGATCGCGCCGATCGACTGCTTGTTGTTCGTCTGGATGAAGATATGAGGCCGGGTGGCCCCAGCATTGCCGGTCATAGCCATGACAATCCCCGAAACTATTGCTTACAACGGCCCCCTGTATCATGTACTGACCCATGCGTCCAAGGCCGTGCCCGCGCGGCTCTCTGTCACAAGGTGCAAGTCTTTGCATAATCAGGGAAATTCTAGCTCCGAGGCATGCCGGCCGAGAACCTGGATTCTGCAGAGCCCGCATTCCGGCGACAATACGCAGCTGCGCGCCATCGCCAATGGCCTGGGCTGGCCCGCCGAGTCGAAGCGGCTGAGCTATCGCCGCCATGAGGGCCTGCTTCGCTTCCTGGGCCGTCCGGGCCTCGCGGGTGTCGACCTGGCCGCCTCGAGCCCGCTTGCTGCCCCCTGGCCCGATCTCGTCATCTGCTCCGGCCGCGGCGCCGAGGCTGTCGCCTTCTGGCTGAAGCAGCAGAACCCGAAGCTCCGCATCGTCTTCGTCGGCACGCCATGGTCGGCCCTCGGCCGCTTCGACCTCGTCATCACCACGCCGCAGTACCGCCTGCCGGAGGCGGCGAACGTGCTGCACAACCGGCTGCCCGTCCATGACGTGACGCCGCAGCGCCTCGCAGCGGAAGCCGCACAGTGGCAGCCGAAGCTCGCGCATCTGCCGCCGCCCTTCATCGCTGTCCTGGTGGGCGGCAGCAGCGGGCCCTATCGCTTCACGCCGGCCGCCGCCGCGCGTCTCGGCCGCCAGGCCTCGGCCCTCGCCAGGGCCGATGGCGGGGCCCTTCTCGTCACCACCAGCGCGCGGACCGGCACGGCCGCCGCCGATGCGCTCGCGGCGGCGATCGACGTTCCGTCCTTCTTCTATCGCTGGCAGGGCGATGCAGCCGGCAATCCGTTCCACGCGTTTCTCGGCCTGGCGAGCCGCATCGTCGTCACCGCCGACTCCGTTTCCATGCTGTCCGAGGCGGTGAGCACCGGAAAGCCGGTGCTGCTCTTCGACATCGAGGACGGCCGCTACGCCATGCGCGCGGATGGGCATGATGCGCGCATCGGCTGGAAGGGCCGCAGCCTCGAGGCCACCTTGTTCCGCCTGCTGATCAATCATGCGCCCCCGCGCTTCTCGCGCGACCTGCGCGTGGTGCATCGCCAGCTCGTCGGCGCGGGGCAGGCACAGTGGCTGGGAGACCCGCCGGCCGGGTTCCCCGCCGCCGTGGAAGATGGGCTCGCCCGTGCGGTGGCTCGCATCCGGGGGCTTTTTGGCCTATGAGCGGCAGCCACTCACGTGCCGGGAAACCTTGATTCGATGCCCTCCACCGCCGATCCGAGCCGCAGTCTCGGCGACCGCCTGACGACGCTGAAGGGCGCCGCATGGAAGGCGCTGCTGCGCCGGGCAGAGGCCTTCGCCTATCTGGTGGCGGGTCTTCCCATGGCGCTCCGCCGCATGTTCCGCGGCAGGCCGTCGCTGGCGCTGCCACCGGCCGAATACCTCCACCGCTACTATGCCTGGACCTACTGGACGCTGCCATGGGGACCGCTCAAGGCCGTCGCTGCCGCCATTGCCTGGCCCATCGCGCTTCCCATCGCGGTCTTCGTCTTCGCCCGGCGCAATGCCCGCGTCATCGCCCAGCGCTCGGGCGTGAGCCCCGCCGAACAGGTCATGCGCCAGGTCGAGATGGCAGCGCGCTTCGCCATCGCGCCCTTCTGGTTCTACATGTTCGAGCTTCACCTGCCCGAACGCCGCAAGCGCGCCGGGCTCTATCTCACCGCGCATGAAACCATTGGCCCCGCCTATTCGCTGTTGCAGCCCCCGCCCGATGCCGACGGCATGGACGACAAGATCTGGTTCGCCGAGCATTGCCATGCGCAGGGCGTGCGCGCCGTGCCCGTGCTCATGCATTTCTCGGGCGGTGAGCGCCAGCCGCTGAAAGGTGGCAGCGACGTGCTGCCCGACGGCGATCTCTTCGTGAAGCCGCGCTCGGGCAGCGGCGGACATCGCATGGAACGCTGGGACTTCATCGGCGAGGGAAGTTACCGCAACGCCCATGGCGAGGTCATGACCCGCGCCGGGCTGATGGACAAGCTCGCCCGCCAGTCGCTCAAGGATGATTTCCTCGTCCAGCCGCGGCTGGCCAATCACCCTGCACTCGACGACATCGCGAACGGTGCGCTGGCCACCGTGCGGCTACTCACCTGCCGCAACGAGCACGGCCGGGCGGAGGCGACGAACGCCGCCTTCCGCATGGCCATCGGCAATTCGGTGGTCGACAATTTCCACCAGGGCGGACTTGCCACTGCGGTGGACATGGAAACCGGCGTCATCGGCATCGCCTCCGACATCGGCATCCGCCCGGACGTGGGCTGGCGCGACACCCATCCGGTCAGTGGCGCCCGCTTCGCCGGCCGCACGCTTCCGCACTGGAAGGATGTCGTGGCCCTCGCCGTCAAGGCGCACGAGGCCTTCCCGCAGCGCGTGGTCGTGGGTTGGGACGTCGCCATGCTGGCCGACGGTGCCATGATCATCGAAGGCAACGGCAAGCCCGACCTCGACATCCACCAGCGCGCCGAGCGCGGCCCCGCCGGCGAAAGCCGCATCGCCCACCTCCTGGCCTACAACGTCGACAAGGCCACCGGCAGCTGACGTGACCCTTCGTTGATCCGCCATGCCGCAAGGGCAGCACGTGGCGATCCGCGCCCCGGTTGACGCCCCCCTTCCGGGCATTTGCTGGGCCTCGCGCAATTTGCTATGTCCGCCCAGCCCTCGCAGCTTGAAAGCCCTCGACTTCATGTCACTTCCCAACGCCTTCGACCTCCGGATCGGCCTGCGGCAGCTGATTTCCCACGGCTCGGTCGTGCTTCCGCGCAACACCGGCATCCGCTTGGAGCGCTGGTTCCGGGGCTATGAGGAGAAAAAAAAGCTCGACGCCGCGGATGCCGCAATCGTCTCCTTCGGCAAGAGCGGCCGCACCTGGGTGCGGGTGCTGCTGTGGCGTTACTTCGCCCGCAAGAACGGCTATGCCACCGACTCGATCTCGGGCTTCAACGAGTTCCGCGACCGCCATCCCAGTGTGCCCGTGCTGTTCTTCACCCATGACAACTACCTGAAGGACTGGTTCGGCCACGACAGCAAGGCCGAGATCTATGCCAGCCTGCCGGTCGTCCTGCTGGTGCGTGATCCGCGCGATACGGCGGTGTCGCAGTTCTTCCAGTGGAAGCACCGCATGGAGCCGCGCAAGAAGGTCATCAACGATTATCCGCTGCCCGATGACACCTCGGTCCAGGATTTCATCGCCGGCGACAAGGCAGGTGTGCCCAAGATCATCGAGTTCATGAACGCCTGGGCCGCCGCGGCGCCGAAGATGCAGAAGCTCCTGGTGGTGCGCTACGAGGACCTGCGCGCCGACACCGCCACCCAGCTGCGCCGTATCCTCGAGTTTCTCGGCGAGCAGCCGACCGACGCCGACCTTGCGGATGCGGTGGGCTTCGCCTCGATCGACAACATGCGGCGGATGGAAACGGAGAACGCCCGCAAGTCGGGCGGCCAGCGCAGCATGAAGCCCGGTAATGCCGATGACCCGTCGAGCTTCAAGGTGCGGCGCGGCAAGGTCGGCGGCTGGCGCGACTACGTGAGCGAGGAACAGGCCGAGGCTCTTGACCGCATGGTGCGCGAGACGCTGGACCCGGTCTACGGCTACTCCGCCTAGGCAGCGGCGCGGCCAAGCTCGTTCACCCGGCCGTCGCGCACCTCGTAGAGCCTGTCCGCCACGTCGACCCAGGCGTCGCGGTGGGTGATGACGATGATGGTGAAGGCATGCGCCAGGTTGCGGATGTTGCCCACGATCTCGGCTTCGGTCGCAGGATCGAGCGCGCTCGTCACCTCGTCGAGGATCAGGATGTCGGGACGCGTGACCAGCGCACGGGCGAGTGCGATGCGCTGGCGCTGGCCTCCCGACAGGCGCGCCCCCATTTCGCCCGCACTGGTGTCGAGGCCATGGGGCAGGGTGGCGATGAAGTCCTCGAGGCCTGCGAGTCTCACCGCTTGTGCGATGTCGTCTTCCGTCAGGCTTTCGTCACCGAGGCAGATGTTCTCGCGGATCGGCGCATGCAGCAGCGAGAGTTCCTGCGAGACATAGCCGATGCGCCGCCTGAGCTTGATGATGTCGATGTCCTCGAGCGGCGTGCCGGACACGGTGATGCGCCCGCTCTGCGGCCGGTGCAGGCCGATGAGCAGGTCGACGAGCGTGGTCTTGCCGCTGCCCGACAGGCCCTTGAGCACCGTCACCTGGCGTGACGGCACGACGATGTTGACGTCCTGCAGCACGTCGTGGCCGCCATAGGAGAAGTTCACGTGCTCGAAGCGGCAGTCGCCGGTGGCGTCGGGATTCACGGTCCCGCGCGAGGGTTCGCGGTTGGCCTCGGTCAGTGCGATCAGCTGCTGCACCCGGTCATAGGCCGCCTGCGTCTGGGCCGATTGCTGCAGCAGCCGCTGCAGCTTGCCGAAATTGTCGAGCACCTTCATGAACAGGATGCCACCCACCAGCAGCGCCGTGATGGTGATGTGGAAGTAGGTGTAGGAGACATAGATGACGAGGCACAGCGCGATCGCCATCACCGCGTCGCCGCCCTGCACGGTCAGCTGCTGGGCAACGCCGCGCTGGCGCAGCGCATTCTCGAGCTTCAGCATCGCCTTGCGGATCGAGGTCCGGAACGAGTTGTAGCGGTGCATGGTCTTGAGCGGCTTGATGTTGCCGAGCAGTTCCACCGTCTTCACCGTCAGTTCGCGGGTGGAATCGACCTGCCGCCGCCCGGCCCGCTTCGACATGCGGAACAGGAAGCCCATCGACTGGCTCATGAGCAGGCCCACCGCCAGGCCGAGCAAAGCCAGGCGCCAGTCCACGAACAGCGTGATGATGACGTAGATCGCCGCCTGCACCGACATGGCGCAGAAATTTGCCGCCATCAGGTAGGCATCCGCGGCGCGGGTGGCGTCGGCGCTGATGGCGCTGGCGAAGCTGCCGCTCTGCTGCTCGGAATAGAACCGCCAGTTGGCGCCGAACAGCGCGTCGAGCAGGCGTTCGCGCAACCGCACCCCGACCCGCGCGGCCGAATTCGCCGCATAGGTGAGCGCGAAGAAGCCGACCACCGCCTTGAGGATCAGCGCGCAGCCGATGATCAGGATCAGGTTGCCGAGGCTCGGTGCGATGCCCAGCCATTCCAGCGCATGGACCACGGACTTGCCAAGCTTCGAATGTCCGCCGCCGCCACTGCCGCTCTGGTCGGCCACGATCGCCACCGCCGGCAGCAGGGCGGAAATGCCGATCGCCTCACACAGCGCCGCCACCAGAAGGGCGAACAGCACGAGGAAGGGCCTGGTGTCCTCGGCCGTGAAGAAGATTTGAAAAACCTTGCGCATATCCCTCGTGACGTGGGCCCGCCCAAGCTGCCGCCAGCGAGACTTAGCCCCGCCGCGGCAAGCTTGCAATTGCGGCAAGCCGCCCCTATAAGCCCCGCAAACGACTAGTCTTTTCGAGTGTGAAGCGCCAAGGTCGTTAGCCCAGCCGCCGGGAAATGCAAGTTTAATCTGGCCGCGGTGTGCAGGGCCTCGGCAGGTCGCGGCGCCTTTCCGGCGCCCTTGGGGAGTTCAACATTGGCCGGCGCGCAGCACGCTGAGAGAGGCATCATCTACATTGCATCGGGCGCACCCTACGTGCGCGATGCCGAACGCTCGGCCCGCAGCGCCAAGAAGCAGCACCCCGATCTGCCCATCGCCCTGTTCAGCGACGTGCCCTCGCAGGACCCCGCCTTCGACCTGTGGTTCGAGATCGCGGACCCGCACCGCCGCTCCAAGCTCGACTGCCTGCCGCGGACGCCCTTCCGGGATACGCTCTACCTCGACGCCGACACGCGTGTGGTGGGTTCGATCGCCGAGCCCTTCGGCCTGCTCGACCGCTGCGACCTGGCGGGCTGCCACGTCGAGAACCGCCATCCGAAATCATCAGCCACGGCGCGTCTCACGGGCCCGCACGTCGATCCGGCCTTCACCGGCCTCAACGGCGGTGTCCTCTATTATCGCATGAGCGACAGGATGCGGTCGTTCCTCGAGAGATGGTCGGCGGGCTACAAGGCCGAGAACGCCAAGTTCGACCAGCCCATCCTGCGCCGCCTGATGTGGGACATGCCCGAGATCACCGTCATCGCGCTGCCGCCCGAATACAATCTGCGCACCATGCGCAGCATCCTGTTCCGGTCGGCCAATGAATCGCAGGCGCGGCTCCTGCACCTGCCGTGGTACAAGTCGGCGGATTCGGCCCCTTACCGGCTGTGGCGCACCATCCGCACCCTGCGCTGCTACCCCGGCAACCTGGTGCTGATGATCCGCGCCTTCTTCATGTGAGCGTGATGCGCAAGGTCCTCATCACCGGCACCGCCGGCTTCATCGGCTATCACCTGGCGGAGCTCCTGCTCGCCGAAGGCTGGCTGGTGCATGGCTTCGACGCCTTCACCGATTACTACGACGTCACGCTGAAGCAGGCCCGCCAGGCCCGCCTCGTCCGCAGCAACGCCTTCTCCTCGACCATCGGCCGGGTCGAGGACATGGACGCTCTCGCGCGCGCCGCGGAGGCGTTCCGGCCCGAGGTGATCGTCCATCTCGCGGCCCAGGCCGGCGTGCGCTACAGCCTCGAGAACCCGCGCAGCTACGTCGATACCAACGTCACCGGCAGCTTCAACGTGCTGGAGGTGGCGCGCCGGCTCGACGTCGCCCACCTCGTCTTCGCCTCCACCTCCTCGGTCTATGGCGGCAACAGCAAGATGCCCTTCGAGGAGACGGACAAGGCCGACCAGCCGCTCACCATCTATGCCGCCACCAAGAAGGCCGCCGAGGCGCTCGCCCATTCCTATGCCCATCTCTGGGGCGTGCCGATGACGGGCCTGCGCTTCTTCACCGTCTATGGGCCGTGGGGCCGTCCGGACATGGCGCTGTTCAAGTTCACCCGCGCCATCCTCGCGGGCGAGCCGATCGACATCTACAACGGCGGCGACATGTACCGCGACTTCACCTACATCGACGACCTTGTGCGCGCCATCCGCCTGCTGATCGATGCCGTGCCGCTGAAGGGCCGGCCGGTGGGGGAAAACGACAGCCTGTCCGCGGTTGCACCCTTTCGCGTCGTCAACATCGGCAACAACGACAAGGTCAGGCTGCTCGATTTCATCGACGCGCTGGAACAGGCCATCGGCATTCCCGCGCAGCGCCGCTACATGGAGATGCAGAAGGGCGACGTCTTCGCCACCTGGGCCGATTCGAGCCTGCTGCGGTCGCTGACCGGCTTCAGTCCCTCGACCGGTTATCGCGCCGGCGTCGGGCGCTTCGTGGAGTGGTATCGTGGCTACTACCAGCGCTGAGGCCCCGCTCGCCACCGCCCTCGCCATCGGCCGTGCACTCGCGGCCCGCGGCGTGCGCTTCGTCCACTGGAAAAGCAACAGCCACCTCGCCGAGGCGCTGGCGGGCCGGACCGACATCGACGTCTATGCCGATCCTCTGCAGCAGGAGGAGGTGCGCAGCTGCCTCGGCGCGCAGGGCTGCCTCGAGGTCGTCAGCCAGCCCTGGGGCCGCTATCCGGGGGTGGAGGACTGGCTCGCCGTCGATGATGCGACGGGCCGCTTCCTCCACATCCACCTGCATTTCGCGCTGGTCACGGGGCTGCGCCGCATCAAGCATCTGAAGCTGCCATGGGGCGCGGCCCTGCTCCTCAACAGCGATCATGCGCTCGATCCCGTCTGGCCCACGCCGACGGCCGAGATGGAGTTGATGATCCTCATCGTCCGCATGTGGGCCAAGATGCCGCCTGCCAAGCGCAAGGGCAGCCTCCGCCTGCCGCCGCATGTCCGCGCCGAGCTCGACTGGCTGCTGTCGCGCGCCGACCCGGCGAAGCTGGCGCAGCTCGCGGGCGAACTGCTGCCGGACATCGACACCGCCCCGGTCGTCGCGCTGCTCGCCGCGCCGCCGCCCTCCGACGCGGCGGTGCTCGCCGTCAGCAAGGCGGTCTATGGCGCGCTGGCCGACCATCACCGCATGTCCTGGCCCGCCGCCCGGCTGCGCGGCACCTGGCTCAACCTGCGCGCCATGGCGGCCAAGGAGCTGCGCAAGATCAGGCCCGCCACCGTCACCGGCAAGCGCGCGGCAGGGCAGGGCCTCGTCGTCGCCTTCATCGGCAGCGATGGCTCCGGCAAGTCCACGCTCACCGCCGAGATCCGCAGGTGGCTGCGCTACAAGCTCGATGTCCACGGCTATTACATGGGATCGGGGCAGGGCAGCACCCGACTGTTCGACAGGCTGCGCCACGCCGTCAAGGCGAAGACGAAGAAACCGAAGACGCCGAAAACCGATGGCAAGCCGCCTCGCCGCAAGCCGCCTGGTTTCCTTGACCGTCTGCTGGCGCTGCACCAGTTGCCGGCCATCGGGTCCAAGCGCCGCGCCCTGGCGCAAGCCCGGCGCCTCGCGCAGGGCGGCAGCATGGTGGTGCTCGACCGCTTCCCGCAGGCCCAGTTCAACGGCATCTATGATGGCCCCCGCCTGCAGGACGGCAACTCCTTCGGCTGGGCCGCCCGCGCCGAGATGCGCGGCTACCGCGCGGCCGCGGCCCTCAAGCCCGATCTTCTCGTCAAGCTCGTCGTCTCGCCCGCCGTCGCCCATGCGCGGAAGCCCGACCACAGCCTGTCCAACATCGCGCGCAAGTGCGCCATCACCCGCGAGCTCGGCTTCGAGGGCGTCACCGTCGTGTCGATCGATGCCGACCAGCCGCTCGACCAGGTGATGCTCGCGGCCAAGCGCGCCGTCTGGCATCACATCCTGCGGAAAGCCAATGCACCGCGCTGACCCGGTCATCGAATTCGTCGGCCTGCCCGGGTCGGGAAAGAGCACCATCACGCGCGCCCTGCCGCAAGCGTGGCCGACGTCGCGCAACACCGATCCGCCGCCCCTGCCGCTGGCCCGCCGCCTGCAGGTCTACGGCGCCGCGTTGCCCTTCATGCTGTCGCTCCGCCCGCTGGAGGCGGAAGACACCACCCGCCTCAGGCGCATCGCCGGCGAACTGCGCTTCTACGAGCGTCCCGCCCCGGGCCCCCTGGTGATCGACCAGGGCATGATCCAGAAACTGTGGTCCATTCTCCTTGACCGGCGCAGCTACAGCGCCGCGGCACTGCAGCGCTTGGTGGCGGCGCTTGCCCCGTCGGCCCCCGATCTCATCGTCCACCTCGGCACGCCGCCGGACGTTGCGGCAGAGCGGCTCGTCTCCCGCAACGGCGGCAACAGCCGCCTGCAGAAGCTGCCGCCCGACCAGATGCGCAAGGGCCTGGTTGCCGGCGAAGCCCTCTATGCCAGGCTGCTCGGCCTCTACCGCCGCCACGCTGCCAGCCGCGTGCTCGAACTCTCCGGTGCCGATCCCGTGGCGGAAAGCGCCGCCCGGGTCATGGCGGCGGTGGAAGACCTCCGCGCTGGCGCCGGCAAGCGGCCGGGAATGCATGATGACGGCGAGTTTCCGCATTTTGCCCATTCTGTGTAAGGCCGTGTTGGCCTAAGCTCGCCGCCCGACCATGCCATCTCCCCTCATCCACATCGGCCTGCACAAGACTGGAACCTCGTGGCTCCAGGTATATCTCTTCGCCAATCCCGGCTCGGGCTTCTGGAACGCCGCGCCCGCCACGGTGACGAAGCGCAAGTCGCGCGCCAAGTTCGGTTCCTATTTCTTCTACCGCGCGCCCGACGGCAACGTGCTGCACGAGGATGGCTTCGACGCCGCCGCCACGCGCGCGGCGCTCGGGGTGGAGCGCGTGCCGGAAGGCCAGTGCCTCGTGGTCAGCAACGAGCGCCTGAGCGGTCACCCGATGTCCAACGGCATTGACCGCTCATGGATCTGCGAGCGTCTTCACCAGACGCTCCCCCAGGCCCGGGTGGTGATGGTGGTGCGCGAGCAGCGCGCGATGATCCTGTCGAGCTACATGCAGTATCTCAAGTACGGCGGCCCGCGCAGCATCGAGGGCTTCCTCGCGCCGGAGAACGATGCCCGTTCGCCCGCCCTCGACCTCGGCTACTGGGACTATGACCGGCTGGCCTTGACCTATATTCGCCGTTTCGGGCGTGAAAACCTCCTGGTCCTGCCCTTCGAGATGCTGCGCCAGGACCCGCAGGGCTTCGTGGCGCGCATCTGCGGCTTTGCCGGCGTCGCACCGCCACAGCAGCCGCTGCCCGGCACCCACCGCGAGAATGCCAGCCAGAACTATGTCACCTGCACGGCGCTGCGGCTGCTGTCGCCGCTCATCCGCAGCTCGCGCGGCAATGGCTTTGCCCCGTCGCTGCTGGGCCGCCGCGTCGGCCAGGCCGTGCATCTGGGGCTGCAGAAACATCTCGGCCTGCTGGTTCCCCGCGCCCTGAACGAGCGCGCCAAGCGCCGCCTCTTCGCGCGGGTCGAGGCCACTGTCGGCACGGCCTACCAGGCCAGCAACCGGCGCCTGGAAGAGTTGACGGGCCTCGATCTCCGCCGCTACGGCTACGCCCTGCCGGAGGAAACGGCCCCGCGCGCGCAGCCTCCGGGCGGGCGTGACGCCTGAGGCCGCGCTCTCGCCCGCACTGCGCGTCCCCCTCGCGGCGCAACCGAATTCGCGGATCACTGTGCCGGTGAAGGCGAGGGTTTCGGCTGCAACGCCCGTCCAGCTGAGGGCGGTCAGGAGGGTGGCGAGCAGTGCGATGGCGAGTGTCCAGTGCATGTTCCCAATCTAGGGATATTTTCCTCAAAGTCAAGAGGAATCACAGGGCAGGCCTGCTTTTCTTCGTGGCGTACCAGCCGCCCACCGCCTTCTCGTAGGCCAGCGCGGCGCGGAACACCCTGGCATCGTCCCAGGTCCGGCCGACGATCTGGATGCCGGTCGGCACCCCCGCCGCGTTGCGCCCCGACGGCACCGAGAGCACCGGGCAGTTGTGCAGCATGTTGAACTGGTGGGTCATCACCCAGCCGAATTCGGGGTCGGCCTTCTGGCCGTTCACGGTGAAGCTCTCGTCCCACGGGTCATGCTCGGCCTTCACCGCCGCGGCATTGTTGGTGGGGCAGATGAACAGCGCATGCGAGTCCAGCACCGGGCCCAGCGTCTGGTACATGCGGTGCGCCTGTTCCCACGGCCTGTGCACGTCGTCGGGCCCCGTCAGCTTGCTGGCCGCCTGGGCGAACCTGATGGCGTAGTCCGTCATCAGGTGCTTCGACTCCTTCAGGTGCCAGATCGTCTGCCGCCCGAAATGCATCAGATTGTACCAGTGCAGCCCGTTCTTTTCGACGTCCGCCGTCCAGCCGAGGTCCACCTCCTCGACCTCTGCGCCGAGCGTCCTGAACACCTCGATGGCCTTCAGCATGTTCTTGGCGACCGCCGGCTCCACCGGCACGTAGCCGAGGTCCACCGAATAGGCGATCTTCAGGCCCTTGATGGAGGAGGCCTCGGTCGGCAGCTTCACCTTCTGGCGCAGCGAGTCATGGTCGAGCGGGTGCGGCCCGGAGGTCACGTTCTGCATCAGCGCCGCGTCCGCCACGCTGCGCGTCATCGGTCCGCAGTGGTTGAAGCGGTCGAAATTGGCGGGCGGTCCGTCGGGGTTTCGCCCATGCGGCGGCTTGAAGCCCACCACACCGCAGGCCCCGGCTGGAATGCGGATCGAACCGCCGATGTCGGTTCCGGTGGCGAGCGTGGTGATCCCCGCCGCCAGCGCCGCACCCGAGCCGCCCGACGATCCGCCGGGACCCCACTCGGTGTTCCACGGGTTGCGCGTGATACCCCAGATGCGCGAGGTCGTGACGCCGGAAAGGCAGAACTCCGGCGTCGTGGTGCGCGCCAGGATGACGGCCCCCGCCTTCTGCAGGCGTTCGATCATCGGGTCGGAATGGTCATCCACCCAGTCCTTGAAGATCAGCGAGCCCTGCGTGGTGCGCTTGCCCTTCAGCCGCTGCGCATCCTTCACCGCCAGCGGCACGCCATCGAGCGCGCCGGTCTTGGCACCCCGCTTCATGTAGCGCGCTTCCGAGGCCTTTGCCTGCACCAGCGCCTCGTCGAAGTAGTGGTCGGCAAGGCAGTTGATCTTCGGGTTCACCTTCTCGGCCCGCGCCATCAGCGCCTTCGCCAGTTCGACCGGCGAGAGCTTGCGTTTCCTGAACAGCGTCAGGGCCTCGGCGGCGGAGAGGTAGCACATCTCGTCGTTGGTCATGGACAAGTCTCATCCTTGGGCGCTAGTGATTGCCCCCACCAGAGAACAGGATCACGGGAGAGAAGTCCATGGCCGGCAGGCTTCACGGCAAGACAGCGATCGTCACCTCGGCAGGCCAGGGCATCGGCCGCGCCGCCGCGATCTGCATGGCGAAGGAAGGGGCCAAGGTCTGGGCCACCGACATCAATGCCGAGGCGCTGAAGACGCTCGCCGCCGAGCAGCCCGGGATCGAGACCTTCACCCTCGACGTGCTGAAACAGGCCGAGGTCGATGCCGCGGCAAGACGCGTCGGCACGCCGGACATCCTGTTCAACTGCTCAGGCTACGTCCACGCCGGAACCCTGATGGAGACTGACGAAAAGGCCTGGGACTTCTCCTTCGACCTCAACGTCAAGGCGCATTACCGGATGATGAAGGCCTTCATGCCGGCCTGGCTGGCCCGCGGCAGCGGCGTGATCATCAACATGGCCTCCGCCGCCTCCTCGATCAAGGGTGTGCCCAACCGCTTCGTCTACAGCGCCACCAAGGCCGCGGTGATCGGCATGACCAAGGCGCTGGCCGCCGACTACACCTCGAAGGGCATCAGGGTGAATGCCATCTGCCCCGGCACGGTCGACAGCCCGTCCCTTACCGAACGCCTCAAGGCCACGGGCGACTACGAGGCAGCGAAATCGGCGTTCATTTCGCGCCAACCCATGGGCCGCATGGCCCGTGCCGAGGAAATCGGCATGCTGGTGGTTTACCTGGCAAGCGACGAGGCGGCCTTCGTCACCGGCCAGACCTTCGTCATCGACGGCGGCTGGTCGATCTGAGCGAAATTCGCCGCTCCGCCCCGCGCCGCCGTCGCGTCAACCCGCGATGAGGCCATGGAACCCATTGGCAAGGCGACGTTTCCCGGCATAGGATGAGATCAACAACCGGCGACAAGCGCGGGGGAGGCAAACATCTTGGCAGCAGGCCAGACCGCCATCGAGGCGAAAGGCGTCACGAAACAATTCGGAACAGGGCCGGACGCCGTCAAGGCCCTCGACAATGTTTCGGTTTCGATCCGCGAGAATGAGTTCTTCACCCTGCTGGGTCCTTCCGGCTGCGGCAAGACCACGCTGCTCCGGCTGATTGCCGGATTCGATTTCCCCACCGAGGGCGAGATTCTCCTCTATGGCGAGGACATCGCGCCGCTGCCGCCGTTCAAGCGGCCGGTCAACACGGTTTTCCAGTCCTACGCCCTGTTCCCGCACATGACGGTTGCGCAGAACATCGGCTTCGGCCTCGAGATGCTGGGCAAGCCCAAGTCCGAGATCGATGCGCGCGTCACCCAGATGCTGCAGCTCGTCCGCATGGAGGAACTGCGCAATCGCCGCACCAGCCAGATTTCCGGCGGCCAGCAGCAGCGCGTGGCGCTGGCCCGCGCCCTTGCCCCGCAGCCCAAGGTGCTGCTCCTCGACGAACCGCTCTCCGCCCTCGACGCCAAGCTGCGGAAGGACATGCAGATCGAGCTGAAGCGGCTCCAGCACGAGACCGGCATCACCTTCATTTTCGTGACCCACGACCAGGAGGAAGCCCTCACGATGTCGGACCGCATCGCGGTGATGTCCCGGGGCAACATCCTTCAGGTGGGCAGCCCGCGCGACATCTACGACCGCCCGTCGGAGCGCTTCGTCGCCAACTTCATCGGCGAGACGAACTTCCTCGCGGGCGAGGTGGCGAACCTCTCCGCCGGCGAGGCCCATGTGAAGCTGCCGGGCGGCGCCGTGATCAGCGCCGGTTTCCCGGATGATCTGAAGCCCGCAGGCTCCGTCACCGTCGTGGTGCGGCCGGAGCACGCCGACCTCGTCAAGGGCGAAGGCCCGGCCGATCTCCGCGGCACGCTGGAGAACATCGTCTACTTCGGCACCGACACCCATTACTACGTGAAGATCGACGGCGGCGCCGAGCCCTTCATCATCCGCCAGCAGAACACCCGTGGCGGTGGCCAGGGCTTCGCCGCGGGCGACCGGGTCGGCATCGCGCTCGAGCCTCACTCCGCCCAGGTGCTGAGGGACTGATGGCCCAGGCACTCTCCAAGGCGGAACAGGTTGCGCGGGCCATGGAAGGCCAGCAGATGAAGCGCAATCGGTGGCTCTCGCTGCCGGCCGTCATCTTCATCATGGTGTTCGGCGTCCTGCCGCTGGTGCTGATGTTCATCTACTCCTTCCTCACGGCCGCGCCCTATGGCGGCGTGGAGTGGGTCTTCACCACCAAGGCCTATGTCTACTTCCTCTTCCAGGAAGACATCTTCGACGGCACGCTGCAATTCGCGCCGGACTTCCTGATCATCTATCTGCGCTCCCTCATCTTCGCGCTGATCACCACCGCCGTCTGCCTGATCGTCGGCTTCCCCACTGCCTATTTCATGGCGACAAGGCCCCCGTCGCAGCGCAACTGGTGGGTCCTGCTCATCACCATTCCCTTCTGGTCGAACCTTCTGGTGCGGACGCTGGCCATCATGTTCATCATCCGCGACCAGGGCCTGCTCAACGGCTTCCTGATCTGGATGGGCGTCATCGACAAGCCGATCACGCTGCTCTACACCGACTTCGCAATCGTGCTGGGCCTGCTCTATTCCTACCTGCCCTTCATGGTGCTGCCGCTTTACTCGAGCCTCGAGAAGTTCGACTTCCGCCTCGTCGAGGCGGGCTTCGACCTTTATGCCACCCGGCGGCGCGTGCTGTGGCGCATCATCATTCCGCTGGCCAGGCCGGGCATCATCGCCGGATGCCTGCTGGTCTTCATTCCGGCGCTCGGCGCCTATGTGACGCCGCTCATCCTCGGCGGCGGCAAGCACCTGATGATCGGCGACCTGATCGCCCAGCAGTTCGGCTCGGGGCGCAACTGGCCGCTGGGCTCCGCCCAGGCCTTCATCCTGATGGCGGCGGTGCTGGTGGCGCTCTACTTCTATGTCCGCAACACGTCCGGAAAGGTGCAGCATGGCCGCTAGCACCGTGAAGCACCGCGACATCATGGACCAGCCGGGTTTCGGCGCCATGGCGATCATCTGCCTGGTGATGCTCTATGGCCCGATCCTCATCCTGATGATCTGGTCGCTGAACTCCGGCAACCTGGTCACCCACTGGGAGGGCGTCTCGCTGCAGTGGTATGGCGTGGCGCTCCAGAACGAGGACTTCCACCACGCCGCGCGCAACACGATGATCATCTCGATCACCGCGACCATCGCCTCCACCCTGCTCGCCACCATGGCGGCCATCGGCATGACGCGGGTGAAGCCGTGGCGCGGCATGGGCACGTCCTTCATGGTGATCAACCTGCCGCTCATGGTGCCCGAGATCATCACGGCGGTGGCGACACTCTCCTTCTTCGCGCTGCTGGCCGGCAAGCTCGATATCAATTTCGGCATCGGCAACATCATCATCGCCCACACCGTGTTCTGCATCCCCTTCGCCTACATGCCGATCAGGGCCCGCCTCGAGGACATGGACCTGACCCTCGAGAACGCTGCGGCGGACCTCTATGCCACGCCGTGGAACGCCTTCAGGCGCGTCACCTTCCCGCTGATGATTCCCGGCATCCTGTCCGGCATGGCGCTCGCCTTCATCGTCTCCTTCGATGACTTCACCATCACGCAGCTGATCGCCGGGCCGGGCCAGACCACGCTGCCCCTCTACATCTGGAACCAGATCCGCAGGCCGATGACGCCGGAGATCAACGCGATCTCGACCATCCTGCTGCTGGTCTCCATCCTCTTCGTCTCCGTGTCATTCCTGATCGCACGCAGGCGCAAGTGACGGCAAAGAAGAAACGAACGAACTGAAAAACTGGAGGACGTTTGACATGAAGAAGCTTCTGGGTGCGGCCGTCTCGGCCGCCGCCATGTTGTTTGCCGCGGGGTCCGCTTTGGCCGCCGGAGAACTGCACATCTACAACTGGGGTGACTACACCAATCCCGAACTCATCAAGAAGTTCGAGAAGCAGTATGACGTGAAGGTCACGCTCGACGACTATGATTCGAACGAGACCATGCTGTCCAAGGTGCGCGCCGGAAACTCCGGCTACGACATCGTCGTGCCGTCGGACTACACGGTCAAGATCATGATCGACGAGGGCCTGCTCGAGCCGACCGAGCCCAACAAGATGGAGAACTTCAAGAACGTCCGACCTGAATTCGTCGACATCTACTGGGACAACGGCCGCCACTATTCCGTGCCGTGGCAGTTCGGCACCACCAACTTCACGGTGAACACCGACAAGTACAAGGGTGACATCAATACCTTCGCCATCCTGTTCGACACGCCCGACGAGCTGAAGGGGCAGGTCAACATGCTGGACGACATCACCTCGGTGATGCACGCCGCCGAGCGCTATGCCGGAGTCGCCCGCTGCACCGCCGACAAGGCCGAGCTCAAGAAGGTGAACGACATCCTGCTTGCCGCCAAGCCCAACTGGAAGACCTTCTCCTACGACACCATCACCAAGATCACCTCGGGCGATGTCGCCGCCACCCAGCAGTGGAACGGTGCGGCATTCCGCGCCCGCCAGAAGGTGCCGTCCCTCAAATACGCCTACCCCAAGGAAGGCACCGAGGGCTGGATGGACAACGTTGCGGTGCTGAAGGGCGCGGCCAACGTGGAGAACGCCAAGCTGTTCCAGAACTTCATCATGGATCCGGCGAATGCCGCGCTGATCTCGGACTTCGCGGGTTACGACAACGGCATCACGGGCAGCCATGCCTTTGCCGCCAACAAGGACTGGGCGTCCTCGCCCGAACTCAACCCGCCGCCGGAAGCGCCGAAGGCCGAGTTCGTGCCGCCGTGCCCGCCCGAGGTCATCGAGATCTACAACAAGATCTGGACGAACCTGAAGAAGTAACCACCCTCGGGGTGACAGGGGGGAGGCTCGGAAGGCCTCCCCCTTTTTGATTTCGAGGGAGTGTGCCGATGTCATCCTACCGCAATTCCGATGCCCGCCCGCCGATCATGCAGGGTGCGCCGCCGCAGCTCGTGCCGCCGCGCATGGACTGGGACCGGCCGCCATGGAACCGCTGGAGCTTCCAGAATATCCGCCAGATCCTGCCCACCGCCGAGGTGTGGCGCGGCGATGGCCCGGTCCGCCCGCTGCCGCGCAGGGAGCTGGACCTCGATGGGCTTGCCGTCACCTCCGTCCAGGGTGCCGCCACGACACTTGCCGGCCTTCTCGACGAGACCTACACCGATGGCTTCATCGTGCTGAAGGACGGCGCCGTCGTCTACGAGCGCTATTTCAACGGCATGACGCCGCGCACGCTGCACATCTCGCAGTCTGTGGCGAAGTCGGTCACTGCGGCTGCCGCAGGCGTGCTCGTCGGCAGGGGCTTGCTCGACGTCGATGCACCGGTGACCAGCTACATTCCGGAGTTGAACGACACCGCCTATCGCGGAGCGCTGCTGCAGCATGTGCTCGACATGGCAAGCGGCGTCACCTTCGACGAAACCTATACCGATCCCTATTCCGACATCGGCCAGCTCGATGTCGCCGCCGGCTGGAAGCCGGTGCCCACCGGCACCGACCCGCACTTCCGCTGGCCACGCCACGTCTTCGAGCAGGTGCTGGGCCTCGAGAAGCTCGAGTGCCGCCATGGTGACCGCTTCTCCTACCGGTCGATCGAGACCGAGGTGCTGGGGTTCTGCATGGAGCGCGTCACGGGAAAGCGGCTGGCCGAGATCGTGTCGGAAGAAATCTGGCAGCCCATGGGCGCAGAGCAGAGCGCCAGCTTCACCGTCGATGCGGTGGGCAGCGCGCTCGCCGACGGCGGCTTCAACGCCTGCCTGCGCGACTATGCGCGCGTCGGGCTGCTTTACCTGCAGAACGGTGGGGGCATCGTCCCGGCTTCATGGGTGGAAGCGACGCGCACCGGCAACCACGCGCATTTCCAGGCGCCCTATACGGACTCCCTGCCCGGCGGCGCCTACCGCAACAAGTGGTGGATCGAGGACAGGCATTCGCGTTCGATTTATGCACGTGGCGTGTTCGGCCAGATGATCTATGTGAACTGGGACTACGGCATGGTGGCCGCCAAGCTCTCCAGCTGGCCGGACTTCCTGTCTACCCCCTTCAACATCGCCACCCAGTCCGCCCTGCACAGCATCGGAAGGCATCTCGCATGAGCGACACGGATCTCTGCTATCTTCCCGCCGCCGAAGCCCTGCGGCTGTTCCGGAAAAGGAAGCTCTCGCCGGTCGAGCTGATGGCGGCCACGATCCGCCGCGCCGAGGCGATCCAGCCAACGGTCAACTGCTTCACCTTCACCCATTTCGACGAGGCGATGGATCTCGCCAGGAAGGCGGAGGCGAAGTATGCGCGGGGGCGCAAGACGGGCGCACTCGAGGGCCTGCCCATCGGCATCAAGGACGAGAGCTACATTGCAGGCAAGCCCACGTCCAACGGCTCGCTGATCTTCAAGGACTACATTGCAAGTCACACCTCGCCGATGAATGCCCGCATACTGAAGGAAGGTGGCATCGTGCATGCGCGCACGGCGACGCCGGAATTCTCCTGCGCCGGCTACACCTGGTCCAGGCTGTGGGGCATCACGCGCAACCCGTGGAACCTCGAGAAGACGCCTGGTGGTTCGTCCGGCGGCACCGCGGCCTCGCTGGCCAGCGGCACCTCGGCCATCGCGACCGGTTCCGACATCGGCGGCTCGATCCGCATCCCCGCATCGAACTGCGGCCTCGTGGGTTACAAGCCGCCCTATGGCCGCAACCCCGACGATCCGCCCTTCAACCTCGACTTCTATTGCCACACCGGGCCGCTCGCCCGCACGGTGGAGGATGCCATCATCCTGCAGAACGTGATGTCCGGCCCGCACCCGCTCGACATCTCGACACTTCGCCCCAAACTGACGCTGCCCACCAGCTACCGCCCCATCAAGGGCTGGAAGATCGCCTTCTCGATGGACCTCGGCTTCTTCAACGTGGATCGCGAGGTTCAGAAGAACACGCTGGCCGCGCTCGAGGTGTTCCGCGCACTCGGCGCCGAGGTGCACGAGGTCAAGCTCGGCTGGACCGAGGCCTCGCTCGAAGCCTCGATGGACTATCTCGACCATCTCTTCGGCGCCTCGGTGTCGCGGCTCCTCAAGGAGCATGGCAGCAAGCTCACCACCTATGCCCGCGCCTTCGCACGAAAGGGCCAGAAGTCGAAAGCCGTGGATTTCGTGCATGCCCTCGACATGGCCAACAGGATGTATGCGACGCTCGGGCCAATTCTCGAGGACTATAACGTGCTGGTCTGTCCGACCACCGCGATCCCGGCGCTTCCCGCCGATTTCGACCAGTCGAAGGACCAGGTGAAGATCAACGGAAGGACCATCAAGAACCCCTTCCTCGGCTGGGCGATGACCACGCCCTTCAACGCCATGAGCCGCTGCCCGGTGATTTCCATGCCGTCGGGCCGCGCCGGGAACGGCGTTCCCACCGGCATCCAGATCGTCGGCCGCACCTATTGCGACGCCGATGTGTTCCGCGCCGCCATGGCCTTCGAGACAGCGCAGGGCCAGTGGTATGGCGCAGCCAGGTCGAGGCCGAAGCTGTGACACTGGATGATGCCATCGCGCATCATGGCCTGCGCCGGGCCGGTGCACCCCCGTCACGCGCCACGGGCGTCGTGCTGCTCATCCATGGCCGTGGCGCCAGCGCCGAGAGCATGCTGCCGCTGGCCGAGGTGGTGGCCATGCCTGACCTCTGCTATCTCGCGCCGCAAGCCGAGGGCTACACCTGGTATCCGCAAAGCTTCATGGCGCCCACCGCCGCCAACGAGCCTCACCTGACGCGCGCCCTTGACCTTGTGGCAACGATCATCACCGACATCCTCGCGGCCGGCACCGCGCCCGAGAAGCTCGCCATCGTCGGCTTCAGCCAGGGTGCCTGCCTCGCGAGCGAAACGGTGCTGCGCAATCCGAGGCCCTATGGCTTCGTCGGCGTGCTGAGCGGCGGCGCCATCGGCCCGCCCGGAACGCCGCGCGACTATGCGGGCACGCTGGCGGGAGCGTCGGTCTTCCTCGGCTGCTCCGACCATGATCCACATATTCCCCTGACGCGCGTGAAGGAGACGACGCAGGTCTTCACCCGCATGGGTGCCGCCGTCACCGAGCGCATCTATCCGGGCGCATCGCATGGCATCAACGACGACGAAGTGGCGCATCTTCGCTCAGGCCTCGGGCGGCTCGCCGCGGCACGTCCATAATTCCACCCGCTGCGCAGGACAGGGTCGAAGCCTTTCGCGGGGATCCGTTTCATGCACCGCCGTGCCGTGCTCCTGTCGTTCTTCGCCGCTGCCGCTGCGCCACTGCCGCCGCAGGCTCCCGTATTCGAGAGCAGCGCCGGCAGGCTGAAGCTCGTCACCGTCGTGGCGGGCCTCGACCACCCCTGGTCCTTCGCGTTCCTGCCCGAAGGCGGCATGCTGGTGACGGAGCGCCCCGGCCGGCTGCGCGCCGTCGCGCCGGATGGCCGGCTGCTGGCGCCCGTGTCGGGTCTTCCGAAGGTCTCGGCCACGGGGCAGGGCGGCCTGCTCGACGTGGCCCTGCATCCCGACTTCGCCACGACGCGCCTCGTCTTCCTGTCCTTCGCGGAGCCGCGCGAGGACGGCAAGAATGCTACCAGCGTCATGCGTGGCAGGCTGTCGGAAGATCTCGCGCGTCTCAGCGATGTCACGGTCATCTTTCGGCAGCAGCCGGCCTACAAGGGTGGCGCACATTTCGGCTCGCGGCTCGCCTTCGACCGCACGGGCGCGCTCTTCGTCACCACGGGCGACCGATTGAACCTGCGCCCGCTGGTGCAGCAGACGGACAATCACATCGGCAAGGTCATCCGCATCACCGAGGATGGCGGCATTCCGCCGGACAACCCCAAGCTCGAAGGCTGGCTGCCGGAGATCTGGTCCATCGGCCACCGCAACCTGCAGGGTGCGACGATCCATCCGGATACCGGCCAGCTGTGGACGGTGGAACATGGCGCCAAGGGCGGCGACGAGCTCAATCATCCCGAGGCTGGCAAGAATTACGGCTGGCCCGTCATCACCTACAGCCGCGAATATTCCGGCGAACCGGTGGGCGAGGGGCTCACGGAGAAGGCGGGCATGGAGCAGCCGGTACATTACTGGACGCCTTCCATCGCGCCCTCCGGCATGGTGTTCCTGACGGGCGGGCGTTACCCGCAATGGTCGGGCAACCTGTTCGTCGGCGCGCTGGCGCTGCAGCACGTTGCGCGGCTGGTGCTCAAGGATGGCAAGGTCATTGAGGAGGAGAAACTGTTCGACGGCTTCACCCGCTTCCGCGACGTGCGGCAGGGGCCGGATGGCTCGCTCTACCTCCTCACCGATCAGCGCGCACCGATGGGGCGCGTGTTGAAGGTGGTGAAGGCGGCTAGCTAGTCTTCTCCCGCTTCTTCAGCGGGAGAAGAAGGGCCCCGTTGCGGAACGCAACGGGGAGATGAGGGGAAGCGGCGCAGCTGACAAGTGGGAGTCCGGCTCCCCTCACCTCCCCCAACTGCGTTGGGGCCCCTTTCTCTCCCGCTTCGCAGGAGAGGACGGCTTTGTTCAGACCGTGATGCCCGGCAGCTTCAGCCCCTGTTCCTTGGCGCACTCCACCGCGATCTCGTAGCCCGCGTCGGCGTGGCGCATGACGCCGGTGCCGGGGTCGTTCCACAGCACGCGCTCGAGGCGGCGCTTGGCGTCATCGGTGCCGTCGGCGACGATCACCATGCCGGCATGCTGCGAATAGCCGATGCCGACGCCGCCGCCATGGTGCAGCGACACCCAGGTGGCGCCGGAGGCGGTGTTCAAGAGCGCGTTGAGCAGCGGCCAGTCGGAGACCGCATCGGAGCCGTCCTTCATGCCTTCCGTCTCGCGGTTGGGCGAGGCGACGGAGCCGGAGTCGAGGTGGTCGCGGCCGATGACGATGGGCGCCTCGAGTTCGCCGTTCCGCACCATCTCGTTGAAGGCCATTCCGAGCCGGTGGCGCTGGCCGAGGCCCACCCAGCAGATGCGCGCCGGCAGGCCCTGGAAGGCGATGCGCTCGCGCGCCATGTCGAGCCAGTTGTGAAGGTGCGGATCGTCGGGGATCAGTTCCTTCACGCGCTGGTCGGTCTTGTAGATGTCCTCGGGGTTGCCGGAGAGTGCGGCCCAGCGGAACGGCCCGATGCCGCGGCAGAACAGCGGGCGGATATAGGCCGGCACGAAGCCCGGGAACTCGAAGGCTTTCTTGAGCCCCATCTCGAGCGCCATCTGGCGGATGTTGTTGCCGTAGTCGAGGGTGGGAACGCCCATGTGCCAGTAGTCGAGCATGGCGGAGACATGCTGCTTCATCGAGGCCATGGCCGCGTCCTTCACCGCCTGCGGGTCGGAGACGCGCTTCTCCTCCCACTCGGCGAGCGTCCAGCCGGCGGGGAGATAGCCGTTGATCGGATCATGCGCCGAGGTCTGGTCGGTCAGCGCATCGGGGCGGATGCCGCGCTTGACGAATTCCGGCAGCAGTTCCGCCGCATTGCCGAGCAGGCCGACGCTGATCGGCTTCCCTTGCTTGTGCGAGCGGTCGATGATCTCGAGTGCTTCCTCGATGCTGTTGGCCTTGGTGTCGAGGTAGCGGGTCTTGAGGCGGAAATCGATGCGCGAAGGTTGGCACTCGATTGCCACCATCGAGGCGCCGGCCATGGTGGCAGCGAGCGGCTGCGCGCCGCCCATGCCGCCGAGCCCCGCGGTCAGGAACCACTTGCCCTTGAGGTTGCCGCCGTAGTGCTTGCGGCCGACTTCGGCGAAGGTCTCGTAGGTGCCCTGCACGATGCCCTGCGTGCCGATGTAGATCCACGAGCCGGCCGTCATCTGGCCGTACATCATCAGGCCCTTCTTATCGAGCTCGTTGAAATGGTCCCAGGTGCCCCAGTGCGGCACGAGGTTCGAGTTGGCGATGAGCACGCGCGGCGCATCCTTGTGGGTGCGGAAGATGCCGACGGGCTTGCCGGACTGGACCAGCAGCGTCTCGTCCTCTTCCAGCGAGCGCAGGCCGGCGACGATCTTGTCGAAGGCTTCCCAGTTGCGCGCGGCGCGGCCGATTCCGCCATAGACAACAAGCTCTTCCGGGCGCTCGGCAACACCGGGATCGAGGTTGTTCATCAGCATGCGGAGGGGCGCTTCGGTGAGCCAGCTCTTGGCCGAGAGCGTGGTGCCGGTGGGTGCCTTGATGACGCGGCTGTTGTCGCGGCGGGTGGTCATGGGTGAGCTCCTATTGCGAGAAGGTGCCGCGCGCAGTGGTGCGGTGGCGGCTGTAGAGGGCATAGCGGCTGGCGGGATAGGTGAGGGTGACGACGGTTGCGACGCGCCCGCGGCTCCATGAGCGGCGGTAGAGTGCCAGGCATGGTTCGAGTGCGGCGATGTTGAGCAGCCGTTGCTGTTCGGTTGTCGGAAGCGTTGCCTCGACGGTGTGCTCGAGCTCATCCACTGGTGTTGCGGCGAGCAACACGGCGGTTGGTGTCGTTTCGGTGAAATCATGCTCGAGGAAGTCGGGCACCAGCTCAGGGTTCACGTGGCGGTCCTCGAGCTGCACCGGAACACCGTTCTCCTCGTGCACGATGACGATGTGGTGGAGCTGGCGGATGGCCCGGTCCTCGAATTCCTCGGCCAGTGCGGGGTTGGCGTCGACCAGCCCCTTGCGGATGAGGCGCGAGGAATAGCGGTGGCCGCGCTGGGCGATCTCCTCTGCGATGTTGCGGAGCTCCATGAGGCTCGAAAGGGCGGGCGATTCCCTGACGAAGGTGCCAACGCCCGGCACGCGGCTGAGGAAGCCCTCGGCGGTCAGTTCGCGCAGCGCCCGGTTGGCCGTCATGCGGCTGATGCCGAAGTTCTCGACCAGCTCGTTCTCGGAGGGCACGCGGCGGCCTGCCTCCCAGGCGCCGGAGCGGATGTTGCCGAGGATGTGCTCCTTGACCCTGGCATAGAGCGGCTGGGCGTCGCTCATCACAGGATGCCCCGCACCACGTCGCCGTTGTGGATGACCGCGGCGAGCGGGTTGTAGCCCAGCGGATAGGCGAGGTCGCCCGGGCGCTCGGCGTTCCACAGCACGATGTCGGCCTTCATGCCGGGCGTCAGCAGGCCGCGGTCATAGAGACCCAGCGCCTTGGCGGCATTGTCGGTGACGCCGCGCAGCGCCTCCTCGGGCGTCAGCCCGAACAGCACGCAGGCCATGTTCATGGCGGTGAGCAGGGAGTGCACCGGCGAGGTGCCGGGGTTGAGGTCGGTCGCCACCGCCAGGGGAACGCCCGCTTGGCGCAGGGCGGCCACCGGCGGAGCCTGCTTCTCGCGCAGGTAATAGAAGGCGCCGGGCAGGAGGACGGCGACGGTGCCGCTGCGCGCGATGGCCTCCAGCCCCGCCTGGTCGAGATATTCGATGTGGTCGACCGACAGGGCGCCGAATTCGGCGGCGAGCTTGGAGCCGCCCAAATCCGAGAGCTGCTCGGCATGGAGCTTGACCGGCAGGCCGAGGGACTTGGCGGTCTCGAACACCCGGCGGGTCTCGGCGACCGAGAAGGCGATGCCCTCGCAGAAGGCATCGACGGCATCCGCAAGCGTGGCCTGGGCCACGGCGGGCATCACCTCGTTGCAGACGAGGTTGAGGTAGCCGGTGCGATTGTCCTTGAACTCCGGCGGCAGGGCATGGGCGCCGAGATAGCTGGTCACCACCTCCACCGGCCGCCACTGGCCGAGCTCGCGAGCGACCTTCAGCATCTTCATCTCGGTGTCGCGGTCGAGGCCGTAGCCGGACTTGACCTCGATGGTGGTCACCCCCTCGGCCAGCAGGGCATCGAGCCGGCGCAGGGCGGAGGCGGCGAGGTCGGCCTCCGACGCGGAGCGGGTCATCCGCACGGTCGAGGCGATGCCGCCCCCCGCCTTGGCGATCTCGGCATAGGAAACGCCGGTCAGGCGCTGCTCGAACTCGTGGGCCCGGCTGCCGCCATAGACGAGGTGGGTGTGGCAGTCGATCAGGCCGGGGGTGGCCAGGCGGCCCTCGCAGTCGGTCGCCTCATGGCCCGACGGAGCCTCGGAACGGGGGCCGACCCAGGCGATGCGGCTGCCTTCGATCAGGATCGCGGCATCCTCGATCAGGCCATAGCCGTCCTTCATGGTGGCGGCCGTGAGGTTGGTGAGCAGCATGACGAAGCCTCTTGTATAAGGTTGTATATACAGTATAGTCCAAGCCATGGAAAGCCGGAAATTTCACTTCGCCAGCGCGCTCACCCCGCAAGGCTGGCTCAGCGACGTGACCGTCAGCGTCGACGGGCTCGGCATGATCTCGGGCGTCGAGACCGGGAGTGGCGAGGGGGAGCGCCTTGCCGGCATCGCCCTCCCGGCCATGCCCAACATCCATTCCCACGCCCACCAGCGGTTCATGCTGGGCCTCGCCGAGCGCGCCGGGCCGGGGGCGGACAGCTTCTGGACCTGGCGCGAGGCCATGTACGGCTTCGCCCTGCGGCTGTCGCCCGAGGATCTCGAGGCGGTGGCGGCGCAGCTCTATGTCGAGATGCTGAAGTCCGGCTTCTCGGTGGTGGGCGAGTTCCAGTACCTGCACCACCAGCCCGACGGCACCCCCTATGCCGACCCCGCCGAGATGAGTCTCCGATGTTTTGCTGCAGCGCAACATGCAGGGATCGGCATCACCATCCTGCCCACCCTCTATGCCTTCGGCGGCTTCGGCGGGCAGGATCCGGTGGCGGGCCAGCGCCGCTTCCTCAACAAGGCGGAGCGCTTCCTGAGGGTCGTCGACAACCTGTCTATACAGGCTAGGGGCAATGCGCTGCGCCACGTCGGCATCTCGCCCCATTCGCTCCGCGCGGTCACCCCGGAGCTGCTTCGTGAGGTCATCTCTGCCCTGCCGCCGGATGCCCCGATCCACGTCCATGTCGCCGAGCAGGTGAAGGAAGTGGAGGACTGCCTCGCCTTCTCCGGCCGCCGCCCGGTGGAGCTGCTGATGCAGCATTTCGACCTCTCCGACCGCTGGACCGCCATCCACGCCACCCACATGACCCCGGCCGAGACGGCGGGGCTGGCCCGCTCCGGGGCCATCGCCGGCCTGTGCCCGACCACCGAGGCGAACCTCGGCGACGGCATCTTCCCGGCCACCGGCTTCATGGGGGAGGGCGGAGCCATCGCCATCGGCTCCGACAGCCACATCACGGTGTCGCCCGCCGAGGATCTGCGCATGCTGGAATATTCCCAGCGCCTGCGCGACCTGACCCGCAACGCCCTGGCTGGCGGCCCCGGCCGGTCCACCGGCCGCAGCCTTTACGACGCCGCGCTGAAGGGCGGCGCCCGCTCGATGCGCCAGCCGGTGGGGGCCATCGCCCCCGGCCTCCGCGCCGACATCACGATCCTCGATGACGACCATCCCCTGCTGGCGGGCCGGAGCGAGGACGCGGCGCTCGACACCTGGATCTTCTCCGGCGGCAATGCGCTGGTGAAGGACGTCATCGTCGGCGGCGCCCATGTCGTGAAGGACCGCCACCACATCCATGAAGAGACCATCGCGCGGGACTTCCGCGCCGCCCTGAGGAGGCTCGATACATGATCGCCATCGGTGAACGCCCGCTGGACCTTTCCGACATCCGTGCCGCGCTGGCCGGCCCCATCACGGTCGAGCTTTCCGCCGGGGCCCGGGCCCGCATCCTGCGCTCGGCCGAGACGGTGAAGCGGCTGCTGGCCACGGGCGACGCGATCTATGGCGTCAACACCGGCTTCGGCAAGCTGGCCAAGACGCGCATCGCGGCACAAGACCTCGACCGGCTGCAGATCAACATCGTGCGCTCACATGCGGCGGGCGTCGGCGCGCCGCTGTCGCCGGGCGTCACCAGGCTGATCCTGCTGATGAAGCTCAACGCGCTGAGCCAGGGTGCCTCGGGCATCTCGCTCGCCGCCATGGAGGCGCTGGCCGCCCTGATCAACGCCGACGTGCTGCCGGTCATCCCCGGCCAGGGCTCGGTCGGCGCCTCGGGCGATCTCGCGCCGCTCGCCCACATGAGCCTCGTGCTCATCGGCGAGGGCGAGGCGCTGGTGAAGGGTGCCCGCGTGCCGGGTGCAGAGGCGCTGCGCGCGGCGGGCGTTGCCGCCGTGCCGCTCGGGCCCAAGGAGGGCCTCGCACTGCTCAACGGCACGCAGGTCTCGACCGCGCTGGCGCTCTCGGGCCTTGTCGCGGCAGAACGCAATGCCGAGGCGGCCATTCTCGCCGGCGCCATGTCGGTCGACGCGGTGATGGGATCGGACACGCCCTTCGACCCGCGCATCCATGCGCTGCGCCCGCATCCCGGCCAGCAGCTCGCCGCAGCCCACTATCGCCGCCTGCTGGCGGGCAGCCAGATCCGCGCCTCGCACCTCGAGGGCGACGACCGGGTGCAGGACCCCTATTCCTTCCGCTGCCAGCCGCAGGTGATGGGCGCCTGCCTCGACCTCCTCGCCAATGCCGCGCGCACGCTGGTGATCGAGGCCAATGCCGTCTCCGACAATCCCCTGGTCTTCGCCGAGGACGGCGCGGTGCTGTCGGGCGGCAACTTCCACGCCGAGCCGGTGGCCTTCGCCGCCGACATGATCGCCATGGCGGTGGCCGAGATCGGCTCGCTCTCCGAGCGGCGCATCGCGGCGCTGATCGATTCGTCGATCTCGCTGCTGCCGCCTTTCCTGATCCACAACCCCGGCCTCAACTCGGGCTTCATGATCCCGCAATGCACGGCGGCGGCGCTGATGAGCGAGAACAAGCAGATGTCGCACCCGGCCTCGGTCGATTCGGCACCGACCTCTGCCAACCAGGAAGACCATGTCTCGATGGCGACCCATGGCGCGCGCCGCCTCGGGCCGATGAACGCCAACCTCGCCCGCATCATCGCCATCGAGCTGATGGCGGCGGCCGAGGGCATCGACTTCCGCAGGCCGCTCGCATCGTCGGAGCCGATCGAGGCGGCGCACCGCATGGTGCGTGCGAAGTCGGCCAAGCGCGACGAGGACCGCGAGTTCGCCACCGACACCGAGGCCATCGCCACGCTCGTCGAGCAGGGCAGCTTTGCAACGCTGGTGCCCGGCCTTCTCGCTGATCTCGGCTGCAGGTAATGGTTCGAGTGCATTCTTCATTCGAGAACGCACCCCTTTGATGTCCGTCACCCCGGCGAAAGCCGGGGCCCCGCTTCGGGCATCGTCCCCGCGGAAAGCTGATCCGGCTTTCGCCGGGATGCGACGAAAATGAAGGTGGGGCGACGGATGTGATGGGTGGGATGACGGACGGGAACGCGGGATGGCGGATGTGAAAAGCGGGACGGACGCGAAGAGATGAACCTTCATCCCTGGCAGGCCCTCGATCATGCCGCGCGGCAATGGCCCGATGCCGAGGCGCTGGTCTTCCCGCACCAGCAGGCGCGCCGCAGCTTCGGGCAGTATCGCGCCGAGGCGCTTGCACTGGCCGGAGCGCTCGCGGCGCGCGGCATAAGCGCGGGTGACCACGTTGCGCTGCTGGCCGAGAACCGTGTCGAATGGGCCGTGGTGCAGATTGCCTGCGCTGCCCTCGGCGCCGTCTTCGTGCCGCTCAACACGCATTACCGCAAGGACGACCTTGCCTATGCGCTGAAGCAGTCGGACTCGAAGGCGCTGCTCTGCTCCACGCAGTATCGCTCCAATCCCTATCTCGAGAACGTGCGCGAACTCCGGCCCGGCCTGCCGCTGCTGGCGCATGTGTTCACACTCGAAGATGACTATCCGCGCCTCGTCGGCGAAGGCCGGACCTTCACGCCGGTGACGCCCGATCCCGATGCGGTGGCGGCACTGCTCTATACCTCCGGCACCACGGGCTTCCCCAAGGGTGCGCTGCTGTCGCACCGCGCCATGATGCTGGTGGCGACCAACAGCGCGCTGCGGCTGGGGCTCACGCCGGGTGACCGCTGGACCTCCATCATCCCGCTGTTCCATTGCGCGGGCTGCATCCTCAACCTGCTGGGTTCGCTGTCGCAGGGCGCAGCCTATGTCGGCGTGCCGAGCTTCGACCCCGAAAACATGTTCCGCATCATCGCGGCCGAGCGCTGCACGCATCTCTCTGGCGTGCCGACCTCCTATCTCGCGATGCTCGATCATCCGGCGCGCGGCGGATACGATCTCTCGAGCCTCAGGGCCGGGAGCTGCGGCGGGGCCGACTGCAACGCCGATGTGCTGAAGCGCTGTGCGGCGGAATTCCCCATGCCAGGCCTCTCCCAGGTCTATGGCCAGACCGAGGGCGGCACGCTCTTTGCCTGCCCGGAGCATGACGATCCGCTGCGCTGGGAGACGGCGGGCAGGGCGCTGCCGGACTATGAGCTGCGCATCGTCCATCCCGACACCCTGGCGCCGCTTCCGGCGGGCGAGATCGGCGAGATCCAGGCGCGCGGGCCGATGGTGATGCAAGGCTACTACAACAAGCCGGAGGCCACCGCCGAGACCATCATCGAGGGCGGCTGGCTGCGCACCGGCGACCTCGGCTACCTCCGCGCCGATGGCCGCCTCGTCATCGCCGGCGGGCGGCTGCGCGACATGATCATCCGCGGCGGCGAGAACATCTATCCCGCCGAGATCGAGAACGTGCTGCAGCAGCATGACGCCATCGCCGAGGTGGCGGTGTTCGGCGTGCCCGACGACTATTACGGCGAGATCGTCGGCGCGGCGGTGAAGCTGGCGCGGCCGGTGCCCGCCGCCGAGCTGCAGTCGCTGTGCGCGGCCCGCATCGCGAAATTCAAGGTGCCGGCGGTGATCTTCGCCGTCGAGCGCTTCCCGCTCACGCCGTCCGGCAAGATCCGCAAGGTGGAACTGCGTGCGCTGGCGAAGGAGAACCGCATGGAGCGCCTCGCATGACCGGCCTCACCTTCTGGTTCGACGTCCATTCGCCCTGGGTCTATCTCGCCTCGTTCCGGGTGGGCGACCTGGCGCGCAAGCACGGGTTGCCGCTGCGCTGGCGGCCGCTGCACCTGCCGCGGCTGCTCGACGAGATCGGCGGCGTGAAGCCGCTCGAGGCCGCACCCGCCCGCGTCGCATGGTTCCGCCAGGACATTCTCGACCATGCGGAGCTCATCGGCGTACCGCTGCGCTATCACCCGCATTATCCGCTGCGCAACTCCCGCGCGCTGCGCGCCTGCCTGCTGGCCGACGAGCAGGGCAGGGCGGAGGGTTTCGTGCGCCTGGTGCTCAAGGGCTACTGGGCGGAAGGTGCGGACATCACCGATCTCGAGCAGCTCGGCCGCTGGGGTGCTGAGGCGGGCCTCGACCCGGAGTCGGTGAAGGCTGCGGCGGTGAGTGAGGCCTACAAGCGGAAGATCGACGACAACACCAGCGAGGCCATCGCGCGCGGCGTCTTCGGCGTGCCCACGGTCGATACCGGCTCCCGATTGTATTTCGGCAACGACAGGCTGGACCTGCTGGATAATCATATCTCGCGCGGCAAAATCCCTCTAGCCTGACGCGCCATGCAGAACACCCTCATGGGCGCGGTGCGCGCCCTGACGCCGCGCATGGCGGGCACCAGTTTTCGCGACCGCAGCATCGCCTGCCTGGGCGCTCTCATCGGCATCGGCCTCACCGGGCTCATCTCCGGCTGGGCTGTCGGCAATCTCGAGCATTTGCCGCTGCTGGTGGCGCCGCTTGGCGCTTCCGCCGTGCTGCTCTTCGCCGTGCCGGCGAGCCCGCTGGCGCAGCCCTGGTCGATCATCGGCGGCAACACCATTTCGGCGGTGGTCGGCATCGCGGTTGCGCATCTCGTGCCGGACAAGGCCTTTGCCGCGGCCATCGCGGTGGCGAGTGCCATCGCGGTGATGTCGCTGCTGCGCTGCCTGCATCCGCCGGGTGGTGCGGCCTCGCTGCTCGGCGTGCTGGGCGGGCCTACGGCGGCGTCCTGGAGCTTCGGCTTCGCGCTCGCCCCGGTGGCGCTCAACTCGATCCTGCTGGTGATCGTCGGTCTCGTCTTCCACCGCTTCACCAGGCACAGCTATCCGCACAAGGCGAAGGTGGTGATGGCGGCGACGCATGGCACCAAGGACCTGCCGCCGCAGCTCCGCGTCGAGCTGACCGAGGCCGACATCGATGCGGCGCTCGCGGAGGGTGACGAGCCGCTCGACATCGCGCGTGACGACCTGCACCGCATCGTGCGCCGCGCCGAGCTATCTGCACTGGAGCGCACCGCGCAGGTGCCGCGCTGCGCCGACATCATGTCGCGCGACGTGCTGTCGATCCAGGCCGATGCGCCGTGGAGTGCGGCGCATGCGCTGCTGCTCGAGCATGACCTGCGCATCCTGCCGGTGGTCGACGGGCAGGGCCGCGTCGCCGGCGTGGTCGAGCTGCACGAGCCGGACCATCCGCTGCAGGCGGTTTCCGAAATGATGAGCGACGCCGCGACGGCGCTGCCGGATGACAGCGTCCTGCGCCTCGTCGATCCCCTGAGCGACGGCCGTCACCACGCCGTGCTGATCACCGATGGCATCGGCCGGCTGGTCGGCCTCGTCACCCAGACCGACATGATCGTGGCCCTGGCGCGGCTCGCGGTGACGGGTGCGGCGCGGGCGGCGAGAAGGTAGGGCTCTCGCCCTACTTCGACAGCCGCCCCTTCTCCTTCAGGTACTGCACGATCAGGTCCGCCGCACCCTCCGCCGTCACCTTGGCGGTGTCGACGCGGATCTCCGGCTTTTCCGGCGCCTCGTAGGGCGAGGAAATGCCGGTGAAGTGCTTGATCTCGCCGCGGCGCGCCTTGGCGTAGAGGCCCTTCACGTCGCGCTTCTCGGCCTCGGCCAGCGTGGTGTCGACGTGGATCTCGATGAACTCGCCGTCCTCCAGCAGCTCGCGCGCCATCAGGCGCTCGGAGCGGAACGGCGAGATGAAGGAGACGAGCACGATCAGCCCGGCATCGACCATCAGCTTCGACACCTCGCCGACGCGGCGGATGTTCTCGACCCGGTCGGCATCCGAGAAGCCGAGGTCGCGGTTCAAGCCGTGGCGCACGTTGTCGCCGTCGAGCAGGTAGGTCATGTGGCCGGCAGCATGGAGCTGCTTCTCGACCAGGTTGGCGATGGTCGACTTGCCCGCGCCCGAGAGGCCGGTGAACCAGAGGACCGCCGGCTTCTGCCCGGCGATCGCCGCACGGGCGTTCTTGTGCACGTCCACCGCCTGCCAGTGGATGTTGGCGGCACGCCGCAGCGCGAAGCGGATGAGGCCCATGCCCACCGTGTTGTTGGAGAAGCGGTCGATGATGATGAAGGAACCGAGATGGCGGTTCTCGACATAGGGCGCGAAGGCGATCTGGCTGTCGAGCTCGAGGTTGCATACGCCGATTTCATTGAGCGCCAGGGTCTTCGCCGCCACGTGCTCCATGGTGTTGACGTTGACCTTGTACTTCAGCTCCTCGAGCGTGCCCGGCACGGTCTTGGTCGAGGACTTGAAGAGATAGGGCCGGCCCGGCAGCATCGCCTCGTCCGACATCCACAGGATCTCGACCTCGAACTGGTCGGAGACTTCCACCGGGTCATTGGCCGTGCAGATCACATCGCCGCGGCTGATGTCGATCTCGTCCTTCAGCGTGATGGTCAGCGACTGGCCCGCCACACCCTCGTCGAGGTCGCCGTCATAGGTGACGACGCGCTCGACCACCGAGGAGCGGGCGGACGGCAGCACCTTGATGGCGTCGCCCGGCTTCACCGTGCCCGACACGATGGTGCCGGAGAAGCCGCGGAAATTCTGGTTCGGGCGGTTCACCCACTGCACCGGCAGGCGGAACGGCTTCTCCGCGAGGTCGTCGCCCACCGGCACGGTCTCGAGATGCGCCATCAGCGTGGGGCCGTGGTACCACGGCATGTTGGTGGAGCGGGTGATCATGTTGTCGCCCATCAGGGCGGAGACCGGGATCACCGTGATCTCGTCGGCACCGATCGACTTGGCGAAGGCGCGGTAGTCCTCCTCGATGCGCTTGAAGACCTCTTGGTCGAAATCCATCAGGTCCATCTTGTTGACGGCGACGACGAGGTGCCGGATGCCCAGCAGCGTGCAGATGAAGGTGTGCCGCCGCGTCTGGGTGAGGACGCCCTTCCTCGCATCCATCAGGATGATGGCGAGGTCGGCGGTGGAGGCACCCGTCGCCATGTTGCGGGTGTACTGCTCGTGCCCCGGCGTGTCGGCGACGATGAACTTGCGCTTGTCGGTGGTGAACGCCCGGTAGGCGACGTCGATGGTGATGCCCTGCTCGCGCTCGGCGGCAAGCCCGTCGACGAGCAGCGCGAAGTCGAGGTTGCCGCCCTGCGTGCCCATCTTCTTCGAATCGGCCTCAAGCGCGGTGAGCTGGTCCTCGAATAGCATCTTGGCCTCGTAGAGAAGCCTGCCGATGAGGGTGGACTTGCCGTCGTCGACCGAGCCGCAGGTGATGAAGCGGAGGAGATCCTTCTGTTCCTGGGCGTTGAGATAGGCCTCGACGTCGCCGCCGGTGAACTCGATGAAGCGCGTCATCAGAAATATCCTTCCTGTTTCTTCTTTTCCATGGAGGCGGAGGCATCCTTGTCGATGACCCGGCCCTGGCGTTCGGAAGACGTGGCGACCAGCATCTCCTCGACGATGTCGAGGAGCGAAGTGGCGTTGGAGTCGATGGCGCCGGTCAGCGGGTAGCAGCCCAGCGTGCGGAAGCGCACCTTGCGCATCTCCGGCTGTTCGCCGGGATTGAGGCGCATGCGCTCGTCATCCACCATGATCATCTGGCCGTCGCGCCAAACCACCGGGCGCTCGGCGGCGAAATACAGCGGCACGATGTCGATCTTCTCGCGGTGGATGTATTGCCAGATGTCGAGCTCGGTCCAGTTCGACAGCGGGAAGACGCGGATCGATTCACCCTTGTTCTTGCGCGCATTGTAGAGGTCCCACAGCTCGGGGCGCTGGTTCTTGGGGTCCCAGCGGTGACGCGAGTCGCGGAACGAGAAGATCCGTTCCTTGGCGCGCGACTTTTCCTCGTCACGGCGCGCGCCGCCGAAGGCGGCGTCGAAGCCGTACTTGTCGAGTGCCTGCTTGAGGCCGTCGGTCTTCATGATCTGGGTGTGCAGCGCCGAGCCATGGTCGAAGGGGTTGACGTTCTTGGCCACGCCCTCGGGGTTCTTGTGAACGATCAGCTCCCAGTCATATTTCTTCGCCGTCGCCTCGCGCAGCGCATACATGTCACGGAACTTCCAGCCGGTATCGACATGCATCAGCGGGAAGGGCGGCTTCGAGGGGTAGAAGGCCTTGATGGCGAGATGCAGCATCACGGCCGAGTCCTTGCCGATCGAATAGAGCATCACCGGCTTCTCGCACTCAGCCGCCACCTCGCGGATGATGTGGATCGACTCGGCCTCGAGGCGTTCGAGATGGGTCAGCGACCTGGCCGCGCGGTGGATGGTCTTGGGCGCGCCGGCGGGCGCCGCCTGCTGGGCAATCCAGCCACGCACCTTCTCGATGGTCCGGGTGGAGGGCGAGCGGCCCTTGCGCAGGTCGAACACGAAATTGGGATCGCCGAGGGCCTGTTTGCCCAATGCCGTGGGGTCAATGCCCGCGGACGAGAGAAAGCGCTCGATTTCCGACAGGAAGGACTGGGCGACACTGTCCATGATAGGATTTAACCTTTCAGAATGGCATTTCGTGCCCCCATACTCCCAAAATGACCACCAGAATAGGAAAATGTCTGTGATTTGACGCCACAAACCGCACAGACGATAGGATTCGTCTGATTTACAACCTGTGGACTGGGCCTTGAGGTCAGTTGGGGTCCGTTATAGAGTTTTTCCTCGGAGGAAACGCAGTGGACAAAGGCAACGGACGCAAACCGGCCCCCGGGTCCGGCATGCCCTTCCAGGACCCGCATGGGCACGGTGAGGCGCAAGGCAAGCTTCTCGAACAGGCCATTGGCCGTGCCGTGAAGGAGTTCCGCGAGAAGCTGGGTCTCACCATCGCCGAACTGGCCAAGGCCGCGGACATGTCTGCCGGCATGCTCTCCAAGATCGAGAATGGCGCGACGTCACCTTCGCTCGCCTCGCTGCAGGCGCTCGGCAAGGCACTGCAGGTGCCGGTCACCGCCTTCTTCAAGTCCTACGAGGAAATCCGCGACGCCACCTTCGTCAAGGCGGGTCAGGGGCTGACCATCGAGCGCCGCGGCACGCGCGCCGGCCACCAGTACGAACTGCTGGGCCACAGCCCGCATGGCCCGGTCATGGTGGAGCCCTACCTGATCACGCTGACGCACGAGTCCGACGTGTTCCCCACCTTCCAGCATGCGGGCCTCGAATTCCTCTACATGCTCGAAGGCAACGTCGTGTACCGCCACGGCGAGAAGACCTACGACATGCACCCGGGCGACGCGCTGTTCTTCGATGCAGAAGCGCCGCACGGACCGGAGGAACTGCGCAAGCTGCCGATCCGCTACCTCTCCGTCATCAGCTATCGCCGCGAGGACTAGCTTGCGCCTGCCCGTGCATCTTGCGGCCGCCGGCGTCGCCGTGCTGGCGGCATGTACCGCGGCGCGCGCCGACGAACCGATGACAGGAACCTTCCTCGCGGGCCGTTCCTGCGAGGCATTGCTGTCGATCCGCAAGGACACCAACCCGGGCCACGTGATCACCGGTCCCGGCATCAGCTACCGGCTGCTGGCGCGCAATCAGAAGAAGGCAACGCACTACCGCATCGAGATTCCCGACGCCGACCCGCCGGAGCGCTGGGTGGCGGCGGCCTGTGGCAGGGTGACGGCCGAGGCCGTCACATCGGCGCCTGCACCGAAGCCACAAGAGTCGCAGCCACCTGTACCGCGCAGTGCCGCCGTGCCGAAGTCTGCCACCGCGAAACCCGTGGACCAGGCCTATGTGCTGGCGCTGAGCTGGCAGCCCGCCTTCTGCGAGACCAATCAGAAAAAACCCGAATGCCGCTGGCAGACCGGCCAGCGCCCTGACGCCAACTACCTGTCGCTGCATGGGCTGTGGCCGCAGCCGTCGAGCCGTGAATATTGCAACGTTCCCGCGCCGGTGCGGATGGCGGGCGAGTCCGGCCGCTGGAAGGACATTCCACCCGTCAACCTGAGCCTCTCCACCCAGGCCGATCTCGAAACAATGATGCCCGGTTCCAGATCGCTGCTGGAACGTCATGAGTGGGCCAAGCACGGAAGCTGCTACCCGGCCGATGCGGAAACCTATTTCAAGGACTCGTTCCGCCTGCTGAGGGAGGTCAATGCCTCGTCCGTGGCGGACATCTTCATGCGCAGCATCGGCCGCCGGGCGACTGCCGCCGACATCCGTGCCGCCTTCGACCAGGCCTTCGGCGCGGGGGCGGGCAACAGGGTTCGCGTGTCCTGCAAGGATGATGGCGACCGCCGGCTGATCGCCGAAATCACCCTCGCCCTCAAAGGCGATATTCCTTCCGGAACAAGCCTTTCCGAGCTCATGCTGGCGGCCGCTCCCATCGACCCCGGGTGTCCTGCGGGCCTCGTCGATCCGGTTGGTCCGCAATAGGCACATGCGGGGGTGCGTTCCTCGCATGAAACAAATTTTCCTCGTAGTTGAATAGTTGTCCTGGCTCTGCTAGTTTCTTCGGCATCATTGCTGAAGGAGAACGGGCCATGTGTGGCATTGTCGGACTCTACCTGAAGAACCCCAAGCTGCAGTCGCAGCTGGGCGCGATGTTCAAGCCCATGCTGATCGAGATGACGAACCGCGGACCTGATTCCGCCGGCGTCGCCGTTTATCGCAATCCGGTGAAGGACAACGAGGTGAAGCTGTCGCTCGCCCATGACGACAAGGCCTATAACTGGCGCCACGTCGAGGGCGGCCTCGAGGAGGGGCTGAACTGCGAGGCCACCATCCACCAGATCGCCTCCCATTGCATTCTCGTCACCGACGCGAAGGAAGATGACGTGGTGAAGTGGCTCAAGGCCAACGCGCCCGGCGTGCGCGTCGTGGGCTCCGGCCACACCGTCGAGATTTTCAAGGAGACCGGCCTGCCGGAGAAGGTCTATGACCGCTTCGACCTCGCCTCCGCCTCGGGCACCCACATCATCGGCCACACCCGCATGGCCACCGAGAGTGCGGTGACCACGGCGGGCTCGCATCCCTTCGCCACCGGTGCGGACCTCTGCCTCGTGCACAACGGCTCGCTGTCGAACCACAATCGCCTGCGCGAGAACCTGAAGCGCGAGGGCATGGAGTTCCAGACCGAGAACGACACCGAAGTGGCTGCCGCCTACATGACGTGGAAGCTGCGCAACGGTGCCACGCTGAAGGAAGCCCTCGAAGACGGTCTCAAGGACCTCGATGGCTTCTACACCTTCCTCGTCGGCACGGCCGATGGCTTCGCGGTGGTGCGCGATCCCATCGCCTGCAAGCACGCGGTGATCGCCGAAACCGATGACTGGGTGGCAATGGCCACCGAATGGCGCGCCATCGCCCATCTGCCTGGCGCCGACGACGCAAAGATCTGGGAGCCGGAGCCGTCGACCATCTACACCTGGGGCGGCAGTGCCTGACCTGACGTAGAACTTCGCCGGGGCCCTTTCTCCTTTTGGGGCTCCGGCGTTCCTTCACCTACCTCGCTCCCGCTCACAACAACCACAAGGGACGAGTCCTCACATGGGACGGAAAGCAACAGCATGCATGAACTCGATCTGAAGGCGCTGGGCGTCACCGGCATCAACCAGAAGCTCTATGCGATCCCCAAGGATACCAACGAGCGCCACTGGGTCATCAGGAACCCGATGGGCCAGCACGCCATCGCCTGCGGCGTCGACGCGCCGCTCACCATCGACATCATGGGCCATGTCGGCTTCTACTGCGGCGGCATGAACAAGCATGCCGAGATCACCATTCACGGCCATGCCGGCGTCGGCGTCGCCGAGAACATGATGTCGGGCGTCGTCTGGGTGAAGGGCAATGCCTCCGAATCCGCCGGCGCCACCGCCAATGGCGGGCTCCTCGTCATCGAGGGCGATGCCTCCTCGCGCTGCGGCATCTCGATGAAGGGTGTCGACATCGTGGTGGGCGGCTCGGTCGGCCACATGTCGGCCTTCATGGCGCAGCGTGGCAACCTCGTGGTCTGCGGCGATGCCGGCGAAGCGCTGGGCGACTCGATCTACGAGGCCCGCCTCTATGTGAAGGGCCGCGCCGACAACCTGGGCTCCGACTGCATCGAGAAGGAGATGAAGCAGGAGCACCTCGAGGACCTGGCCAAGCTGCTCGATCGCGCCAAGATGAAGCATCGCCCGCAGGACTTCCGCCGCTACGGCTCTGCCCGCAAGCTCTACAATTTCAACGTCGATCACGCCGACTCTTACTGAGGAACGACAGACCATGGATACCAACGTTCCACGCACCCCGCCGCGCAAGTCCGCCACCTTCGACGACTACACGCTCGCCGAAATCCGCCGCGCCGCCTCGACCGGCATCTATGACATCCGCGGTGCGGGCACCAAGCGCAAGGTGCCGAACTTCGACGATCTCCTGTTCCTCGGCGCCTCGATCTCGCGCTACCCGCTCGAAGGCTATCGCGAGAAGTGCGGCACCGACGTGGTGCTGGGCTCGCGCTTCGCCAAGAAGCCGCTGGAGCTCAAGATACCCATCACCATCGCCGGCATGAGCTTCGGCTCGCTCTCCGCCCAGGCCAAGGAAGCCCTGGGCCGCGGCGCTTCCGCCGCGGGCACGTCCACCACCACCGGCGACGGCGGCATGACGCCGGAGGAACGCGGCCAGTCGCGCCACCTCGTCTACCAGTATCTGCCCTCGCGCTACGGCATGAACCCGGACGACCTGCGCAAGGCCGATGCCATCGAGGTGGTGGTCGGCCAGGGTGCCAAGCCCGGCGGCGGCGGCATGCTCTTGGGCCAGAAGATTTCCGACCGCGTGGCGCAGATGCGCTGCCTGCCCAAGGGCATCGACCAGCGCTCCGCCTGCCGCCACCCGGACTGGACAGGCCCGGACGATCTCGAGATCAAGATTCATGAACTGCGCGAAATCACCTCATGGGAAAAGCCGATCTACGTGAAGGTCGGCGGCACCAGGCCCTATTATGACGTGGCGCTCGCGGTGAAGGCGGGTGCCGACGTCGTGGTGCTCGACGGCATGCAGGGCGGCACGGCCGCGACGCAGGACGTGTTCATCGAGCATGTCGGCCTGCCGACACTCGCCTGCCTCCGCCCCGCGGTGAAGGCGCTGCAGGATCTCGGCATGCATCGCAAGGTGCAACTTATCATCTCCGGCGGCATCCGTTCCGGCGCCGACGTGGCGAAGGCACTGGCGCTCGGCGCCGATGCGGTCGCCATCGGCACGGCGGCGCTTGTCGCGCTTGGCGACAACGACCCGGCCCACGAGGAGGAATACCGCGCACTCGGCACCACCGCCGGTGCCTATGACGACTGGCACGAGGGCCGCGACCCTGCAGGCATCACCACGCAGGATCCGGTGCTGGCCGCGAGACTCGATCCGGTGAAGGCCGGGCGTCGGCTTTCGAACTATCTGAAGGTCATGACGCTCGAAGCCCAGACCGTGGCGCGCGCCTGCGGCAAGAGCCACCTTCACAACCTCGAACCCGAAGACCTCTGTGCACTGACGGTGGAAGCTGCGGCAATGGCGCAGGTCCCCCTTGCAGGAACAAGCTGGATTCCGGGACGCGGCGGATATTAGTATCGTGCCTGATGACTTTCCCCGGCTTCCTCGCTTAGGAAGCCGGGGTTTTGAAAAACAAGACCAACAAGACGACACGGGAGTGACACGGACCATGGGCGATCTCGCCGCATATGCCAAGAAAAACGGCATCAAATTCTTCCTCTTCAATTTCACCGACCTGTTCGGCGTGCAGCGCGCCAAGCTCGTCCCGGCAGAGGCCGCGGGCAAGATGCAAAAGGCCGGTGCAGGCTTCGCGGGCTTCGCGACCTGGCTCGACCAGACTCCAGCCCATCCCGATATCCTGGTGATGCCCGACACCAACTCCATCATCCCGCTGCCGTGGCGCCCCGAAGTGGCGTGGGTCGCCGGCGAGCCGTGGATGAACGGCGAGCCGCTGGCGCAGGCACCGCGCGTCGTGCTCCGCAAGCTCACCGAGCACTATGCCAAGAAGAACATGAAGCTGATGGCCGGCGTCGAGCCGGAGTTCCACCTGATCAACGCCGATGGCTCGGCCGTCTCCGACAATCGCGACACCGCCGAGAAGCCCTGCTACGACCAGTCGGCAATCATGCGCCGCCTCGACGTCATCTCCGAGATCTGCACCACCATGACGCAGCTCGGCTGGGGCCCCTACCAGAACGACCATGAAGACGCGAACGGCCAGTTCGAGATCAACTGGAACTTCTCCGACGCGCTGACCACCGCCGACCAGGTGGCCTTCTTCAAGTTCATGGTGAAGTCGATCGCCGAGAAGCATGGCCTGCGCGCCACCTTCATGCCGAAGCCCTTCATCAACCTCACCGGCAACGGCTGCCACGTGCATCTCTCGGTGTGGACGAAGGACGGCAAGAAGAACCTGTTCGAGGATCCGAAGGGCGAGCTCGGCGTGTCGCAGCTCGGCTATCACTTCCTCGGCGGCCTGATGCACCACGCCTCCGCCATGTGCGCCATCACCAACCCGACGGTGAACAGCTACAAGCGCATCAACGCCCCGCGCACCATCTCGGGCGCCACCTGGTCGCCGTCGTCGATCACCTATGGCGGCAACAACCGCACCCACATGGTCCGCATTCCGGATTCGGGCCGTGCCGAATACCGCCTGCCGGACTGCGCCGCCAATCCCTATTTGCTGCTGGCCTCGATCCTCGTCGCCGGCATGCACGGCGTGGAAAAGCAGATCGACCCGGGCAAGCGCCTCGACATCGACATGTATGCCGAGGGCCACACCATCAAGAACGCCAAGAAGCTGCCGCTGAACTTGCTGGACGCGCTCAGGAACTTCGAGCAGGACAGCTACCTGCAGGAGATGCTCGGCAAGGAAGTCTCGGCCGGCTACCTCAAGCTCAAGCACAATGAGTGGAACAACTACTGCCGTCACCTGACGCAGTGGGAACGCGACACCACGCTCGACTGCTGATCCTTCACGGGAACGAAGCGATGAGCAAGGCCCGGTGCAGGCAACTGCGCCGGGTTTTTCATTTTCGGACGCCTACCGCCGCTCCGACGCCGGCGTCACCCCGAAGGCCTCGCGGTAGGCGCGGCTGAAGTGGCTGGCACTGGAGAAGCCGCAGCCCAGCGCGATCTCGGTGATCGGCACCGCCGACTGGCGCAACAGGTCGCGCGCCCGCTCCAGCCTGATCTGGCGGTAGTGCCCCGCATAGCTCGCCCCCAGCTTCTCGGCGAACAGCCGGTCGAGCTGGCGCGTCGACAGCCCGATGCGCCGCGCCGTCTCGGCCCGCGTCAGCGGCTCACCGGGGTGGCTCTCCATCAGTTCTAGCGCCGCCGTCAGCCGGTCGTCATGCACGCCGTAGCGCTCGGTGAGCGAGGCCCGCTGCGCCGACTGGGCGGGGCGGATGTCGGTGTGCATGAACCACTCCGAGACGCGCCGGGCGAGTTCCGGCCCGTGCCGCTCGGCGATCAGCGCGTGCATCATGTCGAGCGGTGCGGTTCCGCCCGCGCAGGTGAGGCGGCTGCGGTCGACGATGTAGATCGAGCGCGTCAGCATGATGTTGGGGAAGCCCTCGGCCACCGCCGGAGCGTGCTCCCAGTGCACCGTCATGTGGTAGCCGTCCATGATGCCGGCGCGAGCCAGGATCACCGGCCCGCCGGAGACACCGCCGATGCGCAACCCGCGCGCCGCCAGCGTTCGCAGCCACTGCAGCGTGGTGCGGTCACGGAAGGCGGTGGGATTGCCGCCGGCGCAGACCAGCAGCAGGTCGAGCTTCACGCTGTCTCCCGCCTTCACCGGGCAGGGCACCGTGGCCCCGCAGGAGGCGGTGACGATGGCCGGCCCGGGGGTGATGTGAATCCAGCGATAGAGCTCCTTGCCCGCCAGCAGGTTGGCAGCGCGCAGCGGCTCCACCACCGAGGCATAGGACATCAGCGCGAAGCCGGGGACGAGCAGCAGGCCCACCGTCTGGGGGGAGGAGGTCATGGCGCAAATCTATCAGGAAATGGCTCTTGGCCGCAAGACGCCGCGGCTCCCGCGGGACTACAAATGGCGCCTCATCTTCCAGGACCAGCGCATGCGTTACAACGTATTCTCGCTCATCAAGAACTCCTTCTCCGGCCACAAGAACTGGGAGCCCGCCTGGCGCCAGCCGGAGCCGCAGAAGGAATACGACATCATCATCGTCGGCGGCGGCGGCCACGGCCTGGCGACGGCCTATTACCTCGCCAAGGAACATGGCCTCAAGAACATCGCGGTGCTGGAAAAGGGCTGGCTCGGCTCCGGCAACATCGGCCGCAACACCACCATCATCCGCTCCAACTACATGCTGCCCGGCAACAACCCGTTCTACGAATGGTCGATGAAGCTGTGGGAGAACCTCGAGCAGGACTTCAACTTCAACGCCATGGTCTCGCAGCGCGGCGTGTTGAACCTCTGCCACACCGACGCCCAGCGTGACGCCTTCGCGCGCCGCGGCAACGCCATGAGGATCGACGGCGTCGACGCCGAACTGCTCGACCGCGAGGCGGTGCGCGAGATGTATCCCTTCTTCGACTACGAGAATGCCCGCTTCCCGATCAAGGGCGGGCTCCTCCAGAAGCGCGGCGGCACGGTGCGCCATGACGCGGTGGCCTGGGGCTTCGCCCGCGGTGCTGACTCGCGCGGCGTCGACATCATCCATCACTGCGAGGTGAAGGGCATCAAGGTCGAGAACGGCAAGGTCGTCGGCGTCGAGACCAACAAGGGCTTCATCAAGTGCAAGAAGCTCGGCCTCGCCACCGCCGGCAACTCCTCCGAGACCGCCAAGATGGTCGGCATGCGGCTTCCCATGGAAAGCCACGTGCTGCAGGCCTTCGTGTCGGAGGGCCTGAAGCCCTACATCGACGGCGTCGTCACCTTCGGTGCCGGCCACTTCTACGTCTCGCAGTCGGACAAGGGCGGCCTGGTCTTCGGCGGCGACATCGACGGCTACAACTCCTATGCCCGGCGCGGCAACCTGCCGATGGTCGAGCACGTGATCGAGGCCGGTGTCGCGATGATCCCCTCGCTCGCCCGCGTGCGCGTGCTGAGGTCGTGGGGCGGCATCATGGACATGTCGATGGACGGCTCGCCGATCATCGACAAGACCCACATCCAGGGCCTCTATCTCAACTCCGGCTGGTGCTACGGCGGCTTCAAGGCGACCCCCGCCTCGGGCTGGTGCTTCGCCTACACCATCGCCAAGGACGAACCCCACAAGCTCAACGCCGCCTATCGTCTCGACCGGTTCAAGACCGGCCACATGATCGACGAAAAGGGCCAGGGCGCCACACCGAACCTGCACTGACGGATCACAGCCATGCTCATCCCATGCCCCCATTGCGGAACGCGCCCCGTGGAAGAGTTCACCTTCCTCGGTGACGCCGCCCCCACCCGCCCCACCACCAACGATCCGTCCTCGATGGAAGCGTGGTACGAATACGTCTACCTGCGCAACAACCCGCGCGGCCCCATCGAGGAATATGCGCATCATTCCGGCGGCTGCCGCTCCTGGCTCGTCGTGTCGCGCAACACCGAAACGCATGAAGTCTACGGCGCCGTGTCGGCGCGCGACTTCGCCCGGGCGAAGGGAGCGAAGGCATGACCTCCTATCGTCTCGACAAGGGCGGCCTGATCGACCGCGACTCGGCCCTGCGCTTCACCTTCGACGGCGCGCTGCACATCGGCCACACCGGCGACACCCTGGCCTCGGCACTGCTCGCCAACGGCGTCACGCTGATGGGCCGCTCCTTCAAGTACCACCGTCCGCGCGGCGTCATCACCGCCGGTGCGGCAGAGCCCAATGCGCTGGTCGAACTGCGCGAGGGCGGCCGCAAGGAAGCCAATACCCGCGCCACCATGATCGAGCTCTATGACGGGCTGGTCTCGAAGAGCCAGAATGCCTGGCCGTCGCTCAACTTCGACATCGGCGCGGTCAATTCGCTCGCGTCGTCGATCTTCGTCGCCGGCTTCTACTACAAGACCTTCATGTGGCCGAAGAGCTTCTGGGAGAAGATCTACGAGCCCATCATCCGCCGCGCCGCGGGCTTGGGGTCCGCCTCGAAGCTGCCCGACCCGGACAAGTACGAGAAGTCCTACGCCCATTGCGATGTGCTGGTGATCGGTTCGGGCCCGACGGGCCTCATGGCCGCTCTCGCTGCCGCCCGCCAGGGCAAGCGCGTCATCCTCGCCGACGAGGGCGCGCGCCTCGGTGGTTCGCTGCTCAACGAGAACGAGGAGATCGGCGGCCAGTCCGGCTTCGACTGGAGCCAAGCCGTCATCGCCGAACTCGCCTCGCTGCCCAATGTCACGCTGCTGCCGCGCACCACCATCATGGGCTGGTTCGACGGCAACATCTTCGGCGCGGTGGAGCGCGTCAGCGACCATCTGCGCGTGCCGGACCCTTATGAGCCGCGCCAGCGCTACTGGAAGATCCATGCCAGGCGCGCCGTGCTCGCGGCAGGTGCCGAAGAGCGCCCCGTGGCCTTCGGCGGCAACGACATGCCGGGCGTCATGCAGGCCTCGGCGATGCGCACCTATGCCAACCGCTACGCGGTCGCGGCCGGCCGCTCGGTCGTCGTCTTCGGCGGCAATGATTCGATCTACCGCACGGCCCGCGACCTCAAGGCCCATGGCATCCATGTCGAGGCCATCGTCGACAGCCGCAAGGACGCGAAGGCCGATCCCGGCGGCGTTCCCGTCATCCGCGGCGCGCTGGTTGCCGACGCGGTGGGCGGCAAGGCGGTGAAGGGCGTGCACCTCACCGACGGCTCCCACATCAATTGCGAAGCGGTCGCCATGTCCGGCGGCTGGAGCCCCATCGTCAACCTCGCCTGCCACCGCGGCAAGAAGCCGGTGTGGAACCAGGAGCTCCTGGCCTTCCTGCCGCCCGACAATGGCGAAGCCTTCACCGTGGCGGGGTCCGCCGCGGGCCGCATGCTGCTCTCCGAATGCCTCGCCGATGGCGCGGCCAAGGGTGCGGCCGGCGGCAAGGCGATCGAGGTGCCGAAGTGCCGCGACGAGGCCTTCGCCGCAGCGCCGCTGTGGTGGGTGAAGGAGAGCCACGGCAAGGCCTTCATCGACTACCAGAACGACTCGACCGCCAAGGACCTGCCGCTCGCCGCGCGCGAGGGCTATTCCGACGTCGAACTGGCCAAGCGCTACACCACCACCGGCATGGCCACCGACCAGGGCAAGCTCGGCAACATCAACGCCATCGCCATCCTGGCGGAGGCGACGGGCCGCAGCATGGACGAGGTGGGCACCACCACCTTCCGGCCCTTCTACACGCCCGTCTCCTTCGGCGCCTTCGCCGGCCCCTTCACCGGCCATCATTTCCAGCCCGTCCGCAAGACACCGCTGCATGACTGGGCGGAAGAGCAGGGCGCGGTGTTCGTCGAAACCGGCTTGTGGATGCGCTCCTCGTGGTTCCCGCGCGAAGGTGAGGACTGGCTCGCCTCCGCCTCGCGCGAGGTGCTCAACACCCGCGGCTCGGTCGGCATCTGCGATGTTTCGACGCTCGGCAAGATCGACGTCCAGGGCAAGGACGCCGGCGCGTTCCTCGACAAGCTCTACTGCAACACCTTCTCGACGCTCGCCGTCGGCAAGGCGCGCTACGGCCTCATGCTGCGCGAGGACGGCATCGTCTATGACGACGGCACCACCTCGCGCCTCGCCGAGGACCACTACGTGATGACCACCACCACGGCCAACGCCGCCAAGGTGATGGCGCAGATGGAATTCGCCCACCAGGCGCTGTTCCCCGATCTCGACGTGACCTACGTCTCGGTCACCGAGCAGTGGGCGCAGATGGCGGTGGCCGGCCCCAAGTCGCGCGCCACGCTGCAGAAGCTGGTCGACGACCTCGTCATGACCGACGAGACCGTGCCCTACATGGCGGCCCTCGAGGTCACCATCATGCACGGCATCCCGGCGCGCCTGTTCCGCCTCTCCTTCTCGGGCGAGCACGCCTATGAGCTCGCCGTGCCGGCGGATTACGGCTCGATGGTCGCCCGCGCCGTGATGCAGGCGGGCGAGGAATTCGGCATCTGCCCCTATGGCGTGGAAGCACTCTCCATCATGCGCATCGAGAAGGGCCATGTGGCCGGTGGCGAGCTGAACGGCACCACCACCGCGGGCGATCTCGGCATGGGCAAGATGGTGTCTTCGAAGAAGGACTTCATCGGCCGCATGATGGCGCAGCGTCCGGGCCTCGTGGACCCGAACCGGCAGCAGGTGGTCGGCATCCGCCCGGTCGATCCGAAGGATCGCATCCGCGCCGGTGCGCATCTCCTGAAGCAGGACGACACGCCTTCGATGGTCAACGACGAGGGCTATGTCACCGGTGTCGCATGGTCGCCCATGCTGAACATGTGGGTGGGCCTGGCGCTCTTCGCCAACGGCCGCGCGCGGCATGGCGAGATCGTGCAGGTCTGGGACGGCCTGCGCGGCCACCGCGTGCTGGCCGAGATCTGCGATCCGATGCATTTCGACAAGAGGAACAAGGACACCATGCCTGAGGCTGCTCACTGACCGAACGCACATTCACCCGCATTTCCGCCCTGCGCGACGTCGCCGTGCAGGGCCGCTTCGGCGCCGACAAGGGCGCCGTCGGCGTCACCTTCATCCGCCACCCGATGTCGATCGTCACGGTGATCGCACGCGCCGGGCAGGGCGAGGCCACCGCGGCGGCCCTCAAGGGCTACGAGGCGCAATGGGCCGGGCCGGACCGGTGGTTCGTGCTGGCCGAGAACCGCGGCGAGGGGCACTCTACCGCGACCTCAAGGCGAAGCTCAGGCCTCGCCTCGGTGTCGGACCAGAGCCACGGCCGCGTCCTCCTCCGCCTCACCGGCCCCAAGGCCCGCGCCGTGCTCGCCAGGGCACGCCGGTGGACCTCACCCGGATGCCTTCCCGGTCGGCGAGTCGGCACTCACCCAGATGGCCCATGTCGGCGTCCACCTGACACGGGTGGGCGCGGACACCTACGACCTCTCGGTGTTCCGCGGCTTCGCGGAGAGCTTCTGGGAATGGATCACCGAACAGTCCGAGGAGTTTGGGTATCAGGTGATCTGAGGGACCTTTGCGTCCTCTCCCAGCTCTGCGGGGAGAGGACATTGTTCTAAACCCGCTCCGCCAGCCTCACGATGCGCTTGCTTGCCTCGGTGATCTCCTCTACGCCCACCGTCAGCGCGACGCGCAGGTGCCCGGCGCCGCCGGCGCCGAAGCTTTCGCCAGGCATGGTGACGACGTTCTCCTCCTTGAGGAGCTTCCACGCGAAGTCCTCGCCCGAGAGGCCGGTCTTCCGCATCGACCATCACGAACATACCGCCCTCGGCCATGCGGGCCGAGACCTTCTTCGAATGTTCCAGCGCTGCCCGCACCGCCAGGGCGCCCGGGCGCGCTTCTCGTAGTTCGCCTTCATGGCGTCGAGCTCGGGGAAGTGGGTGTCGAGCGCGAAGGCCATGGCATCCTCGAGGAAGGGCTGCGAGCCGAACGGCATGGTCTCGGTCACCGGGATGCAGCGATCGCAGAAGTCGGAGGGGGCCGCGATCAGCCGCAGCAGGCCCGGCATGGCATGCGACTTCGAGAGCGACGACACGACGATGGTCGCTTCTCCAGTTCCGGCACGTCGAAGGGCGAGGAGAACACCGTGTTGCCGTAGGTCAGCGTGGCATAGACCTCGTCCGAGATGATCCACAGGTCCTTCTTCTCGCAGACCTTGCCGATCTTCTCGATCTCGGCGCGGGTGAACACCGCCCCCGTCGGGTTCGACGGCGTGTTCATCAGCAGCACGCGCGAGCGCGGCGTGATCGCCTTCTCGAGGTCGGCGGCCTTGAGGTGGAAGCCATGGTCGGGGTCGACCTTGATCGGCTTCGGGATGCCACCGGCGGCGGCGATCACGCCTTCGTAGGTGGCGTAATGAGGTCGGCCATCAGCACCTCGTCGCCCTCGTCCACCACCGTCATCATGGCGGCATAGGGAGCGGTCTGGGTGCCCGGCAGGTAGATGAACTGGTCCTCGTGGATGGCCCGGCCGGTCTGCCGGGTATAGAGGCGGGAGGGAGCGGCGCACGGTGGCCTCGCTCGCCTCGCCCCTCGGCATAGCGGATGCGCCCGGCATGCATCTGGCAGGTGGCCTCGTCGAGAATGGCGGCGGGCGGCGGCGCGTCGGGTTCTCCGATCGACAGGAAGATCATCGGATCGCCCTGGTTGGCGCAGTGCTTGCCCTCGATGTGCACGACCCATTTTTCCGAGCCGAGACCGTTGAGCCGCTCCGTCACTTTCGCAAATTTCATCTTGGGCACCCTTGTTTGGCCGCGCTTTTAGTGCAAGGCATCGGCGCGGTCGAGTGGCCCTCGAAGTTGTGCCGGGGGGCTTTACATTTCTGGAGGTTACGCTACTTTGTGCGCTGCACTATATTCCCGGATTTTCCGAGCATGACTTTCTCACGGCGTCAGGTCCTGGGGTCGGCGGCATTGCTTGGCGCGACCATTGTGTCTCTGCGCGCTGGCGCCATCCCCGCCTTCGCAGATGCCCCCACCGACCTGTTCATCGAGCAGGCTCCCTTCGCCGAGGACCAGGTCCGCAAACTGGCCGAGGCGCTGGCCCAGAAGCCCTGGGGAAGACCGCCGCATCGCCATGCCGCCGGGCTGGGAGAAGCTGACCTACGACCGAGGTACCGCGACATCCGCTTCAATCCCGACAAGTCGTTCTGGAAGGGCGAGCCGCACCAGTTCTCCTTCGACCTGTTCCATTCGGGCTTCCTGTTCACCGCCCCGGTCGACGTCTATGTCGTCCAGGACGGCGAGATGGCGCGCATCAACTACAGCCCGGACCTCTTCACCTTCGGCCCGCTGGCGCCAAGACCGACGGCAAGACCGACCTGCACTATTCCGGTCTCCGGCTGCGCTACCCGATCAATTCCAAGGACTACAACGACGAGTTCGTGGTGTTCCAGGGCGCGTCCTATTTCCGCGCCGTGGGCAAGGGCATGGTCTATGGCCTCTCGGCCCGCGGCCTTGCCGTCGATACCGGCCAGCCCAAGGGCGAGGAATTCCCGATGTTCCGGGCCTTCTGGGTCAAGGAGCCGGACGCCGCCGCCACCACCGTGGTGGTCGAGGCGCTGCTCGACAGCCCCTCGGTGACCGGCGCCTACAAGTTCTCGATCAAGCCCGGCGACGACACCCAGATGGATGTCAAGCTCACCCTCTACCCCCGCCGCGACATCGCCCATGTCGGCATTGCCCCCATGACCTCGATGTTCCTGCTCGACCCGCTGCAGAAGCCCGTCGATGACTGGCGGCCGGCAGTCCACGATTCGGACGGGCTGATGATGCAGACCGGGGCCGGGGAGATGGCTGTGGCACGCCCGCTCTCCAATCCCAAGACGCTGCAGGTTTCGGCCTTCATCGACCAGAGCCCCCAGGGCTTCGGCCTGATGCAACGCAAGCGCGATTACCGGGACTTTCTCGACCTCGGGTCGCGCTACGAGAAGCGCCCCAGCCTGTGGGCGGAGCCCATCGGCGACTGGGGGCAGGGCGACGTGGAACTCTACGAAATTCCCACCCAGCTTGAAACCAACGACAACATCGTCGCGTTCTGGCAGCCGAAGGACGGTTTGAAGCAGGGGCAGAGCTATTCCTATGTCTACCGCCTTCACTGGTGCCTGGACTGGCCGGCTGACCTTCCGGTGGCCCGAACGGTATTCTCGGGTTCCGGAACTGACCCGAACACGGCCGATCCGCCATCTTATGACCCAGATCTGCGGCTTTACATCGTCGAATTCGCAGGCGGTGATCTCGAAGGGGACATCGTGGCGGACGTCACCGCCTCCGCAGGGGCCATCTCGAACGTGCATGCAGCCAAGAACGACGTGGCAAAAACCACGCGACTTTCCTTCGAACACAACGTCAATGGGGCAGATGTGGCTGAATTGCGCGCCGTGCTGAAGCGCGGCGACAAGAAGGCAAGCGAAACATGGCTCTTCAGGTGGACCGAAAGCCCGGCCGACACGATCCCGGCCGAAGCGCCGCTCGCCATGCCCGTCCAGAACCTCAAGGTCTGGGATGGCAGGCCTGCGCCCGTGGGCAATGGCCGCGACGTGACGCTGGCCCGTCTCTTCGTTTTCGGCGCCTCGGCGCTCATCACCGGATTCGGTACCTGGAAGATGTACCAGGTCATCAGCCCGGTGGACGTCACCACGCTGCAGGTGCTGTTCGCCAGCTTCTTCGCGCTCACCTTCGCCTGGATCGCCTTCTCCTGCGCCAGCGCCATCCTCCTTTCCTGGTGCTGCTTTTCGGCAAGGCCAGGCTGCCGCCGCTCGCAGAGACCGCCGACATAGGCCGCACGGCACTGCTCATGCCCGTCTACAACGAGGATCCCGAGCGTGTCTTTGCCGCCCTGTCGCGCATGGGCCAGGCGCTGCGCCGCGAGGGCGTGGCCGCCACTTCGACATCTTCGTCCTCTCCGACACCCGCAAGGACCACATCGCCGCCGCCGAGGCCGATGCCTATGAGTGGCTGAAGCGCCAGCTGTCGCCCGCCATCCGGGTCTATTACCGCCGCCGCGACGACAACCACCACCGCAAGGCCGGCAACATCGCCGACTTCGTCACCCGCTGGGGTGCGGCCTACGACCACATGATCGTGCTCGACGCCGACAGCGACATCGGCCGGCGCCATGATCACGCTGGCCCGTGCCATGGCGGCGGACCCCAAGTCCGGCATCATCCAGTCGCTGCCGCTGCTGCAAGAACCGCTGGACGCCCTTTGCCCGCATGACGCAGTTCGCCGGCCGCGTCTATGGCCCGCTGGTCGCCGCCGGCCTCGGCCTGGCATGGGCGCGACGGCAATTACTGGGGCCACAACGCCATCATCCGCACCCGGGCCTTCGCCGAGGCCTGCGCATGCCAAGCTCAAGGGCCGCAAGCCCTTCGGCGGCCACGTGCTGAGCCACGATTTCGTCGAGGCAGCCTTGATCCGCCGCGCCGGCTGGGCGGTCTACATGCTGCCGGCGCTGACCGGTTCCTACGAGGAGACGCCGCCCTGCCTGATCGATCTCGCCACGCGCGACCGGCGCTGGGCCCAGGGCAACCTGCAGCACATGAAGATCGTGGGCGCGAAGGGCCTGCACTGGGTCAACCGCGTGCACCTCGTGCAGGGCATCATGTCCTACCTCGCCTCGCCGCTCTGGCTCATGCTGCTGCTGGCGGGCCTGCTGCTCGCCACCGTGGCGCGCCACACGACGCCCAATTACTTCCCCGACAGCTTCTCGCTGTTCCCGGTCCTGGCCGGTGTTCGACCCCGAACTGGCGCTCAGGCTCTTTGCCATCACCTTCGGCGTGCTCTACCTGCCGAAGCTCCTCGCCCTCGTGTTGGCCTTGAAGGATGGCGAACTGCGCCGTGGCTGTGGCGGCACCATCGGGCTCCTCAAGAGCGTGCTGGCTGAAACCTTTGTCTCCATGCTGCTCTCGCCCATCATGATGCTCATCCAGTCGCGCGTGGTGGCGGATGTGATGATCGGCCGCGACTCTCGGCTGGAACGCCCAGAACCGCGATGACCAGGCGATGCCTTTCAGGCCCTGCGCCCGCATCCATGCCACGCATGTGGTGGCGGAGCTGGCCTTCGGCGTGCTGGCCTTCCACATCTCCTGGGCCACCTTCCTGTGGCTGGCGCCGATCGCCGGCGCGCTGGTGCTCTCGCCGCTCGTCTCGTGGTCGACGGGCCTGCCGGCGTTCGGCCGCAAGCTCTGGCACTGGAACGTCTTCCGCATTTCGGAAGAAGCCCCGCGCAAGGCCGAAGACACCCTGTCGAGGCCGAGCCCGGCAACTGCTCGAGGCTGCGCAGTAGGCGCGGGGTCAGCCCCCGGTGCCTTGCTTGTCGCGGATCTCGGTCTTGACCGGATTGTACTTGGTGCAGTTGATCTTCAGCAGGCTCTTGGCGATCAGGGCGCTGAAGTCCTGCGGATGTTCCTGAAACTCCTCGAACAGCTTCTCGCGCATGGACGGGGCCCATGACTTGTTGATGTGTTCCGATACAAGCTGCATCGCCTCGTCCTCCGGAAAGGACTGGTGGAACCTGGCGATGTCATTCGCCATCTGAACGAGGTGCCTGTCCATTCGCGTCAGGTCCGGCGTCTGGCCCTAGCTGTCCCAGGCCTGAACGGTCGTCTGCCTGACGATTCCCTTGGGGCCGAGTTCGGCAGTGCTTGCTGGACGCGATGACCCTTGTGCCGTCCTCGTATCGGCAGCCCTGCACGAAGGCCAGCGTCTTGCCGTCGAGCATGCCCATCTCGAGGCTGTGCGTCATGTCGCGGCCGTAGACGTCGTCGAGAAATGCGCCGATCTCCTTGGCGCCCGTGATGGTGCGGGGCTTGCCCCGGCGGATTGTCGCTGTCGATGATCGTCAGTACCGCATCCTCCGCGTATTGAAGGACTTGAGGCTATCGGCATTCCGGGTTTCGATCGCGTGGCGCAAACCGTCGATCGTCGGCATTGAACCGGTCATTGCATCTTCCTCCATCTGGCGCTCGGCACGCGTGAAAGCTCCGGCTGCAGGGCCGGCAGCGCAATACCGAGCACGATCGGGCGCGAACTCAGGAAATGTCGAGAAGCGAAGAAGGTCTCGTCAAGCGAACAAGGCACCGTCTTGTCGGCAATGCATATACCCAAGCGAAGCGCATGTCTACGCCGCGCCGTTCCGTGCCGCCGCTCGCTTACAACCTAGAGATTAGTTGCGACGGCGGCCGGGGCTTCACGCCGTGGCCGTCATCACGCCGTCCGCCGCGATGGCGATCCGCATTGCCCGCGCAAGGCCTGCAATTCCGCCGCCGTCACGCAGGCGATCACGCAGTGCCGTCCGTAGAGCGTCGCCGCCACCTCGGCCCCCACCGCGAGGTTGATGTCCGGTTCCGCGAGGATGATCGCCGCCGGCGCGGTGCCGAGCCGGATCGCCTCGGCGATGGCGCCCGGCGCCGAGCCGAGCCGCGCGTCTCGGTCATCACCAGCACCATGTCCTTGACGCAGGCCCCGCGCTGCGGGTGGTGCACGTCGAGGATCACGCCGGTCCGGGAGTTCGGCGCCCCCAGAAGCTCAACGGTTCGTCGAGCGACAGCACCGGGCCTTCCGCTGCCGGAGGCGAGGAGGCGCGCGCCGCGTCATGCGCTGGTCCACAGGGCCGGAGTCGCGCCACACCTCGCCGCGGATGGCACTCTCAACGCATTCCTGAGCGAGCCGAAGGCCACCTCACCCCCAGCATGCCGGGCGCATACCAGGCCCACTTCGCCGCATTGGTCATCACGCGGCCCGTGAGCCCGCGCACCCGCGGCAGTGATAGGTGCACACGTCCACCGGCACCTCCACGCCAGCGGACTCGAGCGCTGCGATCCACCCCTTTGCTCGCGCCATCTCGCGCACGCCGCGGCTGGTGGAGACGGGCATCGGCAATCCCGCCTTCACCCTGCGCCCGTCGAACAGTGCCACCAGTTCCGCGAATTCGGCGAGCCCGAAATGCGGCGTGCCCAGCGCCACCGCATCGAGCGGTCCGTCCGCGCGGTGGAAAGCGCGCGGTGCGAACGGGCAAGGTCCTCCGCCGTCACGCGCACCGCCTCACCTCCGCGGAACACCGCAGGGAGTTCCGGTGCCTCCGGCGTCACACCCACGCCGTGCCACAGTTCCACGCCGCCCGATGAGGCGGCGGCCGTGATGGCCTTCAGCGCATGCTTCGGTGAATCGGCGGCGAGGCCGGAGATCACCGGCACCCGCCGCCCGGCCAGCCTGCCCGCATGGTGGCCGATCAGGTGCGCGAAGATGTCCTCGCGCCGCCACGCCTCCGGCAGCGCCGCGCTCGATGTGAAGCTCCGCCTTGCGGCCTTCGTCGCGGTGCAATCCGGCATCGGGTGCCAGGCCTGTCAGCGCGCATGCGACGTCGAGGTAGTCGCCATACTTGTTCCCGGTCCGCGCGCCCACCACCGAATTGTAATAGGAGACGGCATTGGACTCGCCCACCGCGATGTGCTCGCCCTGCTTCGGCCCGCCGGGCAGCTGGTAGGGTGCGCAGGTCCCAAGTTGGCCTGGTGCCCAGCCGCTCGTAGAGATGCATCAGCTCGGCCGCACCCTCGACCATCTCCGGGTCCTCGGCGCGCGGTCGCAGCAGAGGGTCGGCCAGGCTCACGACGCCATTGTTGGTCCAGGTCTCCACCGCCAGGAGAGCACCGTTGTCGATCAGAAAGCGCACGAAGTCGACATGCGCCCGGCCGGTGTAGAAACAGGCATCGACATGCGCGAAGGAAATCGGGATCAGCCGTTCCGCGCCCATGATCTCCGCCGCCCGCACCACGAGACGTGCGGCCAGCGCATCGCCTTGCCCTGGGCGCCATCGAGTTGAGCACGTGTGCGGTCAGGCAGGTCCATCACCACCACCCCATTGAGACCGTCATCCCGGCGAAGGCCGGGAGGAACCGAGATGTGCTGGGAAAGTGACCCCATCCTAAGGCTTCACCTGTTCCAGCGCCATGCGGTTCAGCGCCTGGTAATCGGTCTTGCCGGAGCCGAAGGGGAACGCTCCCGTCACCGTGATCACGTTGCGTGGCACCATCAGCGCCGTTGTGTTCGACTCCTTCAGCTTCTCCTGCACCGCCCTGGCGTCGATCGCGCCGTCGGTGGTGAACAGCACCAATTGCTCACCCTTGCGCACCCAGGTCGGGCACCGCGACCACGGCGTGCTTCGCCCCGGGAAGGCCTCGCTGCCAGCTTCTGTTCCACCAGCCCCAGCGACACCATTTCTCCGGCGATCTTGGCGAAGCGCTTGGCGCGGCCGAGGATGGTAACGAAGCCATCCTCGTCGACCTTCACGATGTCGCCCGTGTCATACCAGCCATCGGGCGGCGCCTCGATCACGCCGGGGCTTTCGGCACGCAGGTAGCCCAGCATGATGTTGGGGGCCCTTCACGTAGAGCCTGCCACCTTCCGCGATCCCCGGCACGGGCGCCGAGCCGGTACTGGATCTGGTCGAGCAGCCGCCCCACCGTTCCGGTGCGGAAATGCATCGGCGTGTTGACGGCGACGACCGGCGCGCGCTCGGTGGCGCCATACCCCCTCCGAGGATGCGCCCCAGGCCGAACTTTTCCATCCAGGCCTCGCGCGTCTCCCGGGCTTCACCCGTTCCGCACCCGCCGACCAGGCGCACGTTGAAGAAGTCATAGGGGTGGGCACTCCGGGCATAGCCCATCAGGAAGGTGTCGGTGCCGAACAGCACGGTCGCATTGGTTTCGTAGCACAGCTCCGGCACCACCTTGTAATGGAGCGGCGAGGGGTAGAGGAAGGTGCGCACACCCGCCAGCACGGGGAGCAGTGCACCGCCCGTCGACGAAGGCATGGAACATTGGCAGTGCGTTGAACACGATGTCTGAGGCGGTGAAGGCGATGCGCGCCGCCGCCTGGTAGCGGTTGGCCTGCAGGTTGCGGTGCGACAGGACAACGCCCTTGGGCAACCCCTCGGACCCCGAGGTGAACAGCACGATGGCCGGCGCATTCGGGTCGTTCGAGGCCCCTCCCATGCGCAGCGCCGTCCTGGAGAAGATGCGTGCGAACAGGCCATAGAGCTTGTCCCTGGCCGTCAGCTCCGCGCGCAACTCCTCGAGGAAGATCACCTTGCGGCCCTCTGCCAGCAGGGCAAGGTCCTGCTCCATGCCGCTCGCCTCGATGAAGCGGCGCGACGTGATGATGGTTGTGGCCTGCGAGGCCGTGCAGGCCCCCGCCATGTTCACAGCACCCGTGGAGAAGTTCAGCATGGCGGGCACGCGGCCCGTGGCATGCAGGCCGAACACGGTGAGCAGGCAGCCGATGGAATTGGGCAGCAGAACCGCCACGTTCTTCTCGCCCGGCGTCATCTCCGCCATGCGCCGCCCGAGGATGAAGCTGCCCATGACGAGCCTGCCGAAGCTCGTCGGGTTGCGGGCGATGTCCTCCACCACCCTGTGGCCGCCGCCATGGATGTGGCGCGTCCAGCAGCGACTGGAATAGCGTGCGGTCGATGTTCGAGGTGCGGAAGACCATGTCGGTCATCACGTCGTAGAGCTTGTTCGCCTGGTGCTGGCGCAGGGCCGCGCCGCGCACGCCGTCAGGGTGCGTTGAACTTCACCGGCGGCAGGAAGGTGATGGTGATCTTGGGGAACCAGCGCAGCCCTGAGCTTGCCCCTCATGCGCGAGAAGGGGTGTAGAGCGCGCCGTCGATCCGCACCGGCAATACCCGCGCCCCCGCCATCTGGGCGATGGCGCCGGGTCCCTCATAGACCTTCATCAATGCACCCGTGACCGTGAGGCGGCCTTCGGGGAAGATTACCACCTTGCGGCCCTTCTTCAGTTCGTCCACCAGCACGCGCAGCGCCATCCGGGTTGGTGGGGTCGATGGGATCATCTTGAACATGATGAAGGCAGGCTTCGCCCACCATCGCTGCGACACGTGGGTATCGATGGCGAAGCTCGCGCGCTCCGGCAGGAAGGCGGAGAGCAGGGGTCCGTCGAGGAACGAGGTGTGGTTCGCCACGATCACCGCCTTGCGCCCCGCCGCCCTGTAGTTCTCCAGTCCCTTCACCTCGACGCGGTAGAACAGCCGAACAGGAAGCGCGCGATCGACGCCGTCAGCTCCTGCGTCAGCAGGTGCGCCACGAACACCGAGGCCACGGCGTTGCACAGCCCGAGCAGCAGGAAGAAGGCCTGCGCCGACATGACCTTCAGCAGCACCGCACCCGCGATGGCCGAGCAGATCATGAAGATCGCGTTCATCACGTTGTTGGCGGCGATGACGCGCGACCGCCGCGACGGCACGGAACGGTGCTGCATGATGGCGTTGAGCGGCACCGCGTAGAGCCCGCCGAAGAAGGCGACGAAGAACAGGTCGAGCCCGACGCGCCAGCTCCTGCCAGTGGCTGAAGAAGGCGGCGACGCCCGCATCCGTCTGACCCGCCATCACCGCATGGGCATCGCCCGCGGCGAAATAGAGGTCGAGCAGGAACACCGTCATCATGATCGAGGCGATCGGCACGTAGCGCGGTGAAACCTCGCCCTTCAGCAGGGCGTTGGTCAGCAGCGAGCCCGCGCCGATGCCGATGGTGAACAGCCCGACGAAGGCATTGGCCACGGCGTCGTTGGCCAGCAGCACGTCGCGGGTGAACACCGGCAGCTGCGCCATCACGGTGGCGCCGAGGAACCAGAACCACGAGGCGCCGATCACCGACCAGAACACGTCCTCGCGCTCCTGGCGTAGGAGAGCAGCTTCTTCGTGGCGCGCGGAATGTTCCAGTCGAAGGTGATGGAGAAGCGGTCGCCCAGCGCCGGCGGCATCAGGAAGGCACAGATCCAGGCGATCACCGCCAGCACCACGATGGTGATGGCCAGGAAGCCGCGGCCGAAGGCGTTGTCCAGCACCAGGAAACCGCCGAACAGCGTACCGAGCAGGATGGTCACGAAGGTGCCGAGCTCGATCAGCGCATTGCCGCCGATCAGTTGATCGCGCCTCAGGTATTGTGGCAGCACGCCGTATTTCAGCGGCCCGGAAGAACGCCGCCGTGGTGCCGGCGAGGAACAGCACGATCAGGTGCATGATCGGGTTCTCGAGCCACAGGCTGAGCGCGCCGAAGATCATGGCGGCCAGCTCGAACAGCTTCACCCAGCGCCACCGTGGCCTTGTCGTGGATGGTCCGCCAGCTGCCCCGCGATGGCCGAGAACAGGAAATAGGCAGCATGAACCAGCGCCAGCCCCGCCCGCACGAACAGCGCTGCATCGAAGTGGAAGCGCAACGCCAGGTCGCGGTGATGAGGATGGCGATGCCGTTCCTTACCGCATTGTCGTTGAAGGCGCCGATGGCCTGGGTCACGAACAGCGGCAGGAAAGCCCGCGACTTGAGGATCGCGAACTGGCTTTGCGCGTCTCGTCCGCTGTCTCGCCGCTCATCTTGGGCCTAATCCAGTGGTTGTATGGGTGCGGTGGACCATTGCAGACCCGCCGCGGATCATCAAACGCCGAAAACAAATTCGTGAATTTCCGTGCGCAAACCAGCCCGCAAGAGGCCCCGTAGTCTCACCTGTCAATTCCGACAAAGGGAGATTTCACAATGAACCGCATCCGCCGTCTCGCTGCCGCCACGGCATTCGCCGTCTCCGGCTTCGCCCTCACGCTGCAGGCCCATGCCGCCGACGTGGTGGACACCGCCGTGGCTGCCGGCAACTTCAAGACTGGTCGCCGCCGTGCAGGCCGCGCCTCGTCGACACGCTGAAGGGCAAGGGCTCCCCTTCACCGTCTTCGCCCCCACCGACGAAGCCTTCGCCAAGTTGCCCGCCGGCACGGTCGAGACCCTGCTGAAGCCCGAGAACAAGGACAAGCTCGTCGCCATCCTCACCTACCACGTGGTGCCCGGCAAGGTCAGCGGCGTCGACGTCGCCGGCAAGGAGATGATGGTCAAGAGCGTCGAGGGCGCGGAGATCGACGTCAACGGCAAGGACGGCGTCATGGTCGACCAGGCCAAGGTCATCAAGGCCGATATCGTCACCGACAACGGCGTCATCCACGTCATCGACGCCGTGATCATGCCGAAGATGTAAGGCCTGGAGGGGCGGCGCTTCCCCGTCGCCGTCCCGTTCCCTCGCCCACGCCCGCAGGCCACGGCTTCGTGGCGCTGGCCTTCGAAACCTGGTTGTGGAGTATGCGCCCCGATGGCACATCGAGCGCGCGCTGTCAAGGAGTATTTTCCTTGATCGATTTCAGTCCAGCAATTGCCCGATCAGCGCCCGTGTCGTCTCGTGGTCGCCGGACAGGTGAAGCGCCGGCCGCCGCCAGTTTTGCCCGCCGTGCCGCATCCTGCGAGAAGCCGATGAAATGGACGCCATTGGCGAGTCCCGCCTCCACGTCATTCAGGTTGTCGCCGATATAGACGATGCGGTGTTTCGGCAGTTCCGTCGCGGCGATTGCCCGCGCCACCGTCTCGCGCTTGTGCTCTCGAGCCCTCGGCACCGAAGGCGAGCGCGACAGGCGCCCACATCCCGGCCGCCTCGAGCTGCAGCCTGGCGGCGGACAGCAGGTTGGCCGTGGCAATTCCCAGCCGCCGTCCGGAAAGCGATGAGGAGCTCGCCCGCCCCGGGGATCTCCACCGCCGCCAGCGTTCCCGAGGCCAGCCCGTCGCCGAGAAGGGCAAGATAGGCCTCGACGATAGCCGCCTGCCGGCTCTCCGGCAGCCCGTGACGCGCCAGGCTTCCGCGATGATGCTCGTCGTTGCGAACGCGATAGCTGTCCCAGTCGCGCGACAGGCCGGTGAGGCCGTGCAGCGTCTCGAAGGCGCGGAAGAAGGCGTCTTCCTCGGCCGCCGTCAGCTCCAGCAGGACGCCGTCGACGTCGAGGATGACCGCACTATCCATTGACCATGCGCGGCGTCATCTCGATCAGCGTCGGGCCCTCGGCCTTCAGCGCCCTGGCGATGGCGGCCAGCGCCTTGAGGTCCTTGGGCTGCTCGGCATGAAGCCCATAGGCCTTGGCCAGCATCTGGTAGTCGGGGTTCATCAGCGTCACGGCATTGGGCTGGATGCCCTTCCTCACCATGTCGTCGCGGATCTCGCCCAGCGCATTGTTGTTCCACATCAGGATGACGATGGGCAGCTTGTGCTCGGCGGCGGTACCCAGCTCGTTGATGGTGTACTGGATGCCATAGTCGCCGATCAGCACGGCCACCGGCCGGTCGCCCACGCCGAACTTGGCGCCGATGCCCACGGGCAGGCCGAAGCCCAGCGTGCCGAAGCCCACCGGGTGCAGCCAGGTGCGTGGGCCTGAGAGCGGGAACACCTCGTTCGCCGCATAGGCGATCTGTGTCATGTCGGAGCAGATCACCGTGTCCTCCGGCAGTGCCTTGCGGATCACCTCGAGAACTCGGTGAGCATCGCCCGCAGCGCATCGGGTTCGCCCATGTCGAAGCTGGCGGCGGCCTTGCCCTTCTTCTCCGTCACCCCGGCGATCAGGTCCAGCGCCTCGCGCGCATCGCCGAGGATGGGCAATCTCGGCACTGTGCGGGCGGCCCATCACCGCGGGGTCGAGGTCGATGCGAATCAGGTTCTTCTCGATCGCCATCGCGTCGTTCCAGTGGTCGGTCTCGGAGAGTTCCGAGCCGACGCAGAGGATGGCGTCCGACTCTGCTGCGAGAGTCCAGAAGCCCTCGCGCGCCATGATCTGGCCAAGGCACAGCGGATGGTCGCTGGGTACCGCACCCCTCGCCGGCCGTCGTGGTGACGATCGGCGCCTTCAGCTTCTCGGCGATCTCGACGGCCGGCTTGCCGGCCTCCAACGCACCGCCGCCGAGGATGATCAGCGGCTTCTTCGCGGCATTGAGCTTGGCCACCGCCGCGGCGATCTGTTCCGCGTTGGGCGAGGGCGCTTCGGCAGGCCGCGTGCAACCCAGCCCTCGCCGGCGGGTTCCTTCAGCAGGTCGAGCGGCACCTCGATGTAGACCGGCGCGGCCGGCCGCTGGCGAAATGCGCGAAGGCGGCGGCGACCGCGTCGCGCACGTCCTTGTGGGCGCGCGAGTTCAGCGCCGTCACCGCGGCGGCTGCAGCGCGCTGGTCGATCATCTCGTGCAGGCGGCCGCGCCCTTGCGCCGAGTCGCGGATGTCGAGGGCGGAGGAGATGACCAGCACCGGCTCGAGGTCCGGATCACGCCTGGCCGAGCGGCGCGAGGATGTTGGTGAGGCCCGGCCCAGTGATGGTGAAGCACACGCCGGCCTGGTCGCGGCGCGCGCATAGCCGTCGGCCATGAAGCCCGCGCCCTTGTTCGTGGCGCACCAGCATCGTGCCTGATGCCGGAACGCGGCAGCGCGCGGTACATCTCGACGTTATGGACACCCGGAATGCCGAAGATGGTGTCGACGCCATAGGCTTCGAGAAGGCCGACGAGGGGCTTCGCCGGTCGAGAGTTCGGCACGCTTTGACATGTCAGGCTGCTTTCGTTGAAGGCTCGGGCGGGTTCACCGCATGGCATGCCACAAGGCTTCCTGTCATGCGCAAGCAAGGCAGGATTGATGCGGGGGCACGGTTCGAACGTCCACGGGCAGCGCGTATGGAAGGTGCAGCCCGATGGCGGGTTGAGCGGTGACGGCAGCTCACCCTTGAGCACGATGCGCTCACGCTTCCGCTCCGGCTGGGCTGCGGCGTGGCCGATAGCAGCGCTCAGCAGGGGTGCTGGGTGGATTGCCGAAGATCGCCGCGCGCGGACCTTGTTCGACGGCGCGGCCGAGATACATCACCATCACGTCGTCGGCGATGTGGCGCACCACCGAGAGGTCGTGGCCGATGAAGAGATAGGCGAGGTTCAGCCGCTCCTGCAGGTCGGCGAGCAAGTTCAGCACCTGCGCCTGGATCGAGACGTCGAGCGCCGAGACCGGCTCGTCGAGGACGAGCAGTTCCGGGTCGGCATCAGGGCGCGCGCGATGGCGATGCGCTGACGCTGGCCGCCGGAGAACATGTGCGCGGATAGCGGTCGTATGGGGCGGAGCCCCACGCTCGCCATCATGGCGGGCCTTCTCGGTGCGGTCCTTGGCACTCATCGTGGTGTTGACGAGCAGCGGCTCCTCCAGCGCGTGGCCGATCTTCTGGCGCGGGTTGAGCGAGCCATAGGGATCTCGAACAGATCTGCACGCGCGAGCGCAGCGCGCAGCGTGGCGGGCGAGGTGCCGACGATCTCCTCGCCGGCGATGTTGAGCGAACCGGATCGGCAGCTCGATCATGGTGATGAGACGCGCGAGGGTGGACTTGCCGCGGTGCCGACCGGGCCGACTACGGCCAGCGTCTTGCCGCGCTCGATGGTGAAGCTCGCGCCATCCAGCGCCTTCAGCGTGGCGTGACCCGAGAAGGCGCCGCTGCGACGGGAATAGCGCGTGAGGTCGCGGGCGGTGACGACGATGTCGGCGCCGCCTTCTCCTTTCCGGGTGACGCGCACGCCGTCATGCAGCGAGTAGGTGGCACAGCGCGCCGTCGAGGCGTGGCGGTTGCGTGGTGCGGCACAAGCCGGTGGCGAGCTGGCAGCGCGGCGAGAACAGGCAACCCGTGGGCCGGTCGAACTGGCCCGGCACCACGCCGGGAATGGACGGCAGCTTGCGCCCCTGGCGCGCTCGGGAGCGCCGCGAGCAGGGCGGCCGTAGGGATGATGCGGCCGCAGGCCCGCCACCGCCTGCTCCTCCCACTCCTGCCCGGCATATTGCACCGAGACACGCTCGGCGGTCTCGGCGACCACGCCCATGGAATGGGTGATGAGCACGAGGCCCATGCCCGTCTCCTTCTGCACCTGACCAGCAGCTCGAGGATCTGCGCCTGGATGGTGACGTCGAGCGCGGTGGTGGGCTCGTCGGCGATCAGGAGTCGGATTGCAGGCGATCGCCATGGCGATCATCACGCGCTGGCTCATGCCGCCGGACAGCTGGTGCGGAAGGCCTTGAGCCGCTGCCCGGCGAGGGAATGCCGACGAGACCCAGGAGCCGGCTGGCGCGCGCCTTGCGCGCCGCCTTGTCCATGTCGAGGTGCTCCTTCAGCGCCTCCAGGCGATCTGGAAGCCCACGGTAAGCACGGGGTTGAGGCTCGACATCGGCTCCTGGAAGATCATGGCGATGTCCTTGTCCTGCGCTCGTTGACGGAGAGGTCGAAGTCGCGCCTCGAAGTTCATGGCCGGCGGTCACCCTCGCCGTCCACGGCAGAGGCCCATCACCGCCAGCATGGAGACCGACTTGCCGGAGCCGGACCCGCTGACGATCGCCAGCACCTCGCTCTCGAGCCGACTTTTCAGGCTCACGCCGTCGACGGCGCGGAAGTGGCCGAGCCCGTCTTGAACTCGACGGTGAGGTTCTCGAAGGTTGAGCAACGCCATCTCCGCTTTCCGCGCGCGGTCAAGCGCTCGCGCTTCCAGCGCCTTCATCAGGCCGAGCGAAGGCGCGCCGCGATCAGCATGCTGCTCCGGCATGCTCGACCAGGGCGGGTCAGGTCGCGCGTGTCGGCCAGCATCGACCCCATTCGGGTGTCGGCGGCTGCGCGCCTAAGCCCAGGGAAGCCGAGGCCCGCCGCCTCGAGGATGGCGTCGGAGAGGCCGAGTGCCGGCCTGCACGATGAGGGGGCGAGGCAGTTCGGCAGCACCGTCACCGTCATCAGCCGAACTTGCGCACGCCGGAGACCTTGCCGCCGTCACGTAGTCCTTGGTGAGTTCGGTCAGCGCCGATGTGCGCACCAGGCACGTAGCGCGGCAGGCCCAGCCGATGGTGACCGCCACGATGGTGTTGGTGAGGTTCGGTTCGATGATGGCGATGATCAGGATCGCCAGCACCAGCGAAGGGATGGCCACACCAGGTCCATGATGCGGATGATGATCACGCCGACGATGCCGCCGAAGAAGGCGGCCGCCAGCCCGCCACGCCCACCACCATCGACACCACCAATGACCGAAAGGCCGATGAACAGCGAGACGCGCGCGCCATACATCAGGCGCGAGAGCGTGTCGCGGCCCACCGCGTCGGCGCCGAGGAGGAAGCGGGTCGCTGCCCTCGACCCAGAAGGGCGGCAGCTTGGAAAAGCCGCGAACTGCTCGATCGGGCTGTAGGGTGCGAGCACATGTCGGCGAAGACGGCGACGAACAGGATGAAGCTGATGACCGCGAGGCCGAGCACCGCGCCGCGGTTCTCGCGGAAAGCGCGCCAGAAGGCACGCAAGGGCCCCGGCGGGGCCGGTGCGGTTGCGGTCGCCGGAAGGCTCGCGTCACTTGCGCGGCGGATCCTCGGGTTGATGAGGCCATAGAGCATATCGATGAACAGGTTGACGATGATGACGATGGCGATCAGCATGATGCCGCCCTGCAGCGCCGGAGGTCGCGGCGGCTGATCGATGGATCAGCCATTTGCCGACGCCGGGCCAGGAGAAGATCGTCTCGGTCAGGAACGGCACCCGCAAGCAGGCCGCCCACCTGTAGGCCGATGACGGTGACCACCGGGATCAGCGCATTGCGCAGCGCGTGCACGCCCACGATGCGCGTCCAGGACAGGCCCTTGGCGCGCGGTGCGCACGTAGTCTTCCTCCAGCACCTCCTCGAAAGATCGAGGAGTGCGTCATGCGCGCGATGACGGCGAGCGGCACCGTGCCGAGCACGATCATCGGCAGGATCAGGTGGCGCAGCGCATCCAGGAAGGCAGCCCTTCTGGCCCGAGAGCAGCGAGTCGATCAGCATGAAGCCGGTGACCGGCTGGTAGAACTTGATCAGGTCGACGCGGCCTGAGACGGGTGTCAGGTGCAGGGTGTTGGACATGACCAGCACCAGGATCAGGCCCCACCAGAAGATCGGCATGGAGTAACCGGTCAGCGCCAGGCCCATCAGCGTCTGGTCATAGATGCCGCCGCGGCGAGCATGACGCCGGCGGGCCCAGCCCAGCACCACGGCGAAGATCATGGCGGTGATGGTGAGCCCAGGGTTGCCGGGAACAGGGTGAAGAACTCGTGTAGCACCGGCGATCGGCGACGATGGAGGTGCCGAAGTCGCCACGCAGCAGGGCGCGTTCACATAATCGACGAACTGCTTCCACAGCGGCTGGTCGAGTCCCATCTCGTGGCGCAGTTGGGCGAGCTCGGGCGATGCGCCGCCGCGGCGCACCTCGATCGGTCGCCCGGCACGAGCCTCAGCATCACGAAGGTGATGAACAGCGAGGGCCAGGAAGGTGGGAATGGTCAGCGCCAGGCGCTTGAGGAAGAAGCGATCATGAACCTGCCGGCGGCTCCGGCCGCCGGATAAAAGCCCTTCCCCGGATCACCGGGAGAAGGGCGGGTTTGCGTGGTTACTCGGCGATGTCCACGTTCTGGACTCGTGGCTGCCCAGCGGGCTCAACAGATAGCCGGTCACCTTCTTGCTGATCGGCTCGAACACCGTGGAGTGCGCGATGTTGACCTGCGGCATCTCTTCCGCCTGGATCTTCTGCGCTTCCTGGTAGAGCTTGGTGCGCTCCGCCTGGTCGGTGATCTGGGCTGCCTTGTTCACGACTTCCTGGAACTTGGCATTGCACCACTTCGGAATGTTGTTGCCGTTGGGCTTGCCCTCGGCATTGCATCCGAGCAGAACCGCGAAGAAGTTGTCCGGATCGCCGTTGTCACCGGTCCAGCCCAGCATGCCGGTCATGTGCTCGCCGGCCTGCATGCGCTTGCGGTACTCGCCCCACTCGTAGGAGACCAGCGTCGATTCCACGCCGATCTTCGAGAGGTCGGCCTGGATCATCTCCGCCATGCGCTTGGCGTTGGGGTTGTAGGGACGCTGCACCGGCATCCACCAGATGTCGATCTTCAGGTCCTTGACGCCCGCGTCCTCGAGCATCTTCTTGGCCTTCTCGGGGTTGTACTCGACGTCCTTGATCGAGTCGTCATACGACCACATGGTCGGCGGGATCAGGTTCTTGGCCTTCTGGCCGGCACCCTGATAAACCTCCTTGATGATCGCATCGCGGTCGATCGCCATGGCGAAGGCTTCGCGCACTTCCTTCTTGTCGAAGGGCGGCTTCTGGTTGTTCATGGCGTAGTAGCCGATGTTCAGGCCCGCCTGCTCCAGCACGTTGATGTCGGCATTGGCCTTCATGTCGGCGAGGTCGGCCGGGTTCGGCGCGATCATCACCTGGCATTCGCCGGCCTTCAGCTTGGCATAGCGTGCCGTCGCATCCGGCGTGATGGCATAGACGAGGTCGTCGATCTTGGGCTTGCCGGCCCAGCCGTCGAAGGCCTTGAAGCGGATCACCGCGTCCTTCTGGTAATCGACGAAGGAGAACGAACCGGTGCCGACCGGAATCTGGTCGAACTGCTCGGGCGTGCCCTTGTCGAGCAGGTACTTCGCGTATTCGGCGGAGCCGATGGCGGCGAAGTCCATCGCCAGGTTGGCGATGATCGGGGCGTTCGGCTTCTTGAGCTTGAAGATGACGGTCAGGTCGTCGTCACCCTTGGTGATCGACTCCAGCAGGTCGGGCATGCCCATGTCGTTGAAGTAGTCATAGGACCCGGCCGAGACCTTGGCGTAGGGGTGGTCCGGCTTCCACTGGCGGTCGAAGGACCAGATCACGTCCTCGGCGGTGAGGTCGCGGGTGGGAGTGAAGCCGTTCACGCCGGAGTGGAACTTGACACCCTTGCGCAGCTTGAAGGTGATGGTCAGGCCGTCGGGCGAGACGGTCCAGCTTTCGGCCAGGGCCGGCTGCACTTCCGTGGAGCCCGGCTTGAACTGCACCAGGCGGTTATAGACGGGGCGGGCGGCATCGAAGCTGGTGCCGGTGGTGTTGATCGCGGGGGTGAAGTTCTCGGGCGAACCCTCCGAGCAGTAAACCAGCGTCTTGGCATTGGCCGCGCCGGCGACCAGCATGCTCGAGGCGAGCAGGGCTGCGCCCAGCAGTTTGTTGAATTTCATGAAAAACTCCCTGTAGTCCGTTATCCCGCTCCCGGGGCGGGGCACTAAGCACGAAAAATTGGCCACGATCAAAATCGGTAAAATCCGGAGAGGTTTACGGGCCGCGCGGGGTGGGCAGAATGCCCCACTGGCAGGAGTTTGCCCCCATGACGAGCCTCGTTCCGCCTGAAACCATCGAAGCCTTCCGCCGCGACGGCGCCTGCGTCCTCCGCGGGTGTTCACCGGCTGGGTGGATACGCTGCAAAGCGGCGGACCGCAACTGGCCGCGCCCTCGCGGACGTCAAGATCTACCAGGGCAAGGACGGGGCCGGCCGCTTCGTGGGCGACTACTTCAACTGGGACCGCATCTCGAGTACCGGACTTCATCTTCGAATCCTCGATGCCGCCGAAATCGGCCGCGAACTGATGGGCACGAAGACCGTCCGCCTGTTCCACGAGCACGCTGGTGAAGGAACCGGGCGCCGACGTGCCTGACTTCCTGGCACCAGGACCAGCCTTCCTATTACTGCGTCGACGGCACCGACACGGTGTCCCTCTGGATCCTGCCCGTGGACAGCGTGCTGCGCGAGCGCACGCTTTCACCCGTCGCGGGCTCGCACAAGTGGGGCAAGTACTATCGCCCCGAGCGCTTCAACAAGACGGGCGCGCTGAACGAGAACGACGGGCTGAGCCGGTGCCGGACATCGACAACAACCGCGACAAGTTCCAGGTGCTGGGCTGGGCGCTGGAACCGGGCGATGCCGTAGCCTTCAACTATCTCACGCTGCACGGTGCGCCGGCCAACAAGAGCAGGCGGTGGAACGCCGCGCCTTCTCGCTCAGGCCTGGCGGCGACAACGTGCGCTTCGCGCGCCGCGAGGGCATCAACACCCTCACCGCCGTTCCGCGGCGTGCTTGCAGCACGGCGCGGTGATGATCGCCCCGGAGTTCCCGCTGCTGGCGGGGTGAGGGGCGCGACCCTCGAGAGCTCACCTGCTCCGGCTTGATCGGGGCATCCTTTTGTGACCACCAAAAGGGACACCCGGGTCGCCTGGGTGAAGTGAAGTGGAGGAGAACGGTATCAGGCCGTGCCAAACCGCTCCGCGAAATCTCCGCCAGCACCAGGCCCTCGTCCATGATGTCCGTGGGTGGCGATAGCCGCGGACGAGCGTGCGCAGTCGCGACAGCGGGGGAGGACCGGGATGCCGTAGCCGCCCTGGCCGATCAGCCAGAAGAAGCCAGTCGTTCTTCCTTGCCGTGGCCCACCACCGGGCAGCCATCGGGCGCGAAGGAGCGGAGGCCGCCCCAGGTGCGTTCGACGCGCGTCACCTCGTAGTTCACCGCTTCGCTGAAGCGGGCGATCTCCTCGGCCAGCGTCATGTCGTCGGCATAGCGTCGTGCGGTCGACCGGGGTCGCCTCGGCGGGGGAGATGAGGAGCTTGCCGGACTGCGCTTGCAGTACCAGGTTCCGCTCCACGTCGCCGACCATGGGCCAGCGCATGAAGTCCTCGCCCTCTGGCACCACGGCCAGCGGAGCGGCGCTTGGGTTGCAGGCCGATTTTCTTCCGCCCCGCCATCTTCCGCCACCGGGCCGCCCCAGGCGCCCGCTGCATCGACGATGATCCGTGAACGAGCGTCTCGCCCCTGGTGCGCACCGTCCACCGGCCGTTCTTCTCCAGCGCCGTCACCGCATGGTCGCAATGCATCTCGGCCGCCGCGCTGGCGGGCAACAGCTTCAGGTAATGCTGTGCAGCGCGTCGACGTCGATGTCGGCCGTGTGCTCGTCGAGCACCGCGCCTGGCAGCATAGCCTTCCGCGAGATAGGGGAAACGGCGCCTGGCCTCCGCCACGGAGATCTCCTGCACGCCTTCTGGAAACCCATCAGGCGCTGGAACTGCAGGTCCTGCTCGGGCGGCGCGAAGAACATGTCGCGCCTGGTCAGGAAGCCGCCCTGCCCAGAATTCGTCCCGCCGCGCGCGTCAGCGCCAGGGCATCGGCGGCGAGCCGTACTGGCTCGGTACATGGCGCGGAGCGCCCGGTGTGGTAGCCCGGCCGGTCCTCCATCTCGCAGATGGCGACGCGGTGGGTTTCGGCGAGGTGCGCGATGAAGCCGCAATGCCGGCGCCGATGACGATGATGTCGAAGTCCTGCTGGTCCCTGTGCTCATGGCCCCACTTAACCGGCGGGCTGGTACTTGCGCAAGAATGCCCCGCCGTTCCATCATGCCTGCCATGACAGAGCCATCCCCGTCACGCTGCACTTCCCGCTCGAGGAATATCACCGCCGTCGCCAGGGCGCAGCTACGGATGCGAAGGGCCCGACCTCATCCTCGTCTCGACCCGTCCAACATGGCCTGGCTCACGGGCTATGACGGCTGGTCCTTCTACGTCCACCAGGGCGTGCTGCTGGGGCTCGAGGGCGAGCCCGTGTGGTGGGCCGCGGCATGGACGCGCAGGGCGCCAAGCGCACTGGAACGGCGGCACCACGACAACATCGTGGGCTATGACGACACTTACGTGCAGAACCTGCTGAAGCACCCGATGAAGCATGGCGGGCGATCCGGCGAGCGCGGTTCGACCAGGCCGCATCGGCGTCGAGATGGGATTACTGGTTCTCGGCCGCCGCCTACGACGCTGAAGGGCCAGCTCGACGACGCGCAGATTTCCGACGCCACCGGGCTCGTTTAACCGGCAGCGCACGGTGAAGTCCGACAACGAGGTGACCTTCATCCTGCCGCGCCGCGGCCATCGTCGACGCGATGCACGCGCGAAAGTCATCGAGCTTGTGGAGCTGGCCTGCCGAAAAACGTGCTGGTGGCCGAACGAAGCAGGCGGCGCTCGGCGCCGGCGGCCACCGGCGACTATTGCGCCTTCGTGCCCATGCTGCCTCGGGTGGATGCCACGGCACCGCATCTCACCTGGGACGACCGGCCCTTCAACGACAACGAGGGCACCTTCGAATTGGGCGGCTGCTATCGCCGCTATCACGCGCCGCTGTCGCGCACCGTCTACCTCGGCAAGCCGCCGCAGAAGTTCCTCGACGCCGAAAGCGCGGTGCTGGAGGCGACCGAGGCGGGGGCTCGAGAAGTGTTCGGTGCTCACCTGCGGCGAGGTGGCGGAGGCCTTCTTCGTACGCTGCAGAAGCGCGGCCTTCCACAAGGATCTGCGCGCCGGCTACCTGATCGGCCTGTCCCACCCGCCGGACTGGGCGAGCGCACGCCTTCCATCCGGCGCGGACAAGACGGTGCTCGAGCCCACATGACGCTGCATTTCCGCGCCTGCGCTGTGGTCCTCGACGACGGCGGGCTGGAGCTCTCCGAAACCATTCTCATCACCCCGAGCGGCGTCGAATGTCGAAGACGCCGCGCAAAAGCTGGTCATCAAGAACCGAGGTCACGACATGGATGAATTCAACAAGCCCCTCTCCGGGCTGGTCACGCCGCGCTTCGGTGCCATCGCCACCTTCAGCGCATGCCGCACGTGACGCTCGAGGAGGCGCAGGAATCGACATCGGCATGGTCGGCATTCCGTGGGACGGCGGCACGACGAACTGCCCCGGCCCGCGCCACGGCCCCCGCCAGATGCGCGACATGTCGTCCATGGTGCGCCCGATGCACCAGACCTGCATGGGTGCCCTCGAGGTCGCCAACATCGCCGACCTGGGCGATCGCCCGGTGAACTCGCCGACGTGATGGACGGCCAAGGGCGTCGAGACCTATTTCAAGGAAGCTTGGCCAAGGGAATCCGCCTGCTGGCCGGCGGCGATCACCTGTGCTCGCTTCCGTGCTGCGCGCCGTGGGCGAGAAAGAGCCGGTGGGCATGATCCATCGATGCCCACACCGATCTCTACGACGGCTATTTCGGCGGCTTCAATACACCCACGGCATCAGCTCTTCCGCCGCGCACCAGCATCGAGGAAGGCGTGCTCGACCCGAAGCGCACGATCCAGATCGGCTCGCGCGGCTCCATGTACGACCTCGACGATTTCGAGTGGGGCGAGAAGAGGCGTCCGCTTCATCCGGATCGAGGAGGGCGATGGAGAAGGGGCCAGCTGCCGTGGACAGGAAGAGGGCCCGCCGTGTCGTCGGCGATGGTCCCACCTATGTGAGCTTCGACGACATGCTGGACCCGGCCTACGCGCCCGGTGCACTGCACGCTGAGATCGGCGCCCACGACGTTCCAGGCTCAAGCGATGCTGCGCGAGATGCGCGGGCTGCAGCATCACCATGGCGGCGACGTGGTGGAAGTCTCGCCGCCCTTCGATCCGTCGGGCGGACGGCGCATGCGGGTGTGACCATGATGTTCGAGATCCTCTGCCCGATGGCCGAGGACGTGGCGAAGCGCAGGAGGACGTGACGCCTGCGTCTTCTCCTGCTCCTTCAGCGGGAGAAGAGGCGACCCGTTGCGGAACGCAACGGGGAGATGAGGGCGAGCCAGGCCCTTGCTTCGGAGCCCGGTTTCCACCTTGCCGGCGTTGCTCTTCCTGCGCCGAGGACAGCCGATCGCCTGCTTGAACGGCGCCATGCTCGCGCGCCAGTCGGCGCGCTCGTTGTCGTCATGGCCAGCGGGCTTCTTCACCCAGTGCCAGGACACCTTGGTGAGTCCAGCGCGTCGTCGAGGCGCTGCCAGCTCGGCGTTCTTCACGGGCTTCTTGTCGGCGGTCTTCCAGCCGTTCTTCTTCCAGCCGTGGATCCGACTTGGTGATGCCGTCCTTCACGTATTGTGAATCGACGTGCATCTCCACCTCGTAGGCCGCTTCGGCGCCTCGAGCGCCGGATGCCCCTCGGCGAGCTTCATGCGGCTGTTGGTGGTGAGAGCCTCGCTGCCCGAGAGTTCCTTGCGGGTGCCGTTGTAGTCGAGGATCACGCCCCAGCCGCCGGGGCCCGGATTTCGCCGAGCGCCTCGTCCGTATGCACGATCACCTTGTTCGGCACGGCCAGGGCCAGGCCTCGCGCAGTTCGCGTTGCAGCTTGAAGAGACGTTCTCCTCCCTTGAGCGTCACCGTCTCCACCGTCATAATGGTCGCGGAAGGAACACGATCTCGTTGACGAGAAGCTCGGGAGCCGAGGCGCCCGCCGATGCCGATGGTCGAGAGGTCTCGTCGACCAGTCGAGCCCGCTGGCGCGCTGCACCAGCATCGAAAGCGCGGCGTGCCGTTCTTCGCCGACCTCGACGAGGCGCGCGAGTTCGATGAGTTGGCGTTCCCACCACCAGCAGCAGCTCGACCTTGGGTGCGATCGCCTTCACTGCCTCCTGGCGGTTGGTGGCGTAGCAGATGTCTTCCTTGCAGGGTTCCCTGGATCGCGGGGAAGCGTGCCCGCGGCGATCACGTCCTTCGTCATCGACCGACAGGGTGGTCTGGGTGACCCAGGCGAGCTTCGCTCTGTCCTTCACCTGAGCTTCGCCACGTCCTCCGGCGTCTCGATGAGCACCACGGCACCTTCGGGCAGCTGCCCCATGGTGCCGATCACCTCGGGGTGACCCCTGCGGCCGATCAGGATGATCCCAGCCCCTTGCGATGGCGCTGCGCGCCTCCATGGACCTTGGGTGACCAGCGGGCAGGTGGCATCGAGCTGGAACATGTGGCGCGCCGAGGCGGCGGCGGGCACCGACTTCCGCACGCCATGGGCCGAGAAATACCGGCCGGTCGCCGTCGGGGATCTGGTCGAGCTGGACGAAGATGCCGCGCCCTTGGCCTTCAGGTCGTCGACCACGAACCTGTTGTGCACGATCTCAGGCGCACATAGACCGGCGCGCCATAGAGGGCCAGCGCCCGTTCCACGATGTCGATCGCCCGCACCACCCCGGCGCAGGCCGCGCGGGGCCGCGAGCAGGATCTCGAGAGGCGGCTTCACGCGGCCCACAGATGCGGTCCGGGGCAGACGTTGTCGACCAGGTCGGCGCACTGGCGGTTCCCTCCCCCGCGGGGAGGGTCCGCAGCGCGTCCCGCTCGACGTCGTGGATGATCTTGCCGACCCGCGTCACGGAAAGCCTTCAGCGTCGCGCGGATAGTTGCCCTTCATCGCCAGCGAAAGGCGGTGACCGCCACCGTCTCGTCGTCCGGGCGCCTCGAAAAGCCCAGGTCCATGTCGATGGTCCCCGTCGTCATGTAGAAGTCGCCCAGCAGGCAGCCCAACTTCGGCCGTCGGCGCGCCGCCTCGACCGCGGGCGGGGCTGTCCTTGATGTTCTTGATGCCTTGCTCATCCAGTTCGCCAGCAGAATGTAATGTGCCGGCGTCAGCCGTTCTCGTGCTTTTGACCCCGGCGGCGACCAGACGTCCGGCGCTCACTGGCGTAGAATGCGACGGCAGAATGGCGGTGGCAGAAGTCACTTCTTGCCGCGTGAGGGCAGGCAACGAAGCGACCCTTGCCGCCATGGACCAGACCCGTGCCGAAGAAATCCGCCTTGCCCGCCAAGGTGTTCGGCGACGATCTCGCCTTCTTCACCAGGACGCTGAAGATGCGGCTCGACATGATCTACTCGGCAGACAACCCGGAGGTCGCCGTGCTGTCGGCCATGGCCTCAGCTGCGGCTCGACGCAAGCCTGGAGCTTCCCGGCACCATCCGCATCCTGACCGACGACCCGGCACGGCTTCGCCGGCGGCTATCGCCGCCGGTGGCCTCAACGGCACCATCATCGAGATCGACGAACTCGACCCGCCGCCTGTGCTGCCGGCTGACCGAGCACCGTGGCGCGCTGGCTGGCCGACCAGGCGCCCTGGGTGATCGGCCGCGGCCGGTGGCGCCCACCGCGACCTCGTGCCCTCCAGGCTGGCGGCGTGATGCCTCCCACATCCGCATCCCCGATGCAAGGGGCCGGTGCCGGACATGGTGCATTTCCACAAGGTGGGCTTCCAGCTGATCTTCTGCACGAAGCCGGGTCGACGTGGTCTACGAGGACCAGGGCGGGCCAATCCGCCTCACCGCCGGCGACTGCTCTATCCAGCCACTCCGAGATCCGCCACCGCGTGTCCATGAGCGACGGCATCGAGATCGAGATCGGCGTTCCCGCCCAGCACGTCACCGAGATCGACCATGATGACGCCGCCCACCGCGGTGCGGCCCGACCTGAACAGCAGGGCCAGCGCTTCGTCCACAATGTCGGATCCGCCGGGGAGTTCGTGCCCTTCCGCCTGCCGGGCTTCGTGGCGCGCGATACGACCATCGGCGCCGGCACCAGGGCGCGTTCTCCGTCATGGTGGCAAAGCCGGACGGGGCGGAGACGCGCTGGATTTGGTGGCGACGCCGACATCCTCTACTCGTGATGTGGGCACGATGGCGCTGGCGGGCGTGCGCGACCCTTCGCACTTGCGGCGGGCGATGCCTTCGTCAGTCCTGCCGGGCCTGCGCAACTCGCTATTCATCACCTTCGGTTGATCTCGAGCTTCTCAGCGTCTCTGCCGGGTGTCTTTTCCACAAGCCTGGTCTGACGTCAGGCGCGCTTGACTTGAATGGCCATCGGCCTAGTCTCGCACCCGTTCAGCACAGCGCCCTGTGCGGAAGAGACCGGGTCGTGGAACTGGCGCCGAAGGAGCAACCGCCCCGGCTCTCAGGCAAAAGGACCGGCAGGGCGTAAGTTCGAACTTCGAGGAGAAGCGGGTCCGTGACAGCGCCCGCTCATCGAAGGAGCAAAGCAGCCAGTGTCGGAGTGATTGGCCTGTGAAAATCTCTCAGGTCTCGTACAGAGGGGGCAGATCCGGTCTCGCCGGGTCTGGCCTGACCTTGTCCGGAGACGTGACTGACATGAGCGACAACGCTCCCCTTCGAACTTCCTCTACGATGAACACGTGGAAGTTGGGCGCCCGCATGGTGCCTCTTCGCCGGCTATGACATGCCGGTGTACACATCCCACCGGCATCCTCGCCGAGCACAACTGGACGCGGCAGAACGCCGGCCTCTTCGACGTCTCCCACAGGCCGTGCGCCTGCTGGAGGCCGCGCAGGACGGAGACGGTGGCCAGGGCCATGGAGGCGCTGGTCTGGCCGATGTGCTGAGCCTCAAGCCGCGCCAGCAGCGCTATTCGCAGTTCCTGAACGAAGAGGGCGGCACGTGCTCGACGATCTGATGATCACCCGCCACGCCAGGGGGATGGCACGCTCTATGTCGTCGTCGTCGCCGGGCGCAAGGAGCACGACTATGGCTGGATGCAGAAGTACCCGCTACCGCGCGTGAAGCCTGGCCGCGCGACGATCTCTCGCTGGTGGCGCTGCAGGGCCCCAAGGCCGAGGAGCTGGCTACGGCGCCGGCGGTGAAGGACATTGCCTTCATGCATTATGCCGATGTCGACCTCGGCGGCATCAGGGCCCAGGTCTCGCGCTCGGGCTACACCGGGGAGTGACGGCTCGGAGATCTCGCTCGCCAATGCCGATGCCGCCGCGCGGGGGCTGTGGTCGCTGCTGCTCGCCGATCCGCTGGTGAAACCAAGTCGGGCTTGGCGCGCGCGGATCTGCTCCGCCTCGAGGGTGGCTCCCTCTGCCTCTATGGCCATGAGCTGGACGAGACCATCTCGCCGGTCGAAGCCGATCTCGTCTGCTCGATCCAGAAGCGCCGCCGCAATGAGGGCGACTTCATCGGCGCCGCTCGGGTGCAGAACTCGTCGGCACCGCCGAAGAAGCGCGTCGGCATCAGGCCGGAAGGCCGCGCCCCGGCGCGTGACGGCACCGTCATCACCGATCCGTCAGGCCGCGAGATCGGCAAGGTCACCTCGGGCGGCTTCGGCCCCTCGGTAAACGGTCGCCATGGGCTATGTCGAGATCGTCGCCGCGCCCGGTACCGTGATCAATCCGCCGTGCGCGGCACCCCGATGCCGGCCGAGATCGTCTCCTTCCCTTCATTCTAACCGCTTCAAACGCTAGAGCCTCCACATGACCGCCAAGTACAGCAAGGACTACGTGAGTGGGTGATCGTCGAGAACGGCATCGCCACCATCGGCATCACCAACCACGCCCAGAGCAGCTGCTGATATCGTCTTCGTCGAGCTGCCCGCTATCGGCAGAAGGTTTCGGCCCAGCGACCAGCCGCTGTGGTCGAGAGCGTCAAGGCCGCGAGCGAGGTCTATGTGCCTGTCCCGGGCGAGGTCGTCGGGGTGAACAAGGATCCGAGGGCGATCCCGCGCTGGTCAACCGCGAGGCGGAAGGCGCGGCCCGGTTCATGAAGGCCGGTGCTCGCCAACCCCGCCGAGCTCGATGATCTGATGGCTGCTGCCGCCTACGACAAGCTGGTGAACGGATAAGATCATGGCTTCCCGCCCCACTTTCGCCGAGCTCGAACCCGGCGCCAATTTCATCGCCCGCCACATCGGACCTGATGCGCCCGGATACGACTTGAGATGCTGAAGAGCCTGGCTGTCGCTGGAGGAATTCATCACCCGCGTGGTGCCGCAGAACATCCGCACCCGTGCTCGCTGGAACTCAAGAAGGCGATGCCGAGCGCACGGTGCTGTCCCATTCTCCGCGGCACCATGGCGGAGCGCAACGACGTCTTCGTCTCGATGATCGGCATGGGTTACTACGGCACCGTCACGCCCAAGGTGACCCCCAGGAACGTGCTGGAGAACCTGGCCAGTGCGACTGCCCATACGCCCTATCAGGCCGAGGTGAGCCGTGGCCGCCTGGAGGCGCTGCTCAACTTCCAGCAGATGGTCATCGACATGACCGGCCCGAGATCGCCAATGCCTCGCTCCTCGATGAAAGCACCGCCGCGGCGGAGGCGATGGAGCATGGCCAAGCGCGTTGTGAAGACCACCGCCAACGCCTTCGTCGACCGCGACACGCACCCCCAGACCATCGGCGCATCGAGACCCGGGCGCGTGCCTTCGGCTACGAGGTGATCATCGGCGATCCGATGAAGGACCTGAAGCCGGAGACGGTCTTCGCCGCACTGCTCTATCCCGGCTCATCGGGCGAGGTGCGCGACTGGCGCGGCGTGATCGCGAAACCTGGCGCCGCCGGCGCGCTGGCTACCGCGGCGACCGACCTCTGGCGCTGGCGCCGCTGGTGCCGCCCGGCGAACTCGGTGCCGACATCGCGGTGGGGCTCCGCCCAGCGCTTCGGCGTGCCGATGGCCAGGCGGCCCGCATGCGGCGTTCTTCGCCACCAAGGACGAATTCAAGCGTGCCATGCCGGGCCGCGTCATCGGCGTCTCGGTCGATGCCGAGGGCCAACGCGCACCGCGCATGGCGCTGCAGACGCGCGAGCGCGGACATCCTCGCCGCGAGAAGGCGACGAGCAACATCTGCACCGCACAGGTGCTGCTTGCCGTCATCGCGCGATGTTCGCCATCTACAACGGCCCCAAAGGCATCCGGAAGATGGCCGAGCGCACCACCGCATGGCGGAGATCTTCGCCACCGCGGTGACCGGCTTCGGCTACGAGGTGGTGACCCGGAGCTACTTCGACACGGTGACCATCCATGCGCCGGGCCGGGCACATGCGCTCTATGCCAAGGCCAAGGAGAAGCGCATCAACCTGCGTTTCGTCGATGCCGATCACCTCGGCGTGGCCTTCGACCAGCGTCGGTGCGCCGCCAGAACTGGAGCGCCTGCTGACCGTTCCTCTGCACCGGCGCTGGAGCGCATCTCGATCGACGCCGTCGACGCCAAGGTGAAGGAGACGATCCTCGAAACGCTGCTCCGCACTGAGCTACCTCACGCACCCGGTGTTCTCGATGTATCATTCGAAAACCCGAGATGCTGCGCTACCCGCCACCTGCAGGTGAAGGACGTGGCGCTGGACCAGGCGATGATCCCGCTTTGCCCTGCAATTCTACGAAGCCCAACGCCACGACGGAGATGATTCCGTCACCGGCGCTCCTTCTCGATGCTGCATCCTTGCGCCGCTGAACAGGCGCAGGGCTACATGCAGCTGTTCGAGGAGCTCGAGGAGATGTTGGCGGAGATCACCGGCTTCGATGCCGTCTCGCTGCAGCCCAACGCCGGCAGCCAGGGCGAATATGCGGCCTGCTGGCAATCCGCGACTACTATGACTTCGCGGGGATACCCAGCGCGACGTCTGCCTCATCCCGGTCCGGCGCATGGCACCAACCCTGGCCTCCGCCGTGATGGCGGGCATGAAGGCCGTCGTCGGCCCGTGACGAGCATGGCAACGCTCGATGTCGCCGACCTGGAGGAAAGGCCGCCGGCGCAAGGACAGCCTTGCCGCGCTGATGATCACCTACCCCTCGACGCATGGCGTGTTCGAGACGGCGATCAAGAGTGGAGATCACCGAGATCGTCCATGCCAATGGCGGGCAGGTCTATCTCGATGGTGCAAATCTCATCGCGCAGGTGGCCTCGTCAGGCCCGCCGAGCTCGGCCGATGTCTGCCACATGAACCTGCACAAGACCTTCTGCATCCTGCATGGCGGGGGCGGCCGGCGTGGGCCCGATCGGCGTCAAGGCGCATCTCGCCCCTTCCCCTGCTCAAGGCCATGTCATGTGGTCGATGGCGTCAACCCCGCGGCCGGCAGGGAGCAGAGCCATGGCGCGGTCTCGGCTGCACCTCGGGCTCGGCCTCGATCCTTCCCATCTCGTGGACTCCATATCGCCATGATGGGCGGCGAGGGTTCGAAGAAGGCCACATCCATGGCCATCCTCAACGCCACCGAGATCGCCGGGGCGCCTTGATCTGCATTTCCCGTGCTCTACAAGGGCCCCGGCGGCTCTGTGGCGCGCGAATGCATCATCGACCTCAGGTGGCTGAAGGAGCGCACCGGGCTCTCGGTGGAGGACGTGGCCAAGCGCCTCGTCGACTATGGCTTCCACGCCCTACCGCGTCTTCCGGTGCCGGACACGCTGATGATCGAGCCGACGGAATCCGAATCGAAGCGTGAGCTCGACCGCTTCTGCGACGCGATGATCGAGATCAGGAAGGAGATCGCCGAGGTGGAGGAGGGCACGGCCGACCGGTTCGACAACGTGCCGAAGAACGCGCCACACACCCACCGCCTGCTGCTCGGCGACTGGAAGTACCCCTACTCGAAGGAGAAGGCCTTCTTCCCCTTGAAGGGCTATCCCAACGACAAGTACTGCCGCTGGTGGCGCGCGTCGACAACGTCTTCGGCGACCGCAACCTCGTTCGCACCTGCTCGCCCATGGCGAACTACATGGAGGCGGCGGAGTAGCGGGCCATGGCGGGCCTTCAATACGACGAGGCGGCGGCCCTGTTGCTGGAGGCGATCTACCTCGGCCCGGACATCGTGGCTCAGCGCGCCCGCACCATGGCGCTGCTCGGCCTGCAGCCGGGCGAGAGCGTGCTCGACATCGGCAGCGGCCCCGGCTTCCGTGCAGCGACATGGCGGCCGGGTCCCAGCAGCAGGCAAGGTGCGGGGCATCGACGTGTCACCTGTCATGGGGCGCGTGCCGCGGCCCGCAACCAGGCTGGGCCGGAGGGCTTCGCCGTCGGCGATGCCCACGCATCTCGACGAAGCGGACGCCGCCTATGACGCGGTGGTCAGCATCCAGGTGGCGGAATGCCGGTGCCGGACATCGCTGCCTTCTGCCGCGAAGCCTTTCGCGTGCTGAAGCCCGGCAGGCGGGCCTGATCATGGCGACCGACTGGGATGCCATCGCCTGGCATTCAGATGATCCGGCGCATGCAGCAGGTGCTCGCCGCCTTCGCACCGCACTGCGCCGACAGCGCGCGCTGCCGCGCACGCTCGCGGCTCGCCTGCGCGCTGCAGGAAGCTACGCTGGATGCCGCCGCCTATCCGATTCTCAATCAAGGCTGGAAGGACGACAGCTATTCCTGCCGCACCATGCCATCAGCGCCTATGTGAGGCGCCAGAAGTCATTGCCGGAGCGGACCTCGCCGCCTGGGAGGCCGAGCAGCGGGCACTGGGCGCGAGCGGAGACTATTACTTCCTCAGCCTGCCGCATGTTCTTTGCGGTGCATAAGCCCGGGTGACGGACCGGCGCCAGCGGACGTGTAAACAAAAAGCCCGGCCGCGAGGCCGGGCTTCTCGATTCCGTCCCGAGGTGACCTCAGTTCAGCCGGTTCTTCACCGCGCTGATCGACTGCGAGATCAGCTCTGCGCCCTTCGAGCCCTTGGCGGCTTCGGCGAGGTGGTGAGAGGCCGCGATGGCGAGTGTCGGTCGCCACGTTGCGCACGTCCTTGATCGCGGCGGCTTCCGCCTGGGCGATCTTCTGCTCGGCCTGCTTCGAGCGGCGCTCGAGCGATTCGGTCAGCTTGCGGCGGGTCTCGGCGGCATATTCCTCGGCATCCGACTTGGCGGCGGAGATGATCGAGAGGGCCTCCTTCTCGGCGTCGAGGCGCTTCTGCTTGTATTCGGCGAGAAGCGCTTCGGCATCCTTCCTCAGCTGCGTGGCGTGCTCCAGTTCCTTGCGGATCCGGTCGGCGCGGTTGTCGAGACCCGCACCCAGCTTGGAGAAGGCACCGGCATAGGCGGCGACGGCCAGGAAGATGATCAGCGCCACCAGGGCGAAGAATGCTTGCGTCGTACTGCATCGTTCCTCCTCCTCAGCTCCTTGAGCCCGGCGATGGCCTTGGCGGCCTGGTCCTTGCTCACCGCAGCGCCCGTCAGTTCCGAGACGATCTCGGCGGCGGTTTCGGCGGCAACCTCGTGCACATCCCGCATGGCCTTCGTCTTGGAGGCGGAAATGCGGGCATCCGCCTCGGCGAGCTTCGCTGACAGCGTCTTTCCGAGGGCGGCACTTTCGGCCTCGATCTCGGCGGTGATCTTCGAGCGCGTGTCGGCGGCGATGCCTTGCGCGTTGGCGCGGGTGTCGGCCAGCGACTTCGTAATGCTTGATCGCCGCCTCGGTCTCGTGCTTCAGCGCCGAAGCCTGGAGAGGTCGCTCTCGATGGCCTTGTGGCGGTTGGCGAGCACAAGGCCATCCGCGGTAGCGCCAGCCTGCTCATCAGCAGGTAGAGCAGCGCAAAGAAGATCACCAGCCAGAAGATCTGGGAGGAAGGAATGCGCGTCCATCGGCGGGAAACCGCCATGGCCGCCTTCCGTGCCCGTGCCCTCGGTGGTGTGACCTGCTTCGGCCGGCCGGGCTGCACTTCCCGGTCCCGCGGGAGCAGGGCCTCGGTGGTGGTGGCCTGGGCGACGACGAGTGTCGATTGCGACATGTCTTGAGCCCGTGCTGGAAGCCTGCGCGGAGGTTCAGGCCCGCCAGGCTTCCGTTCGGTTTGCCGTGAAAGAGATTAGACGGCGAACAGCAGGATAGAGCGCGACGACCAGCGAGAAGATGCCGAGGCCTTCGGCCAGCGCCGCGCCGATCAGCGCGTTGGTAACCGGGCAGCGGCAGCGGCGGGGTTGCGGAGCGCACCCGACAGGAAGTTGCCGAAGATGTGGCCCACGCCGATGCCGGCGCCACCCATGCCGATGCAAGCAATGCCGGCGCCGATGTACTTAGCTGCGAGCGGATCCATGAGTCTCTCCTTGAGTGTTGTATGGATGTTGAAGTTGAAGTGTCAGTGATGGGTATGCAGCGCGTCGTTGAGATAGACGCAGGTCAGGATCGCGAAGACGAAGGCCTGCAGGAACGCCACCAGGAATTCGGAGGCGGTCAGCGCCACCGCCATTCCCAGCGGCGCGATGGCGCCGATGATGCCGCCAATGCCCATGGAGGCGAGCAGCACCACGAAGCCCGCGAACACCTTGAGCACGATGTGGCCCGCCAGCATGTTGCCGAACAGACGAAGCCCTCGAGCGAGACGGGCCGCGACAGGAACGAGATCACCCTCGATCACCGAGATGAAGGGCAGGATCACCATCGGCACGCCCGACGGCACGAACAGCTTGAACCAGCCCAGCCCAGCTTGGTGATGCCGACGACGATGACCAGCAGGATGACGAAGACGGCGATGCGGCGGTGACCACCACGTGGCTCGTCACCGTGAAGAAATAGGGAACATGCCGAGCATGTTGGCGACGAGCACGAAGGAGAAGATGGTGAAGACGAGGGGGAAGAAGGCCTTGCCCTCCTGTCTGAGCACGTTGCGCACCATGTTGTGCACGAATTCGTACCACAGTTCGCCCACCGACTGCAGCCGCCCCGGGACCAGCGCGCCGCGTGCCGCGGCAACGAGCAGGAACAGCGTGACGACGGCCACGATGATGCCCATGAACAGCGCGGAATTGGTGAAGCTGATCTCGTAGCCCGCGATGTTCCAGGGGCCGGCGAGATCATGCAGCCGGAACTGATGGACGGATCGATGGGCTGGGCCAAGGTCAGTCCTCTTCGTCGTCGTCGTCATCAAGGGCCGCGGGCAGGCGGGTTCGAACTAGCCGTTCCTGGGCTGGGGGCACCCTGTTGGCCGCGCGGGCCAGGCTCAGGAAGCCGGCTCCGAAACCCAGGAGCAGGAAAATGATCAGGCCGAAGGGCAATGTGCCGAACAGCCAGTCGATGCCATAGCCGATGAGGCCGCCGACCAGCGTTCCGGCGGCGAATTCGCTGACCAGCTTGTAGCCCCTCGCATAGGCCGAGGCGTCCTGCAGGCTGGCCGGCGGCTTCGCACTTCTCGTCTGTTCGGAGCGCTCCGCCGCGATGCGGCCGGAAAGCTCCTCGAGACGGGCCGAGAGATCGCCCAGCTCGGGATCGGAGGAAGCTTCGGCGCCAGATTTCGTCATGTGACAGACCTCCAGACAAACGGCGTGCGCTCGGAAATTCCACCCTTCCAAAGCGGGCGCACCATAGTTGCGGGCCCAAATTGTGTCAAGAAATGGATTTTGCTTATAAGATATTGATAAGAAAAGGATATTTGCCCGGCAACAGAGCTGCGGCGATTCGCGCCGCAGGCTGCTCCGAAGTGGCCATTGTCGCAGGCTGGGCCGGGCCATTTCCACGCGCTGCGGGGCAGCGCGCCGGCTCTCCCCTAGCGCGCTTCCGGCGCCAGCTGGCGGAGGCGCGCCACATGGGCGGCGATCTCTTCCAGGGTGTAGCGGCTGTGCCGGGTGGGTAGGGGCCGGGTTGTTGAGCAGCCCCAGCTTCTTTTCCGGCCGCCAGGCCTTCACCGGGCAGATCGGCCGCAGCGCAAATCCGCCGCCGCAGGTCGGGCACACATTGCGCAATACCTTTCCACGCAATCCGCGCGGTAGGTGCATTGCTGGCTGCAGATCCGCGCCTCGGCCGATTGTGGCGGCGGGTCCTGGCATCGCAGAGTTCGCAATTGGGGCGGAGTTCCGAGCATGGGGGGGCTCCTGTTGCGGACCCATAGTGCCGCGACCCTGTGCCAGTCAACGCAGTACTCGTCTTCTCCCGCTTCTTCAGCGGGAGAAGAGGACCCGCTGCGCTACGCAGCGGGGAGATGAGGGGAGGTCGGGCATGGCCTTTCAGTCCGAGCCCGGCGCTTCCTCACCTCCCCCAACTGCGTTGGGTCCCCTTCCTCTCCCGCAAGGCGGAGAGGACGAATTCAGCCGAAGCCCTGCTCAGCCCCATCGCCATGAGCTCCGCCCTCGGCGCATCCGGGCTGGTGAAGTGAATGGCCTTCTCGCCCCCACCGCCTCGGCGCCGGTCACGGTCCTCGCTGCTGTCGTCGATGAACACGCAGTTCTCCGCCGCGAGGCCGTTGCGTGTCATGAGCAGGCGATAGATCGCGGAATCGGGCTTGATCAGGCGCTCGTCGCCCGAGCACCACGACGATGTCGCGGAACGATCGAGAAGCCAGAAGCGCCCCGGAGTTTCGCCGGAACTTGTCCTGGTTCAGTTGGTGATGGCGTAGAGCGGCGTGTTCCGCGCCGCAGGCTCCTCGAGGATCGCGCCACCGTCGATCAGGCCGAGGATGGTTTCGTGCCAGCGCAGGTCGCAGGGCGGCGATGGCCTCGGCATGTTCGAGCGCGCCGTGGCGCGATCACCCGCGTCGGCGAAGCTTCGCCCGCGGTCCTGCTTTCGATGTTCCAGTCGTGATTGCACATTGGCGATGAACCACTCGACCTCCGCCTCGCTGGCGAAGATCTTGCGGTAGAGGGCGCGCGGCCCACTGGACCAGCACGACGTTGCCGATATCGAAGACGACGTTCATCGGGTGAGCTTGAGCCGCCGACTTCTCGTCCACCAGCGTTTCGGCCTCGGCGAGGTTTCACCGACTTCGGCTACAAGCACGCCGCGCTCCAGCATGGTCACGCCGAACAGGCGGTGCATGCGGGCCATGGTGAGCGCATGGTGGGTGATGATCAGGAAGCGCGTCTCGGTGCGCTCCAGCATCGCGTCGAGCAGGTTGCAGAAGCGCTCCACATTGTGGTCGTCGAGCGGCGCGTCGACTTCGTCGAGCACGCAGATCGGCGAGGGGTTCTCGGGAACACCGCGAAGATCAGCGCCATGGCGGTCAGTGTCTGCTCGCCGCCCGAGAGCGGCGACAGCGTGGTGGGCTTCTTGCCCGGCGGGTTGGCGATCGACTCGAGGCCGGCCTCCAGCAGATCGACGAATTCGATCGGCTGCAGTTTCCGCCTTGCCGCCGAACAGCGTGGTGAACAGTTCGCCGAACTTCTGGTTCACCGTCTCGAAGGCATCCGAGCAGGCGCCAGCAGCCTCGCGGTTGAGGCTCGAAATGCCGCCGCGCAGCTTGTTGATCGCCTGGATCAGGTCGTCGCGTTCCTTGACCAGGCCTTCAAGGCTTCTTCGCCACCCCTCTTCGGCCTCTTCATCGGCCCGCAGGTTGACGCCGCCCAGGCGCTCGCGGTCCTCGCGCAGGCCCTGCAGCTTGCGTTCGATGTCGTGCCACTCATCAGCTGCTCGAGGTCGAGGCCGGTGGCGGAAATCACCTCGTCCAGGCCGCAGTTCAGCGTCTCGGTGATGCGCTGTTCGCATTCCGCAAGCCGCGCGGTGCTCGCCTCGGGGCGGGCGCCGGGCGGGCATGCTCCTCGCGCGCGGCGAGCAGTTCCTGCACAGCGCGCAGCTCTGGTCGGCCTGGCGCACCTCGTTCTCGGCCGTCTGCAGCGCGTCGAGGGCGGCCTTCTTCTCGGCTTCGGCCTCCGCCAGCGATGCATCAGCGGCTTCGGCGGTCGGCAAGGAGCTGCGGCAGGGCGGCGAGTTCGGATAGCGGCGGCGCGGGTTTCCTCGGCGCGGTCGGTGAGCTGTTCGATCTGCTCGTTGGCGCGCGCGGCGCAGCCCGTCCATTGAGCGTTCCGCCTCGAGGATGGCGCGCGGATGCGGTCGGTGCGGGCGCGGGCCTCGCTCGGCCCATCTGTTGCGCCCGCGCCTCGGCATAGGCCGGCGCGCTCGCTGTTCACGCTGTTGCGCAACGCGTTGAGGAGTTCGATCTGCAGCTCGTCCAGCACCGGCAGCTCGGCGGCCTCCGCGGTCGCCTCCTCGGGCCGGGCACGGGCCTCCTCGAGGCTTCTCGATGCGGCGCTGGGCTTCGTCCAGCGCACTGAACAAGGCCAGGCGTTCCGACACCTGGCGCTCATGCTGGGTCAGCGCACGGCGTGCAAAGTCGACCGCGGAAACGGCAGCGCGGTGGCCCTCGCGCTTGTCGCTCGGCGCGTCGCGGTCTCGATGGCGGCGCGCCTTGCCGAAGTAGCCCTGTGCTTCCTCGGCGGCGGCGTCGCTGTTCCTCGACCTCGGGCGAGGCGAGGCGGTTCTTTCAGCCAGCCGCTTGGCGGCAGCACTCGGCGCATCGGCTGCGGCGGTGAAGCCGTCCCAGCGCCACACGTCGCCTTCACGCGAAACCAGGCGCTGGCCGGGCTTCAGCTGCGGCTGCAGCGCCTGGCCAAGCGACTTCGACACCACGCCGATGTGCGACAGGCGGCGCTGCAATGCTGCCGGCGCCAGCACAGGTTGATCAGCGGTTCGGCACCCTCGGGCGGCGCCGCGGTCTCGGACAGCGGCGGCAGCCCGCGCCAGTGCACCGGCGCACCTTCATCGCCCGAGGCGTCGAGGTCGTCGCCGAGCGCGGCGCCCAGCGCCGTTTCGTCCGACTCGACGCTGATCTGGTCGATCGCGGCGACAGCCACAGGTCGCCGCCGCCCGCCTTCAGCAGGTTGGTCAGCGTGCGCACTTCGGTCTGCAGCCGGTCCGCTCTGCGGCGCAGGTATCGTCATCGAGCGCGGCGCGGGCATCGCCTTCGGCGGCGCGCGCGGCGCGCACCGCGACCTCGGCCTCCGAAACATGCGCCTCGAATTCGCGGCCTGTTCGGCATGTTCCACCGCGGCGGTCAGCTTGTCGCCGTCGCCCTCGACGATGGCGCGCCAGCAGGTCGTTGCGCTTGGCGGTGGTTTCGGCCAGCTCGCGGTCGAGCCGGGCCACGCGGATTTCTTGTGCTCGTCGATGGCGCAGGATGGCGTGCAGCGCGCGGAAACTCGGACAGGCGGGCGGCGGCCTCGTCGGCGGCCTCCTGGGCACGCGCCAGCGCGCGTCCGCCGCGGTCTGCAACGCCACGGCGGCCTCGGCGCGGATGTCGTCGTCGGAGCCCTGGCTGGCCTTCAGCACGTCTCGCCTTCCTCGAGGCGGGTGAGCACGGTCGGTGTCGGTCAGCAGTTCCTGCTCGCGCTGCAGGTCGGAATTGACCTGCGCGATGCGCTGCTCGAGTTCCTTGCCGGCGCTCACCCGCGCGGCGCTCTTCCTCGTCCAGCACGTTGCGCTCGTGGCTCACGCTGCAGCACCGCGGCGCGCACCGCTTCCTGCTCGCGCAGGCCAGCGGCTCTCGCCGAGGTCGTCGCGCAGGCGCAGCTTCCTCGGAAGCAGCGCGGGTGTGCTCGGCCCAGGGCTTGGCGCGTCGCCTCGTCGAGGGCGGCGGCATCGCGCTGCAGGGGCTCGCCGTCTCGCGCCAGTTGACATAGAGGCCCATCGCCTCAGGCCTCGGATCTCGCCGGACAGGCCCTTGTACTTCGTCGCCTGCCGCGCCTGGCGCTTCAGGCTGTTCAACTGCGTCTCGAGCTGCGAGGTCACGTCGTCGAGGCGGGTGAGGTTGGTCTCTGCCGCCTTGGGCTTCAGCTCCGCCTCGTGGCGGCGGGTGTGAAGTCCGGTGATGCCGGCCGCCTCTTCGAGGATGAGGCGGCGCGCCTGCGGTTTCGCATTGATGATCTCGCGATCTGGCCCTGCCGGACGAGGGCCGGCGAAGGCGCGAGCCGGTCGAGGCATCGGCGAACAGGAGCTGCACGTCGCGGGCGCGCACGTCCTTGCCGTTGATGCGGTAGGCGGAGCCTTCGTCGCGCTCGATGCGGCGCGAGATCTCCAGCAGGTCGTGGTCCTGGTACTGCGGCGGCGCGGTGCCGTCGTCATTCGTCATGGTGACGGTGACTTCGGCCATGTTGCGCGCCGGGCGCTCAGTGGTGCCGGAGAAGATCTGCGTCGTCCATGCCGAGGCGCGCCGACTTGTACGAGCTTTCGCCCATGCCCAGCGCAGCGCCTCGAGCAGGTTCGACTTGCCGCAGCCATTGGGGCCGACACCGGTGAGGCCGGGCTCGATCAGCAGATCCGTCGGCTCCACGAAAGTTTGGATCCCGAAAGCCTCAGCCGTGTGAACTTCATCTTGAGCCCTTGCCCCTTTACTATACTCCAGCCCGTCAGAGCTGCTTGTCGATCTCGGCCTTCATCGCGTCGTAGGTGACTTCGCGCTTCGAACGGCGCGCCGTTGATGAAGAGGTCAGCGGCGTCGGTGCCCTTGACGCCGAACTTCACGCCGCCGTCACGGATTTCCATGATGCCCTTGGCAGGCGCACCTGCGTCCCTGAGCGTGGCGTCGAACTTCTTCTCCTGGCTGAAGCCGGCCTGCTTGGCGATGTTGACCCGGGCCCAGGGTCCTTCGCCCAGGTCTCGAGCGTGTCGAAGAACATCGATCAGCGGGAAATAGGATTCCTTCGGCGCCGCGCGGGCGTCATGAAGGCGGCGAGTGCCAGATCGTTCAGCGGGAACTCGCGGAAGATGAAGCGGATCTTCTTGTTGTCGATGTAATCAGCCTTGAGCTTCGGCCACACGTCCTTGTGGAAGGCGGCGCAGTGCGGAGCAGGTGGCCGAGGCATATTCGACGATGGTCACCTTGAGTGCCCACCCTCGTCGGCGCCCAACGCCATGTCGCCGAGGGACGGCGGCTTCAGCAGCTCGGCAAGGTCCACCTTGGCGGCCGCCTCCTGGGCCAGGGCAGGCGCCAGGCCCAGGCCTGCAACGGCAGCTCCGGCAGATCGAACGGCGGGTGATCATCTTCATGATTTGTTTACCTACTAGATGTTGGGGTTGAAACAAAAGGGTATTTGCCTTGTGGAGAACTCCGGGAACCCGCCACCCCCCGGCAGGCATCCAGCGCGGCTCTCAAGGAGGGGTCTTCGACGCCGCTCAACGTCTTGTTCGCAAACGGGTTTATCGGGGAGGACCAGGGGCGCCCGGCCGTTCGAGCTCCACCGCCTGCATCACCTTGAGTTGCGCCACCGCGCCATGGCCAAAAAAGCTGTTGATCGCCGCGATGATGCGGGACGCTTCTCCTTGTAGTTCAAGTGCCCGCCCCGGTGCCGCCCGGATGACCAGCGTGCCGCCCTGCTTCTGCGCCTCCTCGCCGGTGCCGCGTGGCCGCACGATTCGTTCGGGCGCGGAAACTGCCGCAAGGTCGCTGCCGACGATGGCATCCCAGTTGGCCACCACGTCGGCCTGGGCAATCATAGCGCGCAAGCGGCCTTGGTGATCTCGCGGAAGTGCCCAAGAGGGTTTCCATTGCCGGTCTTGGGGAGTGGCCTTAAGCCTTAGTCTAACAGGAAAAGCTTGTTTGCGAGACCAGCATGGCCGAAAGGGCCGGAAACCGCCGCTTCTTCACAACTTCTTGCCTGGTATGACGCCAATGCCCGCGTGCTCCGTAGCGCGTGCGCCCGGGGGAGGCGGCCGACCCCACCGGGTCTGGCTGTCCGAGATCATGCTGCAGCAGACCACGGTGCAGGCGGTGAAGGCCTATTTCGAGAAGTTCACCGGCCTCTGGCCCACCGTCGAGGCGCTCGCTGCCGCCCCGGCGACGACGTGCTCAAGGCCTGGGCGGGGCTCGGCTATTACGCCAGCGCCCGCAACCTCCACATGCCTGTGCGAAGGCAGTCGTCCAGCGCTTCGGCGGCAGGTTCCCGCAGACCGAGGCGGAACTGCGCGCTCCCCGGCATCGGCCCCTACGGCGGGCGCCATCGCCGCCATCGCCTTCGGTGGCCGCCATGCCGCGGTCGACGGCAATGTCGAGCGCGTCATCAACCCTCCGCCATCGAGACGCCGCTGCCGGAGGTCGAAGCCGGAGATCCGCGACAGGGCCCAGGCCCTGGTGCCGGAACGCCGCGCCGGCGATTTCGCCCAGGCCATGATGGACTTGGGCGCCACCATCTGCACGCCCGCGCCAGCCCAACTGCCTCATCTGTCCGTGGACGGAGCATTGCCGCGGCCGCATCACCGGCCTGGCCCCGCGCTGCCGCGCAAGGCACCGAAGAGACGGGTGCCGACGCGCCGTGGCGTCGCCTTCTGGATCTCACGGCAAGACGGCGCGGTGCTGCTGCGCCGCCGCCGGAGAAGGGCCTGCTCGGCGGCATGATGGAAGTGCCCTCGACCGAATGGTCAGAGCGGGTGAAGGAGGCGGAGGCCCAGGCGCCGCTCGCCGCCCAGTGGCGCAGGCTGCGGGGTAGTGGAGCGCACCTTCACGCATTTCCATCTGGAACTCGCGGTGTGGGTGGCGGAGACGCTGCACGACGGCGTGCTGCGCGACGATGGCGACTATCGCTGGACGGCCCGGCAGGATCGATGGCGAGGCGCTGCCGACGGTGATGCGGAAGATCATTGCGCACGTGCTCGCCAATTCGCCGGGATGACGAGAAAAGAGGAAGAGCTACCGCCGCCCGCCCACCTCGTCGATATGCGCCAGCAGATCCGCCGGATCCTCGTAAACGCGATAGGCCCGGCGCGCTCGGTTCTTCCATGCCGCCAGCCGCCCGAGAGAGAAGCCCGATGCCGAGCGCGCGCGCCCGCCTCGCCGCCAGCATGTCCCAGATCGCGTCGCCCACCACGCAGGCGGTGTTGATGTCGCAGTCGAGCTTCTCGGCGGCGGCGAGGAGAAGGTCAGGTCGGGCTTGGCATAGCGCACGGGTCGCGGGTGATGACGATGTTCTGTTTCAGGTCGACGCCCAGGATCTCCAGCACCGGCCCCGCCGTCGTGCAGCCCGAGGTGGCGATGGCCCAAGGAATGTCATTCTCGCTCAGGTAGGCGAGCAGCTCCTTCGCTCCCGGCAGCGGCCCGGTGCGGTGCGAGCGCGCGTTGTAGTACTTGCGGTGCAGCAGCCGCAGCCGCTCCAGCATCTCGGGCGCCAGCTCGAGGACCCGTCTCGCGCGCCAGCGCCTTGGTGAACAGCCCGCCCGACATGCCGATCTTGCGGTGCAGCCTGCACGATACCTCGACCCCTCTTCCTGCAGCGCATCGTGCCAGGCCAGCACGTGGTCATAGACGCCGCATCCGCAGCGTGCCGTCGAGATCGAACAGGAAGGATGTCTGCTGTCGTGCCTTGATCGTCATGGAGTCACCTCGTTTCCCGAGGCAGGCTTAGCGCGTGAGGCGTGGCGCACCACCACCTGTATCGGCCTGGCGGGGAGAGGACGAGGAGCGTGTGCCTACGCCGCCGCTGCCATCTCCGCGCGCAGCTGCTGGCGCAGCATGTCGATGGGGACGAGGTTGGGGCCCTTCTTGACGTGCCAGAAGGTCCAGCCGTTGCAGGCTTCAGCCCCCTGCACATGCGCCCCGATCTTGTGGATCGAGCCGGATGCATCCTTGCAGGCGATGGAGCCGTCGGCGCTACACCCGTGCCGCGATGCGGGTCGGGGAGTCGAACAGCATGTCGCCCGCCTTGACGAGCCGCGCTCGATCAGCGAGCCGAAGGGAATGCGCGGCTCGGCGCGCCTTGCTGGTCGTCACTGGAGGCTTCCGGCAACGGGCGCCTGGTCGCGTCGATGCGCGCCAATGCGGCCTCGGCATGGTCTTCTCGCGCCTCGATGCCGATGGTGACCCAGCGCGGCGGCAGCCCCGTGGTGCCGGTGCCGAAGAACAGATCGAGCACCGTGTCGCCGGGCTTCGTGGTCGACAGCAGCACGCGGTGCAGCAGGGCCTCGGGCTTCTGCGTCGGATGCGCAGCTTGTCGCCAGCTGCGTTCTTCAGCCGCTCGGCGCCGGTGCAGAGAGACAGTGTCCAGTCGGGGAGCGCATCTGCAGGTCGTCGTTGAACACCTTCGTAGCCTCGAGTTGAAGGTGTGCTTGGCCTCGGCGTCGCGCGAGGGCCCAGATCAGCGTCTCGTGCGCATTGGTGAAGCCGCCGGCCGCGGAAGTTCGGCATCGTTGGTCTTGCGCCAGACCACGTCGTCGAGGATCCGGCCATGTCCTGCAGGATCGCGCCGACGCAGAGGATGTTGTGATAGGAGCCGATCACCCACAGCGCGCCGTCGGGCTTCAGCACGCGGCGGCACTCAGCGGCCAGCCCTTGGTGAAGCGGTCATAGGCCTCGAAGCTCTCGAACTGGTCCCAGTGGTCGTCCACCGCATCGACCTTGCTCTGGTCAGGGCGCGTCAGCTCGCCGAGCTGCAGGTTGTAGGGAGGATCGGCGAAGACGAGATCGACCGTCCCCGCCGGGATCTTCTTCAGTTCGGTGACGCAGTCGCCCGCAGGATCCGATCCTGCAACGGCCTTATATCGGCCGGGTCTGATAGCCCATCGCACCCACGCGAAACGCATACGCAACTGACTCAGAGATCCACATTGTGAATCGTGTGGAGTCGGCGTGGATCGAATTAGGGAAAGATGGTTAACGTGCCGCCAGAAGGGCGGCGATGGAGCACCAGCTGCGGCTGGTGCAGCGGTGTGGGCCCATGGCGCTGCAGCGCCTCCTGGTGGAAGGGCGTGCCATAGCCCATGGCGGGCAAAGCCATAATCGGGCCAGGCCGTGTCGTGGCCGATCATGATGCGGTCGCGCGTCACCTTGGCGATAGTCGAGGCGGCGGCGATGGAGAGCGACTTCGCATCGCCTCGACGATGGTCCGCACGGGGCAGAGAACTGGGTGCGCGGTTGCCGTCGACGAGGGCCAGCGCCACGCCTCGATCAGGTCAGTGCCTGCGCCATCGCCCGCAGCGTGGCCTGCAGGATGTTGTCGCGGTCGATCTGCTCCACGTCCGGCGTGCCGATTCCACCTTGGCGGTGGCGTGATCGGCGCGAACAGCTCGCGCCTCCGTCGGCTTCTTTAGGATCATCGAGGCCGTCGGGAATGCACCTGGGGTCCATACCACGGCAGCCGCCACCGCCGGCTTGCCCGCCCGGGGCCGCGCCGCCTCGTCGATGCCGCATACGAACTTCGCTCCCTTGCGCATCGCCTTCGGCTCGATCGGCCAAGTCCGGTCCTGGATTCCCCCATGCCCCGTTTGAGCATATCCGCCGCGAAACGAAAACCCCTCTCCGTTGCCGGAGAGGGGCGTGACGAGTTGCGGACGGATAGAGCGTCGCCGCGTAATCGCCGACGAGGCGGTCGACCTGGCCCTTGGCCCAGTTCATCGCGTCGCCGCCCAGCACGGTATTGGGGCTCTCGGCCGCAACGATGGCGTCAGTCAGGCCCTGGTCGATCGATGCCGCTCGCCGCGGCCGCCGCTGCATCATAGGCCGCCTGCGCGGTGGCCTGTGCATCGAGCACATCGACATAGGCCTGGGTGACCTCGATCTGGTGGTTCACGTCGGCCAGCTGCTGCAGCCGGCCAGGCTGGGGTCGTCGGGCGCGAGGGCGGCGGTCTGCGCTTCGAGATCGGCCTTGGTGGCCAGTGACGCGCCGAGTTCGGTCCTGGCGTCATCTGTTGCCGAGGCCGAGAGCATCTCGACGGCCTTGGCCGTCGCCGCATCAGCTCGCCTTGTCGAGCCGCGCGTCGTGGCCTTGAGGTTGCGCGCCGCCATGACATGGGCGCGGATCGCTGCCATGCGCGGGTCGGCGCTGTTCATCATGCCGTTGACGTTGCGCTTGAGCGAGTTCAGACCCTTGAGCGCACATGGACGTTCTTCGCCTTCTGCGTCGCCGCAGGGCGGTCTTCGCCGTGGAAGCCGCGGACTTTTTTGCCAGCGGACTTGCCGTTCGCCGCCTTGCTGGAAGAACTTCCGCCCAGCGCCAGCGCCGGCACCAGCCTTGCCGCCATTGGCATGACCGTCGCTGTTGCCATGGTTGCCGCCATTGCCGCCATTGCCACCATGGGCACCGCCATTGCCGCCACCATTGCCGCCACCATTGCCATTGCCGGCGGCGATCTGCGCTGCCGCCGGCAGCGCGGGCAGCGACAGCGCATGCAGCGCAGGTAATGCGGCGAGCATGGATGGCTGCAACAGTGCAGTCGGCGAGGATAATTTCGCGACCATTTCGCTCTACGCGGATGAAACGCCGTACCGCGCCAGTCTATCACCCGCCGGCGGCTTCCGCTAACCATCAGGTGGTCGCAATGAGTGAAAAATTGGCCATGCCGCTAGTAAATTATATAATAACTTCGCAAATTAGGTCGGTGCGCTGCTGATTGGCTGGTCAGTCGTTGCGAAGGCGTGAAGACGGCACGAATCGCGCATGCACGAACACCGTCGGCCTTGGTTCGTCAGGCCTTCTGCCGCCTCCTGGCCGCCCTCGTCGGTGAGCGACATCACCTCGACGATGCCGTTCTTGACCAGGCACTTCCACTTCGCCTTGTCGGGTCCGACGCCCAGGGTGACCATGTTGTTGGCTTCGCTGCTGGTCGCATCGAGCACCGTCACCGTCCTTGTTGTTGGTCTTGCGCTTGACTGCCTTGCGGCACGCCTTCTGGTCGGATTTCGGCACGCCGCCGATCGAGCCGTCGCTGTTGGGTGCCGCGCCTTGCTGGTCACCTGGCAGATGTCGCCCTTGGGCGACTTTCGTAGCGAAGACCTGTGCCGGCCGATGTCGATGGTCATGGCGCCGGGTGGGCCTGCCAGGCGGTGCCGCTCATGGTCTTGAGGGCGGCCTTGCTGCCGTCGATCTTCACCGTGCCATTGCCGTCGGAGGTCACCTCGCTGCCGCTCGGGCAGCTCGCGGCGAACTTGGGCGGCGTCGCCCCACTGGCGCCGCGGCAAGCAGGGCGAGGCTGGCGAGGGATGCGGCGAGCGTGATGGTCTTCATGGGCTTTGCTCCTTGCAGGTGCCAGCTGCGTGAAATTCCTGGGCCTCAGGGTTCACCCAGCCATCTTTGAGCGTCCAAATGAGCAATGTTGACGATTGCCCAGGCCATGCTCACGCATCGCTCCAGGTCCGCCAACGGAAGGCCTCCCCGGTGGGCGGGGAGGACCAGACGGTGCCGCCGACTTCCGCAGCGGGCCGTCCACGGGCACCTCGCCCCGATCCACCTGTCGGGGCTGGCGGCCAGACCCGGGACACTCGTTCAGCGATGGCCGGCGCCTTCGCCGCGCACGTGGCCGGCCGGATCGTCGGCGCCATGCTTGGCGAAGGCGACCGCCACTCCGGAATGGCGGCAGCGGCGACGACGGACATCACGGTGGCGATGAGGATGTCTTCTTCATGTTGGCTCCTGTGCATGCGCGGTGAATTCGCGGCTGTCCGGTTTACGCGGACCGGGCCTGCACATTCCCATGCATAAATAAAAATTCTGAAGCTCAGCAGGAAATGGCGCCCGCGCCCGCGCCCGCCAGGGTCGTTCAGGATGATGACAGGAGTTGATGTTTCATATGGATAGAATGGCAGATGCGCGGAAGATCCGCAGATCCTGCATTGCCGCTGGCGAGTGTTGCTTATGCAGGAAATCATATAGCCAAAATCATGCGGCCGGTTGTTGCGGCTTTGATGTGCCACATCGCGCCTGTCGCGCGGCTGACAGGGTGGATGGGGTGGGGCGGGCGTCGCGAACTCCTGCAGCAGGCTCAGCTGCTCGCCCGGCTGCGGTGGCCGCCTGAACTGGCTCACGTCCAGTTTCAGCTTGCGGCAGTTGAAGGCCGAGGCGCTGGCAGGAGAGTTCGAAACGCCGCCCGATGGTCCAGGCATAGGGGCCTGGCCGATCTGGCGGGCGCCGAGCAGGGTTGTACTCCCTGCACCGCCCAGCTCGAGCCTTGACGAGCGACATCACCTTGGTGGCGCGATCGGGCATCGTCGCCTGCAGCCAGTCCTTGAACACGTCCTTCACCTCGTGCGGCAGGCGCAGCATCACGTAGCCTGCCTCCACGGCACCCGCCGTCCTGGCGGCGGAGGATGGCCTCGATCTCGCTGTCGTTCGCGGCCCGGGATGATGGGGGCCACCATCACCGCGCTGGGAATGCCGGCCGCAGCAGGCGCCGATGGCGGCGAGCCACTTCGCCGGCGTTGCGGCGCGCGGCTCCATGGCGCGACAGCTTGGGATCGAGCGAGGTGACGGACACCGCGACCTTGACCAGGCCCTTCTTCGCCATGGGCGCCAGGATGTCACGCGCGTCGCAGCGCCGACTTGGTCACGATGCCCACCGGAGTGGTTGAACTCGGACAGCACCTCGAGAATGGCGCCGTCCTTGCTCGCGCTCGATCGGCTGGTAGAGCATCGGTATTGGCGCCGAGCGCGATGGTCTTCGGCACGTAGCCCACAGCCCGAAAGCTCGGCGCGCAACGGCTTCGCCACTGGCTTGGCGAACAGCTTCGATTCGAAGTCGAGGCCGGGCGACAGGCCCATGTAGGAAATGCGCCGGCTTCTTGTAGCAGTAGGAGCAGCCGTGCTCTCAGCCGCGAGGGTTGATCGACTGGTCGAAGCCGACGTCGGGCAGATCGTTGCGCGAGATGATGGTCCTGGGCTTTTCCTCGAACACCGTGGTCCGGAACGGGGGCAGGTCTCCAGCCCTGCCAGCCGTCGTCGAACAGCGAGCGGCGTGAAGGCCTCGAAGCGGCCCGCCATGTTGACGCCCGCACCGCGGCCGCGCACGCCTGGCTGTCGAGCGCGGTCGTCCGCCCTTCGCCGAGAGCGGCAGGATCAGGGGCAAAGGGCCCGGCGCCTATCGATCGAACTGGACATGACCAAATATAGAGAGCCTTCCAGAACAAAACAAGAACATTCTTGTTCCTCGCTAAACCCCGGCATCTGCTGGGCAATGACCCGCCGCCAGATCCTGCTCGCACTCCTCCCGCCGCTGTTCTTCGGAACCGGCTTCACCATCGCCAAGCCGGCGGTCGGTCATTTTCCGCCGCTGTTCATGATGCTGATGGTCTATGGCGGCATCGCGGTGGTTCTGGGGCTCACGCACCGCGAAAGGCTGCGCACCCCGGTGCTCTCGATTCTCGCCATCTCGGCCTTCGCCGTCACCATCCAGGGCGCGCTCCTGTTCTGGGCGCTGCGCAGCGCCCGCGATACCCGCCACCCACGGCCAATCTCATCCTGCAGATCGAATTCCCTTCGCCGTGCTGCTCGACTGGCTGATCATGAAGGAACCGCTGGATGCGCGGAAGGTGCTGGGCACGGCCATCGCCATCCTCGGCGTCGCCATCGTCATCGGCCTGCCGGAGCAGGCGCCGGGCCTCGTTCCCCGCCATGATCATCGTCAGCGCCTTCTCCTGGTCGCTGGGCCAGGTGCTGGCGCCTGAGCTCGGCCGCGACAGCGGGTCGGCCTGCTCAAGGCCAATGCCTTCGGATCGGTGCCGCAGCTGGCGCTCGCCACGGCGCTGATCGAGCACGGCCAGTGGCAGTCCTGGCCACCGCCGATGCGCTGCAATGGGGGCGCTGGCCTTCGTCGGCGTGGTCGGCTTCTATCTCGCCTACATGTGCTGGTTCACGCTGCTGACGGTGCCGCCTCGACGAGGCAGGCCCCTTCCTGCTGCTGATGCCGGCGGTGGGCATCGTCACCGCGGCGCTGGTGCTGGGCGAAAGCGTGTCGCTGGCCCAGCTGCTCGGCGGTGGCGTCATCCTGTTCGGGCTCGCCATCGTCTCCGGCCTCGGCCTGCCGAGGCTCCAGGCCGGCCTAGCCGCCCTTGCCGCGCTGCAGGTGCTCCTCGAGGCGCGGCATGATCTCGACGAAGTTGCACGGCTTGTGGGTGTAGTCGAGCTGCGCCTTGAGGATCAGGTCCCAGCCGTCGCGGCAGGCGCCGGGCGAGCCCGGCAGGCAGAAGATGTACTTGCCCTTCATCACTCCCGCCGTGGCGCGCGACTGGATGGTCGAGGTCCCGATCTTCGGGAACGACACCATGTGGAACGGCGTGCCGGCCGTCGATCTCCTTCTCGAACAGCGGCCTGACCGCCTCGATGGTCACGTCGCGGCCGGTGAGGCCATTGCCCCCGTGGTGATCATCGCGTCCACGTCGCTCCGGTTGGCCCAGTCGCGGATCACGTGGCGGATGGCGCGGATGTCGTCGGTCACGATCTTGCGCGCCGACAGCAGATGTACTTCGGCCCACCCGGTCGGCCAGCGTCTGGCCCGACATCGGTCGCGAGCGTGCGGGTATCTGAAACCGTAAGGACTGCAATCCTAGCGGGGATGAACTGCCACCCACTCATGCTCGAACAAACCCGCCCTCCCCTTCTCCTGATCCATGCATGAAACACCATCCGATTCGCGAGGACAAGGGGAGCCGCGAAATCGTTATCGCAAGACCGCCCTGCAGCGGCCTCAATGCGCGTCGAGCATCTGGCGCAGCGAAGGCATGTCGCGCCAGGCCAGCCGCTTCTGGGCGGGCTGGCAGGTAGGCGGGGTGCAGGGTGGGCAGCAGCGGAATGTTCCGCCCACTGACGGTCGCGGTCACCCACCGGCCGCGCAACTTCAGGATGCCGTCGCTGCGTCCGGTCAGCCGGTGTGCCGGCGTGGCGCCGAGGCAGACGATGACGTCCGGCTTCTGCAGCTCGGGCAGGAAGGGCGGAAGCATCTGGGTCTCGGCCTCGGTCGGCGTGCGGTTGCGCGGGCGGCCGCCGGAAGATGGTGTTGGTGATGAACACCGCGCTGTCGCGGTCCTGGGCGGCGCGCGACAGGCCCACCGCCGCCATGCGGTCGAGGAGCTGGCCCGAGCGTCCAGGCGCTGAAGGGCTTGCCCTGGATGTCTTCGTCGCGGCCCGGCGCCTCGCCCCGCCAGCATGACGCGCGCCTCCGGGTTGCCGTCGGCATAGCACAGCCCAGTGCGTCTTCTTCAGCGGGCAGGCGTCGAAGCCCTCGAGCGCCGCGGCGGTGTTCAGCGAGGCTCCGGCACTGGGCCGCGGGCGCCCCGGCGTCACCACCGCCGCAGGGCTGCCGCCAGGGCAGCGGCGGGCGTGGCCGCAGGCTTGGCCGCCGGGGCCGCGAGACGGTTCACCGGGCTCTCGCCGATGATCTCGTCGGCTCCCATCTCGGCGAGCCAGCGCAGCCCTCGGCGGCGGCGTGCGGCGTCATGTCGTTTTGCTTCGTGTCCATGTCCGGAACGGGTGAACGTACCGGTGGCCCTGCCCACTATAAAGACGCCCCAAACGAGAAGATGGTGAGGTTCAGCTTGGAACAGGTCCCAGCGCGGGCGATGGAATAGCGATGTGGTGATCGTGGGTGCGGGCCCGGCGGGCTTCTCCGCGGCGATCCGCCTGAGCAGGTCAATCCCGAGCTCTCCGTCTGCCTGCTCGAGAAGGGTTCGGAGGTCGGCGCCCACATCCTGTCGGGCGCGGTGATCGATCCCACCGCCCTCACCGAGCTGATCCCCGACTGGAAGGAACAGGGCGCTCCGCTCAACACCGAGGTGATCGAGGACCGCTTCTGTCGCACCAGGCCCGTCAGGTGCGGTGCGCACATCCCCAACTTCCTCATGCCGCCGCTGATGTCGAACCACGGCAACTATGCCGTGTCGCTCGGCAACATCTGCCGCTGGCTGGCAGCGAGGCGGAAGGTCTGGGAGTCGAGATCTACCCGGGCACTGTTCGAACTGCTCTACCGCGAGGACGGCTCGGTGCGCGGCGTGGTGGCCGGCGTCATGGGCATCGGCAAGGACGGCAAGCCTGGCCGGACTACCAGCCGGGCATGGAGCTCATCGGCAAGTACGTGCTGATCGCCGGGCGCGCGCGGCTCGCTGGCAAGGAGATCATCGCCGAGTACCATCTCGCGGAGGGCCGCGAGCTGCAGAAATATGGCCTCGGCATGAAGGAACTGTGGGAGGTCCTGCCCGAGAACCACCGCCAGGGCCAGGTCACCCACACCATGGGCTGGCCGCTCGGCGCCAAGACCGGCGGCGGCACCTTCATGTACCACCTCGAGGACAATCTCGTATGCTCGGCCTCGTCGTCCACCTGAACTACAAGAACCCGCACCTCTACCCCTACATGGAGTTCCAGCGCTTCAAGCACCACCCGCTGATCGAGCCGGTGCTGAAGGGCGGCCATCCCATCGCCTATGGCGCGCGCGCCATCCACCGAGGGCGGCTTCCAGTCAGTGCCGCAGCTCTATTTCCCGGGCGGCGCGCGGTCGGCTGCTCGGCCGGTTTCGTCAACGTGCCGCGCATCAAGGGCTCCCACAACGCCATGAAGACCGGCATGCTGGCGGCCGAAGCCGCCGCCCCTTTTTCGGCGCGCGCATCGCCGCCGGCCGCGCCGGCGACGAGTTGAAGGAATACGAACAGCCTGCCGCAACTCCTGGAGTCTGCAGGACCCCTGAAGCGCGTCAAGAACGTCAAGCCCATGTGGTCGAAGCTCGGCCTCATCGGCGGCCTGGCGCTGGGCGGCCTCGACATGTGGCTGAACCAGATCTTCGGCTTCGGCCTCGGCACCTGGAAGCATGGCAAGGCGGACTGGGCGACGCTCACGCCCGCCGAGCAGGCCAAAGCCCATCAAGTACCCCAGGCCCGACGGCGAGATTTCCTTCGACCGCCTCACCAACGTCGCCTTCTCGGGCACCAGCGAGGACGAGCGCGTCCTACTCCGCAAGGACCCGAGTGCCGATCGGCGAGAACCTGCCGGTCTTGACGAGCCCGCCCAGCGCTATTGCCCGGCCGGCGTCTACGAGGTGGTGATGGAAGAGGGCAAGCCGCCGCGCTTCCAGATCAACCACCAGAATTGCGTGTCCACTGCAAGACCTGCGACATCAAGGACCCGGCCCAGAACATCACCTGGGTCGTGCCGCAGGGCGGCGAAGGGCCGAACTACCCGAACATGTGATCTTCGGGTCTTCCCCGCTGGAGAAGCGGAGAGGACGGGGGCCGGCCCTTGCCCTCATCCCAAAAACACCGCATTTTGCGGCAACAAGCAAATCACCCTGAAATACTGGCGGCATGCTGCCGCCTGCCTGCTGAAATGGAAGATGATGACGGCACTCCTGCGCACCGCGCTCACCGGTTTCCTGCTCGCCTCCATCCCCGCCACCGCGGCCTTCGCCAACGATCCGTCCTCGACATCGATCTCCGGCAACTATCTCGCCGGCCGCTCCGCCGCCAAGCTGCGCGACAATGACCAGGCGGCCAGCTACCTCGCCGATGCGCTGAAGGCCGATGCCGGCAACCCGGTGCTCACCGAAAAGATCTTCCTGCTCGAACTGGCCGAGGGCAACATCCCCCGGGCGGAAGCCTATGCCGCCGAGGTCCTGAAGTTCAACAGCCAGCAGCGCATGGCGCGCATCGTGCTCGGCGTGAAGGACTTCAAGGGCCGCCACTATGCCGAGGCGCGCAAGAACTTCGAGCAGTCGGCCTACACGCCGGTGGGCGAGCTCACCTCCTGGCTGCTCACCGCCTGGGCCTATGCCGGCGAGGGCGAGTTCAACGCCGCGCTCAAGACGCTGGACCGCCTGGATTCGAACGAGAGCTTCGCCAATTTCAAGACCTTCCACGAGGCGCTGATCGCCGATTATCTCGGCAATTCGCTGCGTGCCGAGGGCGCCTACAAGAAGGCCTACGAGGCGGCCCCCTCGTCGCTGCGCATCGTCGAGGCCTATGGCTCCTTCCTCGGCCGCCACGGCCGCGCGCCGGAGGCCCAGTCGCTCTACCGCGCCTTCCTGCAGAACGATTCGAACCCGCTGATCGAGGCCGCACTCGCGGCAAGCCTCAAGGGCGAAGCGCCGAAGCCGTTCATCGGCACTCCGGCCGAGGGTGCGGCCGAGGCGCTGTTCTCGCTCGCCACCTCGATGACGGATGACCAGTCGATCGACGTGGCGCTGCTCTACACCCAGCTCGGCATCTCGCTCGGCGCCGACGAGGACGTGATGTACACGCTGCTCGGCGACACCTTCGAGGACATGAAGCGCTACGACAAGGCGCTCGCCGCCTACCAGAAGGTACCGGCCTCCTCGCCGCTGCGCGTCAACGCCGACATGGAAGAGGCCGTCTGCCTGCAGCACCTCGATCGCAAGGACGAGGCGCTGGCCAAGCTCAAGGCCATCGTCACGGCGGACCCGAAGAACTATGACGCCATCGTCACGCTCGGCAACCTCTACCGCGCCAACAGCGACTTCGCCAATGCCGCTGCCTCCTATGACCAGGCCATCGCGCTGATCGATACGCCGGCCCCGGGCCACTGGCGCATCTACTACTACGACGGCATCTCGCACGAGCGCCTGAACCAGTGGGACGAGGCGGAGAAGCAGTTCCGCAAGGCCCTCGCGCTGGCGCCCAACGAGTCGAGCGTGCTCAACTATCTCGGCTACTCGATGATCGAGAAGAAGATCAATCTTCCCGAGGCCCTCGACATGGTGAAGAAGGCGGTCGAGCTGAAGCCGAACGACGGCTACATCACCGACAGCCTCGGCTGGGCCTATTTCCAGCTCGGCGACTATGACCAGGCCGTCACCTATTGCGAACAGGCGGTGGAACTGCTGCCCGCCGATCCCACCATCGCGGAGCATCTCGGCGATGCCTACTGGCGCGTCGGCCGCACCCTCGAGGCCAAGTTCCAGTGGCAGCACGCCAAGGACAACCAGCCCGCGCCGGAGGACCTGAAGCGCATTGAGGACAAGATCAAGAACGGCCTGCCGCCGCCCGAGCAGCCGGTCACCCCGGCGCAGAACGCCGCGCCCAAGACCAACGGCTGACGCGGCCTTCGCCGCGTCGCCCCCACTGGCGGATCCTGCGTGACGGCCCTGACGCTCTTCGCACCGGCCAAGGTGAACCTCGCACTGCACGTGCTGGGGCGCCGGGCCGATGGCTACCACGAGCTTGATTCGATCGTCGCCTTCGCCTCGGTCGGCGACCATCTCACCCTCACGCCCGCCCGCGACTTCGCCATCACCGCCACGGGTCCCTTCGCCGCGGCACTGCCGCCGGGCGCCGACAACATCATCGCCCGGGCATGGGTGGCCGCGCAGCAGATCGCGGCGCTCTTCGGCAAGGCGCTGCCGCCCGTCGCCGTCCACCTCGAGAAGAACCTTCCCGTCGCCTCCGGCATCGGCGGCGGCTCGGCCAATGCCGCCGCGGCGCTGAAGGGCTTCCTCGGCCTCGCGGGGATCGCCCCCGACGCGCCGCAGGTGGCGGCCGCGGCCCTGCGCCTCGGCGCCGATGTGCCCGTGTGCCTCGCCGGGCGGGCCTGCCGCATGCGGGGCGTGGGCGAGCGCATCGCGCCGCTCGCAGCCTTTGCACCGCGCGCCGCCCTGCTGGTCAATCCGCTGGTCGAAGTGTCCACGCCCGCGGTGTTCGCCCGCCTCGGGCTCGGCAAGGGCCAGTCCTTCGGCACGCCCATCGCCGACGAGGGCGACCCGGCCCACTGGCGCAATGACCTGGCCGCGCCCGCCATCGCATGCGCCCCCGTCATCGGCGAGGTACTGGCGCGGCTGTCGGCAAGTCCTGGCGTCACCCGCGCCTTCATGTCGGGTTCCGGCGCAACCTGCGTCGGCCTGCTCGCTGACGATGGCGTGCTGCCCGATGTCGATCCGCGCTGGTGGTCCGCCCGCACCGTGCTGGGCTGATGTCCCCCCATCTCTTGACCGCGCCTGTCGCGGGACGTGCTCCCGGCTGGCCCGTTCCTGGGGCGATGAACGCGCCCCACCTCGCATCGGGCCATTGCCGCGCCACGCGGGACGTGTCTAATTTGCCGCGCATCATGACTCTTCGCATCCATCGCATCACCGTGGCCGCGCCATCGGAAGGCGCGCCGTGACGGCGCGCCTCGGCGACCTGCTGGCGGTGGGCGAGCGCATCGATCTCAACGCGCTACTGGGCGAGCCGCGCGTCACCAATCCCGCCATCATCCTCGATGCCGCCGGCCAGGGCTTCGACGTGGTGCTGAAGAAGAACGCCTATGACCGCCGCCGCGTCTGGCAGACCGAGGACCGCAACTGGAGTTCCATCCTGGCGCTCGATGGCAAGCTCCGCGTCCGCCATGTCCATGCCCGCCTCGGCCGTGACTTCCGCCTCATCGCGCAGCGTCCGCTCGCCATTCCGGCGCTGCGCCTGGGCGGGGCCGCCTTCGACGGCGCCGATGATCTCCGCATCATCGCGTGGAACGGCCGGCTCTGCATCCTCGGCAGCTGCTACAGGCTGGCTTCGTCGCTGCGCGGTGGCGGCTGGCGCGTCGATGCCATGACCACGCGCATGTTCCTGGCGCCGCTCGATCCCGCCGAAGGCCTTGCCCCTTGCGTCTTTCCACCCTTCTTCGCCACCGCCGAGATGGACAAGAACTGGGTCTCGCATGAGCGCAGCGAGGGCGAGCTGGCACTGAGCATCGACTTCAACCGCAATCTCTGGCTCGCCTTCGACCGCTTCCCGAAGGAGCCCGTCGCCATGCCGCGCCACGGCCTTTCCTGGCAGGGCGGCTGGTCCGGCTCGTCGAGCCTCGTGCCGGTGGAGCAGGGCTACATCGCCATCCTGCACCGTGCCGTGAGCATGAATCCCTCGGTCTATCTCCACATGTTCGTCATCTGTGACCGGCGCTTCCGCGTGCTCAGCCGCAGCGAGCCCTTCACCTTCGAGGGCGAGCCGGTGGAGTTCTGCGTTGGCCTGACGCGCGATGCCGCCGCCCGTCAACTCATCGTCGCCTATGGCGTGTGGGACGATCAGGCCCGCATCGTCACCCTCGCCGAGCAGGACGCCGTCGCCCTGTGCACCCACAGGCTCAGCGAACCGGGCGCACTCTACAAGGTGACGTGACACGGCGGATCGGCCGCCGTCTTCCGCCGGGCGAAGGCCCTTTGCCGCAGTCAGGCCGCAGCAGCTTCCGCGAGGCCGCGCTGCAGCGCCGCGAGCCACTGGTGTCCATACTTGCGATCGGGTTCAAGGTGGTTTCCCTCGGCCCACTCGTTCCAGGCCTTCACGAACAGCAGCCGCTGCTGCGGCGGTTCCTCGGCGAGGAACAGGGCGGCCTTGCGGACATTTTCCGCGAACAGCTCCGGCGAGGAGTTCACATAGACGACGCCGCGTGCGCCGAGCCTCGGCGTGTTGTCCCAGCTCGGCCCGACGCAGGGAAAGTTCCTGAGGCCCGGCTCGCGCCTTGGGATTTCGAGATGCGCGATCTCGGCATGGTCCATGATCACGCCCGCGCTGTTGTCCTCCACCCAGCTCTTGGCCGGCAACGGAATGCGCATGTCGATCGCCCCGTCGAGGCCGAGGAGCTGCGGGTTCGATCGGTCGCGCATATGGCGGACGCCGAGCATGAACAGCCCTTTCAGCCCGGCCGCCTCGGCCAGCCGCCGCCACAGGTCGATATAGGGGCGCGGAATCTGGCGCGGCTGGTAGATCACCAGCAGCGGCCTGTCGTCGACGCGCATGTAGCGCGCGTCCCGGAAGGCCCTGAGCAGGAAGCCGAAGTGGGCCCGTGCATCGTCCTCGCCCGGGTAGCGCTGCTCCATCAGGATCCTGTCGGGCGCGCCGTGCCAGATTCCCGACCATGTGTGGTTGGCCCAGCACAGGCAGAACGGCAGGTCCGGTGCGCCGCTCGCCAGCACCTCGTCGAACGGCCGCTCGAGCAGGCGCCTCCCGTCGCCGAACCAGTAGTGATAGTAGCAGAAGCCCTCGATGCCGTAGCGGCGGGCCAGCTGCGCCTGCGCCTGCCGCACCTCCGGATCGCGCAGGTCGTAATAGCCAAGCTCGGCGGGTTCATGCGGCTGGTAGTGCCCGTCGAACAGCGGGCGCGCCTTCGCCGTGTTCGTCCACTCGGTGAAGCCCTCGCCCCACCAGGCGTCGTTTTCCGGGATCGGGTGGAACTGCGGAAGGTAGAACGCGATCGCCCGGGTCATGCGGCCTTCGCGATGCGTTCATACGTCATGGCCGGTCTCAGTGGGCCCGCGATACGCAGAATTCGACGGCCTCCAGCAACGCCTCCTTGAGGTCGGAGTCGGGGAAGATCGCCAGCGCGTCGCGCGCAATGTCGCCGTAGTGGTTGGCACGGTCGACGGTGTCCTTCAGCGCGCCGTGGCGTTCCATCAGCTTGCGGGCATAGGTGAAGTCGTCGGCCGTCTGGTTGCCGTCCTCCAGCGTGCGCTTCCAGAAGTTCCGCTCCTCCGCCGTGCCGCGGCGGTAGGAGAGCACCACGGGCAGCGTGATCTTGCGCTCGCGGAAATCATCGCCCACGCCCTTGCCCAGCTTCTCGGTCGAGCCCGTGTAGTCAAGCGCATCGTCGATCAGCTGGAAGGCGACGCCCAGGTTGCGGCCATAGGATTCGAGTGCGGCCTGTTCGCTGGTGGGGCGCCTGGCCACCACCGCGCCCACTTCGGCCGCGGCCGAGAACAGGGCCGCGGTCTTGGCCACGATCACCTGCATGTAGGCGTCCTCGGTGGTCGAGGTGTCCTGCGACACGGAAAGCTGCAGCACCTCGCCCTCGGCGATCACGCAGGCGGCGTTGGACAGAATGCGCAGCGAGTCGAGCGAGCCCGTCTCCACCATCATCTTGAAGGCCTGGCCCAGCAGGTAGTCGCCCACCAGCACGCTCGCCTGGTTGCCCCAGATGACGCGTGCCGCCTGCTTGCCGCGGCGCAGGTCGCTCTCGTCCACCACGTCGTCGTGCAACAGCGTCGCCGTGTGCATGAACTCCACCGCGGTGGCCAGCTTCAGGTGATGCTCGCCCTCGTAGCCCACCATGCGCGCCGCCGCGAGCGTCAGCATCGGGCGGATGCGCTTGCCGCCGGAGTTGATCAGGTGGCTGGCGATCTCGGGGATGAGCTCCACGTGGCTTCTGGCATGCGACAGGATCGACTCGTTCACCCGCTCCATGTCGGCCAGCGTGAGCTTCACCAGGGGCTCGATGCTTGCCCGCTTCTTGTTGCCCGCTCCGTCGAGCGGAATGACGACTCCCATGGAGACTGCCTGCCTTCTTGGTTCTTTGGGCCGTTAAAGCACAGGCAGGCCATGCGCTCAATCTTCGAGCGGCCTCACCCTATGCCACACCCCCGTCGCCCCGGCCCGGGGGCAGGGCAGGGGCCAGTCCCGCCTTGCTCCCATCGTTCCGAGCCGTCAATCTCCCGCCATGGAGGAACTGCTGCGCAGCAATGATCCGGTCTATCTCTCCTTCGTCCGCCATGTGCTGGCCGAGGCAGGGATCGACTTCCTGCAGCTCGACGATCACATGGCCGCCCTCGAGGGCTCGGTCGGGGCCATTCCCCGCCGCATCATGGTGCTGGGCGAGGACATGGCCCGCGCCCGCCGCAGCCTCGGTAACCCGCCGCTAACCCGGAGGTAGCAGACTCCGCCCGATGAACAGCAGCGATTTATCAGGCCACGCCGTGCCGCCGTCGCTCTCCGACGATGCCTTCCTCGGCGGCCGCCTGCGCGTGCTCCAGCCCGAGAAGGGCTTCCGCGCCGGCATCGATTCGGTGTTCCTCGCCGCCGCCGTGCCCTGCAGCGGGGGCGACAGCGTGTTCGAGGCGGGCATCGGCCCGGGGGTGGCCGCCCTCTGCCTGCTCGCCCGCAACCCGGGTGTGAGCATCACCGGCATCGAGGTCGCCAGCCGCTACGCCCTGATCTGCGAGGAGAACGCCCGCCGCAACGGCCTCGCCGGCCGGCTGCGGGTGATCCGCGCCGACGTCCGCGATGCGCTCCGCAAGGACCAGGCCGCCATGCCGCCCTCCGGCAGCTTCGCCCACGCCATGGTCAACCCGCCGTTCTTCGACCAGGCCAGGTCCACCCCGTCGCCCCACCTCCTCAAGGCGCAGGCCCACGCCTTCGGGCCGGACGAGCTCGATCTCTGGACCAGGGTTCTCCATGCCATGCTGGTGCCGCGCGGCAGCGTCACCATCGTGCATCGCGCCGATGCGCTCGGGCAGCTTCTCGACAGCATGCAGAATCGCTTCGGCAGCATCCGGATCGCACCGCTTTTTCCGCGCCGCGGCATGGCCGCCTCGCGCGTCATCGTGCAGGGCATCAAGGGCTCGAAGGCACCGCTGCAGATTCTCCCCGGCATCGTCCTGCATGATTCCGGGAACGGTTTCACGGCGGAGGCCGAAGCCGTGCTGCGCGACGGCGCGGCATTCCCGCTCAGGTGATGCGCGTCTTGTGCACCAGCAACCGGGCACCTATCTGAACCGCATGGGCAACAACGCTTTTCTCACCAGATTCATCCCGCTGCGCTGGCGCAAATCGGTGCCGGTGGTCAATCATGTGGCGCTCAACGGTGCCATCGGCATCGGCACCCCGCTGCGCCCGGCGCTGACGCTCAAGTCGCTGAACCCGGTGCTCGAGCGCGCCTTCACCCGCAAGGGCTTGGCGGCGGTGGCCATCAGCATCAATTCGCCGGGTGGCTCGCCCGTGCAGTCGGCCCTGATTCACGCGCGAATCCGGGAGCTTGCAGAACAAAACAAAGTGCCCGTCCTGGTCTTCTGCGAGGACGTGGCGGCCTCCGGCGGCTATTGGCTGGCCTGTGCCGGAGACGAGGTCTACGCCGACGAAAGCTCCGTCGTGGGCTCGATCGGCGTCATCTCGGCGGGCTTCGGCTTTGTCGAGGCGATCCGCAAGCTGGGTGTCGAACGCCGCGTCCACACTGCCGGCGAAAACAAGTCGATGCTCGATCCGTTCAAGCCCGAACGTCCTGAAGACGTTGAACATTTGCTCTCGCTCCAGGCCGACATCCACAGCGCGTTCAAGGCCCTTGTGAAGGCCCGCCGCGGCGCCCGGCTGACCGGCGACGAAAGGGAGATCTTTTCCGGCGCCTTCTGGTCCGGCCGCCAGGCGCTGGCCCGTGGCCTCGTCGACGGAATCGGCCACATGCATCAGGTGCTGAAGGCCCGTTTTGGCGACAAGCTTGTGCTGCGCACCGTCCAGCCGCACCAGGGCTGGGGCCTCAAGCGCCTCGGTTTTGCCTCACAAGCTACTGATATTGCGGGAAATACACTAGAAGCTCTCGAAACGCGTGCATTGTGGTCGCGTTTCGGCTTATGATCATTGAAGGAGAGGGTCATTGGAGGATCCGATGGTTGTTCTGAAGCTGTTGTCGCTGCTCGCTGCAATCGTGTTGTCGTTCTTCGTCATCAGGCTGGTGACGATGCGGAACATGCAGCCGGTTCGCGTCAGGGCGAATCGCCAGCACCGTCAACCGCAGCAGGTCCGCCGCCTCCGTCAGGACCCGCGCACCGGCGTCTACTACCCCGAGGCTTGACCTCCAGACTCGTGCCCCCTAGGGTCCGCCGCGCTTTTCCGAGGCGGACCGCATGGCACTGAATCCCACGAAATCCTTTCAGGACTTGATTCTCACGCTCCACCAGTATTGGGGGAGCAAGGGCTGCGTCATCCTTCAGCCCTATGACATGGAAGTGGGTGCCGGCACCTTCCACCCCGCCACCACGCTGCGCTCGGTCGGGCCGAAGCCCTGGGCCGCGGCTTATGTCCAGCCGTCGCGCCGCCCCAAGGATGGCCGCTACGGCGAGAACCCCAACCGTTTGCAGCACTATTACCAGTACCAGGTCATCATGAAGCCCTCGCCGGCCGACCTGCAGGACCTCTATCTCGGTTCGCTCGAAGCCATCGGCATCGACCGCTCGCTGCATGACATCCGCTTCGTCGAGGACGACTGGGAAAGCCCGACACTGGGCGCCTGGGGCCTCGGCTGGGAAGTGTGGTGCGACGGCATGGAAGTCTCGCAGTTCACCTATTTCCAGCAGGTCGGCGGCCTCGACTGTTCGCCGGTTTCGGGCGAACTCACCTACGGCCTCGAACGCCTCGCCATGTATGTGCAGGGCGTCGACAACGTCTATGACCTGAACTTCAACGGCCAGGAGGGCGCCAGGCGCATCTCCTATGGCGACGTCTTCCTGCAGGCCGAGCAGGAATATTCGCGCTTCAACTTCGAGCACGCCAACACCGAGGCGCTCTTCAAGCACTTCGAGGACGCCGAGGCCGAGTGCAAGGCGCTGCTCGCGGCGGGCGACAAGGACACCCGCCATGAAATGGCGCTGCCGGCCTATGACCAGTGCATCAAGGCCTCGCACACCTTCAACCTGCTCGATGCCCGCGGCGTCATCTCGGTCACCGAGCGCCAGGCCTATATCCTGCGCGTCCGTGAACTCGCCAAGGGCTGCTGCGAGGCGTGGAGCAAGACCGCGGGCGGCGGCGCTGCCGCCTGACACGCCGGAGTTGACTCGCAGCGCGGCAAGGTTGATACTGTAACCTGATCAATTACTGAATCAGGAGAACCCAATGTCCGACCCCGTCATCGCCCAGAAGTCACCGATCCCCGTCGAGGTCGAGGCCGGCAAGGATTACTGGTGGTGCGCCTGCGGCCAGTCGAAGAACCAGCCCTTCTGCGACGGCAGCCACAAGGGCACGTCCTTCACGCCGGTGAAGTGGACGGCGGAGGAAGCGGGCCGCAAGTTCTTCTGCGGCTGCAAGCACACCAAGGCCCCGGTGTTCTGCGACGGCAGCCACAAGGCGCTCTGATCCGCCCCTGAGGGGTGACAAGCCGGGATGGGGCTGCTAATTCGCGGGCCCCGCCCGGAGTGCCCGATGCCTGAACTTCTGATCGAACTGTTTTCCGAGGAAATCCCCGCCGGCATGCAGCCGAAGGCGGCGGAGAACCTGCGCCAGATGGTCACCAACGCGCTGGTCGAGGCGGGCCTCACCTATGAAGGCGCGCAGGCCCATGGCGGGGCGCGCCGCATCGTGCTCTCGGTCGAGGGCCTCGACGCCAAGGCGGCCGACGTCAACGAGGAGCGGAAAGGTCCGCGCGTCGATGCGCCCCAGCCGGCGATCGAGGGCTTCCTCAAGTCGACCGGCCTCAGCCTCGGCCAGCTCAAGGTCCAGGACGACAAGAAGGGCCAGTTCTACCTCGCCATCATCCGGAAGGCCGGCCGCACCGCCACCGAGATCATCGCCGAGGTGGTGCCGGACACGATCCGCAAGTTCCCCTGGCCCAAGTCGATGCGTTGGGGTTCGGGCAGCCTGCGCTGGGTGCGCCCGCTGCATGCCATCGTCTGCACCTTCGATGGCGAGGTGGTGCCCTTCGAGATCGAAGGCATCCACAGCGGCAACGTCACACGCGGCCACCGCTTCATGGGTTCGCAGCACATCGAGGTGCGGCGCTTCGAGGACTATGCCCAGAAGCTGCAGCAAAATTTCGTGGTGGTCGATGCCCATGCGCGCATCGAGACCATCCGCACCGAGGCACGCAACCTCGCCTTCGCCCAGGGCCTCGAACTGATCGAGGACGAGGGCCTGCTGAAGGAGACAGCGGGCCTCGTCGAATGGCCGGTGGTGCTGATGGGGAGCTTCGATGAAAGCTTCCTCGCGGTGCCGCCCGAGGTGATCGCCACCTCGATCAAGAACCACCAGAAATGCTTTGCCCTGCGCAACGCCGCGACCGGGCAGCTCGCCAACCGCTACCTGCTGGTGTCGAACCTCGTCGCCAGGGATGGCGGCAAGACCATCGTCGCCGGCAACAACAAGGTCATCGCGGCGCGCCTGTCGGATGCCAAGTTCTTCTGGGACCAGGACCGCAAGGTGAAGCTCGCCGACTGGGCGAAGAAGCTCGACGCCATCACCTTCCACGCCAAGCTCGGCTCACAGGGCGAACGCGTGCAGAGGATCGAGAACATGGCCGCCGAGATCGCCAGGACCATCGGCGCCGACGTGGAGAAGGCCAAGCTCGCAGCGCGCCTCGCCAAGGCCGATCTCGTCACCGGCATGGTCGGCGAGTTCCCGGAGCTGCAGGGCCTGATGGGCCGCTACTACGCGCTCGACCAGGGCGTCGACCCGGACGTGGCCGATGCGATCCGCGATCATTACAAGCCGGTCGGCCCCACCGACACCATTCCGGTTTCACGCGTTGGTCAAGCCGTGGCGCTCGCCGACAAGCTCGACACACTCAACGGGTTCTGGTCGATCGACGAGAAGCCCACGGGCTCGAAGGACCCCTATGCGCTGCGCCGTTCGGCGCTGGGCGTCATCCGCATCGTGCTCGACAAGAACCTGCGCCTGCCGCTCAGCTTCTGCGGCGACGATCTCATCGCCTTTTTCGCCGATCGCCTGAAGGTTCACCTGAAGGAGCAGGGCAAGCGCCACGACCTCATCGATGCGGTGTTCGCACTGGGCAATCAGGACGACCTCCTCATGGTGACGAAGCGCGTCGAGGCGCTGTCGAAGTTCCTCGACACCGACGACGGCAAGAACCTGCTCGCCGGCGTCAAGCGCGCCTCCAACATCCTGCGGATCGAGGAGAAGAAGGACGGCAGGTCCTATGACGGCGACGTCAACATCTCCCAACTCATCAAGGGCGAGGAGAAAGCGCTGCACACCGCCATCACCCAGGCGGTGGGCCAGGTCCGCCGGGCGCTGCGCGAGGAGGATTTCGGAGCCGCGATGGCGGCCATCGCCAAGCTGCGCGCGCCCGTCGATGCCTTCTTCGAGCACGTGACGGTGAACGACAAGGACGCCACCTTCCGCGAAAACCGCCTGCGCCTCCTCAACAACATCCGCGCCGCGACGGCCGAGGTCGCCGACTTCTCGAAGATCGAAGGCTAGGCCCTCACGGGAGCCATCCGGACTCCATGGCGATTCACCTGCCATGGACCGCAAGCCCATGCGCACCATCGAATCCGACCTGCCACGGCTGGAAGGGGCCGACGTGCCCGTTCCAGCGAGGCTCGGCGCGGCGCGCGCGGCGGCGAAATCCTGCTCCCGCTGCCCGCTCTATCTGCGCGGCCCCCTGACGGTGTTCGGCGAAGGCCCGGCTCGCGCTCAGGCGATGTTCGTGGGCGGTCTCGGCGAGTTGCCCAGGCTGCCGGCTCACCCCGGGCCCAGCGCCCGCTGGGCGAGGTTCGCGTAGAGGGGGATGCCCACCAGGATGTTGAGCGGGAAGGTGATGCCCAGGCTGAGGCCGAAGTAGAGCGCGGGGTTCGCCTCCGGCAGCGCATAGCGCAGCACGGCGGGCACCACGATGTAGGAAGCGCTCGCCGACAGCACCATGAGGAGTGCCGCATCCGCCGCCGTGAGGCCGAGCAGCACGGAAACCCCGAGCGCGATGCCGGCGTGCAGCAGCGGGCCCGCCACGGCATAGCCGAGCAGGGCAGGGGACGCCTTGCGCGCATCACGGAAGTTCCGCGCCACCATCAGCCCCATGTCGAGCAGGAAGAAGGCCAGCATGCCCTTGAACAGGTCGCCGGCGAAGGGCTGCATCACCGCCTTGCCGGCCTCGCCGCTGATGAAGCCCACGGCGAGCGAGCCGAGCAGCAATAGGTGCGCACCATCGGTGAAGGAGTCGTGCAGGATGCGGCCGGCCGAGAGCGGGGCGGCCGCCGCGCCCACGCTGCGCGCGGCGCCGCCCGCCGTGATCCCTGCACCGGCGCCGTGGCGGATGGCATTGGCGAACAGCACCGCCATGATGATGGCGGGCGATTCCATCAGCACCAGCGCCACCGCCATGTGGCCGCCCGGCGGCATGCCCTGTGACTGGAGATACTGGCTTGCCGTCACGAAGGTGACGGCGCTGACCGAGCCATAGGCCGCCGCCACCGCCGCCGCATCGAAGCGCGAGACGAAGCTGCGCAGGAAGGCATAGCCGAGCACGGGCACCAGGAAGGCCATGAAGACGGCGGCCCCCAGGCTCAAGGCCACGTCCGCCGTGAAGCCCGACTGGGCCAGCGCGAAGCCGCCCTTCAGCCCCAGCGCCATGAGCAGGTAGAGCGACAGGAACTTGGCGATGGATTTCGGAATCTCGAGGTTGGAGCGCAGCGCGCCCGCCAGAACGCCGAAGACGAAGAACAGGATTGCCGGATCGATGAGGTTTTGCATGGGTTGCCTCCTTCACCCCGGCGGATAGCCAATCCTTCCCATCGATAAAAATTGATTTTTCGGCCACTATGCATAGACTAAATTCTATGAACGTCACCTTCCGCCAGATGCGCCTGTTCCTCGCCCTCGCCGAGACCGGCAGCGTCAGCAAGGCGGCGGCGGCGATGCACGTCACGCAGCCCACCGCCTCCGCGCAGCTCCGCGAGATGACGTCGGCCATCGGCCTGCCGCTGCACGAGGTGATCGGCAAGCGCGTTTACCTCACCGATGCCGGGCGGCAACTGGCGCAGACCGCCCGCGCCATGCTGGCGGAGTGGGAAAGCTTCGGCCAGCACATGGGCCAGCTGAAGGGCCTGTCGCGCGGGCGGCTGCGCGTGGCGGCGGTGAGCACGGCGGAAAATTTCATTCCGCGCCTCGTCGGCAGCTTCTGCCGCCTCCATCCCGCCATCGACGTGTCGCTCGCGGTGCTGAACCGCGACGGCGTGGTGGCGCGGCTGCGCGACAACCGCGACGACATCTACATCATGTCCATGCCGCCGGACCTCGACCTTGCGGATGACGTGTTCATGGAGAACCCGCTGGTGCTCATCGCGGCGCGCGGCACGAAACTCGGCAGCAGGCACAGCCTGGCGCAGCTGAGGGACCAGCGCTTCATCCTGCGCGAGCCCGGCTCCGGCACGCGCATGGCAACCGACCGGCATTTCGCCCGCCGCCGCTTCCGCCCCGACGTGCGGCTCGAACTCGGCAGCAACGCGGCGGTCCGCGAGGCGGTGGCCGGCGGCCTCGGGCTCGGCGTCATCTCGCGCCATGCGCTGCAGGGTGGAAAAGACATTCGCGTGCTCGACGTCGAAGGCTTCCCCATATCCTCGCGCTGGCACGTGGTGCACCCCAGGGCCAAGCAGCTCTCGCCGATCGCCGCCGCCTTCCGGGCGCATCTTCTCGCCCATGCCGGCCGCGGGTGAACCATGCGCGGGCCGCACCCCTGACCCTCGGCATCGGCGAAAGTGGCGTTTTGACCTCGGGCGGCGTGGCCGTTAGGGAAGGGTCATGACCGCCCCCGCCGCCTACGCCCCCGACAGCCGCTACGCCTGGATCAGGCTCGTCATCTCGCTGCTGCTTGCCGTGGTGGGTGGCATGGGGCTTTGGCTCGCGGTCGTGGTGCTGCCGACCATCCAGACCGAATTCGGGGTCGATCGCGCCGGCGCCTCGCTGCCCTATACGGCCACCTTCCTGGGCTTCGCGGCCGGCGGCTTCGCCATGGGCAAGATGGCGGACCGATTCGGCATCATGGTGCCGGTCACCATCGCCGGCGCGTCGCTGGGCATCGGCTTTTTCCTCGCCGCGCTGTCGACGAGCTACTGGCAGTATGTGGTGGTGCAGGCGGTGTTCATCGGGTTTCTCGGGAGTGCCGCCACCTTCGGCCCGCTGGTGGCCGATGCCTCGCAATGGTTCCTGCGCCGCCGCGGCATTGCGATCGCCATCGTCGCCAGCGGCAACTACATCGCCGGCACGATCTGGCCGCCCTTCATGCAGGCGGCGATCCAGAGCTATGGCTGGCGCTGGACCTACATGGCGATCGGCCTGCTCTGCGTCGTCGTCATGATCCCGCTGGCGCAGTTCCTGCGGAAGCGCCCGCAGTTCCATGACACCGCGAGCCCGGCCAGCCGCAGCGCGGGCCAGAAGGGGCTGCTGCCCAGCCACCGCTTCCTGTTCCCCGCGCTGGTGCTGGCGGGGCTCTCCTGCTGCGTGGCCATGTCGATGCCGCAGGTCCACATCGTCGCCTACTGTGCCGATCTCGGCTACGGCCCGGCACGCGGCGCGGAAATGCTGTCGATCATGCTGGGCTTCGGCGTGCTGAGCCGCCTCGTCTCCGGCCTCGTCGCCGACAAGGTGGGGGGCCTGCCCACCCTCATCGCCGGCTCCGCCATGCAGATGCTGGCGCTCATCGCCTACATCCCCTTCGACGGCCTCGCCTCGCTCTATGTCGTGTCCGCGATCTTCGGGCTCAGCCAGGGCGGCATCGTGCCGAGCTACGCGCTCATCATCCGCGACCATTTCCCGGCGCGCGAGGCGGGAAGCCGCATCTCCACCGTGCTCACCGCCACCGTCTTCGGCATGGCGCTGGGCGGCTGGATGTCGGGCGAGATCTATGACTGGACCGGTTCCTACACCGCCGCCTTCCTCAATGGCGTGGCGTGGAACGTGCTGAACCTGGCGATCGCCCTGTGGATCCTCTACGTCCGCCGGCCGCACAGCCCCCCGCTGAAGCCCGCCGTCGCCTGAAGCTTGGCTAAAGGTACAATGTCGCACCTGCGATATTGCGTTGCACACGACATTGCGCTGTGATTGTCTTGCTGGCGGGCCGCCGCCCGCTACAAGCCTTCATAAGCAACCGGAAGCAATGGGAAGACTCTGTCATGGCGGCTGATCGCGCGAAATTCGTCTATTCCTTCGGTGGTGGTTCGGCGGAAGGCCGGGCTGAGATGAAAGCCCTGCTGGGCGGCAAGGGCGCCAACCTGGCCGAGATGGCCAATCTCGGCCTGCCGGTGCCGCCGGGCTTCACCATCTCCACCGAAGTCTGCACCGCCTTCTACAAGAACAACCGCGCCTACCCGGATGGCCTCGACGCGCAGATCCGTGCCGCGCTCGAGACGGTCGAGAGGATCTCCGGCGCCCGGTTCGGCAATCCCGAAAACCCGCTGCTCGTCTCGGTGCGCTCGGGCGCCCGCGCCTCGATGCCGGGCATGATGGACACGGTGCTGAACCTCGGCCTCAACGACATGACGGTCGAGGGCCTCGCCAAGCGCTCGGGCGACCGGCGCTTCGCCTTCGACAGCTACCGCCGCTTCATCTCGATGTATGCCGACGTGGTGCTCGGCGTCGATCATGACGAGTTCGAGGACATCCTCGGCGGCTTCAAGGACGAGCGCGGCTACACGCTGGACACGCAGGTGACGGCGGAAGAGTGGCAGGGCCTCGTCGCGCGCTACGAGGCGCTGGTCGAGGAGGCGATCGGAAAGCCCTTCCCGCAGGATCCGCACGAGCAGCTGTGGGGCGCCATCGGCGCGGTGTTCAAGTCGTGGATGGGTGCGCGCGCCATCACCTACCGCAAGCTCAACAACATTCCGGAGGATTGGGGCACGGCGGTCAACGTGCAGGCCATGGTCTTCGGCAACATGGGCGAAACCTCCGCCACGGGTGTCGCCTTCACCCGCAACCCGGCGAACGGCACGCGCGAGCTCTATGGCGAGTTCCTCGTCAACGCCCAGGGCGAGGACGTGGTCGCCGGCATCCGCACGCCGCAGAACATCACCGAGCGGGCCCGCCTCGAGGCCAACTCCGAGGCGCCGTCGCTCGAGCAGATCATGCCCTCCACCTTCACCGAGCTGAAGGCCAACTTCGACCTGCTCGAACGCCATTACCGCGACATGCAGGACATGGAGTTTACCATCCAGGACGGCAAACTCTGGATGCTGCAGACGAGAACCGGCAAGCGCACCGCCAAGGCGGCACTCAAGATCGCGGTCGACATGGCGGCCGAGGGCCTCATCACCAGGGAGGAGGCGGTGCAGCGCATCGATCCCGCCTCGCTCGACCAGCTGCTGCATCCGACGCTCGACCCCAAGGCCAAGCGCGACGTGATCGCCACCGGGCTTCCGGCCTCGCCGGGGGCCGCCTCGGGCGAGATCGTGTTCGACGCCGACGAGGCGGAGCGGCTGAAGTCGCTGAACCGCCGCGTCATCCTCGTGCGCATCGAGACCAGCCCCGAGGACATCCACGGCATGCATGCCGCCGAAGGCATCCTGACGACGCGCGGCGGCATGACGTCCCACGCCGCCGTGGTGGCGCGCGGCATGGGCAAGCCCTGCGTCTCGGGCGCCGGCACACTGCGCATCGACTATGCGGCGGGAACGCTCGCCGTCGCGGGCGTCACGCTGAAGAAGGGCGACACCATCACGGTCGACGGCTCTTCCGGCCAGGTGATGAAGGGCGAGGTGGCGACCATCAAGCCCGAGCTGTCGGGCGACTTCGCCACACTGATGCAGTGGGCTGACTCGTTCCGCCGCATGGGGGTCAGGGCCAATGCCGAAACCCCGCTCGACGCCCGCACGGCGCGCGACTTCGGCGCCGAGGGCATCGGCCTGTGCCGCACCGAGCACATGTTCTTCGATGCCGAGCGCATCGTGGCGGTGCGCGAGATGATCATTGCCGACAAGGTGGAGGCCCGCCGCGCCGCACTCGCCAAGATCCTGCCGATGCAGCGGAACGACTTCATCGAGCTGTTCGAGATCATGGCCGGGCTTCCCGTGACGATCCGCCTGCTCGACCCGCCGCTGCACGAGTTCCTGCCGCAGGCCGACCACGAGATCGAGGAGGTGGCCGAGCAGATGGGGGCGAACCCCGACCAGCTCCGCGCCCGGGTGGCCGAGCTCAAGGAGTTCAACCCGATGCTGGGCCACCGCGGCGTGCGCCTGCTGATCTCCTATCCGGAGGTGGCCGAGATGCAGTCGCGCGCCATCTTCGAGGCGGCGACGGAGATTCACCGCCGCACCGGCAAGGCGCCGATCCCGGAGGTGATGGTGCCCCTCGTCGCCTCGCGCGCCGAGCTCGACCGGGTGAAGGAATGGATCGTCGCCGTGGCCGACCAGGTGGCAAAGGAGACCGGCGTGACCATCACCTATTCGGTGGGCACCATGATCGAGCTGCCGCGCGCCGCGCTGCGCGCCGCCGAGATCGCCCAGTCGGCCGACTTCTTTTCCTTCGGCACCAACGATCTCACCCAGACCACCTTCGGCATCAGCCGCGACGACGCCGCCCGCTTCATCGGCGAATACACCTCGAAGGGCGTGTTCAAGACCGACCCCTTCATTTCGCTCGACGTCGAGGGCGTGGGCGAGCTGATCCACCTGGCAACCGACCGGGGGCGGACCGTAAAGCCCCGATTGAAAACAGGAATTTGCGGCGAACATGGCGGCGATCCGGCCTCGATCGCATTCTGCGAAACGGTCAACCTTGACTACGTCTCATGCTCGCCTTTCCGGGTACCCATTGCACGCTTGGCGGCAGCGCAGGCAAGCCTCTCGAAACGCTAGGTTTTTCTGAATTGTGGCAAGGGGTTAACCACGTCTTCACCCTGTCACGATTCCGGCTGAAAAATGGCCCTGTCGGGTTGCCGGGATGGTTAACCTATGTTAAACGGGACCCCTATAGACTACCGCGTATTAACAGCGCCGTAAGACATGCGGCCCACGGTGTGTCGAGGGGAAGTGAAGAAAAGAACGCGTAAGACAAGGCCTGCAGGGGCCTGGGAATTCGAGGACTTCACGACCCGCGAGAAGCGCAGCTTCCTCGCCGAGTATGGTCCCATGGTGGTCGGCGGCGTTCTGCTGGTGCTGGCCTTCGCCTTCGCGGGCCACTACATGGGCCAGAGTGCCGTGGCCCACAACGCCGATCCCGGTGAAATCGTCGAAAGCCTTTCGGGCCAGTCTTCCAACATCCTCGCCAAGGGCTCGCTCGTTCCCGAGGATTCCAGCCTCGGCATCCTCGGCAAGACCTCCTTCACCTCGCAGATTTCCTATGAGGAACAGTCCGTTGTGTCGGACGGCAAGGGCGACCGGCCGGTCGTGCTGCAGGCCTCAATCGTCGAGAAGCAGCAGGTCCAGATCATTCCGGCCTCGGTCAACATGAGCGAGGACGACACCCAGACGCGCAATGTCATCATCAAGGGCCCCTCGCCGCAGAAGGTGGTCCAGGGCGTCAAGCTGAAGCGCACCGTCACGGCCTCGGCCAAGCCGGTCGACAAGGCCACCCAGAAGGCCATCGCCATGCGCCGCATGCAGATGGCGGAGGAGAACTGTCTCGCCCGCGCGGTCTATTTCGAGGCCCGCTCCGAGTCGGAACTGGGCCAGCTGGCGGTCGCGAAGGTCATCCTCAACCGCGTCAAGGATCCGGAATATCCCAAGTCGATCTGCGGCGTGGTCTACCAGGGCTCGGGCAAGCGCAATTCTTGCCAGTTCTCCTTCGCCTGCGACGGCCTGCCGGACGATGTGCGCAGCGCCGCCGCCTGGGCAAACGCCAAGCGCATCGCCCAGATGGCGATCTCCGGCGATGCCAAGGTTGCCGCCATCGGCTCCGCCACCAATTACCATGCCGATTACGTGAACCCCGCCTGGGCCAAGAACATGCGACGGCTGATCAAGATCGGGCATCACGTCTTCTACGAAGAGGGGTGACCCGCCTGCATGGCAGGGTTCGGCAGGGCGCCTCCGGGCGCCCTTTCTGTTTGGGCGGGAGGCGGTCTAGGATCGGGCCTCGCGATTTGGAGAGACTGAAGATGAGCCACAAGGAAACCACCGGCACAGCCTGGACCTGGTTCAAGGGCCAATGGCACGAGGGCAACCCGCAGCTGATGGGGCCCATGACCCACGCGCCATGGCTCGGCTCCTGCGTCTTCGATGGTGCGCGTGCCTTCGCGGGCGTGGCCCCGGACCTCGACCTCCACTGCCAGCGCATCGTGCGCTCGGCCGAAAGCTTCGGCCTCAAGATCGTGAAGAACGCCGAAGAGATCGAGGCGCTGATCCGCGAGGGCATCGCCCGTTTTCCGAAGGGAGCCGAACTCTATCTCCGCCCCATGTTCTGGGCGGAGGATGGCTTCGTCGACGTCGATCCCGAGACCACGCAGTTTTCGGTGTCCGTCTATGATGCCCCGCTGCCCAGGCCTACCGGGTTTTCGGTGACCTGCTCACCCTTCCGCCGCCCGTCTTATGAATATGCCCCGACCGATGCCAAGGCCGCCTGCCACTATCCCAACTCGGCCCGGGCCATCCGCGAGGCGAAGTCCAGGGGCTTCGACAATGCGGTGATGCTCGATGCGCTGGGCCACGTGGCGGAACTCTCCACCGCCAACATCTGGTACGCCAAGGACGGCGAGGCCCACACGCCCGCTCCCAACGGCACCTTCCTCAACGGCGTCACCCGGCAGCGCGTCATCCAGCTGCTGCGCGACGCCGGCATCAAGGTGCACGAGCGCGCGATCAAGTGGAGCGAGTTCCTGGAAGCCGACGAGGTGTTCTCCACCGGCAACTGGGCCAAGGTGGCGCCCATTACCCGCGTCGAGCAGAAGAACCTTCAGCCCGGCCCGATCATGCAGAAGGCGCGGGACCTGTACTGGGACTATGCGCTGAAGGGAAAGTAAGAAAATCGTCCTCTCCCGCTTCAGCGGGAGAGGAGGGGGCCCCGACAAAGTCGGGGTAGGTGAGGGGAAGTGAAGATCAGTCGTCTCCTGACTTCCCCTCATCTCCCCGTTGCTTTGCAACGGGTCCCTTCTTCTCACGCTTCAGCGGGAGAAGACCCTTCAGGGCCGCAGCACGAAGGGCGTGCCTTCGAAGGCATCCGCCCCGCGGCCGATCTTCTCGATGGCCCGCACCATGCGGCCGTTTCGCCCCAGCACCTCGTCGGCCAGCGACACGATCAGCCGGTTCGGCGTGGCCGAGGGCGAGGCCTGGCGCAGTTCGAAGGCCAGTTCCTCCTCGTCGGCCTTAGGCCGGAACATGCACAGCGCGGTGAAGGCCGCCGCCGTCGAGCGGCTGATGCCGGCCCAGCAATGCACCAGCATCGGATCCTCGCGGTCCCAACTCCGGAAGAAGGCAATCAGCCTCTCTGCATCGGCGGCACCGGGCGGCACATGCCCGTCCATCGGCTGCACGATGTCGTGGAAATAGAGCGTGAGGTGACGGCCGGGCGTGACGCCCACCGGCGCGTCATGCGGCGTGTCGGGTGCCAGCAGCGTCACCACGTGCTTGGCATGGTGCTGGTCGATGAGGGGCTGCACCTTGTTGAGCGGGCAGACGATGATCATGGTGCAAGCTTCCTGAAGGTCTTGAGGTAAAGCGCCGCGGCATCATTGGGGGCCAGTGGCTTCAGCCGGAAGAAACGCTGCGCCGCGTCGCCGTCGAGGCCCCTTGGCTTGCCGAAGAACTTCTCGCCTTCCGCCACCGCGAAGCCGGCGAGCTGTGTCGCCTCGAGATAGGCGGCGAGGCGGTCGCATTTCTTGATGAACACCTCGAGCGTCTGCGCCCCCTGTGCCGGCAGGCCGAAGCGGATGTGGATCGCGGCGAGCAGCCGGTTCTCGAAAGCCTTGTAGTCGAGGCCGAGTGCCGCCTTGAACGGCGAGATCATGTCGCCCACCACATATTCCGGCGCATCGTGCAGCAGCGCCGCCAACCGCGCCTTGCGGTCGAGCGAGGAATCGAGGTGAACCGCCAGCTCCTCCACCAGCACGCAGTGCTGCGCCACCGAGAAGGCATGGTCGCCCTTGGTCTGGCCGTTCCAGCGTGCGACGCGCGCCAGCCCATGCGCAATGTCCTCCACCTCGATGTCGAGCGGCGAGGGGTTGAGCAGGTCCAGCCGCCGCCCCGACAGCATGCGCTGCCAGGCGCGCGGGGCCTCAGCGCCGCGCGCCATGCTTCACGGCCTCGTGGCGGTGGCAGTCGACGAGATGATCGTTCACCAGCCCGCAGGCCTGCATGAAGGCGTAGACGATCGTCGGGCCTACGAAGCGGAAGCCGCGCTTCTGCAGGTCCTTCGACATCTTCTCGGCCAGCGGCGTCTTGGCCGGAATGTCCTTCATGCTGCGGATCTTGTTGTTCAGCGGCTTGCCGTCGAGGAAGTCCCAGAGATAGGCGGAGAAATCGGGGATCGCCAGATAGGCCTGGGCATTGGTGACACTGGCCTCGATCTTCAGGCGGTTCCGCACGATGCCGGCATCCTGCATCAGCTTCTCGAGCTTGGCCGGCTTGTAGCGCGCCATCTTCACCGGGTCGAAATCGTCGAAGGCGCGGCGGAAATTGTCGCGCTTGCGGAGAATGGTGATCCACGACAGCCCGGCCTGGAAGCCGTCGAGCAAAAGCTTCTCGAACAGCGCGCGCGAATCATATTCGGGCACGCCCCATTCGGTGTCGTGATAGGCGACATAAAGTGGGTCGGTGCCGCACCAGCCGCAGCGGCACAGGCCATCCTCGTGTTTCACTGCGTTCATGCCGCCCCCAGAACCTCGTATCTCGCCCATGCGGGCTTCTGGACCGTCACCCTAGCACCATCGGCAAGCAGTGGGGCAGTCGCTTCCGCCAGCCGGTCGAGGCGGATGAGGGCGAGCGCCCTGTTGCCGGCGGACGAGAGCAGTGTGCCCACCTGCTTCTCGCCGGAACGGATATCGGTCCCCTTGGGCGGCACGGCGCCGTCGACCACCACCGGCAGGATGCGGCTCCGCGCCGTGCCCCGGTGCTCCATGCGCGAGACCACTTCCTGCCCCACGTAGCAGCCCTTCCTGAAGCTCACCCCGCCCAGCTGGTCGAGATTGGCCTCGTGCGGGAAGAATTCGCCCGAGCCGAGGTCTGCCTCCGAATCCGCCAGCCCCGCACCGATGCGGGCGGCGTCATAGCCTTCGGCCGGCACTCCGGCCAAGCCGATGTTTCGCCAGCCGATCGCGGCGCTTCTGGGGTCGCGGTAGCCGCCGGCAATCTCGGCGGGCGAAACCCCGACTGCCAGGTCATCCCGCGCCGCAATCTCCACCTTGGCGCGGAGCTTGTACATCGCCAGCCGCTTCAGCAGGTCGGCCCGCTGCCCTGCGGCGCAGTCGATCAGGTAGCTGTCGCCTTGCCTCACCACCAGCATGTCGAACAGGATCTTGCCCTGCGGCGTGAGCAGGGCGGCATAGGCGGCCTGGCCCTCGGCCAGATGGTCGATGTCCGCCGTCAGCAGGTTGTGCAGGAAATGCCCCGAATCCGGCCCGCGGACCGAAATCACGGCCCGGCCGGGGAGGCTTCCCGCCCGAAAATCAATGTCGCGCATCGCTGTTGCTTCGTTTCCAATCCACATTTACGAAGACCGGGCACAACGTTCAAGGAAAGCCGGGCCAGACCATGCCATTCAACGCCGAATTGATCCTGAAGGGTGGCACCGTCGTGAACCACGACGGGGTGGGCCAGCGCGACGTCGCCGTGTCCGGCGGCCGCATCGTGGGGATTGGGTCCTTCGGCAAGGAACAGGGCGGCGAGGTGGTCGACTGCACGGGCCTCCACATCCTGCCGGGCGTGGTCGACAGCCAGGTGCACCTCAGGGAACCCGGCGCCGAGCACAAGGAAGACCTCGAGACCGGCGGCCGTGCCGCCGTCATGGGCGGCGTCACCGGCGTCTTCGAGATGCCCAACACCAGCCCCCTCACCACCTCCGCCGAGGCGCTGGCCGACAAGGTGGCCCGGGCATCGAACCGCATGTACTGCGACTTCGCCTTCTACATGGGCGGCACGCGGGAGAATGCCCACCAGCTGGGCGAGCTCGAACTGCTGCCAGGCTGCGCCGGCATCAAGGTGTTCATGGGGTCCTCCACCGGCTCGCTGCTGGTCGACGACGACAAGGGCGTCGCCCGCGTGCTGGCCAGCATCCGCCGACGTGCCGCCTTCCACTCGGAAGACGAGGACCGGCTCAATGCACGCAAGGACCTACGCGTCGAGGGCGACCCGTCGAGCCACTATGTCTGGCGTGATGCCGAGGCGGCACGGCTGTGCACCGAGCGCCTCGTGCGGCTCGCCCGCGAGGCGCACAAGCGCATCCACGTGCTGCATGTCTCGACGGCAGACGAATTCCCTATCCTCGCCGCGGCGCGCGATGTTGCCACGGTGGAGGTGACTCCCAACCACCTCGTCTTCACCTCGGAAGACTATGCCCGCCTCGGCAACCTCCTCCAGATGAACCCGCCGATGCGCGAGCCGCACCACAGGCAAGGCATCTGGGCGGCGCTCAAGTCCGGCCTCGTCGACGTGCTCGGCTCCGACCATGCGCCGCATACGCTGGAGGAAAAGGCCAAGCCCTATCCCGCCTCGCCCTCGGGCATGCCCGGCGTGCAGACGCTGGTGCCCGTCATGCTCGACTGCGTGAACAGGGGCATGCTGTCGATCGAGCGCTTCGTCGACCTCACCTCGCACGGCCCCAACCGCATCTTCGGAATGGCCGGCAAGGGCCGCATCGCCGAGGGTTACGACGCCGACTTCACCATCGCCGACCTCAAGAAGAAGCGCACCATCACCAATGACTGGATCGAGAGCCGCTGCAAGTGGACCCCGCATGACGGCCGCGAGGTGACCGGCTGGCCCGTCGGCACCTATGTGCGCGGCCGCCGCGTCATGTGGAACGACGAGATCATCGGCCAGGCCCATGGCCAGCCCATCCGCTTCGTGGAAGCCCTTTAAAGAGGAAACGACATGTCCTTCCGTGCCATTCTCATCACCAAGACCGATGCTGGGCAGAAGGCGGAACTGACCCGCCTCGAGGAGTCCGACCTGATGGAGGGCGATGTCACCGTCGACGTCACGCATTCCTCGGTCAACTACAAGGACGGCCTCAACATCACCGGCAAGGCGCCGATCGCGCGGCGCTATCCGCTGATCCCCGGCATCGACTTCGCCGGCGTGGTGCGGTCCTCGACGAACCCGCGCTGGAAGGCCGGCGACCACGTGGTGCTGAACGGCTATGGCGTCGGCGAGGGCCATCATGGCGGCTTCTCGGAAGTCGCCCGCCTCAACGGCGACTGGCTGGTGCCGGTGCCCAAGGGCTGGACGGCGGCCGACTGCATGTCGGTCGGTGTCGCGGGCTACACCGCCATGCTCTGCGTCATGGCGCTGGAGGAGCAGGGCGTGAAGCCGTCGGACGGCGACATCCTCGTCACCGGCGCGGCAGGTGGCGTCGGCACCACCGCCATCGTCATCCTCGCCAAGCTCGGCTACCGCGTCATCGCCTCGACCGGCCGCGTTGCGGAGGAACCCTTCCTCAAGAGCCTGGGTGCTGCCGGCATCGTCGACCGCAACGAGTTCAACGGCCCGGTCAAGGCACTCGCCAAGTCGCGCTGGGCGGGCTGCGTCGATTCGGTGGGTTCCACCACGCTCGCCAACGTCATCTCGCAGATGAACCCGGATTCGACCGTCGCCGCCTGCGGCAATGCGCAGGGCATGGACCTGCCCACCAATGTCGCGCCCTTCATCCTGCGCGGCGTGAAGCTCGTCGGCGTCAACTCGGTGTCGACCCCCATGCCGCGCCGCCTCAAGGTGTGGGAGCGGCTGGTCAAGGACCTCGACCTCTCGAAACTCCACGCGCTCACCACCCATGTGAAGCTCGAGGAGGTGCCGCAGGTCGCCGCCGACATCGTGGCCGGCAAGGTGAAGGGCCGCGTCGTCGTCGATATCGCCTGAGCGATGGACCTGTCGCTTCTCCTCACCGGCATCGCCATCGGCGTGGCGGTGACGGCGCCGCTGGGCCCCGTCAACATTCTCGTCATCCGCAACGCCATCCAGCGCGGCTTTGCCGTGGCTTTCCTGGTCGGTCTTGGGGCCGTTGCCGCCGATGTGCTTTATGCCGCCGCCGCTGCCTATGGCATCAGCTGGGTCTCGCACCTGATCGAGGACTATGCGCGGCCCTTGATGATCGCGGGCGGCGTGCTGCTGGTGGTCACCGGCGTGTGGCTTGCCCGCAAGCGGGTCTTGCGTGTGCGCATCGAGGGCGAGGAGCCGCAGACGGCCAAGCTCATCGGCAAGATGCTCGCGGCTTTCGGCCTGACCATGTCGAATCCAGGGGAGTTCTTCGGCTTCATCGCCATCTTCGGAACCATGAGCGGCGTCCTCCGCCTGCACGAGGATTGGGCGCGCCCGCCCACCGTTGTCGCAGGCGTGGCATTGGGTGGTCTTCTCTGGTGGCTGGTCCTCGGCTTCCTGGTGTCGCGCCTCAAGTCGCGCATCAGCGAGAAGGCCCTCGCAACGATCAGCCGCTGGACCGGAATCCTGATCGCCGCCTTCGGTTTCGCGCTGCTGATGGAGGCACTGGCCTGAGGTCAGTTGCGGGTGCTGGCGAGGCTGAATTCGCCGCCGCGCACACGATCGGGCAGGCGCTGGCACATCACGGCGACAGGTTCCTCGCCATAGGTCGAAATCAATTCGGAGAGTGCGGCGAAGATCGCAGCCGTGGCGATGCAGTCCCGGTCGACGCCTTCGTAGGCGGCTTCCTCCCAGGCATCGAGCAGGAACTGGAGGGCCAGCTGCTTTTCCGAGGCGGGGTTTGCGACGGTCGTCCTGGGGGATTGCTTCAACATGTGTCCATCTTCCGGCGGCGTCATTCCGCCTGTGGAAGCGACCATAGCAAGTGCCTCGCAGAGGGCTACTCGTTCCTTAAACGAGGGTTAACCCCGGAGCCGTAAACCTTAATGGACATTAAGGATTTTCCGCGCAGTGGCAATCGCGTCGGGGATGTTCGGGGCCAGTGCGAAACCGCCCAGTGCGTCGGGGTCGGCCCAGGTGACGGCCGCCGCATCGCTCGCCGCGACCGGTTCCCCGGGCCCGGCGATTCCGAGGTAGGACGCGATCACGTAATGCACGGTGACGAGGCCGCTCTGGTCACGCCGGATCACGTCGTAGAGGCCAAGCAGTCCCTGGAAGCGCGCCGTCATGCCGGTTTCCTCGTGCAGCTCGCGCGCCGCTGCCTCTTCGAGCTTCTCACCCGGTTCAACATGGCCGCCCGGGAAAGCCCAGATGCCCTTGGGCGGCTTCGCCCGCTGCACCAGCAGCACCTTGCCATTCCGCCAGACGGAGGCCGAAACGCCGAGCTTCGGCCACTGTTGATCACCCGCCATTCGCGTCTATTCTCCCCTGATGTGCGGACTTTATAGCCTGTCGAAGAGCCCCCGGGAAACCAAAGCCTGGTTCCGCTACCATGAGGATGCGGAGTTCCCGCCGCGCGCCCACGTGGCGCCCGGCCAGCCCATCGGCGTGGTGCGCATGGAGAATGGCGAGCGGCATTTCGCGCTGGTGCGCTGGGGCTTCATCCCTGCCTGGGTGAAGGAGGTGAAGCCGGGCAAGCCGCTGATCAATGCGCGCGGCGAGACGGTGATGGAAAAGCCGTCCTTTCGCAATGCCATGCGGCGGCGGCGCTGCCTCGTTCCGGCGGATGGCTATTACGAATGGTCAGGCCCCGAGGGACGCAAGGTCCCCTTCTTCGTGCAGCGGCCGGACAGGAGCCTGTTCGCACTGGCGGGCCTGTGGGAGCATTGGATGGGTGCTGACGGCTCGGAACTCGAAACCGCCACGCTGATGACCATCGCACCAAATGACGAGCTGGCGGCGATCCACGACCGCATGCCGGTCATCATCGCGCCGGATGATTACGAGACCTGGCTGACGGGCGAGACGGAGGATGCGGCGAAGCTCATTCGCCCGGCGCCGGACGGCAGCTTCGTGATGGAACCCACCACCATCGGCCGCGCTGCCGCGCCGAAGCCGCCACCGAAGAAGCCGGACCAGATGAGCCTGTTCTGAGAAGCATCCCATTTCCTAACCGGAAGTCCCGACGTCTCTCGACTTTGCAGACGTGACGGCCGACGGACGGGGGATGGCGAACGGGCTTGCGTTGCGTGATCCCGCATACGGGGAATTGCCTCGGGTTTCGGAAACGATGCGCCGTCTGTCAGCCCTTGGCGGCATCGTCCTTCATGTGCTGGAACAGCTTGTCTGCGCGCGCCGCCAGAAGCGCCTTGCCGTCGCGGGCGCTCCAGTCATACACGCCCTTTCCTGACTTCAGGCCGAAGTTGCCGGCTTTCACCAGGTCCGAGACGGCGGCCGGCGGCGCCTTCGACGTGTCGAGGTCGGGCAGCAGGAATTCGGCGAACTTGTTCATGATGTCGAGCCCCCCAAGCTCCGCGCTTTCGATAGGCCCCGTGATGGAATAGCGCCGCCCCAGCGACAGCTTGAAGGAGTTGTCGATGGCCTCGGCCGAGGCGATTCCGTTTGCCCACATCGACCATGCCTCGCGCAGGACGGCGAATTGCAGGCGGTTGATGATGAAGCCGTCCACCTCCTTGTTCATCAGCGCCGGAGTCTGGCCGACGGAGGTCATCACGTCGCAGGCCCATTTCACCACATGGGGCGCCGTCTGTGGTCCTCCGCAGACTTCGACGATGGGGATCAACTGCGCGGGATAGATGAAATGCATCGCCACCGCGCGCTCGGGAGTCTTCATCCTGCCCGTCATCAGGCTGATCGGCTGCCCACTGGTGGAGCCGAGAACGATATCGGCTGCGCAAACCCGGTCCAGGGTCTCGAAGATCGCGAGCTGGGTTTCACGCACGGCAGGCACCGCTTCGATGACGTGGTCCGCGCCCGCCGCATCGCCGATGTCGGTGCTGGTGACGATCCGCGCGATCGCCGCTTCCGCCTCATCGGCGCTGGCCAGGCCACGGTCCACGAAGGCACCGAAGTTGCCTGCGATCACGCCCAGCGCCTTCTGCAGGCTCGCGGTGTTCCGCCCGATCAGGGTCACCCGCTTTCCCGCGCGGGCGAAGACCTGCGATATCCCCTGACCCATGAGGCCATTGCCAATGATGGCGACACGTTCGATTTCGCTTGCCGGCTTCATCTCGGGTCTCCCTTGTGGGTCATCGCAATGCGGACGTCGTGATCCTGTCGCAAACGGTCATTGAGCCTGCCCGGCAACGGTGGACGGGAGGGCAGGATGATCTTCAATCTTCCGCCCCAGGCAGATGACAGGGTTCACCTCGTAACCCAGCGCCTGGTAGAAGCCACTCACGGTGGCATTTTCTCTCCTCACCAGCAAGTTCACCTTCCACACCCCGCGTTCCGCCAGCCAGGCTTCGGCCGCTCGCACCGCCGCCCTGCCGAGACCTTGGCGCTGCACAAGCGGGTCGACCGCCACGTAGTAGAGCGTGCCGCGGTGGCCGTCATGGCCCGCCATCACCGTGGCGGCGATGCGCCCGTCCTGTTCCCGGACGAGAATGGTGGATGTCTTTGCCTGCCGCGCGAAGGCAATGTCCCGGTACGGGTCGTTCCACGGCCGCGTGAGATTGCAGGTCTGCCAAAGGGCGACGACCTGTTCGATGTCCGCATCGGCGATGTCGCGGAAGCCCGTCATTCCGGCAGCACGCGGCCAGGGTTGAGGATGTTGTTCGGGTCCAGCATGCGCTTGAGGCCCCGCATCATCTCGAGTTCGACCGGCGACTTGATCGAGGGCATGCGATGGGCCTTGAGCCGGCCGATGCCGTGCTCGGCGCTGATCGAGCCGTCGAAACGAGCCACCACCTCGAATACTGCGTCGTTCATCGCGTTCCACATGTCGAGGAACGCCGCCTTGTCCATGCCCAAGGGCTGCGAGACGTTGTAGTGGATGTTGCCGTCGCCCAGGTGGCCGAAGGACACGAAGCGGCTGCCCGGCAGCAGGCGCGCGACCGCCGCATCCGCCGCGGCAAGGAACTGCGGCACCTTCGACACGGGAACGGAGATGTCGTGCTTGATCGAGCCGCCCTCGGGCTTCTGCGACTCCGAGATCAGTTCACGCGCCGTCCAGAAGGCGGTGCGTTGCGCATCCGACTGGGCGAGCGCCGCGTCGCTGACGAGGCCGCGCTCCATCGCGGCCTCCAGGATCGCCATCATGGCGCCCGGCACCGGGTCGGAGAGTTCGGCCAGCACGTACCACGCCGAGGACTCCGCCAGCGGGTGGCGCACCCCGGCGTGGCGGATCGAGAACTGCAGGGCGATGTCGGCGATGAGCTCGAAGGCCACCACGCGGTTGCCGCTCATCTCCTGCGCCAGTGACAAGAGGTCCACCGCGGCCTGCGGCGACGGCACGGCGATGAAGGCGGTCTCCTGCGATTTCGGCCGGGGAAACAGCTTCATCACCGCGGCGGTGATGACTCCGAGCGTGCCCTCCGCGCCGATGAACAGGTCGCGCAGGTCATAGCCCGTGTTGTCCTTGCGCAGCCGCTTCAGCCCGTTCCACACGCGGCCATCGGCCAGCACCACCTCGAGGCCCAGGCACAGGTCGCGCGTGTTGCCATAGGCGATGACATTGAGGCCACCGGCATTGGTCGAGAGATTGCCACCGATGCGGCAGGAACCCTCGGAGGCGAGGCTCAGGGGAAACAGCCGGCCTACCGCCTCCGCCGCCTCCTGCACCGACTTCAGCACCGCACCGGCTTCCACCGTGATGGTGTTGTCCGCCGCATCGACATCGAGGATGCGGGTCATGCGGTCGAGCGAGAGCACCACCTCCTCGCCCGCGTCGGTGGGAATCTGCCCGCCGCACAAGCCGGTGTTGCCGCCTTGTGGCACGATCGGCGTGCGGGTCTCGCTGGCGATGGCGAGGATCCGCGAGACCTCCCCTGTCGAGCCGGGGCGCAGCACCAGGGGCGAGCGGCCGGTCCAGATCTGCCGCCACTCGCGCATGTAGCCGTCCATCCCGGCGGCGTCGCGGATCGCGTGTTTCTCGCCCACCACGGCGGCGAGGCGGCTGAGGGCATCGCTCATGCGGCGTCCCGTGGGGCGGCGGCGCGCAGCAGCCTGTCGTTGATGGCCTCGCCCAGGCCCTGGTGCGGGATCGGGGCGACGGCGATGCGGGCGACACCCGTCGCGTCGATCTCGTGCAGCAGGCGGAACAGGCTGGCGGCGGCCTCGACGAGGTCGCCGGTGGCCGACAAGGTCCATGGCCCATGGGCATGCAGCCGGCCGAAGCCGAGATAGGCCTCGCCTTCGCGCGGCGCATCGGCGTTGAGGCGGAGTTCGGCGTGCGGGGCGTAGTGGCTCAGCATCTGGCCCGGTGCATGCGGGCGGGCGGAATGGGATTCGACGGCAATGGCATGGCCCAGCACCTTCTCGATCTCGGCGCGCGGAATGCCACCGTGGCGGAGCAGCTTCGGGCCGTCCGGGAGGAAACTGACGACAGTCGACTCGACGCCCACCTTGCAGCGGCCGCCATCCAGCACCATGGCCACCTTGTCCTTCAGGTGACGGCGCACGTGGTCGGCGGTGGTCGGGCTGATCTTGCCGGAGGGGTTGGCGCTGGGCGCCACCACGGGGCAGCCCGCCGCCTTCAGGAGGTCCAGCGCCACGCGGTGGGAGGGTACGCGGATGGCAATCGAATCGAGTCCGGAGCTTGCCAGCAGGGAGACCGGGCAACCGGCCGCGCGCGGCACCACGATGCTGAGAGGTCCCGGCCAGAAGGCCTGGGCCAGCGCCCGTGCCTCCGGGCTGAAGTCCCCCAGCGCGAAGGCAGCGGCGGCGTCCGGCACATGGGCGATGAGCGGGTTGAAGGAGGGGCGGCCCTTGGCGTCATAGACCCGGGCCACCGCCTCGCCATTGGTGGCGTCTGCCCCCAGGCCATATACGGTCTCGGTGGGGAAGGCGACGAGCTTTCCCTCGCGCAGGGCCCTTGCGGCGGCCTCGATGTCGTTGGGGGGAACCATGCCGGGCTCTATAGCAGTCCATCGCGCAAGCGGCTAGAACGGGGTCATGACGACCCTGCTTTTCACGCATCCCGCGTCGCTGCGCCACGTGACGCCCAATGGCCACCCGGAGCGCGTTGACCGGATCAAGGCCATCAACCAGATCCTCGCCAGCGAGCATTTCAAGGACCTCGTCCGCCGCGAGGCGCCGCGCGGCCGCGACGAGGACATCCTGCACGCCCATGCCTACGAGCACCTGGAGCGCATCCGCGCCATGGCGCCGACCGAGGGCATGGAATATCTCGACCCCGATACGGTGATGTCGGCGGGCTCGCTCGAGGCCGCGCTGCGTGCCGTGGGCGCTGCCACCGCCGGGGTGGACGCGGTGTTCCAGGGCGAGGCCGACAACGTGTTCTGCGCCATGCGGCCCCCCGGCCACCACGCCGAGACGCGCCGCGCCATGGGCTTCTGCCTGTTCAACCAGGCCGCCATCGCGGCGCATTACGCCCGCAAGAAATACGATGCCGAGCGTGTGGCGGTCGTCGACTTCGACGTCCACCACGGCAACGGAACGCAGGATATCTTCTGGTCGGACGCCAACCTGTTCTATGGTTCGACCCACCAGATGCCGCTCTACCCCGGCACCGGCGACGTGCAGGAGACGGGCGTGGGCAACATCTTCAATGCGCCGCTGCGGGCGGGCGACGGCGGCGAGCAGTTCCGCGAGGCGATGAATTCCGTGATCCTGCCGGCGCTGGACGTTTTCGCGCCCGATCTCGTCATCGTCTCCGCGGGCTTCGATGCCCACCACCGCGATCCGCTGGGCAGCCTGCAGCTCACCGAGGAGGATTTCGCCTGGGCGACGCTCAAGCTGATGGAGGCGGCGGAAGTCCACTGCGGCGGCCGCCTCGTCTCCGTGCTGGAAGGGGGCTATGACCTTCAGGGGCTGGCGGCATCCGTCGGCATCCACGTGCAGGCGCTGATGCGCGGCAACGCCGGCATGATCGAGGACCAGGAATTCGCGGACGACGACGAGGACGAAATCTGATGACCGAACACGCCGACATCGCCGGCCTGCCCTTCGAGAAGGCGCTCGCCGAACTGGAGCAGATCGTGACGAGGCTCGAGTCCGGCAAGGTGGACCTCGAGCAGTCGATCGCCATCTACGAGCGCGGCGAAGCGCTGAAGAAGCACTGCGAGAAGCTGCTGAAGGACGCCGAGGCCCGCATCGAGAAGATCACCCTGAAGCCCGACGGCACGCCGTCCGGCACCGAACCCCTGGATGTCGACTAGGCAGCGGCTCGACGAGGCCCTCGTCGCCCGCGGGCTCTATGCCTCGCGCTCGCGCGCCCGGGACGCGGTGCTGCGCGGCACGGTGCGGGTCGACGGGATGCCTGCCGCCAAGCCTTCGCAGACGGTGGGCGCCAACAATGTGCTCAGCATCGAGGACGAGGCGCAGCCTTACGTTTCGCGCGCCGCGCTCAAGCTGAAACATGCCCTGGCCGAGTTCGGGATTTCGGCGCGGGGCAAGAACTGCCTCGACATCGGCGCCTCGACCGGCGGCTTCAGCCAGGTACTGCTGGAGGAAGGCGCGGCGCACGTGACGGCGATCGACGTGGGCCACGGCCAGATGAAACTTTCCGATCCGCGGGTGAGGCTGATCGAGGGGCTGAACGCGCGTGATCTGTCGACGGAGCATCTCGACAGGCCTGTTCAGCTGGTGGTGTGTGACGTGAGCTTCATCTCGCTGAAGCTGGCCCTGCCGCCGGCGCTGGACCTGGCAGAGGAGGGAGCCCTGCTCGTGGCGCTGATCAAGCCGCAGTTCGAGGTCGGCCGCGAGGCGATCGGCAAGGGCGGGATCGTTGGCGACCCCGAAGAGCACGAGCGGGTGTGCCGCGAGGTGACGGATTTCCTGCGATTGCAGGGCTGGCGGCTGCTGGGGCTGATGCCCTCGCCGGTCGAGGGCGGCGACGGCAACCGGGAATTCCTGGTGGCGGCTGGAAAGTTCCGCTGAAGCCCACTCAATATCCGTCACACCGGCGATTGACGGGGCAGCGATCACCCGTAATCGGAAAATAATCCTTGACTTTTATTCCTAAATGCTCCATCTGCAGGGGTACTGAACGTGCCTCCTGCTGATTGACATCGTGAAAAACTACCCAACCTGCCCGCGGTGGCGCAGGAAGTGATCGGCCAGCACCAGGGCCATCATTGCCTCGCCCACCGGGACGGCGCGGATTCCGACGCAAGGATCGTGGCGACCCTTGGTCATGACGTCGACGTCCTCGCCCTGGGCGGAGACGCTGCGCTTCGAGGTGAGGATGGAGGAGGTGGGCTTGACCGCGAAGCGCACAACCACGTCCTGGCCCGTCGAAATGCCGCCGAGAATGCCGCCCGCATTGTTGGAGAGGAATTCGGGCTTGCCGCGGCGCATGCGGATTTCATCGGCGTTCTCTTCGCCCGAGAGCTCGGCCGATGCGAAGCCCGCGCCAATCTCCACGCCCTTCACCGCATTGATGCTCATCATGGCCGAAGCCAGGTCCTGGTCGAGCTTGGCATAGAGGGGCGCGCCCCAGCCGGCGGGGACACCGCTCGCCGTCACCTCGATGACCGCGCCGATCGAGGAGCCTGACTTGCGCACACCGTCGAGATATTCCTCGAAGAACTTCGCCGCCCTGGCATCAGGCGTGAAGAAGGGATTGCGGTCCACCTCCGACCAGTCCCAGTTGGCGCGGTTGATCTTGTGCGGCCCCATCTGGATGAGGGCGCCCCTGATGGTCACACCGGGGATGACCTTGCGGGCGATCGCACCGGCGGCGACGCGGGCCGCCGTCTCGCGCGCCGATGAACGGCCGCCACCCCTGTAGTCTCGGACTCCGTATTTCGCCTGGTAGGCCAGGTCGGCGTGGCCGGGGCGGAACTTGTCGCGGATCTCGGCATAGTCCTTCGAACGCTGGTCGACGTTCTCGATCATCAGCATGATGGGCGTGCCGGTGGTGACCGGGCCGCCGGTGCGGTCGTCCTCGAAGACCCCGGAGAGGATCTTCACCTGGTCCGGCTCCTGGCGCTGCGTGGTGAAGCGCGACTGGCCGGGGCGGCGCTTGTCGAGGAAGGCCTGGATCTCCTCGGCGGTGAGGGGCAGGTTGGGCGGACAGCCATCGACGATGCAGCCCAAGGCTGGCCCATGGCTCTCGCCGAAGGTGGTGACGCGGAAGAGGTGGCCGAAGCTGTTGTGCGACATGGGCTTTAACTAAGCCGCATCGCCGCTCACGTCAAACCACCAGGCATTTCCGTCCGCGAGGCGGCAATAGCAGCCCTGCCGCACCGTGAGGTCGACCACGTCGCGGCGCGGCAACCCGCCAATCTCGGCAATGAGGCAGCGGCCGATGGCGCCATGGGCCACGACGACCGTCGGACGGTCCAGCGTGTCGAGCCACTGGTTGATGCGGGCGTGGCCGTCCTCGTAGCTTTCGCCATCGTCCGGGCGCCAGAAATAGCGATCCTCCGGATGGGGTGGATAGACCGGCGAGGCCTTGAGCTCCCAGAAGGGCCTGCCCTCCCAGACTCCGAAGCCGAGTTCGGTGACGGCGGGCTCGATCGTGATCTGCGCAGGCTCGAGTTCGAGCGCCTCGGCGATGTAGCCCATGGTCTGGCGGGCGCGCATGAGCGGGCTGACGACGAAGTTGAAGTCCGGGTGGAAATCGCGCACCCGCGTGAGGGCCCGGGCGACGGCGCGGGCCTGGTCATGGCCTTTCGGGTTCAACTCGATGTCGGTCCAGCCCTGGATCAGCCCCTGGACGTTCCAGTCCGTCTCGCCGTGGCGGACGAAATAGATCGGGGGCCGCGGCCTACTCACCGTTGCCGTTCACCGTGATGTCCGGCGCATCGGGGTTCTTCATGCCGACGATGTGATAGCCGGCATCGACGTGCAGGATCTCGCCGGTGACGCCACGGCCGAGGTCGGAAAGCAGGTAGAAGCCGGAGTCGCCCACCTCGTCGATGGTGACGGTGCGGCGCAGCGGCGCGTTGTATTCGTTCCAGCGCAGGATGTAGCGGAAGTCACCGATGCCGGAGGCCGCGAGCGTCTTGATCGGGCCTGCCGAGATGGCATTGACGCGGATGTTCTTGGGGCCGAGATCAGCTGCCATGTAGCGCACGGAAGCCTCGAGGCCCGCCTTGGCGACGCCCATCACGTTGTAATGCGGCATCCACTTCTCGGCACCGTAATAGGTGAGCGTGAGCATCGAGCCGCCATTGGGCATCAGCTTTTCCGCACGCTGGGCGACGGCGGTGAAGGAATAGACGCTGATGAACATGGTCTTGGTGAAATTGTCGGGCGTCGTGTCGACGTAGCGGCCCTGCAGCTCGTCCTTGTCGGAGAAGGCGATGGCATGGACGACGAAATCGAGCGAGCCCCATTCCTGGGCGATGGTCTCGAAGGTGGCGTCCATCGAGGCCATGTCGGTGACATCGCAGGGGACGACGATCTTCGAGCCCAGCTCGGCGGCCAAGGGTTCCACGCGCTTCTTCAGTGCGTCGCCCTGGTAGGTGAAGGCCAGCTCGGCACCTTGTGCCGCACAGGACTTGGCGATGCCCCAGGCGATGGACCGGTTGTTCGCAACGCCCATGATAAGGCCGCGCTTGCCAGCCATCAAACCCTTGTTATCGCTCATGATTGACCGTCCAGGAACAGGTAAGCCGGGACGTCCCCGGCGGCGGGATTAATTGGCACAAGTCAGAAGGGAGGTCCACTGGAAAGAAAACACGCATTGGGCGAGGGGCGATCCTCATGGGCCTGGGCCAGAGCATGGCAGATGGTCTGCCGCGAAGGTTGATCCGTAGCCTGCACGGGTGGCATAAGCATCTGAGAAATCAGGACTTGCACGATGGCATTGAGCGACATTTCGAAGTTGACGGCGTCTGCCGGCTTCACCGAGCGGAACGACCCCTTCAACCTGTTCGGCGAGTGGCTGAAGGAGGCCGAAGCCTCCGAACCGAATGACGCCAACGCCATGGCGCTCGCCACGGTGGACGAGGAGGGGTTGCCCAATGTCCGCATGGTGCTGCTCAAGGGCTTCGACGAGCGCGGATTCGTGTTCTACACCAACTACGAAAGCCAGAAGGGCCAGGAAATCCTCGGCACCATGAAGGCAGCCCTCGTCTTCCACTGGAAGTCGCTGCGCCGCCAGGTGCGGGTGCGCGGCCTCGTGGAGGAGGTTTCCAAGGCCGAGGCCGACGCCTATTTCGCCTCGCGCCCGAGGGACAGCCGCATCGGCGCCTGGGCCTCGCAGCAGTCGCGCCCGCTCGAAAGCCGCTTCGCGCTCGAGACGGCAGTGGCGGTCAACACCGCGAAATATGCGATCGGCGAGGTGCCGCGGCCGCCGCACTGGTCGGGCTTCCGCATCAAGCCCGTGTCGATCGAGTTCTGGCACGACCGGCCCTTCCGGCTGCATGACCGGGTGGTGTTCCGCAGGCCGGACGAGAACAGCGCATGGTCCAAGGCGAGGCTATATCCGTGAACGCGACAGCCGAAGGCGAACGCAAGACCCTCATCCTCACCGGCGCGTCGCGCGGCATCGGGCATGCCACGGTGAAGCGCTTCTCGACGGCTGGCTGGCGCGTCATCACCTGTTCGCGCCAGCCGTTTCCCGAGGATTGCCCGTGGGACGCGGGGCCGGATGACCACATCGTCGTCGACCTCGCGTCGTCGGAAGACACCCACAAGGCCATCGCGCAGATGAAGCAGAAGCTGAAGGCACAAGGGTCCAAGCTGCATGCCCTCGTCAACAACGCGGCGATCAGCCCGAAGAAGCCGGGGGGTGCCCGCCTCAACACGCTCGAGACCTCGGAAGACGACTGGAAGACGGTGTTCCAGATCAACTTCTTCGCGCCCGTCATGCTGGCGCGCGGGTTGATGGACGAGCTCGTCGCCGCCAAGGGTGCCGTGGTGAACGTCACCTCGATCGCCGGGTCGCGCGTGCACCCGTTCGCGGGTGCGGCCTACTCGACGTCGAAGGCGGCCCTCGCCGCGCTGACGCGCGAGATGGCGGGCGACTTCGGGCCGTTCGGCGTGCGGGTCAACGCCATCTCGCCGGGCGAGATCGAGACCTCGATTCTTTCTCCGGGTACGGAGAAGCTGGTGGCGCAGATTCCGCAGCGCCGCCTCGGCCAGCCGGAAGAGGTGGCCAAGGCCATCTATTTCCTGTGCACCGACCAGTCGTCCTACGTGACCGGCGCCGAGCTTCACATCAACGGCGGGCAGCATGTCTAACGAGGCCTTGCGGCCCGAGACCATCGCGGCGCATGCCCTGCGTGGCGTTGACGAGGCGACGGGTGCGGTGGTGCCGCCGGTCTATCTCTCCTCGACCTATGCCCGCGACGAGGACTACAAGCCGAAGCTGAGGGAAAATTACGTCCGCAACGGCAATCCCACGCTGTGGCAGACGGAGGAGGCCATCGCGGCGCTGGAAGGCGGCACGTCGGCGCTGCTCTTCGCCTCCGGCATGGCGGCGATCGCCACGCTGTTGGAGACGGTTCCTGCCGGCGCACATGTGGTCGCCCCCGACGTCATGTATTACGGGACGCGCGACTGGATGAAGCGGCTCGAGGGGCTGGGGCGCATCCGGCTGACACTGTTCGACCCCACGCAGGATGGCGCGCTGGAGGCCGCCATGCGCGCGGGCAAGACCGACCTCGTGTGGATCGAGACGCCGCTGAACCCGACCTGGGACGTGATCGACATCGCAGCGGCGGCCAGGGCAGCGCATGCGGCGGGCGCCCTGCTCGCGGTCGATGCGACGGCGACGGCGGCGGTGACGACGCAACCCCTCAGGCTCGGTGCCGACGTCGTGTTCCATTCGGCCACCAAGTATCTCAATGGCCATTCCGACGTGCTGGCGGGCGTGCTGGTGACGCGCGATGAAAATCAGCGCTGGACCGACATCCGCATGCTGCGCACCAGGATGGGTGCTCCCCTGCCGCCGCTCGAGTGTTTCCTGCTGCTGCGCGGATTGCGCACGGTGTTCGTGCGCTACCGCCAGAGTTCTGCCAATGCCATGGCCATCGCGAAGCATTTCGAGGGCCACCCGAAGGTGGAGCGCGTGCTCTATCCGGGGCTTGCCTCGCATCCGGGCCATGACATCGCGGCGCGGCAGATGACGGACGGCTTCGGGGGCATGATGTCGCTTCTGGTGAGGGGCGGTTTCGCCGATGCGCAGAAGCTGTGCACCCGGCTGAAGGTGATCGTGCCGGCAACCTCGCTGGGCGGAGTCGAGAGCCTCGCCGAGCACCGCAAGACGGTGGAAGGGCCGACGAGCCCGGTGCCGGACAACCTGGTGCGGCTATCGATCGGCATCGAGCATGCGGATGACCTGATCGCCGATCTCGAGCAGGCGCTGGCGGGGGTCTAGTCTCCGGAGACGAAGCCGCCGGATCTTGCCTCGTGCGGGATGTTCCAGCCGAAATAGACCTCCGTCTCGACGATCCGGCCGTTCTCGACGCGGTGGACCTCGGTGTTGCGGAAGCGCTTGCCGTTGGCCACGCCTTCATAGGTGATGAAGGCCCATCCGCCGTCCTCCGCACCGCGGATGAAATTCATCGCGCTGAAGGCGGCACTGTTGGGCCAGCACCTCTCGAAGAAAGTTTCGCGGCTCAGTCCGTTGTCCACCGGGCTGGTGAAGCTGTAGGGCTCGCCGATGACGGCCTCGATGGCGGCACGGTCCTTCTCGGCGAAGGCGCGCAGCGCCTTCTTCACGGTGTCGAGCGGGCCGGGCATCGCCATCAATCCATGAAGGCTTCGCTGTGGGCGCAGCACTGCCAGCCTTGTGCACCGCGAATCCAGGTCGAGGAGTCGGCGGCGCGGCGGGTCTCGGTCTTGCCGTTCATGGTGACGGTCTGGGTCACGCTGTAGGCGAGGACGGCGACGTCCGGGGCGGGAGAGACGAATGTCACTTCGTCGAAGTCGTAGCTGTCGAGGGTCCACTTGGCATCCTCGGTCATGGTCTTCATCTTCGCCTGGCTGATGGTCGCGACGCCCTGCTTGCCGGAGACAATGCAGGGGTCGCAGGAGAGCCGCGCGGCGGTCGCGCCATCCTTCTGGCGCAGCGCGTCCCAGTAGGCGGTTTCGAGGGCGAGGATGTCTTCTTTTCTTGGCTGACCGGGCATGACCGCCTCCAGATTGCTCAATCGAGGCAAACGGGTGGGCGGGAGCGAAGTTCCTTGTCGCGCGGTGGCCACGTAAAGAAGCCCGGGACGAGCCCGGGCCAGATGAGGTGGGGGGTCGGGAGAAAGTCGGAGCGTCACACCGCCTTGGCGTGGCGGTTCGGGGCCGCCACGAAATGCGCGTCATAGGCGGCGGCGACGGTGCGCAGGAACAGGCGGTGCTTCGCGGGAACGCTGACCCGCGTGCCCTTCACCTCGGCGATGCCGGCGAAGATGGCAGCTTCGAGTTTCTCGGGAACATCGGCGAACATGGCGGGGTCGAAGCCATGGCGCGTGGCAATCTCGGCCGCGTCGACAGAAAGATCACACATCAGACGCTCGATGACTTCGGAGCGCATGCGGTCTTCGGCGGTGGTCGCCAGCCCGCGGGTCACCGGGCTCTCGTTGCGGTCGATCTTCTGCGACCATTCCAGCGTATCGCGTGCCGACTGCACGAAGCCCTGCGGGAATTCGCCGATGGCCGAGGCGCCGAAGGCCAGGAGCGCATCCGAGACGTCCGTCGTGTAGCCCTGGAAATTGCGGCGCATGGTTCCCTTGCGGGCCGCCGCGGTGAGCTCGTCATGCTCGAGCGCGAAATGATCGAGGCCGATCGAGGCATAGCCATGGGCGTTGAGCTCGCGCTCGATCGTGGTCGCCTGGTCGTAGCGGGCGTTGACGCCGGGGAGGTCGGCATCCGAGATCATCTTCTGGTGCTTCTTGAACCACGGCACATGCGCATAGCCGAAGACCGAGATGCGGTCGGGCTTCAGTTCCGCCGCCTGCTGCGCGGTCTTCGCCACGCTGTCCACCGTCTGGGCGGGGAGGCCGTACATGAGGTCGAAGTTGATCGAGGTGAAGCCCGCCTCGCGCAGGAATTCATTGGCGGCCTTGACCAGGCCGAAGGTCTGCAGGCGGTTGATCTTCATCTGCACAGGCGTGGCGAAGTCCTGCACGCCGAAGCTGATGCGGTTGAAACCCATGTCGGCGAGCACCCGGGCGCGCTCGCGCGTCAGCGTGCGGGGATCCGATTCGAGGGCGACCTCGCCGCCGGAGGCCAGGCCGAAGCCCTTGTCGATGGCTTCGACGATCTCGCCGATGTGCAGGTCATCGAGATAGGTGGGGGTGCCGCCGCCGAAGTGCAGGTGCTTGACCTTGCCCTTCTTGCCCTGGAACAGGGAGGCCGCGCGCCTGATGTCCTTCACCAGGTATTCGACGTAGCGCGCCGCGCGGTCATAGGAGTTGGGCACCGAGGTGTGGCAGCCGCAATACCAGCAGAGCTGGCGGCAGAAGGGGATGTGGACATAGACCGAAAGGGTGGCCTCCGGATCGAGCGCCACGAGCCAGTCATCCGCCATCTGCCCGGGGAAGGACGACTGGAACTGCACGGCCGTGGGATAGCTCGTGTAGCGGGGAACGTCCTGGGTGGCGAAGGGGAGAAGCTGACTGTCCATGACGCCTGACACTATGGGCCATGGAGCCAAACTCATTGACCTCGATCAAGCTTCCGGCGGTTTTCTCAGTAGAGGCCGGTCTTGTAATCGCCTTCAACGTCGGCGTCGATCGCGGCGGCCTCCGCCTCCGCCACTGCCGTGCTGGTCTGCTCCAGGATGATGCGGGCGATCGAGGGCATCTGGGTGCGGTCCTGCCGGTAGTCCGGGTCCCACAGCCGGGAGCGCTTCAAGGCCTTGGCGCAATGCATGAAAACTTCGTCCACGCTGACCAGGATGCCGACCTTGGGAGGCTTGCCATTGACCGTGCAGGCGGCAAGCAGGGCGGCATCGTCGGTGATGCGGGCGCGGCCGTTGAGGCGCAGCGTGTCCTCGAAGCCCGGCACGAAGAACAGGAGCCCGACATTGGGGTTGGCCACGATGTTGGCCATGGTGTCCAGCCGGTTGTTGCCCGGCCGGTCGGGGATGAGGATGGTGCGGTCGTCGATCACCTGCACGAAGCCGGGTGGGTCGCCGCGCGGCGAAAGGTCCGCGCGGCCCGAGGCATCCGCCGTGGAGATGACGAGGAAGGGGGACAGGCCGATGAACTGGCGCGAGTACCTGTCCAGCGCCGGGCGCGACTTGGCGGAGGCAAGGTGCCCCACCTCGCCGAATTTCGCCCGCAGATCTTCCTCGCTCTCGACCATCACGCCCTCGCGTTTTCCCTGGCCGCCCAGGCTTCCATCTGGTCGAGGCCCTTCTCGAAGATGTCGAACATCTCGTGGATCTCGTCGGTGGTGATGATCAGCGGCGGGCAGAGCGCCACCGAATCCTGGATGTTGCGGGTGATGAGGCCCATCTCCTGCAGCGCGTTGACGGTGGCGGCTCCCACCATCTTCTTCGGGTCGAAGGGCCGCTTCGTCTTCTTGTCGGCGACGAGCTCGACGGCGCCGATGAGACCGACGCCGCGCGTCTCGCCGACCATCGGGTGATCGGCCAGCTTGTTGAGGCGGGTCTGGAACACCGGGCTCATCTTCGCCGCATGCTCCATGATCTTGTCGCGCTGGTAGATCTCGATGGTCTTGAGCGAGATGGCGCAGCCGACGGGGTGGGCGGTGTAGGTATAGCCGTGGCCGAAGGTGCCGAGCTTGCGGCTCTCGTCCAGCATCGCCTGGTAGAGGTCTTCCTCCACCGTCAGGGCGGACAGCGGGAAATAGGCCGAGGTGATAGCCTTGGCTATGGAGATCGAGTCCGGCGTCATGCCCATGGTGGTGGTGCCGAACCAGTTGCCGGTGCGCCCGAAGCCGCAGATCACCTCGTCCGCGATGAAGCGGATGTCGTGCTTCTTCAGGATGGCGTTGACCTTCTCCCAGTAACCCTTTGGCGGCATCAGCACGCCGCCCGCCCCCATGACGGGCTCGCCGATGAAGGCGGCGATGGTGTCCGGGCCCTCGCGCTGGATCATGTCTTCCAAGTCCTGCGCCATGCGCGCGGAGAACTGCTCCTCGGTCTCGCCGTCCTGGCCGTAGCGGTAGTAGTGCGGGCAGGAGGTGTGCAGCACATTGGCGATCGGCAGGTCGAAGTCGTTGTGCACCCAGGGAAGGCCGGTGAGCGAGGCCGACGCGATGGTGACGCCGTGATAGGCGCGCATGCGGCTGATGATCTTCTTCTTCTTCGGCTTGCCACGGGCGTTGTTGTAGTACCACGTGAGCTTCATCTGCATGTCGTTGGCTTCCGAGCCCGAGGAGCCGAACAGCACCTTGGAGGCGGGGCAGGGGGCGATCTCCTTCAGCTTCTCGGACAGCTCGATCACGCCGTCATGCGACTTGCCGCCGAAGGCATGGGTGAAGGACACCTTGCGCAGCGCCTCGGCACCGGCCTCGGCGATTTCCTGGTTGCCGTAGCCGAGTGCCGTGCACCACAGCCCGGCCATGCCCTCGATGTAGCGCTTGCCCGTGTCGTCATAGAGATAGATGCCGCGGCCCTCGTTGAGGATGAGCGGGCCCACCTCGCGGTGGCGGGCGAGGTTGGTGTAGGGGTGGATCACCGTCTCGATGTCGCGGACGGCCATGTTCGACAAGGGCATTCTGTTTCCTCCGGTAGGGGGTGGACTATATCAGGGTCGCGGCAGGGGGGAACCCCTCTGCTTTGCCTTTCGTCTTCTCCCGCTTCTCGAGCGGGAGAAGAAGGGACCCGTTGCGGAACGCAACGGGGAGATAAGGGGCAGTCGGGGAAGGCTCGAGCATTCGCAGCCGACTTCCCCTCACCTACCCCAGCTTCGCTGGGGCCCCCTCCTCTCCCGCTGAAGCGGGAGAGGACGAGGAGCGCAGCCCTTTCGCCTTGGCGTAGGCCAGGCATTCCGCCCACGGACGAATGGAGGCGCTGGTGGTGGGCGAGTGCAGCGAGGTCGCAGCCGCGGCGTTGCCGAGGTCGAGGCAGCGCGCCAGCGGCCAATCTTCGTGAATGCCGAACAGCACGCCGGCATAGAAGGCATCGCCTGCCCCGGTGGACCCGGCGATCTCCGACTGCGCGACCTTCACCGAAGGCCGCTTCACAACCTCGCCGGAGCGGCTGACGGCCACTGCACCATCGGGGTGGTGAATGCCGGCGAGTTCGCCGACGCCCATGGCGAGCAGCTTGCGGCACGCCTCCTCGGCGGCACTCCACGACAGCCGGCCGCCGGGTGCCACATCGAGGCCCGTGATGCTGGCGGACTCGTAGTCGTTGACGACGAAGACGTCGGTGAGCGGCAGGCAGGGCGGCACGAGCCTCGCCAGCGTCGCCGCCGGGGCCGGGCAGAGTTCGAGGCAGGTCTTCATGCCGCGGGCCCTGGCGGCCTTTAGCAGGGTGCGCCAGCCGTCGGTCTCGTCGAGGTGGCGGGCGGTGCCGGGGCTGCCGAGATAATAGAGCTTCGCCGTGCTGCCTTCGGGCGGCATCAGGTGCTCCACCGTCATCAGGTTGTTGCAGCCCAGCTGCGCGAAGAAGGTGCGGCGCCCGGTGTCCTGGCAGGACATGACATGGGTGTGGCTGGTGATGGCGCCGGGAATGACGGTGACCTGCGAGGTGTCGAGGCCATAACCCCTGGCACTCGCCAGCATGATCTCGCCATAGGCATCGTCGCCCGCGGTGGCGAGCAGCGTCACCGGAAACTCCGCGCCGAGCTTGAGGAGGCCGGCGCCCGCATTGTGCGGGGGGCCGCCGGCCGCCATCTCGGTGCGGTCGATGAAGGACAGCGTCTCCTCCTCGGGCCAGCGGTCGATCAGGTGCACGACGTCGAGCACCACGATGCCGGCGAGGACGATGCCGCGTCTCGTCACTTCCTGTAGCCCTCGAGCGCCGGCTCGGTGATCTTGAGATCGTCCTCCAGCGAACGCTTGGGGCTAAGGCCCTTCTTCGACAGGATGGCGTGGTAGTGCTTCACCGCCTGCTCCGCCGTCACCTCGGATTCGATCACCGGGCGGAACAGCGCCACGAGGTCGAGCGGGCTTTCGGCGAGGTTGATCTTGCGGCCGAACAGCGCGACCTTGGCGCCGGCCTTCTCGCCCTGCGACAGCAGCTCGAAGCAGTCGCGCGTGGTGCCGGACGAGCCGCCGAGAATGCCGATGACGAGGCCGGGATCATGGCTCGCCAGCTCCTCCATCGCCTTCCGGCCGTTGAACGGCATCTTGAGGAACAGCGGGCGCTCCACCTTCGCCACACCGGCCAGCACGCGCATGATCATGTCGTTGACGAAGAACGGCATCTGCTCGGCGGAGAGGTTCTGCGGCGCGTTGGGATTGAAGATCTCGAGGAAGTGTCGGAACTTGTGCTTCACCGCATCCTCGCGGAAGGCGCGGTACTGCGCCACGCTGTCGAGGTCACGCTCGAGAATGTTGTTAAAGGTCACCGAATAGAGGCCGAGGTCGCAGAACTTCGAGACGTAGGCGAGGTTCGCGGTGCGCCACGGGCGCGACGGCTCCTTGGCGAAGTTGCCGCCGCGCGGGTGCCAGATGTCGGTGGTGTCGTTGGCGCGGATAGCGGGCGTGACGTGCGACTTCGCGAAGACGCCGTCCTCGATCAGCACCTCCATGTTGGAGACCGCACCCAGCATCACGTCCATCTGCTTCTGCCGGACGATGTCGCGGATGGTCTGGCGGAACTCGGGGATCGAGCGGTGCTTGCCGGTCTGGTCGAGATAGTCGTGCGCACCCGTGCCCTTGACGCCGAAGGCATAGTCCGGGTCCTTGGCATCGGCGAGGATGAAATCCTTCGGCTTGTACTTGCCGGCGGCGATGGTCTTCAGCTTCTTGTCGAGGGATTTCACGGGGCCTGTCCTGAAAGGTTGATCCAAGGTCACTCCTTCTAGCAGCACTGCCGTGACGGACAACGGCAATGTGGGGCTTTTCCTCGGAGCCCAGCCGTTGCAGGATAGGTGTCATGACAAATCTCGTGATGATCCCCGCCTTCGGCTGCGACGAGCGTCTCTATGCCGAAATTGCCCCGCTGCTGCCCTCAAACGTGCTGAGTTCCACGGTGATCGCCGATGGTGCCGATTTCGCCACCTGCGTCGGTCAGGTGCTGGCCCAGGCACCCCAGACATTCGTGGTCCTCGGCACCTCCTTCGGCGGGAGGGTGGCACTGGAGACAGCGCTCGCCGCGCCACAGCGCGTGCGCGGCCTGATCGTCATCGGTTCCGGCGCCGGCCCGGTGGCCGACCAGCGCGCCGGGTTGCGCCGTTCGGAGCGCTTGCGGGCCGGCGAGGCGGAGCAGGTGGCGGCCGAGATGGGCGACATGATCGCCCACATGGAGGGCCCCAACGGCCCGGCCGCGCGCCAGGCCTTCATCGACATGTGCGCAACGCTGGGGCCAGACGCGATGACCCGCCAGTCCGATGCGCTGGCCCACCGCGCCGACCTGTGGCCGAGGCTGTCCGAGATCACCTGCCCGGCGCTGATGCTGTGGGGCGTACACGACAAGTTCTCGCCGGCGGCGGACGGGCTGAAGATGTCTGCGGCGCTGGCCAGCGGCCGCTATGTGGAGCTGGCCGACTGCGGCCACTTCCCGACGCTCGAATATCCCGACGAGACGGCGGCGGCGATTGACCACTGGATGGAGGACGTGGGGCTTTCGCCGAAGCTGTGAAGGCCTACTTCAGGCTCGCTATGTAGTCGGCAATGGCCTGGATATCGCTTTCCGGCAGCTGCGAGATGTTGCGCTGGACCTGTCCCATGCCGCCGGAGGACAGCTTGTCGTAACCCATCACCTCGCCGTACTGCAGCGCCGAGGCGAGGTCGGCGGCATCGGTGTAGCGGCCGCGTTCGATCAGGCCGCGCAGGCTCGGCACGCGGCCCTTGCCTTCGGGGTGCGGGCCGCCCTGGAAGGCCTTCGACGCGTCGAGCGCCATGAAGACATTGCGCGGCGTGTGGCACTCCTGGCAGTGGCCGGGACCGTTCACCAGGTAGGAGCCGCGGTTCCAGGTTTCCGACTGGGACGGGTCTGGCTGCCACGGCGTGGTGTCGAGGCCAACCCATTTCCACAGGCCGACGCCACGCCGGATGAGCGGGAGCGCGGTGATGTCGGCTTCGTGCTCGGGCGATTTCACTGGCGGAAGGGAAGCCAGGTAGGTGCGGATGTCCAGCACGTCCTCGGGCTTCATGTGAACGTAGGATGTATAGGGCAGGGCCGGGATGAGGTGCTCGCCTTCCGGCGACAGGCCGCGCTGCACGGCGTTGACGAACTGGAGGTCCGTCCAGTTTCCGATGCCGGTCTCGGGATCGGGCGTGAGGTTCATCGGATAGAGCGTGCCGACGGGAGTCTCGAGTGGTGCGCAGCCGGCGGGAACCGAGGCATCGACCCCCGCCAGGTCAGGCGAGGGCTGGTGGCAGGAGAAGCAGCCGGCGGCCTGGTACATGCGTTCGCCATTGGCCGCATCGGCGGTGTGCCGGGGAATGTCCGCCGCGGTCAGCGGCCGGGGCATGCTGAGGAGCCAGAAAGCAAGAAGCCCCAGCACTGCGAGCAGTGCCAGGGCGATCAGGGTGTTTCTGGAGCCGGACCGCACGATCACTCGTCGGCTTGGCGGAACTTCTCGTGGCAGCCCTGGCAGGCCTTGCCGAGCGCCGGGAAGGCGGCCTTGAAGGACGCCTCGTCGGTGGAGGCCAGGACGGCGGCTTCGGCCTTCACATAGGCCGCGCCGGCGGCTTCGAAGCCCTTCGGATCGGACCAGATCTCGGCCTTGGCCTCGGTCTTCACCGCACCGCCGGGCTTGGTGTCCTCGCCCCACCAGTCGGCCCAGCCGCCGCAGGCCTTCTGGGCATTGGCGATCGAGGCATCGATCGCCGCCTTGTCATAGGGCTTCTGGCCCTTGATGACCGGAACCATGACCTTCATCATCCCGCCATTGGCCTTCATGCACGCCTCGCGGGCTTCGATCGAGGCCTTCGCATCGGCCATGGCCGCCGAGGAAAGCCCGAGGGCCAGGATGCCCGCCGTGAAAAGTCCAACCGAAATCTTAGACACCATGAGCACGTATCCTCCTGAAGCTGTGACTCGCGTGAACTCTACGCAGAATTGCTGCAACTCATTCCATCACAATTCGGTGTTTGCGGCGCGGGAGGGCTAATGCCTTGTTAACAATGTCGCAAAAGCGCCCGGATCGGGCCTCGCAGGCGCCATGAGGCAGGATCATGTTGCAGCGCACGGCATCCTTAGGGTGGCGTTAAGGGCACGCGAACGACAATGGGTCCGATCGAGGACGACAAGGTGGACAACATGCAGGCTGAGGAAACCCAGCAACCGGCACAATCAACGGGCCGCAAGCGCAAGACGGCGCTGAGCCCGGAACTGCGCGAAGTGCTGCACATGCTGAAGTCGCTGGAGACGAAGCCCGCCCAGGGCTGAGGTTTTCAGGCGTTTCTGACGAAAGAGGGCGGGGTCATTCCCGCCCTTTCGCGTGCCTGGAGCTGCTGTATGTCAGGAGTTGTCGCGGATGCGTTCGAGAGCGGCCTTCACCGCCTCGTGCAACTCGCTGCGGTTGGCGGGCTTGGGCAGCGCGATGTCGAAGGTGTCGCGCCATTCTCCGGTCCGCACGGAATCGGCGAGAAAGGCGGAAAGCGCCATCAATGGCGTGGCCGCCACCGGGCCACCCATCTGGCGGATCGAACGGGCGGCGGTGATGCCGTCCATGATCGGCATTTCAATATCGAGCACGATCACGTCGAATTCGTTTTCGGAAGCACTCTTCACCGCTTCCTCGCCGTGGATCACGGCTTCCACGTCACAGCCCATGCCCTTCAGCATGGCGGCGGTGACGATGCGCACCGGGTCGCAGTCCTCGGCCAGGAGCAGGCGCGGGCGCCCGCCATGCGCGGCGTGGAGCTTCAGCGTCTTCTTCTCCGGGCTCACGCAAACGACCGACGGCTCTGCCATCATTCCCACTGACCTTCTCCCACGAAGGGCGACGCTACCCGGCCAATGGTTTTCAATTGGTGTGGCAAGGGCGCTCTCCGCCCCTATGGTAAATGATTACTTGGTGCCGAACATGCGGTCGCCCGCATCACCGAGGCCCGGAACGATGTAGCCATGGTCGTTGAGATGGCTGTCCACCGCCGCCGTGTAGATCGGCACGTCCGGGTGGTCGGCTGCGACGCGGCGAATGCCTTCGGGCGCGGAGAGCAGGCAGACGAGGCGCACGTCCCTGGCGCCTGCCTCCTTCAGCTTGGCGATGGCATAGGCGGTGGAATTGCCCGTCGCCAGCATCGGGTCGACCACGATCACCGGGCGCTCGCCGATGTCGGAGGGTACCTTGAAGTAGTACTCGATGGGCTTCAGCGTGACCGGATCACGGTAGAGGCCGATGTGGCCGATGCGGGCCGAGGGCAGCAGGTCCAGCATGCCCTCGAGCAGCCCCGAGCCGGCGCGCAGGATCGACACGATCACCAGCTTCTTGCCCTTGAGGATGGGGGCGTCCATCTCGGTGAGCGGCGTCTCGATCCTCTGGGTGGTCATCGGCAGGTCGCGCGTGACCTCATAGGCGAGCAGAAGGCTGATTTCGCGCAGCAGCTGGCGGAACACGGCAGAGGGCGTGTTCTTGTCGCGCATCAGCGACAGCTTGTGGAGAACCAGCGGGTGATCGACCACGACGAGCGTCTTGGGAAGGGGGGTCTCGGCCACGGCAGTCTCCTCACGAAATCGACCCCGTTTTGCGGAAAGCGCACCTCGTTTTCAAGCGCGCCCGGAACTCATCCACGGTTTTGCGCGATTTCGTGGAAAGCAAGGCTTGCGCTGGAACCGGGGGTTGCTTATATCCGTAACGCAAAACGTTACAGAAAGGAGTCTGATCATGCCCGTCACTGCCCCGATCCCGGCCGGCACGCGCATCGGCCATGTTCACCTCAAGGTTTCCGATATCCAGCGCGCGCTGGACTTCTATTGCGGCGTTCTCGGCTTCGAGCTGCAGCAGATGTATGGCAAGCAGGCCGCCTTCATCTCGGCCGGCGGCTATCACCACCACATCGGCCTCAACACCTGGGAAAGTGCGGGCGGTTCGCCGCCCCCTCCCGGCACCACCGGCCTCTACCACGTCGCCATCCTCTACCCGACGCGCTTCGACCTCGCCGATGCGCTGAAGCGCCTGGTGGCTCAAAAGGTGCAGCTCGACGGCGCGGCCGACCACGGCGTCTCCGAGGCGCTCTACCTTCATGACCCGGACATGAACGGCATCGAGCTCTACTGGGACAAACCGCAATCCGAGTGGCCGCGTAACCGTGATGGCAGCATCGCCATGGGTACGCAGCGCCTCGACCTCAACGACCTCATCAACACCAAGCATGAAAAGGAAAACGCATGACGAAAGTACTGGTGCTCTATTACTCGGCCTGGGGCCACATGGAGCAGATGGCCTATGCCGCCGCCGAAGGTGCGAAGGAAGCGGGCGCCCACGTCGAGGTGAAGCGCGTGCCGGAGCTCGTGCCGGAAGACGTGGCCAAGGCCGCCTGGTACAAGCTCGACCAGAAGGCGCCGATCGCCAAGCCGGAAGAGCTCGCCGACTATGACGCCATCATCTTCGGCTGCGGCACGCGCTATGGCACCATGGCCTCGCAGATGCGCAACTTCATCGACCAGACCGGCCCGCTCTGGGCCCGCCAAGCGCTGATGGGCAAGGTCGGCTCGGCCATGACCTCATCCGCCACCCAGCATGGCGGCCAGGAATCGACCATCCTCGGCTTCATCCCCACCATGCTGCACCATGGCATGGTCGTGGTCGGCCTGCCCTATACCTGGGCCGGCCAGTCGGGCGTGGATGAAATCCGCGGCGGCTCGCCCTATGGTGCCTCAACCATCACCAACTCCGACGGCAGCCGCCAGCCCGCCCAGCATGAGCTCGATGGCGCGCGCTATCAGGGCAAGCACGTGGCCGAGATCGCCGCGAAGCTGGCGAAGAAGTAGGCCCACGCCGGTCTCTGATGATGATCATGCCCGGGCTCGTCCCGGGCATTTTCGTTTGCCCGCATCCTTGTCCCCGAGCCGGCGAACGCCGCACACCGTGGTGGTGGCACTCAGGACGCGGCCGCTTTCAGCGCCTTCGGCAGTTCTTCAGCGAACACCGTCAAATCCACCGGTGTACCCGCGGTGACGCGGATGCAGCGGTTGAGCGGTGCGACACCCGGCATGCGGACGAAGACGCCGGCAGCCACCAGCGCGTCGAGCACGCGCCGTGCATGGTCACCGTCGCGGCCACAGTCGATCGTCACGAAATTCGTGGCAGATGCGAGCGGCGTGAGGCCGTTCTGCCGTGCGATGGCGGCGATCTGCTCTCGGGCAGTGGCGACCTTCTCGACGACACTGCGCAGGTGGTTCTGGTCCTGCAACGCCGCGATGCCCGCCACCTGGCCGAGCTTGGTCACGCCGAAATGGTTGCGGATCTTGTCAAAGGCCCGGATCAACTCGGCGTGGCCGATGCAGTAGCCAAGGCGCATGCCGGCAAGCCCATAGGCCTTGGAGAAGGTGCGGAAGCGCAGCAGCCGCGGGTTTGTGACGTCGAGCGGCGGCAACGTGCCGGCTGGCGCGAATTCGCCGTAGGCCTCGTCCAGCATGAGCAGCGCGCCGTCCGGAACGGCGTCGATCATGCGCTGTACCGTGGCCCCATCCCACCAGCTGCCCATCGGATTGTCCGGATTGGCGAAGTACATGAGCCGCGCCTTCTCGCGCCCGGCCAGAGCGAGCAGCGCCGCCGGGTCTTCGCGGTCGTTCACATAGGGTGTGGTGACCAGCCGGCCGCCGAAGCCATGGACATGGAAGTTGAAGGTCGGATAGGCGCCGAGCGAGCTCGCCACCGTGACGCCCGGTTCGACGAACAGGCGCACGGCATATCCGAAAAGGCCGTCGATGCCTTCACCCACCATGACGTTTTCGGGGGCGACGCCCAGATGCTGCGCCAGCGCCGCCTTGATGTCGTGGTTCTCGGGATCGCAATACTGCCAGCTCTCTCCGGCGGCAGCCTGCATGGCGGCGATCACCATGGGCGAAGGTCCGAAGACGCTCTCATTGGCGCCGATGCGGGCGCGGAAGCGCGTGCCGGTGCGGCGTTCGAGCGCCTCCGGGCCGACGAAGGGGACGGAGGAGGGGAGCGCGTTGCACAGCGGCGTGAAGGGAAACGGCATCAAACGTATTTCCGCCAGTCATGTTCCTCGCGGAAACCCAGAACCTCGCGGATCTTGCGGTTGGAAAGTGGGGCTTCGTTGCCCACCATCGCGCGCTTCAGTGGAATCTGCGGGACGTATTTCCTGAGGAATTCCGAGGTCGGCTCGCGCGTGGTGATGGTGTCGTTCACCGCGTTGAACACCTGGAAGCCCAACCCATCCTTCTCGATGCAGAGGTGCACGATCTGGCCGAGGTCACGGGCGTCGATGTAGCTCCAGGCGTTGCGCTTGCGACTCATCGGGTTGTCGAGAAAGCCTTTGAACATCGGGTATTCGTGCGGCTCGATGACATTGCCGATGCGCAGCGCATAGATGTCGGCCCCATAGCGCATGGCGAAGGCGCGCGCGGTCTTCTCGTTCAGCACCTTGGACAGTCCGTACGAGTCCATCGGATCGATGTCGTAGTCCTCTTCCAGCGGGAAGTGGTGATAGTCCTTGTCGCCCTCGGCGAAGCACACGCCATAGGTCGTCTCGCTCGATGCAACGATGACCTTGCGCACGCCGAGTTTCATCGCCGCCTCGATGACGTTGTAGGTAGAGACGGTGTTGACGCAGAAGGTAGTGTTGTCTGGCTGGATCAGGACGCGGGGCACGGCCGCGAAATGCACTACAGCATCGGGGGCGCACGGCGGGCGGCCCTTGTCGTAGCCGTCGAAGCCATGATGCATGGTGAGTGCATTGAACACCTGGCCGGAATCGGTGACGTCCGTGATCAGCGTATTGACACCCGGGCAGTCGAGCGGCTTCAGGTCGAGGTTGAGGATGTCGTAACCCTTGGCCTTGAGCCATGGCACCACGTGCTTCCCGGCCTTGCCGGATCCGCCTGTGAAGACGACGCGCTTTGCCATGAGAACCCTCCCTGCAACATGCAAGCCCTGTTGTTAGGAGAGCGGCTGCGGACTGGCAAGGGCCGGCCTCAACTGGCCTGGGTCGAAGGTTGGGCATCCTCGCTGTGGACGATCTCGCGGGCTTTCTCGCGCTGAGTTTCGGCGTGGACGTCGCCGCCTTCGCCCGGCATGACGACGGGTACGGTGAGGCACAGGCTCTGTGTCGGCAGCACGTTGCGCCAGTCCTGGATGAGCTGGCGGTAGGCGCGGCCGACGTTGCGGATGTTGCGGTCGAGATCATAGAGGCCGAGCGGGTTCACCCGGTTGTTGCGCTGGCGAAGTGCCGTGTCCCAGTCCACCTGGTCTGTGAGCGAGTACCAGGTGAAGCCGACGATGGGCACGCCGTTGTTGCGCACGCGCAACACGTTGGCCCATTCCTTCCAGAGCCAGTTCACGGCCTCCTGGCCGGTAGGCCCCTCGTTGTGGTTCGTTTCGGTATGCATCACCGGCAGGTGGTAGCGATCGAAATATTGCCGCGTGATTTCGTCATAGCCGAATACCTCGCCCGCGGGGCGCAGCTGGCCGTCGGCGCAGACACGGTGTTCGTTGGTCGCGTAGTAGTCGTTGCCCATGATGCAGTGCTGCTTGAGGCGGTGCGACAGGAAGAAGCGGTATTCCTCGCGCGTCATGCCGTTGCCGAGGAGGAATTCATAGACCTCGCTGTCGACCCGGCGGCCATAGTTCAGGTCGAGCGGCAGGAAGCGCAGCGCGTTCAGGTGCTCGGCCGGGCCGATGGCGGCGGGGTTCTCGGCGTGGAAGTATTCCGAGGATTCCGACTGGATGAAGATCGCGTCCGGCCTCACCTTGAGGATCGCCTGCATGGCCAGCACATTGGCCTTCACGATGTGCTTGATGGCGGTGACGTAGGTGCGGTCCGAGGTTTGCTGCTCGTTCCACCAGCCATAGCGGGCGGAAAAGGTGGCGCAGACGAACATCTCGTTGACCGGGGTGTAGAGCTGCACCCACGGATAGCGCGTGGCAAAGGCCAGCGCATAGGCTTCGAACTGCGCGGGAAAATCAGGGTTCTGGAAATTGCCCAGCCAGTCCGGCAGGCCGAAGTGGCAGAGATCGACAATGGGCACGATGCGCAGGCGGCGGATTTCCGCCATCGTCCGGTCCGCGAAATCCCAGTCATGGCGGCCGGGGCCGAGCAGGGTGCGGTGAATGGGAGGACCGTAGCGCAGGAAATTGATCCCGAGGTCCTGCACCAGCGCGAAATCCTCCTTCCAGCGCGTGTAGAAGCCGCAGCTTTCCATCTCATCGACGCGCACCCGGCCATGTTCGATGGTCGGGTTCGAATTCTCGATGCCGGTACAGAACATGAATGTGGTGATGGTGGGCGTCCTCCGTCCGCTGGCCACGGCAGACTCAACGCCCGAGCAGCGCGATTGTTTCCGCCGGCTGCGAATGTGGAACTCTGACAGCCGGCCGCCCGTTCGGCCTGCTCATGCAATGGAGATGACCATGACCGCCATCCACGACACCAGCACAATCACCGAACGCGATGTCATGCGCCGCCATCGTGAACCCCGCTTCATGCCGCTCGACATCATGGCGTTCGGGGTTGGCGCCCTCATGACGCTGGGGCCCCTTGCCGCCGCGGCGCTGTTCAACTGACGGCACGGAACAGATGTGCGCCAACGCCGTTGCGTGAGCACGACGTGCAACCCCATGAGGACCCCCTATGGCCAAGGAAAAGACGCTCGAGGACCTGTTTCTCGATACGCTGAAGGACATCTATTATGCCGAGAAGCGCATTCTGAAGGCGCTGCCGAAGATGGCGAAGGGCGCAGCCAGCCCCAAGCTGAAGAAGGGCATCGAGAAGCACCTTGCCCAGACCGAGGGCCAGGTGGAACGCCTGGAACAGGTTTTCGAGATCATCGGCCAGCCGGCGCGCGGCAAGAAGTGCGAAGCAATCGAGGGCATCCTCGCCGAAGGCGAGGAAATCATGAAGTCCTACAAGGGCACGCCGGCGCTCGATGCCGGCCTGATCTCGGCGGCGCAGGCTGTGGAGCATTACGAGATCACGCGCTATGGCACCCTTCGCCGCTGGGCCGAAACGCTCGGCAAGCGCAATGCCGTCACGCTGCTCGAGCGCACGCTGAGGGAAGAGTCAGAAACCGACGAACTGCTCAGCCAGATTGCGGAGCAGGCCAACCGCAGTGCCGAAGCTGGACAGCCTGCCGGAAGGGCCGGTTCCGGCCGCCGCGGAAGGTCCACCGCTGCCCTGTCCGGCGCGGAGGGGGCCGCCAACGGCCGGTGACGATCTGACTCTAGCGCTTGGCGCTTCCCGGCTCTGAGCAGGTGAAGCTGTTGGCGCTGTAGTCGATGCGGGGCGTGGCGCCGGAAGGGTAGCGTGAACCGCTGCATTCCCGCCGGGCTTCGTCGAACAGCTTTCCACCCGTCTTGGTGTTCGGACGGCTATAGCTCAGTGTGCCGCGGTCGGTTGGGCCGCGGTCACCGATGCCGTGGCCTCCTCCGAAACCACCGCCGCCACCCCCGAAACCACCGCCGCCGCCAAATCCGCCGCCGCCCCCGCCGCCCCTGGCGAAGGCGGCATCGAGCGGCAGTGTTGCGAGAACGGCGAAAGCCAGTGCCAACGGCACGATGCGCTTGGTCATGGATCCAACTCCTGTCAGTGTCCCGAGAGGCCGGGCGTGAAACGAAGCCCGCCCTTTGCCTTGATTTAGGGCTGGCGAGGCGCAATTCCAAGGTGTTGCAGCGATGCGTCACCTTGGACCAAACCACGCATCTCCCGTCGCAAATGTCGCCAGATGCACTTTTCCTACGTGCCCGGTTGTGTATAGGATTTCCCCAACAGGGGATTCGACACATGATCGTGAAGTCGTTCAAGGCGCTTGCCGCAATCGCACTGCTGTCCTCCGTTGCCGTGCATGGCGCGGCAAACGCGGCCGATCTTCCCCCCGCCCCGGACAGCAGCGACTGGAAGTTCACCCTGGCCGTCTATGGCTGGGCTGCCGGCCTCAATGGTGACGTCGGCGTCTTCGGGCTTCCTGCCAAGCATATCGACTTGCCGTTCAGCGACATCGTTCAGGACCTCAACGGCGCCGTCATGGGCATTGGCGAGGCGCGCAACGGCCGCTTCATGATGGGCGTCGACCTGACCTACACCAACGTCCAGTCGACGGTGAAGACGCCGTTCGACAAGGTTGCCCCGAAGGTCGACATCACCAACACGGCCCTCATGCTCACGGGTCTCGCGGGCTATGCTCTCGTTGATGACGGAGCGATCCGGCTCGATGCCGTGGCCGGCGGCCGCTACTGGTCGGTCAACAATGACTTCGATGTAAAGGGGGGCTTGCTCGGCGGCCGCTCGAAGAGTGACGGAGCATCCTGGGTCGATCCGCTGGTTGGCGCCAAGCTGCGCGTCGACCTGACTTCCAATTTCTATGCCACCGGCTGGGGCATGATCGGCGGCTTCGGCGTGGGCTCGGACCTGATGTGGGACCTGATGGGCGGCGCCGGTTACAAGTTCAACGACACCTTCTCGCTGTTCGGCGGCTATCGCGCGGTGAGCGTCGATTACAGCAACGATGGCTTCATCTACGACGTGGTCGAGCAGGGTCCCGTCGTCGCGGGCGTCTTCCAGTTCTGAGGGCGCGCGTGCCGGGGCATGGTCTTGCCCCCGCGCGCAAGCGTCCAAAATTCGACGGCAAAGGGACATACAGCATGCGCAAGCTTCTCACGGCCGCCCTGGCGGCCGGCCTCGTCGTTCTGGGCCTCGGCAGCGCCCGGGCCCAGCAGGGTCTGGGCCCCTTCATGCCGAACGAGGGCGGAACCATCACCACCGCATGGACCAATGCCTATGGTCCCGACGCGGAATCCTGGATGACTTTCGCCAAGGTCGGCACCACCAGTTTCGACATCAACTACTCCAGTTCGCGCGGCATGCGCGCGGTACGCCGCATCATGGTGGCCGACCGGGACACGGCGCGCACCCTGGTGCTGGGCTACAACTCGACCATGCCGCTGATCATGCCGAACACCACCACCCTCGGGACCTCGGCGGCGGTGCTGGAGCAGCTGCGCACCACGGGATCTGCCCCGTCGTCGATCATCTACGACGCGGCGCTGAACCGGGTGGACGGCCAGTTCACGCTGGTCGATCCCAAGGCCAAGTTTTCGGTGCAGCTCGGCGACCAGGTGATCGACGTTCCGGCCGTCACCGCCACCGGCACATTCCAGGGAAGGTCGAAGTCTGCCTCCGGTTCCTTCACCTTCCTCAACAACAAGAACAACCCGGTGCTGCTTGAGTATTCGATCCAGTTCAGCGGCGAATCCGTGCCGCGCACCGAGCGGATCGTGCGCGCCGTGCCGGGCAAGGCGCTGCAGGGCGAGATGCAGCAGGCGCTGGCTACGGTGGGCATGTACCGCACCTATGGCATCCACTTCGATTTCGACAAGGCATCGATCCGCTCCGAGTCTCAACCACTGATCAGGGACATGGCGATGACCCTGAAGAACAATCCGCTGTGGACGCTTCGCATCACCGGCTACACGGATTCGATCGGTCAACCTGCCTATAACCAGAAGCTTTCGCTGGCACGCGCCAATTCGCTGAAGGCTGCATTGGTGAAACTCGGCATCTCCGCCGCCCGTCTCGACACCGCAGGTGCCGGCGCCGCGAACCCGATCGGCTCCAACAAGACTCTTCAGGGCCGCGCGCTCAACCGCCGCGTCGAGTTGCAGCGCACCGATCGCTGACTCAAGCGCTTCGATCGGCACGCCTGCCGGTACCGCCGGCGGGCGCCGCGTGCTATAGGCTGCACATGGCGCAATGGGGTGAGAGGGGTTGACCGGGATGGAACAGCCAGAGGACGTACGGCCGCTCACCATCGGCACCGCATCGCTGATGGAAAAGTTCGCGCTTCTGCTGCTGTTCAGCCTGCTTCTCGCCGGTGTCTACCTGGTGCTCAAGCCATTCATGCTTGGGCTCGTCTTCGGTGCGATCCTGGCGATTGCTGCCTGGCCGCTGCGCAGCTGGCTGGTGGCCAGGGGCCTTTCCGGGGCCATGGCAGCGGGATTGATGCTGACGCTGCTGCTGGTTTTCGTGCTGGCGCCGATGGCCGTGGCAGCCCCGGGGCTCGCGCTCAGCGTGAAACAGCTCGCGGAGCAAGGCATCGTCTGGGTCAATTCCGCCCCGCAGCTTCCCGCCTGGATCACCAGCCTGCCGCTCGTCGGCTCCAAGATCGCCTCCACCTGGGACGGACTTCTGGCCCAGACGCCGGAATCGAAGGCCATGCTGATGTCCTACGTGCAGCCGGCACGGCAATTCATCACCGACGCCGCACTCGGCCTTGCCACCAGCATGATGGACATCGGACTGGCCCTCATCGTTGCCACAACCTTCTGGTCGCGAGGGGACCGGGTTGCGCTGGTTCTGCGTGACAGTCTCAACCGGCTCGGCGGCCCGCAGCTCGCCGCACTCACCGACGTGGCGGCCAGCGCCACGCGCGGCGTGTTCTATGGCATCGTGGGTACGTCCGCGATCCAGGGGCTGCTGATGGCGATCGGCCTGGTCCTCGCCGGCGTCCCGGGCGCGGGTCCTCTTGGCTTCGTCACGCTGATCTTCGCGCTCAGCCAGTTCGGCGGCGTGCTCATCAACTTCGTTTGGGGTGGCGCAGCGTGGTGGCTCTACACACATTCCGGAATGGGCTTCGCATTCTGGTTCATGGTGGCGTGGGGACTGATGGTCACCTTCAGCGACAACGTGCTGAAGCCGCTGCTCATCGGCTCGAGCCTCAAGCTGCCGCTGATGCTGGTGATCCTCGGCGTCTTTGGCGGTTTCCTGTCCTTCGGTTTCCTCGGCCTGTTCATCGGTCCGACGCTGCTCGCCGTGGCCTTCGAACTGCTCGCCGCCTGGCGGCAGCGCAAGGCGGTGAACGCGGGTCAGTAGGCCGGGTCGTCGAGGATGGGTACCGGCTGCGCGAAGCCTTCGAGACGCGCCAGATCGGTCACCTCGACAGTCTTGCCGGCGATCTTCACGCCATGCGCTGTCAGGGCCGCGAAGTTGCGCGACAGAACCTCGGGCGCGATGCCAAGCTTGGCGGCCAGCGTCTTCTTGTCGAAGGGGATGGTGAATTGCGGGCTGGCGCCATCGTGCCGCGCATGGTGCAGCAGCCAGTTGGCAAGCCGCTCGAGGCTCGAGCGGAGCTTGAGGTTGCTCACCTCCTTCACCAGGCGGCGATAGCCGCGGGCAAGGTCCGCCGCGCAGCGCTCCGCAAAGGCAGGATCGTCACGGAATACCGCGCGTACCGCGGGCGCTGGAATCAGCAATATCCTGACCGGCGTCAGGGCGCGCGCCGACTTGAGGTAGGCCTTGTCGAGGAACACTGCGGCGAGGATGAAGCTTTCGCCGTCGTTCAGCACATCGACCGTGGTCTCGCGGTCACGATAACGCGAGAAAACCTCGACGCGACCCTCGACGACAACATGCAGAAACTCCGGACTGCCGCCTTGCTCGATGAGGTGTGTGTGAGCGTGATAGCGCTCGAGCCGCGCGCTATCGAGCAATTGCTTCACGCTGCCCTCGGCCAGTCCCTGGAGATAGGGAAGCCCCTGGCAGACTCGCAGTTCTTCGCTTCGCACGTTAGGCTCTCCTGGTCCGCGGACCGCGCGGTTCAACTGACGGGATTACTCACAAATTCGGCTGGCGAAAAGCTTCCTGCGAAAATGCGCGCCCAGCTTGTGACGGGTTGTGAAATCATGCTGTGTACCGTGACTTGCGATCAACGATGCGGAGAGAAGAAATGAAGTTCGAAACTCTGGCGCTCGGCGCCATGATCATCGGTTTCCTGGCAACGCCTGCGCTCGCAGACGGCTATCCCGCCATTCCGTTGTTCTCGGGCAGCAAGACGGTGATGGACGAAGAGATCACCTGGCCGACAACCGGCAAGGCGCATGTCAACGCGCTGATCGTGGTATTGGCCCCGGGAGAGAAGACCGTGGTTCACAAGCACGGCGTTCCGACCTTCATCCACATTCTCGAAGGCGAAGTGACGGTGGATTACCAGGAGCACGGCAAGCGCACCTATCGGCAGGGAGAATCCTTTCTCGAGGCCATGGACGTCGCGCATTCCGGCATGAACACCGGCAAGGTGCCGGTGAAGATACTCGCCGTCTACATGGGGGCCGACGGTGCCAAAGACGTGGTCAAGCAGCCCTAAACAGCGCTAGCGCCATAGCGGCGAGCGACCGAGCGCGCCGCCATCGCGGCGACGCAGATAGCGGATGTAGAAAAACACGCTGATCCAGCTGACGATGGCAGGGTAAAGCGCGAAGGTGGTGTAGGCGAGGCTCGGCGGCGCACCATGCCCGAGCATCGGCGCCGCGGCCATGCCGCCAAGCACGAGGACCATGACGACCGACATCGCCTGTGCGATTTCAAGTGATCCCCGCAAGGCGGAGACGGCCACGAAGCCCCAGAAGAACATCATCATGAAGAAGCTGCTTTCGAGCTGCCTGCCCACCACGAAGGCGTGCGCCGCCAAACCCGCCGAAATCCAGAACAAGCCCCAGTAGCGCGTGTCGCGCATCATTGCCGTAGCCGATCCATCCCACCGCCCGCAGTCGCCGCGAACGCAGACGTCATAGCAGAAAGAGTTTGATAAGCCGGTTAACAGGACTTCCGTCTCCTGCACGGCGCGCCACAGCCAAGCCGTGCAAAACGGACTCATGCGCAATCGTGCATGCAATCATAGCAAGAACCATTGTCCGTTTTCTGCCGCTGATTGACGAATCGACGCCGTGCGGAGTCTAAGCCTCGGCAACGCCACATGGCCGCCTGCGTGTTGTTGCAGCCTGTCTGTTTTGAAGGAGTAGGTCTGGTGTCCTATCATGCGTTCACGTGGCTTCTGGCGGCCACACCCGTATGGCTGAGTCTGTGCCTCATTGCCGCCTGTGCGACACTGGCCTGGCAGATCCACGCTGCGGCGAAGCGCCTCGACCGCCACGCCGAGAGCATCGCCCACATGGATGACTGGGCCGATAGCGTCGACCAGACACTGGCGCAGATCGAAGACCGCAACCGGCGGCCTTTCGTGGCGGTGACAACACCGCGTGCCGATGTCAGGAAGTGGTGGCAGAAGTAACCTGGGTTCAGCGTTCGGACGAACCGTCCCCCGCGTCCGGAGAGGCGATTGCCACGACATCGCCGCCGCTATCGTTTGCAATCTGGGGAAGCTTCGTCGCAAGTTCACGGGCAAAGCTGCCGTTGGCCTGCTCCATCTCGGTGCGGAAGCGTTCGACCGCCAGATAGATGAAGTCCACGTAGTTCTGCATCACCTCGTCCGTCGTCTCGGTGGCCGTCCGGCGAAACTGCTCGCTCAGTCCTTCAGAGCGCTGGATCAGTTCGGTGAAGGACCGTTCGAGGCTTGCCTCAAGTGACTGCAGCGTTTCGCGGGTGATCATGTTGAACCGGCCGGGAAGGGAATCGACAGCCGATCGCATCTGATCCGAAATGGCCAGGATCGTCCCCTTCAACGAGCCATCGACCTTGGCAATCTCCGTTTCCACGCGCTGCGCCAGCACTGACGGCAAATCCTGCAAGGCCTCGGTGAGGCGACCGGAGGTGCGTTCCGCCGTCTCGCCGATTAGGCTTTCGAAGCGGGCCGTGTCTGAATTGACGCGTTGCATGAGTTCAGTCGAACTAGCGGCGATCCGTGTCTGCAGGCTCATGGCAGAGGCCTCGATATCGCGGTTCACCGCACTGGCGATGCGCTCCGCGCCGTCGCGCAGCTCTGCCACCGAGGACCTGATATTGGCCTCGATGCGCTGTTCAAGCCCGGCCATCGAGTCGCTCATGCCGGTGAGCGCCTGATCCGCGGCGGCCGTGACGAGGGCGACCGGCTGCTGCAGCTTGTCGACCACAGCGGAGGCTGTGGCGGCAAGCTGCTCGAGCTGGTGTGACAGGCTGGAGACACGAGACGCCTCCTCCGAGACCACGGCTCCCGCCATGTCGCGGAACTGCGCGACATGGGTGTCCAGCGCTCCCTGGAACATCGCAGCCGTGGCAGGTGAAATGCCCGCGACGACGGCCCGGCTCTGCTCGAGCGCCGTGGTGATGTCCTTGGCCAGCTGGTCGATGACCTCGATGTTCGCGGTTGAGAGCATGGCCGCGTCGGCAATGGTCTCCGACAGAGGGCTGAGCCGTCCGATGGTTGCATCCAGCTGCTCGGGCAGCTGCGCAATCGAGGCCTCGAACTTGAGCATGCGCCTCTCGAGCTCGGGAGCCACATTGTGGTTAGCAGAGTTGAACAGATCGAGGCACGTCTTCAGTTCCTGGGTGCTCTGCCGCAGGTGTCCACCCACGGTATCGAGAATGCTGCCGGCATTCTGCGACACGGACTCGAGAGACGTGACAGTGGTCTCGAGCCGGGCGATCACCGGGAGGATATCGGTGGAGATCATCATTCCGGTGCGCTGCAGGGCGTCACGCTGGACCTCGCTGGCCTCGACGATGTTGCGCATATTGCTGATGTTGGCATCGGCCGCCTCGGTCGAGCGATACATGGCGGCGGCGATCTGGTCGGCGAGCTGCGCACTGCGCGCGTCGAGATGCGCCATGCGATCGTCGATGTCCGCAAACATCTGGTCGAAGGAAGCGTTGATGCGGCGGCCGGCGTCATCGGCGACGGCATTCGGCTCGTAGATTCGCTGCGTCGCCACGAGGATCCGACGCAGCATGTCGTTGCTGGCAGCCTGCCGGTGCGCCGAAAGTGCCACCAGCCAAGGGACAGCGGCAATGACCGCGATTGAGGCCCAGAACGTCGCGTAGCGAACAGGGTCCTGCAGCAGGCCGGCGAGGCCTGCGCCATTGGCAATGCCCGCGAATGTCGCGAACACCAGGCTCAGCACGAGCATGGCGGCGAAGGCCATCAGGAAGTGGCGTGAACCGACGAACGGCGGCGTGTGCCACGCCGCATGACGCAGGCGGCGGCCGTCATCGTTGGCGGGCCGCCCCTTTCCAGCAGGGAATTCGCCGATGTCCTTGCGCGAGGAGATGGGCCGCGATGCCATGTCGTCAGACCAGAAGCCCGCCTGCTCCTGCGCATTATCGAGGAAAACCTCGTCCAGTTGCAGGCCTCGGCTGGTTTTCTTCCTCGACGCAGACATATTCATGAAATCCCCAGGGTCCCTGACGGACCCAATCAACTTCAGACAATTCTAGTCGTTCGCACCGCGAAGCAAACCGAAAACCCACTCACTGTGGATAAATACCATCTCGCGATGACGTGGTGGTGGCTATCTCCAATCGCAGATTGAGGAGCAACATTGCCGGAACTGTGGCGAGAGCTTGCGAGTTTTCAGCGGCGGCGACGTTCGGACCAGATCGACAGCAACCCACCAGCCACGACGATGCCGGCGCCCACATATGTCGACAGGTGAACCGTCTCGTGGAAGATCACCGGTCCCATCACGGAGGCATAGACCACGCTCAGGTAGGCCAGAGGCTGCACCGCGCTCGCATCCAGTATGTTGTAGGCCTTGATCAGCAGGTAGTGGCTTGTGACGCTGGTCAGGCACAGGGTTGCCATCCAGGCCCAGTCAAGCGGCGCCATGTTGGTCCAGTAGAAGGGACCCACGAGGCAAACGACGATGCAGCCGATGACCCCTGTGTAGAAGAAGCTGGTAAGCGGCGAATCCAGCATGCCGGCCAGGCGTGTCATCACCGAATAGCTGGCGAACATCACCGAGCACAGAACCGCGAGCAGTACCGTGGCATCGAAGAAGTTGCCCTGGGGCTTGAGGATCAGGAGCACGCCGCACAGCCCCGTTACCACGCCCGCCCAGCGCAGCCCCGACGCCCGCTCGCCGAGGAAGATGACCGACATGACGGTGGCAATCAGCGGTGTCGATGCGAAAACCGCCTGGGTGCGGGCAAGGCCGATCACCGCAAAGCAGGTGATCGCCAGCACGATCTGCACCGCGAGCAGCGTGCCACGGGCAACCTGGAGCCCTCGGGCCCTGCTCTTCGCTGTTCCGGCGATGCCGCCGCGAGCCCGTGCCGCCAGCAGCAGGGCAAAGCCGGCGAAGGCCCAGTAGCGGATCATCGTCACGAAGACGGGTGAATAGGTCTGCCCGAGGTGCTTCGAGATTCCGTCCTGCAGAGCGAAGATGGTGATGGCTGACAGCGCGAAGCCATAGCCGAGGCGGAGGTCGCGGTGGCGCGGGAGTGTTGCGGAGTGAGGTGGCTCCTGCCGGTCTTAACGCCCGCAGCGGAGCAAGGGGAGGCCGCGGCCCGCCTGTTCCGCACATGGAAGCAATGCGCTCAGCGCCCGGTCAGAGAATCAGAAGCCTGATCAGGTAGGCGACCCCTGCCACCCCGATCACTCCGGCCAGGTAAAGCCCGAGGAACCACAGCCAGCGCTGCATCAGTGATAGGACTCGCCCGGCCGCACCTTGCCGCGGAACACCCAATAGGAATAGGCCGTGTAGGCGAGGATCATCGGCACCAGCACCACGGCCCCCACCAGGAGGAAGCGCAGCGAGGTGTCTGGCGCGGCCGCGTCCCAGATCGTCACCGAGGGCGGGATCAGGTGCGGGTAGAAGCTTATGCCCAGGCCTGCATAGGTGAGGACGAAGATTCCAACCGTGGCAAGAAACGGGCGATAGGTGTGCCCGTCGCGCAGGCCGGTCCACAGCATCCAGGCCGCAGCCGCCAGAAGCAGGGGGACGATTGCGCTGTAAAGACCGGTCGGCCAGCCGAACCAGCGCGCGACATATTCCGGCCGCAGCATCGGCGTGGCGATACTCACCGCACCGATGAGGGCGAGCAGCGCAAGGCCCAGCGGTCTTGCCATGCGGCGCGCGCGTGCCAGTGTCGTTCCTTCCGTCTTCATGATCAGCCAGGTGGCACCCAGCGTGGCATAACCCACCATGAGCGCAATGGCTGTCAGGAGCGAGAAGGGCGTTGCCCAGTCAAAGTTGCCGCCACCATAGGCGCGGCCCGACACCGCGATGCCCTGGACCAGGGTGCCGAGCGCCATGCCCTGGGCAATGGCAGCCACCAAGGAACCGCCCCAGAAGGCCACTTCCCAGAACCACTTCATGCGTTCGGTGCGGTGCACGAACTCGAAGGCCACGCCGCGGAAGATGAGGCCCAGCAGCATGGCGATGATCAGCGGGTAGAGAGCGGGCATGACGATGGCATAGCCCAGCGGGAATACCGCGAAGAGACCACCGCCACCCAGCACCAGCCAGGTCTCGTTGCCATCCCACACCGGGGCGACACTGCTCATGGCGAGCATGCGCTCGTCCCGATCCCGGAGGAAGGGGAAGAGGATGCCGATGCCGAGGTCGAAGCCATCGAGCAGCACGTACATCAGCACCGCGACGGCGATGAGGCCAGCCCAGATGAAGGCATAGTCGATGACCATGGCTTAGTCTCCCGTCTGCGCGATGGGGGTGATGCCGGCCGCACGCGTCGGCCCGATTTCGTCGATGTCGATGCGATCCTCGGGCGTGCGGGCCATGAGCCTGAGTGCGTAGAACGCGCCTGAGCCGAAGACGAAGAAATAGATGACCACGAAGGCCAACAGCGAATAGCCGACCGCATCGGCACGGAGCGCCGAAACGCTGTCGGCGGTGCGCAGCAGGCCATAGACGGTATAGGGCTGTCGCCCGACTTCAGTGGTGATCCAGCCACACAGCACGGCGAGGAAGCCGGCAGGACCCATGACCACGGCCGCGCGGTGCAGCCATCGCCAGTCATAGAGCTTGCCTTTGAACCGGGCGAGCCCGGACCACAGTCCGAGGAGCAGCATCAGGACACCCATGCCGACCATGATGCGGAAGCTCCAGAACACGATGGCTGCCGGTGGCCAGTCCTGCCTGGGGAAGGAGTCGAGTCCGGCCAGCGACTTGTCGAGGCTGTGGGTGAGGATGAGCGAGCCGAGCAGCGGAATTTCGATGGCATAGTCGGTGGTGCCGGTTGCTTCGTTCGGCATGCCGAACAGCACCAGCGGCGCCCGCCCCTGAGGATAATTCGCGAAGTGGCCCTCGATGGCGGCGATCTTGGCGGGCTGGTACTGCAGCGTGTTGAGGCCCTGTGAATCCCCTGCGAAAATCTGAATCGGCGTCACGATGAGGGCCATCCACATGGCCATCGAAAACATGATGCGAGCGCCCCGGTTGCCTGGCGTTTTCAGCAGGTGCCAGGCGCCGGTCGCACCGACCACCAGGGCGGTGGTGAGATAGGCTGCCAGCACCATGTGCAGGAAGCGGTGCGGGAAGGACGGATTGAAAATGATGGCGAACCAGTCTTCTGGCACAAACTGGCCCTGGGCATTCACCGAATGTCCCTGTGGAGTCTGCATCCAGCTGTTGACGCTGAGAATCCAGAAAGCCGAGAACAGCGTGCCGCCGGCGACGATGGCAGTGGCCGCCATGTGCAGACCATCGCCGACACGCTTTCGCCCGAACAGCATGATGCCGAGAAATCCGGCCTCGAGGAAGAAGGCGGTCAGCACTTCATAACCGATGAGCGGCCCCAGCACCGGCCCCACCTTGTCGGCGAACACCGGCCAGTTGGTGCCGAACTGGTAGGACATGACCAGCCCCGACACGACACCCATGCCGAAAGTGACTGCGAAGATGGTCTTCCATTGCTCGAACACCGCGAGGTAGGCGGCATTCCTGGTCCACAGCCACATGGCGTTCAGCACGGCCAGATAGCTCGCGAGCCCGATGGTGAAGGCCGGAAAGATGATGTGGGCGGAAACCGTGAAGGCGAACTGCAGCCGTGCCAGGTCGAGTGCCGAGATGTCGCTCAGCATGCTGCCGCCCCTCGCCGGTCACCACAGCCGTCTGCTGCTCTCCTCATGCTGCCGCCCTCTCTCGTCATGAATTGAATTCTAGCGGTCTGGACCACCCCAGCACCAATCTTTTTCCCATGTTGCGGGGTGAATACTCATTCAACAGGTTGGAAACTCGCCGCGTCCCGCAAGAGCTCGATCAACCGGATGACAGATTGCCCGTCCGGTGTGCCGGGGTCGTAGATCGTGTCGTGCGGGCCTGCCACCGAGAGCACGCGCCCATCGCCGCGGAACACCGGCTGGCCGAATGGCGGCGGCTCGTCCGGTTTCTGCGCGGCATCCCACGCCTTGGCGTCGAAGTAATAGGCAGTGAAAAGGATCGTCCTTTGGCCCGTGTCCGGCTGAAAATAAACGGTGGTGGCGGCGCGCGCACCGGAGGCCTTGACCTGCTTGGCCCATTCACCGGTGAGGGGCCCGGTCGACAGGTGTGCCGCAATATCCCCGGGCACCACGAAACCATAGGGAATGGGAGCGAGCGCCACCCAGGCCTTTTCGGCCCGGGCAGGCAGGGCGGCGGCGGCGACGAGAAGCAGGCTGACCAGGATCGCTTTCATGCCCGGTTGCTTAGCGCAGGCCGTGCAGGCGGACAATTCGTGGCCTCCGCACAGCTCGCCAGCATTCCGTAAGGCAATCTTAACCATGTCGCGCAATCGTTTGCCAACCACAGCAGAAACGGTTCAGCCCATGTCAGAACAGGTCCTCGCACAGCTTCCGTGGTTTCGCTCCTACATTGAATCGGGCAGGGCTCCATGTTGGACCATGGGACCGGCCGATCTCCATGGCTTCGTTACGGCGCTGGCCATGGCGGGTCCCGTGACCGACGCGGGCTGGATCAGCTGGGTATGGTCAGGCGGGGCCCCGGAATTCGCCTCAGAGCACGAGGAGGCGCGCATCGTGGCCGAACTTCTCGACTTTGCCGAGCAGGTGCGTCGCAATCTGGGCGGCTACCGGCCGCTCAGCGTGACCGTACTGCCTCATGCCGGCGACGGCTGGTATTTCGCCGCCGACTGGGCTGAGGGATTCCTGCAGGCCATCGAGGCGAACCCGCATCCCTGGCAGGTGGCGGTCGACGAGGCCGAGGAGTCGCTCTCCGTGGTGCTCGGTACGTGCTACCACAACCACGACGACAGCAATTCGGGGCATGTTGGCCTCGAAGCGCTTGACGAGATCAACTATCACATCCGTCAGCTTTACCGCGCAATGCGACAGGCCGCAGGGTCCGGCGTTGCCTGCGCCGCCTGAGAACCCCGACTTAGCTTGAGCGGCACCCCCGCTCCGCCCTAGGATCGCGCCATGACAGGGGCATCGGACGATCTCTCGCGCCACAGGCGCGTGTTGCTGCTTGGCGCTACCGGTACCATAGGCCGCGCCACGGCACAGGCGCTCCTCGCTGACGGACATGAGGTTGTCTGCCTGGTGCGACCCGGCGCCACCGGCCTGCCGTCTGGTGTCCAGCTGCGCGTGGGCCACGTGACGGATCCGGCTTTCCTGCGCAATGAGGGCGTCCGGGGGGAGGCATTCGACGTGCTGGTCTCCTGCCTCGCTTCGCGCAGTGGCGTGCCCGAGGATGCCTGGGCGATCGATCACCGCGCCCATGTCCTGGCCCTAGACGAGGCCCGCCGTTGCGGTGTGCATCACATGGTGCTGCTCTCGGCGATCTGCGTGCAGAAGCCAAGGCTCGCCTTCCAGCATGCCAAGCTCGCCTTCGAGAAAGTGCTGGCTGAGTCCGGGTTGGCGCATTCCATCGTGCGGCCAACCGCCTACTTCAAGTCGCTGTCGGGCCAGATCGGCCGGGTTCGCCGGGGAAAGCCCTTCCTGCTGTTCGGTGACGGGCAGCTCACCGCCACGAAGCCCATCAGCGACCGTGATCTCGGGCGCTATCTGGCGCTCTGCCTGCGCGATCCATCATTGCGCGGCATCCTGCCCATCGGCGGGCCGGGTCCGGCCTTCACCCCGCGCGAACAAGGACAATGGCTCTTCGAGATGCTCGGCCGGAAGCCGGTGTTCCGCAGCGTGCCGGTGGCGATGCTGGATGCAATCACTGCAACGCTCGCTGGCCTGGGCAGGCTCTCGCCGAAGCTGCGGGACAAGGCGGAACTCGCCCGCATCGGCCGCTACTACGCGACCGAGTCGATGCTGGTGTGGGACGCGGGCGCGCAGCGCTACGATGCCGCCGCAACGCCATCCTTCGGCAGCGACACCTTGCGCAGTCACTATGCGGCGATCATCGCTGGTGTCCCTGAACAGGACCTCGGCGCCCACCGCGTGTTCTGATCAGACGATGACGAGCTCGACACCCTTGTGCAGCTTCTGCAGGTTCGGGAGCGACTTCGACTGCCACGGAATCTTGGTCGATCCCAGAACCTTTACGGGCAGGTCCGGGTGCTTGCGGAGTTCGATGGTGAACTTGGCGAGCAGGTTTATGCCCGAACTGTTGAGAAACTCGAGCTGGGTCAGGTCCAGCACCACGTTCTTCGGGTTGTCTGCCAATACGCCCTGCATCAGATCAAGGATCGGCTGGTAGGCGTCGGTGCCCGACAGCCTGAGCGTTCCTTCATAGTGAATGGTGGAGCCTTCGTTCCACACATTGTATTCGCCGGTCTTGATTTCCATTGAGACAAACCTTTGGAGTTCAGTTGAGAGTGAGGGCCGCGTGGGTGCTGAGGGTCACGGCCGAACCGGAGTCCGAGGAACGGAAATCCCAGCCCAGACGTGCGCCATAATCGTTCATGAGGGTGAGCAGCCCGAGGCCGGAGCCCGAGGAGTTCTCGTCCGCCGCATTGGCTTCGATGCGTTCGATCAGCAGCTCGCCCGGATCGCGGGAGACGATCTCCTCGATCAGCGTCTGGAAGCGATCGGCCACATCGGAGGCGGTATCGTTGCGGACGGTGAGTTCGAAATTGCCGTCCTCCAGCGAGCAGTCGACGCGAATCGCACCGGGAACGCGAAACTTGATTGCATTTTCCAGCAATTCGTTCACCAGATAGATGATCGAGTGGCGCGCGTCATTGTAATCGGCCCCCTGCCTGGCGTGGCGCAGGGCGAAGACGTCACCGAGGAATTCGCACGTTTCGCTGGCATGCTGCCAGCTCACGCCGAGCGGGCCGTCTGAGATGACGATCCGCATGGCGAAGGCGTCGGATCGGTTGTGGCGCGATATGTCTCCGAATTGCTTCATGTTTCACCTGTGCTTCAGAACGACGAGAGTAATGTCGTCGTGAACCTTCTGCCTGCCGATGTGCTGCCGTACGTCGGCAATGATGGTGGTGGCGATCTCCGCCGCGCTCCTGCGGTGCATCCGCGTCGCAGAAGCAATGAGCTTGTCGATGCCATAGAGCTTGCCGTCCTCGCCTTCGGCCTCGGTGATGCCGTCGGTGAACAGCACCATCGTGTCGCCCCGGCGGAAAGGCACGGTGGTGCTGGACAGGAATGCGTGGATGTTCTCCTCGAGGCCAATCGGGAAGCCGAGATCGATGGTATCGAACCGCTCGACAGTACCGTCGTCGCGCACGATGATGACCTCCTCGTGCTGGCCCGAGATGGTGGCCCTGTCGTCGGCATAGTCGACGAAGGCGAGCGACAGGTGGCGGTCAGACCTTGTACGACCGACATTCTTGAAGATCGAACGATTCAGCACGTCGAGGAATTCGCGTGGGTCGGTAACCCCGCGTTCATAGAGCGCGCGGCTTACCGACTGTACCATCAGCATCAGCACGCCGCTCTCCACGCCATGCCCCGTCACGTCGCCGATGCCGATCTTGGCGCCGCCAGGAATATAGAGGACGTCGTAGTAGTCGCCACCCACCTCATCGGCGGGCTCGGCATAGCTGGCAATCTCGAGATCCGGAATGCGCTCAAGTTCCGCCGGCGCCGGAAGCACCATCATCTGGATCTTGCGTGCGACGTCGAGTTCGGCGCCCAGCCTGACATTCTCGTCCTTCATCTTGTCATAGAGGCGCTGGATCTCGTCGTTGGCGGAGGCGAGCTGGCCGGTGCGTTCGGCGACGCGCTGTTCCAGCATCTCGGTATGCTCGCGAATCTCGCGCGCCATCGAATTGAATGCCGCGCCGACCAGGGCGACCTCGTCCCGCCCCTTGACCGGAACCTGCACGTCATAATCGCCCCTGGTGAGACGGCCGGCAGCGTCCGCAAGGCCCACGAGACCCGCTGTGAATCGCCGCGACAACGGGATCGACAGGAGCATCACCAGCGCCATGAAGCCCAGCACGGATGCCAGGATACCCTTGATGATGCGGCTGGTCGCAGTGCCGATCTGCTTCTGGGCACCGTAGAGAGAGGCATAGACCTCGCGCTCGGGAACGACGAAGCCGAGCATCAGGTTCTCTTCGGCAATTCCGCTGTTCGGCTGCCACATGTTGATGGGTTGCAGGGGATGCATGACGACCAGCAGCCCCACCGGCTTGCCGTCCTTCTCGACGCTCACGTGCGAGATCGTGGTGGCGCCAGGCCGTGGCATGGAGAGCTTGGCGATGTCCGGAAAGCTGCTCTTGAACAGGCTTCGCTCATGGGCTGTGACACCCGCCCCCGTCGCCGACACTTCAGTGAGACCGAGGAACTTCTCGTCCTCGTTCTTCACCGTCAAGACGTTGCCGTTCTGCTGCGCAAGGAAGGCGAAGCCCGTGTCGGCGATCTTGACGCCCTGGACCAGCTGGGTGAGCTGGTCCAAGGTGATGTCCACCCCGACCATGCCCGCCACATCGTCGCGTGCCTTGGTGTAAATCGGCTGGAAGTAGCTAACGATCAACTGTCCGGTAATGGCATCGACATAGGGTGCGAGCACCGTGACGTCATTGGCGACAGGCCGTGAGGCCGGGTCCTTCAGCCAGCGCTGCCAGGCATCATAGACGCCAGGAAAGAAGAAGTCCCACCAGTTCTTTTCGTTGTGCCCGGGATAGAGCTTGTCGAAGGTCTGCGCCTGGTCGGAATAGGGCATGGTGCGCATGATCGGGCGGTCCTTGGGCCCCACGTAGTACATCTGGAGCTTGCTTTGGCCCGTTCCCATAAGTGATGGCGCGATGAGATCGAAGTAGGTCGAGTCGCGCACCGCCTGCTCGACATCGGCACGCATCTTGCCGTTGCCGTCGAGGAGGTAACTCCACACGCTGATGACCGAGGCCTCGCCCTTGCGGTTCTGAAGCCAGTGCCTGTCGGGATCATAGACCATGGAGTCCTGGAAGCCGCCGTTCTGATCGAGCAGGCTGCCCAGGTCACGGCCGAGCTTCGGTTCGTCGACCAGTCGCTGGGTAAAATGTGCCAGCATGTTCACCTGGTCGAAGGTGCGGGCGAACATGAGATCGGCGCGCTGCGCCGTCATGTCGATGTAGCGTTCGAGATACTCCTCGCTCGCCTTGGTGAGGCCGGTCTCGATTTCCGTTGTGGCATCGCGCGAGAGCTGGGCCACGTTCCACAGCGCCACGACGCCGCCGAGCAGCAGCGAGGCGAGCACCGCGCAGCCAAGCAGCGCGATGAACTTGGTCCGGAAGCTGGTGAGCAGGCTTCCCTTTATCGGCGCGCTGTCGGGAATGTCGGTCATTGCGGCTTTCGCGCCGAGGCGGCCCAGATCGGCCAGCCGGCATAACCCTTGGGATGGAGTGCCGCGTAGATGTGATCCTGGAAGCCTTGACGAAACCTCGCGATGAACTCCGGGCTGTCGCCCCGGTCGCGCGCCATCTCGCCGGCGTAGACGTTTTCCCAGGCCTGGATCATGTTCGCGAAGTCCTGCGGGTCGCCGTCGCGGTTGGTGACCATGAAGCTGTCGATGCGAATGTCATCGAAGCCTGCATCGGCAAGGAAGCGGCGGCTCTTCGGCCCCAGTTCGACGTCCATCTTGAAGTCGGCGAAGAGTTTAGCCACCTCCGTGTAGGTCCACTGTATCGTTTCGCTGCGCGGTTCTCCCAGACAGTGCGAGTTCTTCTCGTTGGTGATGTAGACGCGCCCGCCGGGCTTGCAGATGCGATAGAGTTCCTTGAGGATCAATTCCGGGCGGTCGAAGATCTGCAGCGAGTGCCGGCAGGTCACGAAGTCGAACTGGTCGTCCTCGATCACCATTTCGGAAGCGTCGCCATAAACGTACTCGATGTCGGTGATCCCGAAATCCGCCGCGACGTTGCGGGCATAGTCCAGGCTGGTGCGCGAATGATCGAGCGCCAGGATACGCGACGGCTTGAGTTCCTTCTGCACCAGCACGGCAAAATCGCCGATGCCGCAACAGATGTCTGCCATGGTCATGCCGGGCTTCAGCCCATGGCGCGGCAGCAGGTGCCGCTCATGATGCCACGTCAACTTGGTCTGGTTGCGCAGGATGGGGATGAATCCGCCATCTTCGAGGAAGGACTGTCCGGGATAGAAGTCCTTGTCGTATTCGTTCACGGTGACGTTCGGAAGGCGTTGCGCCAGTGGCAGGAACTTGCGCGTGGACCAGCCCATGACGCTCGACGTCACCACCTCGATGCGGAGGTCGGAGCGCGCATCGCTGACCTCGGAGACCAGACTGGCGATGGATCGGAAGGCGACATTGTTCAGGCGAGCCAGTCGCTTGACGTTCAGGTAAAACGTGCCGCGTACTTTCGCCAGAGCTTCGGCAAGAGCGTCCGCCAGGGGCTTGATCTCGGCCTCGCTCTGCGGCCGAAGCTTTCCGGCGATGACGAATTCCTGATTGTTTTCGTTGAACGACGCCTGGTAGCTGCGATCGATCCTCATGCCGCGGTCCCTTCGAGCGTCATTTCTGCGGCGAGCTTCAACCGATTGCCATTTTCCGGAACGATGGAAATCCGCGCCCGGTAGTCGACGGCCACCTCGAGGAGCCCGAGGTGCGGGTCCGCGTTGCCGGGTGAGAACAGGGCGCTGTGATAGACGTCCGCCAGGTCAGACTGCTTCAGCCGCTGCGCCGCGGTGCTGTAGTAGACAAGTGCCGCCGCGTCGCAGGGCAGATCGAGTTCGATCACGTCGGCCTCGCCAATGCGGCTCACCCGGCAGGAGAAATCGCCCTTGGGCCCATGGTGCGCGAAGGCGGTTTCGAGGAGTTCATTGAGCGCGGAGCTCAGCAGGTTCGCATAGAGCAGGGAGTCGGTGCGGTTGTGACTCACCATGCGGGCAAGATAGGTGGAGATGCGGTCGCAATGCAGCCATTCGGAGGCGAAGGCCTCGATGCCCATGGAGATTTCGACTAGCGGTCTGGTGCCACTCATTCCCTTGGTCCCGGCATGTCCTCAGGCGGTCCGGCGGCGTGCTTGGGGCAATCCGCGGAGGAAGGTTGCAAAGATTGAAAGTAACGACTGGTGCCGCCTCTCTCGCGATGGTAGCGGCAGCGTTTTGTCCGAACAAGGAAATTTAGCTTGCAGGCGCGTCCGCTGCGGCACAGTTTCCCGGGCAGGCAGATGTTGAGGAGAACGGCGCGTGACGGCAAGTAGCAACGGCAGGAAGCCCCGGCCCCCGGTTTTCATTTCCGCACCGCTGGCGGCCCTGGTCGAGGGCATCTACCGCGCCGACACGACGATCGGCCTGCTCCGCCGGAAGGGCAACCTTGGGATCGGCACCTTCAACGACCTCGATGGCGAGATGGTGCTGCTGGACGGCAGGGTCTATTGCCTGAGGCCTCAGGGCGACGCCGAGGTGATCGGCGACGACGTGCGCACGCCTTTTGCGCTCACCACGGAATTCGAGGGAGACACCGAGGACAGTTTCGAAAGGATCGAGGAGGCCGCATTCGAACATGCACTTCTGGAACTCGTGCCGTCGCCCAACCTGATGTATGCCATCCGAATCGACGGGCGCTTCGATTACGTGCGCGCGCGCTCGGTGCCGAAGATGATGAACTATCTGCCGCTCGCCGAGATCGCCAAGCTTCAGACGGTGTTCGAGTTCACCGACGTGGAGGGCACCATCGTGGGCTTCTACACGCCCAATTTTCTGGCAGGCGTACACTTGCCCGGCCTGCATCTCCATTTCATCACCAAGGACCGCACCCGCGGCGGCCATCTGCTTGCCGCTGCACCTCACAGCGTGAGCGTGAAATTGCAGCATGCACCGTCGGTTGAGCTGGGCCTGCCCATGACACTCGATTTTCTCACCATGGAGAGGGTGCGCGACATGGAGGCGGACCTCAACAAGGTCGAACGCTGATATGAAAAGGGCGCCGGTTGCCCGGCGCCCCTGGTCCGCGATGCGGAGAGATCACATGTGCGCGGGCGTGGCGAGCGCCATGGCGCGCTCGAAGATTTCGATATAATGGTTCACGTTCTGGCCGATCAGCTCCATCTTCGAGAATTTGGCGATCCGCTCGCGTGCCAGTTTCAGCTCTGACTGCGGCACGATCTGCCGGATGATGCCGCAGGTTTCGGCCAGCGACATCAGGCAGCAGTCGCGCGGGTCCGGCAGGCCGTCGCGAAGCAGCACTTCGAGCAGGCGCAGCTTCACCTCACGGATTTCCTTGCCGTCGATGGCCGGGTAGCGGCGAGTCTTGAGGAACCACAGCAGGCGGCCCTCGGTCTCCACGAGGATCTTCTTGTCGCACAGGCGCTTCAGGGCCTGCTCGCGAACCGTGTCACCCAGTTCGATGAGCTGGTTGATGAGGTTGTCCGCACTGTGGTCGAAGTCCGGGGCCGAAAGACGGGCCAGAACGGGGTCAAGCGAGGCATTGCCGGTCGGCGTCTTGTCCACAACCCAGACGCGATTGATATCATTGTCGAGGCGGCCCTCGAGGGCCAGTTCCATGATCGCCGCGCCCACGAAGCCGGCGCGCTGGTACTCCAGCGGAATATCGACAAAGCCGCCGTCTTCATCCTTGAGGGTGAGGAGGAGGAACTCCTCCGGAACTGTTAGCATGATCATGGCCCCGTAGCAAAAATATCCGAGCGGCGTGCACTGCCGCAGTGCGCACCATATCCAGTTTTCCGGGCAAGAGAAATCATCATTTGCCACCGCCGCAGCTGATTGTGTCGAGAGGATCGGAACGGGCAGGGCTTGACCTGCCGCACTGACGTGCGATACCCGCCACAGCAAGGACTTTCAGGGAGACCTGCGGCGTGACCGGTCGGCTCGACATGGCGCTCGTGAACGATGTCCAGGAGGTGGCGCGTGTCATCGATCGACTGGAGGAATTCGGTGCGGCCAACGGCATCCCGACAGAGCAGTCCTTGCGTTTCGGCATGGCTCTCGACGAACTGATCACGAACATCGTGTCGTATGGCCTCAAGGACCGCAGGGACGGCACCATAACGCTGGCCATCGAGCACCGGGACGGCGTGCTGCACGCCGAACTCGCCGATGACGGCCCGCCCTTCGACCCACTGGCGACCAACACAGTGCCGCCGCAGGGCGACATCGAAACCCGTGAAGTGGGGGGTCTTGGCCTCACGCTCGTGAAAAGCTTCATGGACCGTCTTGACTACAGGCGTGTGGATGGGTTCAACCGTCTGACTATGGAAATGAAATTGAAGGCGGCCTAGGCTGCCTCAGCAGGGAGACATGCACGTGACAAGCCTCAACCATGAAACCGTGAACGGTGCGCTCGTCCTCAAGCCGTCGCGGCGCATCGACTCGAGCAGCGCCAAGGCCTTCGAGGACGAAGCCTCCGCTCTTCTCGACAAGGGCCCGAAGAAGGTGGTGATCGATGCAACCGACCTCGACTACATCTCCTCGGCAGGTCTGCGTGTCATCCTGACGACGGCCAAGAAGGCCAAGTCGGCAGGCGGCGGCCTGACCATCGCCTGCGCCAAGAGCAATGTGAAGGAAGTCCTCGCCGTGTCGGGCTTCGACAACATTTTCGGCCTGCACGACAGCGTCGCCCAGGCGATCTCCGCGCTCGCGTGAGCGTCATACCCGGTATCGAGACGGCGGCCGCTCCGGCGGATCGGCTCGCTGCGCTTGAGGCCGAGTTGGCCAGCGCCAGGGCCGAGCTCGACGATCTGAACCTGCTTTACCAGGCGACGATCGAGCACGGTGAGGCGGTCGAGGACCAGCTTGCGGAAGCCAATCTTGCGCTGCAGCGCACCCAGAAGCGGCTGACGGAAGAATTGACCGAGGCCGCCAATTACATCTTCTCGATCCTTCCCGAACCGCGCCAGACGTCACCCCGCACCGAGTGGCTTCTGGAGCCTTCGACCGAACTGGGTGGCGACAGCTTCGGCTATCACGAGATCGACCGGGACCACATTGCCTTCTACCTGCTCGACGTGTGTGGCCATGGCGTGGGTGCCGCACTTCTTTCCGTCACCGCGATCAATGTGCTGCGTTCGGCGGCTCTGCCCAATACCGATTTCCGTGATCCGGGGGCCGTGCTCGCGGCGCTCAACGATGCCTTTCCGATGGAAAGGCAGAACAACATGTACTTCACCATCTGGTATGGCGTGTTCCAGAGGAGCACCGGCGTGTTGCGCTTTGCGAGCGGCGGACATCCGCCCTCGGTGCTGCGCAAGGCAGATGGCATGGTGCTGACACTTTCTACGCCCGGCATCGCCATCGGCATGCTCGAAGGCATGAGTTATCGCGCCGCCCAATGCGCGGTCGGAGAGGGGGACCGACTGCACCTTGTCAGCGATGGTACCTTCGAGGTCGAAACGGCGCCGGGCGAAATGCTGGCGTTCCAGGCCTTCGTGGATCGACTCGCCAGCAGCGATAGCCCGGCCGAGGTTCTCGGCTGGGTGCGCGGCCTCAACGGTCCGGGCCCGCTCCCCGATGACTTTTCGCTCCTCAGCATCCAGTTCTGACCGCCATGGAACTGTTACGGCGGCTGTGGCGTCACCTCCTGGTCTTCCTGCTGGGCGTGCTCACCGTCTGGCTCATCGTCGACGTCATCTTTCGCGTTACCGACCACCGCCTGCCCTGGATTCTCGCTGTTGCCGTTACCTACGGCCTCGCAGCCTATCTCATTCTCCCGCGCGTCATCCGCCTCGCCGTCAGGCTGCTGCACCGCCAGCATGTGCCCGAATACACGACCACCGGCGATGGGTTGCCGGGTGATCCCGTCAACATTGCGCTCGTTGGCACGCTTTCGCAGCTGCGCACCGCATTTGCGGACATAGGCTGGATCGAGGCCGACCGGCTGGGCGTCGCGAGTTCTCTGCGCATGGCGCGCGCCTTCGTGTTCAACAAACCCTATCCCAGCGCCCCGTTCAGCACGCTCTTTCTCTTCGGTCGTGGCCAGGACCTCGGTTTCCAGAAGGCGATCGACGGCAGCCCCCGCAAGCGCCACCATGTAAGGTTCTGGGGCATCAGCAAGGCTGCCGCCGAGGCCACCATCGGCACACCCGCCTTCTGGCTGAACACGGATCGCCCGGGGGATGAGGCGCCGGCGATATGGGTGGGGGCTGCAACGCGCGATACCGGTTTCTCGCTCACCTGGCTGTCGTTCCAGATCACCCACCGCACCGCACGTGACACGAATGCCGAGCGCGATCTCATCCTTTCCGCACTGCAGGAGAAGCAGCGCGTCGCCGGTGTGAAGACGTTCAACGAAACTGCGGAGCTCCCAACCAAGCGGGTCAACCGCTATCTGTTCGATGGCGACGTCGGCGTGGCCGACCTCACCGGCTGAACGAAGAAGGGCGGCATTCGCCGCCCCTCCGTCATTCATCTGCAGTACGTGTTCACTTCACGTCGAAGCGGTCGGCGTCCATCACCTTTGTCCACGCCTTGACGAAATCCCGCACAAAGATCTTCGCACCGTCCGATTGGCCATAGACTTCGACAAGTGCGCGCAGCTGCGAGTTGGAGCCGAACACCAGGTCAACACGCGTGGCGGTCCACTTCACTTCGTCGGTCTTGCGGTCGCGCAGTTCGAACACGTCCTCGGCCGGCGAGGTTGCCTTCCACACCAGCCCCATGTCGAGAAGCGTGGAGAAGAAGTCATTGGTCAATGTCTCGGGCCGCTTGGTGAACACACCATGCTGTGAATGGCCGGAGTTGGCGTTGAGCACGCGCAGACCTCCAACAAGTGCCGTCATTTCCGGTGCGGTGAGGGTCAGGAGATGCGCCCTGTCGACCAGGAGCTCCTCCGCCGAGAGCGAGTACCTGGTCTTCAGGAAGTTGCGGAAGCCGTCCGCCGTAGGCTCCAGCACCGCGAAGGACTCGACATCCGTCTGCTCCTGCGTGGCATCGACACGGCCAGGCGTGAACGGCACCTCGACAGGATGACCGGCCTTGCGCGCTGCTTCCTCCACCGCGGCGGTGCCGCCGAGGACGATGAGGTCGGCAAGCGACACACGTTTCTTGCCCTTCTGTGCGCTGTTGAATTCCTTCTGGATCGATTCGAGCGTGGCAAGGATCGTGGCCAGTTTCGCCGGCTGGTTCACCTCCCAGTCCTTCTGAGGGGCGAGGCGGATGCGCGCACCATTGGCTCCGCCGCGCTTGTCCGAGCCACGGAAGGTCGAAGCCGACGCCCAGGCGGTGCTGACGAGGTTGGAGATGCCGATGTCGGAAGCAAGCAGCTTCGCCTTCAGGGCCTTCACGTCGGCGGCGTCGATCAAGTCGAAGTCGCGCGCCGGCAGCGGATCCTGCCAGATCAGGTCTTCGGCAGGCACCTCGGGGCCGAGGTAGCGGACCTTCGGTCCCATGTCGCGGTGAGTCAGCTTGAACCAGGCCCGCGCATAGGCGTCGGCGAATTCGGCCGGATTGTCATGGAAGCGGCGCGAGATCTTCTCGTAGGCGGGGTCGGCCTTGAGCGCCAGATCGGTCGTCAGCATGGTCGGCGCATGGCGCTTTGCCGGATCGAAGGGATCGGGCACGGTGTTCTGCGCTTCCGGGTTCTTCGGCTTCCACTGCCAGGCGCCGGCCGGGCTCTTCGTCAGTTCCCAGTCGAAGGCGAATAGGTTGTGGAAGAAGTTGTTGCTCCACTGCGTCGGTGTTGTCGTCCACGCGCCCTCGAGGCCGGAGGTGATGGCGTCGCCCGCCTTGCCGCTCTTGTACTTGGACAGCCAGCCGAGGCCCTGCGCCGTGATGTCGGCGGCTTCCGGTTCCGGCCCGACATTGGTGGCGGGACCGGCGCCATGGGTCTTGCCGAAGGTGTGGCCGCCGGCGATCAGTGCCACGGTCTCTTCGTCATTCATTGCCATGCGGGCGAAGGTCTCGCGGATGTCGCGGGCCGCAGCCACGGGGTCGGGTTTGCCGTTCGGGCCTTCCGGGTTCACGTAGATCAGGCCCATCTGCACGGCGGCGAGCGGGTTCTCGAGGTCGCGGTCACCAGAGTAGCGCTTGTCGCCCAGCCAGGTGTCCTCGTTGCCCCAGTAGATGTCCTCTTCCGGCTCCCACACGTCGGCGCGGCCACCGCCGAAGCCAAAGGTCTTGAAGCCCATGGTTTCCATTGCGACGTTGCCGGCGAGGATCAACAGGTCTGCCCAGGAAATCTGGTTGCCGTACTTCTGCTTCACCGGCCAAAGCAGGCGGCGGGCCTTGTCGAGGTTCGCATTGTCGGGCCAGCTGTTGAGGGGAGCGAAGCGCTGCGTGCCGTTGCCTGCGCCGCCACGGCCATCGCCAGTGCGGTAGGTGCCGGCGGAATGCCAGGCCATGCGCACGAAGAGCGGGCCATAATGGCCATAGTCAGCCGGCCACCAGTCCTGCGATTCGGTCATCAGCGCCGCGAGATCCTTCTTCAGCGCCGCGTAGTCGAGCCTCTGAAAGGCTTCGGCGTAGTTGAAGTCCGGCGCCATCGGGCTGGAGAGCGCCGAGTTCTGGTGCAGGATCTTGAGGTTGAGTTGGTTCGGCCACCAGTCGGCATTGCTCCGCCCGGTGAACGATGCATGCTTCGGTGCTCCGTGGAACGGGCACTGTGCGGCAGTGTCGGCGACCTTCTTGTCCATGATGACCCTCCAAATGATCCAGATTGACGAAAGCTTATCGGCGCGCGGCCGCTGCCGACCGGGCCTTTCCCTGCGCTGAGGCTTCTCTACTCCAGCTTATCCATTAGGAATAGTTGAATTTTCTGATTGTTGCGATAAGATAAAGTTATGAACAATCTGACTCTTCGCCAACTGCGCTATTTCGAAGCGCTCGCCCGACAGGGGCATTTTGGCCGCGCAGCGGAGGCCTGTTCAGTATCGCAGCCAGCTCTTTCCCTGCAGATCAGGGACCTCGAGGAATCTCTGGGCGCAGACCTCTTCGAACGTAGCCCCCGCCAGGTGAGGCTGACCCGCTTCGGTGAGGAGTTTGCCCCGCGGGTGCGTGACATTCTCCGCGCAGTAGATGAACTGGGCGATCTTGCCCGGGCCTCCCAAAGCTGGCTTTCGGGCCGGCTGCGCGTCGGCGTGATCCCGACGGTCGCCCCGTACCTGTTACCGGCAATCGTCGCCAGCCTCAACCGGCTCCACCCCGGGCTCGATATTCATGTCCGCGAGACGCTGACTGCGAGACTGTTGCGCGAACTTTCGGAAGGGCGCCTCGACGTCGCCATCGTGGCCCTTCCCGTGTCTGACCCATCCTTCACCGAAGTTACTCTGTTTGCTGAGGAATTTCTGCTGGTGAGGCATGCCGACGACGCCCCGGAGCCGGTGCCCAGTGCCGAGATGCTGAAGGAAATGCGCCTCCTGCTTCTGGAGGAAGGCCACTGCTTCCGCGACCAGGCGCTTGCCTTCTGCAACATGGCCTCGAGTCTGCCGCGCGAGGTGTTGGAAGGAAGCTCGCTCTCGACGCTGGTGCAGATGGTTGGTGCGGGAATCGGCGTCACGTTCATTCCGGAGATGGCGGCTCCTGTCGAAACCCGCTCTGCCGCCGTGTCGCTGGCCCGTTTCGCGGACCCGAAACCGCACCGCACCATCGGCATGATCTGGCGCAGAAGCAGCCCTTTGTCCGGCCAGTTGCAGCACATCGCCGGCATCGTCCAGCAGGCGGCAGACGCCCTGCGCGGTAGCCTGCATCGCGCATGAGCAGGCTTCGCTGTATTGGCCACCGTTTATTGTGCAGTTAAGCCTCGGCCTGTAGAATGGGACACCGTGAAACACCTTCTCAGTGATCTATCGAAGCGCGCGCTGATCTCGGACGAGCAGGCCGCCCTCATTGTCGGCCAGGCCGCGGATGGCCGCGACACCGAAATCCGGGTGTTGATGCGCCAGGGACTGGTCGACCAGCAGGTGCTGGCAACCGAGCTCGGCCGGGCCTTCGACCTGCCGGTCGCCACGAGATGGCCAAGCGAACGCGTGCTGCCCGATGCCATTTCGCTTCGATTCATGCGCGAGCGTCACGTCCTGCCGGTGTCGGTGCAGGCCGACAGGCTTTCGGTCATCGTCAGCGACCCGTCGGACGAGGCCACGCTTGCGGCGCTGCGGCTTGCCTCGGGCCTCGATCTTTCGCTGTCGATCGGCACCGACAACCAGATCCTGTCGGCCATCGAGCGCCTTGACGACGGACGGTCCGCCAGCGAGCAGACTGGCGGGTATTCCGGCACCGACGATGACGACACGCTCAAGGACCTCGCCCTCGATGCGCCGGTGATCGATCTCGTCAACCGCCTGTTCCGCGAGGCCTCGGCAGCTCGCGCCACCGACCTGCACATCGAGCCGGCCCGCGGCTACGTCGCCGTCCGCCATCGTGTCGACGGGCTCCTGGAAGAGCGCGAACGGCTGTCGATGGAGCTTGGCCGAGCGGCCGTGTCGCGCCTCAAGATTCTCACCAATCTCAACATCGCCGAGAAGCGCCTGCCACAGGACGGCCGCGCCCGCCTGCGCATCGCCGAGCGCGAGCATGACTTGCGCGTTGCGACCATGCCCACAATCCATGGTGAAAGCATCGCCATTCGCTTCCTCAGTTCCAACACGCAGGCGCCCGACATCAACCGGCTCGGACTTTCGGGTCCCGACCTCGCCAAGTTGCGCCAGCAGGTCCAGCACGCCCATGGCATGATCGTGGTGACCGGTCCCACCGGCAGCGGCAAGACGACGACTCTCGCCGCCGTACTCGGTGTCCTCAATGATCCGCGTCGCAAGATCGTGACCATCGAGGACCCCGTCGAGTATCAGGTCGAGGGGGTCAACCAGGTTCAGATCCACAGCGAGATCGGGTTGACCTTCGCGCGAACCCTGCGCTCGCTGCTGCGCTTCGACCCCGACATCATCATGGTCGGCGAAATGCGCGATTCGGAAACCGCCAGCATCGGCGTCAATGCCGCGCTCACGGGCCACCTCGTGCTCACCACGCTGCACACCAATTCGGCGGCGGGTGCGGTCGTCCGCCTTCTCGACCTCGGCGTCCAGGCCTATCTCATCGCCTCGACGCTACGCTGCGTCGTGGCCCAGCGTCTGGTGCGCAAGCTGTGCATACACTGCCGCGAGGCCTACGAGGCGACGCCGGACCTGCTCGCGCAGTTGCCAGACAGCGCTGGCGCATCGGGCTATGGCAATGTCACACTCTACAGGGCATGCGGCTGCACCTACTGTGGCAACACCGGCTTTGCCGGCCGCGCCGCAATCTTCGAGGTAATGGTGATCGACGACCACGTGCGCCGCCTCATAAAGCCGGGCGTATCGGCCGACGTTATTGCCCATGCGGCGCGCAAGGCCGGAACGGCCAGCATGATGGCGGATGGTTTCGCCAAGTGCCGGGAGGGCCTCACCACAATCGAAGAACTCGGACGCGTGACGTCGGAGGATTGATGGCGAGCTTCCACTATTCAGCAATCAGGGACTCGGGCGAAAAGGTTGTCGGCACCATCGAGGGCGCCGACCGCTCGCTGGCGATCAGCCGGCTGTCGGAACAGGGTCTGCATCCCATCGATATCCGCGAGGACGGTGCTGAAGGCGGAGCTGCGGCCTTCATGAACCTCACCGGTGGGCGCATTCCGCGCCATGAACTGACGGCTTTCACCCGCCAGCTCGCCTGGCTGCTGCAGGCCGGAACCACCCTCAACCGTTCACTCGAGATCCTGTCGGGCGAAAGTTTTTCCAAGCCGCTCGCCACGGCGCTCGATGACATGCGCGGGGCCATCCGCAAGGGTCGCAGCTTTCACGATGCACTGGAAGAGGCCGGCGCCTTCCCGCCTTTCTATCTCTCGATGGTCGAGGTCGGCGAGGCAACAGGCACGCTTGGGGCCGTACTGGATCGGCTGGCCACCGCGCGCGAGCGCGAGCAGAAGGTGCGGGGCAAGGTGGTATCAGCCCTGGTCTATCCCATCATGCTCGTCGTGCTTTCGATCGGTGTAGTGATCTTTCTGATGGTATCGGTGGTTCCGGGCATCAAGGACATGATCGCAAGTAGCGGCGCACCGGTTCCAGATACGGCCAAGATGGTGATCGACGCTTCCGACTGGCTCATCGCCAATGGCTTTGCACTGGCGATCACAGTGGCGCTCGCGGCCATCACCATGGCCTATCTCTGGACACGTACGTCGCTGCCCCGCCTTGTTCGCGACATGGCCCTCAGGCTGCCGCTCATCGGAAAGCTCCTCATGAAGTCCGAAGTGGCGCAGTTCTGCCGTCTGCTCGGGACGCTTTCGGCAGCAGGCATGAACCTGCCGGCCAGCCTCAAGCTCATTGCCTCCACCAGACCCGACCGCCGTATCGTCAAGGCGGCGGAGGATATGGAAGTGGCGTTGCGGCGCGGCGAGGATTTTGTGGCCCCGTTGGAACAATCGCGCATCTTGCCGCCGCTCCTGGCCCGCATGATCAAGGTGGGCGCCGAAACCGGTAATCTCACGCCCAGCCTGCTGCGCGTCACCGACATCCTCGACGACGACCTCGACCGTCTCACCGATCGCACGGTGTCATTGCTCGGTCCGATCATCATTCTTGTGCTCAGCGTGTTCGTCGGATTCATCATCACCTCGCTCATGAGCGCGGTCATCTCCATCAACGATCTCGCCATCTGACAATAGGGTTCACTTCATGATCTTGACCGGCATCCAGAATCAGTCTCGCAAGCAGGCCCGCCGCCGGCGGAGCGAAGGTGGCTTCACCCTCGTCGAACTTCTCGTGGTGCTGGTCATTCTCGTGCTCCTTGCCTCGATCATCGGTCCCCGGGTCATCGGCTATCTCAGCAGTTCCCGCGCAAAGACCGCGCATATCCAGATCGAAAGCCTGGTCACGGCGATGGAGCTCTTCCACATCGACGTGGGCCGCTATCCGTCCTCCACGGAGGGCCTTGCAGCCCTGGTGAAGTCGCCGGGCAACGTTCCCGGCTGGAACGGTCCCTATCTCGCCAAGGGCAACGTGCCCCAGGACCCGTGGGGCCATCCTTACATCTACCAGGCCGGGCAGAACGGCAATACCTTCGAGATCAAGAGCCTTGGAGCGGATGGCAAGGAGGGTGGCAGCGACGAGAATGCCGACGTCTCGAACTGAGGCACAGGCGGGGTTTACCCTGCTTGAACTCCTTGCGGTGCTGGTGATCCTGGCGCTGTCGGCGACGGCTGTGATGTCGGTCGGCCGCTCCAGTCTCGAATCGGCGCGGGTGCGCTCCTTCCTGGTGGAGGCGGAAGCCTTGTTTCGCGATGCTCGCACCACGGCGATCACGACCCATGCCCAGACGGCGGTGTTGATCGACGTCAAGGGCCGCCGCCTCAGCCTCGAGGGCGGTCGTTCTTTGGACATGCCGCAGGGCGTCACGCTCGATGCCAAGGTGGCTGCCCCCAAGGGAGACGGGCTTCCTGCGGTGCGCTTCTACCCATCTGGGACCTCGAGTGGTGGCGACCTCGCCTTCGGCTTCCGCGGCCGCAACTACGGACTTCGCATCAACTGGTTGACGGGGCGGGCCGATGCCCAGGCACTCTAGCGGCCAGCGCGGATTTTCGCTCGTCGAGGTGCTCTGCGCCGTGGCAGTGGCCGCGAGTGCCATCGCGGTTCTGACGAACGGCGTCGGCGGTTCGTTGAAGGGAGCAAGCCTTCTGGACCAGCATCTCGGTGCTCGTCTCGTCCTGCAGTCGATTCTCGAAGATGAGCTTGCCGCAGCTCAGACCGCGCCCGCTGAACGCGAAGGTGATTCCGGTCCCTATCGGTGGCGACTGAACATCGAGCCGGTGGCGGGTCCTGCAAAACTCGACGGACCCTTCCGCATGTACCGGCTCACGGCGACAGTCGGCTGGGGCAAGGGGGGCGAAGTCACCGGAACGGCGCTGAAGCTCAGCCGATGATGATGCGCGGTCCCCGATCACACCGGGAAGCGGGATTCACGCTCATCGAGATTCTGGCGGGACTGGTGCTCGCCTCCCTTATCCTCGTGTCGCTGAACATGGCGATGTCGGCGGTGGGAAAGGGCACTGAACGCGCGCGCCGCAGTCTCGGGGAACAGTCCGAGATCGGATCGGCAGTCGATATCTTTGGCCGCGACGTGGCGCGCATCGCAAAGATCCGAAGGCCTGCGCCGCCCGGCGACTTCGCAGGTTACGTCTTCGACGGCAGCCCGGACGTCATCATCTATCCGTTGCGCGAGGCCGAGGCGCTCGATGCACCGGGTCTCTACCTCATTCGCCTCAGCGTCACGCGCAGGGGAGAGCAGTCCATTTTGCTGCGTGAACGTGCGCCTCTGCCGGCCGGCAATGACGATGCGCTTCCGCGGTGGCGCGATCCCGTCGTGCTGCTGTCCGGCCCTTACGACATCGCCTTCGCCTACCGGGCGCAGCGCTCGGGCCTCAGGGACTGGAGCAACAGCTGGAATGCGACGGAGACAATGCCGGAGCAGATCAGGCTCACCGTCGGTAACAACGCCACCGGGCGCTTGCGCGTGCCAGGCTTCGTGCAGTCTCTGGCCATCGATTCCGAGGTCGACTGTGCCGGCAATCGTGAGGAGCGCTGCGGCACGGCCGGCGAGAAGGGCGCCACGCAATGATGCCCGCAATGCGGCGCGCCGAAGAGCGCGGAATCATCCTCATCGCGGTGTTGCTCGCAGTTGCCATCATGGCGGTCATGGTGGTGGCTGCTGCCGCGCTGACCCGCGCCGGCATCGGCAATGAGCAACTCGAGCAACGCCGGCTTGCCTCTCACCTCGCCCTGCGGTCGGGGGTCGAGGCCGCCAAGGCGATGATCCTGGCCACCCCCGAGGATCAACGGTCTGCGCTGGCGGGAGGCGAGACAGAAATCGATCTTGGCGGCGGTGTCACCGCGACGGTAAAGCTCCGAGATGCCGCGGCATATGTCGATCTCAACCGGTCCGACCCGAAGCTCATAGAGTCGGTTGCCCGATTCAGCGGTCTCGGCAAGGCGGCGGAAGGTCTGGCCGAGAAGATTGAAAAGCTGCGCAAGGAAGCCGAGCCAGTTCAGGCGTCCGCGCAACCCCGGCCCGCCAACACGAAGGCGCCGCCCGTGGGCGTCAGCGCGGTGACCTCCGCCAAGGCCCCGGCGGATGCCGGCAAGGCCGCGCAGCAACCGATTCCCATCATCTTTCTCGCCGTTGACCAGTTGCCAGGCCTCCTCGGCGTTTCTCCGGATGATGCCAAGGCGCTGGGGGCGGGCCTGACCGTCTTCAATCCCACTGGTCAGATAAATCCGCTTGCAGCCCCCGATCAGGTGCTGCAGTCCATACCTGGCCTCACAGGCAAGGACATTTCGGACATCGCAATGGCGAGGAAGATGAAAACCGGCGGCACGGACCCCAGGCTGCAGCAGTTGCTCCAGCGGTTGCCGGGCTTGCTCAGCCTCAGGCCACCGAGTGTCTTCATGATCGACGTGAAGCTCGACGGGGGCCCCGCCATTTTGCCGGGCGGCGCGGCGCGCGCGGTGGTGCGGCTGATCCCGGATGGCCAGGCGCCCTTCGGCACCCTCGCTCTCGAGGAAGAATGACGATGGACGACGCCAACGACATGACTTTCTCCCTCACAAGTATCTGGAAGGGTCTCAGCGCGCCGGTGTTGACGCTGGCCGAGGAGCTGGCGTTGCGCCGTGCTTCCGGCGAGCACCCCGCCGTCGACGTACGCGTGCGGGCCGGCGGCGTCGATGTTCTGCGCATGAAGGGTGGCTCAGAGGAGTTGTTGTGGTCCGCGGTCGGTCGCCCGCAACAGGCCTTGCAGGAGGCCACTCGCCAGCTTGCGGGCCAGCTCGGGTCGGAGGTCGAGATCAGTTTCGCGGCCGATCAGTCGATCAGCCAGCAGGTCGTGCTGCCTCAGCAGCCCATCGAGGTGCTGCGGGCGATCGTACGCAACAAGGTCGAGAGCTTGGCTCCGTGGCCGCTCGCGCAGTGTCTTTATGGAATGCGTGTTTCCGCCATTCCGGGCGATGCGCAGCATGTGGCAGTGAATGTCGCCGTGGTGAGCCGTGCACTGCTCGACGATCTGGCAGCAGCCTTGCGCCAGTCGGGAACCGAGGTGAAAGCGCTGTCCGTCCGCTTGCCCGATGGTGAGTCCGTTGCGATCGAACTTGGCGGCGAGGATGTTCGCCGTGTGGCGCGTCGCCGAGCCTCGGGCATCGCGAGGGCGGCCGCCGCCGCCTTGCTCCTCATTGCAGGCCTTGGTCTGTTCTGGATCTACCGAACCTCCGCCGAGGCCTCCCGTCTCGAAGAACAGACAGCCTCGCTGATGGCTTCTCTCAAACCCGGGGGGATGCCTATAGGCGAAACACCGCTCCTGTCCGCCGCCAATCGCCTCTTCGATGCCCGCCGCGACCGTCTCGCGGCCGTCGCCGTACTTGACGCGGTCTCGAAACTGCTGCCGGATAACGTCTATCTGGTTTCCCTGGTTCTCGACGGCGACCAGCTGAGCATCAAGGGACGCGGCACCGGCGTCCCCGACCTCATTCAGATCCTCGAGGCCTCGCCATATCTTCAGGGCGTGAACTTCGCCGCCGCGACCGAACTCGACCAGAACAGCAACACCGATGCCTTCTCCCTCATCGCCACGCTGGAGAAGGCGTCGCCGGGGGCCGCGCCATGAGCCCGCCTGCTGTGCTAGCGTGGAATTTCGCAGGTTCCGAAGTCGACGCCGGACATTCCCGCCGCCAGCAGCGAGGTCGAAAGCGCCCCCGTCGCGCGATTCATGAATATTGCGCGCGCGGCAATCTCGGGCCCATCCTTGCTGATGCCGACGATCGCCGTATCGCGGATGTCGAATTGCATCGGTGCCTCGGCGCAACCCTCGTCATTGTAGCGGTTGGGGCAGAGCCTGTAGGTGCCTGCGGCGAGATCGAGAGACATGCGCTGCGACTTTCCACTGTTGTCGCAGCCCGTGGAGAAGCACAGGTTGCCGCGGCTGATCACGCAATCGAGCGATTCGGCCTGCGCCGGAATCGTTCCGGCGAGGACGGCAAGGATCATGACAGGTCGGACGGACATGAACGACATGGTGCATTTCATAGCGGGAGTGTCGGCCAATGTCGACGCACAGCATCTTGCGCGCCGGTGATGGCATGACACTGGCCCGGACGAGGGAATTCTCCGTGGAAGCCCGCAAGGGCATGGCGGTGCTTGCCGTCGCGGCCCTTGCGGTGGCTGTTTTCACTTATCTGATGATGACGTGGAACTCTCAGGAGTCCGAGCGCCTTCGCCAGGCCGAGGCCGAGTACGATCTTGTGGCCGCCCGCACCGCCAAGGCCGTGCGCGATGGGGCCACTCGCCTGACCGCGGCCACCGACGTCGCCCCGATGTTCCTCGACGGCGCCACCCCCGGGCTGGCCTTTGCGAAGTTCCAGAGCATTGCGGGAGAGGCTGCCACTTCGGCCGGACTTGCCATCAAGCGCATGCAACCGGTCGATACCGGCGATGGCGAAGGCTCGGTTCCCTATCGCCTCAGCGTCGACGCCGAGGGCAGCATCTCACAGCTGCGCGATTTTCTGGCCAATGTCGAATCGCGGCAGCCCGTCATGTTCGTGACCGGCCTTGAGGTCCAGCCCGCCGCGGCGGAAGGCGAAGGCGGCGGTTATCCCTCGGAATCGTTGCGGGCGACCATCCGAATCGAGGCCTATGGGTGGAGGCCGCAGCCATGAACAGGCGCCTGGTGGCCCTTTCGGCCGTTGCTGCCATGCTCGGTGGCTATGTGATCTTCCAGGGTCTTGGTCAGTCTCCCTCGGGAGGCGGTGATGACGCGCCAAAGGCAGTTGCCGTACCCACGCTGACGGACGCCGTGAAGCTCAATCCCTTGAAGGGCCTCGACCCCTCGGCCTTCACGGCCATCGTGGAGCACCCGCTGTTTAATCCATCACGGCGGCCGCGCCCGCAGGAACCGGTCGCCGCGCCGCAACCTCCGCAGGTCGAGCAGCCTCCGCCCGTGCTTCCACCACCTGAACCGGCGGGGCCCGGTCCTGACGACTACAAGCTTCTCGGCGTATCTTCCGGGCCTGACGGCCGCATCGCGGCGCTGCGTGTGGCGTCCAGCGGTGACGTCGTATACGTGCGCAAGGGCGAGAGCGTTGACAACTGGAGCATCGTTGACGTGGGAGACCGGTCCGTGGCCATCGGCACTGCGGACAACCCGGTGACCTACGAACTGTTCGCGAGTGTCGACCAGGGTGAAGGTGTGTCGCCTGCACCACAACCGGGACGGCAGACCCAGCCGCTTCCATTGCCCTTGCCCATGCCACAGCCGGCGAAGCCGCCGGGGATGCCCGAACAGCATACGATCCCCGATACTGGCGGCTGACGGCCTGCATCAATCGAAGTTGAGGTTTCGCATCTTGTCACGCAGGTCCTGCGACATGTGCGACGCATCCTGGCCGTTGCGGATGATGGTGGGTGTGATGAACACGATCATTTCGGTGCGAGTGGCGATACCTCCGGTGGTGCCGATCAGCCTTCCAAGCAGCGGCACCTGGTCGGCGCCGGGCACCGTCATGCGGCTGCGGTCCTCGGTGCCATTGATCAGTCCGCCGAGCAGCACTGTCTGACGGTCGTTCACCGAAACCTTGCTGCTGATGGTGCGCTGGGAAAACTGCGGGTTGCCGTTGAGGCCGGCCTGTTGCTGCACGGCCGAGAGTTCCTGGCCCAGGTCGATCATGACGGCGCCATTGGCATTGACGCGCGGCCGCACCTTCAGCACCACGCCGGTGTCGCGGTATTCGTAGGAGTTCACCGTCTGGCCACCTTGCGTTGTTTCGGTCTGGGTCTGCACCGGCACCTGGTCACCGACCTTGATGGTCGCCGTTTCATTCTCCATCACCAGCAGAGACGGTGACGATACGATGCGAACATTGGTCACTTTCGAGAGCGCATCGACCACCAGCTGCGGGTTGGAGATGCCGCCCAGCACGAAATTCATGCCGGGGAACTTGGGACTGATCACCGACCCGGTCGAACTCGTCTTGTCGCTGAGGAGGAAACTGACATTGCCACTCTGGAAATAGGCCTGCACGCCATAGCGCAGCATGTCGTTCAGGGTCACTTCGGCGATGGTCGTGTTGATGAGCACCTGGGTGGAAGGCTGATCAATCTGCGCCAGCGTCGAAAGGACCTCGCGATAGTCCCTCGGCGATGCGCGGATCAGCAGCGTGTTGTTGGCAGGAATGGGCGTGATGCGAATGCCGCTGGCCGGTCCTCCTCCAGCCGTTTGACCACCTCCGGCGGTTCCCGTCGCAGGCTGTGCCGAAGGGTCGGTGCTGGCGGTGGCAGTCTGTTCGTCGCCTTGCTGATCGGCCTGGTTCATCTGCGGCTGCGGGGGGACGCCAGAGTCGGCCTGCTGCTGTTCCTGATCCTGCTGATCCGTCCCGCCGCCGCCGACCGATACATTCATCTGCTGGGAATTGGGTGCAACATCGGCCGTTGAGCCAGCGCCCGATGAACCGCCATAGGTGGCGTTCAGGATTCGCGCCAGGTCCGTGGCGTTGCCATTCTGCACGGCATAGACATAGGATCTCATGGCATCGAGGTTCTCGCGGTCGAGGCGCCTGATCCAGCTGATGGCGCGCCTGACCCTTATCTGGTCATTGGCGATGATGATCAGGCTGTTGATGCCGGGGACGGGGATCACCTTCAGTGCATTCGGGCCGGCAGTGGCGCTGTCCTGAGCAAAGACCTTGGTTACCTGCGCTGCAACGTCATCGGCGCGGCCGTTTTCCAGCGCCGCCATGCCGAAAGTCTGGTTTTTCATCGTGTCGGTGTCGAAGTTCAGCACCACCTCCACCAGCGAACGCCGCTGCGAAGCAGTACCCCGTATCAGGATCATGTTGCCGGCGTTCCATGCCCGCGCCGCACCCATCTGCTCGAGGAAGCCGTCGAGCAGGTTCACCATCGTGCCCGCTCCCACATGGCGCAGCGGCACGGCGCTGACGCCGTATCCTGGCGATATGTCCTTGCCCATGTCGACGTTGCTGGCATCGCTTTCCATCGCCTGCAGCAGCACGACTCTGAAACTGCCATCGGACTTGACGAGTGCGGCGTTCGCCATCTTGAGCGAGGCCTCGAAGACGTCGAGCAGCTGGCGTGCCGTCAACGGCCGGTTGCTCACCATGGTAACGCTGGACTGCAGGCCTGGATCGACCGTGTAGTTGTAACCCAGCGTCTCGCCGAGAATCAGCTTGCTCGCTTCGGCAACAGACGCACCATCGAGATTGACGGTGAACCTGCCATCTTCCTTTTCCCCCACCCCGGCTGGCGGTGTTCCGCCATCATCCTCGGGCGAGGCGCCAACCCCTGGAAATACCTCGTAGCGAGCCGCCTGCGCTGCCGGCTTCATCACGGCGCCACTGCCCCGATTGGAGAGCTTCTGCGGGGTCTTGGCGGTGAGGTCGATCTGGTTGGCGCTCTCGAGCGAAGCCGTTGGGGCCTGGCAGGAGGCCAGCAGCGCGCCGGCGCAGGCCAGAAGCACGGCGCGGACGAACCCCGGACGACGGGTCTTGATGCCGTAAACTGAGCCGGCCGAAGGCAAAGCGACACTCCCTGCGGTCCGGACCCATCGCTCCGCACCGGTGACGAAAAACCTAATGATCGGTGAATCTTATGGGTCGATTCGGTAATCAAACCCTTAATGCAGGGTTGTGCGAATCACCAAAACGGGACGGCGTCCAGAATCCGCCACCCCCAGGTCAACAGAATTACCGGGGCAATGAAGCTGCCAAAGGGAACTTCGTCGCCCAAACCTATGCGCCGCCCCGGACGCACGGCCAGGAGGAGCACCGCGAGGAGCCCGGACAGCGCCGAAGCAAGACAGGCGGGCGCCAGCAGCCCCGGACCCAGCCACGCACCGGCGACGGCAGCGAGCTTGACATCGCCAAGCCCTAGCCCCTCGACGCTCCGCAGGTGGAACCACAAGGCGCGCAGCAGATAGAAGGTGCCTGCGGCCAGCACTGCACCGAGCAGACTTTCGCTCAGCCCCGCCATCCAGTCCTCGCCATGGAACACCGCAATGTTGGCAAGCGCGCCCAGCGGTACCGCGGGCAGCGACAGAAGATCGGGGATGATGAAGTGCCGAAGGTCGGTGAGGGTGATGAGGGCCATGAACAGCGCGAGCACGCCGGTGGCCAGTGACGCGGCCGGCGGCAGCAGGATCATGCTCGCAATCGTTACCAGGAGCGCGAACGCCACACACCCGCCGATTTCGGTCCGGCTGAGCAGCGGTGCGCCGTCGTCTGTCATGTGTTCATCCACCTCCACAAGTTTGGCCGAGCTTGGCCAAAAAGGAAATGCCGCTCCGTCATCTGCCGAAGCTGAGAGGCTCCGCAGTGCCGCCATCCACAGAAATCTTCGTCTCTTGACCTCTACAGCCCCCGTCGGCAGGACAATGGTTCGCCGGCGAATCCCGAAGGTTTGAAGAGAGAAGAAGTTGGATAGTTCAGAACAGATTTTCGAGACCATCGCTGCAGAAATCGGCGCCCGGCAAGAACAGGTGGCGGCTGCCGTCGGTCTCCTCGACGAGGGCGCCACCGTACCCTTCGTGGCGCGCTACCGCAAGGAAGCGACGGGCGGCCTCGACGATACGCAGCTGCGAAAGCTGTCCGAACGCCTGGTCTATCTCCGCGAGATGGAAGACCGGCGCAAGGCGATCGTCGAGTCGATCCGCTCGCAAGGCAAGCTCACCGACGAGCTTGGCCGCTCCCTGGCGCAGGCCCGCACCAAGTCCGAACTGGAGGACATCTATCTCCCCTTCAAGCCCAAGCGTCGCACCAAGGCGATGATCGCGCGCGAAAATGGCCTCGAGCCGCTGCTCGAAGCCATCCTTGCCGACCGCGCCACCGCACCCGAGGTGCTTGCTGCTGCTTTCCTCAGCGAGGCTGTCAAGAGCGTCAAGGAGGCGCTGGACGGCGCCCGCGACATCCTCATGGAACGCCTCGCCGAGAACGCCGTCCTGCTGGGTGAACTGCGTGGATTCATGAAGGCGGAAGCCTTCCTCACTTCGAAGGTGATTGCCGGACAGGAAGAGAAGGGCGCCAAGTTCTCCGACTACTTCGATCACCGGGAGTCCTGGCATTCCGTACCCTCGCACCGCGCCCTCGCCATGCTGCGCGCTTCGAAGGAGGACGTCGTCTCGCTTGATATCGCTCCGGATCCTGAAACCGGACCGGCCCGCGCCGGACAGATCATCGCAAGAGCCATCGGAATTGCCGGTGCGGCACCGGGCGACAAGTGGCTGCTCGCCGCATCCGACTGGACGTGGCGCGTCAAGCTGTCCATCACCATGATGATCGATCTCCTCGGAGATCTCCGCGCCCGTGCCCAGGACGAGGCGATTGCCGTCTTCGCGCGGAATCTCAAGGATCTGCTGCTTGCCGCCCCCGCCGGTTCGCGACCCATCCTCGGGCTCGATCCCGGCATCCGCACCGGCGTCAAGGCGGCGGTGGTCGATTCCACGGGCAAGCTGCTTGCCACCGACACGCTCTATCCGTTCCAGCCGAAGAATGATCTGCGGGGTGCCCAGGCCAAGCTGCTGCGGCTCGTCACCGAACACGGTGTCGAACTCATCGCCATCGGCAACGGCACGGCCAGCCGCGAGACGGAGCGCTTCGCTGCCGAGGCACTGGCGCTGCTTCCCGAGGACGTGAAAGCGCCCACCAAGGTCATCGTTTCGGAGGCGGGCGCCTCGGTCTACTCGGCTTCCGAACTGGCGGCGCGCGAGTTCCCCGACCTCGATGTCTCGCTGCGTGGCGCGGTGTCGATTGCCCGCCGCCTGCAGGATCCGCTGGCCGAACTGGTGAAGATCGAGCCGAAATCGATCGGCGTCGGGCAGTACCAGCATGACGTCGACCAGTACCAGCTGGGCCGGTCGCTCGGTGCCGTGGTCGAGGACGCGGTTAACGCGGTGGGGGTCGATCTCAATACGGCCTCCGCTCCGCTCCTTGCCTATGTGTCCGGATTGGGCCCCGGCCTGGCGGAAGCCATCGTGGAACATCGCCACGCCAATGGTGCCTTCCGTTCGCGCCAGGACCTGCTAAAGGTGTCGCGGCTCGGACCAAAAGCCTTCCAGCAGTGTGCAGGCTTCCTGAGGATCCGTGATGGCGAGGAACCGCTCGATGCCTCAGCCGTCCATCCCGAAGCCTATGGCGTGGCCCGCCGCATCGTCCAGTCCTGCGGCCGCGACATCCGCTCACTGATGGGAGACACCGTGAGCCTGCGCGCCATGAGGCCTCAGGATTTCGTCAGCGACGCCTTTGGTCTTCCCACCGTGAGGGACATTCTCGCCGAACTTGAGAAGCCGGGCCGCGATCCGCGCCCGAGCTTCAAGACCGCGACCTTCTCCGATGGCGTCGAGACCATAAAGGACCTGAAGCCCGGCATGCAGCTCGAGGGCACCGTCACCAACGTCGCGGCCTTCGGCGCCTTCGTCGACATCGGTGTCCATCAGGATGGACTCGTGCATGTGAGCCAGCTCGCCGACCGCTTCGTGAAGGATCCGCACGAGGTGGTGAAGGCGGGCGACATCGTGCGCGTGCGCGTCGTCGAGGTGGACGTTCCCAGAAACCGCATCGGCCTCACCATGCGCAAGGAAGGCGGCGAATCTGCTCGCGAACAGCGGCTGTCACGCGACAACCATGTGGGCCCCAAATCTGGAAAGCAGGTTGCGAAACACGGGTCCGCGAAGCCTCAGGCGCCGACGAAGAGCGGCAGTCTCGGCGCCGCCTTGCTGGACGCGATGCAGAAGAAGGGCCAGTCGCTCTAGTGCTTCAGTCGAAAGCCTGCTGCTGCAGGTTCCAGCCCAGCCTCGCGAGCTGCTTCTGGGCCAGCGGCGTGGCCGTTCCCGTGATGATCAAGTTCATGGGGCCGCTGATGCCCTGAGCGCGCGCCGACTGGCTGATGGCGGTGATCGACCGGCTGGTGCTGGCCGTCCACGACAGGGCGTCGAGCGGGAAAATCCCGAGCAGTCCGTTGCTGCTGGTCGTGGCCATGGGCATCGGCACGCCGGCAATTGCCACGAAGCCTGTTATGTTCTTCATGTTCTGCTGGTAGGACGCCATCAGTTCGATGCGCCAGCGCATGAACTCCGCATCGTCACGGTTTGCCGCCTGTCCGGCAAGTCCGAGCAGCGCGTCGAGGTTGCGCAGACGGCCCATGCCGCCCAAGGCCCCGGTCATCGCTGTCATGTCGGTGGGCGTGTAATTGGGGTTCGAGAGGAGCTGATCGACGATGGCGGTGCTGACCCCCATTTTGAGCAGCGACTTGCGGTTCATGTCCAGCAGCTGTGATGCCGAATAGTCGCGCACCATTTCATTCAGCGTGCCTGCCGTGGAGACATTGGAAATGATGGTTCCCGCGGCACCCGGAATGGCGATGAAGGCACCCGTTACGACGAGGCCACCGGCAGCTGCCGCGTTGGACATCTGGTCCAGCTTCTGCTTCAGCGGCGGAAATTGCGAATAGGGATCGACGCCATAATTGTAAGCGATGAGGCGCCGCTGCTTGGCCGCACCGGTGACCGACTGTACCGCGTTCTCCTGTGTCTTCCCCATGTTGCGGATGCCGGAACCGATGGAGTTGAACAGGTTGCCCACGCCCGACACGGTGTTCTTGACGGTATCCACCGGGTCGGTCACCAGCTTGCCGGCGAATTGCACGGGCTTCAGTCCCGCCTGCACCAGCGCGTCGCCGAATTCCTTGGAGTTGGACGTCCGTTCCATTGCGTCGACAGCCGCTAGCTCCTTTATGCGCGTCTGCAGGCGATGGTCGCCGTGCACGACGACCGGGCCCCAAGGTGTCTGAAGGGTGTAGATTCGCACGTAGCCATCACTCGGTACGGTAGGCGCTACCTTATAGCCCGGACCTTGTACCTGGGGGCCGAGCAGGGCTTGAGCCTTGAAAACCGGAGGGTTCTCCACATCGGCTGCCCGCGCGCTGCCAGCCGCAACGGCAATGACGAGGGCAAGTCCGGCAAACGTGAAGAATGGGCGCATCTGAACCTCTGGCGTGGCTGAGTCGGCAATCGAGCCGATTAAAGCCGCATCGCCCGTGAAAGCAACCCACGGGCGACCGCCTGTCCTCAAATGGTTAGTAAGCGCGCGGTTCTCAACGGGCGAGCATTACCGCGGTGGCATCGTCGGCAGGCTTGAAGCGTGGGAAACGCGTGCAGGCCGGATCGCCTGCCTCGATGGCGCGCAGGCCCGCGAGCACGGCATCGATCCCGTATGCGCTTGCGTCCATCAATCCCGCATCGTCGTGAAGTCCGTAGTGGTCCACCGCGCGGTAGAAGCCGTCGGTGCAGAGCAGGATTTCGGCCGGCGTGCCGAGATCGATGATCTCGGGCATTGCCAGTGCATCGCGGCTCGCCTCGAGAATTGAATAGCCGTCCGGCCGGTTGCGGCGAGTGCGGCCTTCCTTCAGTTGCGGGGCAAATTCGCCCAGAAGAGCCCCGATGTCGAGGATGCCTGCGTCACGACGTTTCCGCGCCTCCCGCGTCAGCCAGTGGTCGAAGGCATTGTTGGGCGAGGTCGAGTGAATGAGGGGGGCGCCCGCGGCATCGCGAGACAGCAGGCAGGAATCACCGAGTCTCAGTGCCTGCCACTGCGTTCCGTATCGTTTCGCCAGGATGAGGCAGGCCGCCGGTGGGTCATAGTCCGTTGGAATGTCGAGGCCCGCCGTCGCCGCTGCGAAGTCGGCGACGAGGCCTGCCACGAGCTCCGCGAGAAGCGCATCAAGGGGAAGGTCGCGTGCGGCGATATCCATCAGATGCGCATCGGCCCTTGTCACCAGCCAGTGCGCGTCCGTGCCCGCGCCTAGGTAGTTCGCGCCGTTGATGCCGGTGACGCCATCGAAGATCCAGGCTGCAGAAACGGCAGCGGGCGGGCCCAGCCAGCCGAAGTGATCCTCGTTCACCGCCCCGCTACCCTCGCTCACCGCGCCGATGAGCCTCACAGCCTGACGACCTCGCCCGTCCTCACGCTGTGGTCGGCTGCCAGCACGATGCGCAGTGAATTGATGGCGTCAACAACGTGCTGGTTCATGTCGCGGTCGTTGCGGATCGCATCGAGGAACAGCAGCTGTTCGCGGCGGCACAATTCCTGGTGTCCGGGCTCGTCATCCATGTTGATGATCTCGTCAGGTGTCACGAAGCCCCCTTCGGGGTTCAGCACCGCGTGATGGACGCGCAAGGCCGAGGTCCTGGTATGGCTGTCGACATCCGCCGAGGGGGTCTTCGATTCCTCCATGGCGATCGAGACGGAGCCCCTCGGCCCGATCATGTCTTTCACGAAGAACGCCGTTTCACTCATCATCGGCCCCCAGCCGGCCTCATACCAGCCAACAGATCCGTCATCGAAGGTGACGTGCAGATGCCCGTAATTGTACATTCTCGCGTCGATCTCGGACGTCAGCCGTGCGCCGACCGCATGCACGCTGACCGGCTTCGCGCCGGTCACCTGGCACATCACGTCGACATAGTGCACGCCACAGTCGACAATGGGGCTGATGGAATTCATCAGGTGCCGGTGCACCTGCCATTGTGCTCCGGACGACTGCTGGTTGAGGTTCATGCGCATGACCAGCGGCTTGCCGAGCGAGCGCCCGACTTCGACGAACTTCACCCATGAGGGATGGACCCGCAGGATGTAGCCGATCACCAGCTTCAACCCCTTGGCACGTGCCAGCCCGGCGATGTCCTCCGCTTCGGCGACAGTGTCGGCGAGCGGCTTCTCGATGAAAACGTGCGCTCCTGCGTTCAGGGCCATGCGGGCGAAGGTCGCATGGGTATCGGGCCATGTGTTGATCGACACCGCATCGGGCCGCAGCGTGGCCAGCGCTGTTGCGAAATCGTCGAATTGCGGCACGCCGGGAAATTCCGTCCCCAGGTCATCGCGCTCGCCGATGTTGCGGCTGCATAGCCCGGCGATCTCGAATTCGTCGATTGAGCCATAGGCTCTCGCATGGCTGAGCCCCATGTTGCCGAGCCCTACGACCAGCACCCGGATTCTCTTCATTGTCCGTCGATCCATGTTGCCTTCACCTGCAAGTCTTCGCCGAGCAGCACCATGCTGGCAAGATATCCCGGCGCGATGCGGCCAAGTTCGTCGGCGCGTCTGAGGAAGGAGGCCGGGTTCAACGACGCCATGCGCAGCACCTCGGCCAGCTCGAGCCCCAGGTTCTCAATGCAGTAGCGCACGGCTGTGTCCATGGTGAGGTCCGATCCGGCCAGTGTGCCGTCGGCCAGTGACAGCCGGCCCATGCTGCGCTTGACCGTCCGTCCCTGCAGTTCGAAGCTGTCGGGGCCGCCGGCTGCCGTCGGCATCGCATCGGTGATCAGCATGATGCGGGACGGAGACTTGGCGGCGAGCGCGACTTTCAGGGCTGCAACATGAACATGGTGACCATCCGCGATGATGCCCACATAGCTTTCGGCATGCGCGAGCGCCGCCCCGACGAGCCCGGGCTCACGCCCGGTCATCTGGCTCATCGCATTGTAAAGGTGTGTCACTGACCGCGCCCCGGCATCGAGCGCCTGGCGTGCCTCCGCGTATGTTGCGTCCGAATGCCCGAGGCTCACCAGCACGCCGGCCTGCGTCAGCCGCTGGACCAGAGCGGGCCTCACCCGGTTCGGGGCCAGCGTCAACATCACCGGGCACAAGGCCGCAAAGCCCGCGATCTGGTCCGCATCCGCTTCGTCCATCTCGCGAATGAAGCGCGCTGCGTGTGCGCCTTTGCGCAGCACGTCGAGGAAAGGGCCCTCAATGTGAATGCCGAGTATGCCGGGTACGCCCTCAGCCATGGCGCGCGACACACTGTCCACCGCCCGGGCGATCACCTGCGGCGCATCGGTGATGATCGTCGGCAGCAGGCCCGCCGTGCCGAAGCGCCGGTGCGATGTGGCGATGGTGCGCACCGTCGCGACACTCGGATCGGCGTTGAGCAGCGCCCCGCCGCCGCCGTTCACCTGCACGTCGATGAAGCCCGGGGCCAGCAGTCCGCCGTCGAGCACGATGGGTCGGGCGTGGCCGGCGCGTTCAACGGGCACGACGTCCAGGATGCGCGCGCCCTCGACCAGCACCGCATGGCCATCGAGAAACGTCTCTCCGGTGAAGATACGCGCGCCCCGCAGTGCAACCGCCATCACAGCGTCTCCGTCACCTTCTTGAGCAGGCGCGGCCGGTCCGGGTTGCGGCCCAGAGACACGGCAACACGCTCGATTTCGAGATAGGCGGTGGCGATCATGCTGATCGGGTCGAGCAGGGGGTGCCCGCTCGGCGCATGGGCAAGGCCTTCGCCGACGAGGCGCACGTCCGCGCCGGTGCTGCGCATCTTCAATGCAGCTTCCCGGGTGTTGGCAAGTGCTGCATCGGCGGGTGCATAGACGAGCACCGGAAAATGCCGCTCCATCAGTTCCCACGGTCCATGCATCACCTCTGCCACCGAATAGGCTTCGGCGTGAATGGCACAGGTCTCTTTCAATTTCAGCGCCGTCTCCTGGGCAATGGGGAAGGAGGGGCCGCGCCCCAGCACGAAGAGCGAAGCAGCCTCTCTCGCGAAATCCGTGAAGCCCGGCCAAGTGATGCGCATGGCGCGGTCGAGCGTATCGGGCAGCCGTGCGACCGCTGAAAGCAGCGACACGTCGCCTGACCAATGTGCCACGATCGCCGCCCCAGCAGCACAGGAGACAATGAAGCTCTTGGTCGCGGCAACGCTCCTCTCCTCTCCGGCCTTGAGCGCGAGGCAGATGTCGGCATGGCGGGCGGCGGGTGAGTCCTCGACATTGACCAGCGCCACCGACAGGGCGCCGGCCGCCATCGCTTCCTTCTGCAGTGCCACGATGTCGGGGCTCTGGCCGGACTGCGAAATCGTGAGGCAAAGCGCGCCACGGGCCTTCAGCGTTCCGCCATAGACCGACACCACCGAGGCCCCGACCGAGGCGCAGGGCACGCCCGTGACGATTTCGCAGAGATACTTGAAATAGCCGGCGGCATTGTCGGAACTTCCCCGCGCCGAAGTCAGCACCACGTGGGGCGGACCATTGCTCAGCCGCGTCCCGAGGTCAGCAAGCGCCTTGCCATTGTGCTCGAGGAAGCGCGCCACCGCCTGCGGGGCGTCCGCCGCCTCTTCCGCCATGAAGCTCATGTCCAGCGCTCCATCAGGCCAAGTGCGCGTCGCGCCATCATGATGGCGCCGTCCACCGCATCGGCCCGCGGCTCGGCGAGGGCCAGCTTCACGTCGGCATCGAGATAGGGGGGATAAACGGAAGACAGTCCACCCAGCAGGCAAATCATCTTGGCGCCGCGTGCCAGCAGCGCACGCCCCAGATTGGAAATGGCGCCCGCTCCTTCGATGACGATCATCATCCCCTGTACATCACCCCTGGCGGCACATTCGAAGACCAGCGGTGCGAACTGCGCATAATCCTTGGGTCGCGCTTGTTCCGACCATCGGGAGAGATCCATCCGGTTGGAACCGGTGCGGGACAGCACTTCGGTGATCAGCCGGGTCGGCTGCAACAGTCCATCGAGCGCCAGCGCGGCGCGGCGCACGGCATGGTGTCCCACCCAGGCTCCGGAACCGTGATCACCGAGTTGGAAACCCCAGCCCCCGACCATGTGACGGACCCCCGCCACCATCGCAAAGCCGATGGAACCCGTGCCGGCGATGACGATGCCGCCATCCCCGCCATCGAAGGCGCCGACGCAAGCGGCATAGGCATCATTGTCGACCACGACGCTCGCGAAGGGCAGGGCAGCCTCGAGGATCTTCTCAGCGCCGACCGAAGTCACGATGCCGGCGATGCCAAGTCCGGCATGGATGTCCTGGGTCCGCAGCCCGGCCTTCGACGCTGCCTCGCGCGAGGTGGCCATGATCGTCGCCAGCGCACCGTCGAGATCCTGATAGATGTTCGAGGGCCCGCCGGTCGACTCGGCAAGCAGCGCGCCATCCGCGCTCCGAATACGCGCCCGGCAGCGGCTGCCGCCGCCGTCGATCCCCAGGAAGTAAGGCTCGGTGCTCATGGCGGCCATGCTAGCAAATCGGGAGGACAGGGAAAGGACCTTGACCTTGCCGGCCATCCGCACCTCTACTGTCGCGCATGGCAGAGCGGCAGACAGAGCAATCCGGGCGCTATCTGGGCCTCGACACGTGGTCGGACGAACGCATCCTCGATGCGCTGGTCCAGGGCCAAGAAAGAGCCATCGCCGCCGTGCGCGCGGCGGCTCCTGCCATCTCGGAAGCTGCAACCATCCTCGCACACCGCCTCGCTGCCGGTGGCAGACTGGCCTATGCCGGGGCCGGCACATCGATCCGGGTCGCGGTGCAGGACGGGTCAGAACTTCCCGCGACATTCGGAATGCCGGAAGCCAACATTCTCTACTTGATCGCCGGCGGACGCGCCGCCATGTTCGACACCCTCGCCGATGCCGAGGATGATGAAGCCGATGGCGCAGCCCAGGCCGAGGTCCTGACGGCAGCCGACACCCTCGTCACGGTCGCAGCCTCCGGCTCCACACCCTTCACCATTGCGGCGGCCCGTCGGGCGCGCGAAAGAGGCGCCGTCGTCATCGCGATCGTCAACAATCCCGAATCACGGCTCGCTGCTGCGGCCGATCTCGAAATCCTGCTTGCCTCCGGACCGGAGGTCATCGCCGGTTCAACGCGTCTTGCGGCGGGAACCGCCCAGAAGGTGGCCCTGAATCTGCTGTCCACGCTCACGCACATCAAGCTCGGCGCTGTGCACGACGGCTTCATGGTCAATGTCGAGACCGGCAACGCCAAGCTCCGCCAGCGCGCCGCCGGCATTGTCGCAGCCATCGCCCGGGTCGATGAGCCGAGAGCACAGGCGGCACTCGGCGAGGCCGGGGGACAGGTGAAGCATGCCATTCTTCTTTGTGCGGGCGCGAAGGACATTGCTGCGGCGCAGCGGCTTCTTATCGCTGCAAATGGCAACTTACGGCTGGCCATGGCGCGGCTCGGCGATACATAATGAACGCTAGAAAACTTCAAACGAGAGGACGCAACATGCTCACCAAGGGACTCAAGACTCTTCTACTCGGCGCCGCCGCGGCATTCGTACTGTCGGGTGCGGCATCCGCCGGCACGCTCACCATCGAGAGCTGGCGCAACGACGACGCCCAGATCTGGAAGGACAAGATCATCCCTGCCTTCGAGAAGGCGCATCCGGACATCAAGATCGAGTTCACGCCCACAGCGCCGAAGGAATACAACGCCGCGCTCAACGCCAAGCTCGAGGGCGGCACGGCGGGTGACATCATCACCTGCCGCCCGTTCGACGCCTCGCTGGAGCTCTACAACAAGGGCTACCTCGTCTCACTCAACGAACTCTCGACCATGGGTAACTTCTCAGACGTGGCGAAGAGCGCCTGGACGACCGACGATGGCAAGACCACCTTCTGCGTGCCCATGGCCTCGGTGATCCACGGCTTCATCTACAACAAGGACATCTTCAAGGAACTGGGCCTCGAGGAGCCCAAGACCGAGGACGAGTTCTTCGCCGTGCTCGAGAAGATCAAGGCCAATGGCACCTATGTGCCCCTCGTGCTCGGCACAAACGACCAGTGGGAAGCCGCCACCATGGGCTTCCAGAACATCGGCCCCAATTACTGGAAAGGCGAAGAGGGCCGCAAGGCGCTGATCGACGGCACGGGCAAGCTCACCGACCCGCCCTATGTTGAAACCTTCGCGACGCTTGCCAAGTGGGCGCCCTATCTGGGTGACGGATACAAGGCCCAGACCTATCCCGACAGCCAGAACCTCTTCGGCCTAGGCAAGGGTGCAATCTACGCGGCGGGTTCGTGGGACATCTCCACCTTCCGCGCCCAGAAGGTCAACATGGGCGCCTTCAAGCCGCCGCTGCCCAAGGGTGCTTCCGAATGCTACATCTCGGACCACACCGACATCGGCATCGGCATGAATGCCAAGACCAAGAACCCGGCGGATGCCAAGGTGTTCCTGGAGTGGATCGGCACGGAGGAATTCGCCAACATCCTCGGCAACGAGCTGCCGGGCTTCTTCCCGCTGTCCAATGCCTCGGTGACGCTGAACGACGACGTGGCGCAGACCTTCGTCAACTGGCGCAAGGACTGCAAGTCGACGATCCGCAACTCCTACCAGATCCTGTCGCGCGGAACGCCCAATCTCGAGAACGAGATGTGGAATGTCTCGGCCCAGGTGATCAACGGCACCATGACGCCGGACGCCGCCGCCAAGCAGCTTCAGGATGGCCTGGCCAAGTGGTACGCCCCGCAGCAGAAGTAAGCTGATGCGAGGGGCTGCAGGCCTTCACGCTTGTGGCCCCTCCGTCTTTCCGGATGGCGCAGGAACAGCACAGCGGACTGGTCGGCATGCCGCAGGGCACGTACCTGCGGCTCCTGGTGTTTTTCCTCGGGCCGGCGGTGCTGGTCTATTCGTTGTTCTCGATCTACCCGCTGCTCGCCACCATCCTCAACTCGCTCTACAGCCGCCAGGCCGATGGCAGCTACCTGTGGAACGGCCTCGGCAACTTCCACACCCTGCTGCTCGATCCGACTTGGTCGGGCCCGTTCTGGAACGCGCTGAAGAACAACTTCATCTTCTTCCTCATCCACATGTGCGTGCAGAACCCGATCGGGCTCCTGCTCGCGGCACTGCTCAGCCTGCCGCGGTTGCGCTTCCGCTCGACCTACCGCACGCTGATCTTCATGCCGACGATGCTCTCCGTCGTGGTCATCGGCTTCGTCTGGCAGCTCATTCTCTCGCCGCTGTGGGGCATCGCCAAGATGTTCCTGCAGGCTTTCGGCCTCGGCTTTCTCTTTGCACCGTGGCTGGGCGTCGAATCATCGGCCCTCATCACCGTGTCGCTGATCTCGGTGTGGCAGTTCGTCGGCATCCCGATGATCCTCATCTACACCGCCTTGCTGGCGATCCCCGATGAGCTCATCGATGCCGCCACCGTCGATGGCCTCAACCAGTTCCAGGCCTTCGTCTGGGTCAAGCTGCCGCTGATCTGGCCCACCGTCGGGCTCGTCTCGATCCTCACCTTCGTCAACAACTTCAACGCATTCGACCTGATCTACGCGATGAAAGGGGCGCTCGCAGGGCCGAACTTCTCGACCGACATCATGGGTACGCTGTTCTACCGCACCTTCTTCGGCAACCAGCTGCAGCTGGGCGACCCGTCCATGGGCTCCACCATCGCCACCATGATGCTCATCATTATCCTGATCGGCGTCATGGCCTATCTCTTCCTCGTGCAGCGCCGCATCCACAGGTACAGCTTCTGATGCGCAAGCCGCTCTCCGCCTTCGCCGTCCACGCCGTGCTCGGACTCTACACGCTGCTGGCGCTGTTCCCCATCGTGCTGGTGGTGATGAACTCGTTCAAGGCCAAGCGCGCCATCTTCAACACGCCGCTGCGCCCGCCCATGCCGTCGAACTTCGATCCCATCGGCTATTCCCGCGTCTTCGACGACAGCTCGCTGCCCTTCTATTACTTGAACTCGATCACGGTGACCGTCGGCACCATCTTCTTCACGCTGCTGTTCGGCGCGATGGCCGCCTGGGCGCTCACCGAATACAAGTTCCGCTGGAACACGGCCCTCGCGCTGTTCCTGTCGATCGGCATCATGGTGCCGATCCGCTTGGGCTCGGTCGCCATCATCCAGTTGGTCGCCGAACTGAACCTCATCAACACGCTCACCGCGCTCATCCTCGTCTACACCGCGCAGAACCTGCCGCTCGCCATCTTCATCCTCTCCGAGTTCATCGCCCAGATCCCGCGCGACCTGCGCGAGGCGGCGCGCTGCGACGGGCTTTCCGAATACAACATCTTCTTCCATATCGTGCTGCCGCTGATCCGCCCGGCCATGGCCACCGTGGCCGTCTTCACCATGATCCCGGTGTGGAACGACCTGTGGTTCCCGCTCCTCCTCGCTCCCACCGGCGGCAAGCAGACCATCACGCTCGGTGTGCAGCAGTTCCTCGGGCAATACATCACCGACTGGAACGCGGTGCTCGCGGCACTCTCCACCGCCATCGTGCCGGTCCTTCTTCTCTACGTCATCTTCTCCCGCCAGCTGATCCGGGGTCTCACCTCGGGCGCGGTCAAGTGAGGCGCCCATGGCCGAAGTCCGCATCGAGAACCTGAAGAAGTCCTTCGGCTCCGTCGAGGTGCTGAAGGACATCGACCTGACGGTGGAGGATGGTTCCTTCGTCGTGCTCGTCGGCCCTTCGGGCTGCGGCAAGTCCACGCTCCTGCGGGCGATCGCCGGCCTGGAGCCGGTCACCGCCGGCACCATCACCATCGGCGGCCGCAAGGTGAACGACCTCGCCCCCGCGCAGCGCGAGATCGCCATGGTGTTCCAGTCCTATGCCCTCTACCCGCACATGGACGTCGCGAAGAACATGGGCTTCGGCCTCAGGTTCGCCGGCACGCCCAAGCCCGAGATCGAGGCCCGCGTCGCCGAGGCTGCGCGCATTCTGCAGCTTGAGCCGCTGCTGAAGCGCCGCCCGCGCGAGCTTTCGGGCGGCCAGCGCCAGCGAGTGGCCATCGGCCGCGCCATCGTCCGGAAGCCGCAGGTCTTCCTCTTCGACGAGCCGCTGTCGAACCTCGATGCGGCACTACGCATCAACACCAGGGTGGAAATCGCCAAGCTCCACAAGCTGCTCGCCGCCACCATCGTCTATGTCACGCATGACCAGGTGGAGGCCATGACTCTGGCCGACAAGATCGTGGTGATGAACCAGGGCCGCATCGAGCAGCAGGGCAAGCCGCTGGACCTCTACTACCGCCCCGCCAATCTCTTTGTCGCCGGCTTCATCGGCTCGCCTGGCATGAACTTCCTCAAGGGAGAGATCGTGCATGGCGGCATCGATCTGGGCGTTGACGGCAAGAGTCTGCTGCCGGTCCCGGAAGGGCTGGCTCCCGGCACCAGGGTGACGCTCGGTGTGCGCCCTGAGCACATGAGGATTGCAGCGAGCGAAGGCGGGCCTCGCGTCGCCACGACAGTCGACCTCGTGGAGCGCCTGGGCGAGATGGGTTACGCACATCTCAGGCTCCCCTCGGGTACCGTCGTCATTGCCGAAGTCCGCGGCGATGCTGGCCTCCGCACGGGCGATCTTGCCCACGTCGTGCTCGATCCCGCCCACCTTCATCTCTTCGGCTCGGACGGCCGCCGGATCGGCTGACGGAAACGTCCGAAACAGGAACCAACACCACAGCGTGACGTTCTTCCCGAACGAACGAAAGGGTTCGGGACCGGACGGCTCATTCTCAGAGGTGTTTCGATGTGCGATTACAGTCTGGAAAATCAGATCAGCCGAGCGGCTCAGGTTGGCGACAAGCTCGTGACCAGCAGCTTCCCGATGACCCCCACCCGCGGTTTTTCTGCCGAGAACGAAGCTGGCGTTGCAGTGTGCCTGCTGCCCGGTACGGAACTCGCCTTCGCCGAGCCCGTCCGCTACAACGGGTTGTGGGGCCAGTTCATCAACTTCGTGAAGGCCCGCATGGGTCACAACATGGCGGATGCCATGATCGCCCGTTTCCGCCAGGTGGACCTGGACAACCCCCACACCCACCACGATGCAGTCGAACTCGCCGATGGACGTGTGATCAAGCTGTCGCTTCTCCATGAAGGGCAGCGGGCGCGCGTGCTGCAGCTCCCGGCCCAGGTCGGCGAGGGTCAAGTCCGCCGTGCGGCGCATGTCGGTCGCTACGTGGACGAGCCGAGCCTGGTATCCTGATGCGGATCAGGCGCGGAGTCGACGAGGAGCACAAGGAGGTCGAACTCACCACGACCGAAGCTCGTCAAGGCGGGCGGGGATACAATATCTACGTCCTCATTTTCGGCCTTGCCGGCGTGATCGTCGCCTTTCTCACAATCCTGCTGACTTACACGCAGGAGCTGTAATGACGTGCGGGGCGGGAACAATTCCGCCCCGACGCGCATTTGCAGCAAGCTGAAAAAGGCAGACAAGCCGCTACGGCGCTCAGGTTGCAGGGACATTTCCCCAAGATCATCGGTACCCGGCCCGCTGTCGCTGTTCGGAGGAGTTGTCTCGTTGAGAAGGGTGGCGCCCCGTGGGGTTGCCACAAGGTGGGCGTATGTTGCGTGCGCGTGAGCAGAAATGGTCTTCGGCAGTAAAGATGTTTGATCGGCAAGGAAACTGGGCGGCAAGCCCGAAGGGCGGTACAGGGATGCAGGGCGAGGCGAACTGGGCCCTGCAGGCCCTGAGTGTGGCGCGAATCGTCTTCTACTCGATGGACTGTTCGTCGGGCTTCATGCTGCGCTCCGACAACTGCATGGACATTCTTGGCGTGCCGCCCGCCGGTCCGACTGCGGCCTGGTCACTGGTCATCTTCCCCGAGGACCGGACCCAGTACGAGCAGGCAAGACTTGCGCTGTCGCGGGAGCAGCCCGGCTTCGAGGTCGAATACCGCGTCGAAAACAGCCGGACCGGCAAGCAGTTCTGGGTGCTCGATCGCGGAGAAGGCGAGTTCGACGCCGAGGGCCGTCTCACTGGCATACGTGGCGCCATCATCGATGTGTCGGCCCGCATCAGCGTCGAGCTCGAGTTGCGCAAGGCCGCGCGGCTACGCTCCGTCGTGTTCGAGGCGGCACGCATGGCGGCCTGGCACCTCGATGTCGCTGCCGATCGCTTCACCTTCACCGATGAGCTTCTCGCCCTTCTCGAGATCGACCGGCGTCATTTCGATGGCACGCCGGCCGCATTGGAGAACGCAATTCATCCCGATGACCGCGAAGCATGGCGTACGGCCCATGACCAGGCGCGGACCCCGGGCAATCGGGTCGAGATCGAATTCCGCCTTCTCGTGCCGGGACCCCGCACGCGCTGGATCTTGTCGCGCGGCGAAGTTGTCCGCCGCCTTGATGGTGCACCGCTCGAATCTTATGGCGTCATGATCGATATCACCGAGCGCAAGGCTGCCGAGGAAGCCGCCGCCCGGCTTGCCGCCATCGTCGAGTCCTCGGAAGAAGCGATCATTGCCAAAACGCTGCGCGGCATCATCACGAGCTGGAACAAGGGTGCGGAACGGCTCTTCGGCTACACCGCCGAAGAAATGATCGGCGAGTCGATCTGGAAGCTCATTCCCGAGGACGGCGAGCACGAGGAAATCCACATCCTCAACACTGTCAGGATCGGCCAGTCGGTGCCTTCGCATGAGTCGGTCAGGCTTCACCGCTCGGGGCGCCGCATTCATGTCGCCGTCTCCGTGTCTCCCATCCTCAATGCGCAGGGCATGGTGGTCGGTGCCTCTACCATTGCGCGTGACGTCACCGAGCGCCGCCGCCAGACCGAATTGCTGCGCGAAAACGAAGCGCGCATGCGTCTGGCGCTGAAGAGTGCCCGCGCCGGTGCCTGGACCTTCGATCTGAAGCGTCGCGAACTGCACTGGTCGCCGGAAATGTTTGCGCTATATGGTCTCGATCCTGCCGCCGGCCAGCCCTCCCGCGAGCAGCTTGCCAAGCGCATTTCGCCTGCCCACCGCCAGCGGGCCCGCAAGGAATTCTCGCGGGCCATGCTGCAGGGCGGCTCCTTCACACTGGAATTCCCGATCATCAGGCCCGACGGCACCGAAATCTGGACCGCCCTGGCCGGAGACGTGATCAAGGATGATCGGGGGAAGCCGATCGCGGCGCGCGGCATCGACCAGGATATCACCGAGCGCAAGAACTGGGAAAAGCGCCAGGCCATGCTGCTGCGCGAGCTTTCCCATCGCGTCAAGAACACGTTGGCGGTTGTCCAGTCGGTGGCGCGCCAGACGCTGCGCTCCAGCCCCAGTCCGCGCAGCTTCGTCGAGGCCTTCGAGGGTCGAATCCGCAGCCTTGCCGCCTCGCACAGCCTGTTGACCGAGGCTGACTGGGGCGGTGCGGGACTCGATACCATCATTCGTCACCAGGTGGCGGCAATGGTGCATGATTATGACGGCCGCTTCCGGCTCAAGGGGCCTGATGTGGTGCTGAGTGCCGAGGTGGCGACGCAGCTGGGACTGGTGCTGCACGAGCTCGCCACAAATGCTGCAAAATATGGTTCCCTCTCCGTGCCGGACGGCCATGTCGACATCGTGTGGACGGCCAGCCGTAGCAAGCTCTCTCTGATGTGGCGCGAGAATGGTGGCCCATCGATCGAGAAGAAGCCGGATTTCTCTGGCTTCGGCACGCTGCTTATCAACTCGAGCGCCCAGAAGGTGACGCAGCGCTTCCTCAGGCACGGGCTGGTCTGCAAGCTGGAGTTTTCACTTTAAGGCATTTACGACTGCCGCGCTGTCATTCGATTGCGCGTCACTTGCCGACGAAGCTTGGGAAATGCGATCAATCGTGCCGCACGCGCGGCGGCTTCCCGAAGAAGCCGCCGCGAGGTGCCTGGTGTCGTGTCGGATCGCCGGGGCTGGGCCCTAGATACGACCCATCAGTATCAAGATGATGACCACGACCACGATGAGGCCGAGGATGCCCGAGGGCCCGTAGCCCCAGCTGCGGCTGTAGCCCCAGCTCGGAAGTGCGCCGATGAGGATGAGAATGAGAATGATGATGAGAATGGTACCAAGCGTCATGTGACGGCTCCTGTTGCGATAATGGCAGTGCCAAACGTCTGAGAGTTCACTTGTGTTCCCATGACTCGTCATCGCGCCCGGACGGCGCGTGATCCAGCAGGACCGCAAGTTTGCTGCGAGCGCGGTTGACGCGGCTTTTCACTGTTCCGACCGGCACGCCGCAAATGCTGGCAACCTCCTGGTACGAAAAGCCGGACGCTCCCACCAGAACCACTGCTTCGCGCTGGTCATCGGGCAGTTGCTGCAGTGCGAGGCGAAGATCCGCCATATCCAGCTGTGCCTCCTGGCTTCCGGGCGTCATCATGGCGGCCGCGTAATCCCCATTCGCGTCCTCAACTTCGCGTTTTCGCTTCCTGATCTGGCTGAAGTATTCGTTGCGCAGGATGGTGAAGAGCCACGCCTTGATGTTGGTGCCTCGCTGGAAACTGTGCTGATGGTTCCACGCCTTCATCAGCGTCTCCTGCACCAGGTCATCGGCGTAGTCGGCATGCGCGGCAAGCGACAGCGCGAAGGCCCTCAGCTTGGGGATGGAGGCGAGGAGCTGGCGTCGGAAGGTATCCTGTGCCCCGTCTCCGGCGACGTGGTCGGCGTCCACGGAATGGCTCACCGGGGGCGGCTGTTCGGCCATGTCAGTACTGCCGCGGCCCGGCAGGCTCCTCCGGCTTATCGTCCAGCTGCCTCATGAGCTCGGCCAGCCGGCCGGGCAGAGGCTGCTGCTCCTCATAGTGCTCCCTCAGCCTGTGGCCGATCATGTCATGAACGGCAGGTCGCAGGCCGCGAAGTGGCTGCTTGAGAAGATCCTGCCGTGAAACCATGTCAAACGCTCCGGAACTGTTCATTTTCGCGCTCATGATGCGGAACCTGCTCCAGCACCTGTTCTTGAACCAATTGTCTCTACCTAAACGACAATTCGCCACATGGTTCCGGCTCGGGGGGTATTTTCGCGGTGCTGTGTCATGGGCGTGCCGTTGCGCACACCCGCCACGCCCATGGGTTTAGTCTTGTGCTCGCCCGTCACCTTCCCGCCCGCGCGTAAACCCTACGATGCAATCTCTATTCCCTCGCTCCGGGGAAGCGTCTAAAGCCCTTCCGTTCTGTCCGCTGTGTGCGGAGCGTGGGGGGTGAATCCATGAAGATCACGGTCATCGGTGCAGGCTATGTGGGGCTGGTGTCTGCCGCCTGTTTTTCGGACTTCGGCTATGAAGTGACATGCGTGGACCGCGACCCACGCAAACTCGCCATGCTTGAGAGCGGAAAGATCCCGATCTACGAGCAGGGGCTGGAGCCGATCGTCGCGGCAAACCGTGCCGCGGGCCGGCTGATCTTCACCGACAGGCTCACGGATGCGGTCGCGCAGGCCGATGTCGTGCTGATCGCCGTGGGCACCCCCACCCGCGAGGGTGAGGATGCCGCCGATCTCTCCTTTGTCTTCGCCGCCGGCGAGGAGATTGCCCGGGCGATGAACGGCTTCACCGTCGTCGTCACCAAGTCGACGGTTCCAGTCGGCACCGCGGCAAAGCTCCGGGAAATCATCTCGAAGACGCGCCCCGATGGCGACTTCGAAGTTGCATCGAACCCCGAGTTCATGCGCGAAGGCTCGGCCGTCGAAGACTTCCTGCGACCTGACCGCGTCGTCGTCGGTGTGAACTCCGAACGCGCCGAAAGGGTGCTGGCCCAGCTCTACCGTCCGCTCACCGCCAGGAACGTGCCGCTGGTGGTCACGTCCTGCGAGGCTGCCGAAATCATCAAGTATGCCGCCAACACCTTTCTTGCCACGCGCATCGCCTTCGTCAACCAGCTGGCCGACCTGTGCGAGAAGGTGGGCGCCGACATCGAGGATGTGGCCCGCGGCATGGGCCTCGACAAGCGCATCGGGCTGCAATTCCTTTCGCCGGGGCCGGGTTTCGGCGGCTCCTGTTTCCCGAAGGATACGCGCGCCCTGGTGCACACGGCACGCCAGCAGGGAAACCCCTTTTCGATCGTCGAGAACGTCATCGCCGCCAACGAGCAGCGCAAGGTTTCCCTGGCCGACCGCATCCAGCACGCAGTGGGGGGCACGCTGGCCGGAAAGCGCATCGCTCTTCTCGGCATCGCCTTCAAGGCCGAGACCGACGATATCCGCGATGCGGCAGCCCTCACCGTGATCCCCGAGTTGCAGAAGCGCGGCGCCTCGGTTGCAGCCTTCGATCCGGTGGCGATGGACAACGGCCGCCTCACCTTCGAGTCGGTGCAGTGGTGTGCCGATGCCTATTCGGCGGCCATCGGAGCGGATGCGGTGGTCATCCTCACGGAGTGGAACGTGTTCCGTGGCCTCGATCTCAAGCGCATGGCGCGCGACATGCGCCAGCCGGTGCTCGTCGACTTCCGCAACCTGTTCCCGATCGCCGATGCGCGCAACTCCGGCATGGCCTATCACTCCATCGGCAGGGCCAGCGTGCTGCCTGCCGGCGGCTCAAAGGCCGACGTGATTCCCTTCAAGTCCGGCGCAGTGTGAGCGGTAATGGCGCGTCTCTATGAAAGCCGGAAGCGCATCCTCGTCACCGGCGGGGCAGGGTTCCTCGGATCGCACCTCATTGACCGGTTGATCGAGCAGGGCCACGAGGTCATCTGCGCCGACAATCTCTTCACCGGCAGCAAGCGCAATTTCGAGCACCTGCACAATCACCCGCGCTTCGAATTCATGCGCCATGACGTGTGCAATCCGCTCAAAGTCGAGGTTGACGAGATCTACAATCTCGCCTGCCCGGCCTCGCCGGTGCATTACCAGTACAATCCCGTGCTCACCACCAAGACCTCGGTGATGGGAGCGATGAACATGCTGGGCCTTGCCAAGCGTCTGCGCTGCCGCGTTTTCCAGGCATCGACCAGCGAGGTCTATGGCGATCCGGAGGTCCATCCGCAGCGCGAGGATTACTGGGGGCACGTCAACCCCATCGGAACCCGCGCCTGTTATGACGAAGGCAAGCGCTGCGCCGAAACGCTGTTCTTCGATTATCACCGCCAGCATGGCGTCGAGATCAAGGTCGCCCGCATCTTCAACACTTATGGACCGCGCATGCACCCCAAGGATGGGCGCGTGGTTTCGAACTTCATCACACAGGCGCTCAACGGCGAGGATCTCACCATCTATGGCGATGGTTCGCAGACGCGTTCTTTCTGCTACCGCGACGACCTGGTGGAGGGGTTCCTGCGTCTCATGGACTCGCCCAGGGACGTGACAGGCCCCATCAACCTCGGCAATCCGGGCGAGTTCACGATGATCGAACTTGCCGAGCAGGTGCTGAAGCTCACCGGTTCGCGCTCGAAGATCATCCACCTTCCGCTACCGCAGGACGATCCCCGGCAGCGCCGGCCGGACATCACCCTGGCCAGGCAGAAGCTCGGATGGGAACCCAGGGTGCCGCTGGCCGAAGGCCTCAAGCTCACCATCGAGTATTTCAGGCAGCTGGCGTGAGCGCCATCATCACGCCATGACCGAACTCTCCGTTCTCGATCTCGTCCCCGTCCGGCAAGGCCTCACCCCGGGCGAGGCGCTGCACGAGAGCATGACCCTGGCGCGCCATGTGGAGGCACTGGGCTACAAGCGCTTCTGGGTCGCCGAGCACCACAACATGGAGGGCATTGCCAGCGCGGCCACCGCCGTCGTCATCGGCCACCTCGCGGGTCACACCACCACGATCCGGATCGGTGCCGGCGGGATCATGCTGCCCAACCATGCGCCCCTCGTCATTGCCGAGCAGTTCGGCACGCTGGCCTCGCTCTATCCCGGACGCATCGACCTTGGCCTCGGCCGCGCACCGGGCACCGACCGTGCCACACTGCGCGCACTTCGCCGCGATGCCATGGCGGCCGAGAGCTTTCCCGACGACGTGCTGGAACTGCAGGCCTTTCTGGCGCCTGCCGCGGCCGGGCAGGCGATCCGCGCCGTGCCGGGTGCGGGCACTGAGGTTCCATTGTGGATCCTCGGGTCCAGCCTCTATGGCGCCCAGCTTGCCGCCATGCTGGGCCTTCCCTATGCCTTCGCCTCGCATTTTGCGCCCGATGCACTGGAGGAGGCCCTGGCGCTCTATCGCGAGCGATTCCGGTCCTCCCGGCAGCTCGCCGGATCCTATGCCATGGCGGGCGCCAACATCGTCGTGGCTGACAGCGACGAGGAGGCGCGCCGCCTCTTCACCTCGGTGCAGATGCGCTTCGTCGGCATGGTGCGCAACGAGCGTGGCCTGCTGCAGCCGCCCATCGACGATATCGACAGCTACTGGACCGCCAGCGAGCGGGTGCACGCTTCGCGCATGTTGACCTGCTCCTTCGTGGGATCACCGCAGACCGTCGAGAGCCAGCTGCGCGGCTTCGTGGCGCGGACCGGCATCGATGAGCTGATCGTTGCCTCGGCAATCTATGACCAGAAGGCAAAGCTCCGGTCTTTTGAACTCCTCAGGAGCCTGAGTATCTAGGACTGGCCCGCCGCGCGCCGTCCCGCTTCAACTCTTGATTGCTCGCCACAAGTGGGCAGCCGTGTGCCGTACCGTAGATCTGCGGATAGGGGATTTTCTGCACCATGGTAGCCTCCTTGGTGCACCCCTGGGACGGAGGCGACAATGACCGTTTCGCGCATTCTCAATCAGAAAGGCTGGAAGGTCTTCACCATCGAGGCGGAGGCTAGCTTGCAGCAGGCCATCGATACCCTTGCCGAGCACCGGATCGGGGTTCTGGTGGTCACCGCCCGCGACGGCACGCTCGCCGGCATCCTGTCCGAGCGTGACGTCATTCGTGCGTTGCGCAACGATGCCGGTCAGGCCCGCGTCAGGACGGCGTCGGAAGCGATGACCCGTGTGGTCGAAACCTGCTCCCCCGATGATGCGGAGGCCGCCATCATGGAGCGCATGAACGCAACGGGCATAAGGCACCTGCCGGTGCTCGCCGGCGGCAAGCTCGCCGGCATCATCTCGATGCGCGACGTCATCAGGCTCCGCATCGAGAAGATCGACGAGATGATGCGTTCGATCCAGCGCGAAGTTGCGCTGCTGAAGTAGCTCGGCTCCCGGTCAGGGTGCGATCACGATCTTCATGCAGCTGTCGAGGTCCTGGACCTGTGTCATTGCGGCCGCCGCATCCTCGACCTTGAAGCGGTGCGTGACAAACTCGCGGAGCGGATAGATGTCCTTGAATTTCTCGAGCAGCTTCATGCTCGCCGGGTAGCCGCGCGAGGGATGGTTGCACATGCCCACGATGCGCACCTGGCGCGCCGCGATGTGGTGCGGGTTGAGGGTGATGGGCCCGACGTCGGCGAAGACGCCGGCCACGATGTACATGCCGCCGCGCCGCACCATCTGCACCCCCTGCATGACGGCCTCGGGATATCCGGTGCATTCGAGCGCCACGTCGACGCCGCGTCCCTCGCTGACTTCGCGCACGCGCGCGATGATCTCTTCATCTCCCATCCCGGTGATGTTGATTGTGTGGTCGGCGCCGAATTTCCGTGCCATCGCAAGCCGGAAATCCGAGCGGTCGAGCGCGATGATGTCGCCTGCACCCATGATCCGCGCCTTGAACACGTGCAGAAGCCCCATGGGCCCCACACCCTGCACGGCAATCGACGCGCCGCTGCCGAAGCCCTCGCCGTCCATGGCGGAGAACTCCTTGGCCTTGTCGAGGTTGAACGTGACGGCCATCAGTTCCGTCAGCACGGCCAGTTCGGCGTCGAGACTGTCCGGCACCTTGTAGACGAAGGCGTCGGGCCGCACGTAGAGATATTCCGACCAGCCACCAAGCAGGTGCGGCGCTTCGTCGGCGGTAAAGTGATTGCCATAGCCACGGATGTTCTCGCACAGTGGAAAGCCGAAGCTGTTGCGGCAGTACCAGCACTTTCCGCACAGGATGTCCGGGCACATGACCACGCGGTCGCCCACCTTCAGCGGCTTGCCGGTGTATTCGAGGTTGCTCATGGCGCCGCGGCCGATGTCGGCGACGGTGCCGACGATCTCGTGGCCGGGGATGATGGGGAAGGGTGTCGTTGTCTCCGCTGGCGTCCCGCCATACTGGGTGGTCTCGCCCTGCCACGTATGCTTGTCGGTACCGCAGATCCCGCACAGCTCGATCTTCATCACCATGCCGTCGGCGCCCGCGTCGGGATAGGGATAGCTGCGCGTCTCCATGCGGCCCGGGCCCGTCATCACCGCGGCCTTCACGCTGTTGGGAGTCATTCTGGCGCCTCTCTGAGCGGTCACGAGGCCCTGAGCGTAGCTGGCCCCAGCAACCCGGTCCAGCCTCTCCCTGGGGAAGCTGCGTGCAAGGCAGCCGATCGTCATGATGTGCGGTTGCGCGCCCGCCTCGCAGCCGCATGCAATTGTGCCATTCGGCAGGTTCCCGCGATTGACAGGTTGCCTCTCATGGGTGGACAGTGTTCGCCAAGGCCGACGCAAGAAATGCGGCCAGCAACAGGAGAGGGAACTAATGAGCAGGATAAGTGCCTGGAAATCAGGAGTTTTGGCCGTTGCCGCCCTTGCTGCAATGGCGCTGACGCCGGCCCCGTCAGATGCGGCGGAGTCAAGCGATCCCATCAAGATCGCGCTGTTCGACTGGACCAGCGTGAACCTCAATGCCCGAATATTGGGCGATATCCTGGAAAAGCTCGGTTACACGGTCGAATACCCGACGGGTGATTACCTGTCATCGCTGACGACCAGCCTCACCAACGGCGACGTGACCGTCGGCATGGAATACTGGGACACCACGGCCGGTGAAGCCATGAAGGCATCGGACGCAACCGGCCAGACGGAACGTCTCGGCATGCTCGGTCCCAAGGCCAAGGAAGAGTGGTGGTACCCGCTCTACATGAAGGAAAAATGCCCGGGCCTCCCCAACTGGGAAGCGCTGAAGGATCCGAAATGCGCCGAGGCCTTCTCCACCCCGGAGACGGCACCCAAGGGCCGCTACCTCGGCGGGCCGGTGACATGGGAAGGCTTCGACGACGAGCGCGTCGTGGCGCTCGATCTGCCCTTCACCGTCATCCACGCCGGCACCGACGCCGCGATGTTCGCGGAGCTCGACTCCGCCTACCAGCGCAAGGCGCCGATCATGCTGTGGATCTATTCGCCGCACTGGGCACCCGCGAAGTACGAGGGTGAGTGGGTGCAGTTCCCGGAATACACGCCCGAGTGCTACAACGATCCCAAGTGGGGCGTGAACCCTGACAAGGCCTATGACTGCGGCAAGCCGCATGGCGAAATCTGGAAGTATGCGTGGGGCGGCATGAAGGACAAGTGGCCGGTCGCCTACAAGGTGGCGAAAGCCTACCAGATCGACACCAATGAGCTGAACGCCATGTCCGGCCAGGTCGATCTCGACGGCAAGTCCATCGAGGAAGTCGCCGCTGCCTGGGTCGATGCCAACGAGGCCAAGTGGAGGGCCTGGGCGCAGTGATGCGTTTCCTGGTGGCGTGAATGAACAAGACGGCCCCGGGCGCGGCATCGCCGCGCCCAGTCAAGCTGTCCTGCCACAATCTGTGGAAGGTGTTTGGCCCGAACGCAGCACAGGTCCTTGCCTCCCACGGAGGCAAGGTCACCACCGCCGATCTTGAGAGAGCCCATCTGGTCGGGGCCGTCCGCAACGTATCCATCGAGGTGCGCGAGGGCGAGACCTTCATCATCATGGGCCTTTCAGGCTCCGGCAAGTCGACGCTCGTGCGTTGCCTGTCGCGCCTCATCGAACCGACGGCCGGAGAGCTGAGCGTCGATGGACAGGACCTCCTAAAGGCGACGGAAGCAGAGCTGATCGACATCCGCCGCCACAAGATGGGCATGGTGTTCCAGCATTTCGCCTTGCTGCCCCATCTCAATGTCCTCGACAACGTAGCCTTTCCGCTGCTCATCCAGGGGGTCGACCGCAAGACGCGCGAGGAGCGCGCCATGCAGATGATCGAGCTCGTCAGCCTCAAGGGGCGCGAGCGCCGCTTCCCCGCCGAACTCTCGGGCGGCCAGCAGCAGCGCGTGGGCATCGCGCGCTCGCTAGCCGTCGAGCCTGAGATCTGGTTCCTCGATGAGCCCTTCTCGGCGCTCGACCCGCTGATCCGCCGCGAGATGCAGGCGGAGCTGATCCGCCTGCAGAACGTGCTGAAGAAGACCATCGTCTTCATCACTCACGATTTCGACGAGGCCATCCGCCTTGCCGACCGCATCGCCATCATGAAGGATGGCGAGATCATCCAGATCGGCAAGCCCGAGGAGGTGGTCAGCAATCCGGCCACCGACTACGTCGCCAAGTTCACCCAGGACGTCAACCGCGCCAGGGTTCTCTCGGCAGGCGGCATCATGATGCCGGCCACGGCAGCGGCCCCGTCGCTGCGACGCGTGAAGGCCGCAGCGAAGATCGAGAGCTTCGCCGCCGAGATCGTCGAGTCCGGAACCTCTTTCGCCGTTGAGGATGCGTCGGGCAACATCATCGGCGAAGTGGCGCCGCGCGACGTGATCGGCGTGCTCACCGGCAAGGGGCGGGGGGCGGAGGCGTGACCGACGTGACGGCCAGTCCTGCGCCCGTTCTCCGGAAGGCTGAAAGTCCCGGCCAGTACATCGTCCTGCTCGCCATCCTGGCCGCGGTGGCCATCTTCCTGCTGCGCGACACGCTGCCATCGCTGACCACCTATCCCGACGCGGCCGTCATCCCGTTCAAGGACTGGATCGGCGCCGTGATGACGTGGATGAAGGTGAACCTCACCTGGTTCACCCGCTCGCTTGCCGCCATCATGGATGTCCCGCTGCGCTTTGCCTTCGGCCTCTTCGCCAAGGGCTTCAAGCTGGGCAGCGGTCCGGAGGCCACCGTTCTGCCACGCCTGTCGTGGCTCGGCGTGGTGGGCGTGATGGGCTGGCTCGGCTACATCAACGGCGGCTGGCGGCTGGCGCTGCTGTGTGGCGGCGGTTTCTTGGCGCTCGCCCTGTTCGGCGTCTGGGACAATGCCATGCTGACATTGGCCCTGATCGTCATCTGCGTGCCGTTCTGCGTCATCACCGGCCTGCTGGTCGGCATCTGGAGTTATCATTCGCCGCGCATCGACAGTTGGCTCATTACGCCGGCACTCGACCTGATGCAGACCATACCGACCTTCGCCTATCTCATCCCCATGCTGCTCCTCTATGGCGCAAGCCCGGTCTCGGCCCTGCTGGCCACCGGTCTCTTCGCGACGCCGCCCATGGTCCGTGCCACGCTGCTCGGGCTCAACAAGGTTCCGCCCGAGATCAAGGACTTCGCCGATATGGCGGGATGCACGCGGCGCCAGAAGCTGTGGCGCGTGCTCGTCCCGTCTGCCAAGCCGTCGCTCATGATCGGCGTCAACCAGGTCATCATGCTGGCTCTCAACATGGTGATCATCTCCTCGATGATCGGCGCCGGCGGCCTGGGCTATGATGTCCTGCTGGCGCTCCGTGCGCTGAAGATCGGTCAGGCCATGGAGGCGGGTGTCCGGCATCAGCGCTTCTGAGACAGATTGGATGACTTGAGGAAGGGAGGATTTCTGGCTCATCGTAGCTCATAGGAGAAGCGCAGATGAGACAGAAATCCGAGACGCGGGCGACGCCCGAGCAGATTGTGAAGGACATACGCCGGGCGACCCGGAAGCACCATTCGGCCGAGGAGAAGATCGTATCGTGCTGGAAGGGCTCCGCGGCGAATACAGCATTGCCGAGCTATGCCGGCAGGAGGGCATTGCCGAGCCTGTATTACAGCTGGTCGAAGGAGTTCTGGAGGCCAGGAAGAAGCGCCTGGCGGGGGATACGGCCCGGGCGGCGACCAGCACGGCGAGGTCGAGATCTTCGCCGCGAGGTGCGGGACATGAAGGTCCTGGTGGCCGACCTCACGCTGGAAAACCGCCTGCTCGAAAAGCATGATCGCGGATGGGGGAGACGAGGGCCAGGATGCCTCCGAGGAAGCTGGAGATTATCCGGCTGGTTGAGCAGTCGCACCTCCCGGTAGTGCGGACGCTGGAGAAGCTCGGCGTTCCCCGGCAGACCTTCTACCGCTGGTATGACCGTTACCTCACCGGCGGACTTGAGGCTCTGGAGGACAAGCCCCGGCCAAGGAAGGTCTGGAACCGCATTCCGGACGAGGTTCGGGAAAAGGTCAAGGACCTGGCCCTCGACGAGCCCGACCTGTCGCCCCGGGAGCTGGCCGTGCGCTTCACGGACACGGAAAAGTACTTCGTGTCAGAGGCTTCAGCCTGCCATCCTCAAGGCCCATGACCTCATCACCAGCCCCGCGCATTCATCGTTGTGAAGGCTGCGGACGAGTTCAAGGACAAGACGACGGCACCCAGCCAGCTGTGGCAGACCGACTTCACCTACCTGAAGGTCACCGGCTGGGGATGGTTCTACCTGTCCACAGTACTCGATGACTTCTCCCGCTACATCGTGGCCTGGAAGCTCTGCACCACGACGAAGGCCAGCGATGTGACCGACACGCTGACCATGGCGCTGGAAGCTTCCAGTCCTCGACGGCATGAAGGTCGCACACCGGCACGGCTGTTGAGCGGTGGTAAAACAAATCCTACATCGCCAGTGACCTGGCAGACTGGCTCGAAGAGAAGGGCATGGACCATGTCAGGGGTGCACCGCTTCATCCCCAGACGCAGGGCAAGATGAAGGCGCTGGCATCAGACGCTCAAAAACCGCATCCTGCTCGAAAACTACTACCTACCCGGCGATCTCGAGCAGAGGGTCGGCGACTTCGTCGCCTACTACAACCATCTCCGGTACCACGAGAGCATCGGTAATCTAACGCCTGCCGACGTCTACTTTGGACGGGGACAGACCATCCTGCTGGAACGAGAAAGGATCAAGCGCGACACCATCAAAACCAGACGCTTGCAACATCGCGGCAAGGCCGCATAACATCAAAACCAGATGTGCCAGATCCTCTCTTCGATCACGCACCCAATTGTCTCAAATTATCTGACGACGGACAACCGCGATCCGTGAAGACAGGGGGACTGCCGGTCTCGTTGTTGCCCGAGGGCACTCCTGCCGCCTGCAGTTCCTTGGAATAGGCCGCAAAGGAAACGACCGCGGGATAGCGGCCAGTCTGCCGGGGCAGGTAGACATCTGCCGCGAGCGCAATGGCCGGAGCAACCTCGATCATCTCATCCGCCAGGATCCGGCAGCCGAGTCCCGACCGCGCCGCCAGGCCCGGCGCCCACCCGGCAAGCTGCGGGCCGAAGAGGCCACCCTTCAGCGGGATCAGGTTATCCCAGAAGCCTCGCCTTGCCGCTCCTGTCGTCTGCGAGTTCCCTGCCATCACGTGAGTCCGTTCTGCGCCTTGGTTGATGCCATCCGCATCTCGCGGACGTCCCATTTCTGGGTTTCATCCGGAATGAGGAAGCCGCCAATTCCGGATGAGAACAGGAGGTCGAAGACCCGGTCGGCCACCTGCGAAAGCGCCTGTTCGAGATTCGCATCGGTTTGCGGCCTGGGGGGAATGACGATGACGATCGTGTCCTCGGCCTGCTCGATGACCTCGATCGCGAAGCCAGGTTTCGGCGTGTAGCCGAACAACTTGCAGACGACGCCAACCGGATCGGCGAGCAGCCGGGCGCGGTACTCCGGATTGGTCGCGATCCTTTCGTAATCTTCTTCGACGAACCCAGCGCTGCTCATGATGACTCACCCTTTCGCCTGGCCAGCGAGCGCAGGGCGAGAAGCTTGAACTTGGCGGCGACCGGCGCGATCCAGATGAAGACTCCCTCGCTCGACCAGAGATCGAACTGATTGAGCGGCTCAGGCGGTTTCGGCAAATGCGGCCGGCGTAGGGGTGGAATCGTGAAATAGACCCGATCACGCCGCTGGATCACGACCTTGAGCTTGATGCCGGATGGAACCTCGAGGCCCATGTCGGCCAAGGCACCGGCTGGATCGTGCTCGATCTTCGCCGCAAAGGCGTCATCGGTCCAGACGCGCCGCGTCAGTTCCCGTTCGAAATCTCCACTCATGGGTTCGGCAATCATGTCAGGCCTCGCGCTCAATGAGGAGGAAGCTGGGACCCGTGTGCTCAAAGGCCCGCGAAAGTACGTCGCCCACATAATCGGCGCCTCCAATTGTCTCGACGCGTGCGCCGAAGCCCTCGGCGATTGCCTCGATGTCGATGTTTGGGTCATTGAAGTCCAGTCCCACGAAGTGCGTGGTTTCGGGGTTGGTCTTCATCACATTGCACCAGAGGTCTTTCAGGAGCCGGTATTCGTGATTGACGAAACAGACGAAGACCGACGGGATGCGGTACTTCGCCGCCGTCCACAGCGCATGGATGGAAAACAGGCTGCCGCCATCGCCGAGGAAACAGACCGCCGGCCGCCCGGTCGCCAGGCCGATGCCGACACCCAGTGGAAGCGCCCAGCCCAGGCCACCGCCGCGCGGTGAGAAATGGACGTTCCGGAAGCCCAGGGCCACGGCCATGTCCTGCACGATGGAGTCCTCAGAGGAGCCTTCCGTGACGATGTGCACCGACTGGTCCAGGTGGCGGAGGATGGCGAGGATCAGCGCATTGCTGGCATGTGGCCCTGATGCAGGGTAGCGGGCATCCAGCGCAGCGACGTCGATGGCCCGCGTTCCGGTCTGGGAAGGCGAGGCGCCCAGCGCATCGACGAGAGCTTCGAGCGTTGCCTGGATGTCGCCGAGAATTGCAATGTCGCAGGGGAAGTCGAAGCCAAGCTGACGGGTCGACGGGGCGATCTGGATGACTTGCAGCTCTGGCGGCAGCGCCTGCATTCCGTCATAGGTGAAACTGTCAACCTTTTCGCCGATCAGTAGCATGGCGTCGTAGCGGCCGAGAATGGCGTTGATCGCAGACGTTGTCGGCGGAAGCTGCCCGCGTGAGCGCGGATGGAGCGGATCGACCGTGCCCTGCACATGGAACGGCGCAGTGTAGACGTCAGCCCCCAGTGCATCGGCGATGCGGCTCACGCCGGCAATGCTGTGGGCCGCGCCCACCGCATAATCGGCGACGATGACCAGCTTGCCGGGAGCGACAGACCGTAGCGCTGCAACCGCTTCTCCAAGCCCCTGAGGCACGGCGTCGTCGATGATGCGGGTCTTCTTGAACGTCGTGTGCGCAGTCTCCTCCAGCATGAAGTTCATCGGAATGGACAAGAACACCGGGCCAGGTGGCTGTAGCTGCGCTTGGAGGTAGCAGCGCTGCAGTGCAACGGCGAGATCGTCTGTGCGGGTCACCTCGTAGGCATATTTGGTTGCGGTCTGAGCCAGCTGTGTGTTCGGTGCACCGAGCACTGGATTGTGGATGAGGAAGCGCGAGTCTTGCTGACCGTTGATGACCATCAGCGGGATTCCGGACATCAATGCGTTGCGCATGTTGAACATGCCATTCGCGAGGCCGGGGTAGGTATGAAGGCTCACGATCGACGGTTTGCCGGTGATGAGCGCATAGCCTGCCGCAATTCCGACAGCGCTCGATTCATGAAGCGAGAGGACATAAGTGGACTTAGACTCCGCCACCGCGGCTAGAAACGTGGTCTCAGTTGTCCCTGGATTTCCAAACACATACGAAATTTCATACGCTTCTAGGAAATCTCCGATCAGGTCACCGCCGGTGCGCGCCGCCATTTTACGTTACCTTTTCGCCGTCCTGCAATTCGAATGGCCCTGCCTAAGCTTTCACCAGGCATGGTAGTCGTCGTTGGCACACCAAGCTCCTTCGGGGCTCCGCATGCCAACCCTTTGTTCAACTCGCCCAATTGGGCATACGACGTTCCAAGGCTTTCGAACACTCCTTCCTGGGACGATAGAGATCCGCTCAAATTAGAGCTTGGTTCTATGACAAGAGCGGTTCACTCGTTATCGGGCACCTTGGGGTTAATCGGAAACTCGTCGACTGCAAAACCCGCGACATTCCACTTCGTGAGAATCGCTTGATATCGACCGGATGCCTTGAGGGCCTCCAAAGCTTTGGAGATAGCCCTTGCGAGTTCCAGGCTGTCCTTTTGCACCGTTATTCCGTTGTAAAAGACCCGCGGATCGGCACCCCCAATTTTCAGGTCCACCCCCGCCTCTTTGATCTGAAAGTTAGCCGAGATACTTCCCACAAGCGCCCCAACAGCGCGCCCACTATTTACGGCGAGCAGCGCATCATTGGCATTTTGAAATGTGAGCAGGTTCATTTCACCGCGCCCATCTTCAACGCATTTCGGCGACTTGCTGCGTATACGGTCAATGTTGTTGGAGCCGCTCTGTACTGCAAGGGGAACGCCGCAAAAGTCCGGAAACTCGTTGTTGAGAGCTGGACCTGAGTAGTCCGGCTTGACAACCACCACGTCGCTCGCCTGACCGTACTGGATCATCGTGATGCTGTCGTACTTCGAATTGGATATGTACATCCCAGCGATTGCAGCATCAAACCGGTCTGCCTGAAGGCCCGGAATGATGCTGTCAAAAGTTCCGGTCTGCCAATCCACGCTCAAGCCCATCTCACCCGCAATGGCGTTCATGAGATCGATATCCAATCCTTCCATGCCGCCCTCGCCATTGATCGACTCAAGCGGCGGGTAGGTGGGATCGGTGAGAACTCGAATGGTGCCACGATCCTTGAAACTTTGCGGAACAAGAGCCACGACTTCTGGGTCTCCCGTACTGACTTGCGCCGCCTCCGCGACTCCAAGCATAGCGAACGTCGACGCGAGCAGCGCTACGGCGCCAATCAAGTGATTACGCATAATTTCTCTCCCTTCAGGGCTCCATTCGAGCCGCACTCAGTGCTGATTGTTGACTACTGAAGCACGCGAGCCAAAAACGCCCGCGTCCTATCTTCCTTGGGTCGCTCTAGAACCTCTTGGGGTGTTCCGACCTCGACGACTACGCCCCTATCCATGAACACCACGCGATCGGCGACTTCCTTTGCGAAGCCGATTTCATGCGTAACGACGACCATAGTCAGACCGTCTTTGGCTAGCGCCCTCATAACATCCAGGACTTCACCAACGAGTTCAGGATCAAGGGCAGATGTCGGTTCATCAAACAGCACTAAAGCCGGCTTCATAGCCAACGTTCGAGCTATGGCGACACGCTGCTGCTGTCCACCTGACAATTGCTCTGGATAAGCGTGTTCCCTATCCCCCAACCCAACGCGCCGCAAAAGAGTGCGCGCCTCGACCTCGATCTCTTTGCGTTTCCGCCTCTGGACCCGCATCGGACCTTCAATGAGATTCTCCAGAACAGTCATGTGCTCAAAGAGATTGAACCGTTGGAACACCATTCCAATGGATGACCGCTGCTCGCCGATCTTGCGTTCACTTAGTTCACGAAGGGAATCGCCAACAAGCGCGTAGCCAATCAGATGGCCGTTTGCCATCACTACGCCATTGTCGTATTTCTCCAAACGGTTGATGCAGCGAAGCAACGTTGACTTTCCCGATCCGGACGGGCCCAGGATGCAAACCACCTCGCCGCGAGATACATCCAGGTTCACTCCTCTAAGAACTTCATGGTCGCCGAACTTCTTGTGGAGTGACCGAATCCAGACGATGGGTTCAGCAGTATGACCTTTCATTGAAGATCTCCTGCGGCCAAGCAGGGCGTGCCTTTGCTTTCTTTCTGTCTCCCCCGAATTTGTCGCGACCTCGTTGAGAAGATCCGTTCAAGGTACGACTGGCCAAATGTGAGAACCGTTGTGAGTACCAAGTACCATATTGTTGCAACGATGAGCAGCGGAATGACCTGGAAATTGCGGGCATATATTTGCTGAACGGAGTACATGAGGTCAGTGACTGCAAGGACGCTGACGAGTGAGGTGGTCTTCAGCATGTTTACAGTTTCATTTGCCGTCGGCGGAATGATGACCCGCATCGCCTGGGGAAGGACCACACGCGTCAGATGCAAGGTGGGAGACATACCAAGCGATCGTGCGGCCTCAACTTGCCCAGGGTTCACTGAAGCGATCCCCGCTCGCACAATCTCACTCATGAATGCCGCCTCGTTAAGCCCCAAGCCAATGATGGCCGCCATCGTTGGAGTGATGACAGCATTGGATTTGAGGGATGCAATGCTGAACACTCCAGGTATGCCGATCTCTATCGTCGGAAAGAGCGCCGCGATATTGTAGAAGAACACCAACTGCACCAAGAGCGGCACGCCACGGAAGAACCATACATAGAGCGCTGCCGTTCCGGAGATGACATAGTTCTCAGAATTCGCCATGACGGCGAGAACCATACCCAGAGCCAAGCCAATTGCCATGGAGATGGCGGTAAGCCAGAGTGTCACGACGAGTCCGGCCATCACCGGTGGGGCCAGAAGATATTCTAGGACGATATCCCACTTGAAGCGCTGGTTTTGTGAGATCAGGTAGAGAGCCCATCCCGCCCAGGCTAGCAGTAAGATTGCTATTGTGTTCCGGACGGGGTGTCGCTTTGATAAGACTCTGAGTGGCTCAGTATGTTGTCCGTCACGGATCCTGTCGAGCAACTCGCTCATGGCTTGGATCCACTCTCGATTGGGATTTGATATGCAATCCATTCGGCTACCATGCCAGGGCGGTCGGCTCCCTCATGCTCAAGAACGCAATCCATGTATACGAGATACCCCTCTCCCTTCTTTTCAACTCGGGAGATCGTCGCGCGAAAGCGGAGAGGCTTGCCCGAATGCATCGTTGAGACAAATCTCACGCGATTGAGGCCATAGTTCCAGCCGTACATCTCCGCTCGATCCATGTCGATGTACTTGGCTGCAAAGAAATCAAGTAGCCCCAGAAGATGGAACCCCTCGAGTAGATCGTCCGGATAGAGTTCGTCCGCATTCCCGACCTTTTCGAGTTCGGTGAGCAAAGTGGCTTCATCGAATTTCTTGCGTAAGCTTTGATCGATGATCCGGTAGGGGCTGACCACCTCTATGCCCACAAGGTTGGGGATCTCGTCGAAGGTAACCGTTACTCCGTAATCATGTTTTTTCACGAGTTCTTGTTCTCCCTGACAACGATTGCGTCTACTGCCCATGAACCCTGTGCCCCCACAATCAGCGGATTGATTTCCACCTCGATCAGGTCGGGAGAGCCCGCAAATGCAGAGCTGAAAGTTGCAACTTGTGCCGCCAATTCCTTCACATTGACTGCCGGTCTTCCTCTGTATCCTTTGAAGAGAATTGAGCAATCGAGTGCCAGAAGCATGTTTTCGGCTTCCTCGACGCTAACGGGAGCGGCAAAGGATATTATGTCTCGATACACTTCAGTAAATATTCCGCCAGCTCCGACTGTCACCAAGGGGCCGATAGAACGATCTCGATGCCCACTCAGTAGTAGTTCCACGCCGACTTGCTTGACCTGGCGCATGACCATAACTGACTCAACCTGGTGCCCAAGCCGCTCAATATCTTCTATCATCGAGAGCGCTTGTTCGCGCACTTGGTCAGCACCGCGAAGACCAATCCGCACACCGCCGATATCCGATTTGTGGTGCACGCCTTGGACGACCGCCTTCAAGACGACCGCTTCGTCTCCAAACTCATAGCCGACAGTCTCGAAATCACGCAGTTGCAAGGGGCGATAGACACGACGCGCGGGAACGTTCAGTCCCAGCCCCGACACGATATCCAGCCCGTCGATTTCAGATAGCGCCATGCCAGACGTACCAGAGCGGACCGCAACAGAAGTCGTATGTTCGACCGGTGGACAGCTACGAGCAAGGGTACTCAGCACTCGCGCTGCCATCCGTGCTGAACGTACGACAGGTATGCCCGCGTGCCGGAACAGTGCGACGCGACTTTCGTCTGCGTCTCCCTCAGGAGAGAAAACGACTATTGGTATCGCAGAGTTGCGGGATATCTCGCCGAGCTGACTCGCTTCCTGTGCAACGGAGTCGAATGAACGGGGCTCAGAGTCGTCCTGGAACAGACCAAATCGGAGAATGGAACCTGGATTGTCCTTTAGGATTGTCGCCAGCATGGCTTGACGCGATTCGTCAGTCGCTTGAACTGCATCCACAGGGTTTCCGACACCGGCCAATGGGCCGAGTAGACTCTTTAGCTCATCCTGAACAGCCTCTGAGAATTGGCGGACCTCGAGACCTGCGCCTTCTACTGCATCTGAGGTGAGTGTAGCTAGGCCGCCTCCCTCGCCGATGACGGCCACTCTGCGCGACGTTGCGACCGGCGCGCGCTCAATGGCTTCCAGACATGGAAGGATTTCAGTTTCGTCCTGAAGCTCGATGATTCCCGCTTGCAGAGACAGACCAGCATAGAGCGAAGCCGGCGAAACAAGAGAAGCAGTGTGGGAGAGCGCCGCACGCTGCCCAGCGTTAGTGGTAGCTCCACGGAGCACGAATACGGGTTTCTTCTTGCTCGCGCTCCGCATGGCGTCGACGAATTGTCGCCCAGTTTCGCCCCGAATTCCCTCCATGTAGATGACAATGGCTCGAGTCCCTTCGTCCGCCTCGCAATACTGCAGATACTCATAGATGTGGATGTCAGCCTGATTCTCGAATCCGACGACATTGCGATATCCCATGCCGCGAGCAGCGAGACCTGCGCCTAGCATTTGGATCAACGTTCCGCTCGCGGAAATGAACGATACGCCGCCGGGCGATAATTGTGGCAGTCCTAGGAGGTTGGCAGAGGTTTCGCCGCCATATGTGCCCATCGAGTTTGGCCCGACAATCCTGGTACCTCGATTGCGGGCGTATTCGACGAGTTCGGCTTCCGCTTCCACCCCATGGTTTCCAACCTCGGCAAATCCGGCCGTATGCAGCACGACAAATGGCACACCGAGATCGGCCGCTTCACGCGTGACCTCTGTCGCTGCCTGGCTCGGGACAGCTACAAACACGACATCCGGTATGATGGGCAGCTTGCTCAATGTGGTGAACGCTTCAGCGCCCTGCACGACCTCCCCTCGCCGAGAGATCGGAAAGGCCCGCCCTGCAAAAGTTTCCTTGAGATGTTGGAAGTATAGCCCACCCATCTTGGCCGTATCATTCGATGCACCAACGACAGCTATGCTTGTGGGAGCAAACAGCGCTCTAAGGGCGAATTGGGAGTCGTGATTGATAGTATGTTCCATTGTTCACCATTGTGACGGCAGCGCGCGTTCAACCAATAGTTGCGGTGCCCGAGAGGACCACGATCCTCAGCCAAACCCAAGTCGACCTTCGAGAGTAGACTATCTAATTTTGTTGGACAGTCAACAAATTTCTTGTGACTAGATGATCTAAAATTTGTTGTGCGTCCAACAAGTTTACCTTAGAACTGCGAAGCGTTCCGCGCAGCCGAGTTCTCAAAAAGAGTTCAGCAGTTGTTGTGACCGAAAGGATTGGAGTGACCAAGTTGCAGCCGTTCGCAAAGATTATCAATGACGTGGTCACTTTTCAGCGAAGGGGTGGCCTTGCACAAATCGTTATAGATAACCCGCCGGTCAATTCGATCTCGAAGCAAGTCTTGTCTGGTATCTCTGAAGCAACCAGACGTTTTGTCGATGATGTGGAACTGCAAGTGGCGATATTGGTCTGCGCCGGAAGCAGTTTTTCGACGGGGGCCGATATTTCGGAACTCAATAGCAAAGCCGCAAGCCTCGCTTGGAAGGAAGCCACTCGACTAATCGAAAGCAGCCCAAAGCCCATCGTGGCTGCTATGCATAGAAACGCTTACGGAGGAGGCTTCGAACTCGCCCTCAGCTGTCACTTCCGCATTGCGGAGGAGGACACAAACTTCGGATTGCCAGAGGTGACGCTTGGACTCATTCCGGGCGGGGGCGGCACACAGCGTTTGCCGCGCATCGCCGGCCTGGCTTTCGCCCTAGATACAATTCCCAGTGGACGGACATTCGGCGTCAAAGAGGCTCTTCAAAACGGCGTGATTGATCGTGTCGCACCTAAGGGAAAGCTTATCGATTTTGCGTGGCAATATGCAGCTGAGATCGCCGCACAAGGGATAGCAGACGAACGCGTTCCCCGTTCCATGAGCCAAACTGGGCATGTTGTCGAAGCGCATTTGGCCACGAGCCTCTTCGAAACCGCGAAGGAAGCAGTTTCAAAGAAATGGCCCCGGTCTGGGGCACGCCTCGCCTCGATTTCAGCAATTGAGAACTGCTTGGTGCTGCCCCCTTCCGAAGCACTCGACAAGGAAGCAGAGATCTTTGAGAGGCTTGTTGAAACACCCGAACACAAGGCACTGACGTACCTCTTCTTTGCAGAAAGACTTGCGCGACATGTGCCAGGCATGCGGCAAGACGTAACCCCAAGAAGACTCTCGCGCGCTGGAGTCGTTGGTGGCGGACAAATGGGACGCGGGATCGCCCTCACCCTTGTCGCTGCGAATATCCCCACGTGTATCATCGAGACATCCGACGACATGGCGATCCGAGCGTTGTCGACCTGCCATGCCGATATCAACCGCGCCGTGGAAAGGAGGTCCCTCAGTCCAGGGGAGGGGAACCTTCACCAGTCGCTTCTCTCTGCTTCGACCGATCAGAAGAGGTTGCAAAACTGTGACCTGATCATTGAGGCAGTGTTTGAGAACCTAGAGCTGAAGAAGAGTATCTTTGCTTCGCTCGATCGTAACGCGAGTGAGACCGCGATCCTGGCGAGCAATACCTCAAATCTCGATATAAATGAGATCGCGCGCAGTACCTCCCGGCCAGGAGATGTGATCGGACTGCATTTCTTCAATCCAGCACCCGTAATGCGGCTCCTGGAGATAATCCCTGGCAGCAAGACTAAGCCAGAAGTCTTGATGTCCACCATTGCGCTGGCAAAGAAGCTGCGTAAGCAGCCAGTTGTGGCCCAGGTTTGTGATGGCTTCATTGCCAACAGGCTCTTTGATCGCTATTCCTTGGAAGCGGAGTTTCTCGTCGAAGAAGGCGCAAGTCCCTACGAAGTCGATGCTGCCCTGAAAGATTTCGGAATGGCAATGGGACCGTTCCAGACATCGGACCTAGTTGGGCTCGATATCGGTCAATCGATCCGCAAGCGGAAAGAGGAAGAACTGGCACCAGGTGTGCGATGGCCCCGCGTTGAAGAGGAGATCTTCGCAGCCGGACGGCTCGGTCAAAAGACGCAAGCGGGCTGGTATTGCTACATAAGCAGCCGTGAGGGCACGCCTGACCCACTCATTGAAGAGCTCCTGCGAGTCTACCGGAAAAAGCGCGGTCATCCTGGTAGAAATATATCCCAGACTGAGATCGTAGAGCGTTGCATATTTGCGATGGTGAGCGAGGGAGCAAGACTCCTCGAAGAGCGGATAGCTTTCAGGCCTTCTGACATCGACGTCGCAATGGTGCATGGAATCGGATTCCCGTCTTGGCGAGGTGGACCGATGTTTCATGCAGGAGAAGTCGGACTCTCATATGTAAATCGCCGGATTGAAGCGTTGTCCGAAGGCAACCGCTACTGGTGGCAACACATCAACACACTGAGCACTTCAGATGTGACTGGTTTGATCGCCTAGCTCAGTCCACAATCCCAGGAGAATACAATGAGCCGCCATCCTGAAGTTGTCTTTGTCGCGACTGCACGCACGCCGATCGCAAAGGCATACCGAGGCGCATTCAACCAGACCCATGGCGCCACGCTCGCTGGCACTGCAGTCAAACATGCGGTGGAGCGATCAGGGCTCCATTCAAGTGAAATCGACGACGTTCTCTTGGGCTGTGCGATGCCAGAAGGTGCTACAGGTTACAACATTGCTCGACTTTCTGCCCTCCGCGCCGGTCTACCTGCCGAGGTTAGCGGCGTAACGATCGACCGCCAATGTTCGTCTGGAATTCAGGCGATTGCTTTCGGTGCCCATCGTATTGCCAACGAGGGGGTTGGTGCCGTCGTTGCCGGCGGAGTTGAACAAATCACGCTTGTGCAAGCCTCAAACGGTGAGAACTACGAGCGTGAGGAATGGCTGAGCGCACACCGCCCTGAAGTTTGGCTGAGCATGGTAGAGACAGCGGAAGTCTTGGCAAACCGCTATGGCATCAAGCGCCACGACCAGGATGTGTTTGCGTTGGTCAGTCATTTGAGAAGTGTGGCAGCGACAGAAAGAGGTGCCTTCACTGATGAGATTGTCCCGATGACGGTAACAATGACCGCTAAAGACAAGACAACTAACCAGACTTTGCATCAAGTCGTTACGATCGAGCAGGACGAAGGACCTCGCGGCGACACCACCCTTGAGAAGCTGTCAGTCTTAAAGCCGGTGGTGGGGCCAGAAGGACTCATCACCGCCGGAAACTCGTGCCAGCTGTCGGATGGTGCTTCGGCCTGCGTACTGATGAGTGGGGATCTGGCAGCGCAACGTAACATCTCTCCTATGGGCATCTTCCGCGGCTTCGCTGTGGCGGGATGTGAGCCAGAGGAAATGGGAACTGGGCCGGTTTTCGCAGTACCAAAACTGCTGTCAAGACATGGCCTGGCAGTCGAAGACATTGACCTGTGGGAATTGAACGAAGCCTTTGCTTGCCAAGTCCTATACTGCATTGAGAGATTGGGGATTTCTAGTGATCGGGTGAATGTGAATGGTGGCGCAATTGCCCTGGGTCATCCCTATGGAATGACCGGAAGCAGGTGCGCAGGTCACCTCTTGATTGAAGGACGTCGCCGGAAGGCGAAATACGGTGTCGTGACGATGTGCATCGGTGGCGGGATGGGAGCTGCATGCTTGTTGGAGATTCTCCATTGAACCGCATGGCCATCCGAACTCAAAGAGAATCTGATGCGATGCCTTCACCATTTGTTTCCCGCATGCGCCGCGTGCCAGGTCGTTGGATCGATGGAAATGGTCATCTAAACGTACGATGGTACTTGCACATTTTTGACGAGGCAATGGAGGAGTCCCTAGATAAACTGGGACTCGGATTTATACTGATTGAAACCCATGGCCTATCAATAATGGCCTTGGAGATTGGGATTGGCTATAAGCGCGAGCTTCTAAAGGGCGAGCGCGTTCACGTTACCACGCAACAGGTCGCGTTCAATCACAAGCGGGTGCATTGGATGCAAGCAATGTATGAGCTCGAAAATGGCAGACTGGTCAGCACTGCCGAGTGGATAACTGCCTTTGTTGATATGAACAGTCGGCGCTCGTCAGCGATTCCCGACGATCTCGTACGTCTCTTGACCGACCTCCAGGCACAGCATGGGTGTTTGGACCTGCCGGGAACACTCACGAAGTCGCTTCAACCTTCCGTTGTTGCGTTAAACAAATCCATCCCTGGACCTGATGACAGCCTACAAATGGTGGGGCAAAGATAAGCGAATTGTTGCCCCAGATCAGGCTTGAAAGGCGAACATCGAGCCTGAGGTAGCGATAGCGAACTAGACACGAGGACTTCGATTCATCCCTTGAACAGCTCCGAACTTGAATGGCCAATTGCGCAAACACCGGTGCGCACAGATCGTCGCCGTGAGAAGCCAGCTCTCGGTGAGAGAGACATGACTTTTTCGTCAGGGAACACACAATTTAGTTAGGGACATGATGGTTCAGAGACCTCGCACTCAGCCAGAGATTCATGAATTTCGCCGCGAAGGGCTGATACGATCGACAATCGAGACACTGGCGAAATGCGGAATCGAAAACACCACAATTGCGCTTATATGCGAAAATGCTGGGGTCTCACGCGGACTGGCCGGCCATTATTTCAAGAGCAAAGAAGACCTCCTTGTTCAGGCCTATGAGTCGCTGCATCGCGTGCTGACAGATGTCACTGCCAACGCGGCCCGTGCTCACGCTGGAAATCCGCGAGACCAACTGGTTGCGATTGTACGGACCGTCAACGATCCCCAGATTATTGATACGGCAATGCGCTCGGCATATCTCGTGTTCTGGATAGCGGCACTTACCAATGAACGCTACCGGGATATGAACCGCACTCAGCATCAGGAGCTACATCGAAACCTTTCCCGTCTCTTCGAACGGGCTTCCAAATGGGCTGGCACTACTATAGACGCGGATTCATCGGCAACTGGGCTCCTCGCACTTCTTGATGGCCTTTGGCTCGAAACTTCGGTATCAATGACCGAGTTCGACGAGGAAAAGCTCAATCGCCAAACAATTGATTATATCGATCGGCATCTTGTGGGGCCTCCGGTAGCAGAAGACAATCAAGACTAGAGCCAGTGTCCTCGGAGTGGTGCTGCGCCGCTCGATTTATGTTAAGAAATGATATCAATATAGTTTTGCGGCCTCATTGACTGCGGGTCAACTGGGAGTCTTCCCCTTTCTTGGTTGTGGTCTTGTTGAACGGGCCTTCGAGTCCTGGGTGAGGTCGCTAACGGCCTAGGCCATGCTCATCTTGAGCGAAGGCAGCATGACCACGACGGCCGCGCGGGCGGGATCATCACACGCGGTTGAACCAATCTGCGAAGCCCGTCGTAACGGGCGGCATTGGCTTCGGCCTGAGCCGCAGGCTCAGGACCTATGGCTCATCGATGTGCATCGGCGCCCCGGCTTGCAGTCGATCAGCTGGCGCAAGAGTTCGCAGGAAGACCTGGGTTCCATGACCTCGGACTGGTTGCCGCGCCCTGGCAGCGCTGTATCTCAGGGAACGGCGCGGTAGGAACTGCTGGCCCTTTCCTTGGATGACTGTTTGAAAGCCTTGCCTTGCGGCTCCCGGACGGTCTCAAATTCGTGACCTTTCAATCCCCGCCGGTAGTCTTCGGGCGCCATCCCCGTTGCCTTGCGAAAGGCGCGCGAGAAATTCGCCGGTGCCGCGTAGCCGAGTTCTGTCGAGATGTCGGTGATGGATGCATCCGTCCCGCGCAGCAACTCGGCGGCCCGCCGGGCACGGATGGCGTTTCCAAGGCTTCGGAAATCGGTTCCATGTTCCTGAAGCGAGCGCTGCAGCTCCGCCTGCCGATGTCGAGTGCATGGGCCGCGGCGTCGAGCGATACCACGCCGGCCAGCACCTGCGTCCAGATCTGCGCGGAAATGACGCCGACCAGATCGCCGCGGCTCGCGGGATCGAGCCTGGCGCGCGCCAGGTCCTCGACCGTCATCAGCCGCCTCCTGCTGGCGCGGGGCCGGGCGGCGCCGAGAAGACCGACGTCGAACCAGACAGCAATCGCAGGCGCGCCGAACGTCACCGGGCAGCCGAAGGTTTCCTCGAAACGGGCAGCGGGACCGGTTCGCGCGATGTCGAGGTCGACGCGCCAGGGCTTCCAGGCGGGTGAGGTGAAGGAACGACAGAGATTGAGCATGACGGCCGCGGCGCCCGAGGCGATGTGCGGATAGGCCAGGCTGCCGCGGGCCGCGCTGAAGTAGGCGAACCTCGCCATGCCCTCGTGGATCGACAGTTCGATGGCTTCGCCGCAGCTGTGAAAGCCGATGGTTGCCGAGGCCCGGGTGATGGCCGCCCCGAGGGTTTCGCTGGCGAGCACATAGTCGCCCCAGCATCCATAGGTTTCGAACGACAGGTGCGGCGCGATCAGCAGGCCGATGTGCTGCTCCTTCGTCCGCCTTTCGACTTCGCCGAGGAAATCGGCCATCGTGATATGCGGAATGAAGCAGTCACGATCCTCGATCAGTTCGATATCGAGCATGGCCGCACGGTTGGCGTGCTGCAACACCTTGTAGCCGAAGGCGTGGCGCACCATCGCCGGCACCCCGGCGAGCGCTGTCACCGAGATCATCGTCGGCGTGCCGACTTCTCCCCTCCGGGCGAGCTTGCCCGGGACTGGCGCAAAATGAGTGGTTGGCCGGTTCACGTGCAGCATAATCCTCGCGGGCAGGGTGAGAATTGCTTGCCCGGAACGAAGCATTGGCACGCCGGCCGACGCAATGCGAGTCGGTACCCATACTAGGAAAGGAGACCGCAAATGAGACTGATTTCAAGCCTGCTGCTCGCAGCGAGCACACTGGTGTCCGTCGGGGCGGCGCAGGCCATGACAGCCGACGAGGCGAAGAAGATCGCCCTCGACGCCTATGTCTATGGCTACTCGCTGGTCACCACGGAGGTGACGCGGGTGCAGATGACCAGCGTCGAAAAGGCCGAGGGCCTGCATGCCCCGATGGGCCAGTTCGGCAATGTCAGGCGCTACCCGCCGGCCGACTATCGCGGCGTCTCGGCACCGAACGCCGACACGCTCTATTCCCTCGCCTGGATGGATCTCGACAAGGAGCCATGGGTGTTCTCGCACCCCGACATGGGCAATCGCTACTTCCTGTTCCCGACCTATGACCTCTGGATGCCGGTGATCGCCTCGCCCGGATCGCGGACGACCGGCGGCAAGGCCGCCAGCTACCTGCTCGCCGGCCCGGGCTGGAAGGGCGAGGTCCCGGCCGGAATGACCAGGATCGACGTGCCGACGCGCTATGTGCTGATTCTCGGCCGCACCTATGCGGATGGCACCGAGAAGGATTACCAGGAAGTGAACGCGCTGCAGGACCAGTACGACATTCGTCCGCTCTCGAGCCTGGGCAAGACGGACTACATCTACAAGGCGCCGCCGGTCGATCCCAACCCCGGCTTCTCGCTGACCGACAAGCCGCAGGACGTCATCCTCGCCATGGGTACCGAGGGCTATTTCAATCGCCTCGCCACCCTGATGTGCCATGACGCGCCGCCGGCCGCGGAAGATGCGCCGATCCTGGCCGAGATGGCGAGGATCGGCATCGAACCGTGCAAGACGTTCAGCCTGTCGGCACTGGAGCCCGACGTCGCCGCCGCGCTGAAGGACCTGCCGCAGCAGGCGCTCGACTACATCGGCAAGAACCAGCCGACGATGGGCATCGAGAAGCAGGGCTGGATCTTCACCAAGATCGGCGCCTATGGCACCGACTATCTGAAGCGGGCCGTCGTCGCGGCCTTCGGCTGGCCCGCCAACCTGCCGGAAGACGCCGTCTACCCCTATACCCAGGTCGACAAGGACGGCAACCCGCTCACCGGCGCCAACAACTACACGCTGACCTTCGCCAAGGGGCAGGAACCGCCGGTCAACGGCTTCTGGTCGATCACCATGTACGAGATCGACAAGGGCTGGTGGTTCGTGCCGAACCCGCTCAACAAGTTCACGGTCAGCCCGCGCGACAATCTCGTTCCCAATGCCGATGGTTCGGTGACGCTCTACTTCCAGAACGAATCGCCCGGCAAGGACAAGGAGGCGAACTGGCTTCCGGCTCCCAAGGGCGCATTCCTTCCGATGATCCGGATGTACTGGCCCAAGGAGAAGGATCTCTCGATTCTCGATGGCACCTGGACGCCACCGCAGGTCGTCAAGGCAAATTGACGAGGCCGATGATGGAACAACTTCTCCGCACGCCCGCACGGCGATCCCGTGTCGGACTGCTGGCGCTGCAGTGACTTGAACAGCATGAGATCGGGTCGGCCGTGAGGTCGGCCCGATCTCGTGTTGGCCGGATATTGGTGGAGGAAATGCGAGTTCTCGACTTGGGCCGTTGGAATGTCTGATGCTGGCTGCAGAGAATTGTTTGTGGCGCAAGATCAAGTCGACGTAGCTGCCCGCAAGATCAGCCAGTCCGTAGCCGGCCTCTCCGCAGCTTCCTGCCGTAGTGTCCAACTTGGAAGTCCGAACTGGGCCGCTCGAATGCAACAGCCGTCACGAAGGAGTGTCTGAGCCCCGTCCTGGCACACTTGATCATACAACACCTCGATCGCGACTGCGTGGGATGAGCTTCTCGGCATCATAGAACGGCAGATCGAGGATCTCGCAGTCCAGCAGTCTGCCATCGGCTGTCTTTACTGCAAGATTCCGGTCAGACCAGATGCCCGGCACATCAAAGCGGACATAGCCGATCCCGGACTTGAGGAATGGCGACCAGGCCCCGGCGGTCACGTGACCGACAGGCGTCGCGCCGTCCAGTATCCGTTCGCGGTAACCGGGAATGCCGCCGGGACACTTAAGCCCGAATAGCCGTTTCACATCGCGCTTCGCATTGAGCAGCGCCGCGCGCCCGATGAAGTCATCCTTGTCGAGATCGATGAAGGGCCCGAGGCCCGCTTCGAAAGGCGTCATGGTGAGGTCGAAGTCGGTACCGTTGTCGAGAATGCCGGCTTCGATGCGGCGCATCTCCATGGACGAGATGCTGCCGAAGATCATGCCACGGGGTCTGCCAACCTCCATGAGGTGATCCCAAAGCTTGCCGCAGTCGGTGCCGGTGCCTTGGGTATAGATCTCATAGCCCAGCTCGCCGGTCCATCCCGTCCGCGAGACATACACCTCTTGCCCCGCGATGGTGAAGAACCCCGAATGGAAATAGCCCATCCTATCGGTGATGGCACCATCGGTGGCTGCCGCCATGATCTCGAAGGAGGCCGGCCCCTGGATCTGCAAGACGCGAGAGCTGGGGTCCTTCACCGACACGTCGAAGCCCGCGCTGTGCGCCAGCAGCCAGGTCTCCAGCGCACCATCAGGCTGCACATACCAAAACCGATGATCTGCCAGCCGGAAGAGCACGCCATCCATGAACAGGCGCCCATTGTGGTCGCAGGCGATCGCGTATCGCCCTCGACCTTCCTTGAGGTTGATGACACGGCGCGCGAAGATGCGTTCGAGAAACCGCGCCGCATCGGGGCCCGAAATCTCGACCGGACGTTCGGGCACGTCATAGAGCACGGCCTTGCGCCTGAGCGTCCAGTAACCCTCCTCGACGTTCTCGCCATTGAAAACACTGTAATAGCGGCCCGCATAGACGCCCATGATCGTGTCCGGGTTGACCCACCTGTCTTCGAACGGAGATCGCTCGAAACGGCGCGCGCTGACACGGACGGTTCTGAGTCGGTCGGAATGAATAGAATTACTCATCATCTACCTCGCCGCGGTTGACTGATCTGTGTTGAAAATAAAATGGTCTCTGACCGATGCGAGTCATTTGATCTTGCACAAGAGGTAAGATAAGCTACCGTTTCAAGATGAGCGATTGGCTTCCGTCCCTCAACGCGCTACGGGCTTTCGAAGCAGTGTGCCGGCACCTGAATTTTGCACATGCCGCCGCAGAGCTCCGGGTGACGCCGGCGGCCGTAAAACAGCTCGTTCGCAAGCTTGAGGAGTCCTTGGGCACCACCCTCGTGAGGCGCAAGGGACGCGGACTTTCGCTTACACCGGAGGGCCGCGCCGGCTTCGAAGGCCTCTCCGGCGGCTTTGCGCAGATTGGCACTGCCGTGGAGCGGATGCGTTCGCGGAGTAGGCGACAGCGCTTGATCGTCTCGGCCGAGCCTTCATTCGCAACGGCATGGTTGGTACCGCGACTGGACCGGTTCCGTCAGGCAAACGCTGATGTCGATGTGCTGATCGATTCCTCCTTGAAGATTGTCGATCTCGAGCAGGGTGAAGCCGATGCCGCGATCCGCTTTGGTGTAGAACCCGGCAAGCGCTTGGTGGCACGGCGGCTTTTCGACGAGCAGATCTGTGCGCTCTGCAGCCCCGTTCTGGTGTCTGGTGGGCCTCACCTGCGCGAGCTGAGCGATCTTCGGCGCGCCACGCTGCTTCACTGGGACATGTCCGACCTGACCTGGGCCCCCATGACCCGGTCATGGATGGACTGGTCGTCTTGGCTCAAGAAGATGGGTGCGAGAGACATCGCCGGTCAGAATGTGATCGTCTTTCGTGACTACAATCTCGCTGTACAGGCAGCTGTCGCTGGACAGGGAGTTGTCCTGGGTAGCAATCCGATCCGGCGCGATCTCATCGAGGCAGGGCTGCTCGCCAATCCTTTTGGGGTGATGCTGGAGACCAACATCGGATACGATGTCGTCACGACCCGAGAGGCGTTGGAACGACCGGCTGTGCAGAGATTTGTGGACTGGATTGCATCTGAAACGTTGCCGACTGGCTGAGGTCTGCTGCTGGCCCACCGCGGCATTTTCTGCAGTTGCTCAAAGGCGGCCGATATCCCAGCGACGCGAACATCGCTGGCGATTCATGAGTACGCGCCCTAGCGTTCCATCGACAAGATCGCGACCCCTGCCATGATCACAACTCCGCCAGCCATGGTGCGCGTGTTTAGGGGAACTGGTGCCGCTTGCGTGACTCGAACACGCGACCCCATCATTACGAATGATGTGCTCTACCAACTGAGCTAAAGCGGCTTTCCAGACGGCGCGGGGTATAGGGTATTTCCCCTTGGCCCGCAACCAGTTCGGCGGCAGAAAATTCAGCCTTCGGCGGGGCGTGTGCGGCTGGCGGGGGTGTCGAAGTCCTCGGGCAGGCCGGGGTCGTCGGGCGGGCGCTGCGGCAGGACCATGCGTGGCGCTTCCAGCGTGCGCGGGGCGGGGTCTGCGGCGGGGCCGGGGGCTTCGAGGGCCTCGGGTGCTGTCGTGGCGGCGGTGCGGTCGGCCTCCAGCTGCTGCGGTTCCGGCATCTCGAAGGGCGCCTTCCATTCGCAGGGCACGATCTCGCCGGAGACGGGCGACACCGGCGTCCAGCGCGGGCTGGCCACCCCGTCGGACACCCAGATCGGGTCGCGCGGCGCGTGGATGGCGCGCGCCAGCCATTCCCGCGCCCGGCCCTTGTCGCCCTGGGCCTCCTCGATGTCGGCCATCAGCGCACAGACGCGGGCCTGCGGCCGCGCCTCGGCATAAGGCTTGAGCGCGTCGCGCGCCATGTCCCAGCGCCTGGCCCTGATGGCCGCGCGGGCCAGCGCCACGGCGCCCTCGAGGCCGCCCCCGCCGTCCGCGTTCCTGTCTTCCTTCAGCAGGTCGCGCACCCGGTCGAGGCCCGCATCCGGACCATCGCCCGGGATGAGATGGGCCTGCACGTCCGCCAGGTCGGGGTGGGGCGAGAGCCCCCAGGTTTCCTTCAGCACCCGGGAGGCCTTGCGCGTCGAGGCCTGGGCGATCAGCACGCGCGCCACCACCAGCGCGGCGGGCACCAGCGCCGGGTCGAGCTTGTGCGCCTTCTGCGCCAGTTCCAGCGCCCTTGCCTTGTCACTGTCCTCCAGCGCCAGTGCCTGGGCCGCCAACAGCGCCGCCAGCTTGCGGTTGCCCTCGGCGGCCGGAACCAGGCCGGACTTGATCTGCTGGCCCAGCGTCGCCGCCGCCGCAGTCCAGTCCCTGGCCGACGACTGCAGCTGCAAGACCGCGGTCGAGGCCCAGGCCAGCCGCGGGTTCAGTTCCAGCGCGCGCTCGGCATGGCGCCGGGCGGTGGCAACCTCGCCGGCCTGGCGGGCCTCGGAAAACAGTCCGCGCAGGCCCAGCGCTTCCGTGTCGGGCGACTTGGTCATCGCCTCGAAGATGCGCTTCACCTGGGCGCGGTCGCCCTTGAGCTGCGCGGCCTGCGCGGCGAGCACGTTGACCAGCGGCTCGTCGGAGAGCGCGTTGCCCGCGATCGCCGCATGTTTCGCCGCCGCCGCGGCATCGCCCGCACCCGCCGCGATGATGCCGCGCGACAGCGATTCATAGCCCTTGCGGTTCTTGCGGAAGGAATACCACCGGCCCACCGCCCGCGGGCTGCCCCACAGCCTGCGGAACAGGCTCCACACGAACCACAGCACCACCACCGCAAGCAGCGCCAGCACCACGCCGGCGATGAAGCTCATCTGGATCTCGCGTCCGAGCCAGCGGATGGTCAGCGTGCCGGGCCTGTCGGCGATCCAGGCGAATCCCGCGGCGAGAACGACGAGCAGGAAGAAGCGCCACAGCAGCTTGATCATTGGGCCGCTCCGCCGGTGGCGGCGATCTGGCGCAGCACGGCGTCCGAAACCTGGGCGAGGGCGGCCTCGAGCGTGAGCCGTGCCGCCGCGCGGTCACGCCACTGCGTCAGCACCATGGGCTTGTCGCCCTCCGCGCCGTCGATCGTGGCGATCGCCTGCGTCAGGTCATTGGCGTCGGCGAAGGCCGCCGCCTTCTCCGCCACCTGTGGCCAGTCGGTGTCGCCGATCGGGCGAATGGAGATGATGCCGGAGAGCGACGTCATCAACGTGCCGAAATAACTGTCGTCCTCCGCCGGCGGCGCCTCGGGCTTTGGCAGCGTGGGGATCGCGGCGCGCAGCGCGGCGGCAAGCCCCTTGGCATCGGGCACGCCCTCGGCGGCATCGGCGGCGACGACGTCGAGGCCCGAGGCCGCCGGCACCATGCGCGCGATGCGCTCATACTCGGCCTGGAACGAGGTTCCCGCCGCCACCTTGGCCTTGAGGTCGGCGAGTGCCTGCGAAAGGGCCGCTGTCGAACCTGCCTGCGACGCCGCACCGGCACCCGACTTGAGGCTCGCCACATCCTTCTCCAGCGCGTCGATGCGCTGGCCCAGCGCGGCCAGCACCGCCGCATCCGCCGTGTTCGTGCTGCCGCCCGAAGCGGCCGCGGCGGGCGCCGAGGACATCGACTTGCGCAGCGCATCGAGATCGCCGCGCGCCGCCTTGATCGCCTCTTCGAGCGCCGCCTGCTGCTGGTCGGTCTGATCGAGCCTGGTGCCGACATCGGCGATCTGCGCCGCCGCGCTCTTCGCCGCGTCCGCCGCCTGTGCGGCGGCATCGGTGGCGGAGGCCGCGGCCTGTGCTGCACCTTCCGCACCCTGCTTCACCGCGGCGATCTGTCCGGCGAGGTCGGAATTGTTCTGTTCCAGCGCTGCCACCTGGTTGCGCAGCGCCACCATCTCGTTGGATGGCAGGTAGCTCGACAGCACGCCGCGATAGAGGAAGCCGCCGCCCAGCGCGCCGAGGATCAGCGCCGCGATGATCCACGTCGCAGCGCCGCGCGACTTGCGCGGCGGCGGTGGCGGCGCGTAGGCCGGCGCAGGCTCCTCCACGGTTTCCTCGGGGGAAGCGGCGGCCGCCTCGCCCTCGCTGCGGATTTCCTCGGCCTCGAGGTCGATCACCTGCGGCCTGGACCCGCTGTCGTCATGCTGGTTGCTCATGTTGAAAGGCCTAAAGGGTTCGCCCGCTTTGTTCAAGAAGCCTAAGGATTGCGGCTTCATCTGGGCTGGCCGAAACCGCGCTGTTCCAGCCCTCCGGCAGGGCGGCTGCGACATTGCGCGACAGGCAGAGGTGGGCCACCCGCGCCGCGCCGGCGGTCAGCCCCTCTTGTTCCACCAGCCCGCGCCAGATCCGTGCCGAACGCGGCGAATAGAGCAGCACGGCGTCGATCCGGCCCGCCTGCAGGGCCTGGCCCGCCGCACCGAGCGTCTCGGCCGGCACCGCATCGTAGAGTACCACGCGGCGGCAATCGAACCCCGCCGCCGCCAGCTGCGCCGCGAGGTCCCCCGCCGTCTCGGCACCGGAGAGATAGAGGATGGGACCCGCCTTCGGGTCGAGCTCGGCGCGGATGAAGGCGGCGAGTCCGTTCACGTCGCCGCCATGCGCCTCCGCCGTGAAGCCCGCGGCCTGTGCCGCCTTCAGCGACTGCGGCCCGACCGTCAGTGTACGGAATTGTGTGAGGCCGTGCCCGCGGGGCAGGGCGCGGATGCCGTTGGCGCTGGTCACCGCGAGCGCCTGCCAGTCGAGATCGGGAATGGCAACACCGTCACGCGGCCTGATGACGAGAAGCGGTGCCATCACCACCGCGTGCCCCATCGCCGCGAGTTTCGCGGTGAGCGGCCCCGCATCCTCCTCGGGCCTGGTGACGGCGATCAGCATCAGAAGGCGATGAGGCTGCCGCCCTCGGCCTTCACCTGTTCGCCCGCCTCGCGGCCCATGCGCTCGGCATCGGCGGGCGCACCTGCGCGCGTCGTCTCGAAGCAGTGCACGCCGTCCAGCGTCAGCGCGTGGCCGCGGAACTTGACCACACCATTGTCGATCACCGCATGCCCGGCCAGCGGCGTGCGGCACGAGCCGTCGAGGGCGGCGAGAAACGCGCGCTCGCAGTTCACCGCAATCGCCGAGGCTTCATGGTTGATCGCGGCGAGCAACGCGCGCGTCTTCGCATCATCCTCGCGCGTCTCGATGCCGATGCAGCCTTGCGCCACGGCGGGCAGCATCACGTCGGTCGGTACCAGCGAGGTGATCTTGTCCGCGAGGCCGAGGCGCTTGAGCCCCGCCGCGGCGAGGAAGGTCGCCTGCGCCACGCCATCCGCCAGCTTCTTCAGCCGCGTCTCGACATTGCCGCGGAACTGGATGACCTCGAGGTCGGGCCGGATGCGCTTCAGCTGCGCCCCACGTCGGACGGAGGAGGAGCCGACGACGGCACCCTTCGCCAGATCGCCGATCGACTTCGCCACCGGGCTCAGGAACGCATCGCGCACGTCCTCGCGCGGCAGCAGCGCCGCCATCACCAGCCCGTCCGGCAGCCGCGCCGGCATGTCCTTCATCGAGTGCACCGCGAGGTGGATCTCGCCGGCGAACAGCGCCTCCTCGATCTCCTTGGTGAACAGCCCCTTGCCGCCGATCTCCGACAGCGGCCTGTCACGGATGCGGTCGCCCGTGGTGGTGATCACCACGATCTCGATGTCCTCGTCGGAGAACCCATGTGCGGCCTTGAGGCGGCTCTTGGTTTCATTCGCCTGGTACAGGGCGAGGGGGGAGCCACGGGTCCCGATCTTCAGCTTCGGCATGTCTGGTCCGGTAAAGTCCTAAGGGTCCTGACAGTCTTAGCTGTAAACTTCGCGGGCGTCACCACCTGCCTCCTTCCGTCTTCTCCCGCTCCTTCAGCGGGAGAAGAAGGGCCCCGTTGCGGGACGCAACGGGGAGATGAGGGGAAGCGGGGCACCCCGTCTGCGTCGGAGCCCGCCGCCCCTCACCTCCCCCAACTGCGTTGGGTCCCCTTCCTCTCCCGCGCTGCGGGGGAGGAGGTCCTCAAGAACATATTCCCATTGCGCAAGACGATGTCGCAACCTTGATCGGTTGCCCGATGCGACGCGCGGACCGCTCCGCTGTCGGTCGCCCACGCCATCATTTCGCGACACCATGCGGTAGCATCTCCGGCGCAACAACGATGTCAACGGCAGCTACGCTCTTGCATCCGAAAACGCATCATTCAGCATCCCCTTCGTCGACCGTGAGAGTTGCGGGCGGGGCGCTCCCCGGATATGCCCTCGGGCATGACCCGCCCGACCCGCATCCTCGGCATCGAGACCTCCTGCGACGAGACCGCCGCGGCGGTGATCGCGCGGGATGAGGAGGGCAGGGGGCAGATCCTGTCCAACGTGGTGCTTTCCCAGCTCAAGGACCACGCGCCCTATGGCGGCGTGGTGCCCGAGATCGCGGCCCGCGCCCATGTCACCCATCTCGACCGCCTCATCGCCCAGGCGATGGCGGAATCGGGCTTTGATTACAAGGACCTGGACGGCGTGGCGGCAACGGCCGGGCCGGGGCTGCTCGGAGGTGTCATCGTCGGGCTGACGATGGCCAAGGCGATTGCCTTCGCCCATGGCAAGCCGCTCCTGGCGGTGAACCATCTCGAGGGCCACGCGCTCACCGCCAGGCTTCTGCAAGGCGTTGAATTTCCTTATCTTCTGCTCCTCATCTCGGGCGGCCACACGCAGTTCCAGATGGTTGAGGGGGTGGGCCGTTACCACCGCCTCGGCACCACCATCGACGATGCGCTGGGCGAGGCCTTCGACAAGGTGGCGAAGCTGCTGGGATTGGGCTACCCCGGCGGCCCACAGGTCGAGCGGCTGGCGCGGCGGGGCAATCCCCAGCGCTTCGATTTCCCCC